>JBOFIK010000018.1:0-295774 GCA_051650125.1 Sarcina sp. | reverse complement strand
CATCACCACTTAAGTATTCAAGTTTGTTTTCAGCTTTTTCTATTGCTGGTTCCAATTCTATCAACTCCTTTAATGTAGTTTCTGGTATATCCTTCTCAAGAAATGCAAGCCATCTTTCAATCGAACTATCTTTATAGTTCTTATCATCTTTTTTTCTAAACTTAGGAAGTTCTAAGAAATGTATTTCTACAACATCTGTTAGCATATAATCTTTTTCAATGTCCTCCCATAGATGGAATGATGATTGATAGCTTTCTGTTCCTAGAAATTCAAAATCTAAAATATTTATAGTTATTACTTTCTCTAAACTTTTAAAGTCCTCACCTTTTTTAATATTTTCAAGGTACATCTTTCCCCAATAGAATAAAGTTCTTTTATCCATATTTCCTTGATCTGTAAGTTGTACTTCTATATCTATATGCTCGTCATTAAAAGTTTTTGCTCTTACATCTATTATACCAGTTCTATCCTCTATAAGTTCTCTTGTTAGCTCTTTATTATCAATTATCTCGATTTCTACTATTGAATCTTTCTTTGTTCTTTTAAGAACTGCATTAATAAAAGAAAGTAATATATCTTCATTACCTTTTTCACCAAACACCTTCTTAAATACAAAATCATTAAGTGGTTTTATTTTTCTCATATTTCTTACCTCATTTGCTCTTATCATTTGTTATAAGTATTCTCTTTTGCTACTTTAATTATAACATTTACCTGAATATATTTTAATTACTTTATACTTAAATAAATATAATTTGAATTTGAATAACAAAAACTGCACTAGTTTTTATCCTAATGCAGTCTTTGTAATTTTGATTATTTAATTTTACTTACTAATATACTTTTTTTAAATTCTTTCCAAAAGCTTCTAAATGTAATAAAGAAAGCTCCTATCATACATAAAGATGCAAGACTCATCAATACTTTAGGTACTAACTCATTAACTGCAAGTGTATTAATTGTAGTTACTATAAAAATACAAAGTAAAAAGAATAATGTTTTAGTATATTTTTTATTCTTATAATTATAAAACGCAAATAAAGTACTCATGTTTCATCACCTTTCCTATTTAAAATTTTTATAGATAATTTGAAATGTAAATTTAAATTATTCACGAATGATCCCCAAAAAAAAACAATTAAAAGCTCATTTAATTTAATTAATGAAGAAAAGTATTTTTTCAAAGTTATCACCCCTTAAAATTAATTTATAAACTAATTTTAATTGTTAATTATGGCAATTAAGACACAGAATATACTAATTATTTAACCTAAAAAACATATTAGTTTTTAACCTCTAAAAATTTTTATTTTATCAAAAATAGGCTCAAAGATAAGACCTATAATAAGTTATATCCCAAGGTTAAAGGGAAATATTTAGTTAGCAATACTAAGTTAATGATATTTTAATATCAAGTTTTAATATTGATTATAAAATTATATAATGAGGTGAGATTATGAAAAAAATAGAGGAAATTAGTACTCATTTAAAAACACTTTTATTTTTTAGTTTAATTGCTTTAGGTTTATGCATTTGTATGTGGTATGTAGCTGTTTTATTTGATTTTATAGATATGTATTCTACAAAAAAAATTTATAATCAAGGAAATTATACTATAGCAAAGGTAGTTGATTATAAAGTTACAAATGGAAAAGGTGGCACTCATTATTATCCTATACTTAAGTATCAAGTGGGAACAGAGATATATGAAGATTATAAAATAAAGTTTGATGGAAACCACTTAATGATAGGTGAGGAAGTTTTAATTTATACAGATACTAAAAATCCACAAAAATTTATGATAGCAAGAGCAGAATATTATGATTCAATTGAAATGTTTTGGGAGTATACATTTATTTTACTAATTGGAATTATCATGATTATAGCACCCTTTAAGATAGAGGGGTTTATTGAGAAAAGAGAAACTGTAAAAAAGGAGAGTACAAAGAAAAAGGGAAAATTAAGATAGAGGAATTTTAGAGAGTGATAAATTATCATTCTCTTATTTTTGTAAAAGTTTTTGTATCTACTCTATAACCATTAATCAGCTCTAAAAATGAAATCAAGTTAAACCTAGTTATTATCTTATAACTAAGAAAACTATATGATACAATGTAATTAAGAAAAATAAGGAGGTATTTTGCTTGAATAATATGCAATTAAACACTGAAATAAATGCTCTTGCAAAATTATCAATAAAAAATATAGGAAATATAGGAACAGCAGAAATTTTTATAGACAAAAGTACTTCTATCGCAGGACATAACAATATAGGAAAATCAACAATTACTAAAATAATATTTTCAATAATTAAAGCAGAAAAAACAAGTAGAGAACTCTACCTTAAATTTATAAATGATTATACTAAAACTGACTCAATTAAGGAAAAACAACTATTGAAATATAATTTTGAAGAAGAATATTCTTTAGGTACAGTTACTGAATTGAACATTTATTAGAAAAAGGATTCGCTATTTGTAATAGAGAAGATAAACCTTTAAAAATAGTAAAAGACTTAACTAATCCAATGTTAAAAGTAAGAGGTTTTTAAATATGAGTTCATCAAATGAAATTTAAATAGACCCATAAAGTATTTTTACTCTACGGGTTTTTATACTATTTATTTTTAACTTCTCCTTCAAACCATAACCTCATAAATTTTTTTGCTCTCTAGTTTATATTCTTCATCCCTATACTCTTTCCCTTTATTAAAGTTAAATATCAAAAGATATCCTTCATCAAGATTTTGTATTTCCAAGTAATTTTCTAGTTGTTTAAGTCCTTTTTGATGAGCTATTTCTCCATGCCAAATTTTTGTTTCAAGAACATATTTATGCTGATTATAAGATATTACAATATCAAGTCTTCTCTCTTCTGATATTTGCACTTCTTTATAGTCAAATCCAATTCCATTTATAATTGGTTTTATAAATGCTAAGAATAATAAAACTCCATGTCTTTCTAAAAATTCAGTATCTCTTGTGCTGTAATTTTCCTTCATAAACGTAGACTCAATTCAAGCTTGTCTTGAATGCTTAGTCGCAGTTATCTAGGAGCGTGTGGTTCTTTATTCCTCACTTGCTTAGGAATATTAGAAACACTAGCTATCAGGTGAATTGCTGGAATTTTAAAAGTACTTTTCTCATATCAAGTCCATTATCTTCAGTAATAAAATTACTCTTAAAATTATATCCTGACATTTTATAATTATCAGCTCTTGAAACCATATAATTATAAATATATTCTCTTAAAATTTGATTAGATACTTCAACTACTCCATCTTTTGATTTATTTAAATATCCATACACCACACCTAAGTTAATAATAGGATTACTTATATTAAATACTTTAGGTATTCCTAGAACTAAAACAGAATAGATGTATTCAAAAAGTTTTTTGTTGTTTTCAAGATTCTTTATTAAATCATCAAATAGTGTATTGCTCTCATCAAGTAATAGCTTAATTCCTCTATGTATATCTTCAACATTCCAATTTCTTTTCTCTAAAATAATATCCTCATCAATTATCTGACAAACTCTTGAGACTAAAAAAGGATATCCACTAGTAAATTTATATAACTCCTCACTTAAAACTTCTATATTCATAGTAAGGTTATTTTCAACACTATATCCACTTAGCATAGTAGAAATTTCCCCAGCACTAAAACTCATATCAACATTAAAGTTAACTGCAATATTCCAAGGTGAGTTATACTTAACCTCTGTATCATCTCTAAACTTTAGTTTTAAATTTTTAATGTCATGAACACCAACTAAAATAACTGATTTAAAAGTTGTTGTTTTTTTAAGAGTTCTTGCAAGATACAGACCTCTAAGGATTCCAAGAAAATCTAAAAACAACCTATGATTAGAAATTTTATCAACCTCATCAATCATTAGTACAACTTCATTTTTAGAAGTTATTTCCTCTATAACATCCCCAAGTTCTCCTAATGAATTAATCTGATTTAACTCACTACCTAAGCATTCAACCAACTTATTTCTAATTTCATTACAGAAAGTTTTTTCTGACTCAAAATAAGATGTCATCATCTCAAAATCTAGACTTAACACTTTATATCTAGTTTTTAAAACTTTTTCAAGCTTACTAAGAGTTGTTGTTTTCCCATATTGTCTTGGTCTATTTATCACAAAATACTTATCATGTTGAACAAGCTTAATTATCTGTCTAAGCTTATTATTTATATTAACCATATAATGCTTATCTTCAGTACAAGCACCAGATGTATTAAAAGACTTACTTATTTTATTTTCATCATCAAATAGATCTAAATATTCTTCCATATAGACTCCTTTTCATAAACTCTTTTTATTATTTATTTTAATTATACACCATTTAATCTAGCTTTAAACTTAATTTATTCCAAAGCTGAATATAAGTAAAAAACTACATTAGATTTACTCCAATGCAGTTCTTATTTTACTTTTCTATTCTTATTTAAATATCGCTAAGTTATATCCATAACTCGTTACATAACCAGGTATACTCCATATATTTAACTTTTGAGATTTAGCACTATCTTCAGCTTTATAGTACTGTTTTACATTTACCGTTTCATTATTTTTCTCTAAATATGCTATTCTAGCTAGTCCATTAGCAACCTCTTCTTCATTTAGGTTGTACCATTTCCGATTATTCTCATAGAATATAGTCCCAACTTCTCTACCATATTTACCTTTACTATCATTAAAGAGAATTTTTATATTATCTCCCGCTTTAAGTTTACTTTCTACATAGTCTTTTCCTATCTTTCATTTGTATCAAGTGTTCTATCAACTTATTAAGTCTATTTTACTATAAAACTAAATTTATTTGCGTGAAATTAATATTCCTTAAAATTATGTAGATAATGCAAGTAATAGATTAAAATGCTTTAAATGAGGTTATTAGAATTCATGGAACTACAAAAAATAACTGTACGTTTTATCTAGCGAGTATCCTGCGAGGAACAGGTATTAATGTTCCAACTTCAATTGGATATACAACAAATTCAGGCAATTGGCTAGGTCAAAATGGATGGACAAGAAGCATTAATATGAGTAATTTAAAACCTGGAGATGAGTATTCTCTGGAGATGCACATGCTTATATATTCTTATCATGGGCTAATAAAGATAAACTTATAGCAAATGTTAATGACGATCAATCAGTTTTTTGCAACAATGAACTTTCTTATGAAAGAAATTTAAATGGTGCTAATGGAAATGGTTATGTTCCAGGGCATGATAGCGATAATACCTATATGAGAGCAACTTATTATATGACACCAAATAATGATTCAAACACTTCAAACGGTGCTACAACTACATTTATACCTTCTCATACAACAATCCAAAGCTCAATGGGATGGTTACATTTTAGGACTGGGAATAGTACTGGCTATAATATTTTAGGTAAAATTCCAACTGGTACACAAGTTAATGTTTTAGGACAAAGTAATGGTTGGTATAAAGTAATGTATAATGGACAAACTGGTTGGATATATTCATCTTATACAACAGGTATAAACTAATTTAAGAAAAAATTATAAGAACTACAAAACTTTAAATATCTTAATTTTAAAATTTTCCTATTTCACTACAAAGTTCTTTTCTATCAATAATATATTTATAAGAATCTCTAATTAATGAACTTACATC
This sequence comes from Sarcina sp., assembly GCA_051650125.1. Classification (GTDB taxonomy): domain Bacteria; phylum Bacillota; class Clostridia; order Clostridiales; family Clostridiaceae; genus Sarcina. Next base: position 290,115 of record JBOFIK010000018.1, on the reverse strand, counting down.
TTTTTTATAATACTCCACATATTTAGATAAAATAGTCTTAGCTATTGATTTATCTATATTTGTTGATGCTATAAAATATTCTATATCTACAAAAAGATAAAACTTTTCTATATTTGTTTCATCATAAAACTTATCTAAGATAATTTTAGTTCCAGAATATTTTCCTTTTAGCTTTGAACAATATTTTTGTAAGGTATTATATTTTACCTCTTTAACTGAATCTAAAATCTCTTCTTCTGAATTACTATCAAAATTAAATAAATCATCATCTTTTATCTCTCTAAGTTTCACTATCTTTTTATATGTTTCATTAAATGACTCCGAAAGTTCTTTTGCCTCTAAATATAAGTATTCATTTTCATTGAATAAAAAGCCATCCACACTTGATGGATTGATTCCATTAATACTATTATTCATATCCATTTTATATAAATGAAGTTCAGATTCCAAAACTTTATATTTCCCATTAAAATACTCTAAGGAATCAGGAGCAATACACTCCCCTATTGGTGTTAGGATTCTTCCAATACTATTTAAATATTTCTTTAAATCTTCCATCAAATTCACCTAATCCTAATTAATTAGTTGATCAGTATAATCAGCTAATAACTCTGCTCTTTCAACTTCAATTAATTCTATATCATTCTTAACTTGTGTTTTTAAATAATTAATTCCCTCATTTAAACTATTAACTATATAAATACTATGTGTTGTAATAGTAAAATACTTAAACTTTTGTGATAGAATTTTAGCTATTCTTCTTTGCATAGAAGGATGACATCCTACCGCTGGTTCATCTATTAAAAATATAATGTTATCATTTTTAGATTTTACTAATGTTTCAAGTATTCTAAGAAGTTTCACTCCAGTTCCTAAAACAGATGGTCTATAATACTTTCCATCCTCTAATATTTCACTTATCCCTTTTTCTCTTATATTAACTGGCAAATCAATATCACTTCTTTCAGCTATTGTTGCCATGTACTCTATAAACTCTAAATCATAAGGAAGCACATAGTTAAATTTAGTTGAATAGCTTTTATCCGTTGATTCCCCTCTATATATAAGATGTGAATACGTAAGTACTTCCGGGCTTGATAAGTATAATATTTGTGGAATATTATTTATTTCTAAAATATCCCCTAGACATTTAACATTATTTTTATCCCAAATTAAAAAAGGTTCATCATCTAAACATAATTCAACCTCGCTATTATCATCTATTTCTTCTAAATTAAAAATCCCTTTTACTCGCTCTGTAATTAGCTCCCAAAGCTCATCTTGCCCCTTATCTGTAAGCTCTGACTCATACACAAAATCATATTTCACTCTATTACTAGATATAATTTTTGAAAATTGATTTATTGAAGAAATCAAAGAATATATAACTTTTAAAACTGTTGATTTTCCAGTGTTATTAACTCCTACTATACAATTATGCGAAGTAATATTTACCTCAGCAAACTTTATTTTTCCTATATTTGATATAGTAAGACTTATTTTTTTATTAGTAGTCACACTATTTAAATTTTCCATACTTCTATTATCTCCTTTAAGACATTCATTAACTCTAACTCACTTAATTAACATTTATTCTAAACCAAAATATACTTTATTCTGATTATTGCCTTCTCTATAATTAATTATAACAAAATTCCTCTTAATTATAGTATTAAAGATAAAATTAAATATAAAAAAACTGTACTCTCTCAGTTTCCTAAGCTAGTACAGTTCTAATCTATTTATCCAATATTCTTTTTCTCTTTATATCCAAAATATATTATAAGTATTATTGAAATTACTCCAACTCCAACAACAAAGTATATCCATGAAGTTATTCCTTGTTGATACATTAAGTACACACATGATGCTATTCCTAAAATAGGCACAAGTGGTGTTCTAAAACTTCTTTTAAAATCTGGGTTTGTATATCTAAATACGATTATTCCTATACAAACTAATAAGTAAACTAAAAGTAATGCAAGCACTGCCGCATTTGCTAGTATATTTACATTAAAGAATCCTCCAAGAATTGCTCCTATGATTCCTATAAACCATAATGATACACTTGGTGCACCTTTTTTATTTTCTTTCCCAAAAATCTTAGGTACAAATCCACCTTTACTTCCGTTTGTAAATATTCTTGAACATCCAAAACATACAGCAAATATTATTGCAAATATTCCAATGATTGCTCCAAATGATAAGAACCTAGCTAGAATGTATTGTTCAACTTTAACAAGTCCATATGATAATGAATCTGTTTAATTAAGCTCTGTATAAGGTACCATTATTTTAAGTTAAAACCCAAGCCATAGCAAGTACTCCCGTTCCAATTACAGCCCCGACTGTAAGTAAAACTAAATCAAATATTCTTAAAGTTCTTTTTTTCTCTCCCTTTACGTTACTAATCATTTTATTAACCTCTTGTCTTTTGAATAATTCCATCACTTTCTCCTGTCATATGAGTAAGTCTATTTTTATTTCTAATCACACTCTATATTTTTATAATTTCAGTGTTAATTTATTCATTTAATTAAACTAACATTTTCTTTTTTATTCTTCATCAAAGAACAAGTGTATTTTTCAATTATACATTGGCTTACTGATATCAAAAATATAAAATATTCAAATAAATATTACAATAAGGTAAAATCAAGTTCAAAAATATAATTTATCATAAACTTTATTTTAAATTTCATAATTTTATTCAACACTTACTTATCAAACACTTAAAATTCTATGAAATAAAACTACACTAAAATGTTTTTATAACTACTACTCCTATCAGTTGAATTCACCTATTTATCTAAAAAACAATTAGATTATCCCACTTTCTATTTATTATTTTCACTCCAATAAATTAAATGATATAATCAAATAAACTATTTAAGGGTAAAATAAATTAAGAGTACTTTTATTAAATTTAATTTTTAGACTATGTTAAAAATTTAAAGGAGCAAAAAATTATGTCTGATATTTTAAACTTAGTTTCTCAATATGGTTATATCCTAGTTTATATTCTTTTAACAATAGAATTGATGGGTGTACCTTTTTTACCTGGTGAAATTCTTTTAGTTTATTGTGGATTTTTAGTTTTCCAAGGTAAACTCAATATAATACTTTTATGTATAGTAGCTACTCTTGGAGTTAGTTCTGGTCTTACACTTTCTTATTTTATTGGCCATAAACTTGGAGAGCCTTTTTTCGCAAAGTATGGCTCTAAATTTCATTTAGGTCCTGATAAAATGGAAAAAATGTCAAAGCTATTAAATAAATATGGAACCACTTTAATAGTTTTCATATGTTTTATTCCAGGTCTAAAACATATAATCGGATATTTTGCAGGAACATCTAAAATGAGTTTCAAACGTTATGCATTAGGTGGCTATATAGGTGCTATAATTTGGTCTATAACCTTTGCAATTGTTGGAAATCTTTTAGGTAGTAACTGGTCTGAGTTCCACAAATACATAATCAAATACTTAATTATTGGAGCCACTATATTCCTTATATTAATTTGTATTTTCTATATTTTAAAAATTTATAAAACTCAGATAATAAATTTTATAGAAAAAACAGTTATTACATTGTTAGATACCTTCCATTCACTTGGAAGAATTCGTGTAGTTGTTTTGCTTTCAGCAGTTATATGTATTTTACTTGTTGATGCCTTTGTGAATATCATACAAGGATTACTTAGCAATCAGTTTGTTCCATTCAATCAAATAACATATTATATTATTCAAAGAATTTTTGCTAACTCCATAATATTTAATCCTATATTTAAAACTATTAGTTATCTTGAATTAGATATTATGTATGTAGTAATTACTATTCTTGCAATTGCATTCATTTTATATAAATCTTTCAACAAACCAATTGAAATTAGATATACACTAATAACAATTTTAGGTGGATTTATAATTCAAAATATATTGCTTTATGTGTTTAAATTCTTAAGTTCATATTGGAATATATTCTCTGGTATTTTTAATATCAGTTGTTTTAATGTAATAGTTATATATGGTTTCTTATTCTACTTAATAATAAGAAATATAAAGTATAAATTAATTCGTAGAGCTTTAATAATGCTTTTTATGTTTCTTGGAATCCTTGCTGGTATAGCACAATTATTCTTTGGAAGCACACTTAGTGAAATTCTTTCAGGATATTCTCTTGGTGGAGCATGGTTAACTTTAAATATTATACTTTTAGAAGTAAATAAAATATTTCCAGATTTAAAAACTAGACCTAAAAGAAAGAAAACCTAAAAAAAGTAAAACTGCACTAGATTTTCTACCTAGTGCAGTTTTTTTTATAAGTCTTCTATTACGCATTTATGCTCTTTTAACTTAGAGTCATAACAAATAGCCACTGCTAATATATTTTTATGTTGATGCTCTTTTTTAAATTGCTGCACATATTCTTTATCTCGTATTTGCTTTAATGCAACTTCTGGTTTAACATCCTTTTTAAGTTCCACTATAAATGGTATATCATTCTTTCTTCTTGGGTGAAAAGTGAGTAGAGAACCAAAATCTCTGATTTTGTGTGAATCACTTACTTCACTGAATGTATATGAAGTGCAGTTTCCTTTTCCTGTTTTCTCTTCTCTTTCAACTCTATAAGTATCCCTAGCTGGTAAATATGCAAGTGTTACTACACAAGATAGACTGTTTTTAAGTGAAGACTCAAATCTATGATTTGAATAATATCCACCAAGCATTTGCGCTACTGTTGACTTACCAAACCCTCTTGGTCTTGTAACACAAACATACTTACTTTTTGTGCTTATCTTTTTATTTAATATATCTATAATAGATAATTTATCAACGAAATATTCTTCATTTATAAGTTCCTTATAATTCTCTAATGGAACACTATTATTTAATTATTTGATTATTCATCTAAAAAACTGCACTAGATTTTTTTATCCAGTACAGTCCTTATATATATTATTTTTCTGTGTCAATTTTCTTGATAGTATCTTCACGAATCTCTTGCCTTAAGACTTTAAGATAATCAGAAAACTCGACTTTATCATCAGCATAAGTCATATTAAGATCATATTCTTTTGGAATCCATGTAGATAAATTAGAAATATTATGCTGAATTAATGCCTCAAGAGAATCAATAGACTTAAAAACTTTTGCTTCAATAGTTTTTCTTTCTGCCATTTCTTTATAAAGTTCACGCATTTCTTCCTTGTAGTTTGTACGTAGAGAATTAACCCAGTTACACAATAAAGACTCTTCTGTTTTTTCATGAGTTTCATTTTTATCAAAGGTTGGAATGTCGCCAGTAAAACATTCACCTAAATCATGAATTATGCACATTCTAATAACCTTATCCATATCTACTTCTTTAAACTCATCTCTCATAAAGAAAGCCATCAAAGTCATCATCCAGCTATGTTCTGCCACACTCTCATGTCTTCCATTTGCTGTATAACAATGACGAGTTGTATCCTTTAACTTTTCAGCGACCATTAAAGCATCTAATAATTTTCTTGCTTCCATTTTTTATTATCCCCTCTCATATTGATTCTAGCTTTTTATATAATTCCATTTAATTACAATAAAAACTTACCTATTATATCTTTAAAATCATATTATTCTCACATAGTATACTCACAATTCAAGTGAAAAATTCTATATGAAAAGAGTTTTCTACTAATTATTTTCTATAATACAAGTTTTCCCTTAACTTACTAAACCACTTTTTCATATACCAAACCACGTTTGCTTTTACTCTTCTTTATAGCTCTATAAAAAACAAATCCCATAATAACAAAGAAAATAAAACCTATCATTGGATAAGGTAAAATCCCTCCTATATGATTAAATTCAATATACCAAAATACCACCCCTAATGTATTAGCAAATCCATGTAGCATCATTGGATAATATATCTTAGCACCTCTTATATAAACTTCACAAAATAACATTCCTGCAAAAAATGAATCTGGAATTCTTAGTACTCCATGCATCATAGCAAATAGAAGTGATGATATAATAACTGCTTTTCGTCTTGAAATAACTTTAGATAAACCTTTGTATAAACCTGCTCTAAAAATAAGTTCTTCTAAAATAGGTGTAATTACTATAACTCTAAATTTCTCTAAAAAGCTTTTATCTGGTGGCATTGTAACAGCAAATTCTACTGGGTCATAACCAACAGAAAGTACAAAAACTACAAAACTAAACATAAAAACTTGTAATATAATAATCAAATTTATATGTTCCTTATATGACTTAACTTCCTCTATAATTTTTTTCATAGCACCTCCAATTTTACATTTTTTTACATTTTATTATAATTTATATTATCATATGACTTTCTTTAAGTAAACCTTTATTTACAAGGAAGTAAAAGTTTACTTAATTCAGGTAGACTTTTATAAACACTAACTATCAAATAAAAAAACAGCATTGAATCTTATATCAACACTGTTCCTAAACCTATACAATTATTTGATTCATTAAAATATTTTCTAAATAATCCAACCTAACACTTTCTTTTACCTTACCAAACTCCATATCTTTTAAAGTTTCTACATATGATAAAGCCTCTTCATAAGCACTGCTATATTTTTCTTTAACCTCCTCACTCTCTAAAATTCTAACTTCCCTTAGTAAATTAATTCTATCTATATCCTCAAACCACTTCCTGAAGGGATTTTCATTTTCAAGTAAAGTTTTAATTATAAAATTAAGCTTTACTATATTAGCAAGTTCCTTAGTTTCTTTTAACTTCTCAAACTTTTTAACTCTCCCAGTAAGCTCCCCATAACATGACTTTATAAGTTTTGGCTTCACTTCTTCTAACACTTCATCTCTATATTTTTCTAACTCTTCAAATATATAAGCTAAAATCTTATTGTCTTCTTTATCTATATTTTCTTTTAGCTCTTTACTATAAAGAACCTGAAAAGATATTAAGCTTCCTTTTCTAAGTTCCTTGAATAATAATCTTATATCTTTCACATTTACATCATCACCATTTTCATCTTTAGATTGCACGCTTGTAAAATTACCATAATATAAATCTTCCTTTGTTGGAACTATATACTCTAAGTAATCATTATCTGAGCCTTCTATATTTAAATTCCAATAATGACTTCCCATTAAAAACTTCATTTTGCACCTGCCTTCTATATTTTCAATTTATCTATCTTTATTATATCCTTATTTAATTTCTAAATAAAAGTAAAAACATCTATATACTTTCTATTAGTACATAGATGTTTTTTCTATTATGAATCTTTATCTTCTGCCTCAAGTGCCTCTTCAAGAGTATCAAAGACTAGTATATTATTTCCTTGTAAATTATTAATTACTTTTTTATTTTCTTCTGATAATTCAGTTAGAACAAACTTAACATTTGCTTTTTTGCAAGCTCTCTCGATACTTCCAAGTAAGTTTAAAGATGTTAAATCCAGCTTATTAATAGTCCTCATTCTAAATATCAATGCATCTATATGTGAATATTCTAATTGTTTCATAGCATCATCAAATATATTTATTGACCCAAAGAACATTGCACCTGTAAGTTCTTTTACAACTACATTTTTTGACTCAAACTGAGTATTTCTTTCTCTTCCAAAGTTTACTTCTTCAAGTTTAACTTCTGCAATTTGCAGGTGATTTGACATTCTAACCATAAATATAATAGCTGAAACTGCCATCCCAACTGCTACTGCAATTGCAAGGTTAAATAATATTGTAAGCATAAATGTTATTACAAATAAAAGTAAATCTCCTTTAGGACATTTAAGCATAGATGCAAGGACTCTCCATTTAACCATTTTATAAGCTACAACAAGAAGTATTGCTGCAAGTGTTGTAAGTGGAATATATTCTGTAAGTGGCATTAAAACCATCATTATTATAAATAAAATTATTGCATGTATTATTCCTGCAATAGGAGTTTTTCCACCATTTTTAACATTCGCAGTAGTTCTAGCTACAACTCCTGAAACTGGAATTCCACCAAAAAGAACTGATGCAATATTAGCAAATCCCTCTGCCATAAGCTCTGTATTAGAGTCATGTTTAATCCCTGCCACCTCATCTCCTGCAACTGCTGCAAGAAGTGATGATACCGCTGAAAGTAAAGCAATTGTAACTGCTGGTTCTATAAGATTTTGCATCTGCCCAAAACTAAAACTTGGTATATGAATAGTTGGAAGTGTTCCTGTTATACTCCCAAAAGCAGACCCAATTGTCGCTGTGTGAATTCCTAAAAGTTTAACTATTACAGTTACTATTATAAGTCCTGCAAGTGAACTTGGAATCATCTTTCCTATCTTTGGAACTCTTGCCCAAAATACTATTATAAGTACTGAAACAATACCTATAATTGTTGTTGTAATGCTTAAAGTTCCTATGTGTGTAAAATATTGTGTCCATTTAGAAATTACACTATCTGAACCACCTGATATTTTAAGACCTAGAAAACTTTGAAACTCTGATGTAGCAAGAATAGCTGCTATCCCTGAGGTAAACCCAAGTATTATAGGATAAGACATATATTTAACTACTGAACCAAGTTTTAAAATACCTAGTATAATTAAAATAATTCCTCCCATAATAGTTGAAACAACAAGCCCATCTACCCCATATTTATGTATAATTCCATAAACGACTATAACAAATGCACTAGTTGGGCCACCAATTTGAATTGAACTACCACTTAATAAAGAAACAACAAGTCCCCCTATAATAGCTGTAATAAGACCAGCTTGTGGTGTCATTCCTGATGAAATCCCTAGTGCAATAGCAAGTGGTAATGAAATTATAGAAACTGCAAGTCCAGCCTTAAAATCATTAACCATCTGCTTTTTACTAACTTCTCTTTTTTTAACTAAAGAGAAAAAGCTTGGTAATCTCATTTTACTTTCTCCTTTATTTTTTATCTTTTGTATTTAATAAATTATTCCTCTGAAAAATTCATTTCATCCTCATAAAACTCAGTAACAGAACTTAAAAATTTTTGGATTGTTTTATGTTCTTTAGCTGAATAGTCTTTTAATTTTTCATCAAGTCTTGCAAATTTTTCATCATGTAATTTTTCATGTGAAATTCCTATTTTCTCACCTTTTTCCTTAACCTTAAAATACACCTCTTTCTTATTCTTCTCTGATTTAAAAGATTCTATATAATCTTTTTTTTCAAGTCTTTTAACTATTTTAGTCACTCCACCAGTAGTTAAACTAAGAATATTAGAAATTTTTTTAGAATTAATTCCAGGTTCTTTGTAAATCTCACAAATAGTATGTAAATCATTTATATTCATTGAATCATAATGCTCTTTATAATAAACTTCACTAGACTCCATATAAGTCTGTAAAAAACTAATCAAACTATCTTTTGTAAAACTATCCATTTTAAACCTCCAAAACTTTTTACTTCCATAGAAGTTATTTAACTTCCATGTTAGCAATAATACTCCAATTGAAAATACTTGTCAAATAACAGCTATATTTATCTTAAAAGTTTTAATAAACATACAAAAATAGAGATATCTTATCAAATCATAAGATATCTCTATTTTTTATATTCACTTTTTAATTAGCAAAAAAAGTTTCTTTAGCTAAAGCAAGTAAAACTGTTATAGCAAGTATATCAGCACTTCCTCCTGGGCTTATATTTTTTTCTATAAATACCTCATTAAGCTCATAAAGTTTTTTTGTCATTTCACTATTATACATGCCCCCCATATTTAATAATTCTTTTGATTTAGTTTTTACATAATTTAATGTTTCTAAATCCTTTCTATGTAATATAGTAGAATCTTCACACTCACTCATTATTTTTAAAAGAGTCTGTAGTAATCTATCATTTTCACTAAGGTCAGAGCAATTTTCATAACAGTTTAATCCTATATTAAACGCTAATGGTACCCCATCTTCTGCCTCTCCTCTTATACCTAAAAAACCATACTCTAAGTATAATTTTTCTCCATGGGATTTTTCCTTTAAACTTTTAAAATCAATATTTTTCAATTCACTAGTTAAATCCCTACACATTATCTTTATAATATCTTGTATTTTATCAAAGCTATAATTCATTGATATTCCATAAGCTAGGGCACTTAGTGTTATTCCCATAAGAAATATCATTCCCTTGTGAGTATTTACACCTTTTGTTATTTCAAACATATCAATTTCAGCCTTTAACCCAACTTTTCTTATATCATCAAAAATATCTTCTATTTTATCTTTTTGAATCCCTGCTAAGGCAAATTCATACATATATTTATTTAAAACTGATATGCTACCTAAAAAAGTATAATAATTCATATCCTTATGAGAACCATTTGATACTGGTGATACAAGTCCTGGTGATGGATATGAACTTACCTCAAAAAGCATAGCCTCACTTGCAAACTCTGCTAACTTTTTAGCTATTAACTCCATACTAGCATCTCCTTTTCTAACTCTTCATTTATAATATTATCAATAACAGGTAATAATTCTTCGATAGAATGCGTTCTATTTCTTGCACAACTCACTGCATCTTTTTCACATATAAGACATTTTCTTTTGACTATTTTAAAATCATGTCTACTCAACAGTTCTCCTTTTTTATTAAATACATCTATATCAAAAAGTCTTCCAATATTACTTGCATTTTCTAACTGTATCATCGATGCTTTTATAACTGTGTCTTTTCCTATCACACTGCAAAAAAATATGTATCCAGCTACATTATCATCTATTTTTGTATGTACTATTTTCAGATTATGTTTATATAACATATCTTTAATTTCTCTAATCCCTCTTTCAAAAACTTTTTTGTATTTAAGCCCTCTTTTATTTGGTCCAGGAATATTAAGTGTAAATGAAATTAATGTATTATTATATCGTCTTAAAATATCTTTTTGCTCTCTAGCTCTCTTTTCTTTCCCATCTAAAATCCCTTGTAATATTATCTCTTCCATCATAACTCCTCCTAGTCCTAATATAAATTCAATAGCCCTAATATGCTCTAAATATTAAGGCTATTAAAATATATTTATGATTTATCATCTAAGGTTCAATAATTCTAATTAATCTATATTTAACTTTAAAAACTTTAACTCTCTATTTAACTTTTCTAATTACATCAATTATAGAACCATCTCTATACTCAACAAGTGCTACAATTTTATCATCAAATTCTATTTTATTTGGAACTCCTGTTAGTTTATAAGCTTTTTCTTTTAATTCTTCAATTGTGAAAATTGGAATATCTGTTTTTGATAAAGTTTCAATTAAATCTTTTCTATTAGGATTTATTGCAATTCCTCTATCTGTTACAACTACATCTACACTCTCGCCTGGTGTTATAGTAGTTATTACATTATCTACTATTGTAGGTATTCTACCTCTTACTAAAGGACAAACTATCATTGAAAGTTTAGCTCCCGCAGCTGTATCACTATGCCCACCTGATGCACCTCTTATAACTCCATCAGAACCTGTTATAACATTTGTATTAAAGTTTACATCAACTTCTAATGCACTTAAAATAACAAAATCTAAAAGATTAACTGCGCACCCTTTATTATGTGGGTTTGCATAAAATGATGCTGAAATTTCATAATGATTAGGATTTTCACCTATTGATTTTGCTGCTGTTAAATCAAAACTTTGTGTATCAAATAATTTACCTATAAGTCCCTCTTCATGCATCTCAACAAATTGCCCTGTTATTCCACCAAGTGCAAAACTTGCCTTAATATCATCTTCTACCATTTTTTCTTTTAAGAATCTAGCAACTGCAAGTGATGCCCCACCTGTTCCACATTGCATTGAGAATCCATCTTTGAAATAACCTGATTCAAACATAACTTTAGATGCATATTTTGCTATTAAAAGTTCTCTTGGGTCTTTTGTATATCTTGTAGCCCCTGAAACTATTCCTTTAGGGTCTCCTATTTGTTCAACCTCTACAACATAATCAACATCAACCTGTTCTATACTAGCTGGAACATTAGGATATGGTACAAGGTTATCAGTTATTAATATCACTTTATCTGCAAACTTTGCATCAACCTTTGCATATCCAAGTGACCCACAAAATGATTTTCCACTATATCCATTTGCATTTCCATAATTATCACAACTAGGCACACCTAAAAATGCTACATCAATTGCAATCTCACCTGATTCTATCCCTCTAGCTCTACCACCATGTGATCTTATAATAATTGGATTTTCCATAAGACCATTTGAAATTTCATTTGCAAGCTCACCTCTTACACCACTAGTTGTAATCTTTGAGATAACTCCTGATTTTATATGCTTAATAATTTGTGAATGTACACCTGTTAAAGAACTTGGAGCTAATGTTAAATTCTTAATTCCAAGACGTGCGATAATATCCATAACTTCATTTAATACAAAATCACCTTCTCTAAAATGATGGTGGAATGAGATTGTCATACCATCTTTTAGTCCTGATTTTTTAATAGCTTCTTCTATTGAACCTAACATTTTAGAATCTTTTGGTTCAATTTTTGTTATTTCTCTTCCTCTGAGTCTTCCACTTGGTTCTAATGCAAACTCTCCTTTGTAAGCCTTAAAACCACCATTTATAACTGAATCTGGAATTTCTCTTCCTATACTATTATTCATGGTCTTCACCTCCAAAATTAACTTCTACACCTGCTGCCTTAGCAAACATGATTGTTCTTTGTGCTCTAGCTATAATGGGCTTATCTATCATTTTTCCATTTAATGCTACAACTCCTGAGCCTCTTTTTTTAGCTTCTTCACTAGCTTTTATTATATTAATTGCCTTAATTATTTCTTTTTCTGATGGTGTATAAATTTTATGAACTGGGTCTATTTGTCTTGGATTTATTACTGATTTACCATCAAATCCAAGTTGTTTTATAAGAGTAGTTTCATTTATAAAGCCCTCTTCATTATTAACATCAGAAAACACTGTATCAAATGCATATATTTTTGCTGCTCTTGCTGCAAGTAATACCTGGCTTCTAGCAGTTAAAAGTTCTATACCCTCAAGTGAACGAGTAGTTCTCATGTCTGTGACAAAATCTTCAGCTCCTATGGCCACGCCCATTAATCTATCACTTGCAGTAGCTATTTCATAAGCATTAATAACTCCTAACGCACTTTCAATTGCTGCCATCATTCTTGTTTTCCCAACAGGTAGTCCTATTTCTTTTTCTATTCTTGCAATTTCATTTTCCACATCAATAACATCTTGTGCTGTCTCTGTTTTAGGAAGTCTTATAATATCTGGTTGTGCCCTTACCATAGCCTCTAGGTCTTCTAACCCAAAAGGTGTTTCAAGCCCATTTATTCTAACAACAAGTTCCTTTCCCTCATAATCTAAAGTTCTAAGTGCATTAAAAACTAAAAGTCTTGCTGAATCTTTTTCATTTACAGCAACAGAATCTTCTAAGTCAAACATTATAGAATCAGCACCATATATATGTGCATCTTTTATCATCCCCGGGTTACTACCTGGAACATACATCATAGTTCTTCTTAATTTATACATATTACATAGCACCTCCAAAGTCAAATTTTCCCTCTTCACTTGCTCTTGCTATTGCAGTTTGAACTCTTGCTTTTATCACACAATCTAAAGCCCCTTTATCAGTTGCTCTTATAGTTACACTAGAAACATTTAGCTCCTTTAATGTTTCTGCTATAACCTTTCTGATTTGCTCTCCAAACTGTTTCTCAACTGAGCTATTAAGTTCTATTTCAATCCCATTATCATTTGGAAATACCACTATCATAATATCGCTTGACTCAATAGTCCCTGCTGATGCATTTTTAATAATCTTCATAATCTATTTCCTCCTTTGTTTATTTATTTTAAAGCTTACAAATAATTTCCTTTGCCTTAACTGAAGTTAGAAAATCATAAGTAGTTTTTGGTACTATTTTTTTGACTTCACCAAAATTACCTTCTTTTAAAAGTTTTCTAACCTTTGAGGCACTCACAGGTATATTATCAATTTTTAATCTTTCAACTTCTATACACTCTATATCATTTTTACCTAATATGTTTTTCAAAGCTATATTATATAGATTTGTTACAACACAATATGGCTCAGTTCCTACATACCTTTTTGTTATGTTAAGTGATTTTGCTATATGCTTTGCAAAAATTTTAGCATCTATTATAGCTTGTGAACTTACAACATCTGAATATTCTTTTAAAAAATAACTTGGAAATGTAGCACTAGATATTATATAATCCTTAGCATTATGGATTATCACATTTTTTAAATCCTCTATTCCCTCTTTAACTAGATCATATCTCACATCACTAGGAAAAGCCGATTTATCTTCTGAGAGTATAAAAAGATGTACAAAACTAGATTCCTTTGAAGCTTTTTCAATTATATATCTATGTCCTTTTGTAAATGGATTGCAGTTCATAACTATCGCTGATACATTTTGACTAGTTATAGCAGTACTATCAAATTCAAAAGTTTCTTTTATAAGACTATCACAGTATTTTAAAATTCCAGTCTTACTATTTTCTAAAACTATTGCCTTTGGACCTTTTTCTATAAGGTAGAATCCAAATTCTTTAAAAACTTCTTCATTACTAGGTTTAGTATAAATAAAAAGTTTCATATTTCCTCTTCTATACTCCTCATTTAGTAATTCTGAAATAATAATATTAGATAAACCATATCCTCTATAATTTTTATCAACTGCAATACATTTTAAAATATTCTCTGAGAATGAACCTGTTGCTACAACTTGTCCAAAACTCCTTAAAACAACAGTGTATTGTAAATCCTTATCAAGTTTTAATCCTTGCTTACTCAAAAACTTTTGTACTTCACTCAAATCTTTATAGCTTGGACTCTCAAAAATCTCTGTTTGAAAATCATAAGCCTCCATATAGCACCCTCCTTAATTTTTAATTATGCATAACTGACTGTGCAACTACCTCTACAACATCTTTATTAAATACACTTGGTATTATATAATCTTCTTCTAAATCTTTTTCATCAACAAGCTTTGCAATTCCTTTTGCTGCATTAACTTTCATTTCTTCTGTTATTGTAGAAATTCTACCTTTTAATGCACCTTTAAAAATTCCTGGGAATACTAATAAATTATTTACTTGGTTTGGAAAATCTCCTCTACCTGTTGAAACAATTCTTGCTCCACCTTTTTTAGCTTCTTTTGGAAGAATTTCTGGTATTGGATTAGCTAATGCAAATACTATACTATCCTTATTCATAGTAGCTATCATTTCTTTTTTAACTACTCCACCTACTGAAACACCTACAAAAACATCCTTGTTTTTAATTATCTCTTCTAATGTTCCAGATTCTTTTTCAAAATTAGTTAACTTTGCAATTTCTTTTTGTGGTTCATTTAATGTAGAATCACCATCTACTAAAGCGCCATCAATATCACAAAGCACTATATTTTTAACACCTGCTGAAATTAAGAGTTTAGCAACTGCAATTCCTGATGCTCCAGCTCCATTTATCACAACTTTAATATCTGATAAATTTTTCTTAACAATTTTAAGTGCATTATATAACCCTGCAAGAACTGCTATTGAAGTTCCATGTTGATCATCATGATAAACTGGAATATCTAACAATTCTTTTAACTTCTCTTCTATATAAAAACATTCTGGTGCTTTTATATCCTCTAAATGTATACCACCAAACCCCGGGGAAATTGCTTTTACAATTTCAACTATTTTATCTGGGTCATATTCATTTAGTGCTATTGGAAAAGCATCAATTCCAGCAAACTCTTTATGAAGTAAAGCTTTTGCTTCTACAACTGGAAGCCCAGCTTCTGGTCCTATATTTCCAAGACCTAAAACTGCTGTACCATTTGTAATAACTGCAACAGTTCTTCCCTTTAAAGTATACTCATACGCCTTCTCTTTATCTTTTGCAATCTCAAGACATGGGGCTGCAACTCCTGGAGTATAAATAATTGATAAATCTTCTTTATTATCAACATGGACCTTTCCAACTATTTCAATCTCTCCCATCTTCTCTTTATGAAGCTTTAGAGATTCTTTTTTAACATCCATTAATAACACTTCCTTTAATTTTGTATTTAATTATTAATACAACTAAGCAACTCATATTTAACTTCACCATAGTTTATAGCTACATATTAGCACCACAAAAAAAAACTGTCAAAACATTTGTTAAAAAAATAAACAAATGTTAAATTAGCTAATATAGTAATTTTCACTATTTTTAAAAATTCAATAAAAAAAAGAACTATATTCTACTAATATAATTCTTCAATCTCTTATAACCTCTCATAATAATATTTTTTCAATGTTTAACTATCATCATAAAATCTATAATCTTCTATTATTTATTTTTGCTTATCATGTAATAATAATATTTTAGTTGCAGTTTCTGCATCTGTTATAAGAACATTTATAAATCTTCCATTTAAAGCACCAAGTATTGCCTCCCCCTTTAATTTACCAGAAGATATTCCTATTCTATATTTCATATTTTTTATAATATCTAGATCAAGTCCTATCACCTTTTCATTAATCTGTGCATCAACAAGATTTCCATAAATATCATAAACTCTTCCATATATACATCCCACAGCAGCACCTTTACTAATCTCTTCATTTAAATAATTTTTCCAAAGACTTGATGCAAATACAGCATGAACTGTACCAATCCCTGTTAATGCTATCTTAGCCTTACTTGCAGCAAAGAGTGTATCATTTATAACCGGCTCCTGTAAAAAGGCCTTTCTTGCAAAATCATTCTCCATGTATAAAGGTGCATATAAATATTTATATGTTCCACTATATGCATTCGCAAGTTGTCTTATAAGTTCTGGGGAATCTATTAAAAGATTATCTTTTGCAGCTGCTCCGACTAATTGAAGTGCTGTAATTGGAATCTTATTATTAACATTTAAATGCTTTATCACATTAGATATTGTTTTTCCCCAAAGTACACCAATAATATCATTTTCTTCTATTATATCTGCTAAATAACTTGCTCCAAATTTACCTAATGCATATATTATCTCATCATAAGGTAATGTTTTATTATCAATAATAATAACATCCTCTAAATCAAATCTTTCTAAAAATTCACTTTCTAAACTTTTAAGTCTTTGCCTTGGGTAATTAATATTAATTTCTACTACTCCATCATCTTTAGCAATCTGTATATATTTTGCTACTTTAAATCTAGTTGTTTGAAGCTCACTTGCTATCTCTGATTGTGTCATGCACTTATCATAATACAAACTAGAAACCTTAGCTAAAAACTCCTGTTTTTCCATTTGATTCATTTTTTCATATTCTTTCATTCGTTAATTCAACTCCATAATCTAAAAGTTATGTTTAATTATATTCTAAGAAAATTCTCTTTTCAATTAAATTTCTATCTATATTTATTATATTAGCAGAAAAAAAACTAAATTAGGATTCTTTTAAAAATGTAAACTTTTTCATAGAATCTCTAAGTATTTTAAATTTAAGTATTTAATTTATTTTTGACCATAAAAATATAAATCATATAAGTAAAATATTTGAATTTATATCAAATATTTATACATTCATTTCAATTTACCTAAAATCTATTTTAACATTTGTTATTTTTATAAACATTTGTTTTGACTTTTAAATTTTAATTTGCTATTCTTGTACCATATTAGAGGATATATTAAATAATATATTATATCCTAAAACTAATTATTATATCTTACTAGATGACTTCTTAACTTACCATAGTTTGATTATATTATCTGAAATTCAGTTAATAAATTCATATAAGAAGGAAGCGAATGTTATGGGTCAATCAAATGTACTTAATAAATATAAAGGTTTTATTTACATCGTTCTAACTGCACTTTGTTTTAGTACTCAAGAGATTAGTGGTAAATACCTAGCTCTTGATAAACTAAATGCCTACCAAATAAATGCAGTAGCTTTTTTAATAGGTGCTACAATTTTACTACCTTTTGCAATAAGTGATATGAAAAAACTAAAAATTAAACTTGGCATAAAAGACTGGTTATATTTTTTATTACTTGGTGTAATCCAGGTATCTGTTGGTATGTCACTTCTTCAAGAGGCATTAATTTATACAACTCCCTCAATAGTGGCAATAATTGTTTGCTCTAATGCTATTATGACTATTCCTATTGCAAGATTTGTATTAAAAGAAAAGTTTGATAAACGTTCTTGGATTGCTATTGTCCTTGCTGCTATTGGTATAATTGTTATATTTGATCCATTTGCTGCTGGCTCTGGTGGAAAAGATTTCAAACAACATTTAATTGGTGTAACACTAGCACTTCTTGGAGCACTATCAATTGCCCTATTCAATGTACTTGCTACAAGAACAATTAAAAAGTATGGTAAAGCTGTAACTAACAGTTTTTCATTCTATCTTGGTGTATTGGTAATGTTTATAATTATGGCCGTTTTAGGAATTCCAATTATTAAAGGTATAGACATGCATAGTTTTGTACTTCTAGTCTATGTTGGTGTAGTTGTTAAAGGACTTGGATTCTTATTCTTCCTTGGAGCAATGAAAGAAACATCAGCTATTACCGCTACTAGTGTGTTTTATATAAAACCTATACTTGTACCTATTCTAGTTTTCCTTATTATGGGAGAAGTAGTTAAAATAAATGTTTTAATAGGTATTATTATTATAGTAATTGCCTCACTTATTCTTTATCAATTTAAACGAATGGCTGCAAAAAAAGCAGCAGCTACCGCTAGGCATTAAATTAAGCTCATATTTGAATGAAAAAAAACTATCACGAAATAAAATTTTTGAATTTCGTGATAGTTTTCTTTTTTTATATTATTTTTACTTATTTATATAATTTAAATTTTCTCCATCAAGTCCAAAAGTTGAAGTATTTAAATCAAGACTTCCAACCCCATTTGAAATATCACCCTCAAAGTTTTCTATATATCCTTTGATAGCAAGTCTTCCATTTTGTTCAAGGTGTGAAAGTTTTATATAATCTCCCTGTTCTATTGCTACTTTATTTAAAGCATTTGCTATATTATCTGCTGTTTCGTTTGCCTTAACTGAGTATTCACCTTTTAAGTTCCCTTCACTATCATAGTGATAAAGTGTTGAATAAACCTTACTATAATGATATGGATGTACCATCTTCCCATTTGATGTTGCTACAAATTTATTATTTTCTGTGTCAAATCTAAGTGATAAGAATGTTACATTATCATATCCTTTAAACTCTATTATATTTATAAGTCTTAAGCTGTTTATAGCATTTTTTAAATTCTCTATCTCTGTATTTAGTTCACTTTCTAAAACATTAGTTTGTGATATTAACCCCTGTGCTACTACAATCGCACTTCCTAAGTTTTCAAATGAAGTTTTTGTATATCCCTCTGATGTAATTTCTTTTGCTTCATTTATTTTTTGTATAAGCCCTGTTTTATCTGCTGATAAATCAATTTGTGAATCTGTAAATTCTAAACTTTCTTTTCCTAAATAGAAATATGAGTTTTCAAGGTCTAAATTAATTCCACCTGTACTTAAATCATATGGTGCATTTTCTACAAATCCATTTATCACAAGTCTACCATTTTTTTCTAAGTGATTGATTTTTATATAATCACCTTTTGCAAAAGTAGCTTTATTCAGGCTATTTGCCATTTCATCAGCTGTCTGATTTGCTACTGCACTATATTCACCTTTAATATTTCCTTTTTGATCAAAGTGAATAACTTTTGCATATTCTTTACTATACTGATATGGATGAACTATTTTTCCACTTGATATAGCTTTAAATTTATTTGTTTCTATATCAAACTTTAAATCAAGGAAAGTTTCATTCTTGTATCCTTTAAATTCTATATGATTAACCTCTCTTAAACTCTCAATTGCGTCATTAAGTTTAGACACTTCTAAATTTATTTCTTCAGTAGTTAAGTTAGCTTGTACTACAACCTTTTCTGCATTCTCTAAAACTTTTATAAACTGTGCAAAACTTGTTTTTGTATAACTCTGTGCTGTAAGTTTTTTAGCCTCTGCTATTTTCTCTACTAAAGCAGTCTTATCATCTGATAAATCTAAATGTTCATTTGAATATCTAAGACTTTCCCCATCTAAATAGAAGTATGAAGTAGCAAGATTTATATTAAGTCCACCCACACTTAAATCATGCGGTGCATTTTCTACATACCCATTTACAATAAATCTACTATTTGGTTCTCTATGATATAACTTTAAGAAATCTCCATCTGCATAAGTAAGCTTGTTAATTTCCTCTGCTATTTGATTAGCATTTTCTCCGCCTCTAGCTGTGAATCCAGCTTTTTTATTACCTTTTTTATCATAAAGTTCTACACCTATATAAGTTGAACCACCAAAACTTTTATGAATAGTTTCTCCATTTGATACTGCACTAAGCTTTTTAGTTTCCGGTTCAAATGAAACTTTTAGAGATTCATTATTTCCATACCCTTTAAAAGTAATTAAGTTTACTTCTTTTAAACTTTTTATAGCATCATCAATCTTTTTAACTTGTAGATTTATTTCTTCAGTATTTAAATTAGCTTGTCCTACTAGTTCCTCTGAAATTTTTATAACTCCTTGAAGTTTTTCAAAAGTTGACTTTGTATAATTTTCTGCATTTAATTTTTTAGCTTCTTCTATCCTATTTACAAGTGTTGTCTTATCATCTGATAAATCTAAATGCTTATCTGAATATATTAAATTCTCACCAAGATAGAAATATGACTTTGCAAGGTCAAGATTTACTCCACCAGTACTTAAATCATATGGTGCATTCTCTACATATCCATTAATTACAAGTCTTGAGTTCTTTTCAATATGATTAAGTTTTATGAAATCACCTTGATTAAAAGTAGCTTTATTAATTTCATCTGCCATTTTATCTGCTGTCTCGTTAGCCTTTACAGAATACTCACCTTTAATAGCTCCCTTTTTATCGTAGTGAGTTACTTTTACATACTCTTTACTATACTGATATGGATGAACCATCTTTCCATTTGATACTGCTTTAAACTTATTATTTTCACTATCAAACTCAAGTGTTAAGAAAGTTTCATTATCATATCCTTTAAACTGAATTTGATTTAATTCTCTTAATTTTGATATTCTATCCCTAATTCTACTTATCGCACCATTAATTTCTTCACTAGTTACATTAGTTTCTAAAATTAACTTCTCTGCCCCTACAATAACTTCTTGTAGCTTTGCAAATGAATCTTTTGAATAAATTTCTCCACTTATAGTTTTAGCTTTTTCAATCTCATTTACAAGTTCAGTTTTATCTGCTGATAAATCTAATTGCTTATCTGAATATTCAAAACTCTCCCCTGTTAGGTAGAAATATGAACTATTTAAATCTAAATCAATTGCCCCTTTACTTAAATCATATGGTGCATTTTCTACATGCCCATTAATTACAAGTCTTGCATTTTTTTCTAAATGATCAAACTTTAAATAATCCCCATTATCATAAGCTAAGTTATTTAAATAACTCGCAACTTTTTCACCAGTTTCATTTGCTCTAATCTCAAACTTCGCCTTCTCATTTCCTTTTTTATCAAAATGAGTTATTGTTGAGTATATTCTAGCTCCATGGAACTTATGAACTTGATCACCACTGCTCTTAGCTACAAATTTCTTCTCATCTGAATTAAATCCAAGTTCTAAGAAAACATTATTGTTATATCCCTTAAACTCAACCCTATTTAATTCCCTAAGGTCTTTTATTGCATTTTCAAATACGGCATATATAACAGCTATATCATTTTCTGTTACATCTTGATTATTGATTATTCCCTGTGCTAAACCTCTAGCATCCATGTATCTTTTCCACGAGGTTTTTGTATATTTATTCTCATCAAAAGTTTTTGTTAAAAGTTCCTCTATATCCTCTTTATTTCCATCTAACTCAAGTTTTTTATCTGAGTAAACAAGTTTTCCATTTTGAATATAAAAATAACTATTTTTTGAATTTATATTTTTAACACCTGTATTAAATTTATATGGTGAATTTATAATGTCTCCATCTATTACAAGTCTTGAATACTGCTCTTTATGATGAATTTTTAAATAATCACCCTCTATATAACTAGTCTTATTTAACTCTGCTGCAACTTCATCTGCCGTTCCTGTACCATGTAACTTATAAGTATTTTTAAGTTCTTCACCCTTATTATAGTGCTCTATAATTATATAGTTATTACCCTGATTAGGATGTATTAACTCTCCATTAGATTTCGCTATAAATTTTTTATTCTCATCATCAAACTCTAGTGATAGTACCTCTTTACTAGCATATCCTCTAAATGAAACTCTAGCTTTTTCATCTATAACTTTTACTTTTTGAGCAAAGCTATTTTTCTTTTCTTTCTCCTTAGATATAACTGTAATAACAGAATCTACACTCACCTTCTCATCAAGTTTAATAGTAAACTTACTATTTGCATCAGTCTTAGTTTTATACTCTTTCCCATCAATATTTACTGTAATATCCGAATTAGGATTACTCATTCCACTTAAACTTCTTCCTACACCTGAATATACAGGATTTACTGTTGCAGGGAATGATATATCTTTATACTCATCTAAAGCACCATATGTGGGCATATATATATAAGTAGATTTAGAATTTTCAATAACATCTTTTATTGCATCTAAATTTTGAAGTGGATATCCTGCCATTTCTAAAAATGGTATTATATTAATTCCGTAATTCATAGCTGCAAAATATGCTATATAATCATTTCCTGCATAAGGCATATCCTTATAATACCTACTCATTTTTGCCATATAATCTTTATCATAATTATCTATAAAAGTAAACCAATAATGTAATGGATGTAAACTTCCTATTTTTCCTTCCGTAAGATATGAACCATAAATTTCTTTTCCCTTACCATTCATAAAATCTTTTTCAGGACCTGTTGCCCAGTTATACTCAGAGTTTCCTGTAATTTCTCTCTCTAAAGTGGTAGCAAAAGCATTACACCAATACTCTACAAACCCCCATCCATTTTCATAAAGATGTCCATACTCATGACTTTGTCCCCAGTGTCCTTTAAGTCTTAAATATCCACCTATATTCTTAGTATGTGTATCAAGCATAGTTGGTCCCGCTGACATTAGGCCCACTTGTTGATTTCTCGCACTTACTAGAACAAAATTTTCTCTTGGTCTATCTTCTAAACTCTCATTTGTTTCTAAAAGTCCTGCTTTTTCATTATAAAGTTCTATTGTTCTCTCATGTCTTTGAAGTATTTTATCAGGGTCTATTGGCTCTGTCACATATTTTGAAACTGGAATATAAATTCTTACATTATCACTTATTAAAAGTGAGCCTTCTTCTTTATTTTCCTCGCTCAAAGCTTGTTTTAAAAACTCATCTTCTGATAAAGTCTTATCTGAAATTTTGTTCTTTCTAACATCAAAAGTCGGTGTCAACTCATAATCTGCCTTATTAAGTGTAACCTCTACATCAAAATTAAAATCAGTAGCTAAATCATCACTTTCAAATTTTACATCCGCTACTGCAAGAAATAATTGTCCCCCTTTTGGAATTTTCACAGTAGTTTTCTCACCTACGTTAATAGTCTGAATTCCATGAAGATTTTCAACATCATGTAACTGTAAATGTGCTTTTCCTGAAATTCCTTTTCCTGAAACTAAAATATCAATTTTTGTTTCTTCCATAATTTCAATTCCTAATGGCTCTGCTGCATGAAAAACTCCATTAAAATTTTTCTTCTCCTCATGCGGAGTTCTACTTGTCTTTCTGTAAATTTTTATATCTTCCACAGTATCCTTATTTACATTAAGACCTTGTGCAAAAGATAAAACTGGTACTTGAGTAGCTACCATACTTGATACAAGTAATGCTACAACTGCTCTTTTCATAAAATAAATTCCCCCTTGAATATTATTTCACCAAAGAAGTCAAACAAAAAAGACTGCCCAAAAGAGCAGTCTTCATAAAAGACATATTCAAAAACATAGTAAATAAACCATACTTATAACATACAATCTTAAATCAAAAAGTTTTTAACTCTCTGGCAACTGGCTAACATAGTCATATGACCTTAGTCCCTTTAGCTTTGCGTCCTTAAATTTCTTTAAGTTTGCCTATTAAATTTTCTACTATATAATAGCATACTTTCCATAATTTTGTACATAAAACATTTAATAATAAAAAGTTTTTTTACCCTACCTTATGCCCTTACTGGGAAGTCAACTAGAATTTTATTTATATTTATTTAATACTCAATGTTAGTCTTCTCACAAATACTTTTTGCATTACTCGCAATAAATTCTACTTTATCATTTGTTCTTTGTTTTATAATATCTATAATTTCCTCATCTAAATATTCTTTATTATTATCAAAAATTTCACTTGCAACTTTTAAACCCTGTGCTCTAATTCTAGGATTATGATCATCTAATATTTTTTTTAGCACCTGTGCTGAATTAATTTTTAGCATAGATGGAATTATATCTATTTTATTTAGATACTTTTCTACCCCTATATCATAGTCTAAAAGTTTCACAGTTAATCTCTCACCATATAATTCCACAAGGTCTAAATATATTACTTCTTTTATATACTCACTTCCCTTTTTAACAAGAAACTTTTCAAGGTAGTATTTATGCTCATTAGAAGTTTCTTCACACTTATACATTTCCTCAAAATAAACTCTAATTTCTTCACTAACTTCATTTCTAACACTATAATCTATACACTCAAAAAGATAATCATTTCCACAAGCTAAAACCTCCTCAAAATTATCTAGTGTATTAATCTGACACCAAATTTTTTCAATTTCATCTGCTATGCCCTGTAACTTTCTATCAATAGAGCATCTATTAGCACTTACTATTAAACTTTGCAAATCTTCAAATAAAAAGAAATTTAAATTTTTAACGCCTATGAATTTGATATCATCATATCTTGTCTTTTTCAAAAACTCAATATAACTAGTTAGGAGTTCTTGATAATTTGTAACTACAAATATTCCCCCACAAGGCTCTATTTCATAAAATAGACTTCTAAATAATTCATTTATATAATAAGCAAGTTCCTTATTTATTTTTTCACAACTCAAAATTGCCTTTAAATTAAGTGACTTACCAAGAACTGGGCATATTTCTCTTGTAATAGGATTTTTATTGAGTGCACTGATAAGAATTTTTTTCTGATTTTCTATATCATCCATATACTCTTTAACTGCAATAATTCCAAGTGTGTAATTTACAGCCCCCCACCCCTTACTATCATCTAAAAGTTTAAAGAATATCTCTTCAAACTTCTCACTCTTGTGCCAAATCCTCATAATAAAAGAAATAGAATTCGTAAAATTTTCAACTTGTCCAAATAATAAATAATCATCAATAAGCTCCTCACAAAGCCCACTAACACCAGTCATTTCAAGTGCAAACTTACAAACTTCTATATTATTTGTATGATGTATAATTTCTTTAAAAACTGTATAAACCTCTACACTATAATTATCACTGCTTAGTCCTAATATTACCAACTCCATTATATTAAGTGTTTTAAACTTTATCCTTATAAGTTCTTTTTCAGCATCTATTTTATCAAATTCACCACTATGAATCCTCTTAACTACATCTAAAATTTTCTTTGAATGTTCTTCCTTTGTTGAAGCATCTAAAGCAAATTTATCTAAAAATCCAGCACTAATTTTAATTTTTCCTTCAACTGTTGGATTTATAATCTCATCAACTCTTTCTTTATCTACAATATCATCATCAGTATTTTCTAAAATAATCTCATAAATCGACTTTTTCATAACAAATTCCCCTTAGCAAAAATACTCTTCCTAAATTATATTTACTACTGCGTATAAATTATTACTAAAATCTATTAATGTTAAAATTATTTTACAGAAATCCATAATATCTAAACAACTTACTTAACTAGTATATTTTTATTGTTAAAATTAATATACTTTATAAAGATATTATTGGGGAGGAGCTATTTTGAGTAAAAATCACTCACGTCGTAGATTAGAACAAAAAACTTCAGAACTTATTTCAATAAACCCTAAAAGATGCATAGCTTGCACAGCTTGTGCTATCAATTGTAAGAGAGTTACTGATATTTCTGTACTCAAACTTTCTGACAACAAAAAGGAAATTACACCTAAGAAAACTACTTTTGAGGCTAGCAATTGTATATACTGTGGTCAATGTACTCTACATTGCCCTACTGGAGCTATAACCGCTCAGGATGATGCAGATAAAATTGATACTGCACTAGCTAATAAGAATTTTATGGTTGCATTTTTTGCACCTTCATTAAAGGCAACTCTTGGTGAGGAGTTTGATTTACCTATTGGAACTGATGTTTCTGACAAATTACCTACCTCTGCTAGAAAAATTGGTTTTAATAAAGTTTTTGAAACTGATTTTGGTGCTGATTTAACTGTTGTTGAAGAAGCAAAAGAACTTTTTGAACGAATAAATTCTAAAGGCACATTACCTATGTTTTCCTCTTGCTGTCCATCATGGGTAAAATGGATTGAGCGTTTTCGAAAAGATTTGATTCCACATTTATCAACTTGCAAATCCCCACAGCAAATGATGGGGGCCTCTATAAAAACTTACTTTGCTAATAAAAATAATTTAGACCCTAAAAATATTTTTGTGGCGTCTATAAAGCCATGTACAGCTAAAAAATATGAGATTACTAAAGATGGTATGGGCACAGATGGCTATAAAGATATTGATTGTGTTTTAACTGTAAGAGAATATGCTAAATTTCTAAAAAGACAATCCGTAGATTTAAAAACTCTTTCATCTCAAAAACCAGATGCTATGCTTGGAACATATTCAGGAGCCGCTACAATATTTGGTGCAAGTGGTGGAGTTTTAAGGTCTACCCTTAGAACACTCGCTTATTATTTTAAAGACAGTAATATAAATCTTATCAGAGACATCAAACTTACACCTCTTTTAGGATTTCAAAATGTTAAAGTTGTAGACTATAATATAAATAATCTTACTATAAAAACCGCTGCTATAAGTGGGCTTTCAAATTTAATTAAATTTTTAGATAGTGGCCTTTGGAAAAATTATCACTTTATAGAAGTTATGAATTGCCCAGGTGGTTGTATAAATGGAGGCGGAACTCCAAAGGTTATAAAAAAATCAAATATAAAAGAAGATTTTTGTATATCCTGTGGAACTTGTATAGAAAATTGTCCTGTTGGTGCTATTGAATTTGATGCATCTAATATAGCAAAGCCTAATTTAAGCAAATGTGTTGGTTGTGGTCTTTGCAGTACAATTTGTAGAACTAATGCAATATCTTTAGACTTTTATAATAAAAATAATACTAAACTTACCTCTAACTATATACAGCTCAGAAGTAATGTCCTTGAAAATATTGATTCTAACTCTGAAGTTAGGTTTTCACATGAAAACAAAGATGTACAAGAATTATACAATTCTTATCTTGGTGAAATTGGTGGTCCTAAGGCAAAAGAAATTTTCCATACAACATATAAATAAAAATAAAAAACAAGATTACTTTTACTAAATATTTTAATCAACAAAAAAACTGTCCTAAGCTAAAAAATAACTTAAGACAGTTTTACTATTTTTTTACTTTAATGAATCAAAATACTTTCTATAAGTATCTGAGAACTGGAAGTTTACAGTTTCATCCCAGTTAGTTGACCAAGTCATAACTCCTCTAAAATCACTATATCCTTCTGGATTTTGAAGTTTATATTTACCACCAAAATCTTTACCTTTAATAAGATAATCTAAAGATTTTAAAGCTTCTGCTTCAGTGATATAACCACTCCCTGCTGCTTGTCTTGATGATGGAAGTCCTATTGCAACTTTTGATGCTGGAAGTCCTTGGAAGAAATTATCTGGGTTTCTTCCAACATTAAATCCTGTAATCATCATTTCTGCCATAGCTACTTGGAAATCTGCTGTTCCTTGTGCATAAGTGTTTCCATCCATTCCTTCTTGTGAACCATGATTATAATGCTGAACATGTAAAAGTGTAAGTTCATCTCTTAAAAGATGAATTACTGGAAGATAAGCCCCCCATGGTCCTGCATAAGCTATCATTCCACCTTGAACATAAGTTACTTCTGGTGCCATTGTTAATATAAATTCATCTCCAAAATAACTACAAATTCTTTTTGTAGCACTTATTAAATTAATAACTTTAGGTGTTGTTGGATTATTAATATCAATATCCCCAGGCCCAAGTGAAACAGCTCCACCTTCAAGGTCTATATCAATACCATCAAATCCATATTTCTCAACTATCTCTATCATAGTTTTAACAAATATATCTTCCATCTCCTTAGTATCAAGGTGAAGCCTTCCATTTTGTCCACCAATAGAAATAATTACTTTTTTACCTTTTGATTGTAAATATTCAATTTCTTTTTTGAACTCTTCTGGAGTTGCATTATAAGGTTCAAAATACATAGTTGCCTGATCTGGCATAGACTCAACAAAAGCTACGTCAATAATATCATAATTTAATGAAGTATCTTTAAGATGTGTATTAGTTGAACCATTATCAAAATTGTGCCAATATCCAACAAGTAATTTATCTGGTAAACCATCTGATACTGGTGGATCAACTGGTGGTGGTGTAGGACCTGTAACTTCCTCGATAATTACATATTTATGCTCTGTCCACTCACTTCCTCCGACATGATTTCTTGATTTAATTCTAAATGGATATTTATCGCCTACTATAAGACCTTCTTTTGTAAGTTCAGTCTTAGTAGTTCTATACATTTGATTATCAATTTCTATTTCATAATATTCAGCATCTGCAACAGCATCCCAAGTTAACTTAACAGTTCCCTCAGATGGTTGTGTAATTTTAAAGTTCTTTGGTGTAGCTGGGAAAACAACCGGATCAATTCCCCCACCATTCTCAGTAGTAGCAGTAACAGCTTTACTAAAATCACTCTTAGCATTAGAATTTACAGCTCTTACTTTATAACTATGCTTAGAACCACCCTCAAGACTTCCATGTGTGAAAGGTGCTAAAACATTTTCAAAAACCTTACCATCAACTTCTAAATCATAAGAACTAGCCCCTTCAACTGAATTCCAAGAAACTATTATAGAACCACTACCATTTACAGTAGCCTTAAGATTTGTAGGAATTGTAGGCTTTGTAACCTCTCCTGAAAGTTTCTTTGTAACATTTACAGAAATCTCGCTACTTGTAGCTTTTCCATGAGCATTGATAAGCTCTACTTTGTACTTGTAAGTTCCCTTATCTTTGTTTGTAATTTTGAACACAGCTTTTTGCTCATTTGGTGAATTGTCAGTAAGATTCATCTCATCAATAACTTTACCATTTTCATATAACTTACAAACAGTTCCATTTTCTCCCCACCACATATTCATAGTAAGTTCAAAGTCATTTTCCCCTGACCAGTTATTATGTGCAAGTACTGGAGTAGTTGGCGCTGCTTTAGCTTTTGCAAAAGCAATATGTGAATTAGAACCCACAAGTGCTACAACAAAAAGTAAGCAAAGTATTGAAGAAATATGTTTTTTTAAATTCCTCATTTTTTTCATTCCCCCTTAAATTATTTACATCCACTTAACATTTTACCATTTATTTACAATATATGTAATCCTTTAAATTAATTTTATCAACAAAAAAAGCTAGATTTAGAAACTCTAAATCTAGCTAAAAAACTATCTTCTATGGCTGCTATGATGACTATAACTACTATCGCCTCCATAACCATTACTTCTTGAATTATCATAATAGTGATGTCCGTATGATGAGTTATTATTTTGGTAACTTGCTTTATTCTTATTTGCATAGTGATTCATAACTTTACCTGCTACATATCCTGAAACTGCACCTTTTACAGCACTGTTCACAACTGTGCTACCAAATGATTGATTATTATTATTATATGACTGTCCATAAGAACTCCCATATGAATCATCATATCTTCTTTGATTATGTGAGTGTAACATCATACCTATTACAACTATGATAATTACAATTATTGCTCCTATTATAAATCCTTTATTACTTCTTCTTTTGTTATACACTTAAAACTCTCCCCATTTTCTTAAATTTAAATTTCTCATTAATATTCTAAGCTAATTATAATCTCAAATAGACCTAATAACAAATCTGTTACTAGGTCATATTTTATCATTTATAAGAGTTATCTAATACTACATTTAATATTATGTATAATCTTTTAATATATCTTTAAATATCTTCTATTTAATAGGTATTTCAAAATACTAACTCATAATATCTGTTAAGACTCTTCTCAAACTCCATAAAATCAATATTTCTACCAAACCTTAAAGCCTCTTTCCCATCAACAAAAAGAAGTAAAACTGGAATAGAAAAAATATCATATGATGCACTAAGCTCCTTATTAGAACTTGCATCTATATCAATTAAACTTATTCCTTTATAATTCTCTAAAATAGAATTTACTCTTCCTTTAATCACAGGGCAAACATTACAGCTCTCACCACTAAAATAAACTATTGATATAGGACTTTTAGCTATAAATTCTTTAACTTCTTCTTTAGTATATATCTTCATAATGTTTTCTCTCCTATCTACATATATGTAAACATATTTGTTTGTATATATAATTGTAATTTTATTTTAAGTTTTATTTATAATTGGTTTTATAAATGCTAAAAACAGTAAAACTCCATGTCTTTCTAAAAATTCTTTATCTTTACTGCTATAATTTTCTTATTCTATTATTTATATACTTCAAAACAATTCCAGAATACTCTCTTTTACTTCCATCTTCTTTACTCTCGTTCCAAGCTTTATATTCTTTTTCTAAATAAGACTTTGACCAATCACCTTTTTGCTTATTTTTATACATCTGTACTTTGGCTAATTTTAAAACATTTCTTCTATTAATTTTTAAATTAGCAGCATTACAATTTAAGTTCAAAGTATTATTCAAGTCACTATCTATACAACTATCTTTTGAGTATATAGTACCATCATCTTTATATATAATTTTATCTATACTTATTTTATCTAATGGATTTACAGTTATACTCTCATTACCTTTATGAGAATCACAAGTTAATTCCTCAAATTCATTCCCTTCATTTCCCTTGCAAACAGCAAGCATATTACAATAATTTAATTCTTCTTTTGGGTCAATAGACTGTGGTTTATAATGTTCTATTTTCATATTTTCAAACTTTATTTTCTTCATGCAGTATGCACATAAACATCCTTGTTCTTCTAATAATTGTTTTTTGATTTCATTTTTAACGATTGTATCACATTCTGCATAAGAAGCAAACTTATCCTTTTTATATTGGATAAGTAATTTAGGAGGTGAAATTTTCTTAATAAAAAGCATACTAATCCTCCAACTCTGTTGCTTCTAATTCATAAGTCATATTTGCTAACACAACTTCTGGATTATCATCACCAAGTTCATTAATTAATTTTTCTAATACGCTCTTTGCATTAGAATATTCATTTTGCTCCATGCTAAAATAAAAGTCTTCTAACATTTTTTTAATACCACTAGCAATACTGTTACTACCTTGATATTCAGATAAAACATCATTGATACCTATTCCATATAATGATTTATTATATGTCACAGTACTATTTTCCTTTAATGATATAACTCTCTCATCCTT
The DNA here is from genome assembly GCA_051650125.1 of Sarcina sp. Taxonomy (GTDB): domain Bacteria; phylum Bacillota; class Clostridia; order Clostridiales; family Clostridiaceae; genus Sarcina. The sequence goes on along the minus strand of JBOFIK010000018.1, from coordinate 258,429 downwards.
ACAAGATGATATTATAATAGGTGAATGTGTTGTTGCTATAAATTGCACTTTTGGGAATACATTCTGCAATGCAGATACTACTTTCCATTGCCATCTTGGGTGCAAGTGTAAATCTAGTTCATCTATTAAAACAATTCCATCAGTTTCTTTATTTGTATTCTCTAATAAATTAGGATTTAAAACTGACATCCTGTAAGATATTTCAAAAACCATCCATATTAAAGATTGATAGCCAGCACTTAACAATCTTATTGGTAATACTTCATTTTCATCTATATAAATTAATTCTTCTCTTTTTTTATCATAAAATACTTTGCTAACATGTGATTCATTCATTATACTCATAAACTGTGCTACAGTATTTTTCACAACTTCATATTCAGCTATTTTTTTATCTTCCTGCCATGAAATTTGTTCCATTTTTCTGCACCAATTTAATAGTAACTTATTATTAGATTCTTGTGCTAAACAATCAATATATCCTATATTTCTAGAAAAATTCTTTGTATCAAACTCATTTTTAATTTTTTCTTTCTTTTGTGCCCACATTCTTGAAACACTTTGATAATTTAAAACTGGTAGGACTTGACTACTATCATCTGATAATTCTGTAGCCTTTTTACAAATATCTCTTGGCTCTACAGTAGTCCTTGATGCTTTAATACTCTTTTTCTGTCTTATCCATGTGTATTCTTCATTTCTAAGTTCAACCATGCACTCAACTTTTACAGGTGTTCTATATTTTATATTATAAGACCCTTGCCCTAAAAGCTCTGTCTCACAACGAATTTCATCTATTGTGAAATTTTCATTATTTACACCATCAATTCCACCAATGAATCCACTAATACCAACAGATATAGCTTCTAATATTGATGTTTTACCTACTCCATTATTACCAATTATCAAGTTAAAACCTGATTCTAAATTAATTTCTAAGTTTTCTATTGATTTAAAATTTTCTATACTTATTTTCTTTAAATACACCTATATTCACCAACTTATTTATTTTACTATATTTATTCTTGTCATTATATAGATATATTATAACAGTACTTTTAGCATTTATAAAAGATTTATATAATCCTCAAGTAAAATATCTTAATATTAGAACAAAAGGAGTGAAACTAATCAGTTTCACTCCTTTCTACATATATTAAATACTTTCTATAACACATTTATGCTCTTTACTTTTTGAATCATAACATATAGCAACTGCTAAAATATTTTTATATTTATCTTTAAACTTTTGAATGTATTCTTTTTCTTGAATTTTCTATTATTTTGCAAACATATCCAAAAGATTTATCCTTTAATGATTTTTCAAATTCCTTCATAAGTTCTTTATTAGGTATTTTTAAATATCCATCATGATATGATAAAAATCCTAATATAATCATAGCTGAATAAATTTCTTCTTTAGTTTTAGGTGCTTCTTGCCCTGCTCTAAATTCTTCATCTATAACTAAATCTATTTCTTGCCCTGAAATCATTTCTATTACATCATCACGAACTTCTAATGTATTATATTTTAGATAAGTAGCAACTTCATCCATTGCTCCAGTATTAGTCCAATAACTTTCACAATAACTATTTTGCAGAGCTTTCACCACTGAACGAGGATTATATATTTGAACTCCTTTTGAAGTTAAATATCCATTGTACCACTCTTTAATATCCTTAAATTCAACCTCATTATTTTTCTTACACAAGTTAATAACTTCATTTTCTGTAAATCCAAAATATTCACCAAATATTCTGTCCTTAAGAAAAGTGAACTCATCGAACATATTAAGTGCACTACCACTAGAATATTTTTTGATAGGTAAAACTCCTGTCATATATGCTAAAGCCACATAAGGTTGATCTTTTAAAAGATTTCTTAGAAATTCTAAATACTCATTCTGATTTTCCTTAAATAAATTATTATTAAAAATGTAATCCCATTCATCAAATATAAAAACAAACTTCTCTCTAGTATCACTTAGCATATCACTTATAGTAAAATAATCTTCAAATTTAATACTAGGATATATCTTTTCAATATCTCTAATCAATGAATCCTTTACCATATTTAAATAGTCCTCAAAACTATTTCCCTTCTCAGGAATTTTATTGAATGCTATATTTATAACATTATATTTATTTAAGTATTTTTCATAATCACTATTTTTACTAATTTTAAGAGAATCAAAAATTTCTTTTGAATCTAAAGCCTTTGAATAATAAGCACCTAACATATCTACTACACTAGACTTTCCAAATCTTCGTGGTCTTGTTATACAAATATACTTTCCCTTAGTACTTACTCTTTCATTAAGTAAAGATATTATTTCTGACTTATCAACAAAATATTTTTCATTAAAAAGCTCCTTATAATTTTCTAGTGGTTTTCTAGTATTTAGGTATACAGTCATGTAAATTCCCTCCTATTCTAATAATATATCTATTTCACTACTTGTTTCTCTTATTCATTATTATAATTATTGCACTATCTCTAAAATATCATACTAGCCTTAACTAATAATATTTTAATTCCCCATACTTGTTATACTAATTATATCCTATTTTCATAGTCTATATCCACACCAATCTCTTACTCATATTATTCTAACTACACTATGTCTCACCTTGAATAAAACTCTCTAAACTTATAAATTATACAATCCTTAAAGACTTTCCTAAACTTCCAAAGTTGAACTGGCACATAAAGCTGAAACTGAAAGCATAGTTTTTCCCTACATATAAGAAAATTAAAATAATCTTATACATAGGAATATAACTATGTAAGTTTTGAACTGTATACACTCGCCTCACTTTTCACACACCCTACTTATTACGATTTCTCACAAGAAATTACCATTACAACTCTATCCATAACACCTAGTTAATCTAAAATATAAACCAACCAAACTTTCCTGCATCCCAAGTCTTAAACTTCTAGAACATCCTCCTGACCTTTAAGTTGTCACCACTCTCATTCCTATGCGAACATCAAATAGGGAAATGTCCTTAGCCGCATAGAGGCTCACTTTTTTGCATTGGCTTAGCTAACCATATAAACTCTTAAAGTCTAACTATTTATAGTCCCTGCAAGACTCCAATCTCTGGCTCTTATTTTAGAAAATAAGCAACTGCATAATTTTTGATACCATGCTATCTGCAAACACAGAAAAAAAGCTCCAAAGATTATAAAAATCTAAGGAGCTTATATATATCAAAAATAGCCTTGCAGCTACTTGTTTACTATGTACGTAAAAATATATAAGATAAATAAAACCTAAACTTTGCTCAAAATGTATAAAAAACATCAAAACTGTTCAAAATACCTAATGAGCCTTTGGTCTTATGTTCCTCAGATAGTTTGGATATCTGTTGAATCCCACAGGTACTTTCAATACCTATAAGACTAGAGGCTTTTTCATTTTGTTTTACAGGCATAGTATTAGAAGAATTTGAAATAAATATACATAAGTTTTTCTTTATAGAGGAATAATCCTATCAAATAGGCATATACATAAAGTAAGAGTTTTCCATTACTCTTATTTTTAATTTTTTATCTTTGTAGAAAAGGAGCTAATCATTCAATTGATTAACTCCTTTTCTTACGTTATGTAATTAACAATACATTCTAAATACGGCAACTAGATAACAAAATTCTAAAACTATTTTTTTATAATAGATTCCATGACTTAGATGCTATTTTATAATATATTTTTTTAGGAATAAATTTTAAACATTGATAAATAACTCTATTACCATAGCCTGGTATCACTATAACTTTGAAAGGTTTCTTAATCATCTTTAATGAATATTTTACTACATCATCTGGAACCATCCATTTTATTAATCCCTTATTCTTAAGCTTCTTATCATCCATATTTAACTTTGAATGAAAATCAGTTCTAACAAACCCAGGACATAAAGCCTGTACTCTAATATTATCTTTAGCAAGTTCCATAGCAAGACTTTGAGAAAAACTAATTAAAAATCCCTTTGTAGCACAGTACATAGCTGAAGTAGGAAAAGCATTAAATCCAGCAAGTGAACTAACATTTATAATAAACCCTTTTTTATTTTTCTTCATTTTATTAACTGCAATATGAGAAAGACTTGTAGCAAGTAAAACATGAAGCTTTATCATATTCTCTTGATTCTCATATAAATCCTTTGTAAAAGAATCATCTGCACCATGCCCTGCATTATTTATTAATCCCTCAATATTATCTTTCTTTTCTATATATTTAATAAACTGCTCTAACTCAATCTCATTAGTTAGCTCTAAAACTTTAACTTCTACATTCACTTTATGCCTAGTTTTTATATCACTTGCGACACTTTCAATTATTTCTTTTCTTCTACCTGTGATAATTAAATCATAGCCCTCACTTGCTAGATTTTCTGCAAATGATTTACCAATCCCACTTGTTGCTCCTGTTATAATTGCAATTTTATTCATACTTAAAATCTACTCCCTCTTATTCATTTACTATACTAAACCTCTGCTTAAGTTACTAAAATAGTATCGTACTATTATCTCAAAATCAAATTATCTACTTTATTTTATTGCATAAAAAAAGAGCAATCTACTTTAACTCGTAACTGCTCTTACACACTATTTATAAAAATAAACTTTCACAATCTATAGTCTTATCCCCTAATACTTCTTCTCCAAAAACATTATTATTCATTAATTTCACTATACAAACAAAATCGGTATTCTCATCTATTGTATGCTTAATTTCATCTCTAAAAAGAATCATATTAGCTGGTGTTATCTTCCCTCTAAAAACTGAATTTTGATAGTGTTCCAAGTATTTTTTACAAACCTTAAAAACCTTATGACACCTTTTCACATTAACATCATAAAAAACAAAAGCATAATTATAATTCAACTTATCTTTTTTAGCCATTCTACATATTCTCCTTTAATGAAAAAACTTCAAAATCTTTATCTTCAACAACATATTTTATTAGTTTATAGCAATCTAACTTTATGGCTGTTTTGTATGATACCAGCCTTTTTAGTTTTGTATGTTTAAAACAACTATCTAACCTTTTTTCAAAAGCTTCAACAAAAATTTTTCTTCCTTCATCATTTAAAAGACAATAATTAGTCTTTTTTTCAAAATGCTTTTCTACTTTTAACCTCTTATTATTTACTAAATCAAATATGGTCCTGTAAACAATTATAGGTTTAAATGTTTCAGCTACATCTAAACTAAGTGAAAATCTACCTTCATTAGGCTCGTGTAAAAAACTTATTCTTTGATCTAAATGTGTTTTATATATAGTTGATATTGTTTTTGTATATAAAAGTGTATTTCCAAATGATATAAGAGCATTAAGTGGATTGTCTGGTGGTCTTTTTACTCTTTTGTTAAATACAAATTCTTCTGGTAATATATTTTTAAATTCTGAATAAAATCTTTGCCATAGCTCACCCTCTATTTGCATTAATTCTCTTATTCCATCAACCTTGTCCACTTTATTATAAAAGTCTTTCTTAATCCAATCTAAAGTTCCCTTAACTTCTTTTATATCATGCTTATAATAATGATATAAGACTTCATACATATTAACTCCTATGCCTCTAACAAATTTCTTTGCTACATGAACTCTATCAGAATCAAATTTTCTTACTTGCTTTACTAAAACTTTTCCTGACTTTAATTTTTTTCTAGGATAATATGTTCCTGAATAATTTCCATAGTAATTAAAAATATGCACTATAACTTCATGCTTGGACAAAAAATCTAATAACTTTGTATTTATAGATATTTCATTCAAACAATAGATTTCTTCAATCCCTTCAATCGGCATATCTTTCTTCTTTCCATTAAACCTAAAACATAAGGTATTATCTTTTCTACTAAGCTCTCCCATTGACATTAAATATCTTGTACTTCCCATAATTTTACTCCACCTTTTTTTGTTATTTTTCTAAATACAACAGTACTCATAATAAGCACATTTTTTACACTTAGGTTCAAACTTAACAATAGGTGGATATTCTTTTGCTATTAAATTTTCTATATTCTTAATTACTATATCTAATTGCCCTTCTTTTTCTAAAGTTAATTCTTCATAATATACTTTTTTATCACTTTTCTTTTTTTCTACAAACTCAATCTTACCTTTTCGCTCTATTCCTTTAGCTTTTAAAACTTTTAAGTAATACAAAACTTGCCACCGAACAGCTTCTAAATTAGAATCTGATTTTTTCACTTCAACTAAATATTCTCTAGTTAACTTATCAATTCTAATATTATCAATTTTAAGTTCTGTATTATCCTTACTATCCTTCACTTTATGAATAGCCTTTCCTATATGAACATCTTGACTATTATCTTCTAGATTAATTCTATTTCCATGTAAATAACATTGCCTTTTACAGTGAAAAAAATAATTAATCAAAGTTCCATTTACTTGCATTAAATCACCTCTTATAGGTAATTTTGCTCTATTATTTAAATTCTAAACATACAATGTTAAATCTTAATAATTAAATTCTTTAAACTAATAAATTAGTTCTTCTTCAAATAATTTTTCTAAGACAATTTCAGATTTTTCTGTTAAATATCCATCTTCTAAATTCGTATAATATTCTTCAGCGTTATCTACTAATTTATAGCTTCCAAACTCCCCACACACTGAAACTTTTCCCTCATCAAAAACACTTATTGTATAAGTAAACATATCAAATATTTTCTTAAACCTACTTAACTCAACTTCTTTTTTGGAATAATCCATATTAGAACTTTTTATCTTCTTATATTTTTTTAACTCTTCATTTAAATCTATTATCTTATCTTTAACTTTTAATTTACCTAACATCAGTAAATTAATTTTATTCTGATCATCTATGAGTTTCATTGCTTTATAAATTTCTTTAAATTTCAAACCTACTTTCATAGATTCAATCTCTTCGTTTAAATTCTCTTTATCATTAATAAGTCTGCTATAACATTTTTGATAAAATTTTTCAAAAGTCTTATCTTCTAATATCTCTTGCCAATCTCTATCCACTAACGTTTTTTCAGCTCTATAATCCCCTCTGTAAATTTTCCCCACTTCGTCTATTTTAAAATAATAAACAATTCCCTTTCCTTTAAAGTTTCTTTGTATCCTACCAGCAAATTGTTCATCTGAATCTAAAATTCCAATATTTTTAAATCCTATTTCCATATCTATATCAACACCAGCCTCAACTGTTTGAGTTGCAACTAATATAATTTTTTTATCAATGTTATTTTCCTTTATCTTGTCTATAATATACTTTTTATTAATCAGACTCGTAGAACTATCTATCTTAAATATTTCACAGTCTTTTATTTCTGCTCTTCTTAAATCTTGATATATCGCTTCACAAGTTTTTCTAGTTATAGTTCCTACTAAAAGTCTATTATGTTCTTTAGCAATATCTAATATTTTATTAGTAACTATTTTTTTCATTTCTTCTATATCATCTGTATATTTTCCTAACAAACTAAAATCTGGCTTACATCTTGTTTTAAAGAAATCATAATAATATTCTTTTCTATTAATTAAACTCTTGACTTCAAAAGTTTTATCATCAAGTAACACATCTAATTTAGGTAATGTAGCTGACATTATTACTATTTTTATATTCAAATTTTCTGCTACCTCTTTAAGTAAATTTATAAGAGGAATCCATAACGCATTTTTATAACTTTGAATTTCATCTAACACTATAATGCTATTGCTCATAAGCGTTGTCATCATACAATGCTTTCTCTTATAACCTAATAATGCATCAAATAATCTTATATGACTTATTACTGTAAATGGATAATTCAACAATAGTCTATCCATATTATCAGTACTATAATCATCATAACTTTCATCAATCCCTACTTCACCAGTAACAATTTCTTCTTTACAACTTACATTAACTACATCTTTATTTTCAGTTCCTATAAATTTTTTAATATCATGATACGTTTGCTCTATAATATTAGAAAATGGGGCTACATATATAATTTTATTATACACATCATCAACCATATTCAATGTTAAATTTAAACCTGTTAAACTTTTTCCACAACCTGTTGGTGCTTCTAAATAATACATTAAACTATCCTTATATTTAATTATGTTATTTTCAGCTTCTAAAAACATTTCTGATCTATATTTATTTACTCCTTCTATACTTAAAATACCTTTTTCAAACAATCTAATATTCTGAATAATAGGATTTTCATTTAATTTACTTTCAAAAACATTTTTCTTTATTTTATCTATATTATTGATTTTTAAAGGTTCATCTTCTTTAAATTCATGTACTGCCATAAAATCACAAGTTACCAAAACAGAAAATAAATACTTAGATAATAAATAAATGATATTGTCCTTAAAAAGATATATACTTTTTTTATAATATTTTATAGCTTCATTATTATAACCAGCAAAAAACATTTCTGGATAGTCATTAAATTTTTCAGATATATTACCTAGTATATTAGCCTTATTATAGATGTCTAATTCTCCATGGTGTGATTTTATAATCATTGCAAACACCATGATTATTTCTTTCAAAACTTTTTTGATTTTTCTGTCACTTGTTAATAACTCAATTTCCTTATGATATTTTTCTAAATAATAATATACAGATATGATACTATGCTCTTTATTAAGTTTGTTATACTCATAGTTTTTAAAATCTTCATTTCCTATATAACTTTGAAAATTCGGATTTTTTTTCCCTTCATCATGTAATCCTATTACATCTTTAGCTGCTTTTAATATAAATTGCTCATACTGAGTAATTTGCTCATTATAAGCTAACTTTCTCACCATATTACTGATTATTTCTTCTTTGCATAATATAGAATAAGAGTTTAAACACCTCTCTATATGTTCTTCATAAAACTCATTTGGACGACTTAAATATTTTTTCATTTTTACTCCTTTTTACTCTTTATTATATTTTAAAAACATATAATGTTAAATCTTAATTAAATATAGATTTACAAGAATTACAGAAAAGTAAAACGTTATAAAACATACAATGTTAAATCTTAATGAGTGCTAACAACTAAAAAGAATACAGTTCATCAAAGTTATAAAACATACAATGTTAAATCTTAATTATCTTATATAGTCCACTTTTCTGCTGACATTTGTTGTTATAAAACATACAATGTTAAATCTTAATGTATTTAGATGCTAACCCCCTACATACCTTGCAATACGTTATAAAACATACAATGTTAAATCTTAATATAAGAAGGGCAATATAAAAGGTGGAACACTATAGTTATAAAACATACAATGTTAAATCTTAATTTGCTCGAATTAAAATATTAAAACCTTTTTTAAATGTTATAAAACATACAATGTTAAATCTTAATAGGACAAACTTTGTTGATTGTAGATGAAGCTCAAGTTATAAAACATACAATGTTAAATCTTAATTAAAAGCTTACTTGATGGAAATATAACTAATCTTAAGTTATAAAACATACAATGTTAAATCTTAATAAAAGATACTTATGTCTTTTCAAATATGAGTTGTAGGTTATAAAACATACAATGTTAAATCTTAATGCGGTAAAAATAATCCTAATTATAATCCTAATAAAACGTTATAAAACATACAATGTTAAATCTTAATGATAGTAAATTAGCCATTCATTAATTTCAAAGTTCTAGTTTAAGCTCGTGTTCATCACATTTCCTTTGAAATTTACCAGCTAAATAGCAACTTAAAGTTTTGCCTATATTACTAGCTTTTTAATTTTTCGTTGGGAAAATCTAATAAAAATTTAAGATTATCTCTTCATTTTTATAAAATTCACCCTGACTTATTTTTAAATATGAATTTGTAAATATTATTTTTTCTAAATTATATAATCCTATTTCATTATATCCTACTGGACTATAATCATTTCTTAAAAATAATTCTTCTTTTAAGAAATGCTCTTCACATTCTTCCCTCTCAATTTCTTCCACAAACTTTGCTAAAACTAGGCTATCACATTTTTCAATTTCTTTAACATCTATTTTTTCTAACTCTACTAAATCAACTTCTCCTAGTCTTGCTTTAAATTCATTTTTGCCTAAATATATCGGAAATTTAGATTTTCTAGATAATAACATCTGATGTAATTCATCAAAATATTTTTCTTCTAATCCATCTTTTAATATAAATATTGTCCATCTAACATTTTCTAAAACTTGTCTTCTTAATATCTGATTACTTGGTACTTTACTTACTAAGTTAGCAAATCCCGTACTATTATTAAAAGATTCAATATGCTTATTCCATTTAGGACTATGTGGTATTATTGCTATTTTTATATTTTTTAAAACTTCCCAAAATTCTAAATACCCTAATTCTTTTTCTTGTTGTTTTCCTCTTAATCCTAAAATCGCTCCTAATTGCCCAAGCAAAACTGTTTTAGGAATATTTTCATATGATAATTCAATTTTTATATTATTTTCAGGATTTTTAAAATGAGCAAATCGACCATAAAAATCAAACCTTATTGATTTCATATTTCTAGTTCCCTTCTTGTTTTAATATTAAAATATTTTGCTCCTTCAATCTTCCCAACAAGTTTCATTATTCTATGGTCATAATAAATTTCAACAGATTTTAGATCTTCTTTAACTTCATTTAATAAATCTGCTACTAAACTTAGGTCATATATAACTACATCATCTACTATATCAACTTTAATATATTCGCCTAGACAATTTAAATCTATATTATCTCTTATCTCATCCTTACTCTCAACAAACATTCCAAATTCATTAGTACATCCTTTTTTTGACTTTGAGTTTAAATTTGATACACATTTAAGACTTGTTTTCTTGAAGTTTTTATAATGCTCCTCTGTGAAACCTTCAAAGTTTTTAATCACTTTTGTATATTTTTCATATTCAAATGGATTTATTGTAAAATCATAAACTATATGTGCCTTATCAAGTAAAACTTGGCTACCCAAAGAACTCTTAGTTGATTCTTCGCCTTCTTTCACTTCTTTTTTGTCAGCTTTAAAACAAGTCATCATATCATTTATAATATGTTGAGTATCAGTGTATTTATTAACACCAATCCCTATTTGTATAGCTCCACAAATTCCAAAACTTAAAATACCATCATAAGCTGTAAATGTTGTCCCATATCTTATTACATCTTCAAACTTAAATAACAAAGCTTTCATTTCATTAGCTGTTAATTTTTTGTTGTCCCTTGTATTTGTACTTGTCTTTAATTCAAATGCTTCCTTTAATGTTAAATCACCTTTTTCACCAGTAACCTTTCTATATAACACATTATATCCATCTCTTTCTAATTGCTCTTTATCCGCATAGCCAAATGACTGCGAACTTGAATATATATTTTCATAGCTATCTTGTTTAGCTTCACCATCTAAACTAGCATTCCACATACTATTTCGAACTTTAATTCCAAATACTCCATAAACCATATTTTGTTTCATAAACTTATACCTCTCTTTAATTATTTGTTGTAATATCTAATTTCTTTGTAAAGAACATATTATCTGAATATAATCCCGTAAAGTACCAAATTCTCTCTTCTACTGTCATTTGACCTTTTCCTAGTTCACTAATAATCGCACTAAAAACTTTATTTTCTCTGTAACTATTATCAAAACTATATTTTCCTTTATCTAAATCTAATAATTTAAATAACCTTTCAAAACTTCTTACCTTATGATACTTACTTAGCATTCTTTCTTTAACTGTTTTACTTTTAGATTTATTAGATATATAGGCTGCTAATTGTCCTGTTATAAACATTAACTCATCTCTTGAGTCAATACTTATCTCATCTTTTATATTAATAATTTTATTTTTAAATCCTTCTTGTATCTCTTTCATTCTCTCCACCCTTTCATTATTTAAATTTAAATATGCTTCTAGCTTAAATTTAAACTCTAATATATTTCTTAGCCTAACACTTGAGTTATTATTTTCTTTGTCAAGTCTGTTAAACTCTAATATGTCATCAAACAATTTAGTAACTTTGTTTTTTAACATTTTCATATCAACTTTATAATATATCTGCTTCTCTTTTTCCACTTTATAAAGAATCAATTTTTTATATCTATTATGCAAGATACTTTTGCTTTTTATTTTGCTATCTGTAGTTATAGCAAAACCCATAAATTTATTTAACTCATTTACGATATCTGTTTTAGATGCTATAATTTTTTCTTCAACTTCTCCTGATTTTATATAACTCAATAAAATTTTACTTTGCAAGTCATCACTATAATTTAAAAAGCTTTCTGGGTCATAATTAGCTATATAAATATTACTTTTATCAATTTCTAATTCAATCCCTAATTCTAATTGTTTAATTTTCTTTTTGTTTCCAATAATATATTTATATAATTTATAAAATAATACTATATCTTCTTCTTTGTTTAGATTTGTATATGAAGTACCTGTACCAACTGATGCTAAAAGTGGCTTACTTGCATTCAATGTACTAAATAAATCATAACCTTTATACTCACCTATCTTTGCTGCTTTATTCACAATAGCACTTGATAAATATATTTCGTATTCTTTTTTATAATCTTCTACAGGTCTATCCTCTAAAATAATTATTTTTTTATCAATTGCAGACGCTTCATTTTGTATTATATATTCACAAATTTCTTTTCTATATTTATTTAAAATACAATCTTCTCTTTCTAATTTAATAAAATAGTCTTCGAACATAATATTAAACAATTCATCTAATGTTAAACTTAATTTATATCCCCTTGCTTTTTTAAATTTATCTCGTTCTTTCTTTTCTGTCTTATCTTTGGATTCGTTAATAGTATCTAACTTAGCTTTTATAGTATTATAGTTAAATATAAGTCCATATTCATTACAACTTATTAAAGCTCTAGCTCCAAGTCCTGATGTTACTACCTCTTTATTTTTAAGCCCTAAATTCATACTATATTTATATCTATCAATATAAAAATCCTTTTCATCTAAGCCTTCATAATTATCTTCTAAATTATCAAACTCTATATGTTCTATCGTCCCATCACTTTTAACTTTTATGGCTAATGCATTTTTTATAACTATTCCATCTAAATAACCTTTTTCAATAACATCTTTTCCTATTTTATCTACTAACTCATTTATCATTACTAGTCACCTGCTTATCATTACTATAATTATAAAAAGCTTTTGCAAATCCACAACATAAACTTGCATTTTTAGTTAAAACTCCTTCAAATAATGCTATATTGGCTAACTCCTGTGCCATTTCATTATCCTCAAATTTTATTTTCAATTTATAACCTACTATTTTTGAGTTCTTTTTATAATTTATAACAACAGGATATTCACTTTTCAATTTTATATCTTTAATTAAATTAGTTTTATCTACTATTTCAAGTCCTGACTTTTTAATTAAATTATTTATTATTGCATTTTCTAAAACTGGTAACCCTCTTTCTTTAGTCCAACTAACAGTTTTATTTGTTTTATTATCTCTCAATACCGCAACTGTTGGTGTAATAGTTTCAATCAAATCTATTCTTTTATTTCTATTATCTATAATATTTATTTCAGTATCTAAAATCATTAATGTGTTATTTTCAAAATCATTAGCTGCTATTCTAAAATTTTGAATTAATTTTAAATCTTTAGTCCTTATAAAAAAATCGTACAATTCGGCTTCTTTATAATTTATTTTTTCAAATGGTGTAACTCCTGAAATACAATATTTTTTGAAACCTTGTTTTTGATGAACTTCTTTCAAATATTGACTTTTTTCCATTAATTTATTTATAGCACTTGCTATAATCATATTTATATTTTCTTTCTCTACATTATGAAACAAACAAAATCTAATTCTTAATTCATATCCTTTCATATTCTCTCCTCATTATTTACTATTTTATACCTTTTAATAACTATAACTCCCATTTTTTTAAATGTAAACCATTTTTACTTATTTTTACTTTTTATGAAATAAAATACCTCGTACATCAAAATTAATTACAAAGTCAAAACTTTTTTTCGCTCAATAAAAAAATAAGCTATATTATTAATACCAAAGATATCAATAATATAGCTTATTTAAGCAGTCTTCTTCTTTTTTATTCTTCCATACTTTCTCTCAACTAAAGATACTAATAACAGAAATACTATTCCAGTATAAATACTAAAAATATTAAATACAGCAGTAGTTATCCAAATTACAGATGTTATTACATACAAGATAGATAAGTAATTTAAATATTTGTCTCTATCTTTCAAAACTTTACTTACAATCTTTTTTCTAAGGTCAAATCTAGCTTTAATTCCAACACCAAGTAAGATTACTGAAAGCAAGATTATAATTCCTCTAAAATATATTCCCATTCTACTTCTCCAATCATTTGTAAAAAATATTTTATCTAGCTCTTTCTCTAAAAACACTTATTGAAATTCCTAAGAAAAACATCACTAGTCCTGCAACAAGTAAAATCGGTATAAAGCTCATATAAGTAAAAGTCTTAAGCAAAGCTATTAATAAAAATGTAATAGCCATATATAAACAAAACTCTTTAACCCTTGTTAGTTGTTTTCTCATATTAAACACTTCCTATTCATATCAAAGGGTCTAAGCACTTGATACTGTATTAAGTTACATTTTCATTTTACTTTACGTTGCATTTTATATCTTTTAAATAACCTTTTACTAAGACTTGCAATTGCCCAGGATATAATGACAATTATAATATTAATTACTAATCCTACATCCATTTTCAAAATTTCAGTAGCAATTACTTCAATAACTGTAAAACTAATAACATATATAATAAGCCAAGTGATATAATCCCTCATTACAACACCTCCTTTGCTCATAAATTATTAAACAGCAGAATCTTTTTTTAGCTCTGAATAGAAACCTTCAATATTTATAACAATACCTGTTAATATAAATAAAGCTATAAGAGAGAAAAGCACTCTAGAAATCCAATTATTTGAAGTAAGTACACTTATTAATGTTCCCATAAAAATTACAGATAAAAGTATTAAATCTTTAGAATATTTTTTATTTTTATATTTATAGAATCCAACTAATTTTTTCATAAAAAAATCTCCCTATATAATCTAAATTAAGTTAATTATATAAAATAAATATGGCAAGATAGTTGCATACTATCGCAAAATAAATCTGCTACTTTACTGTCATACACTCATTTATTAAATAAAAAATCTCCTACCTCAAAGTTAAATTACAAATTTAAAATATTCTTTGTAAAAACTTTTAGCAGAAGGCATTTTAATCTCCTCAAAATTTATATTCACTTTTATCATAACTAAACTAATATTTTCTAAATTCCTTTCAAATATTCAATAACTCCACTTATTTCAGTATTTTCATACTCATCTTCATCTAACAAATAATATCCATCTATAACTCCACTAAAATCAACAAAATCTCTCACAATTGGAGATATCAAAAGAATATCAGCAGCATTTTTTAAAATAGTCCTAGCACTTTTGTAGCTTTGGTCCACATTACAAATGCAATCCATATCTTCCTCTTTAAACTCTTTATTTAATTTATCCCGCATTCTTCTTGAAGAACTTTTTCCAAAAAACCAAACTACTCCACTTCCAAGTTCATCACCTATATACCTATCTTTATCTTTTGAATATACTTTTGATATAATTACTACATTTTTCACACACAACTCTCCTTTAAGTCTAAAAATACATTATAGTAATCTTTATTCTTCAAAAACTCTTTTTGCTACTCTTTCTATAAAATTTCCAATACACTTTTATTAATTTAACCTAAAACAAAAAAGCCCCTACAAGAGATACTAGGTACTAACACCCTTTCTCTTATAGGAACTTTTACAAATTCATTTTATTGTTTTGATGAATTTTTATATTTAAATTTAAAATCTTAGAAAGCTGATTCTAATATTGCAATAATATCAGCATCTGTAGCTTTTATTGGGTTTGTGAATCCACATACATCTTTAAGAGCATTTTTAGTTAATGTAGGGAAATCTGCTTTTTTAACTCCAAGTTCTTCAAGACCAGCTGGGATACCAACTTGTTTTGAAAGAGCTTTTATAGCATCAATACATTTAGCTGCTCCATCTTTATCTGATAATCCTTCAACATTAACACCCATTAAGTGAGCAACTTCTTTTAATCTTCCAGCTGCAACTTGTGAGTTAAACACTTGAACGTGTGGAAGTAATATAGCATTACATACACCATGAGGTAAGTTATAGAATCCACCAAGTTGGTGAGCAATCGCATGTACATATCCTAAGCTAGCATTATTAAAGGCCATTCCAGCTAAGTACTCAGCATAAGCCATTTTATCTCTAGCTTCTTCATCATGTCCATTTTCAACTGCTTTAGCAAGGTAATCTCTGATTAAGACGATTGCTTTTTCAGCACAAGCATCTGTTATTGGTGTAGCAATATTTGAAACATAAGCCTCTATTGCATGTGTTAAAGCATCCATTCCTGTTGCTGCTGTTAAGCTCTTTGGCATATCAAGCATTAATAATGAATCATTAACAGCTACTGTTGGTGTTAAGTTTTTATCAACTAAAGCCATTTTAACGTGAGTTTCTTCATTTGTTATGATAGCAAATAAAGTCATTTCTGATGCTGTTCCAGCAGTTGTGTTAACACAAATAAGAGGCATCATTGGTTTTTTAACTTGGTTTGCTCCTTCATAATCTTCTATTATTCCGCCATTACTAGCAAGTAAAGCTATTCCTTTAGAACAGTCATGAGCTGACCCACCACCAAGTGAAATAACAAAGTCACATTTATCTGCTTTTAATAATTCTAATCCAGCGTTTACTGATTGAACTGTTGGGTTAGGTTTAACACCATCATAGATTGCAAAGTCAGTTCCTGATTCTTTAAGAACTTTTGTTAACTTATCTACGATTCCAACTTTCATTAATACTTTATCTGTTACTATCAAAGCTTTAGTTAGATGTAAATCCTTGATCTCACCAGATAAATCATTAAGACATCCAGCTCCCATTAAACTAATTTTAGGCATATAAAAATTATTTGACATAGTAAATTCCTCCTAAATTTTAAATTGTTTTCTTCCATGACTGAAGTATATTCCTTAATTACAGCGAGTTCAAATTCACTTTTTTTTTAAAATCATATATTTTCAAAGCAAACTTTATGTAAAACACTACATATTTACACAATTGATTGATATTTTTTTCACAATTTATAATATTCATCTAAATTTCCATATTTTTTGATAAAAGGAAAAAACCTATAATAGATGCTAAAATCTATCATAAGTTTCACGTAATACATCTATTTATTTATCAAAAAGCTCAAGTTCATATGAATATAATGCTAGAACTTCTTCACACTTCCCCTCTAAACTCAAACTATAAAGATTATACATCCCCATAATTTCTATACTTACCATAAGATGATCTCCTCTATCACTAAAACACATTCCACCAATACTACTTATTTTTTTATTAGTTTTTATAATCTTAAATCTTTTACTTCTTTGTTCCCAAACATAAAAAAAAATATCATTCCCCGAATCCATAGCAATTGCAAAAGTATTTTTTTTTGTAGATATAGCATGTGCTTTTAAATTTACAAAACTTCCAAATGGATATTTTACTTTATTTTGCTTTTTAGCCCGAATATCATAAAGAACTATGCTTTCTATCTCAAAGCTAATTACAAAATCAAAACCTTCTTTTGTAAAAAACTCTACTCCTGAGAGTATAATCATTTCATCAAAATCAGTTATATTAGATTTAACACTACAAAGCCTAATCTCGCTCATATTTTTTTTTACAAAAAAAATTCTATCAATATCATCTCTATAAATTGGATTTATTATCTCTATATTCTTTATATTCCTAATCATTTTACAAATACTCTCTACCCTAAAATCATAAATATAAATATTTCTCTCATCTTCATATTCACAATCAACTATAATTTCTCCACTTTCAATAAAAGTATATGAATATATTTTACTTCTAAGACTTAAAATTTCACATTCTGAATTTTCAGCAATATCATAAAAACACAAAACATCATTATCGAGTTCCTTCTTTATGTAACTAATAATATTTTTTCCTCTGACCCATTTTATATTTGTGTATTCTTGATTTGCCTCAAAAGTAATCTGTCTTATATCTCTTCCATCTTCAAAGCATATATATATATTCTTTTCAATCTCAGAAGTTCTCATTAATAAAGCAACAGAAAAACCTCTCTTGTAATTAACAGATAAAACAAGTTGTGAATCTATATAAATTTTATCTGTGCTTAAAAGTTCTACTTCATTCTCAATTGTATTTATATTAACTTCTATCCTTTTACTTCTAAAAATATTTACTATACTAATGCCCTCTATTTTTTCATCAACTTTTACTTCTCTGTAAAAAAGAAACTTCTCATCAATCATATGTAAATTTTCACTTTCTGCTAAGCAAACAAGCTTAACCTTTAATTCCATAGTCACAAGTAATTTATTTTCTAATATATCTACTTCTATTACCTTTGCTAAAACCATAGCTGATATAATTTCTTTTATTGATTTTATATAGGGAGGGATTTTTATAAATACTTCTTTTTGTATTTTAGAAAAAAAATCAAAATATTTGTTTTCTAAATTTGATGCTTCAACTTTAGATAGCATAAATCCCTCCTATAAAAAAATAATATCTATAAATCTTATGTAAACCCTAAAAAAAATATAACCTATCTATTATAAATAAATATCTTACTTTTATATTACTAACTAATTTTTCAAAAAATTTACTAGTAATAAATATATTAATATCGTCTAAATTTGAATTTTTTTAGTTTTAAACTTTACTAACCTTTGATAAACTCCATCTAAATACCTAGACGAGGTTGCCATTTAATCTAAGTCTATAATCTAAACTCCTTGATAAAAAAATGTGCCTTCTATAATAATATATAGAAAGCACAAACTAATTATATAGAAAGGAATGTGTGTATGAAAAAAAGCATGATTTAAATTATCTAATACATCCTATGTAACTACTACTATTTGTGTTACAACTTTTTTAAATAAATTTATAAATATTTTTTTAAACTAGAAAGTAATTCTTTATGTATACATTAATGTTTACATTTTTGTTTCTCTTTCTATTGCTATAAACGTTTTCGATTAAACATACTTTTAAAATTGTATTTTTACATATATAAAAGTATATAAAAAAAGCAGTCCTAAGACTGCTATAATAAACTATTCAGCTTTTTTTAAGTTAACATCTAATTGATTAAATGGAATACTAATTCCTTCCTCATCAAATCTTAATTTAACTTGTTCTAACAAGTCAAAATGAACTGTCCAGTAATCACTGCTTTCACACCAAGCTCTTACAACAAAATTGATTGAACTTGCTGCTTGCTCACTAACTGCTATAAATGGTTCTGGGTGTTTTATTATAAGTTTATGTTTTGTAACAAGTTCCCCTAGTATATTTTTAGCTTTTAATAAGTCATCATCATATCCTATACCAAAAACAAGATCAACTCTTCTTTTATCTTGTGAAGAGTAGTTTATGATATTCTCATTAGCAAGTTTACCATTAGGTATCATAACTTCTTTGTTATCACCAGTTAAAAGGTGAGTATAGAATATTTGAATTTTAAGTACTGTACCACCTTGGCTTGAAGCTTCTATGTAATCTCCAACTTTAAATGGTCTTAAAACTAGTATAATAACTCCTCCTGCAAGGTTTGATAAACTTCCTTGAAGAGCTAGTCCCACTGCTAAACCTGCTGAAGCAAGTAGCGCTGCAAGACCTGCAAGATTCACTCCTACATATCCTAGTAAAGTAATAATTAATATAATTTTTAAAACAGCATTAAGTGCAGTTTCTGCAAATCTAGCTACTGTTTCATCAAAGCCCTTAGCTCTTAATAACTTCATTGAATGTTTAATGATTTTATTAATGACCTTCCATCCTATAACTAAAATTATTAACCCTATAAGAAGTTTTATTCCATTTGTAGTTGCCCATGTAACCACTGTATGTAATATAGCATCAAAATTTATAGCTTTCTTCATTTTTTAATCATCCCCTATTTATCTTTTGTTTAATACTTTAATAATTATAAATAGCTATAACTAATATATCAAGATTAGGAAATTATATTTATTTATTAATAATATATTCATGGTTAAAAGTAGTTATTTATCATCAATAATCTCATTTAGTTATTAATTCAATAGTTATCTTGGATAAATTTTTCATTTAATTTTATTATTATAGTATTTAATAATTTGTTTGAAAAAATCAGACTTTTTTTTGTAACTTTGTTTAAACCTCCTTAATAATTTACAAACTTTATTCACAATGCTAAAATATAATCTATGTTAGCATTGCTAAACTAAGGAGGAATAGAGAGTATGAAGAAAATAGCTATTATAGTTATTGCACTTATTATTATTGGTGGCTTTGGGTTTGGGTTATTTAAACTTAATAAAGTTTTACAAAAACCTAATACACCTACAACTAAGAGTAAAGTAACTCAAGAAAAAACTAGTACAACAAATACTAGCAGTATTAATTTAAATACCATATCTAATTCAGAAATATTAAGTGTAGCAAATGGAAGTATGTCAAATGTGGCATATACTTTTAAATCAGTTTTAAATAAAGAGATCTCTAATGATCAACTTAATGTTATTTTACTTGGATTTATGGAGCAAGATGGTAAATACATAACTAAGAGAATAGATGTGAGTTTGCAGGTAGTAACAAACCCTAACTCTTCTAATCAAAGTCTTCAAGTAGTTCCTGGTTCATTCCAAAATGATACTACACCATCAAATAATTCTAATAACTTAAACGCTAAAGAATCAGCTATTAACACAGTTGTAAATTATCTTAATAGTCAAAGTTATAATATTAACGCTACTAATTGGGCTGTTGATGCATTCCCAAATCAAACAATTGGACAATATAGTGGTAACTTAGTTCATGTATATGAAACTTTTGATGGTAATCCTAAATCTGTTGGTTGGTACTTAGTAGGAAATGATGGAGTTTTATATAATGCAGGTGCAACAGGTAATGGTCCTATCTCTGCAACTTAAAATTTTATAATTTAAATATTAGAAAATAGATAGATATGATTTATAAGTAAGTCATATCTATTTTTTGTTTTTAAATATTAAGTAATAGAACTATATATAGATTAGAGTTCTATATTAATATTTGAATTAGAGTTTAGTTATTAATATATAGAGTGAAGATTTTTAATTATATTTATCTTATATCTTATATCAGTATAGGTTAGTATAAAGAACATATGGTAGTATGTTGTTGTATAATATAGTAAACTTTTTGAAATACGCATAAAAAGTAGCTTACAGAGTTTTTTTTTGTAAACTAGTGCAATATATTTTGTAAAGTACTGCAGTATATATTGTAAAATAGTACAATAGTGATTTTGTAAACTAGTGCAATATATTTTGCAAACTAATGCAATTCTATTTTTGTAAAACAGTGCAATTTATATATTTAAATACTTGTAAACTAATGCAATTCATATATTATTATTTAAAACAAGTTTTGCAAACTAGTGCAATTTATATTTGTAAAACAATACAACATATTATATAATAAAATATGTAAATTAATTAGAGAGAAAATGAAGGGAAATGTTATGAGTAATAATAAGATTATTGAAATTCCAGACCCGAGATCTAAAGACAAAGATAGAACCATTAGAGAAAAGAGTTTTATAATGGATATCAACGTTATAGAAGCTCCTCTCTTTCGTTTTAAAAATAAAAGAACAGTTCAAACTATTGCAAAACTCGAAAAAGATGAAAAAATTAGTAAAGAGATGAGATATGTCCTTAGCAGGGTGCCAGATGAGTCTAAAAGCTCTCAGGTTGAGTTTTTATCATGGACAGATAGTAAAGGTCTAGAAAGAGAAATATTAGCTATGTCAATGTTTAGGCTTCCTAATGCCTTTGCGATGGATGTTTTCTATGCACTTATAGGTGTCTATATAAAGCATCACAGTCCGCTTATGTACAACGATGATGAGAAAACCTATGATTTACCTTCTAACAAAGTAGATTTCACTTTATATGAGCTCTGTGAGTTTATGGGGTTATCAGTAGGTGGTGGAAACTACCAAAAAATTAAAGATGCGATAAGAGAACTTAATTCTGTGAAGTATTATAGTCTCGCTAATGGTATCTTCTACAACAAGAAAATGGAGAGATATGAGAGTTCAAGAGAAAAGAGTATATCGCTTATTGATAATTACGATATAGTTGGAAAAGGAAAAAACAGAACTAAAGAAGAAAGATGTACAGTTACATTTGGTGATCTTGTAATAGAAAATATGAGATATAGTTTTATTAAATTCTTAAGTAATAATGTGTATTTTCAGCTGAAGTCAGGACTTACAAGAAGGCTATATAGCTACATTGAGGGTAATAAATATAACAAAACATACATAAAGAGAAGTTTTGAAGTTTTGAAGCATAAATTACCAGTAGATTATAATTATAGTTCAGAATTTAAAAGAAGACTAAAAAAGCCACTTGAAAACTTAATAGAAAGTGGAATTTTAAAAGATTTCTTCTTTGGAGATGACATACTTATTAATGGGGTTAAGGAGAACTGTGTCTATATTATCTTTAAAGGCACGAGAAAGCAGCTTATAGATTCTTTAACTGAAAAGCCTAAAGATATCAAGTTAGAGAAGAAAAACGACTTAGAGAGCGATTATGAGCTTAAATTCCCAGAGGATATTAAAAAAGAACTATCTGATCTTGGAATCAATGCTAAAAAGACTACTGAAATATTACAAAGACATACAAAATGGAAAATTGCTGAGTATATTCTATGGATAAAAGATGGTATAAGCAAAGGTAAGGTAAAAGATCCAGCAGGATTATTTGTATTTGCAATTACAGACGAAATGGTAAAAGTAAATAAGACACACCCCAATATTACAGAGTTTGTTGACAGAATAAAACGTGATGTTGAAGGTAAAAAACTTATTGATGAGAAACTTATAGTTGAAGGGTATAGAAAATATATAGAGCAAGAACTTAAGCTATTTGAGGAAGAAGATGAGTTTGCATTTGTTGCAACAAAAGAAAGTATTATGGACGATATAGAAAAGATTCAAAAGAAAAGAATCAAGTCACAAAGGCAACTTTACAATATGGCTACTACGGATGAAGAAAAATCAAAATTATTAAAAGTTATAGAAAAATGGGAAAAATTTTCTATTGAAAGAGAAAAATCTGATATATTTATAGAGTCATTTGTTAAAAAGATAAAACTTTATAGAGGACTTAAGGATTATTCAGATTATAAACGAGAATATATAGATGCTAATAGATAAGCAAAGACTGAATTTGAGGGTTTATAGTCCATTTAAATGATAGACAGTGTTATTTAGATAAAAAGTTAGAATACAAATTTAATTAGGGGGACAAAAATGGATAATTTAGATGTTATGAAGCTATTGAAGATTGTAGGTGCTATTGTAGTTGGATATTTTGCATTAAAATTAATATTAGGAGTTTTAAGTATAACACTTGGTCTGATAATTCAGATATTAATAGTTGGAGCACTTACTCTTGGAATTTTATATGGTATTAAAATGTTAAATAGTAAGTAAAATTAAATAGTGAAAAATATGAAGAGTGATTGTTATTTTTTAGCAATCACTCTTTTTTGGCTTATTTACTAGCTTATAGATTGTACCTTTTTACAAATAATAAATTTACAAGTTATACTACTCTAGTAATTTAAAAATTTTCAGAAAAGAAATCATTATAGTAACAATGATTTCTTTTAATTTATTGTACAACTAAAAAGAAAAATAAAAATGTAATTAAAAAAGTTTATATAAAGTAGCTTCTATTTTGTAAACTTTTTTACAAACAAAAAAATACTAAAATGTTTGCTTTTATGTTTACAATAATGATGATATAAAAATACATAGAAATTTCTATAACTATTTATGAAAAAATTTATAGAATATTAAAAGTGAAAAAATGATAGTGACGTAAATAACAAGTTAAAATACAAACAAAAATGTTTACATATATAGATACAAATGAGTTTATATATGTAATGATAAAAAAAATATTTTATACAAGTTTATAGATTTACTAAAAAATATTAGAATAATCACACGCTAAAATAAAAACAAAAATGTAAACATTTTAGAAAACACAAAAAGAAACAAAATAGAAATATAATTTAAAAACAAATATACAATAAATTTTGTTTAGAAGCTCAATTTAACTGGTATATAAGCATATTATACTTGAAAAATAGTACAATATAAAAATATAAATAGTATTGATAAATATACTTTAAATTGTAAATTAATATTTACAATTTACTTTTAATTAAATTGATATAAAAAGTGTACAATAATGTTTACAAAAAAAGAAATACAAAAATTTAAATGAATATAAATAAGAAAATAAAAATGTGGATTAAGATTACAATATAAAAGAAAACTAAAATACAAATAAAAATGTTTACAAAATTAAAAACAATAAAAATTAATATAACACTATTTTATAAACAGAAAATAAAACAAAAATGTTTACATAAAAGTATACTTGTATGTAAATTTTATTATTGATATTTTAATACAAAGCTGCTATTGTGTTTTTACATTAAACACAATATTTTACAAAAAAATATATTTATAGATTATATTACTTTTTAATTTACAGAATAAAAAACATAAATGTACTATAAAGTACTGACATAAGTGTATTTATATATAATACAAAAAGACACACATAGTTATATGTAAATATGTTTCCATTAATAACTCTTTATAAACAAACGTAAACAATTCTAAAATTGTTGCTATATTTACGTACAAAAATGTTTACAAATATGATGATGAAAAAATAAAATTCGAACAAGATTTAATCATGTAGTTCTAAATAGAATAATGTGGAAAACAAAGGCTTTAAGGTAAAATTAAAAAACTTAAAGCTGTAATAAAGGATAATATTAAAAACGAAAATCAATTAAAAAATAAATAAAAATAAAAAAATAAAAATTCATAAAAATATGAGTTAATACAAAATATGTATGATCAATAAGGAAACTTTATAAGGAATTATGTTTGCTAGTTGATTTAAAATATAATTAGTGAATCTGCCACTCTTTATAGGAAAGTTATGAAAATCAGTTATTTTATGTTTGTGGGTGTAATGAACTAGACTTACAATTATTAACCTAGTCTAAAATTAGTTATGCTACTAATGCATCCCTAACGCTTTATGGTCGTAGATAAGTGTTTGATGTTATCTATGACTTTTCCTCGACTTGACACCATATATGAGAGTTTCCAACTTATATGACATTCTAACATTTCGTATTTTACTTTATTAAATAGTTGAATTTTCTACTAACTTTCGTAGAGGATTAAGACGTTTTAAATCTTTCTAATTTAGTTTCAATTATTGTATCGTGCTCTGTGGAGTCTATCAACTAACATAATCATACTAAGTTCTTATATCTATCTGTTGCACCTAAATATTTAGGTCTCTTATGATGATATTCCATGTTTCATATTTTTAATTCATTTTGTGTAGCATAACAAATACTTTGCTGGCCTAAAATAAGTGATATGCTATTACCAAAAAGTTCTGCAGACATATATTCATTTCCTTTTGCTAAATATCTCATTATAAGTAATGCATCATTTGGGAAATTAGTGTGAATTAATTTTCTACCTAATTTTGTATAATTGCATGTCTTTTGTGAAAAACACATATATAATTATGCAATTTGGAGTATCAAGGAGACCATCTCAAGGCATTACCTTATTATTCTACTTTTTGTAATAATAGTTCTAATTTCTGAATGCGTTAAGTTAATTAGGCTAGTTTTAATTTTTAGAGATATTGTCTAGCAACAAGTAGCTATTTCAGTATTAAGAGGATTGATAGAATTACTCTCTTCTAAGTTGAACTAGATTTTTAGTGGGATATTCTTATATAGTATAAAGTTAAAATAGTATAAGTAAATAATATCAGGATAGCACAAGTAAATGGTAGTGATAATAACACAAATAAATAATAGCACTTATAATACAAACAAAAATGTAAACATATATAAACTATTAGTTTTGCATGATAAAATAAAATAGTGAATTACTTTTATAAAAAAGGTGGAGAGAAAATGCAAATTAAATTAAGGGATTTAAAGCCAAGGGATGAAGTATATTTTTTTGAATGGCTAAAAGATAAAGATTTAGTAAAGTTTTCATCATCAATATTTCAGGAGTTAAATAGCAAGAATAAAATTAGTGAATGGTTTAATAAGCTATTAGTTGATAACTCCTATAAAAAAGCTATTGTAAACTTAGAAAATGATGAATTTATTGGTTATGTAGGGATATGTAATTTTAGTAGAGTAAATCTTTCAGGGGAATACTTCATTTTTATAGGCAATAGAGATTATCATAAAAAAGGAATAGGAACTATTGTAACAAAGAAAATTATAGATAACGGATTTAGGATATTGAATCTTAATAGATTAATGCTAACAGTATCAGCTGAGAACTATGGAGCTTGTAAAGTATATGAAAAATCTAATTTTATAAAGGAAGGTGTTATGAGAGAAGCATTTTATAGAGATGGGAAATTTATTGATAAGATACTAATGAGTATTTTACGAAGTGATTGGGAAAATTATAATATTACTAATAGAGATAGATAGCACTAAGCTATCTATCTCTATTTTAGATTACTACACTATTATTAAAATAAAATTTGGATAATAGTAATTAGTGGATTTGTGTAAAAATACTTAAATACGAATATATTGGTAAATAGTAACAATTGAAATGCTAAATTCAATATTTTTTTGGACAAAAAAACTAAAATAAGGTTAAAATTTAGAAGAAAAAGACTATTTTTTCAAAAAATGATAATTTGGTAATAAAAATTAAGAAAAAAGCGCAATTTAAATTGCACCTTTTTGCAAAAACGTTGTTAGTATTTATTTAAGTTTTGTATTTTTAGTTATAAAACTAATATTAGTTAAATGCAAAAAGATATATGCTGAAATCTAATATGGGTGTGAAAAATATATGCACTCAAATTAATTTAGATTATATAAGCGAATACTTATGTATTTGCGTAATCGAAAATGATATTTAAATTACAAACGGAAACAGAATCGTAATCAGAAACACAAACGTTTACGTAGATGTTTACAGTATTACAAACTTAATTAATTGTGTTAACAAAAACGTATTCAGATACGTAATCTAAATCATTTCTACAATCAGTTCAATAAATGTATAAAAAGTAAATTATTTGGCTTAAATAAAGGCATATAAAAATTTTCTAGATTACAAATATTTCTTAGATATGTCTATTATTATAATTAATATATCTAAGAAATTTATTAGTTAAATGAAATTTATTTTAAATGATTTTATGAGAATTACAAGCATAATTTATATAAAAAATTATATAAATTATATTAGAATATAGATAGATAAATTTTATAAAATTTATAATTAAAAATTTTTCTAATATTTGTATTTATAATGGATTATTTTAGAAATTTTAATTGTGTTTATTAGATTAAATTATTAAAGTAATAATTATAAAGTCATTACTTAAAAAAAGAGTAACATTCGCTAAAAGTAGGAATACATAAACAAGATTAAAATTTGAATTAACTATTAATATTGTTTATAATTAATTCATAATTTAAAACAGAAAATTAGGTGATTATTAAATGAAAAAAAAGATAGGAATTATTTCAATAATAGTAATAATAATAATAGCAGTAGGTTTATTTAGATATAATTTAGCAAATGAAAAGAGTGAAAATAGTATATTATTTTCAAATCAAAATCAAGGAACAATAGCCAATACTTCAAATAACAATATTATAGATTTAACAAATAATATAAAGTTAACTAGTGAAGGCGTTAGAATATATCTAGGCGTAGGAAAAGCAGTTTTAAAGAATGGAATAAAAGTTGAAAGTTTAGAAAGTATAGGAAAGTTAAGAAATTATGTTTTAGACTGGTATAATTGTGGAAATCAAATTGATTCGTATGAAGAAAGTGTTCAATGTGTTATACCTAGTGAGGCAGAGCAAAATAAATTATATTCTTTTACTATGAGTAGTTTGCAGTCAAAAAAATTTTTGAAAAAATACGGGACAGAAAATATTATGATTGCATTAGGTACATCTAATATTTCTACTCCTGATAATACTAATATTTCTCCTAGTGTATTGGTAAATGGAGTTCCAGCATATGGTTTTTCTATTTTTAATAATAAAATGATGAGTGAGGGGAATAAAGGTTTTTATTATGGATTTGTAACTAAAGATGGAGTGGTTATCCCAGCATATTCATTAAAAAAATATGGAAGAGAAGGTAAGGTTGTTGTTATATCCACTGGACAAGAGATAGATTTTAATGGAGCTAACAATGGACAAGTTGCTTGTTTAGTATAAAAATAGATAAAAAGTTATGGAATATAAATTTATGTTTCATAACTTTTTTGTTTGATTTTTTTTTCATATTAGTATATTCTATACTTAGTTAGCTAGCTAACTAAGTATAGAAGGGAGACGTAATAAATGTAAATAACCTCCACTTACTTCGTTGAAGTGGGAGTTTGAAAAAGCTAAAACTAATAAGTAGAAGAAAAGGTTTATTAACACAAAGGAGGATTGAGCAAGGATTAGAGGAGTTATCGTTTAGCTAAAGCTACGAACACTTCCTCCCACATCAACTAAGTTGAGGTAGAAGTATTCTTGCGATTTTTAGATGAACATGGATGAATTTAAAATTTGCCTTTATATAAAGGAATTTAACACAATTATTAACACAGAGGTTTCGGAAAGACTTAAGCACAAAGGTCTTACACAATCTCAAATTACTGCTATAAAGTTTATAGCACATTCAAAAAAGATAACATTAACAGAGCTTAGTGAGAAAATGACTATTAAAAAGTCAACTTGTTCAGGAATTGTGGATAGGCTAGAGGCTATGGATATTTTTGAGAGAGTAAAAGATGAAAATGATAGAAGAATTAGTTACATACAGTTTTCTGAGAAGGGAAAAGTATTATCACATGAAATTAAAGATGATATGAATGGAGTTTTTGAGGATATATTTGAAAATGTTCCTAAAGAAACCTTAGAAATTGTAGGAAGCAAACTTGAGGAGATTATAGAGATTATAAAAAAATAATATAAATTTGAATAAAGATAAATTGATAGGAGAGTGGAGTTATATGCCAAAATTATTAATACCAGCAATTATATTTATTACAGCAGCACTTGTATTTTATACAATAGGTGTCTGGGGAGAAAATAGAGCTAAGGTTCTTAAAAAGAAACATGTAGTTATATTCTGGATTGGACTTGTATGTGATACTCTTGGAACTTTTACAATGAGCAGAATTGCAGCAGCTGGAACAGATAAAGGAATTACACCTGTCCAGCTTTTAATACATCAATCAACAGGAACGCTTGCAATAATTTTAATGTTAATACATGCTGTATGGGCTACTTATATTATTAGTAGAGGTAGCGATAAAGCTAAAGCTGTGTTTCATAAGTTTAGTGTAGTAGTTTGGATCATCTGGTTAATACCTTATTTTGCAGGTATGTATATTGGAATGACATCTTAAAGAAGTGGGATGTTATCAAAACTAAATATTCTAAGTTATAGTTGATAAATCCTAAACTAAAATAGACCTGTGGAGTTTTAATATTTCCACAGGTCTATTTTGACGATTATTATAGTTGTCTTTAACTTGTAAAGGACAAGCTATTTTGATATAGGTCCTTTTTCTTTAAAATATTATATATAAGCAAAAAAGAAGAAAAAAACCTAAATAAAATTATAATGGAAAAAAAAGTTAATTAAATAGATATATCTTCTTAAATATAAGTCAACAATTTTAACTTTTTATAGTGATACAATATTTTTATATAGTAGTAAGGAGAGGGGAATATGTTACAAGTTAAATTTATTTTAGTAGACGGGGCTCAGGACCTAAAATTATATTCAGAAATTATCAATAAGGTTTCAAGGGAGTATACAGAGTTTAAAAACTATAAGATAAATAATAATTTAGAGGGTTTATTATTAGAATTTGATGTTAATAATAAATATAAGGATTTTAATCTTACTTATTTAATTAAAGCAGATGATTATGATGAGGAACATGTAGGTGTAGAGTATTCAGTAAGTTATTTTAATAATGATAAAAGTACAGATGTTAAAATAATAATCGATAAATATGATGAAAAGCATATTAGAATACAAACTATAAAAAATAATAAAGTTATAAATGTTGTTACAGTATCAGAAAAAGATTCAATAGAGTCAACTATTTATAATTTAAGTACTTATTCAGAAAATCTAGTTTCAGAGGAAACTAAAAAAACTTATAAGAATTTAAATATAGAGAGTTTAACTGAGAGTATTTTAGAGCATTTTGGAGTTAAAATAGGATATTTATTTAGTAAAAAATCAAAAAAGATGTTATTAAATGATATAAAAAGAATTTTTAGTTAGTTAAATTTATTTAAAAATAAAAAATAGAATGTATGTTCTTTTTTTCTACTTTAATTTCAGATATTATGTTATAATAAATCTACAAATAGCGATAGAAATGAAAATTCTAATAAGTTTTTTATAAAGGTTAGATATAGTAGCATTATTTTTCGCAAGATAAAAGATAATAGAAGTTAGTTAAGTGGAAGGAGATTTAAGAATGGAATTAGAAGAAGGTAAATTAAAAGCCCTGCAAAATACGCTTAGTCAAATAGAGAAGCAATTTGGTAAGGGTGCTGTATTTAACTTAGGTGATGCAGGAACAGATATGGAAACAATCAGTACAGGGTCACTTCAATTGGATGATGCACTTGGAGTAGGTGGATTTCCAAAAGGAAGGATTGTTGAAGTATATGGACCAGAGAGTTCGGGTAAAACAACAATAGCACTTCACGCAATTGCAGAAGGTCAAAAACTTGGAGAGCAATGTGCATTTATAGATGTTGAGCATGCGTTAGATCCAGTTTATGCTAGAAATCTTGGAGTTAATATAGATAATCTTATAGTTGCACAGCCTGATAGTGGAGAACAAGCACTTGAAATTACAGAGGCTTTAATCTCAAGTGGAGCAGTTGGAGTTATCGTAGTTGACTCAGTTGCAGCACTTACACCAAGAGCTGAAATTGAAGGAGAAATGGGACAGTCACATGTAGGACTTCAAGCTAGACTTATGTCACAAGCTTTAAGAAAACTTACAGGTACAATTAAGAAAACTGAATGTGTAGCAATATTCATTAACCAACTTAGAGAAAAAGTTGGAGTTATGTTTGGAAATCCTGAGACAACACCTGGTGGTAGAGCACTTAAGTTCTATGCATCTGTAAGATTAGATATTAGAAGAATTGAAACTCTTAAAAAAGGTGACCAAATGATTGGTAACAGAGTTAGAGTTAAAGTAGTTAAAAATAAGGTTGCACCTCCATTTAAACAAGCTGAATTTGAAATTATGTTCGGTGTAGGTATAGATAGACTTGGAGAAATAGTTGACCTTGGAGTTAAATATGAAGTAATCAAGAAGAGTGGGTCATGGTTCTCATATGGAGATACTAGACTTGGTCAAGGTAAGGAAAATGTTAAAGCAGTACTTGCTGAAGATGAAGCATTGTACAAAGAGATCGAAGGGTTAATCTTAGATCAAATGTAACATAATAAAAGAGACTGTATCAAATTGATTTTAAATCAATACTGATATGGTCTCTTTTTTTTTGCTTAATTTTAAAATTATTTTTTTCTTTATTAGTATTTTATTATGGAGTTTTTTTGTATTGTGTCTAAAGTAAGAATATTTCAATTAAAGCTTTCGTATAGTTTGATAATCTCTAATAATTGACTCATCTTCAAAAAGTATATGATGTATTTCTTTATTGATGTGTTTTTTAGAAAAATTATTAAAATTTAAATTAAAAGTGAAAATATACAAATGATTACATGAAAAACTAGGGGAATTTAGGGGAAAAGTTTTTTATTCCAAATATTGACAATTAATTTCACTAGGAATAGTATGTAATTAGTTAAAAAAAAATTTGAAAGGAGTGATAAATATGGATGTTTTTGGAGAGTTATTTCAAATTAAAATAGCAAGTTTTGTGATAAGTGCAGATATAGTTATTCAATGGGTAATAATGCTTATTATAATAATAGTTACAACGCTATGTACTAGAAATTTTAGTGTTGAAAAACCTAGAAAAGTACAAATTGTTGTAGAGATGATTTATGAAACTATATCGAATTTAGTTGATGAAAATATGGACAAGTCATATAGTTCATATATTCCATTTGTTGGAACACTAGCTATTTATCTTGGTTTTTTAAATATTTTAGGGATATTTGGATTTGCATCGCCAACAAGAAATTTAAGTGTTGTAGTGGGATTTACTGCTATAACATTTATATTAGTTCATGCAAATGCTATAAAGCGTAATGGAATAGTGTCATATTTTAAAAGTTATGGTAGGCCATTTGTTGCAATGTTACCTATAACAATAATGGAAAAAATAGTTTTTCCGCTGTCTCTTGCTCTTAGATTATTTGGTAATGTGCTTGCAGCAACTATTGTTATGGAGCTTGTTTACATGGGCCTTTCAAATATAGCGTGGGTAGGACAGCTTGTAATACCAATAGTTCCACATGCATTTTTTGATTTATTTGATGGTGTAATTCAGACAATTATATTTGTAATGTTAACGATAATAACAATTAAGTTGCAGGCAGAAGAA
Source organism: Sarcina sp. (assembly GCA_051650125.1). Classification (GTDB taxonomy): domain Bacteria; phylum Bacillota; class Clostridia; order Clostridiales; family Clostridiaceae; genus Sarcina. The sequence continues at coordinate 225,586 of JBOFIK010000018.1, read as the reverse complement.
TAGGATAGTAGTAAAAAAAGGAGGATTAATTATGGGTGATATAGGAATACTTGCAGCAGGGATTGCTGTTATGGCTGGGATTGGTGGAGGAATAGGAACAGGCATAGCAACATCTGCTGCCATAAAAGCTACAGTTAAACAACCAAAAGCAGCAAGTAAAATACAAGCTATTTTTATAATGGCAGCAGGTCTTTGTGGGGCTACAGCTATATATGGTTTTATAATTTCAATGATTATACTTTTTGTAAAATAATCTAATACATTTAGGAGGTAGAAAATATGGATTTTACAGTACTTGCAGCTGGATTTGCAGCTGTTACTAGCATAGGGGCGGGGATAGGAATTGGTATAGCTGCTAAAGGAGCTGTTGAAAGTATGGCAGAAAGACCAGAAATGAGTGGAAAAATACAAAGTTTATTTATATTAGGTGCAGGGCTTGCAGAGGCTACAGCTATATATGGTCTTGTTGTAGCTATAATTTTATTATTTGTAAAATAAAAATTATCTTAAAAGGGGACTAAAGATATGGAGATAAATTTAACTAAAGTATTAGCAACAATTATTAATTTTGTTATTTTGCTTTTGGTACTAAAGCATTTCTTTTGGAATAAAGTTAAAACCTATATAGAAGAAAGAGAAGCTCTTGTTTTAAAAAAAATAAATGATGCAAAAGAAAATGAAGAAAAATCGAAGCTTTTAGTACTAGAAAAAGAAAAAATGTTAAAAGAAGCTAGAATAGAGGGAAAAAGGATAACTGAAAAAAGAAAAAATCAAGCAGATCTAATACATGATGAAATAATACATGATGCTAAAATAGTAGCGAAAAGTATACAAGAAAGAACAAAATTAGAACTTGAAATGGAAAAACAAAAGGCTCGAGAGGATATAAAAGAGGAAGTAGTTGAAATTGCTATGATTTTATCAGAAAAAGTTTTAGAAGAAACTCTTGATAAAGATAAACATAAGGAAATTATTGATAAATTTATAAATAATATAGAGGTGTAGCTATGTATGAGTTTTTAGATAAAAGATATGCTATGGCTTTGTATGAAATAGCAGAGAAAAAAGATAAGGTAGAAGAGTTTTTAAGAGATTTACATCAAATTTGTGAAGTAGTTGAAAATAATAAAAGCTTATTAAAACTTATTAAGCATCCAGAGGTTGGCATTGCTAGAAAAAAGGATGTGTTTACAAAGCTTTTTAAAGGTCATATAGATGATGAACTTTTGACTTTTTTATATATAGTTATAGAAAAGGGAAGGATTTTATATCTTAGAGAGAAGCTTAATCAACTAGAGGAGATATATTTAGAGTCTTTAAATACTATAAAAGGAATAGTAACAAGTGCAATTCCCCTTGAAACATATCAATATGATGTATTAGTAGAAAAGCTTGAAAAAAAATATGATAAAACTGTTATTTTAGAAACTGTTATAGATAAAAGTATAATTGGTGGAGTTTATATAAGTATAAATAATCAAATTATAGATGGGACTCTTAAAGCAAAGTATGAGGATATGAGAAATATTATTTTAGATAATAAATAGGGGTGATGGTTATGTATATTAAACCAGAAGAGATAACATCAATAATAAAAGATGAAGTTCAAAAATATGAAAGATATTTAAGAACTGTTGATTCAGGAACAATAATACAAATAGGTGATGGGGTATCTAGGGTTTATGGACTAGAAGAATGTGTAGAGGGTGAACTTTTAGAGTTTGGACATGGAGTCTATGGAATGGCTTTAAATTTAGAACAAGATAATGTTGGTTGTGTGCTGCTTGGTCCGGAGAATGGAATAAAAGAAGGAGATGCAGTAATTAGAACAGGAAAGATTGTTGAAGTTCCAGTAGGCGAAAATTTAATTGGAAGAGTTGTTGATGCTTTAGGAAATCCAATAGATGGAAAAGGAAATATAAAAGAGAGTGAGCGTAGGCCAATAGAGGTAAAAGCACCTTCAATAATTGATAGAAGTTCTGTAAATGAGCCTCTTCAAACTGGTATAAAAGCAATAGATTCTATGATACCGATAGGAAAAGGACAAAGAGAGCTTATTATAGGTGATAGACAAACAGGAAAAACAGCAATAATAATGGACACTATTTTAAATCAAAAGAAAAAAGATGTTGTATGTATTTATGTTGCAATAGGGCAAAAGCAATCAACTGTAGCAAGTCTTGTAAATACTTTAAGTAAAGAGGGTGCTATGGATTATACAATAGTTGTATCAGCCTCAGCCTCAGAACCTGCACCGCTTCAATATATAGCACCATATGCAGGGTGTTCTATGGGTGAATATTTTATGAATAAAGGAAAAGATGTTCTTATAATTTATGATGATTTATCAAAACATGCAGTAGCATATAGAACTATGTCACTTCTTCTTAAAAGACCACCAGGAAGAGAGGCTTATCCAGGAGATGTATTTTATATACATTCAAGACTTTTAGAGAGAGCGGCAAAGTTATCAGAGGAACTAGGAAATGGTTCACTTACAGCATTACCTATAGTTGAAACTCTTGCAGGAGATGTAAGTGCATATATTCCTACTAATATAATTTCAATAACAGATGGACAAATATTTTTAGATTCAGATTTATTTTATTCAGGGCAAAGACCGGCTATAAATGCTGGTATATCAGTGTCAAGAGTTGGTGGTAACGCACAAATAAAAGCAATGAAACAAGTAAGTGGAACTTTAAGACTAGAACTTGCGCAATATAGAGAGCTTGCGTCATTTGCACAATTTGGATCAGATCTTGATAAAGATACAAAAAGAAGGCTTGAAAAGGGGAAAAGACTTATAGAGATATTAAAGCAAAATCAATATGAGCCTTTAGATGTAAATTATCAAATAATAATTCTGTATGCAGCAGTTAATGACTTTTTATCTGATATAGATGTTAAGAAAATAAGAGAATTTGAAGTAGGATTTTTTGAATATATAAAAACAAGTGAAGCACTTCTTTTAGACTCTTTAAAAAAAGAAAAAAAAATAACAGATGAAATAAAACAAGAGCTTGAAGAAGCTATATTAACGTATAAGTCAATGTTCCTAGAACAGTAGGAGGGGATTATGTCAACATCAGGTTTGTTAGAGATAAAAAGAAGAATAAATAGTGTTAAAAATACTCAAAAAATAACTAGAGCTATGGGACTCATATCAATATCTAAATTAAGGCATGCAAGAGAAAAGCTTAATGATAATAATATGTACTTTAATAAACTATCAGATATTAAAAAACATATATTTTATATTTCAAGAAATGAGAGAAATATTTTTATAAATAAAAATGATTCAAAGATTAAACTTTTTATAGTTTTTGCATCAGATTCAGGACTATGTGGATCATTTAATGGAGCGTGCCTTGATTATTTGAATAATAAATATGAAAAAGAAAAAGAAAATATAAAGATAATAGTTATAGGAAATAGAGGTTTTTCTTATATAAAAAAATACGGATTGAATTTATATAAGGGATATAGTGATTTAGATAGTAGCGAGGGAAAAGCGAGTGTTAAAGAGATAGTTGTCGATGCAATGGAGTTGTTTTTAAGTCAAGAGGTAGGAGAAGTTAGTTTTATTTATATGAGCTATAAATCAGCAATAAAGCAAATTGTATTAGAAGAAAAGATATTGCCTTTAGATAATGAATTTTCAGATGGTGAAACAGGAGATTATGATAAAATGTTTAGCTTAGGAACTGATATAAATATTTTACTTAGAGATTTTATATATAGGTATTTTGAAGGTAAACTTATCAATTGCACGTTTGATTCTAAAACAAGTGAACAAAGTATAAGAATGCAGACTATGAATGCAGCAACAAGTAATGCGGATGAAATACTTAAAAATCTTAATGCTAAATATAATAGGATAAGACAAAGTGCAATAACACAGGAAATATCAGAGATAATTAGTGGGGCAAAGGCTCAAGATTAAAAGGGGGAGTATTAATGCTTAAAGGTATTATAAATAATGTAGGTAAAGTAGTACAGGTTATAGGACCAGTAGTAGATATAAAATTTAATAAAAATTGTTTACCTAATATATTTAACGCTATAAAAATAAAACTTGATGATGGCAAAATTCTTGTTTGTGAAGTTGAACAGCATATAGGAGATGATGTTGTTAGAAGTATTTCAATGGAGGCGACAGAGGGGGTTAGAAGGGGGCTTGAAGCTTATGATACAGGAAGTGCAATAGTAGTACCTGTTGGTGATATAACTCTTGGTAGATTATTTAATGTGTTAGGAGATACCATAGATAAAGGAGAAGAACTTTTAGTAAACAAGTATGCTCCTATTCATAGAAAAGCTCCAGGATTTGAAGAACAATCACTTTCACCAGAGATGTTTGAAACAGGAATAAAAGTTATAGATTTAATAGCACCTTACCAAAGAGGCGGAAAAGTAGGTTTATTTGGTGGTGCAGGAGTTGGTAAAACTGTATTAATACAAGAACTTATAAATAATATTTCAAAAGAGCAAGGTGGATATTCTGTATTTACTGGGGTAGGAGAAAGATCAAGGGAGGGGAATGATCTTTATAGAGAAATGAAGGAATCTGGTGTTATAAAAAATACAGCTCTTGTATTTGGTCAAATGAATGAGCCACCAGGAGCAAGAATGAGAGTTGCACTTACAGGTCTTACTATGGCAGAAGAATTTAGAGATAGTGGCAAAGATGTGCTTTTATTTATAGATAATATATTTAGATTTTCGCAAGCAGGTTCAGAAGTATCTGCACTTCTTGGAAGAATACCTTCAGCAGTTGGATATCAACCAACACTTGCAACTGAGATGGGAGCGCTTCAAGAGAGAATAACATCAACTAAAAATGGTTCAATAACATCAGTTCAGGCTGTATATGTACCAGCTGATGATTTAACAGACCCGGCACCTGCTACAACATTTACTCATCTTGATGCAACAACAGTTTTATCAAGAAGCATAGCAGAACTAGGAATATACCCTGCTGTTAATCCACTTGATTCAACATCTAGAATACTTGATCCTAGAATAGTCGGAAAAGAGCATTATGAGGTTGCAACAACAGTTAAAAATATATTAGAAAGATATAAAGAACTTCAAGATATAATTGCTATACTTGGCATAGATGAACTTTCAGATGAGGATAAGCTACTTGTTGGGCGTGCAAGAAGAATACAAAGATTTTTATCACAACCATTTATTGTAGCAGAACAGTTTATAGGTATTAAAGGTAAATATGTAAGTGTTAAAGATACAATAAGAGGCTTTAAAGAAATAATAGAAGGTAAACATGATCAAATTCCTGAATCAGCCTTTTTATTAGCAGGAACAATAGAAGATGTATTAGAAAAAGCTAAAACCTTAGAAGTGTAGGTGAAGTAATATGGAAAGTTTTAAATTACTGATAATGACACCATATAAAATAGAATATGATGATGAGGTAGTTTTAATAACATGCAAGGGGGCAGATGGTGAGTTTACGATACTTCTAGAGCACAAAAATTATATTGTAAGCATAGTGCCACATAAGATAAGCATAAAAAAAGAAACAGGGGAGCTTGTAGAATTTTTTGCATCAGGAGGCATATTAGAAGTTGATAATGGTAATGTTACCATTTGTACAAGTACAGTAGAAACTAAGGAAGAAATAGATATAAATAGAGCAGAGATAGCAAAGGAAAGAGCAAGTAGAAGACTTAATGAGTCAGAAAAAAATACAAATGAAAAAGCTAATATTAATGATTTAAGAGCAAAACTTGCACTTGATAGAGCAATAGAGAGGATAAATTTTGCAAAATCAAAATAAAATACAAAAAAGAGCTATATTAGAATTAATCTAAATTGATTTTAATATAGTTTTTTTATTTGTAATTTTAATTTAATCTGAATTATTCAGGGATAAGTATTAGCAAAAAATATAAATACAGAGATTTAAGTAGCGTTACATATAGAAAAATATGTATAAAATATGAAAAACGTATATATTATATTAAAAGTAATAAATAACGCTTTATCTTACCTTTTTTTATTTTATAATATTGTAATAAGATTATTTACTTAGGAGGTTTTTATATGAATATTGGAATTATTGGTGCTGGAAATATAGGGACATATCTTGCAGCTTATATGTCTATTAATGATAATAATAAAGTTTGGATGCATACATCAAGGGTAAATTCTTTTACTGAAAAAATGACACTTGTAGAAACAGAGAAAGATTTAATTCACAAGGTGAAAATTCATTGTGTAACTGACAACTTAGATGAACTTGTAAAGAGTTCAGATTTGATACTTATAACTCACCCATCATTTATGGTTGAAAATACTATGAACCAAATTTTAGGATCTGTTAGACCAGGAACTATGGTTGGAACAGTACCAGGATTTGGTGGAAAAGAGTTTTATATAGAAAAATTACTTGCAAAGGGTTGTGTATATTTTGGGACACAAAGAGTTCCAGCTATCACAAGACTTGAAAAGTATGGTGAAATAGTTCACTTAAGACAAAAAAATAAATTTATGAAGATAGCATCAGTACCAGGAGAAAAGACACAGGAAATTTGTGATATACTTACAAATCTTATTGATATTCCATGCCTTGTGCTTAAAAGTTATCTTGCTATAACATTATCACCATCAAACCCAACAATGCATCCATCAAGACTTTATGAGTTGTTTAAAGATTATGATGATAGTGTTATTTATCCAGATCATTCATTATTCTATGAGGGATGGGGAACAATAGCATCAGAAACTTTACTTGCACTTGATGAAGAACTTAAAATGATTGTAGCAAGTTTAAATGAGAATTCAGATTTTGAGGCTAGTGATTTTGAAGAGATAAAATTAAGATATAATATAGAACATCCTAAAGAACTTTCAAAGAAAATTCAAACAGCAATAGGGTTCTTAACTATAAAAACACCTATGAAACAAGAAAATGATGGCTTTATACCAGATTTAGAGTCAAGATATTTCACAGAAGATCTAGAGTATGGACTTTGCATTATTAAAGCATTTGCAGAGTTATGTGAAGTGGCAACTCCAACAGTTGATAAGGTTGTTTACTGGGCTCAAAACTTATTTGGAAAAGAGTATATAGTTGATGGTAAACTTTGTGGTAGTGATGTTAAAGAGCTTGTGATACCTCAAAATATGGGTATTACAACAAAGGCTGGAGTTATAGATTATTACAAAAATAAATTAAGATAAATCAGATGCTAAGAGTTATATGTAAAGTATAGCTCTTATTTTTTTAAAAAATTAAACGTATTTCTTGAATTCATTTGTGAGTGTAAGTATGAAGAAAATTAAAAAGTGTAGTATAATTTAAAATGATAGTTTACAAATGAATAATGTTGGGAGATTTACAGATGAAAAAACACATTGGAGTAATTATTTTACTTGTGATATTAGCAGGGATTGCAAGAATCCTTGGTGCTGATTTTACAGAAATTTTCTGCATAGGTTTTGTTGTTATGATTTATGGAGTATTTATTGCTAGTATGATCTCTAGTAGGACGAGTAGTAAGTTTATAAAAGTTCTATCAGGATTATATAGGATAGCAGTATGTATTTTTGTGATTAGTTTTATTATTATAGAGGGAATCATTTGGTATGATATTATAGGAAGTGATTTATCTCATGATGCACCAAAGAGTGATTATATTATAGTTTTAGGAGCAGGGCTTGAGGGGGCTAAACCAGGGAATGTTCTTACAGAAAGACTAGAGGTTGCACTTGATTATTTGAATACACATAAAGATACAAAAGTTATTTGTTCAGGTGGACAAGGAGTATCAGAAGATGTTCCAGAATCAGTTGCTATGGATAATTATTTTAAAGAAAATGGAATTAATAAAGATAGAATACTTCAGGATAATAAGTCTATGTCGACAATACAAAACTTAGAGTTTAGTAAAAAGATATTAGATGGTAGAGGAGATTCAAAAGATACAATAGCAGTTGTTACAAGTAGTTTTAATATACTTAGAGCTAAAATTATTGCTGATCAAATAGGGCTTAGTGCAAATTATATAGGTTCGGATAGTAAATTTAGATTTAATATAAACTACTCTATAAGAGAGTATGGTGCTATAATAGACAACTATGCAAAACTTAAAATAGAAGAATACATTTAATGAAAAGAGCTAAAATCACAAAAGTGATTTTAGCTCTTTTTATTAGTTGATTATTAAAAAAAAGTTAGTTTAGAGAGAAGATAGATATAAAAAAAGCAATTATTTTAAAAAAATATTAAATATGTAATATTTATCTTCTATATATGATATTATAGAAGATTTGTAAAAAAATTCATTATACGATAGTATCTAAAGAATAAAAAAAGACATTCTAGGAGGAATACATGAAAAAAGGATTAATTTTAGGAATAATAATAGCGATAGTAGCGGCGGGTTCAGGTTTTGGAGCATATGAGTTTGCTATGGCTAAAGGTCATGATAATAGTAATAATTCCACATCACAACTAATGGAGAGTCAAAATCAAATAAATACTACAAATAAAACAAGCAATGTTAGTAAAAGTGCAGGTAAGAATGTACAACCTAAGATTGTTGATCCACAACCACCAAAAGATTTACTTACGCAGGGGACAAAAGGTGTTACTACAATTAATAGCGAAAAGTTTGCAACATTAAGTGTAGGTAGTGGAGAGAATGAAACAACAGCAATAATGCCCAATGCTGGTGAAACTTTAAAAGTTGATAAAACTTTTACAAAAGCAGTAAGTGGGGTTAATAATACAATTGGTACAGGAAATGCAGTATTTAATGCTACATATAATGGCACAAGTGGATGGAATATTTCATTAAATGGAACAAGTTATGCAAAAGCAAGCAAATATACAACAGAGTATGTACCAAAAGTTATAGAAATGAGTAGCACAACAGGCTATATTTATGCACCAGCATCATCAGCTACAAATCAGGGGTTCTTAATAGGATATAATCTTTCACATACAAAGAAATTTAGTTGGATAGTAAGCATTAACTATCAAAACACATCACTTCCAAGAAAGAATGCACTAGGTCTTGGAAATCTTATGCTAAGTGGAAATTATGGTTTATATGCAACAAATACAGGAGCTATATATACATTTAACGATACTTATACAATGCTTATTCAAAATAAAGAATATCCAAGTATGAGATTTATTTTTAATACAGGTTCTTTAAACAATTTAGAGCCACTTCAAAATATGGGATACTTTAATGATAGTTTTGTAAAATCACCAAAAATGAATAATAATATTCCAGTAATATGCCCTATAACATCAAGCACAGGCTATGTTTATCAAAAGCCAACAGCAGATGCTAAAGGTTATATTTGGTTCTTTAACACAAATTGGAATAAAGGATATTCATTAAATGCTAATGGAATAGCAATTCCAGCAGGAAATTATAATATGCCTTCATATGATTCTTCAACAGGAACAGTAAATGTTGCAGCTAGTGGAAGTATTGTAGGTGTAACAGCAACTCCAGCAACAGATTTTAATGGACCACAAACAAATATTGCTACAAGTGATAAAAGTGGAACACAATCATTAGGAATAGAAGTAAAGGATGCGAGTGGTGCATTACTTGCAGGACAAGCATTTAATGTAACTAATAGTTCAGGTAAAGTTGTTGCATCTAATGTTCAAAGTAACTCAAATGGAATAGTTTGGCTTTATGGACTTCCACAAGATACTTACACAATAACATCGGTATCAAATCCAAGCTTTACAGTTAGTGAAACAGTTATAAATGGAGAAACAGCACCAGTAGCTAATCTTGTTTATGATGGTACAACACTTAATGCACCAGAAAATTTAAATCCTACAAGTGGAACAATAACAATAGATTTAAGTAATTCAAATGCAACTTCAGTTGTTGTATATGAAAATGGATATATATATGGAACACAAGCAGAAAATTCTAATAATCAAGTAGTTCTTCAAAATATGCCTAATGGTTTATATACTGTTGCAACAGTATCGAATGGATATGTAACAAGTGCACAATTTGAGCAAGCAATAAATAGTGCAAATGAAAGTTCAAGTATGAGCTTCCATGATGTTCAACAACTTACAACAGGTAATATTTATGGGCAAGTATCAAGCGGACAATCAGGAGTTCAATTTACATTATTAGATTCTAATGGAAATGTAGTAGAGAGTAGTGTAACAGATAGTAGTGGAACAGTAAACTTTACTAATATACCATTTGGAACTTATACATTAGAAGATGCAAATAGTTCACAACAAATAACAATATCAAACAGTAATTACACAGCATGGGGACGTTTTTAATAATTAAAATTGCATATAATTTTAGAAGAGTTAAAGTCTTAGTAGGCTTTAGCTCTTTTTTATTTAAAAGTATAAAGCATAGAATTAATTTTTATAGTAATAGGAGTTATTGTGATATTACTACTGATTGACTGGATCAAAAGTAATATTATCTATACTTAAATTAATATGTAGACTAAGTGTAGATAATGTGATAGAAAATTTATGTTTTTATTAGGTAAAATAGTAATAAAAATTATTAAAAATGGATTTAGTATCAAAACTTTATAGATTTTCTAATAAGTAGAAGAAAGAACTAACAAAAGTTTAATAATAGGAAGATTAAAATCGTAAATTTGGAATAATATTACGATTTTTTTTGCTTTTATTAAAAAAAATATCTATTTAAACTAGCTTGAAAAGGAGTTTTGTTAATAATTATTATTAAAAATTTAAAGTTTTTTTAAATTTGCTATTTATTAATTCCGAGAAAAATAGTAGAATATAAGAAGAGTACAAATTAGTACAAATTAGAGATGTAAAAAATACATACAAAATGATGCTGAATAAAGCATTAATAAATAAAAAGTTTTTTGTTCCTAGAAAGATGATTTTAAATCAGAGTAAAATGCTAAGAATTTCTAGGTATTGTAGGAGGATAAATTATAATGAATAGATTATTAGAAGTTAAAGGTCTTAAAACAAAGGCTGACGACAAAGAGATATTAAAAGGTTTAGATTTAACAGTAAATAGAGGTGAAGTTCATGTTATCATGGGACCTAATGGTGCAGGTAAGTCAACACTTGCTAACACACTTATGAGCCACCCAAGATATACTCAAACTGCTGGGGAAATAATTTTTGATGGAGAAAATGTTTCAGAGCTTAAAACTGATGAGAGAGCTAAAAAAGGCTTATTCTTATCATTCCAAACTCCAGAAGAAATTCCAGGAATCACAGTTGAGAACTTCTTAAAAACAGCTAAGACTTCAATCACAGGAGATCCTGTTAAATACTTAAAATTTAGTAGTGAACTTAAAAAAATAAGTGATAGCTTAAAAATCGAAAAAGGGTATTTAAGAAGATACTTAAACGTTGGATTCTCAGGTGGAGAAAAAAAGAAGAACGAAGTATTACAATTACTAGCTTTAAATCCAAAGCTTGCTATATTAGATGAAACAGACTCAGGTCTTGATGTAGATGCTGTAAGAATAGTATCAGAAGGAATCAAGATGTTTGCAAACGAAGATAATGCAGTATTAATAATAACTCATAATAACAAAATATTAGATAGCTTAAATGTTGACTATGTTCATATTTTAGTAGATGGTAAAATTGTTAAAACAGGAGATGCATCTCTTGCAAATGAAATCCAAGAAAAAGGATTCGAAGAGTATAAAAACAACTAAGAAGTGGGGTGAATTAGTAATGGAAGATAAAAGAAAAAAATCTGAGATTTCTGACATGGATAGAGGAATCTATGATGTTAAGAACAAAGATGAATTTGAATATAAAACAGAAAAAGGTCTTACAAGAGAAATTGTAGAGACTATATCAGAAGAAAAAAATGAACCACAATGGATGAGAGATTTTAGATTAAAAGCTCTTGAAACTTATAATGCAATAGATTTACCATCATGGGGACCAGATATCAGCGAATTAAATATGGATGATATCGTTGCTTATGTTAAACCAAAGGGTAAACTTGCTGAAAATTGGGATGAAGTACCTGAGGATATCAAAAAAACTTTTGACCTTTTAGGAATTCCAGAAGCTGAGAAAGAATCACTTGCAGGTGTTGGAGCTCAGTACGATTCAGAGGTTGTTTACCACAGCATTAAAGCAGAACTTGTAGAACAAGGTGTTATTTACACAGATATGGAAACTGCTTTAAATGAGTATGAGGATATAGTTAAAGAATACTTTATGACATGTGTACCTTTAAATGACCACAAATTTGCTGCATTACATGGGGCTGTTTGGTCAGGTGGATCATTTGTTTATGTACCAGAAGGCGTACATGTAGATATTCCACTTCAATCATACTTTAGATTAAACTCACCAGGAGCTGGTCAATTTGAGCATACTCTTATAGTAGTAGAAAAAGGAGCTAGTCTTCATTTTATCGAAGGATGTTCTGCACCTAAATACAATTTAACTAACCTTCATGCAGGATGTGTTGAGTTATTTGTTAAAGAAGATGCAACACTTAGATATTCTACAATAGAAAACTGGTCAAAAAATATGATGAACCTTAATACTAAGAGAGCAGTAGTAGATAAGAATGGAACAATTGAATGGGTTTCAGGATCATTTGGTTCAAGAGTTTCAATGTTATACCCAACAAGTGTGCTTAGAGGGGAAAATGCTAAAGCTGAATTTACAGGAGTATCATTTGCAGGGGCAGGACAAGATTTAGACACAGGTGCTAAAATGGTTCATGCTGCTAAAAATACTTCTTCAACAATAAACTCAAAATCAATTTCAAAAGATGGAGGAACTGCAACATATAGAGGGCTTGTAAAAGTTAATGCTAATGCGACAGGTTCAAAATCAACAGTTTCATGTGAATCATTAATGCTTGATGAAATATCAAAATCAGATACAATACCTACAATAGATATTGCAACAGATGATGTAGAAATGAGCCATGAGGCTAAAATAGGTAAAATAAGTGATGATGCTATTTTCTACCTTATGAGTAGAGGAATTAGTGAGGAAGAAGCTAAGGCTATGATAGTTAGGGGATTTGTTGAGCCTATATCAAAAGAATTGCCACTTGAGTATGCAGTTGAAATGAATAATTTAATTACTCTTGAACTTGAAGGGAGTATAGGATAATGAAATTTAATGAATTAAACAAAATTCCTGTTAGAACAGGAAGAAAACAAAACGTTAATGATATAACAATAGAGATGAATGATGTTCAAATTAAAAAATTTGAAACTTTAAATATAAAATCAAATGAAGTTAAAGGTCTTGAAATCAAGGCTTTAGATAAATCAGATGCAAGACTTGCAGTAGCACTTAAGTATGGTGTTGGAACAGAGCTTATGAAAGAGGCAGATGAAAACTTTACTAATGGAGTTTTAGTTACACTTGCAGATAACACTGTTGCTAAAGAAAATATTATTTTAGAATTCAAAATGGATGAAAATAATAAAACTCTTGTAGACAATATAGTTGTTGTTGCAGGGAAAAATGCAAAAGCAAACATAATTGTTAAGTATATCTCAGAGGATAGTTTAGAGGGATACCACAATGGAGTTGCTAGAGTATTTGCAGATGAGAATGCGAATATCAGAGTTTCAAAGGTTAACCTACTTGGCAGAAATGTTAGAACTTTTGATTCAAATATGTCAGAGGTTAAAGATAATGCTAAGGCAGATTTTATTGCGATCGAACTTGGTGGAAAAAGTGCAGTTTCAAACTATGAGGGAATACTTCTTGGTGAGAAATCAAATGCAGATTTATTATCAGTTTATATAGGAACAGATGATGAGAAGATAGACCTTAACTATGTTATGACTATCAAAGGAAGAAAGTCAGTATCTAAGATGGATATTAAAGGTGCACTAAGAGATAAAGCTGTTAAAAACTTTAAAGGAACTCTTGATTTTAAAAGAGGGGCTAAAGGAAGTAAAGGTGCAGAGGAAGAATACTGCATGCTTTTATCAGATAAATCTAGATCAAGGTCAGTACCACTTCTTCTTTGTGATGAAGATGATGTTTCAGGAGAGCACGCAGCTGCTTCAGGAAGCATAGATGAAAATAAATTATTCTACCTTATGAGTAGAGGTATCTCTTATGATGAAGCTAGACTTCTTATCATAAATGCTGCTTTTAACCCAATTGTAGATGAAATTAAAGATGAAGAAATTCAAAATGAAATTTTAGGATATATAAAGGAGAGACTTGCATAAATGAAAAATAGAGATTTTTATAAAGACTTTCCCACTTTATCAGAGAAGGATGGCAAAAGACTTATATATTTAGATAGCGGAGCTACAACTCAAAAACCTTTATCTGTTATAGGGGCAGTTGAAAAATATTATAAAGAAGAAAATGCTAACCCACATAGAGGAGCATACGCACTGAGCGTTATTGCTACTAATGTTTATGAGGGTGCTAGAGAAAAAGTAAGAGCCTTTATCGGAGCTGAAAAAGTAGAGGAAATTATCTTTACAAAAAACTCTACTGAGGCATTTAACCTTCTAGCTATGAGTTATGGAATGAACTTCATTAATGAAGGAGATGAAATTGTTATTTCAATAGCAGAACATCACTCAAACCTTATACCTTGGCAGAATGTTGCAAGAGCTAAAAAAGCCGTTTTAAAATACATGTATGTAAATGAAAATGGTGAGCTTACAGATGAGGAAATTAATTCAAAGATTACACAGAAAACTAAACTTGTCAGTTGTACAGGAGTTTCAAATGTTCTAGGAATTAAAAATCCAATTGAAAAAGTAATTAAAGTTGCTCATGAACATGGAGCAAAAGTTATAATAGATGGAGCACAGATGGTTCCACATAGAAAAGTAGATGTACAAAAACTAGATGCAGATTTCTTAGTATTTTCAGGACATAAAATGCTTGCGCCTATGGGTATTGGTGTTTTATATGGTAAGAAAGAACTTCTTGATGCTATGCCTCCATATATGTTTGGTGGAGATATGGTTGAGTATGTTTATGAAGATAGTGCAACATTTGCAGAGCTTCCTTATAAGTTTGAGGGTGGTACACAAAACGTTGGTGCAGCAGCAGGTCTTGGGGCAGCAATAGACTACCTTGAAGAGATAGGAATGGAGAATGTTGAGGCTATTGAAAAAGAACTTACAGCATACGCACTTGAAAGATTTAAGGATTTACCTTATATTAAGATATATGGTACAGCAGATGCCGATAAGAAAGAAGGGGTTATTTCATTTGAAATGGATGGAGTACATCCACATGATGTATCAAGTATTCTTGATACTTATGGAGTAGCTGTTAGAGCAGGTAATCACTGTGCACAGCCACTTATGAGGTTCTATGATGTTAACTCAACAACTAGAGCAAGTCTATATTTCTATAATACAAAAGAAGATGTAGATAAACTTATAGAGGGCTTAGAAAAAATATATAATATGTTTAAAAGGTGGATGTAATACAAATGAGTATGGATTTAAGTGAAGTTTACACAGAAATTATCATGGAACACAACATGTCAAAAAGAAACAGAAGAGAAATACTTGGGTGTGATGCTTGTGAGAGAGGGCATAACCCAAGTTGTGGAGATGAAATAGAAATCCAAGTTAAATATGATGGAGATAAAATTTCAGACCTAGCCTTCAAAGGACATGGATGTGCTATATCTCAGGCTTCTACTTCAATGATGATTGACCTTGTAAAAGGAAAAACAAAAGATGAAGCACAGGAACTTATAAATAAGTTTATCGGAATGATTAAAAGAGAAGTTAAGGATGAAGATGAACTAGAAGAACTTGAAGATGCTATGGTACTTCAAAATATTTCAAATATGCCAGCGAGAGTTAAATGTGCAGTACTTGCATGGCACACACTAGATGAAATAATGAAAAAATAAACAAAAGAGTACAACCAAAGAACCAAAAGAAATAGAATCATACAAAAATACAATAATAAGTAATACGGTAAAAGATTATAGTAAGACACTTGCAAACTTAGATAGGTTTGCAAGTGTCTTTTTATATTTTGAGTATTTAAAATATAATTGAAAAGATAGTTCGATATAAGGATTTTATACAAAATTAGAGGAGCATGCAGAGAAATGAACCTTAAATATAGACAAGTTAAATTACAAATTAGGTAGTATTAAAAATTATAAGGAGAATTTTGAAAAATAAAATAGAAAATTAGGTGATATTGTTTTCAAGTATTTACCATTTATAGTATAATTAAGTTGAACAAAATTTTAGGGGGTAAATTATGTTAGATTTTTTAAGGGTTTTAATAGTCTGGGGATTTATAGTTTTTTCAATTATAAGTATTGTAAAAGCTAAAAAAAGTGTTAAAGCTATGGAAAAAGATGATTTTATGATAGAGCCTTTAAATGATAGGGAAGTTTTAGTATTAAGACATGCCTATGATAAAACAATGGTTTTTCATTACATAGTGAAAAGGCTAGAGGCTAAAAAGTATCTTGTAAAAAAGGAACTTGACGAATTTGAATCAATTGAAAAAGCTGAAGACAGTATGCTTTTAGGAATAGAAAGAAAAGTTTTTGAGTTATTCAAAACATCAAGATATATTAGTAAAATTGATATTAATAAGGAATTTAATGAAGTTGACTTAAGAAGATATTATGAGCAAACTAATGAACACTTAACATTTAGAGGGCTTGTTTTAGATATGGAAGCAGTAAAAGAAAGAAAAAGAATTTATGAGGGAACATTACAAAAGATTTTAATTGGTTCAATTTTAGGAAATATTTTTGTGCTACCTAGTGGATCATTTTTGACTCGTATAGCAGTAATGTTGTTAGTACCAACATCATTATTTTTTATAATGAAGAATGCAGTGAAAACTCACAGAATTACTAAAAAAGGTAGAAAATCTCTTGAGGCATATATTAAAAATTATAGGTCAGCATGTTGTACGCAGGTTGTGAGTGACAGAGATAGCTATGAATTCATTATGGCAACTTTTTTAGTAGGAAAAAACCAAGGGATTATAGAGAGTATTGTAAAAGGGGATATAAATACTCTTGTAGGAATTAATGCTATAAATTATGCAGGTGATGGGTTTGATACAAGTTCTAATAATAATATTTGTGATACTGATTTTGGTGGAGAGTGTGAATGCGTAGATTCAGCTTGTGATAGTGGAGGAGGCAGTTGTAGTTCTTGCACCTCTTGTTCATCTTGTGGTGGAGGTGGAGACTAATGAGAAAGTTTATAATGCAACTTCACATCACACAAGAATGTAATAAAAAGTGTAAACATTGTTATCAACATAGTTATTTACAGAAAGGATTACCTATAAACAAACTAAAAAGTATCATAGATGAGTTTGTAATTTTAGTGAAAGAATATAGTGATAGCAAGGGCGCTAGATTTAGTGGACAAGTTAATATCACTGGAGGAGAACCTTTTGTAAGAGAAGATATTTGGGAGCTTTTAAATTATATAAAAGAAGTGAATTTAAGTTTTGCTATTCTGTCTAATGGGTCACTTTTTACAAATGACTTAGTAAAAAGATTGAAAGACTATAAACCTGTTTTTGTACAAGTTAGTATCGAGGGAAGTAAAAAGACTAATGATGATATTAGAGGTGAGGGTTCTTATGAAGAAACAGAAAGAGCAGTGAAACTTTTAAAAAAGCATGATATTTATTCTTTAGTTTCTTTTACAGCAAGTAATTTAAATTATAGAGAATTTCCAGAGGCAGTAAAGTTTGCAAAGAAAGCAAAAGCTAGCAAAGTTTGGACAGATAGATATGTTCAAACTTATGGAGAAGAATCAGAAATTAGAAGTTTAAATAAAGAAGAACTTAGAGAGTATGTAAGAATCATAAAGACAGAAGAATTAAAAGCAAATCCTAAGGTAA
The DNA here is from genome assembly GCA_051650125.1 of Sarcina sp. GTDB lineage: Bacteria > Bacillota > Clostridia > Clostridiales > Clostridiaceae > Sarcina. Next base: position 207,729 of record JBOFIK010000018.1, on the reverse strand, counting down.
TCAAAATAGTTGGAGATAGATCACTTCAATTTTTAAATGGAGAAAGTAAAAGTTATTCTTGTGGAGCAGGAAAGAATTTAATCATTGTAACTGAAAGTGGAAATGTTATGATGTGTAGAAGACTTGACATTGTAGCAGGAAATTTAAATGAAAAATCTATGTCTGAGATATACTTTAACTCAGAAGAATTTAAAAAAGTAAGAGAAAAATATGTTCCAAAGGGTTGTGAGAAGTGTGGATTTATAAATTTATGTAATGGTGGTGCTAAGTGTATTAGTTATGGAATTTATAGAGATTATACAGAGGGTGATTTTTCATGTCCTTTGAAACAGATAAAAGCAAGCAGAGAAATTTAATTTCCAAGCAGAGTGTTAGAGGATTTTTTTAAATAAAAAATGCAAATGGATATCTTAAAAAAGTCTTAAGTTTATAAATTTAAACCTTAATAAAATCTTAAAGATATATATAAGTAATTGAAAAAGTGAAAAAATGGAATATAATGGATTTAAGATTACATTTAGGGGGAGAAAAAAATGGAGAGAGGTTTAAGACAAATAAAAAAAGAAGTAGGAATATCACTAGGTATTAATTTTGGACTTATAGCGATACTCGGAGCATTGCTATTTACTTTACCAAAAGGACCACAGGGGATGACGCTAGCATCTTTAGCAGGACTAGTATTTATGATAGTTCCATGTTTTTCAGTAATGGTTACAATGAAGTATGTGTCAAAAGAACAGTTTAATAAGCATGAGAGTAGCTTTGTAAATTGGATTATTGTTTCGTCTATAATTATTTATATTAGTGGGCTTATAGCTATTTTGAGTAAAATAGAATCTTTAGCGCTCATTATAAATTTAGGTGTGTATGCAGTATCAGTAGTATTAATTGTTAAGGTTCTTAAACATGGTAAAGAGTTAGAGAGATTTAATTTAAGGTTTAAGAAAAACTTATCTTTAGTGGTAAAATGTGTTTTAATATTTGTTGGAATCAAAGTAGTATTGATTTTAGTTGGTATTTTTGGTTTAAAAGAAACTTTATCAATACAGCCTGTGATGGTGGCAATTTTACCTATAAGTTTAGTTGAAAACTTCTTCTTAGCTTTCTTTATGTTTTTAGGGGAAGAGTTTGGATGGAGATATTACTTGCAACCAAGACTTCAAGTTCTTTTTGGTAAAAGAATGGGAGTTATAATTCTAGGAGTTATTTGGGGGATTTGGCATTTACCTCTTTGCTTTACTTTATATAGCCCTGATTCACCAATAAATTGTGTTATATCACATGTAACTTTTTGTGCATCAATGGGAATATTCCTTGCATATGTTTATATGAAAACAGAGAATATTTTTGCACCTATACTAATTCATATAGTTAATAATGTTTTAGCTATAGTTTTAAATAATGGAAGCCTTACAAGTACTATAAGTACAAGTGACTTAATCATTGGAATAGTAATTAATGCTGTTATTTTTGTACCGTTCCTATTCACAAAGGAATTTAAGGAAGAAGAGAGTTTAGTTAAATAGAATAAACCTATTGACATTTGTAAATTATATGGATATAATTGGAAAAAAGAATCTTATCAAGAGTGGTGGAGGGACTGGCCCTATGAAACCCAGCAACCTATATCTTTTTTATTAAAGATGTAAGGTGCTAATTCCTATAACTATTTTTAATAGTTATCAGATAAGAGGGTGATTTTTAGAGTATGTATTCATGCACTAGAGAATTATTCTCTAGTGCTTTTTTTCGCTTAAAATACAAGGTGCTTTTATAAAAGAAAGTTAAAAGGGAATCAAGTTAGAATCTTGAGCAGCACCCACTACTGTGTTTCGGACGAAGATCTCGGTATCCACTGTATAAAAACGGGAAGGGAGATTTGTAGGATGAAGATTAGTCAGGAAACCTGCCTTGTTTTTAAAATAAATTAAATCTTTGGGAATGAAGATTAGGAGGAATAAAAAAATGACAAAGTCAACAATTGTAGGGTATCCAAGAATAGGGGTACAAAGAGAGTTAAAGTTTGCAGTGGAGAGTTACTTCAAGAAGCAGATAAATGAGAAAGACCTTGAGGCTATTGCAAAAGATTTAAGAGAAGGGTATTTAAAAACTCAGAAAGAGAGTGGGATAGATATTATTCCATCTAATGATTTTTCATTTTATGATAATCTATTAGACACTGCGTTTCTTTTAAATATTATACCAAGTAGATATACAGAGCTTGGTTTATCAAAACTTGAAACTTATTTTGCTATGGCAAGAGGATATCAAGAGGGAGAGAATGATGTTAAGGCATTGCCTATGAAAAAATGGTTTAACACTAATTATCACTATATAGTTCCAGAACTAAATGATGATGCTAAGATAAAGTTAAATGATGATAAGCCATTTAAGTTATACAAAGAGGCAGATAAACTCGGAATAAATACAAAGCCTGTTTTGATAGGTCCATTTACTTTAATTAAGCTAACAAATATTAAAGGTGGGAAGAATATCAATGATTGGATTACACCTTTAGTTAATGCATATAAAGAAATTTTAAATAAGTTTAATGGGCAGGGACTTGAGTATTTACAGTTAGATGAGTCTATTTTAGTTACTGATTTAAATAAAGATGATATAGAAATTTATAATAAAATATATAAAGAACTTTTAGAGAAGAAGAATGATTATAAGATTATTTTGCAAACTTATTTTGGAAATGTGAGTGATATATATGAGGACTTAATTAAACTTGATTTTGATGGCTATGCTTTTGATTTTATTGAGGGGTATAAGAATATTGATTTAATTAAAAAGTTTGGATTCCCTAAAGAAAAATTACTTTTTGCAGGAGTAGTTAATGGGAAAAATATATGGAGAAATAATTATAAAAAAAGTATAGAAATAGTGAGTGAGCTTAAAGAGTATGTAATTGAAGGAAATATTTATATTAGTACAAGCTGTTCACTTTTACACGTGCCATATACAGTTAAGAATGAGAAAGATTTAGCAGATGAATATAAAAAAACACTAGCATTTGCACAGGAAAAACTTGGGGAACTTGCAGAGCTTAAGAAACTTGTTAATGATAAAAATTATGAGGTAGATAATGCATTTATAGATAATCAAAAGGTTATAAATGAGAAGTTAGTAAATGAAATTTGTTTTAACAAGGAAGTTAGAGAGAGAGTAGCAAGTTTAACAGATGCAGACTTTACTAGAACAGAAGATTTTGACACTAGAAGAGAACTTCAAAGTGTAGAGCTTAATCTTCCTATTCTTCCAACTACAACAATAGGTTCATTCCCTCAGACAGCAGAGATAAAAAGATATAGAAAAGCATTTAAAGATGGTGAGATTTCAAAGGATGAATATGAAAATAAGTTAAAAGAAAAGACTAAGGAAATTATAGAGTTCCAAGAAGAGATAGGGCTTGATGTTCTTGTTCATGGTGAATATGAGAGAACAGATATGGTTGAGTATTTTGGAAGATTATTAGATGGATTTATTTTTACATCTAATGGATGGGTACAATCATATGGGACAAGAGGGGTAAAACCTCCAGTTATTTTTGGAGATGTAAAAAGAAGTCAGGATTTAACAGTAGGGTGGAGCAAATTTGCAAAGGGATTAACAGATAAGGTAGTAAAGGGAATGCTTACAGGACCAATAACTATTTTAAACTGGTCATTCCCAAGAGAAGACCTAGACCTTAAAAATATATCATATCAAATAGGATTAGCTATCGGAGATGAAGTTTTAGAACTTGAGAAAAATGGAATAAAAGTTATTCAAATAGATGAAGCGGCGCTTAGAGAAAAATTACCACTGAGAAAAGCAGATTGGAATAGTGAATATCTAGACTTTGCAATACCAGCCTTTAGACTTACAAACTCTAAAGTGAAAGCAGATACATCTATCCACACACATATGTGTTACAGTGAATTTGGAGATATCATAAAGGCGATTGAAGATATGGATGCTGACGTTATATCAATAGAAGCAGTAAGATCAGATTTCTCTTTACTAGACTTTCTTAGAGAAAGTGAATTTAAACTTGAAATAGGACCAGGGATGTATGATATACACTCACCAAGAGTTCCAAGTGTTATAGAAATAGAAGGGCTTATAAAAGTAATAATAAGCAAACTTGATATAGATAAAATATGGATTAATCCAGACTGTGGACTAAAAACAAGAGGTATTAAAGAAACTAAAGAGAGTTTGATTAATTTAGTAGAAGCAACAAAAAATATTAGAAAAGAGATTTGGCAGTAGTAAGTTCAGAAAGTAAACTTTCATCACAATCATCCCCGGGGAGCAGATAGGTGCTGGTATGAAATCATTATCAGAATATAAGTTTCTTGTGGAGCTGATGTTAAGTAGCAAAGAAGATTTAACTGAATTGTCAGTAAAAAATAAAGAAATTTCAGGTGTAGAAGCATTAGAAATTAATAGTCAAGTAAGTGTTTAAGCTATATTAGAGGAATCTGATATAGCTTTACTTGTATGGAGTTTGTGCTGCTTGTCTTAAAGTAAATTGAAAATAAAGATTTTTAAAAAGAGTGCACTGAAGAACTTTTAAATTAAGTATTTTTTTATATTTTGGATAAAAAATACTTTTAAGCCAATAAAAATATATATTTACAACTTGTTCCCAATATTAACATTTTATTAATAATATACTGAAGATATTTAAGAAATCGTTTTCTTATGATAAAGTTAATATATAGAATATATAAAAAAGTAAGGGAGATGATATTAATGTTTAATTTAAAGGTGATATTTTTAATTATATTATTCTTTGTATGGGTAAGTTTAATAAAAACTTTTAGTAAGTCTAGAAAGAAAACTATAAGAAAGGTTTCAAAAGATAAGTATAGCTACAAAATTATCTCAAAAAAACCATATTCATTAATAGCATCAACACTAGTTATGGTAACTCCAACTATATTATTAATGAGAATTTTTTCAAAATAAGAATTCCAAATAGAAGCTTAATTTAGGAAATATATTTTCTATGCTTGGAGTATGGATTTTAATTGCAGTATGCATATCAATTTATAGCAAAACACCTATGCGAGCAGGACTTAATATATTTTTGTTTTTCCTTGGGATGTGTTTAAGCTATCACATATACAGCATTATTTTTGCAGGATTTAACCCTATGAGATATATGTTAATATGGTATGGAATTACATTGATTTCACCTTTTTTGGCATTCATTTGTTGGTATGCTAAGGGCGAGGGGAATATAGCACTTGGAATCAAAATAGTTATAATTGTAGTTATGATATTTTGTTCTTTTAGTATAGGAATGTGGTATTTTGATTTTAACAGTATATTAGATACAATATTTTTTATAGCAACATTAGTGGTTTTACATGATACAATCAAAAAATCTATATATTGCCTAACATACTCTATAATATTGGTATATTTGATTAGATTTTTTGTATAGTTGAAAATTGTTTTGAGTGAAGGAGGACAAAGATGATTGTCCTCCTTTTTGTTCTTTATATTTATTAAAAGAATCCTTAATATTATGATGGAAAAAATATATATAATGATTAAAGTATAGTTTCAATTTAAAAGATATAATATGCATAGAGAGCTAAAAGAATAGTACATTTTGCTTTAAGTAGAGGGTATAATATACAGTATAACCATTTAAATAAAAAATTGGAATAGGATTATATCAGTAAATTTTGATGTAGCCCTATAAATTTATAGATTTTGCTTATCACAAACAATTTCTTCTAAACTATCTATATACTCTTGGGCTTTTTCAAATTCTTTTCTTTCTAAAAACTTCCTAATAAGCATAGATATAGCAGTATTTTTAATACTTAAATCTTCAGAATTAGTCGTTCTTATATATAACTTTTCTATTTCATCTTTATAATATTTTTTGTTATTTGAACCATACATAGATAGCATGCCATCAAGCAGTGTTGCAGTTGTTAAAATTAATTTATCGCAAGTTGGATACTCATGTATTTTATTAATACCAAACTCAAATGCGGTGTCAAAAGATTTAGTACTTATTATATTTGCTAATTCATTTGAAAAATGTCCTATCTCTTGGTCAGATAAATTATCATTAAATGAAAGTAGTGTATTTAAATCAACACCTAAAAGTCTTGCAAGTGCTGGAAGAATAGTAATATCAGGATATGAAACGCCCTTTTCCCATTTGTTAACTGCTGGTGTTGAAACACCAAGATAATTAGCTACATTTTCTTGAGTAAGACCTTTAGAATTTCTTTTTTCTTTAATAATCTCATTAATTTTCATTTTTATTCCCCTTACATAATTAATTACCAAAAGCTTTTGATATTTATAGTTTACCAAGTAATGTAAGAAGGAACAATTGATATATAGTTAAGTAATGATTAAAACAATTAACTGCTAGTTAAGGAAAAATAGCAAGAATTTATGTACATATATAAGGAATATCACTGATATTAAAAAGGATATAATGAGAAAAAGTAGAATATGGTATATAACATGAAATGTTTTTTTATTAAATCAATATTGACATTAGCCTAAGGTGAGGGTTTAAGATGACTTTAAAGAAAAATTTTAGGGGGAATATCAATGAAGAAAAAGTTTAATATCCAAGAGGTTGCAGATACTTTAAGTATTAGCAGTAATAAAATTAGATTCTATGAAAAGAAAGGTTTAATTAAGATAACAAGGGATGACAATAATTATAGAATTTTTAGTGATGAAGATATTTTGAAAATACAGAAAATAATATTGTATAGAGAAATAGGATTTAGCATAAATGATATTCAAAGTATGATTATAAGTGAAGGAAAAAAGGAACTTATAGAGGTTTTTAATAATCAGTGGAGTATGGTAAATGATGAAATTCATAGGTTAAATCTTATTAGAGGTTCACTAGAAAATATTATTGATAGTTTATATGAGTCAGATGAGAATATTTTGAGTTTAGTAAAAGAAAATAGCAAGTTACTTAAAGTAAAGAATGGCTGGAAAGATAAATGGAAGTTTGATGATTGGGCAAAAAAATATGATGAAGATGTAATAAATGATATAGGAGAATTGAAAATATATAAAAACTATAATAACATTCTTGAGTGGGTATTTAATATTGTTGACTCTTTAAAAATAGATAAAGCAAATGGACTTGAAATTGGTGTTGGTACAGGAAATCTTGCGAGTAAATTCTTAAAGAAAAACTATAATATTATAGGAATAGATCAATCAAGAGAAATGCTCGGAGTATCTAAAAGTAAATATCCTAAGTTAAAAGTTAGATTAGGTGAGTTTTTAAAAATTCCTTTTGAAAATAATAGATTTGATTTTATAGTGTCAACATATGCTTTTCATCATTTGAATGATGATGAAAAAAAGCTCGGAACAAAAGAAATGATTAGAGTTTTAAAAGATGATGGAATTATAGTAATTGGAGATTTGATGTTTTTAAATAGAGAAGAAAAAAAGTCAAAGTTAAAAAAATTAAGTAAGGAGCAAATATTAGAAATAGAGGATGAGTATTATTCTTTTATAGATGAATTAACTGAAGTGGTTGGAAGTTACGGCAAGAAATTAGAATATGAAAGAATTGATGAATTTAATTATATTGTTGTAATTAAAACTAGGTGATAAAAATTATTAGTGATTTAAAGGATATAGTAAGCAAAACTATAATATTATAAGAGTTTTTTAGGAAAGATAAATAATTAGGGAGAATTACAAATAATATCAAAATTTGATAATACATGAGATTAATACCTGAAAAAATTAGAACATTATGTAAAATTAATTAATAGTTAATAATTAAAAAGGAAAAATATGTTATTATATATAGTATAAATATGTTATTAAACTGCCTTTAAATATAAGGTAGTTTTTTTGACAATTAGAGAGAGATAGGTGGGGAGAATAATGGGGAATACAAATAAAAAGAAAAAAATAGCACTATTAGGCACACTTGCACTACTAATTAGTGTACTATTAATCCCAGTATTTTCTAATGAGAAAATAGATAGAGAAAGTCTTGCAAAGAACTTAGATTTAATAAATAAAGAATGTAATTCTGTGTATGAAGATATAGAGAATAGTGAAATAAAGTATAAAAAATTATTAGAAGAGGAAGAAGATTATTTTAAAAGAGGAATGTATGCTAGTGTATTAACCCAAATTTATGTAATAGACGAGAATATTGAAAATATAATTAAATATGACAATATAGCACAACAAAACTACGGAAAGTTAAAGAATGGAGAGTATTATATTATCGCGGATAAAAAGTATATAGCATGGAGTATGCTACGTGCTGGAAAATATCCTGAAAGTTTTAAAGTAGCAAGTGAAATATTAGGATTATTAAATACAAGTAAAAATGGGCTTTTTATAGAGGAAGAAGTTTTAGATACAAAAGTACTTGTAAATTCTATATTTTTATATATATACTCACATTTTGAAATTTTAGATAAAGCACAAGTTTATTATGATAAATTAAGCAGTATAAAAATGACAGAGGCGTTAGAAAGTTCAAAGGGAGATAAAATAGCAGCTAGTAAAATGATGTATGCTGAAAAAATTGGTGATTTTGAGCTTATGAAAAAATATGCAATTGAATGTTATGAAATAGGCATAGAACGTGATAAAAAAAATGGTACAAACTTTTCTGATGCAATGTTAACTAACATAGCTTATTCTAATATAAAGCTTGGCATATTTGATGAATGTCTAGAGCAGTTAAAAAAAACAGAAGAAATTTCTAAAATTATCAAAGATAATAATGGTCTTATTACAAATTATGCTAACTATGCTATGTATTATGAAGCTACTAATGAGGTAGAACTTGCAACAAGGTATTATAAAAAAACTTTGAAGTTATACGATGAAGCTAAAAATTATTGTGGGCTAGAAGATACACTAAATTCATTTATAAACTTTTTAGAAAAGAATGAAACTAGTGAAGATATTGATATATATTATAGAAAATATAATAAATTAAATAGAAAAATAAAAGAAAATTCACCTACAAATGAATTTTTATTACAAGTTATGAGTATAAATGATGAACTTAATAGAAGTTCAGTTGCATTATTAGAAGAAAAAGCATTACAAAATGAACAGAATGTACTCCTAGCAATAGTAGTTATTCTTTTACTAGGACTTATGATTTCAAGAATGCAAAATCTTATAAGGGTCAAAAAAGAGAGCGAAAAAAAGCTAGAGGCAATAGCTAACACGGATTATTTAACTGGACTTAATACAAGGGCCTACGGAGAAAAACTTATTCTAAAAGAGATGAAAAGAGGTGTCAAGTTATCAATAGCTGTTATAGATATTGATCATTTTAAAAACATAAATGATACTTACGGACATATTTTTGGTGACTTTATTTTAAAAGAAGTAGCTAAGTATATAAAAGACAGCTTAGGAGAAAGTGCTATTATTACTAGATTTGGTGGAGAAGAATTTACAATAGCTTTCAAAGAGAAAGATGAACATGATGCGAAAGTAATACTAGACAGAATTAGAGAAGATATAAATAGTATGACTTTTGATAATAATGCTAAAGTTTCATTTAGTGCAGGTATTGTAGGGAGCAATAAAACTAGTATTGTAGGGAGTAATAGAGCGGGTATGGAGATTTTGATAAAACAAGCAGATGAATTGTTATATGAGGCGAAAAGAGAAGGTAGAAATAAAGTTTTAGTTTAACTAGTTAAGGATAGAAATTTAAAGTTTCTATCCTTTTTAATTTCTAAAAATAAAATTAAAAATAAATGCAACGATTTTGCTTAGTGGTTTGTATTAGTAATGAAGGGGAGAGTGATAATGTTAATGGTTGAAAATGAAATTACACAGGTGGATGAAATATTAAATACGTTTTCTAACATGGTTTATAGACTTGCATTTTCTAGGACTAAAAATTCATATGATGCACAGGATATAACACAGGAAGTTTTTATGAAACTTATGAATTGTGGGAAACTATTTGAATGTGAGGAACATCTTAAAGCTTGGCTTATACGAGTTACTATTAATTCTAGTAAAAATCTTTTAACTTCTGCTTGGTTTAGAAAAACTACTCCACTTGAAGATAAGTTAGTTACGTATATTAGAGAGGATAGTGAGGTTTATAAGCATGTTTTAGACCTTCCTAAAAAATATAGAACTGTTATTCATCTTTTTTACTATGAAGGATTTAAAACTGTGGAGATAGCGGATATTTTAGAGATAAAAGAGGGAACTATAAAATCTCAGTTAAGTAGAGCTAGAAATATTTTAAGGGATAGTATGAGAGAGGAGGATTTTGATGTTTTCTGATAAGTATAAAAAGGATAATGAGAAAATAAATCTAGATGATTCTTTTAAAGAGGAGTTAGCTAAGAATATGAGAAAGGGTGATTTTAAAGTGAAAAAGAATAATGGAAGTTTAAAAGCCATTGTTGGAGTTGCAGCAGCTATGGCAGTAATTGTTGGGGGATACTTCCTTACTCAAGATACAGTGAAAATTGAGTATGGTGGAGATTTGGTTAGTAATGAAGAAAGCAGGCAGGATGAAAAACCGGCAGGAGGAGATATCGGTACACAGGGGGGGATAGGAGAAACTAGTATGATGAGTTTCTTAAGGTATGATGGAAAAGATTATAGATATGTACGTCATAATATAGATTCTAAAAATATCAATAATATTAAGGGAGAAAAACTTGGTGTAACAATAAAAGGTGAGATAGATGAAGAATTTTCAAGTTATGCAAAAGATGTAGAGATATACACAGTAAAAGGATACGAAGATAAGTCAGTTTTACTTGGGATTTTAGAAACCGAGGAAGATATGCTAATAGATGTTTATTCTTATTGTGATGATAGTGAGATAAAAACAGGCGAAGATTTGATTTCAAAGATGAAAATAGAGGGGAATATAAAGAAAGTTAATATTGGAAATGGTATGGGGGTATTTACAGAACTAAAAAATCATGAAGAAATAAATACTCTTGTAAATGAACTTAAAGATTCAAAAAATATGTTAGATGATGAAGAATTTATGGATACTTTTTATTCAAAATATGCAGGACAATCTAAAGGTATAAGTATTGAACTAAATGATGGAATAGTTAGAGAATTTGATTTATATCAGACAGGGTATTTATTTATAGATGGATATATATTTGATATTAAGGATAAAGAAAAAGCTTTAGAAATTTATAATGCGATATAGCACTAAGTTTTAATATAAATAGTAAAATTAAAAGTCTACATATAGAATTTCACTTATTCTATGTGTAGACTTTTTATTTATCCTATATTGATTTGGTTTGGTAAATTAAATGCAGGTGTTTGAGATTGTACATTTAAAACATACATATTTTTTTCACCACACAGTTTGTTGTATTGGTCAATAGGGAGTAGATTTCCAGCTTTATCTATATAGCCAGAATAAGTTGCCCTGTTATTTGTAGATTCACACATTTTAGATAGTGTAGTCATCATAAAACCATAATAGAAATTTTTATTAGCATTATCATAACTCTGAGGTGTTATTTGAGAATTTGTATCATTTTGGAATGTATTAAAGCCAACATTAATAAGTAGTCTATTAGCACCAAGTTCTTTTATAAGAGCATCTTTTTGTGCCTTAGTTCCATGAGATATAATTTGTTGTTGTGCTAGTGTTGGAATAAGGAAACTATTATTAGGAATCTTACTTTGAACTGCATTATAGATACTTGCTACAAGAGTACTAGATGGAATACCTAGATGATAAGCTTCATTACCTAGTGTTACAAATTGATTTTGTATATTTTCTGCATTTTTAGATGTACTATTATTTTTTTTTGAATTATTATTTGTACTTGAATTGCTAACAGAGTTAGCAATATTTTGTGGATGAGTGTTAGTTTGATTATTATTATTATTATTATTATTATTATTATTATTATTATTATTATTATCATTAATTTGCTGATTAGAATTATTTGAGGTACTAGTATTTAGATGTTGTGTGTTACTTGAATTATTTTGAGTTTGTCCTACATTTGGATGTTGTGTATTATTTGAATTATTTTGATTTGAAGTAGCATTTTGAGTATTTCTAATAGAATTTTGATTAGATGAATTCATTGGTTTTGTATTATTAGAGGCAGTATTTTGAGATGTAGTTGAAGCTATCTTTGAGTTAGTATTATTACTTATTGATCTCTTTGAATTATGCATAAAGTAATAACTTCCACCTGCAACAATAGCTGCAACTACTATTATAGTTATTATTCCCTTTTTCATGTTAATCTCCTTTTAGATATATTATTTTATAGGGATAATTTTACATATAATTTATGAAATTAGAATAACATAGACATTACAGAATGAAATTATAAAGTATTGATATATACCCATACAGGGTATGTGTGGTATAATAAATACATAGAATAAATGGAATAAGGAGGAGTTTATGTTAAAGAAATTAAAATTAGGATTTAAAGAAGCCAGTGAGATGATTGGTAAAAACATGATAGTAAAAAATAAAATGTTATTAGGATCAGACTTCAAGTTTAACAATTAGAAGTTTATATAGAAGCAGTTAGGACATAGTTCTAACTGCTTTATTTAATTTAGTCCATAATGTTATCTTTTCAATTAAGTGAGATATTCTTTTGTTTTTTAAAATTATGATATAATAAGTTTATTAAATTTTAAAATTTTATTTAGTGGAAGTTTTAGAAAAATACTAGGTAAAATAGAAAGGATAATAAGCGTGAATTTTGAAGAACTTGGGATAAATGAAAGATTAATAAAAAGAATATTAAGAAGTGGAATTAAAGTTCCAACTAAAATACAGGAAGATAGTATTCCACATATACTAGAAGGTAGAGATTTAATTGGTGAGGCTAAAACTGGTACAGGAAAAAGTTTAGCTTTTTTACTTCCAACAGTGCAAAATATTGATTTAGATAATGATGATATTCAAGTGCTTGTTCTTGCACCAACTAGGGAACTTGCTATTCAGATTACAGATGAGGCAAAGAATTTAACTAAAACTACGTATAAAAGAGTAGTTGCAGTTTATGGTGGAAATACTGTATCAGCACAAATAACAAAGATAAGAAGACATCCAACTCATATGATAGTTGCAACTCCTGGTAGACTTTTAGACCTTATAGAAAGAAAAAGTATAGATTTAAGTAAGGTTAAGACAGTTATCATGGATGAAGCTGACCAAATGCTTGTTATGGGATTTAGGGATGAAATGATTGAGGTTATGAAAGAAGTTCCAAAGAAAGTACAAATGTTATGTTTCTCTGCAACAATGGATTCAGCAGTTAAAAAGCTTTCATATAGATATATGAAAGACCCTGTTTTAGTTAAAGTAGAAGAAGAAACTTTAGTAGTTGATAAAATAAAGCAAGAGGTTGTTCATACAGAGGATAGATTAAAGCAAGATGCACTTTGCAAAGTTCTAGAGGAAGATAATCCATTTATGGCTATAATATTTTGTAGAACAAAAAGAAGAGTAGATGAACTTGCAACGGGGCTTTCTCATAGGAAGATATCTTGTAAAAAACTTCATAGTGGAGTATCGCAGGAAAATAGAGAGAAAATTATGAAGCAATTCAAAAAATGTAATATTCAGTATTTAATTGCAACAGATATTGCATCAAGAGGAATAGATGTAACTGGTGTTGGGCATATTTATAACTATGATATACCAGAAACAGTGGAAAGTTATGTTCACAGGATAGGTAGAACTGGTAGAGCTGGGGATGAAGGATACACATGTTTATTTACTGATCCAAAAGATTTATCTATGTTTAGACAGATTCAAGAAGAGTTAGAGATTAAATTAGATGTAAGAAAAGTGAAAATAAAATAAATTATTTAGAATAGATTTAAATCACGCTAAAAATTATTAGTGTGATTTTTTTGTTTTTTTTATAATAAAAATGTTCATATTTTTAGAATTTATTTGTAAAAATATGGTAAAATTAAAGTGAGGTAATTTAAAATGAAATGAGAATTTATAGGGGGAACTATGAAAAGAAAACTTATAGGATTAATGTGTGTTTTAGCAATAACAGCATCATTTGTTGCATGTGGTGGGGAGAAAAAAGAAGATGCAACATCAAAAACAGAGATAGCAAAAGATTCTGATACTGAAGATAAAGAAGATAAAGATTCTAAGAGTGATAAGAAAGACGAGAAGGAAAAAGAAGAAAGTGAGAAAGTAGATTCAGAAAATGAGGAGGATGAGGATACAGAAAAAGAAAAATCTAACAATAGTGAAAATCCTTTGAGTAAATTTGGCTATAATATTAAAATTCCAAAGGGGTGGAATCCACTACCAAAAAAAGAAGTTGATTTAATAGCTGGTCCACAGTTAAAAGACTTTATGGTAGGAATGTGGGCTAAACATCCAACGAGTGGACCTAATTTTGCAATTATGGTAAATGATAATACAGCAATTTCAGATTTAGTGGCATATAAAGAACTTATGGAAACAGTGTTGAATGAAATAGAAAATGTTTCTAAAGGAGTATTAACAGATGAAAATTATGGTGGTATAGATGTTTTGAAAATTGAGTCAGTAGAATTTAATACACAAAAAAATAAATTCTTAAAGGTAACACAAAACATCATGGAAAAAGATGGTGGATTTATAGTTATAACTCTTACAGATGATTCAAATGAAAATGTAGGACTTGAAGATTTTGAAGAAATGATGGGTACATTAAAGAAAATATAATAGATTAAATATAAAAATTTATAGGAGAAATGATGAAGAAAGTTATAATGGGAGTTAGTTTTTTATTTTCAACTATATTTTTAATTTCATGCACTAGCAATGGGAGTGGAAGTCTAACTTACAAGCTTGAAAATTTTATAAGCTTACATCAAGAAGAAGAAGTTGTAGATTATAGTGAAAGTTCATTATATTATTATGATTATAATATAGAGTCTAAAGAAGAATGGACACAAATGTCTAGAGAATCTATAAAAGATATAGCAGGTGATGAACTTGGAAATAAGCTTGTCACTATGTGGCAACTAGATGCAGAAAATGAAACAAATATAAGTGTAGTAGCAGAAAATCCACCAGTTATAACTTTAGATTCATATAAAGATTTAGTAATAGATGTTGTGCATAAGAGATTTGGTGATGACATAGAATTTACTGATAAAACAATAAATGGAGTAGAAGCTTTTACTACAAATTATCAGATTACAGATATCTATGATAAGGAACTTAAATTTAATGTTTCACAAGTTTGCTTTAGATCAAAAGCAAATTTTATAACACTTACATTTACGGAAAGAGTGGATATAAAAAATAGTAAATTAAATGAATTTGAAGAGTTTATAAATTCATTAGAAAAGATATAGAATTTAATAATTAAAAAATATAAGCTATTGGTATTAATCAATAGCTTATATTAGGTGAGGCAAGATGTATTTTCAATAATTTACTTGCCTATTTTTATTAATGATACATGGAATTTTATAATTTGATTACAGAAAGTACATTGAAATTTAAAATATAAGCTAATACTATCAGAGAATGCCTCACAGTATTTTACAAAAAATATATAAACAAAAGGTAATATATTTATAAAGATTTATAGATATTTAGTACTAATAAATCAATTACATATAAAATAAAATTACAAGAAATTATTGTATGAAAAATATAAAGAGTAGGTAATAAATATGGAGAAGAATTCAACTAATAGAAAAGAGAGTTTAATTAATTTAGGAAAGATATTGCTAGTGTATTTTATTGCAACAATATGCTCAATGATTGTGCATAAAAGTGTCATAAAGTGTGATTTTAATTCATTTGAGTTTTCAAAGAATTGGATGGTGATAGTTGGCTTTGGAATTTCATTTATTATTGCAGTAGCTATTATAAAGCCAAGTGCTAAAGCTATTAAAGTATTTTTTTATGTAATGCTATTTTTAAGTGTATTGTTATTATTAAATTTAGAAATTTTTAAATCTTATGCAAGCACTCCAGCTTATGAAATATTACCTATGCTAGCGGGGGGTGCTTTCATTACAACAATACCATTTCACAGTATGATATATTGTGCTATTGGGTTTGAAGTTACAAATATAGTAATAATAGCATTGCCTTTATATATTATATTACTTAAGATTATTTGTACTAAGATAGTAAGTGAAAAGGTGGAATAGAGTGAGGGATTAGAGAGATTTATAGTTGTAAAATGAGGAGGTTTTATGAAGATATTAAAAAGACTTAGATGGGGGTTATTGGGATTAGCTATTCTGTGGATACTTAATTCAAATAGTTTAAACACAAATGCATTAGTTTTACTTTTTATAGTTAATATTATGACAGTGATAATTGCAATGGATGATAAGGCAAATAAAAAGGTAAATGAGAAAGTCGAGAAATAGTATATAATACATAAATAGAAAATTAAAAAATATTTTAAAACAAAAGGTACTAGGTGAAAAAGTGAAATTCTTTTTAACCTAGTACTTTATTTTGTTGCTATTTAAAATGTAGAATACAATAAATAAAAAGGCAATTACTAAAATAATCAGACAAATTTCAAATGAAATTTTCACTGAGTTATCTGAGCCAAGTCCAATCAATAGATTTATTATCATTCCGATAACACATCCAAGCATTGAATATATTGATAAAATAGTTGCTCTGTTTTGGCTAGTTTCTTTAATAGACCTGTTCTGAACATCCATTAATATAGGCATTAACATTGATAGACTTATTTGAATGATTACTGAGAAAATTATAGATAAAATAGCACTGTGTGTAATAGTAAGAATGATAACACTAAATATTATAGCTAGTACAAATAATAGTATTGTTTTGATTTGACCGAGCTTTTTTGTTATTGCATAAGTTTTAGCAGATAACATACATAATAATTGGGCAACTGCTGTAATAATTCCAAAATAAATATAACTTATATTACTTCTGACATATTGTAATTGGACTAGATATGCTTCGATAGAATGTCCTACTTCATAAATTATAAATATAGCTAGAAGAAAAATAATAAAGAAAAAAGTTATCTGTTTATTCTTTTTCATTTCTTCAAAAGCTAAAAAAAGTTTCTTTCTTTGTTTTTTCTTTTTTATAGATAGTCTTTTTTGTGTAGGTTGCAGAAAGAAAGTTGCTATAAAGCCAATTCCATATGCAATTATACTCATGAAAACTGTACTGTCTAAAGAGTATTTTACTAAAATACTTGAACCTACTGATGCAATAAAAAATCCGAAAGTCCCAAAAGCTTGATACACTCCAAAACATCTTTGACTTTCTTCTGATTTAATGGATTCAAAGAGCATTGCATAATCACAACCAGAAAATCCAGCAAGTGAAATTCCTGAAATAATAGTTTGAATCAAAAAGAAACTAAAACTATATGCATTGTAGAAAATTATTTTAGAGATAAATAAACCACCTGCACAGATTATAAGAGTATTTTTATATCCAATTTTATCGGCAAGAACTCCAAGTGGAATTTCAAAAATTAACATTACTCCTATTAAAATTGATTCTAAGAGTAATATCTCAGTTATAGTAATACCATGGTTTTCTTTATATATCATTGTAATTGGTCCGTAAAAAACAAGTCCTTGCAATAGAGCTATAATACACATGATATTGTAATTTTTAGATTGTTTTTTCATAAAATTCAAATTCAATTGTAAAAGCCTCCTAACTTTTATAAAGCTCACTAAAATTTTACATAAAGAGTATGGCAGTTATAAATCAGAAAATATTCATAAATACAAGAAGTTTTAGCAATAATATTAATATAATTTTAGATTTAGAGTTATAATAATAAGCAATTTTGTTATAATTAAGATATAGAGATTTAAAGAAATTCCAAAGCTTAAAGATGATTCAGATGAAAGGGGAATGCTTGTAAATTGGATTGAATTTCTTAAAAATCCAGAGAGCGATAAAGTTAGAAAACTTGAAATGTCAGTTGAGGAAATTAGAGAAGCAAAAGATGAGTTGATTAAAATTAGTAATGATAGTGAACAGAGAGAAAGATATGAAATTAGAGCAAAAATTTTAAAAGATAAAAATAGTGCTTTAAATAAAGCTAAAAGAGATGGCATGAAAGCTGGGATGAAGGCGGGAATTAAACAAGGTGAAGAAAAAGGGAAAAAAGAGGCTAAGCTTGATATTGCTAGAGAAATGATAGCAAATGGACTAGAAGTTGAGATGATAGCAAAACTTACAGGTCTTTCAGAAAGTGAAATAGAAGCTTTAAAATAGAATAAAGTAATTTAAAAGTTAGTATTACAAGCGTAGTGCTAACTTTTTTTATAGTATAAAAAGATATTTCAATATTTATTAAATGTAAGCTAGTTATAAAATTTTAGATTTTACACAAACTCTTAAGTAAGAGAAAAAATACATAAGAGGTGAGTGTATGCCAAGTTTGGTTTTAGAAGGTGGTTCATTTAGGGGAGCATTTAGTGCAGGAGTTATGGATGCACTTTTAGAGAGTGAGATAATGTTTCCGTATTGTATTGGGGTTTCTGCTGGAATTTCAAATTGTTTTTCATATGTTTCAAAGCAAAAAGAAAGAAATATAAATATTCTAGAGAAGTATAGAAATGATAAAAGATATATGGGAGTTAAAAACTTTATAAAGCACAGAAGTTTATTTGGTCTTGATTTTATTTTTGATGAGATTCCAAATAAGCTTGAGCTATATGATTATGATACCTTTAGGGCTTATGATGGGAAATTTATAGTAGGGGTTAGTAATATTTTAACTGGTAAGGCTGAGTATCTTGATGGAAAAGATATTGATACTCCTTGTACTATGGCAAGGGCTACTTGTGCTATACCTATTCTTTTTCCAGCTATAAATATAGGAGAAAATAAGTATTATGATGGTGGACTTTGCGACCCTATACCTGTTCAAAAGGCTATTGATGATGGAAATCAAAAACATCTTATAATTTTGACTAATCCATGTGAATATAGACTAGGTGAGGAAAAAATAAATAAATTTGTTTCAAGACTACTTAGAAAAAAATATCCTAAAATTATTGATAGTCTTTTAAATAGGCATATTAAGTATAATGAAACTTTAGATTTGTGTGAAAAGCTAGAGAAAGAAGGAAAAGCTATTATTATAAGACCAACTAAAGATGAGTGCATTAGTAGTTTTGAAAAGGATATAAGAAAAATAAAAAGAATCTATAAGCATGGCTATGAAGTTGGAATAGAGAATGCAGAAAAAATAAGAAAACTGTTTGATTAATTAATTTTATATATAAAATGGCGTGAATTGAATTTTATTTGGCATCTCCTGTTGTTAGAATGACACAATAAAAATTGTATAATTAAATCAAGATAAAAATAAAGTTGAAAAATAAGAATTTACATAAATACAAAAGATATTGAGGAGCGATGATATATGAAGAAGGTAGCACTTATAACAGGGGCGAGTAGTGGAATAGGATTTGATACAGCAATAGAACTTCAGAAAAAAGATTATATAATTTACGGAGCAGCTAGAAGACTTGATAGATTAGAAACTTTAAAACAGAATGGAATTAATATAGTAGAACTTGATGTAACAAATGAAGAATCAATGGTTAAGTGTGTTGAAACAATACTTGCTAAAGAGGGAAGAATAGATGTACTTGTAAATAATGCAGGGTATGGTTCTTTTGGAGCAATAGAAGATGTTTCAATGGAAGAGGCTAGAAGACAAGTTGAGGTTAATGTTTTTGGACTTGCAAGAATGACACAACTTGTACTTCCTAATATGAGAGCAAATAAATATGGTAAGATAGTTAATATTTCATCAATGGCAGGAAAAATGCATACTCCTTTTGGGGGTTGGTATCACGCAACAAAGTTTGCAGTTGAGGGATTTAGTGACTGTCTTAGGATGGAAGTAGCAGAGTTTGGAATTGATGTTATACTTGTTGAACCAGGTGGAATTAAAACAGATTGGGGAACAATTGCAGCTGATAATTTAGAGAAAAGTTCAAAAGACGGTGCTTATGCAAAAGATGCAAATAAAGCAGCCAAGGTAATGAGAAAAAGATATACAGGAAATAGTTTAACTATGCCAATAGTTATTGCAAACACAATAGTTAAGGCAGTTACAGCTAGAAGACCTAAGACTAGATACTTAGTTGGTTATGCAGCTAAACCAGGGGTATTTATGAGAAGAATTTTATCTGATAGAATGTTTGATAAAATTATAAAAAGAATGTAAGTTGCCTAGGAGAGTATGTTTTGTTACCTTCCACCAGTAGAGGAGTGGGAGTATTAGAAACACTAACTGTCAAATAAATATAGAAGAAATTAGATGGGTTACATAAATCCATCTAATTTTATATAAAAGTAAAGAAGGGTGATGAAATGACTAGGTTTTATTCAATAGATAAAAAATATTTTGAATATATAGCATCAAAGGGAATTAATGCAGAATTAGTTTTTAAAAATTCAGGTATTCCTATAAAGGCTTTAGATAATAAAAATATATCAATAAGTAGAGAGCAATATATAAAGCTTATGGATTCTTTAGAAGAAGTTATAACTACTCATGATTTGTTATGCTATAGCAGTATTGAAGAAATGATAGGATTTATACCTCCACTTTTTGCCGCTATGTGTTCAAAGGATGGAATAACTTGCTTTAATACAATAGCTAAATATAAAAAACTTATAGGACCTTTTATACTTGATGTTAATATAGATATTGAAAAATTAACTTTAGAGTTTAGATTTGATGATGAAAAAAATAAACTTCCTAAATTTTCTATATTAAGTGAGCAGGTTTTAGTGCTTAGTATTATAAGAAAGGCAACGGGGCAGTACATTGTTCCAAGGAAAATAACTTCATTATATGAATATGAGGGAAGTGACTTTGAGGAGTATTTTGGAGTAGAACCATACAAAGATGAAAAAGCAGTAATAGAATTTAATATAGCAGATGTTAGAAGACCATTTTTAACAGAAAATAATGTGATGCTTAGTTACTTAGAGCCAGAACTTCAAAAGAGAATAAAAGAAATGGAGATAGATAAAAGTTTTGCAGCAAGTGTTAGAAGTGTTTTATTTGAACTTATCCCAAGTGGAGATGGAAGTATAGAAATGGTAGCAAAAGAGCTTGATGTAAGCGTTAGAACACTCCAAAGAAAGTTATCTAGTGAGAAAACTACATTTATAAAGCAATTAAATCATACAAGAGAATTACTTGCTAGAAGTTATCTAAAGGACGGAACAATTAATAATGATGATATTGCATTTTTAATAGGATACTCAGATGCAAATTCATTTATTAGAGCTTTTAAAAATTGGACAAGTATGACAATTACAGAATATAAAGAGAAGTATACAAACTAGCTATAAGTTAAGATATATTTTGATTTAAGAATTAGAAATATAAGTGAAGTTTAAAAATATTAGTTAAAGTAAAAGAGAAAAGTGCCTAAATCTTATAATGATTTAGGCACTTTTCTCTTTTATATCAATAGTTTTCTTTATTTTACGTGGTAGTATAAAGTGGTTAACAGCTATTGCTATTAATGCACCAACAAAAGTTTCTACTGATCTGTGGAATGCATAGTAGTAGTTTGAAAAATCTCTGTTTAAAAGTAATGTTCCAAGTAAAACTATACAGGCAATTGTAATAGCACCAGGCATTTTTATTAAATTGCATATATATATTACAGATGTACTAAGAATAAAAACCAAGCCTATTTTTAGAATAAGGTTGCTATTAATACTTAATATTAAAGTTCCAATACTTCCAAAGATAGCACCAATTACAGTTCCCACAAATCTATTTTTACCCATATGAATAGAATTTTCAGCAGAGTCTTGCATACATACAACAGACGTTATAGCAGCATAGAAAGGTGTATCAAATCCAAATATCTCAGCTATGATTATTGAAAACATAATTGCTAGAGATGATTTTAAGTTTCTTGCACCTATTTTAGGTAATTTACTAATTTCAATCATTTAATTTAAACCTTCTTTTTTTATAAATTCACACAATTCAATATTATATCATAATAAGAATCTAATAGTGATTAAGCTTTTATAAATATAGTAAACCTTTAGGGAAGTAAACGTATAAGAAAGATAAAAAAGATGCTATAATAAAAGAAAGTAATTGTAAAAAGTTCGAGAAATATACAATTGAATGTTTAGAAATGTAAAAAATAGAGGGGTGTATCAAAATAAGAGAGTTTTGATAGTTTAGGAGGACAAAATATGTCAGCGAGTAAAGAGATTATATATTTAAAAGGTTACTTAAGAGGAAAAAATTATCTTCATGCAATAAAAGCATTGATTTTAGCAGAAAGATTACATGCAGGACAGACTAGAAGAAGTGGAGAGCCATATATTATACATCCTGTAAGGGTTGCAAATGGATTAATATCACTTGGAATAGCAGATGAAAGTATGGTAATTGCAGCACTTTTACATGATGTATTAGAAGATACAAGTATAACAGCAAAAATGCTTTTAAATGAAGAAAAACTTCCTAAAGAGGCAGTTGATATAATAGTTCTTTTAACTAAGAGTAAAAATTATAATGCGCAGGAGTATTTTGGAAATATAGCAGGTTCATCAAAGGCAGCAATAGTTAAAATTGCAGATAGATGCCATAATATAGCGACACTTCAATTCTTTGATGATCAGAAAATTGGAAAGTATGTTGAGGATACAGAGAAGTATATTTACCCACTTTTCAATAAAATAAAAGATAAAGAACCTTGTTTTGAGGATTCAATTTATTATATGAAATATCATATAGATAGTATAATAGGTGTTGTTAGAGCTCTTAGAAGTGATATATTTAAACCTAAAGAAGAAAATGATAAATAAGATTAAAAAAGCACTAGAAATATTTAAAGAAATATTTCTAGTGCTTTTATATTAGCCCATAGAACCTAAAACAACACGTGCTGTTTTAGTAGTACCATTTACTCTGACACTTACAGGAATAGCATCATAACCTGAAGGTTCAATTCTTGGGGATGCCCAGTTAGGGTCTAAGCCTTTAGGGAGTATAGATTTTAATTGGCTATCTGATATATTATTGATTTTATTTAATGCATCTTGACAGGCAGCATTATTTTCTCTAAGGCCTAATGAACCTGTAACTTCATAATACATTCCATTACGAATATCATTGTATCTTGAATTAGGATGACTACTTGCAAATTTATTAGTTAAGTACTCATTAGTAATATCAATATGTTTTACTGGTTTTGGAGTTTCTTTCTTTTTCTCAGAAGCTTCCTTGTGTTCTATATGTTTAGTTTCAGTAGATTTTGCTACCTCTTTATCTTTAACCTCATTTATATGAGTAGTTGATTCAGGTGTAGTTGTAACTTTAGTATGAGTTACAGGATTATCTATATGTTTAACTTCTGTATTATTTACATGTTTATTTTCAGTTTTTTGAATAGGAGGTTCAGGCTTTTCTGATTTTTGCACATCTTTAACTACTGGTTTTTCTACCTTAGAAGTAGTGGCCTTTTCAGATTCTTTAATCTCAGGCTTTTTAGCCTGAGTAGAAGTTACCATAGCAGATGTTATGTTTGCTGGTTCTGTAACTTTTGCAGCAGTTTGAACTGTTGGTGCAACTACTTTTGGCTCAGGTGTATTAGCATTATTCATTGAATAACCACCTATGCCAACAGCACAACTTGCTACTATTATTAATGGAATCAATATTTTTTTCTTCATTAGTTTTCCCCTTTTATTTAAAATGTAAATTTATATTAACAATAAAGAAACAATTTGTCAAAAATATGTAACTTATTAGTAATAAAATGAAGGCGTTATATCTATCTGTTTTTATAATTTTCCGCATAAAAAAGAACCTATACTTGGCATTTATTAAAAATGTAGTAAGTATATAGGTTCTAGTTTGAGAAAGTCTGAAATTTTCTATTTGAATGATACCATTCTAGTAGCAGGATAAAAACCTGCATTTATTTGAGTTTTAAGTGAATTATGATTAAGTGCCCAACATCCAGCAATAGGATTTTTCCCTAGTGAAATAACTAAATCTCTAAGAAGAATTAGTATATCTGTACCATGTCTTTTGCCTCTATGAGAATCAACAACAAACATTCCAATACTAATTTTATCAGTAGCTATTTTTCCAGGTTCAGCATGCCCAAACCCAACTATTTCACCACTTTTATTTTTTGCAGTATAAAAAGTTTTCTCCTTAAGCATTCTTGCTAAGCTTTTCTCATAAAAATTCTCACTGAGCTCATTTATCAGCTCTAAATCTTCCATAGTTGATAGTGTTAAAACTGTATTAGAAGATAGAGAATTCTTTGCACTTCTAAGTCTTGTAAAGTATCCATCTTTTTCAAATTTAGAAAAACTATCCATAGCATGAGCCATAAAATATTCATCTGAAGTTGAAATAAGAGCAGCATTTACAAATTCAAGTTTTCTAGCCTTAAAAAATATCTCTTCACCATAATGGGCAAATTCTTTTATAAGATTAAATAGGACAATAGTATGCTTTTTTTCGATAGCACAAAATCCTATATAAGTATCATCACACATTATTTTATAATGATTTGCAGTAAGTACAATTTCCTCAAGATAAGAGTCAATTAAAATATCATTATTTGTAAAGTAGCTTGATATTTTTTCTTCTAAATCAGAAAAAGTGCAATTAAAAAATTTTAAATTCATATAAACCCCCTAAAATTAAAAAATTTAAATTACTGAGCATCACTAGGAATGCTAGTAGCTAAAGCTTTTTTATTATCCACAACACTGTATAAGTTTTTATTATTTAGTTCAGTTGTGAATTGTGTTTTACTAACATTTTTACCATCAGCACTGAGATAAATAATAGGCGTTTTACTAGATGAAGTAGAAACTTCATAAACCGGTATAGTTCCTATAAAGTAAACCGGTAAAGTGCTTGAAATTGACACTGTATCCTTTGATGCAGGGAAAGCTTCTTTATATAGTCCTGTAAGTTGTGATTGTGGTATATCATAATCATTTATATTAAATTTATTTTGATAAGCTTGAATTTGCTTACTATCACTAGCTATTTTAGCAAGTGATTCATCACTAAATCCAGATGTATCAAGATTTGCTATATAGTCATTAGCCTTTTCATATGAGCCATCATCCATTAGATTGTTTAATGTATTCATAGCATTAATTTCTTGAGTAGCAGTTTTTTCACTTGCTTTAGCCTCTTTTAAATCAGCCTCTTGTTGTTTTAGTTCTTTAGCATCTGCTACTGAGAGGTCTTCACTAGCTATTTTTTTTGCTTGAAAACCTGCCTCAGACAATGAACCTTTTGCTATAAGATCTGAAAGATTCTTAAGGTCTGCTTTAATTTGAGCTTCATTTTGTTTTTTTATAAGTGCAGTCGAAAGATCACTAACCGTATTATCTAATCCTTTATCATTTAGCCCTTTACTTCTAGCAGTCAAAGTTTTAAGTTCAGTAGATGCAGCAGAAAGATTGTTAACTGCTAAATCGGAATTAAATCTTTCAATAGAATTTTGAATGTAAGCCCTGTTTTCATTATCAGAATAGTTCTTATATATTCCAAGTGTTGCAACTGCACCACCAAGTACCACAAGTACTGAAATAACAAGAATTATTTTCTTTTTTATCATTCGGAATCTCCTTTGTTCACCATTAAAATTTTCATTTGTTTTAATAAAGTAAAAACTATTATTGAATATATAATAACATAATATTTAGAAATAGTTTTACCAATTTTTAAAATTATATTTGCAATAAAATAATTAGTTACGCACACCAATACTTTTAAGGATTTTTAATTGAAGACCTTTGCCTATATCATGTCCTTGGGGTATTACAGTTACTAGACCTTTGTTATTAATGAAGATGCCATGTCCCCCTGTAACTCTATTTAATTTAAATCCATTTTTTTCTGCTATTTTATTAAGGTCTTGATACTTATAGTGCGTAAAAATCTTGTTTTTTGTAGTATTTAAATCTTCTTTTGTCTCATTAATCCAATGAAGGAAATCATCTTTAGTACTCATAAGGTTCTCATGGTGGAGTTTATTATCAAGATAATCAGCAATTATAGTATTATTAGTATCTATAAAGCTTTGAATATCAAGAAAATATCTATCCATTTCATCACTATATAAATCAAAAGCCTCTCTGCTTACAGATTGAACAAGATTATTTATATAATTTTTGCTATCTAATTGTATAAATTCTAATTGATTAATAACCGCTAGAATTTTTAATTTTGCAGCAGATAAAACTATTATATTAAATTCACTTAGATACTCATCATAAATTTGATAAATATTATCAAGGGTATTAGAGTTTTCAAGAATAATCTTACCAGATGCTAGTATTTGTGCCTCTAAAATTTCATAGAGTCTATGGAGTTCCTTAGTTGAAACTAAGGAGAGATTTTCTTGAAATATAGTGTGAGTCTTAGCCGAAAAAATTTCTTCATATCGTCTCATCATTTCAACTGATAAATCATTAAATAAATCTCGTATAATATCTTCAATAGGAGTCATGAAATCTATAAATTTCTCTGATATTAAATCAGCAATTTCTTTCTTACATTTAGAAGATAGTTCACGGCATTCATCTATATGTTTTTTTACTATTGGAGATGAGATATATTTATTTATATTTTTATAATCTTTTGGAATAATTCCTCTTTTATTTTTACTAGTTACCATAAACTATTCTCCTAACTTATATGTATATAAATATTATACAGAATATAGTAATTAAATTAATTTAAGTATTTATTAGATTGTTAAAACTAAAGCCTAAATTTAATAATTAATATAGAAAATTTAAAAAGTATTGATAGTTTTAATTTTTAAATTAAAATAACTTGTATTTATAATAAAAATATTTTGAATATTTTAGACTTTTACTAAAGTATCTGATTGTAGCGTTTCTTAAAAAAATAAGTGCTATAATAGTATTAGAGTAAAATATGCAAATTATTTACTTTATTCAAATATTTAAACAAGAGATGAGGTAATAGATTAAGATGAAGCTTAAATATATAGCAGTGGTTTTTTTAGTTGTAGTAATTTCAGTTGCTTATTACATTGGTAATTCAATAAGCAAGGAAACTCATAGCACAACAAAGGAAGTTTCATCAATAAAAGATACGAATGGTAATAATGTTACAAAGGTTACTTATAGCCAGACGCAGCAAAAGGAACTTGCTGATGCTAAAAAACTTGTAAGTGCTAGGAAGTATCCAGTTCAAACAGGTATTGGTGTGGTTTCTCTAGATAAAAATCAAAATGGGATACTAATTCCAAAGGGAACATATATTTATAAAGTTAATGGTGGAAAAATAGGACTTGCTAATAGAGAGTTTAATATGTATGCAGTTTCAAGTCTTGCAACTATTAAGGGTGATGTAAGTAATCCATTCCAAACAAAACCAAGTGAATATAATGTAGATAAAATTTTTACAAATGCTAAAAAAATGAACATAATAGGTGCTATAAATGGTTATTACTATGTCAGTTATAATGAACCGGGAAGTAGTAATGTAAGCTATGGATTTGTTAAACCTAGTGATATAAAGTTATTAACTAATATAAAACCAAGACAACTTAAATATACTAGTGATTTAAAGCTATATAGGCTCTCTAATATAGAAGACTATAAAGTAAGTGGATTTGATATTTATAAGACACCGTATATGCTATCTAATATAGAAACTACACTAAGTTATAATAAGCTAAAAGATTTTAGTCCTATTGTCATCTCAAGTGTTGGAGATGCAGTTGAAATATTTTATGATAATCAAATTGGTTGGATTCATAGCGATAGATTAATAGAAATTTAACTTATGGTGAAACTTATAACGCAAAGTTTAAGATATAAATTTGAAGAATTTAGTATATACATAAATTAAGCACTTGCTTAATTAAAAAAATAATATGTTGAAAAATTAAATAGAAGGAAAGGTGACTAAAGATGGAAGGAAAATGGAGCTTAGATGAACTTTATACAGGATTTGATAGTGCAAAGTTCAAAAATGATTGTAAGAAATTAGAAGATATAGTTGCAGGTTATAAAGAATTTGCAGATAGTATAATAGATTCAGATAAAGCAATGGAGGTAAGACTTGAGAGTTATGTAAAGAAAGCGCAGGAGTTAAATTATTTAACAAGTGATTTATTCTTATATACACAGCTTACACTTAGTGTTGATACAAAGAATGATGTAGCACTTAAAACACTTGAAAATCTTCAAAAGCTTGTTGCAAAACTTGCTGATACAGATGCTAGAATTTCAAAGTGGATTGGTAGCATAGAAAATATTGAAGAAATTACGAAGAAAACAGAGCTTTTAAAAGAGCATAGTTTCCACTTTGCAGAAATTAAAGAAAAGAGTAAATATATTTTAAGTGATAAAGAAGAACTTATGATTGCTAAAATGCAAACAACAGGTTCAAGTGCTTTTGAGAAGTTAATGGAACTTGAAACTTCATCACTTTTAGTTGATATAGAACTTGATGGTGAGAAAAAACAAATGCCACTTACAATGGTAAGAAATCTTGCTTATGATAAAGACCCAGAAGTTAGAAAGACTGCTTATTTTGCAGAGCTTAAAGCTTATGAGAAAATAGAAAACTCAGTTGCAGCATCTCTTTGTGGGATAAAAGGTGAGGTTATAACAACTTGTGAGGCTAGAGGATTTGAATCACCACTTCAAGATGTCTTATTAAAATCAAGAATGAGTCAAAAGACTTTAGATGCTATGCTTAAAGCAATGAAAGAAAGTTTACCTGTATTTGAAAAGTTCTTTAGAAGAAAAGGTGAAATGCTTGGTCACAAAAATGGGTTGCCATTTTATGATATGTTTGCACCATTAGAGGGTGGAGATAAAACTTATACACTCGAAGAGGCTAAAACATTTGTATTTGAAAACTTTGGAACATTCTCAGATAGACTTAGAAAATTTGCAGAAAC
Organism: Sarcina sp.; assembly: GCA_051650125.1. Classification (GTDB taxonomy): domain Bacteria; phylum Bacillota; class Clostridia; order Clostridiales; family Clostridiaceae; genus Sarcina. The sequence goes on along the minus strand of JBOFIK010000018.1, from coordinate 178,767 downwards.
TGCATTTGATAAGAAATGGGTTGATGTATACCCAAGAGAAGGTAAAGTTGGGGGTGCATTCTGTCAAGGAGTTCACTCACTTGGTGAGAGTAGAGTAATGCTTAACTTTGGTGGTAACTTTACTGATATAACAACAATGGCACACGAACTTGGTCATGGATATCACGGAGAATGTTTAAAGGATGAAAGTGTTATAAATGCTGATTATCCAATGCCAATAGCGGAAACAGCTTCAACTTTTTGTGAAACAATAGTTAAAAAAGCAGCTATTAAAAACTCAGAAAAACAAGTAGCTTTCTCTATATTAGAAGCAGAACTTTCAGACTGTGCACAAATAATAGTTGATATCTTAAGTAGATTCTTATTTGAGTCAGAATTATTTGAAAGAAGAAAAAATGGTTCACTCTCAGCAAAAGAACTTAAAGAAATAATGATAGATGCACAAAAAAATTCATATGGAAGTGGACTTGATAATGAGTTCCTTCACCCATATATGTGGGCTTGTAAGCCACACTATTACAGTGCATACTTAAACTTCTATAACTTCCCTTATGCATTTGGATTATTATTTGCAAAAGGATTATATGCAGAGTATCTTAACAGAGGAGAAGAATTTGTAGGTGAGTATGATAAACTTCTTGCAGTAACAGGTAAAAAGAAACTTGCAGATGTAACAAAACTTATGAATATAGATATAGAATCAGAAGATTTCTGGAGAAATTCTCTTAAAACAATTGAAGAGGATATAGAAGAGTTTATAAAGCTTAGTAAAGAAATATAAACGTAGACTAAATTCAGGTGGAGTTTTAACTCTGTTTAAATACTTAGTTTTAGTTAACAAATAAAATAATATAGCAATGAAATGGCAAGTTCTAAAAATTTAGAGCTTGCCATTTTGTACGTAATGAGGTGAAATAGTCATTTTAAAACTTAAATAAGTTTATAAACTTAGAAAGTGAGATTAAAATACTTTTTATTTTAATCTCACTTTGTTGTAGTATCGAGCATATTGTGAAGTTTTGTAATTACAGATAGTTTTCTAGTTGTGGCAACAATGCTAAGGTGTTTCTCTAAATAGTTATTATTAAGCCTCTTCTTTGCAGAATCTCTAGGCAGATACATATAAAAACACTCAGTACCAACTTTGAAAATCTCTCCCTCAAAAATAGCATTATTTAGTTTTTCAATTTTACAAGAATCCAAAATACTATTAGTAAAAACTAAATGAATTCTTGAAAAATCATATGATTCATCAAAAGGGTTCTCGTTTATAGCAGTTTTAAGATTTTCCTTTGTCTTTATAATGATTGGTAGATTAGCCCCTATTTCTTTAAGAATAACATTATGGATTTTAAGTGCTAATTCTTGATATGGTAAATCATTATCTAATAGTACATTTCCACTTTGGATATATGTGCTAACATTTTCAAATCCAGATTCTTCTAAGATTTTAACAAGGTCAGCCATTTTAGGTATTTTATTTGGACCAGTAGGCATAACACCCCTAAGCAAGGCTAAAACTTTCATTTTAATATTCCACCTTTCAACAGTTCTTAGTATAAGTAATTGTCAGTATCTGTTTATATTATACATAAATTTTCAAAGGAAAGGTTCGAATTTTGAATAAGTATATTATTGCTTTTTATAAAATATTAGAATGGATAGAAAAACAGATGTGATTTCAAAAATCACATCTGTTTTTTTCACTCTTCCTTAGCTGGCTTAGGTTTTTTTTTGTTTTAAGTAGTGGAGTCTCTTTTTTGAGAGCCTTTATAAGTGAGGCAAATATTAATATGAGTATAATGCTAAAAGGCAGGGCTGTCAGAATAGACATAGTTTGTAGTCCTTTAAGTCCACCACTCATAAGTAGTGATACTGCTATTAATGATTCAAGCACACCCAAAATTATTTTTGTTGATACTTTAGGATTAACATTTCCCTTTGAGCTAAATATTCCAAGTACATATGTAGCAGAGTCTGCTGATGAAACAAAGAAAGTCATAATTAAAATTATACATATAACGCTCAAAATTTTTCCAAGAGGTGGAAAAACATAGTGATCAAGAGGTTCTGCAACACCCCAAAATATAATTCCAATTCCCATTCCAGCACTAAAAAGCATAGAAAACCAAGTTATATTATTAAACTTTGGTTTATCATCATCCTTTCCAAGCTTTAATTGTCCATACTTGCTTATTGCAAGCCAAATTATAAAAATTAAAATGGTAAATGTTATTATGAGAAATAGCCAACCAAACTTTGATGTTGTAAAATGTAGTGCTGATGTAGCAAGGTAACTTAAAGTATTTGATGAAATAAGCCCCCATAAAACAAATATTCCAATAAAGATTATAGATATGTAAAATACCAATTTGAATACCTCATTTATTTTTATTATCTTTACCTAGTGTTAGTTTCTCTTAAAGGAATATAATTATGCATTTAGAAAAAATATGTAAAAATAATAGTTGTATAAGACAAAAGGTATTTTAGAAATTGAACATAAAACTTCAAGTGGATGGCAGTTAAAATAGATGATATACTATCAATATTAATAACTTAGAATAACTAATGAAAAGAGGAATTAGCTTGGAATTAACATTCTTGAAAAACTTAAAAAGTTGAAGAGTAATCAATAATTTAAGGAATAAAATATTATGAAAAATAGATGAAATAATTCCTAATTGAATTATAAAAAAGATATGATATAATATAGGTAAGGTAGAGGTCGGAGATAGATTCGGCTTAATTAATTTGTATTAAGTTTAGGAGATTAGTTACTTTTGTAGGGTGAACTAATCTTCTTTTTTCTTTTTATTACTTTTCTTGGCTTTTTTGCTCTTTGAACTTTTTTTATTCTTTTTTGGAAATTTGATATGAAAAGTCTTTTCAGAATCTTTCTTTTTCTTATTCCTAAAATTCTGAATTCATCAGGATTCACAATAAATAAAGCTACAACAATTATAATTGTAAAACAAATTATAGATGTCATTCCAAGTATCATAATAATCACCCCAGCTCTAAGCCTTTTATAACCTATCTCCGACCATAATAAAAGGAAGATTATAAATACAGCATTATTTTGATATCCCATAGGGAAACAAGCAAGGTAAAATGCTAATACTAGGAAGGCTTTTTCATATTTTTGTAATCAAAAAAAGTAGGCTGAAATAAATTTCAGCCTACTTTTAAACTATATAAATATTACATGAAGAACTGTAAAAATTACAAATCCAAACATTAAATACTTATGTGTTTTAATACTTTTATTGAACATTCTTGCGATTCCAGATAGTGTTATTATAAGAAGGAATATTCCAGCAATTAGTCCAAAGATATAACCAACGCTCCAAATCCAACCCATATGAAAGGCTAAATATACATGGTAACCAATTACTGATACTCCAAGAAGTGAAATTGGTATATGTAATTTTTGCATAAGTTTTGCAAGCCACATGAAAATAGATTTTGAAATATCTAAATATTTACTGATTAAGTATTTTTCTTTTATTTTAGTTGGTATGCTCATTTTTACGTTAGATAGTAATTCATCTATTTGAATTATACCTCTAGTTGTAGAGTATTTCATAAGTAATCTAAATGCAAAAAGTGCTATGGGAATAGCAAATATAAATACACCATAAAACCCTACATTTTCAACAAGTCTACGAAGTGATCTATGATTTAAACCACTAAATATTGTATGATTAAGAGTTGAAAAAACTAGTATTAGAGATATTATTGGTAAAGGTAAAAATATAAAAAATGTTTTTATTCTTTTTTTTATCATTTGATTTAATTTCAAAATTATCACGTCCTAAATTATAATGTTTACAAATTACAAGTTTTTCTTAGCAAAGGGCTATTTTATAAATTTTAGCACCTTCTTTGATTTAAGTATATAAAAATTAAATATCAGTATAATTGCAGTTAAATTAAAAAAATTTCATTTAAGGTTTAAATAAAATTTAGAGAGTATAATATAAGTATTGAACAAAAATAAAAAAATATACATTTAGGAGAAATAAATGGAAAAGATACTCATAATTGAAGATGAAAAAAATATAATAAAATTTTTAGAGATGGAGCTAAAACACGAAGGATATAATGTTGTATCTAAAATGGATGGAAAGCTAGGTCTAGATGAAGCAATTGAAAATGATTTTGATCTTGTAATATTAGATCTTATGCTACCTAGTATGGATGGAATAGAAGTATGCAAAAATATTAAATTAAAAAAACATACCCCTGTGCTTATGCTAACAGCAAGAGGAGAGATAGCAGACAAAGTAGAGGGGTTTCAAATAGGTGCTGAGGATTATCTAGTTAAGCCTTTTGCAATTGAGGAATTACTTGCAAGAATACAAGTTATACTTAGAAGAAATATAAATAACTCAAAAATAAGACTAAAAGATATTGTAATTGATAAATCTAATAGAACTGTTGATAAGGATGATGAGGATGATGAGGTAATAGCATTAACTAATAAAGAGTTTGAGCTTCTTATCTGTCTTCTTGAGAGTAAAAATATTATTGTATCTAGAGAGAAAATTCTTGAAAAGATATGGGGTTATGAACATGATGTTGAAACTAATGTAGTTGATGTGTACATAAGACATCTTAGAAATAAACTTGATAAAGATGAAAAGGAAAAGTATATCCAAACAATTAGAAATCATGGATATATCATAAAAAGTTGATGAAAGATTTAGTAGTAAAATACCTAAAAGAAGTAAGTTTTTTAAAAAAAATAATAAATTTTAAGAGCAGAAGAAAAACAGTTTTCTTTAAAATATCTTTAATAATAACAGGAGTATTTCTAATAATACTTGCTTTATATACAACAGCACAAGTAATAAGTATAAGTGTTCTAGCAGATAAACAAGATAAAATTACCCTAGAAAAATCTTATGCAGATATGAAAATGGATACAAGAGTTATAGGGCATTTTACGAGTGATAAGGAATTTTATAATTATATATATAATCTTGCTAAAGATAACAAAGGTAGAAGTTATAGAGTAATTTATGATGGGAAAATTCAATATGAAACAAAATTTAAGCATTGGGATAGAATTCCTACTCAATCAAGTAATGGACAAGAAATCAAAAAATATAAAATAAAACGTTCAAATTATATGGTGTTAAATGGAAATATAAATATTTTAGGAAAAAACTTAGAAGTTCAAATACTTCAAATAGATAGAGGAATTGATGATGTACTAAGTGGATATCTATCAATATTTGTTGTTGTAGCTATTATAGGAATAATTTTAAGTACCCTTGCAGGCATTATTATATCTAGGAACATTGTTTTAAGGCTTAAAAATCTTTCTAAAACTATGAATGACGTGAAAAATAGTAAAAATTTAAATGCAAGGATAAAAACATCAGAAACAGGCGATGAGTTTGATGAATTAAATGATACTTTTAATTTAATGATGGATAGGGTTGAAAGAGTATTTAACAAACAAAATCAATTTATATCAGATGCATCACATGAACTAAGGACACCACTGACCGCAATAAAAGGACATCTTGGAGTTATAAAAAGATGGGGAAAAGATGATAAAGAGGTCCTAGAAGAGTCATTAGAAATTTGTCTTGAGGAAATAGACAGACTAACAAATATGACGAATTCGCTCCTTACGTTATCAAGAGAAGATAATAAAATAATTAATGTAGACCAGATTAAGACTATTTATCCAAAAGATCTTATAGAAGACTTAGTTAAGCAATATAACGTTCTAAATTCAAAAGTAAAATTTAATCTTAAGATAGACTCTAGTTTTGACATTAGAATGAAAAAGGATGATCTAAAACAACTTCTTATTATATTTATAGATAATGCAATTAAATATAATGATAAGAAAATACCAATAATTACTATGGAATTTAAAATGGAAAACAAGAAAAGTAAAATAAAAATTTCAGATAATGGCATAGGGATTTCAAAAGAAGACCTACCAAAAATATTAGATAGATTTTATAGAGTAGATAAAGTTAGAACAAGTACTTCAAAATCATTTGGAATAGGATTATCCATTGCTAAAAGTATTATAAAAAATTATAAAGGAAATATAGATATACAAAGTGAAATTAGGAATGGAACAAATATAAAAATTAGTATATAAAGTATTATGAGTAAAGTGAAATAGTATATTTTAAGAAATTAAAATATACTATTTATTTTTTTTAAAAAAAATAAATAAATAGTGTATCAATTTAGATATGAAATAAATAGTATATATTAAATAAAATTTTTATTTTAGGAGGTAAGTATGGGTAGTTTTGTAAGAAATCTTATAGAGTACCAAGGTATTGATCTAATGGATAAAGGCGAGTGTGCATTAAGTACTAAAAGCTTTAAACAAGCAACAATAGATGTTAATCTTTGTGTTCCAGAAGAAAAACCAGACATAGAACAAATAGTTAAAGTTGTAATTAAGAAAAAGGTAGTTAGATATAAAATAGTTAAAACACCTAAGGGCGTTTCAGCTGAAGGTCAAGAAATAACAGGAAATAAACTTTTAGTTATGGGTGATATAATTTTAAAAATAAATTATGTTGCTAATGAACCATGTCAAAGTATGCACAGTTTTCATGTTACAATTCCATTTTGTGAGTATGTAGTTTTACCATTAGGCTTTAAGGGGTTAAGTATAGTAGCTCCAGATATATATATAGAAGATGTCTACGTAAGTCAACAAGATTGTAGATGCTTATTTGGAAATGTTACATTATTAACAGTTGCAGATTTATGCTAAGGGGGTAGTGAGTATGTCATTTAGAAGCGATTTTTCTCCAAATCAAAGTATTCCAGAATATTCTAAGTACTTTAAAGAAGAGATAATAAACGAAATATTAGCAATTCCTTGTCAAAAACCGGACATGGAAAGACTTTTAAAAACATTAGTAGACGTTACAGTAGAAGACAAAAAACTTATTAAAACAGAAAAAGGTTTATCAAATGAAGGTCAAATTTTAACAGGTTATAAACTTGTAGTAAAACTTAGAATCAAAGAAAAGATAACTTATGTTGCTGACCATTGTACACAATCAGTTCATGCAGCTCATTTTGAAACAATAAAAAATTTATTTATTATTGTTCCAGAAGAAATTGATGGAGAAGATATTTGCAAAATATTTAAAAAAGGTAGATTAAGTATAACACCTTACGTTGAATGTGTAGAAAGTAGAATGCTTGATGAAAGAACAATTCATAAGTGTGTGATGCTTTTAGTAGATGTCAAAAAATTATAATAAAAGGTGAGGTGAGAAAACATGGCATTAGTAAAAACAGCAAATCGTACAGAAGTAATTGTTGGAGATATAATAACTTACGAACTAGAATTTACAAATGATACAACATATTTATTAAATAGTGTTGTAATAAAAGATTTATTAAATTCAGATTTAGACTTTATTGAGGGCAGTGTAAAAATTAAAGGCGTAGGTGCACCAAGTGCAGATATATTAGCAGGCGTAGAGGTTGGAACTTTAGCAATAGATGAGGTTGCTAAAGTCACATTTGAGGCTAAAGTTATTGGAAATAAAATAGGAGTTTTAAACAATACAGCGGTAGTAGTATATAACTATATTGATCCAGCAGATGGTGAATTAAAAATAGGAAATGGTGCAAGTAATCTACTTTCCATTGTTGTTGCAACAGCGGAGCTTACTATTGCAAAAGAAGGGAATCCTGGAACACCAGGTATTCCAGGGGCGGTACAACTAGATGATATTATAACTTACACAGTAGTGCTTGAAAATACAGGTACAACAGATATTTTAAATACAATACTTAAAGATTTGATAAGTCCATCTACAAATTTAGTGCCAGGGTCAGTTACAATTGATGGAATTGGAGTTGCTGATCCAAACTTATCAGTTGGATTAAATGTTGGACCAGCAATTATAGGAGTTCCTATAACTGTTGTTTATAAGGTTAAAGTTATAGGTGCAATAGAAGATCCTATAAAAAATGAAGCATATGCACAATATGATTATAAACTTATAGGAAGTTCAATTACAGGGACAAAGAGTACAGATATACAAATTGTAGAAACAGATTTTATTAATTTAGTAGTACCTACATTAATTAAAACATCTAATCTTTCAGAAATTGTAGTAGATGAAGTTTTAACTTATGAAATAACATTTACAAATACCACAGGATATATTTTAGATAGTGTAGTTGTTAAAGACTTATTAAGTCCGAATTTAGATTTTATTGAAGGTAGCGTTAAAATTAATGGTATGAGTCTTCCAGATGCAGACATACTTGCAGGGGTACAAATTGGACCAGTAGGTGTTGATACATCTATAAGCATTTTCTTTGATGCATTAGTTGTAAGTAAGTCAGGTGAGACTATTGATAACCAGTCAACGGCTGTCTATAAATATACTGACCCAGCAGATGGATTAGTGAAAATTGGAGAAATTGAAAGTAATCTTTATCAAGTAGTAGTAGAAATAGCACAACTTGATATTGAGAAAAAAGCTAATACAGATGAAGTTCAATTAAATGATATTATTGATTATCAAATTGTACTTAGAAATACAGGTACTACAGATTTATTTGATGTAATAGTTAAAGATTTATTAAGTCCTGCACTTGAACTTGTGCCAAATTCAGTATATGTCAATGGTGTATTAGTTAATACAGGAAGTAAAGAAAAAGGATTGAATGTTGGAGGCATACCAGCAGGAGGTCAAGTAATAATTGACTATAAAGCAAAAGTTATTAGTGGAACATGCTCTGGATATATTGAAAATGAGGCATGGGCAACTTATTGTTATAAGTTACCAAATAGTGCAACTAATAAAAAGAAAACACAAATAGCTGTTGTTTCAATATGTGTTACTATATCATCATTTAAACAACAAGCATTAAGTAAATCAATTACTTTACCACTTGCAAAACCAAACATAGAAGAAATTGATGATGTAGTAGTTGAAGTTCTTGTAGATGATAGTTATGTAGTTGAAACTATGGTTTCAGAATCACATGAGGGTCAAAACTTAAGTGGATTTAAGTTAATTATTCATGGAAGATTAAAAATGAGTATAGAGTACACAGCACTTTTACCAACTCAACCTATGCATTCAGCACACTGTGAGGTTCCATTTAGTAGTTTCTTAATTTTACCACCAGATTATGTTCAGGGTTCATATGTTGAAGTATCAACAGAACTTGAAAATATGGAAGTAGATTTGATTGATTGCAGAAGTGCAATGGTAAATGTAATATTTTTAATAATAGCAAAAATAAGCTAAGATGAATAGAATAAATAGACCAAACAATAAGAAGAAAATTTGAAAAAATTCAAAAAAACGAGGAGTGTTTTAGATATGACAAAGCCAAGCGGAGTTTTAGGCAACTCAATAGATATACATGTAGGGAAAAATGATTGTAGTGCAGAAATTAGAGCAGATGTAAAAGTTAATGAATTTGAATCAAAAAGAATTTGGGGACAAGTTTTAAATTGCAATAATGAACCAGTTCCTAATAGCTTAGTTAAACTTGTAAGAGTAGTATGTCAATGTAATAGAAAATATTACGAAGGTATAGCTCATACAATAACAGATTGTGAAGGATTTTATCAATTTGATGTTTGTGATAATGATGATAATGAATGTTATAAAATTATCATAAATAAAGCTGTTACAGGGCAAGAACTTATAATTGATACTCAAGGTGGAAACTGTGGAGCCTGTGCACCTCATGGAAATGGTAATGGTGGAGGATACAATCCATGTCAACCTTATAACCCAGTAGTAAAACCATATGATCCAAGTGAATGTGATTGTAACTGTCAACCAGTAAATCCATGTCACCCATGTCATCCAGTAAATCCATGTCATCCATGCCATCCAGTAAATCCATGTCACCCAGTAAATCCATGTGAACCTAAAAAAGATTGTGATTGTAATGATACCTATGCAACATCATGTAATCACAAAGGTGGAAAAACTAATTACGCAACTTACACAAGATAAAATAAATTAATTGATGCCTTAACATTTAGCTATACTAAGATAGATGTTAAGGTATTAATTTTAAAGCTAGAAAAATACATATTAGCATATAGACTAGAGGTAAACTTAATTTAAAATAAATTTTATAAGGGGAGAAAAAAATGAACAATTCTTTTAATCATGTAGATGATTCAAATGGAATTGATTTGATAAGTTTTGATTTAAAGAGTGATGGGAGAGAGGTAGCTTTTACTAGCTGTTTTGATGACGAAGAAAAACGATATGAAATCAATTCTTTTATATCTAGCACCAGTAATTTTAGTTGTGAGGAAAGTAATAGCTACACATATCTTAGAGCCTATAAATCAGTTGATAAATTAAGAGCTAATGTAGGAGAAAATTTAATTTATAGAACAATTATAGATAATCTAAATAGGATGCCGGTCTATAATATAATTTTACAAGATAACTTACCAGCAGGTACAACATATGTAATTAATAGTTTAAAGTTAAATGGTCATCTTCAAAGTGGAGCATATCCGCAACTAGGTTTTCTTATTCCTAAAATAAACGCAGATTCAAGAGTAATTATAACTTTTGAAGTAAGTATAAACATAGCAGAGCCAATACCTAAAACAATAGGAAACTTTTCGACAATTATAATAAATGAAAATGAATCTATTAACACTAACAATGTATGTACTGAGATAGAGGAGGGCTATTATCAAGATGAAGCCCATGAAGATAACGATCGGTGTGGTGGAAATTATAATATAAAAAAAAAGGTTAGAGAGAGTGAAATTATAAAACAAGAATTTAGTGAATATGAAATTAATGAAAATAGAGGTCTTGACTTATCAAATTATTGCACAGATATTTTAAGTCAGGTGCAAGACGAAAAATACTTAAGTTTAAATATAATTAAGGTAGCTGATAAAGAGTATGTAGAATTTAATGATATTATTACGTATAAAATCAATGTTACAAATAATGAAAAAGTTAATTTATTTAGCATCAAATTATTTAACTATATAGATTATCCACTTGAATTTATTAAAGGAACACTAATATTTAATGGTCAAAAAATAAATGTAGATGCATTAGATTCAATCTTAAATATAGGAGATCTACAATCATTAGAAGAATGCAGTATAGAATATAAAATGAGGGTGAAATCAACAACAATGGATGGGTGGATTAGAAGTGATATCTATGCTAAATGTTTATATTCTTTAAATCAGACAGATCTTATAGAAGGTACAAGTAGAGTATTTACTTCAAAAACTAAAGTTAAAGCAATGAATTTTAAGGTAGTAAATTTAAATAAAATAGTATCACTTGAAGAATGTAGCAAAGATAAAGTGACTGTTGAAGATGCTGATATGGAAGTAATTATTGATGAACAATATGTTTTTGAGGGAATGTGTTTTAGAGGTCATGATGGTAATATACTTTCAGGATATCAATTGAAAATTTTTGGGCATATAGATGCACTTGTTCAATATGCGATAATGAACTCAGATGGTGAAATTAGGCTAAAAACATGGAGTATACCTTTTACTAGTCAAATTATATTATCACCAGATTATGAAGAAAGAGATAATATAGAAATATTTCACAATGTAGAATATAGCGTAGTTGACACTTTGAATTGTAGTGATATCAATTTAGGTATAAGTATATTATTTTATACTTAAAAATTAAAATTAAAATTAAAATGAAAAAAGTTATTGTTGAATTATAGAATTTAATAATAACTTTTTTGTTATTTTTACAAAACATAATATATTTTAGTCTCATAATTAGAGCGAGAAGCATAGAATAAAGAGAAATATGTAAACAAATAACAAAATATAAATTAATAGTACAGGAGTATTAGAAGAAAACTACTTTTGCAATAACATAACATTAAATAATAAGGGTTATATATGAGAAAAATATTAAGCATTATAAATAGCGAGAGATAGTGATAAATAAAACTTTTAATATAAATGTTTTGATGAATTTTAATCAATTAATAATAAACAAAGGAGGAAATATAGATGTCTTTAAATTTGAGATATACAACAAGTCTTAAAGGTGGAATGATTTTCACAGGAAACACATTAGGATTAAGCCAAGATACCAATTTATATGAGCCTGGTGTACAAGGGAGTATGGCAGCATTTACATCATTAGACTTAACTAAAACGGTAAATACTTTTCCAGCGGGAACTACTTTAAATTATTTAGAAAATGGGTCAGAGGCACAACTTGTTTTACCATTTGGAAGTACAGTGGTACGTGCTGAACTTATTTGGGGGGCTATATATTCATATGACTATATCAGTACAGTGAATCCAGAGCCACCAGCAAGTGATAATATTGTGGGGCTTATTGACAATCCGGTTCTTTTTAATGGAATTTCAATAAATCCAGATCCAACAACAGGACAGGAGTATATTCGTGTAGTATCAGGCGTTACAACATTTGGGTGGTATATGAGAAGTGCGGATGTAACAGCAATAGTTAAGTCTAATGGAGGTGGAACTTATTCAACACAGCAAGTTCCATCAATAATAACAAATATAAGTAACTATACAGGAAGAACAGCACATGTAGGGTGGACTCTTGCTGTTGTTTATGAAAATTTAGCAGAAAGTTATAAAAGTGTATATATCTATGTTGGATCAGAAGGCATTTCGGCTGGTAATTTACCAATAGATATTCCAATTGGAGGATTTGAAACTTTACCAACTGGACCAGTCACTAGTAATTTATATTTAAGCGCACAAGAGGGTGATGGAGATATAGGAGGTGACCAAGCATTTTTTGGACCAAATACAGGAAGTTTAACAGCTTTATCAGGACCTGTAAATTCAGTATCAAATTTTTTTGGTGGAATAATAACTGATTCAACGGGTAATTTAGATACGAGTGGAACTTTTGGAACAAGAAATAATGATACATTTACAAATACAAACACTATTGGTTCAAGACATGGATGGGATATAAATACTCAAAATGTAAGTTCACTTATGACGAATTCTCAGACAGATGCCGTAGTAAGAATTTCAACTGCTGGTGATGCGTATATGGTTAATGCAATAGGCCTTACAACAGATAGTGTATTGACAGATGTTACATTCACTAAAAGTGTTAATAAGTCAATAGTTGAGGTTGGAAATGAATTAGAATATAGTTATTTAATTGAGAATAATGGTAACGTAGATATGATACTTCTTAATTTAATAGATATTGTTCCCATAGAAACAACTTTCGTTCCAGGAAGCGTTACAATTAATGGAAGTCCAAATTTAGCAGCAGATCCAAATCTTGGGATAAGTATTCCAGATATTCTACCAGGTGGAACAGCAACGGTAACATTTAGAGTTCTAGTTGGTAGTATGCCAAATCCTAATAGGATTTTAAATACAGGAACTTTAGATTATGAATACGGTGGGATTTTAGTACCAAATACTATAATTAGTAATCAAGTTGAAACATTTGTGGTACAGGCATTTGAATGTGATACTTTTATTTATCAAGTTGTAGCTCAAGAGAATCCACCTGGAAGCGGTGTGTTTGGTAATTCACAATTTAGAAAAATTAATACCGTAACTGGTAATGTTGAAATTGTAAATATAGATATGGGGAGTACTATCAATGCTATAGGATACAATGTTTTAAATAATTTTATTTATGGAATGACCGAAGTAAAAAATAGTTCAGGAGCTGTAATACAATCAAATTTAGTTCAAATAAGTTCAGATGGAACTGTGGTAGACCTTGGAGCAATTCCTAATATTACAGATATAGTAGGTCTTAATGTTGGAGCAATAGACAATCAAGGATTTTATTATTTAAAAAGAGCGAGTAAAGATTATTACTGGACTATAGATTTAAGACCAGGATCATTGACTTATGGACAATTAGTTGATCCAACTAATGGTTATGTTGCAACAACAAATTCTACACCAGTTCTTCCATCAGGAACTTTAACTAATGGAGATTGGACCTATAAGATTGATGATGGACTATTATATTCTATAAATGACACTGACACACAATTTATAACACTAGATCCAACGACAGGGCAAACAAATCTTTTACCAACAGAAGCTGGATTGTCATTAGATTATGGTGCTATGGCATCAGATGGTCAAGGGTTTATATATGGTATAGATAATATAACTGGAGATGTTATAAGGTGGCAAAATGTTGGTGGAACTATGCAAGGGGAGTTATTCTCTCAAACAATTGGAACCATAAGAAATGATGCAACAATGTGTTTAAATGCAATTATTGAACTTGATTTTGGTGATGCACCAGATATAGCATTAGGAACAAGTCCTAATAATTACAGAACATTACTTTCTGATAATGGTCCAAGACATCAAATTATAAATGAACTATTCGTAGGACAAGCAGTTACAGCAGAAGTTGATGGGCTTCAAAATCCAATAGCGACGGGGGATTCAGATGATGGTTTAACTCCACCAATACAAATTCCAATTGCAATAGGAAACTTTAGTGTTCCAGTTGATTTCACAAATAATACAGGACAAACTGCAAATATCTATGCTTGGATAGATTATAACCAAGACGGCATATTCCAAACAAATGAAAGTTTTACAACAACTATTCCAAGTCAAGTTGGAGTTCAAACAGTTAATTTGAATTTTGTAGGAATCCCAGTATCATTAGATACAGACACTTTTATGAGAGTTAGAATAACAACTGAAACACTTGTAAATACAGGTGGGCCAACTGCTGAAGATACAAGAAGTTTTGGAGCTGCTTTAGATGGAGAAGTAGAAGATTATTTAGTTGAAATGTTTGGAGATGCAAAACTTACTGTATTTAAGAGTCAAAGTGCAAGTGTTGTAGATGTTGGTGATACTATAACTTATACAATAGATGTTACTAATACAGGAAATGTTGATGCAACAAATTCATTTTTAACAGATATAGTTCCAAATGGGACAAGTTATGTACCGGGAACATTAACAGTTAATTCTATTTTGAGTGGAGATAATTTAGCAACAGGAGTTACGCTTCCATCACCTATAATACCAAATCAGGTTGTAACTGTTAAGTTTGATATAATAATAGACACGATACCAGTACCAAATCCAATAGTAAATATTGCAGATGTAGACTATTTAAGTAATGGGCTTCCAGTAACAGGGCAGTCAAATCAAGTGATGGCAACAGTTAATACTGCGGATTTGAACATTACGAAAACAGCAACTCCAGAGCCAGTAAATGCTGGAGAGCAGATAGTTTACACTTTATTAATTGGTAATGCAGGACCTAATACAGCTGAAAATGTAAATCTAACAGATATAATTTCACTGAAAATAAGTGATATAGAGTACAGTTTAAATGGTGGGGGAGTATGGTTACCATGGATTGGAAGTTTAAGTCTTGGAGCAATAGTTGCATTTACGTCTATTACAGTTTTAATTAGAGGGAATGTAAATTCAGATGCAACAGGAACTTTAGTTAATACAGCTAATGTAACAAGTACAACAGCAGATCCAAATTTAACAAATAATACAGATACAGTTATAACACCTATTGAACAATTAGCTGATATGAGCATTATAAAAACAGGAAGTCCAGATCCTGTTATTGCAGGAGAACAATTAATTTATACTTTAAGTGCAACTAATGCAGGACCATCAAATGCGGACAATGTAAATGTAACAGACATTATACCTCTTAATGGTGCACAGTACAGCTTAAATGGTGGAATAACATGGCTTTTATGGACAGGTAATATTGCTCTTGGAACATTTATTCCAGGACAAATAATAAATGTTTTAATAAGAGGAATAGTACCACAAGATACAGTTGGAAATATAAATAATACAGCAACAGTTTCAAGTACAACAGCAGACCCTGTTCCTGGAAATAACACAGATACAATTACAATTAAGGTTGATACTTTAGCAGATATAAGTATAGTTAAGACAGCAAGTCCAGATCCTGTTATTGCAGGAGAACAGCTAGTTTATACTTTAGTTGTAAATAATGGCGGACCATCAGATGCATTAAATGTAAATATAGCTGATGTAATGGCACTTAACAATCCTGAGTTTAGTTTAGATAATGGATTAAGTTGGAATGTATGGAGTGGAAATATAAATATAGGAACTCTAGCAGCAGGAAATTCAAGAACAGTTTTATTAAGAGGAGATGTTCCGATAAATATAACAGGCGCTATAGATAATACAGCGACTGTAACAAGTGCAACACCAGATCCAGACTTAACAAATAATACAGACACAATTACAACAGAGGTTGATACTCTTGCAGATATTAGTATTATAAAAGATACGGTTACAAATCCGGTTATAGCAGGAGCTGAAGTTATTTATAGCTTTATAATTGATAATGTAGGTCCATCAAATGCACTTAACGCTAATTTAAGTGATATAGCACCACTTGATAATTTAGAATATAGCTTAGATAATGGTACAACTTGGAATATATGGGGAGGTAATTTAAATATTGGAACAGTAGTTGTTGATACACCTATAACAGTTTTAATAAGAGGAATTTTACCATCAGATATAACTGCTGATTTAGTTAATACAGCGACTGTAATAAGTACAACACCAGATCCAAATTTAACTAATAATACAGATACTGTAATAGACCCCGTAGAATTATTAGCTGATTTGAGTGTAATAAAAGGAATAATACCATCTCCAGTAGTGGCTGGAAATATAGCAATATATGATTTAACAGTAACTAATAATGGACCATCAGATGCCACAAATGTAATATTGACAGACGTAGTCCCACTTACTACACCTCAATATAGTTTAAATGGTGGTATAACTTGGAGTGCTTGGACAGGAAGTATTAATTTAGGCACTATTATTTCAGGGAATTCAATAATAGTTTTAATAAGAGGAACAGTTCACGCAAACGTGACAGGAAATTTAATTAACACAGCAAATGTAACAAGTGCAACACCAGATCCAGACCCAACAAATAATACGGATAGGATAACTACACCAATAAATACAATAGCAGATATTAGAATAACTAAAGATGTCAATCTAGACCTTGCGATAGCCGGGGAAGAAGTTATTTACACTTTAACAGTAGAGAATATAGGACCATCAAATGCTTTAAACGTTACTGTGGATGATATAATGCAACTTGAAAATCCAGAATATAGTTTAGATGGTGGCATAACATGGACTACGTGGTCTGGAAGTAAAAATATAGGAACACTTACAGTTGGAAGTACACTTATATTATTAATTAGAGGAATATTATCATCAGATTTTACAGGAAGTTTAGATAATACTGCGACAGTATCAAGTACAACATTTGATCCAGATTTAACAAATAACACAGATACAGTAATAATTCCTAGTGATGCTTTAGCTGATTTAAGTATAATAAAAACAGGATTACCAGATCCAGTAATAGCAGGAGAAGAACTAGTTTATACTTTAATAGTAAAAAATAATGGGCCATCAGATGCAATTGATGTAATAGTTGATGATATACCTTCACTTGATAATTTAGAATATAGTTTAGACAATGGAGTGACTTGGCTTTCACCATGGAGTGGAAATATAAGTGTAGGTAATCTTATAAATGGAGAATCAAAAAAGATATTAATTAGAGGAATGGTTCTAGAGGGTACAACTGGGAGTATAGATAACACTGCAACAGTAAAAAGCTCAGTTATAGATCCAGATGAAAAGAATAATATTGATACAATAGTAACACAAGTTGATACTTTAGTTGATGTAAGTATAGTAAAAACAGCAGCACCAAACCCAGTAATAGCAGGAGAAATGATAGATTATACACTTGTGGTTATGAATAGTGGACCATCTGATGCATTGAATGTACAAGTTAATGATGCACTACCACTTAAAAATGCACAATATAGTATAGATAATGGAGTGACTTGGCTTTCATGGATTGGAATTTTAGCTTTAGGAACTTTATCGGTTGGTGAGGTTGTAACTATATTAATAAGAGGAATAGTACCAACTAATATAGTTGGAAATATAGATAATACAGCGGTAGTAACAACAAGTTCACCAGATTCAAATCCTGATAATAATAAAGATACAGTAAGAACACAAGTTGAAACTTTAGCAGATATAAGTATAACTAAAATAGCAAGCCCAGACCCTGTAATAGCAGGTGAGCAATTGAATTATACTTTAGTAATATCAAATCTTGGACCATCAGATGCATTGAGTGTAGATTTAGTTGATGCAACTCCTCTTAAGAATACACAATATAGTATTAATAGTGGAGTGACATGGCTTGTTTGGCCAGGAAATATAAATCTTGGAACATTAGTTGCAGGAACCAATGTAATAGTTTTAATGAGAGGAATTGTTCCAGAAAACACAATTGGATCAATTGACAATACTGCGGTAGCTATAAGCATAACACCAGATCCTAATTTGAATAATAATACAGATACAGTAACAACACAGGTAAATACGTTAGCAGATGTAAGCATAGTTAAGACAGCAAGTCCTAATCCAGTAATTGCAGGAGAAGAATTAATTTATACTTTAACAGTAGCAAATGCAGGGCCATCAGATGCGTTAAATGTAACAATAGATGATATTCCACCACTTAATAATGTTGAATACAGTTTAGATAATGGAATTGTTTGGATACCTTGGGTTGCTAGTGTAAATATAGGAACACTTCTAGCGAGTGAATCTTCAATAGTCTTATTAAGAGGAGTAGTGCCAGTAGATACAATCGGAAGTATAGATAATACAGCGACGGTTTCAAGTACAACACCAGATCCAGATCCAACAAATAATACAGATACAGTGACAACACAAGTTGATACTTTAGCTGATATAAGCGTAGTTAAAAATGTAGATTCACTTCAAGTAGTTGCAGGAGAAGAATTAATCTATGACTTAACTGTAAGTAATGCAGGTCCATCAGATGCTCTTAATGTAGTGCTAGATGATGTAGTTCCTCTTGATAGTCCAGAATATAGTCTTAATAATGGCTTGACTTGGCTAGCTTGGGGAGGAAGTATAAATCTTGGAACAATAGTATCAGGAGCTTTAGTAGTAGTTCTAATTAAAGGAGTAGTTCCGGTAGATGCACTAGGAGATTTAACTAACACCGCAACAGTGACAAGTACAACACCAGATCCAAATCTAAGTAATAATACTGATACAATAGTAAACCCAGTAGATACTCTAGCCGATATAAGCGTTATTAAAACAGCAACTCCAGATCCAGTAATAGCAGGTGAAGAGCTAGTTTATAATCTATTAGTAAGTAATAGCGGACCATCTGATGCTTTGAGTGTTAATTTAACTGATAATGTTTTATTAAACAGTGCAGAATATAGTTTAGATGATGGTGTGACATGGTTTATATGGACAGGAAATGTTGATATTGGAACATTAAAGGTAGATGATTCATTAAATGTGTTAATTAAAGGGATAGTTCCAAATGATTTAGTAGATGATATTATTAATACAGCAACAGTAACTAGTAAAACAATAGACCCAGATACAACTAATAATACAGATAGAATAATAACGGTAGTGAATGAACTTGCAGATATTAGTATTACTAAAACAATAAATATAAATCCAGTAATTGCAGGGACACAAGCAATATATACTTTAACAGTAAGTAATATAGGACCATCTGATGCGTTAGATGTAGTTGTTACAGATACAGTTTCACTTGATAATCCAGAGTATAGCTTAGACAATGGTATCTCATGGTTACCATGGTTTGGTAGTGTAAATATTGGAGAGGTAATTTTGGGGATTTCTAAGACCATCTTAATTAGAGGTGATGTACCATCAGATGAAACCGGTGTTTTAATTAATACAGCAAGCGTAGCAAGTACAACTTTAGATCCAAATTTAGATAATAATACAGATTCAATAGTAACATCAATTGAACAGCTTGCAGATTTAGAAATTATTAAGACAACAACACCTTTTAACAGAACACTAGGGGACCTAGTTGTTTACAACTTAGTTATAACTAATAATGGTCCATCAGATGCTTTAAATGTAACATTACAAGATGATGTTCCTGTAGAACTATTAAATGTAGAATTCTCATTAGATAATGGAGTTACTTGGTTAGCTTGGTCAACACCTTATATTATAGGAACACTTATTGTAGGCGATTCAGTAGATGTATTAATAAGAGGAACAGTTTCAAATGATGTACGTGGAATAGTTAGTAATAAAGGAGTTGTTTCAAGTACAACACCAGATTCAAATTTAAGCAATAACACTTCAATAGCAGATATAGATGTTTTATATGCAGATTTAGTAAGCCCTGGCAACTTTATTAAAGCGGTAGACAAGGAATATGCAGATGTAGGAGAGGAGATAACTTATACAATAACTGTTACGAACACAGGTAATGTTCCAGCTAATAATGTATTTATCACTGACCCAATTCCAAATGATACAAGTTATGTATCAAATAGTTTAACAGTAGATGGTATACCAAATCTATCAAATCCTGAAACAGGAATTGCACTTGCAAGTCCAATAGCCCCAGGTGAAACAGTTGTAATAGAATTTAGAGTTTTAGTAGAAAGAATACCAGTTATAAATCCAATACCAAATACAGCCTTTGTAGACTACACTTATACAGTTGATTCAGCAAATCCAGACTCAGAAACTGTTAGTGGTGAGACTAATGAAGTATTCACACGAGTTAATCATGCAGACTTAATAGGAGATAATGGAGAGAATTTTGTTAAAGCAGTAGATAAAGCATTTACAGATGTTAATGAAGAAATCACTTATACAATAAATGTAACTAATACAGGTAATGTAGATGCTAATAATGTAATAATAAAAGATGCGATTCCAAGTGGAACAAGTTATGTATTTGGAAGCTTACTTGTAGATGGAGTACTAAATGCATCTAATCCGGAAGCTGGAATAAATCTTGTAACGCCAATAGCACCAAGTCAAACTGTGATTATAGAGTTCAAAGTTTTTGTAGAGGAAATACCAGTTATAAATCCAATACCAAACAAAGCGACAGTAGACTACACTTATACAGTAGACCCAGCAAATCCTAATGGAGCAACAGATAGTGGAGAAACAAATGAAGTATTCACAAAGGTTAACAGAGCAGATTTAATAGGAGAAAATGGAGAAAATTTTGTTAAGTCAGTAGATAAAGAGTTTGCAGATGTAGGAGAAGAAATCACTTATACAGTAAGCATAACAAATACAGGAAATGTAAATGCAAATAATATAGTTGTAGTTGATATAATTCCAAATGGAACAAGTTATGTAGTGGGTAGCTTATTAGTTAATGGAGCGCTAAATGCATCAAATCCAGAGATGGGAATAAATCTTGCAAATCCAATAGGTCCAAATCAAACTGTGATTATAGAGTTTAGAGTTCTAGTAGAAGAAATACCAGCACCGAATCCAATTCCTAATACAGCAGCTATAACCTACACTTATACAGTAGACCCAGCAATCCCTAATGGTGTTAGTGATGGTGGAATTACAAATGAGGTATTAACAAAAGTTAATAATGCGACAATAGAGTCAGAAAAATTTGTAGATAAAGAGTATGCAGATGTTGGAGAAGAAATCACTTATACAATTGATATAACTAATACAGGGAATGTTCCTGCAAGTAATGTAGTTTTAACTGATATAATTCCAAATGGAACAAGTTATGTAGCGGGCAGTTTAACTGTAAATGGAGCAGCAAATTCATCAAATCCAGAGACAGGAATAATTCTTGCAAATCCAGTAGTGCCAGGTGCAACTACAACAATTATATTTAGAGTTTTAATTGAAGATATACCAGTACCAAATCCAATCCCTAATAATGCAACTGGAATATTCACTTATACAGTAGACCCAGCAGAGCCAAATGCACAAAGTGGGGAGTTTGAAACAAATATAGTAAAAACACAAGTTAATACGGCAGATTTAATTGGAGAAAATGGAGAAAACTTTGTTAAGACAGTAGATAAAAAATATGCAGATATTGGAAATGAAATCACTTACACAGTGAGCGTAACAAATACAGGAAATGTAGATGCAAATAATGTAGTTATAACAGACTCAATTCCAAGTGGAACAAGTTTTGTAGATGCTAGTTTAACGGTTGGTGGAATACCAAATGCATCAAATCCAGAAACTGGAATAGTTTTAGCAAATCCAATACAACCAGGTCATACAGTTATAATTGTATTTAAAGTTCTTATAGAGGAAATACCAGTTCCAAATCCAATACCAAATACAGCATTTATAGAATACACTTATACAGTAGACCCAGCAAATCCTAATGCAGTTACAGACAGTGGAGAAACTAATGAGGTATTAACACAAGTTAATAACGCAGATTTAATAGGTGAAAATGGAGAAAATTTTGTTAAGTCTGTAGATAAAAAATATACAGATACAGAGAAAACATTAACTTATACAATAAGTGTAACAAATACAGGAAATGTAGATGCTAATAATGTAGTTATAACAGATCAAATTCCAAATGATACGACTTATATAGCAGGTAGTTTAAGAGTTAATGGAGCACCAAATTCATCAAACCCAGAAATCGGAATAGTCCTTACAAAGCCAATAGCACCGAGTGCGACAGTTATAATTGTATTTAAAATATTTGTAGGAGATATACCAGTACCAAATCCGATTTCAAATAAAGCACTTGTAGAATACACTTACACGGTGGATCCAAAAATTCCAAATGGAGCATCAGACAGTGGAGAAACAAATGAGGTATTCACAAAGGTTAATAGTGCAGAATTAATTATAGTAAAGACTTCAGACGCGGTATACAAAGATTTAGGTGATACAGTTTTATATACAATTGAAATATTCAATGATGGTAATGTTTCAGCTAATAACGTATTTTTCACAGATGATTTACCAAGTGAACTTGAATTTGTTGTAGATTCAGTATTTATAGATGGGGTTAATTTTGTAGGATATGACCCAACGGTAGGATTTAATTTACTAGGTATAGCACCACTAGGAACTAGAGTAGTAACTTTTGAAGCAGTTGTTATACAAGCACCAGCAAATTTAAGTGTAGAAAATATAGCAGTTGTTGATTACACTTATGTGGTAGACCCAGAGCTACCAGAAGTTTCAAATACTAAGATGTCAAATGCTGATACTATTATAATTTCACACGGTGAAATTTCAGAAGAAGGACTTGTAAAAGCTGCGAATAAAGAGATTGTAGTAGAAGGAGACATTATAAATTATACTGTTGATGCTACTAATTCTGGAAATGTACCAGTTGATAATGTAGTTCTAAGAGATGTACTGCCACTAGGGGTTGACTTCATAGAAGGAACCGTAAAAATTGATGGAGTATTAGCACCAGAAGAAGATCCAAATGTAGGAATAAATCTTGATTCGATAGATGCTAGTCAAACTATACGCGTTTCATTTGATGTAAAAGTTCAAGAAAATCCACCAACAGAGCTTATAAATACAGCAACTATTGACTATGAATATACAGTAGACCCAGGTGAGCCATCAGTAGAAAAGGTTCAAGAATCTAATGAGGTTATAATTGATGTAATAATTCCAAAAGTAATACTAGAAAAATCAGCAGATATAGAAGTTGCAACAATAGGAGACATAATAACTTACACTTTAGTTGCTACGAATACAGGAGAAATTGATGTTTTTGATGTTATTGTTAAGGATTTATTAGAACCAGATATAAACTTTATAGAGGGTAGTATTAAAATTGATGGTATTCTTTTTGCAAATGAGAGTATATTAACAGGAATTAATATTGGAACTTTAATAATAGGACAGGCCAAAACGATAACTTTCAAGGCTGAAGTTGTCAGCAAAACTAATGATTCAATAGATAATATCTCAACAGGAGTTTATAAATTTATAGTTGATCCAAAGGGACCAGCTAGAATAAATAGTTTTGAAAGTAATCTTAATAGAATACCACTTGAGAAGTATGAGTTAACAATAGAAAAAACTGCAAATAAAACAGTAGCAACGTTAAATGAGATAATCACTTATTTAGTTAAACTAACTAATACAGGTGAAGTTGAAATTGTGAATATACTATTTAAGGACGAACTTCCTAAAAATCTTGAGTTTGTAGAGAATAGTTTTACTATTAATGGTATTGTGGTTAATGATGTTTCATTAGCAGAGGGTGTAAATATTGGAGTTTTAAATCCAGGAGAAGTTGCATTTATAACTTATGAAGCTAAGGTTATAAGTGGTTCTTTAACAGGATATAGTACCAATAATGCTTATGCACAGTTTGATTATAAGTTAAGTAATGATGTTACAGGAAGTGATCAAACACAAGTGGTTCAGGCAACAGTTGAAATACCAATTAGTAGTTTTAAGCAAATGATTATTAATACAGATTTTTGTCTACCACTATTAAAACCAGATGTAGAAGAACTTGATGATGTAATGGCAGATATAGAGATAGTTGATAGTTATGTTGTGGATGTTATGGAAGATATTTCAAATGAAGGACAGATTTTAACAGGTAAGAAACTCATTGTTCACGGATATATGAACATTGCTGCAAAATATACAGCGTTAGTAGAAGACCAATCAATGCATTCAGGAGAACTAGTAATTCCATTTAGTAGCTTTATAATGTTACCGAATGTATATGAGAATGAAAAACTAGAAATTTCAGCAATTATTGAAGATATCCAAGCTGACTTGCTATGTCCAAGATGCATAGCTATTGGAGTTGTTTTGATGCTCAGAGTGCTTATATGTTAACTTAAAAGATTAAAGAGAAGTTGCAATTTTGCGACTTCTTTTTAATTTCCAAATGATATCAATCTATTTTTTAAAATCCAAAAAATACCATAAAAATGATATAATTATTATAAAGAATAGTTTAAATGTAAATATATAGGAGGGTTTTATGAGAACTTTTGAGAAAATTCAAAGTTTTAGAAAATTGATGGTTGCAAGAGGAATAGATTACTATATAATTCCAAGTGAGGATTCACATCAAGGAGAGTATGTTCCCAATTATTATAAAGGGCGAGCTTATATGTCAGGATTTACAGGGTCAGCAGGGACTTTACTTATAGGACATAGTATAGCAATCTTATGGACTGATGGAAGATATTTTATACAAGCTGAAAATCAGTTAAAGGGTAGTGGGATTGAACTTTATAAAATGAGAACAGAGGGATATCTAACATTACTTGAGTGGATTGAAAGAAATATAAAAGATAATGAAGTTCTTGGTTTTGATGGGAATGTTATATCAATAAAAACTTATAAAAAGATGAAAGAGTTTAGCGTTAAAAATAACTTTGAAATTAAAATAGATGAAGATTTACTAAATGAGATTTGGTGTGATAGACCAGAACTTCCAAAGGATAAGACGGTTATTCATGATGTAAAGTATTGTGGAAAGAGTGTAAGTCAAAAAATAAAGGATGTTCTTGATATTATGATAAGTGAGGATGGAGATTCTTATATAGTTTCTTCACTTGATGATGTGGCATGGCTTTTTAATATAAGAGGAAATGATGTTAAAAATAATCCTTTTGTGCTAGCACATGGAGTTCTAACAAGAGGAAGCGCTACGCTATATATAGATTTAAATAAGGTTGATGAGAATTTCATAAGTTCACTTGCAAGTGAAGGGGTAAGCATAAAAGACTATTATAAAATAAACACTGAAATTAAACTGCTAGAGGGTAATGTATTAGTAGATGAAGATAGGGTTAGTGCATTTTTATATGACAGATTATCACAGAGTGCAAAAGTTTTACATGTTTTAGAAATAGTAGCATCTTTAAAAGCTGTAAAAAATGATGTTGAAATTGAAAGTCTTGAAAAATGTCAGGTAAGAGATGGGGTGGCAATGCTTAGATTTACAAAATGGATTAAGGATAATATTGGAAAAGTAGAAATTAGTGAAATTTCTGCAGCAAATAAACTTGAAGCGTTTAGAGCTATGGGAGATTTGTATAAGGGGATAAGTTTTGACACTATTGCAGGGCATAAAGAACATGGAGCTATGATGCATTACTTTGCAACAACGCAGAGTAATTATATCCTAGATAAGAAAGGGTTTTTATTGGTAGATTCTGGAGCTCAATATTTAGATGGGACAACAGATATTACTAGAACTTTTGTTTTAGGAGAGCTAACTTATGAGGAGAGAAGAGATTTTACTTTAGTTTTAAAAGGACACCTAGCTCTTATGAATGCTAAGTTTTTAAAGGGTTCAACAGGGGCACATCTTGATATTTTAGCAAGACAACCATTGTGGAATGAAGGAATTGACTACAAATGTGGAACAGGTCATGGAGTAGGATTCTTCTTAAGTGTTCATGAAGGACCACAAGGAATTAATAGAGTTTCAACACTTCCATTAGAACTTCGAATGATTTTAACTAATGAGCCAGGTGTGTATAAGGAAGGTAAACATGGTATTAGAACGGAAAATACTATGATAGTTGAGCCTTATATAGAAAGTGAAGAGTTTGGTGAGTTTTATAAGTTTAGGACTATATCATACTGCCCAATAGACTTAGAGGGAGTTGATTTGAGTATTATGAGTAGTCAGGAGAGAAGATATCTTAATGATTATCATAAACTTGTTAGTGAAAAGCTAGCAGTTTATATCAAAAATGAAGTAATAGAAGATAGAGATGAACTATTAGAATTTTTAGCTTGCGCAACTAAAGCGGTATAGTTTTTGTTGATGAGAAAATTTTAGTGATAAAAAATAGATTACTAGCAATAAATTTAAGAAACATTATTTTATAAAAAATCAAAGAACTAAGAGTTAGGAATAATTCTTAGTTCTTTTGTTTTACTTAGACTGATAAATAAGCATTTATGAAATTGTCATAATACCATTTATGAAATTGTAATAATAGGACTGTATTATGTAATTAAGAAATCAAGGAAGAAAGGAATTATAAATATGGGAATAATGAATTTGAAAAATGTTTGTAAAGTTTATGGGACAGGTGAGGGTAGAGTAGATGCTTTAAAAGATATAAATATAGAGTTTGAAAAAGGTGAGTTCGTTGCAATAATAGGAACTTCAGGTTCTGGAAAGTCAACACTACTACATATGCTTGGTGGCGTTGATAAACTTACTAGTGGATGTGTAGAAATTGACGGTGTGGTAATGAGTGAAATGAAAGAGGAGGAACTTGCAGTTTTAAGAAGAAGAAAAATAGGGTTTGTTTTTCAGTTCTTTAATCTTATACCTGTATTAACAGTTAGAGAAAATATTGAAATGCCTATTCTTTTAGATAAAAAAGCCCTAGATGAAGATTATTTAAAGGAACTTATAACTCTTTTAAAACTAGAGGGAAAAGAAGATAAGTTACCACATCAATTATCAGGAGGGCAACAACAAAGAGTTTCTATTGGAAGAGCACTTGCAAACAAGCCGGAAATTATACTTGCAGATGAGCCAACAGGTAATTTAGATTCTGAAACAGCAAAAGATATTATGGAACTCTTAAAGTATTCAGTAAAAAAATATAATCAAACTTTAATACTGATAACGCATGATTTAGATATAGCGAGTATGGCAGATCGAATTATAACAATAAAGGATGGGAAAATTGTTTAATCCATAGGGGAGGATAAAATGAAAAAGTATACCGATTTAGTAAATAGACAAATTAGAGTAAATAAGAAAAAAACTATGTTATCATCTCTAGGAATTATGGTTGGAATTATTCTTTTGACATTTGTACTAATCTTTTCTAGATACTCAACACTTAGAGAAAGTAATGGGGAAAAAGCTATAAATGGAGAATGGGAAGTATCTTATAATATAACAAACGATTATAACAAAAAATTAGATCAGATAAAAAATAATACATTAGTTAAAAATGTAGGAGTTGTAGCGACTCAGACATATAGTGAGCAAAAAATAGGTGATAATATAATTAATGTAGACCTTCATGAACTTGATAATACAGCAATAAATGAAGATTTCAAGACGGGACTTGAAGCATTTGGAGCTTTAAAAGATTTTCCAAGTAATAATAATGAGGTTTTATTAGGTGAAAATGCTAAAAGTTTAGGTCTTAAGGTTGGTCAAAACATAAAGTTTGGAGAGAAAGATTATAAGATAATAGGTTTCTTTAATGAAAATCAGACAGGTGGTTTAGGAAAAATTATAGCTCTTACAAAATTAAATAAAATTAATCTAGATTCTAATGTTAGAGCATATATGAATATTTCAGGGACAGCAACAGATATATTAAATAATATTAATTCTGTAAAGGCGGGATTAGGGTACAAGCAAGAGGTAAATAGTGAAGGTTCACAAATTTATGATGAGAATTTTCAAATTAATGAAGCTAATATTCAAAATGAATTTAATGTAAAAGTTAATAGTGAAACACAAAATGGTACAAATGCTATGGATATATCAATGATAGTAGTCGTTATTTTAATTAGTGTAGTTATAAATTATGGATTGATAAATTTTACACTTGCAGATAAAGTAAAACAATTTGGTGTTTTAAGATGTATGGGTGCAACGCCTAAACAAATAAGAACAATAGTGTATAAAGATGTTTTATATCTGGGGATTATTTCAATAATACCAGGTGTTTTATTTGGATATTTAGGTGTTATGGCAGTTATAAAATTTATGAGTGTAAAATATGATTTTAAGAGTTTTGGAGTGAGTTTAGGCTTGTACCCATTAATATTAATGGCAATTTTAATAATTTCTATACTGAGTATTTTGATAGGGGCGTTAAGACCAGCATTAAGAGCGGGGAGCATCTCTCCTATGGAGGGGATAAGGTCTGGTAAAAAAGCAGAAGTTAAAATTAAAAAAAGAAATTCAAAATTTATAAGAAAAGTATTTGGTATCGAGGGCGATATAGCATATAAAAATCTTCTTGCTAAGCCGGTGATGTTTTGGACAAGCACGATTTTACTATCACTTTGTTTTATAATATTTGTTACTTTTACAACTTATATAAGTATGACTATTAAATCAAAGAAAGATGAACTAAAAATAGGAAAAGAAGTGCAAGTGCAAGTTTATACACAGAGTAAACATTTAGGCTATCAAGGTGAACCTACTAAGGAGCAAAAAGCTTATGAGGATAAAGCTAATGGAGTTGAACTTTACAATAAGTCAGTAATTGAAAAGGAAAGAATAATGAAATTCTTAGATTCAAAAGGCTTAAAGAGTGAAGTTGCAACTGATTTAACTGTACCAAGAATTCTAAATTTATTTGTTGAAACAGATAAAAAGCTAAGTCTAGAGTTTTTAAAAATAAATGAAAATGATGGACTTTTAAAAGAAGTGACAAATTTAAATGGTAAAAAAGAAATATTATCAGCAGGAAGAGTAATGGTATATAATGATAAAGCTTTTGATATGATAAAAGGGAAAGTAAAAGGTGATGATGTAAATCTTAAAAAGTTCAATGATAATGGAATTATTATTGCTAATGCAAAACAAGTTTTATCAGAAGAAAATTCGCCTAAAAATAAAGTGTTAGAGGTGCCTTTATTTGAGAACATTAAATCAGGTGAAAAAATGAATATAACATTTGCTGATGGAAATAATGATATATCAATGTTAGATAATCTAACACCTACACAAGTTAGCGAAGTTAAAGGGGATAATAAATCAGTAGAAGTTTCAGTGCTTGGAACAATTCCATATGATGATATTATTTCTAATAATGGTAGTAATCAGGAATTTAGCATTATAATATCAGATAGTTTCTTTAAAAAGCATTATAAAGAGATAATAGGAGATTATAAAGGTGGAATAAGTGTAGACCAAAAATTCTTATTTGACTTTAAATCTGATATAGATAGAGAGAATAATATAAATTCGGTAAAAGAGTATTTTGAATTAAATCATGGTTCATATGTAAAAGATAATGTAGAACAAGTTAGAGATTTAAAGAATGTTTTAGGGATGATTGTTACTGGTTCATATGGTGGACTTGCAGTTACTTTAATAGTGCTTTTATCAAGTATTATTATTAGTAAAAACTTAAATGTAAGTGTTAGAAAAAAAGAATTTGGTACACTTTTAGCAATAGGTATGGCTAAAAAGTCTATTAAAAAGAGCATATTACTAGAGGCAATACTTCAATTTATAGTAGTTGTAGGGATATCAATACCTATAACACTAATTCTAAATCAGATCGTTATAAAATCATTCTTAGATTTTGGGGTAGTAGAAAGTGGGTCTATAAATATATATCTTGTAATAGGAACAGTTATTGCAACATTTATAATAAATATCTTTACAAGTCTTATACCACTTAGAAAGTTTAAAAAGCTTGACATGGTAGATATGATGCGTGAAGAAGAATAGTTATTATTAGATTTATAAAAATTTAGCAGTATATATTTAAAATTAATATTAAATATATACTGCTTTTTAAAATATAACAAAATAAATATATATAATAAGCAGTTTAATTGAAACGTGAAAAAGTAAAAATAGAATGTTAACAAAATATACAGTAAAATTCTGATAAACTGAAATGAACAAAATAAAGAGGTGAAAAAAATGATAAATATATTATTAGTAGAAGATGATAGACCACTTGCACTTGGTGTTATATATGCTTTGAAAAAAGAAGGATTTAATGTTGTCCATGGAGATACACTTAAAAAATCAAGAGAGCTATTAAAAGAAAATGAGATAGATTTAGTACTTTTAGATGTAATGCTTCCAGATGGAGAAGGGTATACATTATGTGAAGAAATTAGAGCACAAGGAAATGAAGATATTGCAATAATATTCGCAACTGCTTGTGATGAGGAATGTAATGTTGTTTTAGGTCTTGATATAGGAGCTGATGATTATATATCAAAACCAGTTAGATTAAAGGAACTTATATCAAGGATAAATGCTATTTTAAGAAGAAAAAACAAATTATCTAAAATGAAAAATGAAAGCGAAGTTATTATAAGTGGAGAGATAAAAGTTGAACTAGGCAAGCATATAGCTTATAAAAATAATAAGGAACTAAATCTTACATTATCAGAGTATAGACTTATGAATATACTTATGGAAAATTATCCTAATGTAATGAGCAGAACATTACTTTTAGAAAAAATTTGGGATGTTGATGGTAATTTTGTAGATGCGAATACACTAAATGTATATATAAAAAGATTAAGAGAAAAAATAGAAGATGACGTAAAAAAGCCAACATATATAGATACTGTTAGAGGTGTAGGATACAGATGGAAGTATGAGGTTAAAAAATAAGTATGGGATTGTTTGAAGTAAATTATAAAGTAAGTAATTTTATAAAATTTATAATAATTAGTTTAATAGGCCTTTTAGTGTTATTTTTTATAAATATTTATAGCTTAAATAAAATGAATCAAAATTATATAAGGCAAAACGCAGCCATAGTAGGAACAATACAAGAAAATAATCCAGCTTTGTTAGCAAAAATAGTTCCAATAATCACAAAGGGAAAAGTTGAAAATTATGAAATGGGAGAAAAATATTTAGATAGATATTCATATAATACTAAGTTAAATGCATTTGAAAACCCTATAACAAAAAAAACTATTGTATCAAGTTATTTTATATTAGCAATTTTCTTTTTAGTATTTATGAGTCTTATATTTATTTATTATCTTAGAGGTATGATTAAAAATATGAAGTGTATTGAGGGCTTAAATAAAAAGGCTCAACAGATAGTAGAAGGAAGATTTGTAGAAGTAGATACAAATAACTTTAAAGAAGGAATTATGGAAAATCTAAACATGCAATTTAATCTTATGAATAGTAGGATAAAGGGAAGTATAGATGCATTAAAACAAGAAAAAGTTAATCTTAAAAATATTATAAATGATATATCCCATCAATTTAAAACTCCAATAGCAGCAATGACTATGTATACAGATATATTAAAAGATGTGAATGAAATGGAAAAAGAAGATGTTGAATATTTTTTAAATCTTACAACAGAACAAGTTAGAAGGATGGATTGGCTTGTTAAGACTCTTCTTAAGTATGCAAGGCTTGAAAGTGATGTTGTAGAGTATAAAAAGGTTAAACAATCTCTAAATGAAACAACTAAAGAATGCGTAGAACAATTTTTAGTAAGTGCAAATGAAAAAGGTGTATCCTTAGAATTTATAAATAGCGAAGATGTAGAGTTCTATCATGATAGAAAATGGATGCAAGAGGCTATTATGAATATAGTTAAAAATGGAATTGAACATACAAAGTGTGGAGGGTATGTAAAAGTAAATATAGAAGAGAGTGATATATTTATAAAAATAAATATAAAAGATAATGGGGATGGAATATCAAAAGAGGATAGACCTAAAATATTTGAAAGGTTCCACAAAGGGTCAAATTCAGTAAATCCACAAAGTATAGGAATAGGACTTTCACTAAGCAAAAATATAATTGAGGCAAATGGTGGAAATATAAAAGTTAAAAGTAAGGAAGGAAAGGGAAGTGAGTTTATAATTACTTTTATAAAAAGATAATTTATATTATAAAATAAGGGTAGCTACTGTTAAAAATATCCATAAAAAGTAAAAGTATTATCAAATTAGTGTATTTGATAATACTTTTTTTTAACAAATTGGCATTTTTGTTACCAAAATGTAACTATTTTTATGAGATATATAATATACAATGAAATTATGAAAAAACTTTAAATAAATTAAAAATTTTATTGAAAAAAATGCTATTTACTTTGAAAGAAAGTCGAAATTTATTAATCTAATAAAATCGAAAAATAAATCTAAACGATTCTATGCAATAGTTTGTTTTTTTAAAAGTAAATTACTAGTAAGTTTAGTTTATTATAGATATTCAACATTTTAGGGAGCTGAATAATATGTTTAATTTAAACACAAAAGAAGACAAGTTTTATGTAAACTTTCAAAAACAATCAGAAATAATCTTAGAAGCTACAAAAGAACTAGATATATTTATTGATTCATTAGAATCGGATAATGCATACTCTCAAATTATACAAGAGTTAGAACATAAGGCAGATCAAGTTGTACATACAATAATTGAAGACCTTAACGATAGTTTTATAACTCCGATAGATAGAGAGGACATTTATCATATTACTAAAAGAATGGATGATATTATAGATAATATAGAATCAGTAGTTCATAGATTTATAATGTTCAATATCAATAAAGCTAATGAAGAAACAAAAATATTTGTTAACTTCTTAAAAAACTGTGTAGAGGAAATAGTGGAACTTATGAAGTTTCTGCCAAAGATGGGAAAAGAATCAGTAAGAAAATCAATAAAATCTAAAGTCATAGCAGTTAATAAAATAGAAAATGAAGCAGATATATTCTTTAGAGAAGTGGTTGGTAAAATGTTTAGGGCTGATAATATAGACCCACTAGAGATAGTTAAATGGAAAGATATATATCAAAGGTTTGAAAACACAATAGATTCTTGTGAGAACGTAGTTAACATAATAGAAGGAGTTGTGATGAAAAATGCATAGTACACTAACTTTAATGATAGTAATTGTTGTACTTGCACTTCTATTTGATTTTATAAATGGGTTTCATGATACAGCAACAGTTGTTGCTACATCAATTACAACAAGAGCTTTATCACCAGCAGTTGCAATAGGACTGTGTGCAGTATTTAATTTTATAGGAGCATTTACAAGTACAGCAGTTGCTAAGACTGTTGGAGATGGCATAGTAGATAGTAAACATATGCCACTTTGGGTTATAGCAGCAGTACTTATAGCAGCTATTTTATGGAACCTTTTAACATGGTGGTTTGCAATTCCAAGTAGTTCAACTTGTGCTTTAATAGGAGCTTTAGTTGGAGGAGGAATAGCAATATCACAAAGCTTTTCTGCAATTGGATGGGGGATTTTATTTAATAAATTTATATTATGGATATTCCTATCACCAGTAATCGGATTTGCAGTTGGGTATATTTTAATTGTAGTTTTAAAAAAATTATTAAAAAGAGCAAAACCACAAAAAATGAACAAACTATTCAAGAGATTCCAAATAGTATCTGGTATTTTAATTGCATTAGACCATGGTGCTAATGACTCACAAAAATCAATGGGTATTATAACAATGTCACTTGTAAGTGGTGGTTTCTTAACAACATTTAATGTTCCACTATGGGTTGTAACTCTATGTGCGATTGCAATGGGACTTGGAACATCAATTGGTGGTAAGAAGATTATCAAGACAATGGGAAATAAAGTTACAAAGATAGACCCTATGGGTGGTTTTGTAGCACAACTTAGTTCATCAATAGTTCTATTTGTAGCAACAAAATTACATGCCCCTGTAAGTACAACACAGGTAATGACAAGTTCACTTATGGGAATAGGGTCAGAAAAAAGTTTGAAGAGAGTTAACTGGGGAATGGCAAAGCAAATAGTAATGGCTTGGGTTATTACTATTCCAGCGGCAGGATTACTTGCTTATGTAATAGTAGCAGTTATACATTTATTTATATAAGTTAGAATACTAAGCCAGATATATAATCTGACTTAGTATTTTTTTATAGCATTATATATTTTTCCTTAGAAATAAAAATATAATAGACTTTTAAATTTCTAATATATTTGCATGAATATTTATAGCATGTACAAATTATTAAAAGAATATATATAAACAAAAAAATACGCTTATATATATAATAAGGATGATTTTTTTTGTTTATTTTTAAAATATATGCAGTATTTATTGATAATTTATTAATAAATAAAGTTAGGGATATTTATAGGGGGTATGGTACAATAGCAAGGCTAAGAATAATATATTATTAATAAATAAATTTATTTTTTTATGAGTTCCTTAATTAAAGGATTAATTTTTAGAATTAATTGGGGAGGAGTAGCTATGGAAAGAAAAGCTGTTTTAAGAAAACACATAAATGGTATGTTTTTATCAAGAGATTTATATGAGATAACAACATTTGAAGGTATGGCAGATACATACGAAAAAAATATGAGCAGAGTTTGGGTAGAAGTTGCTATCGCTCTATCAAATACAAAAAGCGCAGGTCTTGAGGGCACTGACTTAGAAATATTCGAAATATTTAAAAATACTAAGTATACTGATATAGAGGCTATTGTTAGTAATGTATCAAAGCTTAAAAAAATGAAATATAACATTATAAATCTTTTATGTTAACAAAAAGCACTCAGTGATGGGTGTTTTTTTTTGCGTTTTAAGTTTACTTAATATATATATAAACTTCATAAAAAATAGCTAAATTTAACATAAATAGCATTTATATTTATTTCCTTAATATATATAATTGAATTATAGTTTTTATTAGCAAAATATACAAAATATATATGAATATATGCTTTGTAAGTAAAAGTTATGAGATACATTATTGAGGGGGACAAAATAAATGAAAAAATTTTTAGTATATGGAATAATAGTAGCTGGAATAATTGGTATTGGAATTTCATTTAATGATTGGGAATACAAAGGCGAAGTGAAAGCTAAGGAATATAAAGAGCCAAAGGAACAGATAACAAATAGGTTTATAGAAAGTGATGGCCCAGAGATGGAAATAACACTTCAAGAGGGTGAAAAGCTTATTTTAGATATGCAAAATGCAAAAATAAATTTGAAATGCTATGAGGGTGATAGTGTCTTAATTAGTGATTTAGAGGGAACAACAGTTATTAGAAATGAAGAAAATGGAAAAAGTATAAGTGAGCATCTAGATGCAAAGCAAAATAAAACATTTGACTATATTACTATTAAAATACCTAAGAAGGCAAATTTTGATTTAGAAATAAAAACAAATAATTCAAATATATTTGGAACAATTGATGAGATAAATAACATAAATATTGAAAGTAATAAAGGAATAGTTGATTTAAACATAGGCCAAACTAATAATATAAATGTAGAAACAGGAATAGGCAATATTGGATTAAGGGTTAAAAATATTACAGGTGAAATTACAGGCAGAACAGGTATTGGAAGTATTAATTTTGATATTGAAAATGAGGAAAATGTAAAATTAAAAGGTTATAAAGTGTATGAAGATAAAGTTGTAAAGGTAAATGAGATTAACAAAGGCAATGTAAAAGTAGATATTAAAGGCGACTTAGCTAAAGTAATATTTAACTAAAAATATAGTCTTAATATTTATAAAAATATTGCATATACTAACTATACAAAATATAGTGCAAGGAGTTTTTTTATGTTTAAAAAACTAGCAATATTTATTATAGTAGTAGTACTTGGAATATCATTTATTGGTGTTAAACGCGTTAATATAGAGAAGCTCAAAAAAAGAGGGCTTACAGAGGTTTTTAGTGAAATTAAATATGATGATAAAATTGATAGACTAAAGAAGGAGTTAAACAAGGAAGATGCTATTTCAGATAGGGTAAAAGTAATAATTTATTAATTAACATGATATCATACTTGTAAGTTTAAAAAGAAAAATATATAATTAGACATATAAATTACTAATTTATATGATTTTATTTTTAAAGGAGCCAAATAATGAGAGCAAGATACAGAAACCCTAAGGAATTAGCAATAGCTGTAAAGGACCAAATAGATTTATATCAAGAAAACTTAATGGAGTATGATAAACTTAAGGTTAGAATTGTAAAAATAGCCAAATCTAGTGAGGATGTTTTTTATAAAAACGAACATATAGCCCCAAAACTTGTTGAAGTTTTAGGTGAAGATAGATTAGCAATAATAAAAGAAATTTTAGAGTAGACTTATACAGGGCCTTCCAAATTTGGAAGGCCTCTATTTTTATAGTGTAGGCATAAAGAGGTAATCATAATAAAAATGTTTTAACTAGATCGTGTAGAAATAATATAATTAATAGTATTATTAAAAAATATTGAATATTGCTATTGAAAATTTCAGAGGATAACACCATAATAGATAGAGAGAATTAATGGAAAGATTTTTATAGGGAGATTAATATATAATGAATACGGAACAATTTAAAGTAGCAATAGAGGAATTTTTAGCATATGAGGTAATAAGAAGAGGAAAACTTTTAAATGGCACAGACAGTAGTGCAGTTAGAATTGTGATAGAAAAAATGTGTGCAAGTTGTTGTGGGGGAAGATGGGACTTTGGTACATACTTTTTTATAGATGATTCAATAAGAGTATACTTTAGATTTGAAGATAGTGTAGCAGGACAAAAAGAGGTAGCAAAACACATATTTTCAAAATCTGAAATTGAAGATTTTGTATTTAAATACTTAGGTGATGAACTTAAGGAAATAATAATTGAAACTAAAACTGAAAATATAAAAACTAAAAAAACTATTTCAAAAATTAAGAATAAAACTCAGGAAGTAGAACAAATGAGTTTGTTTTAAATAATATTTTTTTATTAAAAAAACTATAAACATAATTTTTATGTTTATAGTTTTCTTTTTGTATTCTCATTTATCAAAGTGTATTTATATGTTTTAAAAAAAATCTTTCCTAAGCTAATATTATCTGTAATAATCAAAATCAAAATCTTTGTTATATTTATCACAATTTTTATCAACACACTCTTTACAATAATGCGGTCTATCCTCATAGCATTTCATATCTAGTTTTTCTATAATCTCTTGTATTGTCTTCAATTTACTATTAAGCATAATTTCACACTCTATAACTTTTCCTAAAGTTCCTTTAACAGAATCATTAACTTTTATGAGCTCATCACAATTTTTACAAATAGCAACAGCCTTTTGTATTTTTTCACCCTCAGCATTTATTATATGTGAAAGACCTGCTTCTTGTAATGCTATACTTTCTATAATGTCGAATACACTTCTACAATTCCCTTTAGATGGTTTTAAACTATCATATTCTGAATCATGACAGTCGCAGTCACAATCATCGCATATTTCATTTTTCTCTTCTATAATCAATTTATATTTCTTTAGTTTTATATTACATATATTTCCTGTAACGATGAGTATGCTATATGTGCACTCATCTGTCTTTTTAACAAGAAATCCTGTGCCCTCACAATTTATTATATTAACAAATCCTATTAAACCGTAGCAAAAATCATATGCATGAACACGACCTTTACTATAAATGAAAATATAACCATTGCACATTTTTATACTACTAATACAAGATATCCCAGAAATTTTCTCGCATCTAATCAAGTGCCCACACTTATCTATAACATATATTTTATTTTTATCATCTAAAATAATTATGCAATTACTTTTTTCATCAAAAGCAATATCAACACAGCAACCTTCTATATATTCAGATATATCTAGGCTTTCACATACATTTCCTTTTTTGTTTACTATGATTATATTTTTATTATCCGCACTACATATGCAAAGAAAAACGTTATTTACACAATCGTAAGCTATTTTGTATATCCCAAAAGGAACCATTATATGCTTGATAAAATCACTATTTTCTTTTACAACTGAAATACAATTCATATTTTCACAGACCAAATAAAAATAAATTCCATCTGAACATACCATATCAAACTCACCAATATAATCAGACGAACTATTTATGTGCTTTTCTGAAATTTTGCTCATTATTACCTCCGTATTTAAAATAATATTTTAGGAAGTAAAATTTGAAATTTTACTTCCTTTTTAAATTAAAGTTTTTCAGCTAATTCTAATTTATATTGAAGTAATATTTCTATTTTTGATATTACTTTTAATGTTTCTTTAACTGATTCATTTACAGTTAAAAGTTGTTGCTGGTTAGCTACTTCATTATTCATAGCTAAAACTGCTTGTATTTTTTCTCCCTCAGCATTAATAATATGAGCAAGTCCTGTTTCTTCTAAAGCAATAGATTCTATCAAATCTGCTTTAGCTTGTTCTATTGTTATTGGTTTCGGATTTACTGTTATTACTGGCATTGACATAATAAAAAACTCCTTTTTTAATTTATAAATATATTTTTAACCTCTTATAAATTTAAAAATTCTTTATTAATATGTTTTAATATTTTTAAATTAAAAATATATCATATTATATATTATTTAAAATTTGAAAATTCGTTCCTAAATTTTATGAATTAAATTATATAGGGGACGAATAAATTAATCATCCCCTATTAAAATATTCTTAAAGTTTTTCAGCTAATTCTAATTTGTACTGTAGCAATATTTCTATTTTTGATATAACTTTCAATGTTTCTTGAACTGACGCATTAACAGCAAGTATTTGTGTAGCATCTGTTGTACCTGATGTTGTAGCCATAGCTAAAGCAGCTTGTATTTTTTCACCTTCAGCATTTATTATGTGAGAAAGTCCTGTTTCCTCTAAAGCGATAGATTCTATTAAATCAGCTTTAGCTTGAGCTAAAGTTATTGGGTTAGGATTTACTGTTATTACTGGCATTGACATAGTCAAAATCCTCCTCTTAATTTTCGTTTTAATATATACTATGGAAAATTTCAAATTTTGTTCTAAAAATTTTTTTTAACTATTTAATTGATTTTGCATAATATGTACTGTGAAACAAATTTTTAAAAATGAGGTGAGTTAATTTGCTATTTGTTGATATCAAAACAAATGATATCCAATATACTCCTATGAATCTTATAGATTTAGAGGTTGCAGCTTCAGTAATAAAAACTGTTGATAAAACAACAGTTAAAACTTTAGATGTCTTCACCTATACTATAAACGCAAGTTTTAGTGGACTTACAGGAAGCATAGTTGGTGCACAAGTCAAAGACTTTATACCAAGCTATTTAAATTACTTTCTGCCACCAATACAAGCCCCACTAGTAAATATAATAGAAACACCCGTAGCTGGTGGTACAGAGTTAACTTTTGACTTTGGTACAATTACAGATACTGGTATATCTATAGTAATAACTCTTGGTGCATCCTTTAAGCAAGGTACTCCTAATGGGCAGGTTTTCACAAACACAATAGATCAATATGTAAATGGCTCTATTGTAAATACAACAACAGCCCCTCCGGTAACTCTTAGCTTAGTTCCTAATTGGTCAATAAATAAATATATAGCAAGCCCTGCATCAGGACAGGCTACTCCTGGTTCAACAGTAACTTACAACTTAGTTTTAACTAACACTGGGGACCCTGGAGCAGTTGCTACTAATATAGTAGTTACAGATACTCTTCCTGCTGGTATGACTCCAGATTTATCATTCACTCCAACGGGTATAGATGTATCTAACACAGACCCTAACGTTATAGGACTCACAGGTAGTTGGTCTGGAAATACTATGACTTTTAATGTTCCTAGTTATTATGGAACTAACTACAAAATCTCTTATAAAGCTATTATTGATCCTAATGCTACTATTGGACAAACTATTACCAATACAGGTAATCTTTCAATAAATGGTACTGGCTACCCTAGTTCAAGTGCAACATTAACTATTGCGAATGCTACAACATCAGCTGCTATATCTAAGTACGGTGCTGAACATGCTTACCCGGGTGCTTTTGTAACCTATCCTATTTATTTTACAAACACAGGTAACCAAGATCTTACAAACGCAGTTCTTATTGATACTGTCCCTCCTGAAATAATCGTTAAGCAAGTTGTTCCTGGTAAAGTATGTTCTCCTAGTGGTTGCCCAACAATGAATATAACTATAAGTTACGAATTAAATAATAACGGAATTTATATTCTTCTTGGATCTTATGCTAATGAAGCATATCAAAGGATAGATCTCCCAACAATAACACCACCGGATAAAGTTACTTCTGTTAAATGGGAATTTCCAGTGGTTCCAGTCAGTGGTGGAAGTAGTGTAGCTGAGGGAGAAAGAATTACAGGTATTATAGATCCTAACACAACAGCAACAAGTACAACAAATGTAGTAACTCTAACTGCTGATGGACTTGCTCCTGTTAGCGCATCAATTATAACTTTACTTGATAGTAAAAATACACCTTCTGTTACAAAAGAAAATAGTCCAACAACTAACGTAATTCCTGGACAAACTATTAAGTATACTTTATCAGCATTCAACTACTGGGGACCTTATATCGAACCTATATATGCTGATTTACTTCCACCAGAAGTTGATTATGATAATAATGTGCTTTATAGACTTTACTATGCACCAAGTAACCAAACAATTTTTAGCACAGACCCTAATTTTACTAATTTTTTACAACCTCTACCACCTGAAGTTATACCTAATTATATGGGTACAGGTAGAACTCTTGTAAGATTTAAATTTGTCCCTGGAACTATTATGACTCACGAATCTTTCCTTCAAATAGACTTTAATGTAAAAGTTAAAGTTGGTGCTACTGGAACTATAGTTAACAATGGTGTTTTTGGAGACCCTGGCGATAACATGATTTCAACTAAAGGACAATTAACACAAGTTGATACACTAGACCTTGATGGTGATGGAAACACAACAGAACTTTTAATACTTTCAAATAATGTAACAAATGGTATTAATTTTTCTACAAGTCTTGCATCAGATAAAAAAGTTAAAGGTTCTCTTGATGCTGCGTATACAGAATGGCCAAATGTAGGTATTACAACAGCCGGTGGAACTATAGATTATAAATTAACTGTTACAAACACAGGTAATGTTAATCTTGAAAGTTTTGAAATTATAGATATACTTCCTCATATTGGAGACACAGGAGTTATCCTTAATACAACACCTAGGGGTTCTCAATTTACTGTTTATCAAATTTCAGCAGTTAATGCTGTTCTTTCTCCATCTTTCCCAGGTGACCCTACACCAATATTAA
Source organism: Sarcina sp. (assembly GCA_051650125.1). Classification (GTDB taxonomy): domain Bacteria; phylum Bacillota; class Clostridia; order Clostridiales; family Clostridiaceae; genus Sarcina. Next base: position 137,080 of record JBOFIK010000018.1, on the reverse strand, counting down.
ATTTAGACTACTCAACAAGTTATGACCCTGTAAGATTCTCTGAAACAGATACAACTGGAAACTCTATTGGTACAGGAACATGGCAAACAACAGTTCCAGTTCCAATAACATCAACAGCTGCTTTTAAAATTACAAGCGTTAATACAAAACTAAAACCTGGACAATCAATAGTAATCAATATAGTTTGTATTGCGCCACTTGGTGCTCCAACAGACTTAGTTGCTTGGAATAGTTTTGCTCTTAGAGGATCTTATTTAGATCAAAATGGAAGTTTAGCATATCTTCTTCCAGTTGAACCTCAACAAGTTGGGGTTAAAATTCAACCACAAGCTCCAACAGTTGCAGCTCTTGGGGATTATGTATGGTATGACACAAATGGAAATGGTATTCAAGACCCAGGTGAACCTGGAATAAACGGAATAGTTGTAAATCTTTATGATTCAACTGGAACTATTTTACTTGGTACCACAGTTACTGCACCTGATTTCAACGCAAACGATGGGTTCTACCAATTTGGTAACTTACAACCTGGATGTTATTTCGTTGAATTTATCAAACCTAACAACACATTTGCTTTTAGTCCTAAAGGACAAGGTACTGATCCAACTAAAGACTCTAATGTTAACCCAGCAACTGGTTTCACAGATCAAGTTTGCTTAGTTGCAGGTGAATATAATGACACTATTGATGCTGGTTTAACACAAGATATCCAAGCATTCATAGGTAATTTAGTTTGGAATGACCTTAATCAAAATGGAATTCAAGACCCTGGTGAGCCTGGTGTAGGGAATGTTACAGTTAACCTTTTAGATACTAACGGTAACGTAATTAAAACTACAACAACTGATCCTACTGGTAATTATTTCTTCTCTGTAACTCCTGGATGTTATTTTGTCGAATTTGTAAAACCTGCTAGTTATGTATTTACACTTCAAAATGTTGGTTCAGATGATAATATTGATTCAGATGCTGACCCTGTAACTGGTATTACTCCTCAAGTTTGTGTTGTTGCTAGTGAAGTAAATAATACTATTGATGCTGGTATTTATATTCCTGAAAAAGCACATCTTGGTGATTTTGTTTGGAACGATTTAAATGCTAATGGTATTCAAGATGCTGGTGAACCTAGTATTCCGGGTGTTACTGTGCAACTTTTAGACTCTAACGCAAATGTAATCGCAACTACAACAACTGATGCTAATGGCTTGTATAATTTTGACGTAGATGCTGGTTGCTACTCTGTTAAGTTTATAAAACCTACTGGTTATAGCTTTACACTTCAAAATGTTGGCTCAGACCCTGCTATTAATTCTAATGCAGACCCTGTAACTGGTATTACACCTCAAGTTTGTCTAACTGCCGGTCAAACTGACTTAACTATTGATGCTGGTTTATATCAAATGGCTTCTATCGGCGACTTCGTTTGGAACGACCTTAATCAAAATGGTCTTCAAGATGCTGGTGAACCTGGTATTGCTGGTGTTACTGTTAATCTTTTAGATAACATTACTGGTGCTGTTCTTCAAACTACAACAACTGATGTTAGCGGTAAGTATTTATTTAACGTTATCCCTGGTTGTTACAAAGTTGAAGTTATAAAACCTACTGGTTATGTTTTCACACTTCAAAATGTTGGCTTAGACCCTGCTATTAATTCTAATGTAGACCCTCTAAGCGGTATTACACCTCAAGTTTGCGTAACTTCAGGACAAAACGACCTAACTATTGATGCTGGTATGTATATTCCTGCTAAAGCTTCTCTTGGTAACTTTGTTTGGAATGATTTAAACGGCAATGGTATTCAAGACCCCGGTGAACCTGGTGTTCCTGGTGTTGTAGTTAACCTTTTAGATTCTAATGGAAATGTAATCGCAACTACAACAACTGATGCTAATGGTTTATACAATTTTGATGTTGATGCTGGTTGCTATTCTATAGCATTCGTTAAACCTGCAAATTCAACATTCACTATTGAAGGTGCTGGCTTAGACCCTGCAAAGGATTCTAACGCAAACCCTACTACTGGTGTTACACCTCAAGTTTGTGTTACTGCTGGCGAGGTTGATTTAACACTTGATGCTGGTTTAATATTCCCAGCTTCTATCGGTGATTTTGTTTGGAATGACTTAAATGGTAATGGTCTTCAAGACCCTGGTGAACCTGGTATTCCTGGAGTTACTGTTAATCTTTTAGATAATACGACCGGGGCTGTTCTTCAAACTACAACAACTGATGCTAACGGTAAGTATTTATTTAACGTTGCCCCTGGTTGTTATAAAGTTGCATTTATAAAACCTACTGGTTATAGCTTTACACTTCAAAATGTTGGCTCAGACCCTGCTATTAATTCTAATGCAGACCCTGTAACTGGTATTACGCCTCAAGTTTGTGTAACTTCTGGACAAAACGATTTAACTATTGATGCTGGCCTAACACAACCTGCTTCTATTGGTGATTTTGTTTGGAATGACTTAAATGGTAATGGTCTTCAAGATGCTAGTGAGCCTGGTATTGCTGGAGTTACTGTTAATCTTTTAGATAATGCTACTGGTGCTATTCTTCAAACTACAACAACTGATGCTAATGGTAAATATTTATTTAACGTTAATCCTGGTTGTTATAAAGTTGCTTTTGTAAAACCTACTGGTTATATATTTACACTTCAAAATGTTGGCTCAGACCCTGCTATTAACTCTAATGTAAATCCTATAACTGGTATTACGCCTCAAGTTTGTGTAACTTCTGGTCAAAGTGATTTAACTATTGATGCTGGATTATATAAACCTGCTCTTTTAGGAGATTATGTTTGGGAAGATTTAAATATGAATGGTATTCAAGATCCTGGTGAGCCTGGATTTTATAATGCAACTGTTAATCTTCTTAATTCATTTGGTCAAATAGTTGCTACAACTAAAACTGATGCTAACGGTAAGTATTTATTTGCGGTTGCACCTGGTTGTTATTCTATCCAAGTTATAAGACCTAGTGGTTATATGTTTACAATCCAAAATGCTGGAACAGACCCAACTAAACTTTCAGCAGTTAATCCTACAACAGGTATTACAGCTAAAGTTTGCTTAGAATCTGGCCAACAAAATCTTAATCTTGATGCTGGAATTTATTTGATACCTTGTGATTTTAGACAAGCTGTAAATGACTTAATTGAATCTGTTGCCTTAGAAGAAACAGGACTAGCTCACATTATCAATGCTGAAGGTGAAAAAATTCAAGCTGCTATGGCTTTGAAATTCTCAGAGGCTGACTTATTAAATATTAATAGTTCAGTTACTGAAACTCTTAAAATAATAAGTAAATTAGAAATTTTACTTCAATATAAACTTGAAATAACAGATGGAATTTGTCCTAAATAAATTTTAAATTAAATAGGAGAATACCTCTAAATATTGAGGTATCTCTTATTACCAAAACTAAAATCTCAAAAAAATAATTTAATATATAAGGAGGAATTGACTATGTCAATGCCAGTAATAACAGTAAATCCTAATCCAGTAACTTTAATTCAAGCTAAAGCAGATTTAATGGAATCTATTGCTTTAGAGGAAACAGGGCTATCTCATATAATTAATGCTGAAGGTGAAAAAATCCAAGCTGCTATAGCTATGGCTACAACTTCTGGAACAACTGATGCATCTCAACTTCTTGCAGTAAATGCTTCAGTTCAAGAAACTTTAAAAGTTATATCAAAAATAGAAATCTTATTACAATATAAACTTGAAATTGCAGCTAGACTTTAATTATTAAACTTTAACTAAAAAACTGTGGCTAACTTTTAAAAGTTAGCCACAGTTTTTTATAAAATTATTTATTTATCAGTTTGTAGAAAGTGAACTAATTATGAGTTTTATTACCTAAATAAATAAAAGGTAATTATTTAAATAATAAATTTAAAGTTTAGGGAAAGACTAGTAAGATAATATGTTATTTTAGGAGTTGAAAATTATGAGTAAAATATTGATTAATGGAAAAGAAATAAATTTTGAGGGGGAAGTCACTATTTTAGAACTTGCTAGAGAGTATGATGTACATATTCCAGCGCTTTGTTATTTTAAGGAGTGTAGCCATAAAGGGATTTGTGGACTTTGCTTAGTTGAAATAGAGGGGCGAGAAGAAACATTTTTTAGAGCTTGTTCTACAAAGGCTGAGGATGGAATGGTTGTAAGTTCAGAAAGTGAATTTATAAAAGAAAAAGTTAAAGAAGAAATCACGAAGCTTTTAAATAATCATGATTTTAAGTGTGGAACTTGTAAGAGAAAGGAAAATTGTGAGTTATTTAAATTAGTTATGCAAACTAAGGCAAGAATTACAGAAAGAAAAGATTTTTCAAATGAAGAAAAGTATTTTGATAAACGAAGTAAGGCTTTACATATAAATAGAGCAAGATGCGTAAAATGTGGAAGGTGTGTTGCAAGTTGCTCAGAGAAAACTACTACTAAGTCAATTTTATTCCATGAACAGGAAAATGGAGAAAGAATTATAGGGGCTAGAGATTTAAAATGTTTTGATGATACAGGATGCTTATTATGCGGTCAATGCTTAATTGCTTGCCCAGTAGATGCGCTCCAAGAAGCCTCTTACATAGAAATAGTGGAGGAAGCTTTAAATAATCCAAATAAACATGTAGTTGTAGCTATTGCACCAGCAGTTAGAACAAGTCTTGGTGAAATGTTTGGAATGGGATTTGGAGTTGATGTAACTAAAAAAATATATACTGCCTTAAGAGAATTAAAATTTGATAAGATCTATGATTTGAATTTTGCAGCTGATGTTACTATAACAGAGGAAGCAGGAGAGCTCATTCAAAGAGTTACAGGTGGAGGAGTTTTACCTATGTTTACTTCATGTTGTCCGGGGTGGATAAGACTAATAGAGTGGCATTTCCCAGAACTTATACCAAATCTTTCGAGTACAAGGTCTCCTATGGGAATCTTTGGTGCAGCAACTAAGTATTACTATCCTAAAATTTCAGGAATTCCAGCAAAGGATGTATTTACAGTGTGTGTTATGCCTTGTATAACAAAGAAATTTGAAATGCATAGACCAGAACTTGAAACTTTTGGTGAAAGAAGTATAGATGCAGTTTTAACTACTAAAGAACTTGGTAGAATTTTAAAGAAAAGAAAAATAAATTTTGCGCAGCTTGAAGATGGAGTAGCAGACCCTGCTATGGGAGAATATACAGGTGCAGGAGCTATTTTTGGTGCAACAGGTGGAGTTATGGAGGCAGCACTTAGAACTGCAAAAGATAAGATAGAACAAAAAGATTTAGCGAATATAGAGTACACAGAAATTAGAGGGTTTAAAGGTGTTAAGGAATCTGTTGTTAATATAGCAGGAGAGGACCATAGAATTGCAGTTATTAATGGAGCTACAAATTTCTTTAAGTTTGTAGAAGAAGGCAATATGGCTAAAGATTACACTATAATTGAAGTTATGGATTGCCCAGGCGGATGCGTAAATGGTGCAGGGCAACCATTTGTAAATTCACTTGAGAGAGAAAAAGTAGATTATGTACAGCTTAGAGCTGATGTTTTATATAATCAAGATGCAAATAAACTTCCAAAAAGAAAATCGCATGATAATGCAGCATTACAAAAAATGTATGAAGTTTTAGGGTGTGAGCCAGCACAAGGGGTTGCACATGAGATATTCCATACACATTATACTGATAGAGGTTATAAAAGTGATAAAAGAGGCAATGTATTTTAAATGTTTAGACGTGAACTACTCACCACTAGAAAATAAATTTATTGAAGTGGGAGAGTTCTCTCAGTTTTAGTTAAAAGTGAAAATAGGGTGGAGAAAAGTTTTTAGTAATAATGAGATTTTTGATTAGAAATGAGAGATAGCAAGTATCTTTCATTTCTTTTTCTATTAATTATGTAATATTTTAAATATATTAGATATAATAATTAGATAAAGTTAATTAGATAGGAGTTAAAAAAATGAAACTTAATGACAAGCAGAGTATTGTAGTAAATACTCTAGATAAAAATATATTTCTTGCAGCACCAGCAGGAACTGGAAAAACTAATACTTTGTCTGAGAGGGTTTTTAATATTATAGATAAGAATCTTGCAAAGGAAGAAGAAATTCTTTGTATCACATTTACTAACAAGGCTGCAAAGGAAATGAAAGAAAGAATAGAGAAAAGACTTGATGGAGTTGCTAAGTGTACAATCAAAACTTTTCATAGTTTTTGTCTTGAGATAGTTAGAAATAATGCTAAAAACAAGACTGATATAGCAACTGACTTTGTTGTTTTTGATGAAGAAGATGCAAGAGAGGCAGTCAGAAAGATATCTACTATTCAGCAGAAGAACTATAATAAATCATTTGTAGATATTCCTATGATGCATAAGTTTATAGATTTTGTTAAGGATTTTAGACTAAAATTGAATTTCGTAAGTGGGGATGAAGTACATGACTATAAAGTTTGTATTGAAAATTTAAAACAATCAAGTTTTAGAACACAAGTGGCTGATTGTTTTAAAGCTAATGGTCATGTGAATATGAGATTTATGGATTATATGCTAGAGAATGGGGCTAGTTATGTTTCATTTTATAATAAACAGCTTAGAAGTGATAAGGCTTTAGATTTTAATGATTTAATTACCCTTGCGAAGCTATTATTTTCACAAGAAGATGTGGTTAGTTATTATAAAGAAAAGTATAAGTTTATTAATGTAGATGAAGTTCAGGACACTAGCATGAGTGATTATGAGATTATTGAGAAGTTATTTAAAGGTGATGAAACTAAGAATGTACTTCTTTGTGGTGATATATTCCAAACTATTTATGCCTGGAGAGGATCGCAGCCTGAGAAGATTTTTGATGCTTTTAAGAAAGAGTGTAATCCACTTGAGATAGCTTTTGACAAGAATTATAGGTCAACACAGATGCTTACAAATGCTAGTATGAGCTTTTTAAACAATGTATTTGATAACAAGGTTGCTAGTATTTATAAAGAGGGTGTAGAAGCATGCAGTAGCGAACTTGGTGAGAAAATATCAATTATAAATTATGATAATAGTGAGGCTGAGGCTATTGGTATTTTAAATAGTTTTAGGGAAATTTATAAAAAGGGTGAGGATTTAAGTAAAGTATGCGTGCTTACTAGGTCTAATAATTATAATAAAGATATAAGTAAAGTTTTAGCTAGATATACACAAGAACAAAACTTTGAGTTTATTTTAGTTGATGAATATAAGTTCTTTAGAAGGGCTGAGATTAAAGATATTACATCTATATTTAAAATTCTTGCGAATCCTTATGATACTACAAGTCTTGAGAGAGTTCTAAAAAGACTTAATACAGGAGTTGGTAAAACTATTTTAGAAAAACTTGAAACACAAGAGTTTAGAAAAGCTAGAATAAAGCTTTCTGATTTTATAAGTGATTACACTGCAAGTGGTGAGTTTTATACTAATCTTTTAAATGCTTATGACAAAGAATCAGTTGATGGAAATATAGTTGTTTTTGATGTTGAGAGCACAGGGACTGATGTTACAAGTGATGAGATAATTCAAATAGCAGCAGTTAAAATTGATAATAAGGGAAATATTATTGATACTTATGAGAGGTTTATAAAACCTAATAAAAGTGTTGGTGCATCAGCAAAAGTACATGGTTTCACAGATAAATATTTAGGTGAGAATGGCCTTTGTAAAGAAGAGGTTTTAAAAGAATTTAGAGAATATACAAAAGATAAAATAGTTATAGGACATAATGTTCAATATGATATTAATATTTTTACAAGTGAGCTTAGCAGATGTGGCATTGGTGCACCACTTTTTAAAGGGTTCTATGATACTTTAGATATTTATAGAAGATTCCATGCAATGGAGAAAAATCATAAACTTGAATATTTAAGTGAGAGATTTAAAACTATCCATAAGCCAAGTCATAATGCTATGGATGATATAGCTGCAACAAAGGAACTTTTAGTTATGGCTATTGAGGATAAGATAAGGCCTACAACTTTTGAGAGAATGAGCCTTATAGCTAATCTTTATCGAAAGTTTGAGGGTTTTAGAGAAAAATATAAGGCTCTAAATGAAAAATCATATGAACTTCGACCATTTGAAATGATTTTAGAGATACAAAAGTATTTTGATATAATGAGTAAATACCCAGCAGAAGAAAGAGAAGATAGATTTGCTAGGGTAAAGAATTTCCATAAAATACTTTCTATATTAGATGATAAGCAGAAAAGTCCAAGAGATGCACTTATTTCATCAATTGATTTAACATCACTTTCATCAGGCGATGTAGAACAGCTTATATCAAGTACGCAGGACAAACCAAGAATTCCTATAATAACTGTGCATCAGGCTAAGGGGCTTGAATATGATACAGTAATTGTTTCAGGTCTTACAGATGGAAAGTTTCCTATATATAAAGGTGATCTAGATGAAGAGGGTAAACTTTTTTATGTTGCGATTACAAGGGCTAAGAAAAGACTTGTACTAACTTACCCAAGTAAGGGGTTGAGCTATAAAGGGACAGAATATGATACAAAAGAAAGTCCGTTTATAGGGAAAATTAATAATGAATATTTAGACTTTAAATAAAAAATTAAAAGTTATTTTTTACAATATATTTTGTGAAAAGTAACTTTTTTAGTTTAATTCTTATTTTATTTATACAACGTTAAAAATAGTTTACTTTGCATCTTTTTTTTGTTTAAGACCTAGATGGTATAATTTAGAAGGTAATTGAATAAAAGGAGAAAGAGAAGAGGGTGATGAAAATGGGTGAAAAATTTACAACATTTAAGAGTAACAATCTTAGTGAAAAAAAGGATAGTAATAGTATATTTAGTTATATGCCAGAGCTTTTTAAATTTGGGTTAATAAGCACCGCAGTATTATTTATGTACGGTTTTTTAAAAAATATATATAGTATGATTTTTGTTGGAATAATTATAATAGCTAGTACAGTTATGTTTATTAAAAGTATAAATAAAAATTATGAGGGATTTAAAAAGTTATTTGGGTATCAAATGATCATTACAATTGCAAATTTAAGTATTCTCTTCTTGAATTTTGATGGTGGAATAAATAAGATGAGTTTTATTAGAAGTAATATAGGTATAATTGCAAGTTGTATTATATTTAGTGGAATTATTGGAAATATAATTATGATTTATATAAAAGGAAGTTCTACAATTTTTAGTGAAATCAAACTTATTGGAAGAGAGCTATTTATAAATATGTTTTATAGCATTTATTATGATAGTATAAATGACAATCCAATAGATGATGAAGAAGTTGAGATGTTTGAAAGACTTAGAGTTATACATGCAGAAAAAGAGGCTTTAGAAAAGGTTAAGAACATAAGGTTTAGACATTTCTTGGGATTTACAGGAACATTATTTACTGCGATAGGGATTGTTCTTGTTGTTATTATGGGAGCTATATTTAGTTTAGAAATTGTTTTGATTCCAAGCTTGATACTTGTTATGGTTGTAGGGAGATATGCTGTAAGCATACTAGATCAGGATATGAGTGATATAGGAAAGTCAATTTTAGCGGATTTTAAAAAAGTAAGGTAACATAATAAATGTTTAATTTTAGCAAAAAAATAGATATAATTATTAGTGTGGTGTAAAATATAGAGCATTAAATTTATATAAAAATAGGAGAAAATTATGAATTTTGAATATATAACAGATAAAAATGTAGAAATTGCTGCAAGAATTTTTATGAATAGTTTTAACAGCGAACCTTGGTTTGAAAAATGGACGGAGGAAACAGGAGTTAAAAGACTTTCGCAAATTATGAGATGTGAGGGTTCACTTGGGCTTATAGGCTATGAAAATGATGAGCCTTGTGCAATGATTGTAGGGCACGAAGAGGATTACTATGATGGAACAAGATTTCTTATAAAAGAGTTTTGTGTTGATTCAGGATGCAAAGGTGGTGGTGTTGGTACAAAGGTTTTAAAACATTATGTAGAAACACTAAAAAGTAAAGAGGTAGTTCACATAAGTTTATACACTATGAGAGAAAAAAGAGTTGTAAACTTCTATGAGAAGAACGGCTTTAAAGAAATAGAAGATTTAGTTATGATGGAACTTATATAATTATTGATAGCATAAAATAATTATATTGAAAAAATAGATTTATATTGGTAATATTTTACTAAAGAGTTAATCCTGTGGAAGTATTCGCAGGATTTTTTTAGGGGGTATTATTGTGAAAAAATTAACTATATTACTTTTAAGTACTATGTTAAGCGTAGGTGCTTTAGTAGGATGTTCGGGGGAAACTGACATAAATAATGAGGTAAATGATATAAAACTAGTGCATAGCATTGAATTTACTCTACCAAGAGGGACTATAAGTCTTGCAATGTCAGACTTGATAAGTGACGATACAGAAACTGATATTGCTATAAATGACGCTCATAAGATATATAACTTAGAATATCAAATTGCAAATAGTACAGAGGTACTTATGACATCTGTTATGAAGGGTGAGCCTGACATTGCGATAGTGCCATCAAATATAGCATTAAAGGCTTATAATAAAGATCTTCCATATAAACTATTAGGAACAGTAGGTTTTGGTTCACTTTATTTAATTTCTACAAATGGAGATGAAAGCTTTGAGAATATCAAAGGGCAAGAAGTTTTTGGGGTAGGAAAAGGTCTTACACCTGATATAGTTTTTAGAGCACTTCTTGATAAAAAAGGTATAAAAGAAAATGAAATAACATTTAGCTATGTGGGAGGTGCAACTGAACTTGCGCCAACAATTCTTAGTGGAAAAGCTAAATATGCAGTAGTTCCAGAGCCTGTATTATCAGTTATTATGGCTAAAAATAAAGATATAAAAATAATAGCTAGTTTAAATGATATTTGGAAAGAGGAATTTAAATCAGAAAAAGGATTTCCACAATCAAGCATCATTGTTAGGAATGAATTAGCTAAGAATGATGAGCTGATGAATGAGCTTATAGAAAAGATTGATTTATCGGTGGATGAAGTTAATAAAAATCCTAAATTAGCAGCAAAAAAAGAAGTTGAGAGTGGTTCAACATTTGAAGAGGCTATTTTAGAAAGTTCTATAACTAGGGCAGAGATGGATTTTGTAAAAGCTAGTGAGAGCATAGAAGATTACAAGGCATATTATAAAATTTTAAATGACTTAAATCCTGAAAGCATAGGTGGAAAACTTCCAAATGATGAATTCTTCTATGAAAAATAAGCAAAATATAATAATTTCAGTTTTTATTTGGGTTTTAATATGGAAGGTAGGGGCTGTATTTATTGGAAATGAAATTTATCTGCCAGAACCGTTTAAGGTATTTAAAGAAGTTATAGAGATATGCAGTAGTGAGAACTTTCTTTTAAATATAGCTAGAACTCTTTTAATTTCAACCACGAGTTTTACATTATCAGTGATACTATCTGTAATTATTGGAGTATGCTCTAGTACAAACAAATATGTTTACAATTTCATTTACCCAATTGTTTCTGTTTTAAAATCTATACCAACAATTATAGTTATTCTTATAGTTCTTATATGGTTTGATAAGGAATATGTTTCATTCTTAACTGGGTTTATTGTTATTTTCCCTCTTTTATATGAGTTAGTAATAAAGAGTATTACAGATACAGATAGCAATTTAATTGAGATGACAAAGTTTTATAAAATAAAAAATATAGATAAAGTAAAAAGTATTTATCTTCCACAGATATATAGAAATATTTTAAATATGGGTAGTTCAAGTCTTGGTCTTGTTTTAAAACTTGTGATAGCATCAGAAGTTTATAGTCAGCCAAGCTATGGAATAGGAGCACTTGTTCAAAATGCAAAAGTTAACTTTGATATGGTAGGGATATTTGCATGGGTAGTTATAATAATTCTAATTTCTATACTAGTAGATATTATATTTAAAGGTTTAAAGAGTTATAGAGTGAAAAGGAGAAAAAAAATTGATAGAGTTTAAAAGTATAAATATATCCTATGATGACAATAAGATAATTTCTGATTATGATATAACATTTGAAGAAGGCAATATCAATTTTATAATGGGTAAATCTGGAGTTGGAAAAACAAGCCTACTATTATATGTAGCAAGTCAGCTTTTAGAAAAAAGGGACATTAGTATAGTTTTTCAAGAGGACAGACTTATACCACATATAAGCGTATATAAAAATTTAGAACTTGTTATAAAAAATAGATTCAAAAAAGATGAGATAAAGAAAAAAATTGATAGCATCTTAGAAAGTTTTGATTTAAAAGAGTTTGAAAATTATTATCCTAGTGAATTATCAGGTGGGATGAAACAAAGAGTTAGTATTGCGAGGGCTATATTATATGATGGTGAAATTCTTATTATGGATGAACCTTTTAAGGGGCTTGATAAAAGTACAAAAGATACGGTCACAGACTTTGTAAAAAAATATATAGATGAAACTAAAAAAACTACGATAATAGTAACACATGACATTGAAGATTATAAAAGGCTTTTAGGAAAGCTTATAACTATTACTTAACTAGCAGTTGAATTTTGATATAGAAACTTATACTATGGCTCCATTGTTTAGATTCAATGGGGCATTTATAATTTAAATACAGAGTAAAGTAATTGCTAGAGGGGTGATAAGGTAGTGATTAATAGTACTTTAGGATTTTTAGATAGTAGTTTATTTTACGATAAATATAAAGGTGAAAAAGGGGAGAATTTAAAATGATGAATACATTAGAAATTGGAAGGAATGTTTTTAGGCTTAGAAAAGATAAAGGGATAACACAAGAGGAATTATCAAAGGTAGTAGGAGTTTCAGTTGCAGCAGTATCAAAGTGGGAAGGTGGGGCAAGCTACCCAGATATAACACTGCTACCTGTTATAGCACATTTTTTTAATGTTAGTATAGATGAACTTATGAGCTATAAGCACGATATATCAGATGAGGATATAGAAGAAATAGGTGCGAAGTGTATGGAAGCATTTAAAACAGAAAGTGAGGAAAATGCATTATCACTTTGTAATAAGTATATTAGAAAATATACAAAATCATATAAACTAAAGAGTTTTTTAGGCACTGTTATAATGATGCAATCAGCAAATATCAAAGATAAAGAAAAGCAGAAGAGGAATTATGTTAAGGCACTTACAATATATGAGGATATAATTAATAATTCAAATGATGCAGACCTTATAAAACCTTCGATAATGGTCATAGGAAGTATTAATGCAGTTCTAGAAGACTATGATAAGGCTCTTGAAATTTATGAAAAAGTACAAAAAGATGAAATGTGCGTAGATAATATGATTGGGGATATATATATTAAAAAGGGTGATGTAAAAAAAGGTAGAGAAATAATTCAAACAAGTCTTCTTAGAAATATAGGTAATGTAGAAGTTGCAATAGCATCACTTGCAAGTTCATATAAAGCAGAAGATATGGAAATGGCTAAAAAGTATTTAAAACTTAGAAGAGATTTGATGGATGTTCTTGATAGAGAAGTTAACTTTGCAGATTATATGTTTGAACTAGATTTACTTATGGAAGGTGGTACTGAGGAAGAACAGGCAATATGTTTAAAAAATACACTTTTATCAGTAGAGGGTTTAAACTTTGAGGCATTAGTTGATATGCAGAAAAAATGGTATTGTGATGAAATAGAAATAAAGAAACAAAATTCAAACTTTATAAAAAAGTTTGGTTTTAAAAAGATAATGATAAATTCACTTAGGAATGAAAACAAATATGAAGATTTATTAAAAAGAAAAGATATAGCAGAAATACTTGATAGAATAGGATAATATAAAGATTTATAAGAGAATTGAAATAATAAATTCTCTTATTTTTTTATATTTATATATCAATAGTATAAAAAATGATATGCGAATTAAAAAATGTGAAAAATTACACCTAATATTTAGTAAGAATATCAATAAATATTAAATGTATCGTTTATATTTTGTTACATTCATTTTAAGTGTAGATGATATCCTAAAGGTAGAGATTTTACGAAGCGAATTATTCGCAACAAGTTTTACAAATATATTTTAGGATGGAGATTTTTGAAATGATAAGAAGAAAGAAAGATGGTAAGTTAAATAAGACGCTTGCAGTGGTTATAGCAGCCTTAGTAGTTGCGGGAATTGGGGCAGGTACGTATTTTTATTCAAAGGATTCAAAAGCAGCACCAGCTGTTAAGCACACAGCAACATTAACAAAAGCTGATGCAAGTAAGGATGCAGCAAGTACAGCAACAACAATAGGAGCTAGTAAAGTAACAGCAACAGATATTACAAAAGCAGCGCCTCCAGGTAAGGGGACAGGTCATGGAGACACTTATGAAGATCCAGGTTATGATCCAGCAACAGGGACATCACCAATATTAAATGATGGAAAAGGGCAAGCAGTTGCAACTATAAAATCATCATACACAACAGTTCCAGATTTAGGAGCAACAGCAGGTGATGTATCAGCAGCTGATTTATCATTAATGAAAAAAGGGTTTAACGCACCTTATAACTTAGGATATGTTAACCCAATGCCAAGTTGGTATAATCCAAATGAAGTAATACCAGGTGAAAATATAATTAAATCAGCTAATAGCTATGCAGTACCAGTTAACCAAGTAGCACTTATGGTTTCAGGACATTCACAAATTAAACAAAAAGAAGTATTCTTAACATTTGATGATGGTCCAAGTATCAACAACACACCAAAAATATTAAATATACTTAAGAAAAATAATGTACATGCTTCATTCTATATAATTGGAGACCACATGAAAAACAATGGTCCAATACAAAATATTGTAAGACAAGAAATTATGGACGGGAACGCAGTTGGTGATCACACATTTACACATCAATTACCAATTCTTTACCCAGAAATAAATGGAACATCAACAGTAAATGTACCAACATTTATGACACAAATAAATGACTGTAAAGATCTAGAGCATTTTGTTTTAGGGCCACGCTTTGATACTAGAACTTTAAGACTTCCAGGTGGATATATGTCTAGAGTATACTACAAAGACCCACACTTAGCAGAGTTTAACAAAGCTTTAGACCAAGAAGGATGGACAGCAATGGATTGGACTTCAGATTCAGGAGTTGCAGCAACAACTAATGAAATAAGTCCAGCTAAAATGCTTGCATGTTCAACACAAGGATGGCAAGATATGCCTCAAGATGTTATCTTAATGCATGATGCAGGAGCTAAAACTGATACAGTTGCAGGCCTTCAAGGTGTTATAACATTCTTTAAAGACCACGGATATAAATTCATGGTAATTAAAAATGCACCAACAGAGTCATTTAATGGAATTTCAGATAATGACTTTAGTACAGATTCAAACCAAGGTCAAACAGCGCAAACAAAAGCTGGATATTAAGAGAAAGAATCCATGGATAATATATCCATGGATTTTTTTTATTAAAGTTGGGCGTAAAATAACAAAAAATACTTTTAAATACAATTTAGGAAACAATTTAATAATAAGTCTTAATTTTATTGACACAATATTTAATAATGTAAAAAAAATGTTACATTTTGTTGACTTAAATAAGATAGAATTAAGATGTAATAAAGAGAAAAAGCAACTACGTTAAGAAAATATGACAAAGGTGGTAGAAATAATGAACAAAAGAGGGAAAATAGCAATTGTTGCAATAATTGCAATACTTTCAATAGGTGGAGTAGGAATATTTAGTTATAACAAAATACATGAAAAGAAAGTAGATTCTATAAAGGCTAAAGTGGACACAGTGACACAACCAGTCCATGAGAAGCCAAGTCCGACTGAAATAATGCCAGATAACAATATTATTTATGCAGCGCAAAGCTATGCAGTACCAGCAAATGAGGTACAAGCTATGTTAGATGGAAAATCTACAGACAAGACAAAACAGGTATTTTTAACATTTGATGATGGCCCAAGTAAATATACACCAGAAGTCTTAAAAATATTAAAAGAAAAAGGTGTACATGCTACCTTCTTTGTTTTAGGTTCACAATTAGAAGATTCAACTACTAATCAAGAATATTTAAAGCAGGAAATACAAGAGGGGAATGCCATAGCAAATCACACATATAGTCATAATTTTAAAAAGTTATATCCTCATAATAGTGTAAATGTTAGTACATTTATGGGAGAAATTAATAAAACTAATGAGATAATGAAAGGTATTCTAGGGAATAACTTTAATGCAAGAGTTTTAAGAATGCCAGGTGGATATATGTCTAGAAAATATTATAATGATGCAAATTTACCAGAGTTAAATAGTGCTTTTGCAAAAGAACATATAACATCAATAGATTGGGATGGAGAAACAGGTGATGCTACTGGAAGAAAATATACACCACAACAGCTTGTTAATAATGCTATAAAAGAGACTAAAGATGATACACATATAGTTTTATTAATGCATGATTCTGCAACTAAAAAAGCAACTGTCGAAGCATTATCAGATTTAATAGATTATTATAAATCAAATGGTTATGAGTTTAAGGTTATAGAAAATCCTACTATTCAATCATTCGATAAAAAGATAGATACTACAAAACAAGTTAAAACAGAAACAACAGCAAATCAAACAGTAGAAAAAAAATAAATGTTAAGAATTAAAGTAATATATATTTTATTTAAAATATAATAAATTTTTATTAGATAGCAAAGGATGAAAAATATGAAAAAAAATACTTTGAAAAAATTAATAACAGCAGTGGTTATAATTGGATTAGTTGGTGGGGGAGCATATTATGGCATGAGTAGTAGAGATACTAAAGTTGCAAAAGCGACAACTCATACAGATGGGACAAGCACATCAGTAAAACCAACAGAGACACCACAACAGATAGCACAGGAACAAGCAAATGCTAAAACTTTAAAAGAAATGGAAACAGGACATTGGGCATCAAATAAGGCCTTAGGATATATAAATCCTATATATAAAGGTTATGACCCAAGTTTAATTCTTCCAAATGAGAATATAATAAAATCAGCACAAAGTTATGCAGTTCCTGCAAATGAAGTTGCAAAAATGATTGATGGGACATATAAAGGAACAGAAAAAGAAGTATTCCTTACTTTTGATGATGGTCCAAGTCCTAATAATACACCAAAGATTTTAAATATATTAAAAGAAAATGATGTACATGCTACATTCTTTGTAATAGGTAATTTCCTAAAAAGTAATCCAGACCTTCAAAAGGTTGTTAGGGAAGAACTTATGGGCGGAAATGCAATAGGCGATCATACATTTAATCATGAATATAGTGAGCTATATCCAGGGAATCAAGTAAATGTTGCTAATTACATGAAACAAGATAATGAAACAGCTACATTATTAAAAGATTTATTAGGACAAGATTTTAATACTAGAATTCTTAGAATGCCAGGTGGATATATGTCTAGAAGATATTATAATGATCCACATCTTACTGATTTAAATAAAGCTTTTGATAAAGAACATATAACAGCTCTTGATTGGAACACAGAAACAGGGGATGCAGAAACATCAGGACAATTAGATGTTAATAAATTAGTTAATAATGTTAAGGATTCTATAAAAGGTGAAAATCAAGTTGTAATATTAATGCATGATGCGGGAGCTAAAGTAGATACGGTTACAGCTTTACCAGCTCTTATTAAATTCTTTAAAGATAATGGATACGCATTTAAAGTTATAGAAAATGCACCAGCAAGTTCATTTAATAATATACCAACAGTAACTAATACTAATTCAAATCAAATGTAATTTAAAAAAATAACATAATTATCCAATTTTATAGTATAATAGTTATAGGTTATTGCAGTAATCTATTTAAAAAGGGCAAACATTTATGTTTGTCTTTTTTTCTTATATTTAAATATTGAAACAAGATGAGAGGGTTAAACGTACACTAGATTATAAAAAAATCTTTATTAGATACATAGGCGATAATTAAAAATGTATGGGTACTAGCAGATATTTGAGAGAAAATAAAGGTCGTAGTATGAAAAAAGATTAGAAAGTAAATAAACTTTGTAAGATAGGTGTAATTGCTAATTCAATAATTAAATTACTTTTAATTTTTATAAGGATTTTTACATATACATATATCAGTAAGACTATTTAGAAGAGTAGGAGTGGTATGTGTGGAAAACGCGAGAGAACAAAGTGAGCTTGATTTAAATAGAGGAAGCTCATTTTTTAAGGTTAAAAGTAATGAAAGAGTTTTTGTTTCACCAATAGGAGATGTTTTTTTAATTGATACATTCACTGGAAAGATAAGCTTTGAATTTAATGTAGGTGTGAATTTGCCAAATATAAATTATAATAAGCAAACACAACAATATTATTTTATTGCAGGGAAAAATAATGATGAATTATTTATGTTACTTAAAGACAATGAGATTAAATATATTGATAAATTATACGAGATAGAAAAATATAGTATAGAAAATGTTATATCTAGTATAAGTATAAATGGAAATTTGTACTTTATGGATAAATATTCAAATCAAATTTTTAGAAAATCTTTAAGAATGATTAGTAGTGTTGAAGATATTATAAAGCTAGCAGAATATGTGGATTTCAGTGCTTTTACACATAATTTAATTGATAATAATATCTACGGAGTGGAAAAATCAGTTAATAAACTTAAAAGAGTAAATATTACCAATGGAGTAGTTACAAATTTAAATATTATAGGAGAGTTTTGTGAGTGTGAAATAAGTATAATGTTTTCAGATGAACTTGGATACGTGTATGCAATTGATAATATAACAGGAAACATTTATAAAATATCAATATTAGTGAATGAGGCAAAAATTGAAAAATTAGGTGACGATAGTGTTCTACGTTTGAATCAAGAACAAATTAATATAATGCCAGAAGCAGTAGGTGAGGAAATTTTTCAAATACCCATGATAGAGAAAATAAATAAAATAGAAAGTGAAAATAAAAAAAATATTACAAGGAAATTTGTAAGTTCAAATAGTATAGTAAATGGAAATTTATACGAAGGCAGAGAAAAAGGTGAGTACTTTCACATTTTATGTGATGTTCAAAATGGATCTTTAAATATTAACAAAACAAATGGTTATTGGAGTTATATACCTAATATAGATTTTAATGGAAAAGACAACTTTGAAGTTATTCTATGTGATGATAATGCTAGAGAAAAGTTGGAATTTGAAATTTGTGTGGGAGATGAGACTAAGAAAGTACCGGTGACTAGTTTAGTAGATGAACAGAAAATAAGTAAATATAATTTATTAAATGGCAAATGTATAAGTGATAAAATAAAAAATTATGATGGAGAGAATTTTAATTATAGTATAAAAGAGGGAGCAAAAAGAGGAATTGCACAAATTGATAGAGATACTGGCATCTGGGTCTATGAGCCTTATATAGGAGTGGGTGGTGAAGATAGCTTTACTATTTTAAGTTCAAATAAAATAAGTGAATGCAGGATTGAGACAGTAATGATAAATGTATATAATCCAAAACTTGAACTCAAAGTTATATCTAATAGAGATAGTATTTCATTTGATGATGTGATAGAATACAAAATTTATTTAAGTAATGTGGGAAATATAGTAGCTAGAAATGTTATTTTAAAAGACTTATTAGATTCAGAACTCATATTTAAAAAAGGCAGTTTAATGATAGATAATATAGAACATATTCATCAAAATATTTCATTTATTGAGCTAGAATGTGTAGAAATTAATGAATGCAAAGAGATAACTTTTACGGCAGAATTAAGTGATGTGATTGAAGAAAAACATGATATTCTAAATAGTGCTGTTGTAAGAGGGGAATTTAAAGCTTATGAACATGAGGAGGGAGAGTCTTTTAGGTTTAAAAGTAATATAACTAGAGCGAATATAGTTTATGAAGACATATCATGTGATGATATTGTATTTAAAGCAGATAAATCAGTTGCAACAGTTGATGATATTTTGAATTTTACCATTAATTTCACACATAAAGGAAATATAAGCGTAGAAAGGTGCATACTGAAAAATTTATTGGCAAGAGGAACTATGTTTGATAATGATATTGTAAATATAAATGGCGAAGATATTTATTTAGATACTTCAAATTACAGTATTGTCCTAGAAAATATTAGTATAAATCAAAGTGTAGAAATAAAATATAGTCTAAAAATATTAGACAGTCATGAGAAAATTTTGGATTTCACGCCGTATTTAGAATTTGAATATTTAGTAGATTATAAGAAAAAGAAAAGCGAGATAATGTTTAATACTATTAGTGTTGCAAATGTTATTTCTTCTAAAAATTTCGCTGTAAATTCAGAATATAATGAAGTTGTTTTAAAAGTAGTAAAAAATGATTTAGTACTTGAAAGTGAATTTTCAAAAGATAAAGTAAGTATTAGTGAAGAATTTTACCTGAGATTTATTTTAACTAATAACGGGAAAAATAGTTTAGAGGATGTAGTTATAAGGTGTCCAGTATTAGAAAAATTTAGAATTGTAGAATTAATGATGGATGATGAAATTGTTTCTTACAATACAAAGTCTAATTTGCATATAGGGCATATGTTAATCAATGAGAAGAAAAATATAAAATTAAAATTACAAGCAGTTGCAAGTATTAAAAATAAAATAGACAACCATATTGATATAGAGGCTAAATTAGATACAGATGAAGCTTTTGGAAATAAAATTACTTGTTCTACTAAGTTTAAAAAAATGGTGGAAGTTTTAAATCCAAAACTTAGTATTACTAAGACAATTAACAAGGCGTATGTGGTTGTGGGAGAAATAATTAATATGAAAATTATTGTGGCTAACATAGGCGATACATGTTTAAAAGATATAGTTATTACAGATATTTTACCACCAGATTTAGAATTTATAGAAAATTCAGTTTATATAAACAATAAAGAGCAAAGTAAAGCGAGTATAATTTCTGGGATAGAAATAGATAGCATGGTAGTTGATGAGCAAATAGAAATAAAATGCCAGTTTAAAGCTATAAAAAAACCAGAAGTAAATAGTTTTGTTAAAATGAAAGCTTTTGCGATATATAGTTATGTAATGGATAATGGAAATTACTATAACAAGAATATTGAAAGTAATGAATGCAAGATACACATAAACAAAGTAGAGATTGAAATGCAGAAAAAATCGAGTAAAAATTTTGTTCGATTAAATGATGAAATTACGTATGAGATAACAATAATAAATACTGGTGATATAGATATTTTAAATGTCTTGTTTATTGATGAACTTTTTGAGGGATTAGAACTTATTAATAGAAGTTTTTCAATAGATGGAGCGGTTATAAATAATGTCGATGTTGAGAAAGGAATAATAATAGGAAGTATAAATGTTGCAAGTGTAAGAAATATAAGTTATAAAGTGAAGGTTAAAAATACTAATTTTAAATTAGATGTAGACACTAAGACATACTTAAAATATTCATATACTTTGATTGATGGGACAGGTGGTAAGGGATTTAATGAAATACAAAGTGAAGATATGGGCATTATAGATATAGCACTTTCGAATTTTAGGCAAGTAAATAAGGATGAATATCTAACAATACCTTTAGAAAAGCCTGATATAGATGAAATTGATAGTATTAGTGCAAGTGTAAAAATAACTAATACACACCTGATAAAAACTTCTATTGTTCGATCCGTTGAAGGTCAAAAACTAACAGGATACAAGCTTATGATTAATGGTTATATAAGTGAAACTGTTGAATACACATCAAAAAGTGATTCGCAGGGGCTATATTCAGCAAGTTATGAAATTGAATTTAGCGATTATATTATAATGCCACTTAATTTTAATAGTAGCAGCAGAATAGAAGTAGAGGGTAAAGTTGAAAATGTATATCATAAGAAAGTAAGTAAGAGGGAGTTCTTTAACAATGCAACAGTATTACTTGTAGCTAAAATTCTACCAAATTAAGAGTGGGAGGAAAGTATATGTTAACAGTTATAAAAGATTTAATCGAATATGAGGGATTTGATAATATAAATATTACAAGTAATAATAACGCATTTAAGCAAATTAATATGAATGGATTTAATGAACTACCTAGTTATAAGCCTAATATTTCACAGATAACTAGAGCAAGCATAGAGACTAAAATTATAGATTCATATCTTATGAAAACTCCTGTTGGAAAATCAGAAGAGGGAATAATTCTTACAGGATATAAGTTATTCATAACAGGAGGAATAAAGGTAAAAGTCCAGTATTTAAGTGATGAGGAGTATCAACTTGTTAATACGTTTTTGTATGAGGTAGCATATAGTGGTGCAGTTGTCCTGCCAAAAGGGACTAGTGATAAATCATATATAGCTCCTGGGTTACTTGTAGAAGATATTTTTATAAAAGAAAATGCTAAGAGGAGTATTTATTCTAGTATTAGCTTAATTCTCACAGCAAGTATTTGTTAGAAGAGGACTAATTCTAAAATAAAGAAAAAGGAGAAGAAATAGATGAACCTAAAAACCAATATGATAGCTAATGAAAATATATATCCTGAAAATCCTATATATTTTAAAGAGTTAGAATTTGATGAGTATTTAACGATAGGACCTTATCAGTCTGATATTGAAACTGTAAATTCTATAAAAATATGGCCAGAAGTTGAAGATGTACAAGTAGTAAAAACTGAAGTTGGAATATCAAATGAAGGACAAAAATTAACAGGGGCAAAGTTAATTGCAACACTAAAAATAAGTGAAAAGATAACTTATATTGGTAAAAATAAAAATGAGCCAGTTCATATAATTTATAATGAAACCTATAAAAGTTTTTTTATAATAGTTCCAGAAAGTTTAAAAAATCTTGATATAGAAGCATTGATAAGAGCAAATAGAATATTTATAGCACCATATGTGCAAACAGTTTATGCTAGAAAGTTTAATAATAGACAGGTATACAAAGCAACATCAATATTTGTTGAGGCTAGAATATGTTAACAAGTATAAAAATTGTAATAAAAAAATTTTTTTTGTGTAAATGATTGCTATGTAATATTTAACTATTCAAAATTATATGATTAAATATATATATAAATAATGTGTTTTATCATAAAATATTGGAGGTAAATGTTATGGTTAAAAGAGTTATTTTAGAAGAGGGGCTTGATTACTATACAGATATGAATAAGGTTTTTGAGGCTATTAATAACGCACAGCTTGAATATAATTTTTTGATAACAGATTATGAGGGGTATCCAAAGGATGAGAAGATAAACCTTGTACTAGCAAGAAATTATTCCTGGCTAAGTGGGGAGGAACTCACTAGAATAGTCCAAAAAGAAGAGTTTCAATGGAGTTGGGGTGTTTTGATAGCATTTCCAAAAGATGTGTCACTAGAAGATATTTTAAATGTTGATTTACCATATGCAGATGGAAATCCGCAAATATGGGGAAAAGATGCAGTTATTCAAAATCCTTTAGGAGTGTTTGAAATCATAGCATTTGATTCATCACTTATTATGATTTCTAGTAAAAATGAAGAGATAATTAGTAATTTTAAGGCTAAATTCCCATTAGCTAAAGATTTATAACAGGTAGTCTAATATATATAGTAGGGGTTATTTAGTATAAATAGCTCCTTGTATTTTATAAAAGTAAAAAAAATGTAAACAATTAACAAAATATGTTGTAAGTAAATGGAATTAATGGTAAATTAATATCAATAGAATATGTGGGCAAAATCAGGGAAATCTGATGACGCAAAGCTAAAGGGACTAAGGGTAAAACTATGTCAGCCAGTTGCCAAAGAGTACATTTTACTTTTTGTTTTTAACATACAAAAAGTTTGTTTTGTATGTTGAAAAAGTTACTCTTTGATTTAAAAGAGTAACTTTTTTTATGTATTTTTGAGATTTTGTACTTATTAGAAGTATATCTGTTATGAAAGGAAAAACTATTTCTTTTACTTGAAGAGGTTAATCAAATAAACCGATATTTTTATTTGACATATCACACAATATTTTGTTAAAGTTGCAAAGAACTTGTCAGAGAATATTATAAATGAGCTTTTCACTGAAAAGCAAAATGAAAATGCTTCCCTATATTTTTAAAATATATTATAAAAGCTACTAAGGAATTTCTTAGTAGCTTTTACTTAGGTTGATTTAATATATAAGCTAATTTAAAATAATGAGCTTATATATTGAATTAACAAAGTAATTAAACTCTTTGCAACGCAAAAGCATATAAGCCAATGCTTAATGTTCCAAATATCGCAAATAAAGTTATTATAATTAAAGAAACTTTTTTTCTAAATTCTAATTTTTTTCTTTTACGAAGTTTTGCTTTCTTTTTTGCAATAATTTGGTTTTTTGTAAATTGCTTTTTTTTAGGCAATGCTTGTTCTTGCGGTAGTACTTTTGGTTGAACTTGATAATAATCATATTTTCTTGCTAAATTATCATTCATAATTAAACTCCCCCATACACATAATAAAATATATTTTTCTTCATTATACAATGAAAAAGAAAAAAAAATGTTACACAAAGTGAACGGAATTTGAGTTAAACATTAAAATATAATGATAAATAGCAATTATCAGGATTTATATTATTTAATTAATAAATAATATAAGAAAATATTGATAATATTGAAATTAAAAATGTATAAAGTTTAAAAATAAGAAAATATTATAAGTTTAATAACTTTTCCTAATAATAAATTTAAATTTAATCAAATTAGCCTATATAAATTATGTTAAAACGAGTATAATGATAAATAGTATTCTTTTATAGAGCAAAAGAATATACAAAAGATAAAATTTTTAGGAGGATAATATATGGATGTAAGTATGATAATAACATCACTTAGTCATATAGCAATAAAAATGGGATACATAGGAGTATTTTTCTTTATGCTAATAGAATATGCATCTATTCCTATACCGAGTGAATTAATATTGCCTTTTTTTGGAATAAGTGCAGCGCAAGGGATAACTTCATTACCAATTATAATAATTGTGAGCACAGTAGCTGCAGTACTTGGGTCAATTATATGTTATTACATAGGATTTTACGGTGGGGCAGCTTTAATAAACTGGGTTAAGCAAAAGTTCCCAAGTACAGATCCTTATTTTGATAAACTTGCAGTTTGGTTTACTAAGTATGGAAAACAAAGTATATTAGTAGCAAGAGTTTTACCTGTAATAAGAACATATGTATCTTTAATAGCGGGAGCAGAAAGAATTAGGTTTATACCATTTACTATTTACTCAACAATAGGGATATTAATATGGAATCTTATACTAATATTTTTAGGGTATTTTGTAGGGAACAATCTTCAGTTAATTAACTCTATATTAGGCAGATATACAAAAGCAACAATAGTAGTTATTGGGATTGTTGTAGTGATTTACTTATTTAAAAAATTTAAAAAGAAAAAGTAAATTATTTTATTAGAAAAAAAGCAGTTTGTAGGAAAAATTACAGATTGTTTTTTGTTTTTATAGGTATAAATATAATTATATATGATGTTAGATGAGAAAATAATTAAAATAGTACTTTATATAAAGGTTTTTTATAGTATAATAAATAATAGGTAAATTTTTAATGAATAAAAATATATAAAGTTAAATTAAGTGGAATTAGATTTTACATATTCGTTTTGT
Organism: Sarcina sp.; assembly: GCA_051650125.1. Classification (GTDB taxonomy): domain Bacteria; phylum Bacillota; class Clostridia; order Clostridiales; family Clostridiaceae; genus Sarcina. The sequence continues at coordinate 111,455 of JBOFIK010000018.1, read as the reverse complement.
ACATAAGTATAAAGGAAGTTAAATAATATCTTTGGAGGATTTTATGGAAAAAATAGCAATAATTACAGATAGTACATGTGGTGTACCAGATGAATATCTTAAAAAATATAAAAATATAGAAGTTATGAGATTGAAAATTATATATGGTGAAAATGAATTTATAGATGGTTTAAATATAAAGCCAATGGAAGTATATCAAAGACTTTCAAATAATGAAATACCGACAACATCAATGCCATCAGTTCAAGATGCAGTAGATTTAATGGAAAGACTTGCACAAGAAGGATATACCCACGTAATTGGTATGTTTATATCATCAGGACTATCAGGAACAATGAATAGTTTTAGAATTGCTGCAAATCAATTTGAGGATAGATTAACATCATTTATATTTGATTCAAAAATGATCTCAATGGCAGTTGGTTTTTTAGTAATTGAGACAGCAAGACTTATAGAAGAAGGAAAAAGCTATAATGAAATATGCAAAGAAATTCCTAAAATGAAAAATAGAGTTACTATGTACTTCTCAGTAGATACATTAGAGTACTTAATAAAAGGTGGAAGAGTAGGGAAAGTTTCAGGGGCAATAGGGCAAATGTTAAATTTAAAACCTATTATAACTATGGATGATGAAGATGGTAAATACAGAACAGCATCTAAGGTAAGAGGGTCAAAAAAAGCATTATCAGAACTTATTAAACTTGGAACTGAAGCTTTAGATAAAGGCAAGTCAAAAGTTGCAGTTATGACGGGAACAATGCAAGAAGAAGCGGGTAAACTTTTAGAAGCTTTTAGAAATCATAAAAATACAACGTTTGATTATATGGGAATGTTTACACCAGTAATAGGTGTCCATGCCGGACCTAAAATTATTGCATTTGCAGTAATGAATGAAGAATAAGAAATAGATAAGAAGATAAAAAAGATTACTAGTACCTAAACGGTTCTAGTAATTTTTTTTGTATTTAACTAATTTTAGAAATTATCACATCATCAATGGTAGGCAAATGGTGAATGAATCTATGGGAGTGTAGCGATACGAAAATCACTTTTATATTTATTGTTATATATTCAATAGTCCTATTTGTGATAAAATAAGTATACTAACAAAAGATAAGGAGAATTTAATATGAGTAATTTAAATGTAAAAATGCTAAATGTTTGTGCGGTATTTGGAACAAAAAAAATGGAGCTTCACCCAGTTTTAATTTTTGATGAAGATAAGGCTGTGTTAATAGATTCAGGTATGCTAGGAACTTTTGAGGAGTTAAAATCTGAGGTTGAGAAGTATGTAAGTCTTGATAAATTAAAAGGTTTAGTTATAACTCATCATGATATCGATCATGTTGGAACTGCTAAATCTTTTAAGGTGCTTTTAGGTGATAAGATTAAAATATATTCAACAGATGTAGAAGCTGACTATATTTCAGGTGCAAAAAGACCACATAAACTAGAAGGGTTAGAAGCTAATGAAGCAAATTTAGATGAAGTATCAAGAGAAAGAATGGAATTCTTTAGAAAAGGATTTGAAAGTTCATTTGTTAAGGTTGATGAGACTTTTAAGGCTGGAGATAGACTTCCGATATTTAATGAAGTTGAAACTTTAGATATGCCAGGACATACAATAGGGCATATTTGTGTCTATGTAAGAAATCAAAAGACTTTAATAACTGGTGATGCAGTAACTTTAGAGAATGGAAAGTTAATTAAAATCAGAGATGGTGCTAATTATGATCCGAAAATGGCTATTAAATCATTAGAAAAATTAAGAAATTTACCTCTTGAAAAAGTACTTTGCTACCACGGCGGAAAGTATCTTGGTGAGGTGAACGTAGATAAACTGTAGAATAAAGTAGACAAAGCTAAAAAAAGCTATGTTTTTTAGACCATACTTTGGTATTTAACTCAAGTGTGGTTGGTATAGGTATAAAATATTTATTATAAAATATGTATAGAACTTTAAAAATGTGTCCATAATTTTGGTATAAGGTATAGAAATAGGGGGAATTAAAAATGGGTTTCAAAATTGATTATAAAAATAGTATGGATACAAGTTATTTAAATGAGTTTTATATGGATGAAAATAGCTCTTATAATACATTATATAATCTTATAGAGAATAATAAGAGAGAATTTTTAAGAGGAAGATACAAAATAGCATATGGATATGTTACCTCAAATACAAAACTTAGTTTTAGGCATTGTTTTTTAATAGATGTTTTATCGAAAAAAATCATAGATCCAAGTTGTATGAATTATATTGACTGTGAATATGATTCTGAAAAATATAAATATGAAGTATTTACAGAGTTTGACTCACTTAATGAGTATATGTTAGCAGTAAATTTTAGTTCTTATATCGTAAAGGAAATAGACAAAACACTTCAAAGATTATTGCAAACAGAGGAAAATGAATATAAGAATTTTATGAGAAAAGAAGAATTTAAAGAATTAGACAGAGTAATAATAGCATCATAATAGATCAAGGCAGATGTAGAAAGAACTTCTACATCTGCCTTTTAAATTTAGCAATTTCCAGAAATTATACTAAATAAAGCATTTTTTATTGTTTCAATATCTTCTAATTCATAGTTGCTAAAATTAAGTTTAACTTTAGATTCATCAAGACTTAGAGCCTCTAAAATAAATCCACCAAGAGTTCTACCACTTCTATCAATTTCAAGATATAAATTAAATCCTGATTCGTTAGCTGATATGATTAGTTCAACTTCATCAAGTCTACCATATAGAGGTCCTGATGAAGGAACAAATTCAAATTCCTGAACAAAAGGAAGATTATTTAATCTAAACATACTTTGAATATTTTCAGTTTCTCGTGAGCGGAATCCAAGCTGAGAGAAGGCGTTAAAAATATTTTGCATTTTTTGTGACGGAATAACATTTAGATTATCACCATCACTAGAGTCAAGAGCTTTTTCTATATCAAGTTCAGTTGCAACCCAAACTTTATGTTTATAAGTTGAAATAGGGCAGTTTTTAGAAAGTACAAAAGAAAATGGCACTTCTAACCTTTCTTTAGGAAAAATAGTTTTATCAATTTTGATTAATTCTTTTTGAATATTAGCTGTTGCTGTTATTTTTTTATTATCTGATTCTTTTTCATAATTTGTTTTAACAACAAGTTTTATACCTTTAATATTTTGCTCAACTTTCCCACCAAATATTTTTATAACACCTGAAATTGTTCCACTAGGAATTACTTCGCTTGTATAAAGCACAGTATCAACCTTAGCACCACCAAGGCCTAAAGTCGCCATAGCATTTTTAAAGAAACTCATATTTTTAACCTCCAATAATAAGTTATATTTACATTATAATATGAAAAAATAGTAAATAAAAGGAAAAATATTAACTTTGACGTTAAAAAAAAATTCTCATATTTATTATTAATAGTAATTTAATAATAAATACATTAAATGTGAAAAAATGTATTTTATACTTATATGTATATAAAAGATTTATCAGAAAATTATGAATAAAAAGATACGGTATAAAAAAACAAAGTGAACCTAGGAGGTGTGGACAATGAGAGAAAATCTTAAAATAGTTGTTATTGGTGGTGGATCAAGTTATACGCTTGAGATTATAAGGGGATTAATAGAAAATTATAAAAACATAGATGTAGATGAAATTTGTCTTGTAGATATAGAGAGTGGCAGTCAAAAACAAGAGGTGATGGCTAGCTTTGGAAGAAGAATGGTTGAAAAATCAGAGGCAAGTTTTGAAATTACAACAACACTTGATAGAAAGAGTGCATTAAATTGTGCGGATTTTATCATTACACAATTTAGAGTAGGTAGTATGACTGAGCGAATAAGTGATGAGAAAATAGCATATATAAATGGAGTTATTGGTGATGAAAAATTAGGGGCTGCAGTTTTATCAGCAGCACTTAGAACAATCCCGGTATTTTTAGATATGATAGAGGATGTAAAAGAAATTTGTAGTGATGCTTTTGTTATAAACTTTACAAATCCAATAGGAATGATTACTGATGCAGTTGTTAATGAAACTGGCTTTAAAAATATTTTAGGAATAAGCATACTTGCAAGTGAAATGAGCCATGGAATTTCAGAGATTTTAGAACTTGATAAGAATGAGACTAATATTGGATTTGCAGGAGTGAGTAATATATTATATGCATTATCAATAGATGCAAATGGAGAGTGTTATAATTCAAGATTATTAGATAAGCTTGATGTTACAAAATCAAGACTTATGCCGTTTAGCAGTGATTTTGCAAAGGGATTAGAGGCTATTCCATGTATAAATCATAGATACTACTATAAAAAAGAAGAGTTTTTAGAGTTTGGACTTGAAGAGTGTCAGATGGGAATAACAAGAGGTGAAATAGTAAGAGGAATAGAGGAAGAGATATTAGAGTATTGTAAAGATATAAATAATAAAGAACTTCCTAAAAAAATAGATTTGAGAAAAGGAAGATTTTATAAAGAATCGGTTATAGATTTAATTGATGGGATTGTAAATAATAGAAAGTCAATACAAATAGTTAACACTATGAATAAAGGAGTTATGTCTGATTTGTATGAAAATGATTCAGTTGAGGTCAATTGTATAGTTGACTCAACGGGTGTTAAGCCATTATCAGTAGGTAGACTTCCACTTGGAATTAAGCCACTTTTAGTAGAGCTTAAGTCATTTGAAAAACTTTGTATAGAGGCAGCATTATCAGGAAGTTATTATAAGGCACATCAAGCCTTGTGCATAAATCAACTTGTTTCATCTGATAAAAAAGCTAAGGTTATATTAGAGGATTTTCTGGTAAATAATAAAATGTATTTACCTAAATTTGAGGATAAAATAAAAGAAATAGAGAGAAAAAGAAAAGCGTGTAAGAGGAATTGTTCAAATTGTAAATGTTAGGAAGAGTTAGCTAAGGATTTTTAAGTCCTTAGCTTTTTTTTATTTTATTTGCGCTTAGAGAAATAAGGATAGACTAAGTTTTATAAATATATACTAATATAGACTTTTCATAAATATATTTATTAATGTAAACATTTTTTAGGAGTAAATATATGAAATGGTTAGGTGTAACTAGTGTAGATGAACTTAAAAAACTTGGAAAAATGAAAGAGGTTCAAAAAAATATAAGAGTTGATTTAGATGAATACTTTAAAGGGAAAAAATCAAAGGATAAAAATATAATAGAAATGATAAAGATAACAAGCAATAGTTGGGAAGGTCTTTTAGATAAGATTAAAGGGTTTAGAAATTTGATAAACGACTTATCTAGGGAAACTTATGCTATTGAAATAGATGATTCAGTAGATTATTTTAAAAGTGAGGAAGACAGGACCATATTTGCACTTTTAGAATTAGAGGGTAGAAAAAGAAATGAGGTTTTAGGGATTACAAGAAAGTGCTTTATGAATGAAAAGGATGCTAAAAAGTGGAGAAATGAAATTTCAAAAAGAGTACATCCAGATAAAAGTAAAAATAAGTATGCAGATAGAGCTAGTGCTAAGATTAATCAATTGTATACAGAGATGGTAGGACATGAATAAAAAAGATAATGAGCAAAATAAAAATTTACCAGCAATAATTTCTTATACATTAAAAGATTTGGTATTTGAAAAACCAGTTATGCCAAAGGGAACTTCAAAAAATACGATAAAAGCAATTGAAAATTCTTATAATCAATGCTGTTTTTTAGATAAAAGAGGTGTGATTTGGTTTGATGCACAAAGGCTTGATGGGATACTTAGAACAACAAAGGGAGCAGCAAGATATATGCTTTCTGATATACCAGATAATCTAAAACTGTTTGTAGCCTCTAAAACTTATGTCAGGGGTTATGAGGTTGGAAAGCTTATTGATATAAGGATACAAGCGACTGGTACAAAGAGTAAAAAGGAATATTTAAAGTATTCAGAAGGGCTATATAAGGCTATCAGAGATTGTAATACTTCATTTTTTATCAGAGCATCAGCTGAACTAGAACTTAAAATGAGCAGAAAAGGACTTAAGAATAAAAGAGTAAAAAAATATAAAACAAAGCTTGATGAACTGACAGGAGAGAAGTTAAGAATGGGTTCAGAGTTCTCTCATATTAGAGCTTACGTTCTTTTTACAGAATATGCAGATGATATTGAAAATGGACTTATAGTTAATAAGGATACTCATGCAGAAATAACAGCGAAAAATATAAATGATGAAGATGAACTTTTAGCTTTATGTAAGGAAAATAAGTGGAAAACAGATTGGTATGAGAGATTCAAGAGATATATAGATAACTAGTAATAAGATAGATAAACTAGAGTTGCTAGAAAGTAGCTCTAGTTTTTTATATAGTAAATTTGTGAGTGCCTATATAATTTTTGAAAAAAGGAGTAAAATAAATAATGTAACAAAAGCAAAAACATTATTTTTGCATCTAATATAGTATAGCTAAATAATAAGGTAGGTTTACATATGAAGAGACATTTTATAGTAGAAAAGAAAAGTAAATCTTATAGAAAAGCAAAAAGAATATGGGAAGAGTTTAAAAAAGATATAAAAGAGGAAAATAGATTTTTTAGTGGAAAGGACTTAGTTAAAGTACTTGATACAGAGAAAGCACTTAATATATCAACTTTCCATACGACAGGCGATAAATTTATTTTGCATAGAGCTAGAATTGGGAATTATGTAAATTTAGATGATTCAGAAATGAAAAGACCGCCTGTGGGAATGTACTCTATGGGAAGGTGTAACCCTATGGGGATACCATATCTATATCTTGCAGACAGAGAAGAAACTGCAATGAAAGAGACTAGAGCTAGAATTGGTGATTTAGTGACAATAGCTAAAGTGGAGGTTGGAGGAATTTATAGTTTCTTTGACTTATCTAGCCAAGAAATTAAAAGTAGTAGTATAGGTGAGAGTTTTATTGAAGATAAAATTGTTGCAAATCTTATATATATAATAAATAAGGATTTTACAAAGCGTATAGATGAGCATGAGAGGTTAGAGTACTTACCACTTCAGTTTGTGTCAGAGTATATTAAAAATAGAGGGTTTGATGGATTTATGTATCAAAGTTCTCTTGATCCATGTGGAACTAATTATGTTATATTTAATCCTAACAGGTATTCAATCGTAGAAAAAAGTCTTTATATTATCCATGAGGATAATACAGAAAAAATTATTTCAATATAAAAGTTACAAATAGATTATAGTCAAGAAAAAAATTGTATTTATATTATAAGGAAATATTAATTTATCCGACTTTGTTAAGTAATATTATTTGAATAGAATAAACATATAGGCTAATTTAAATATAGAACAGTTTATTTAAATGTTTAAATTGATATTATGGGGAGTGAAAATAAATGAGTAAATTAATAGTAAGAGGAGCAATTGCGATAGCGATAGTTTTAGGTGTGGTATACTTATTAACACCATCACAAGCAGCTAAGGCAGTTAATAATACAAGCAGTAATACAACAAGTTCAACACAATATGTAGGTCTTGGGACTAAAGGAACTACAAGTACTAATTATGATAATAATGTACCAAATGGATTTACAGTTAAGGTTTCACAACAAGCTGCAAATTCAGGGATTTTAAATAATTTTGAACCGGCAATAAAAAATAAATATGTTGGTGATGGAAATGTAGAGATATATATAGCAGAAGCAACAGGTGTTCTTGCTGGAACAGATCAAGTTGTATATGATGTAAATATTAATGGTAAAGAGACAACAGGGCTTACAGCTACTAGAAATATAGCAAGAGTAGGATTTAGTAGACAAATAGAAATGACACCAATAGTTTTTGGAAATCAAAATAATAGTGCAAATTAAAAATAAGACTCTACCAATAATAGGTGGAGTTTTACTTTTTTGAGATAGTTATAAGTTGTAATGGAGTGAAATGGTGGTGAAATTTGCATAAGAATGATTATTTTGCAAACTTCACACAGAATTCACATTGGGTTCATTTTAAATATAGAGACAAGGTTTAATATAAATATTGTAGATGAAAGCAATAGACTTTATGCAAAGAGGCTAAAGTATGAAACCTATTATTATGTAAGAAATAGAAAATGTAAAAATGAAATGTAAAATCCTAAAATGTAAAACTAATTTTATAATCAGATAGATTAAGGGAGCTGTGTTGTGGGCTCCCTTTTTCTTTTTATATGAAACGTAGTCGTAATATAAATTTAGTATGATTTATATAAAAGCGAGAAATATAAAACTAAAGAGAAAAGTATTAAAGGAGAAACAAATGAAAAAAATATTAGTTGTTGAAGATGATCTTCAAATACAAGAACTTATAAAAGAATTTTTAAAAGCACAAAATTATGAGGTTGATACAGCTGATGATGGTGTACTTGGATATGAAAAAATAAAAAATAATGAATATAATCTTATAATCATGGATGTCATGATGCCTAATATGGATGGATATTCACTTTGTAAGATGGCAAAAGCAAAGACTGATGCCGCGATTATATTTTTAACTGCACTAAGTGAGGAACAAGACGAACTTAAAGGTTTTGAACTTGAATGTGATGATTTTATAACTAAACCATTTTCGTTTAATGTACTTATAAAAAGAGTAGAGGCAGTTCTACGAAGAGGGGAAAGTTTAGCGGAGAATAAAGGTGAGGATGTAGGTAATATTCTTAAATTTGAAGATTTAAAATTAGACCAAGATAGTTATAAAGTTTATATAAGTGAAGAGGAAATTGAATTCACATTAAAAGAGTTTAATATACTAAAAAATCTTATAGAATTTTACCCAAGAGTAGTTACAAGAGAACACCTTATGGATAATGTTTGGGGATATGAGTATTTTGGGGATATGAGAGTGATTGATGCACATATAAAAAATATCAGAAAAAAAATAACTAAGAACTACATAAAAACAGTAAAAGGAGTTGGGTATGTTCTTGAAAAGAATGTGGAATAAACTTGGCGTTAGTAACAAACTTTTTTTTACATCAATAACACTTGTAGTGCTTAGTACAATTTTAGTATACTCAGCTTTATATGCACTTTTTCCAAAGGCATACTTGTTTTATAAGTCTGAAGTTGTCAGTAAGGGTGTAACTCATATAGTGGAAAGTTGCAAGAATGAAGCTTCAATGACTAATATGTTTATTGATTTAAATCAATTTTCATATAACAATAATGTAGATATATTAGTTAAAAACGACAGTGGAATAATCTATATTAGTAGTAGGTTTTTAGAACGATATTCAAATGATATATTTACAAAGTCAGAACAAAGTAAAATAGAATCAAGATTTAATACGCAAGGTGTAGTTAAGCAAATTAATTTTTATTCTAAGTCACAAAATCAACATATGACACTTGAGATAAGGATACCAACACAGCCAATTTCACAAATTACTAGAGTGATGCTTATATTTATGCCAATAATAATAGCGATAACAATAGTTATTTCAATCGTGAGTTCCTATCTTTATTCAAAGGCAGTTACAAAGCCACTTCTAAAAATAAATGATATTGCAAAATCTATGGCAAAACTAGATTTTTCAAAAAAGCTTGAAATAGATAGTGCAGATGAGTTATCTGAACTTGCAGTAAGTCTAAATGAAATGAGTAGCAGTCTAGAACTAAGCATAAATGAGCTAGAGGAAAGTAATAAAAAACTTCTTAGTGATATAGAAAAAGAAAGAGTTGCAGAAAGAAAAAGAAGAGAATTTATAGGAACTATATCTCATGAACTAAAATCACCTATAACAATAGTAAGTGGGCAGTTAGAGGGAATGATATATAATATAGGAGCTTTTAAAGATAGAGATAAGTACCTTCAAAAAAGTTATGATGTTATGCAAGATATGAAAGACCTTGTTGGTGAAATCTTAGAACTTAACAAATATGAAAGTGAAGCTTTTAAAGTTGAAATGGAAAAAATAAATCTTTCAACTATGGTAAAAGAGTCTATTGATAAGAAAGCTTTTTATATAAGAGAAAAAAATATTGAAATATTAACTAATATAGATGATAATGTCTTTGTTTATGCAGATATGAAACTAATAAAAAAAGTTTTAGATAACATTATAGGTAATGCTATAAAATATTCAGAGGATTATAGCTGTGTAAATATAGATTTATTTAAAGGGGAAAAAGTTAAGTTTGAAGTTAGTAATTCGGGAGAGAATATATCAAAAGAGGATTTAGAAAAAATATTTTCACCATTTTATAGATTAGAAAAATCAAGAAATAGAAAAACAGGTGGAAGTGGACTTGGGCTTTATATAGTTAAAAATATATTAGATAAACATACTAATATGAAATATAATATGAGTTCTAATGAAGGAAATATAAAATTTTCACTTGAGATAGAAGTATAAAAAAAGGCAACTTTTCGTAATTGAAAAGTTGCCTTTAAAATTTAATAAACATTTGCTAGATAAAACGAAAATAGAATATTGAAGTTACAAAAATTTGACAAAAGTATTAAAAAGATATAGATTATTATTAGATAACAATTATCAAAAAATACAAGGAGATAAGATATGGAAAAAAAGCTACCAAGTAAAAAGGCAGCTTCATTTTTATTACTAAGTCTAATTTTAATATTAGCATTTGGAATGATTAATAAAGTTGATATAAAGATATTATTACTAATTGGGATGGGGCTTACAATTATTGTGACAAAATTCCAAGGATATGAATTTAAAGATATATTAGAGCAAATGAAAGGTGGAGTAGTTAGAGCATTCCCTGCTATGTGTATTTTCATTTTAATAGGGGCACTTATAGGAAGCTGGATACAAGCAGGAGTTATACAAACACTTGTATATTATGGGCTTAATATAATTAGTGCAAAATACTTTCTACCAGTGGGGCTTATAGTTTGTAGTATTACATCAATTGCCACAGGTACATCATGGGGAACAGCCGGAACGGTCGGAGTTGCTTTTATGGCTATGGGAGAAGGGCTTGGAATTCCAGCACCTCTTACAGCGGGGATGATAGTTTCTGGTGCTTTCTTTGGAGATAAGCTATCACCACTTTCAGATACTACAAACCTTGCAGCAGCAACAGCTGGGGCTAATTTGTACAAGCATATAAAATCAATGCTTGCAACAACAGTTCCATCATATATTATAAGTCTTATAGGATTTTATGTTTTAGGACTTAAATACTCAGTAGATGCGGCAATAAATAATGATATGGTAAATCAAATTAATACAACACTAACTAAGGACTTTCATATAAGTATAATCATGCTTATACCAGTTTTAGTTGTTTTAGTTTTAAGTGTTATGAAGGTTGATGCTATTTTAGCACTTGGAATAGGGGCATTTGTAGGAGTTATATTTGCAGTAATATTCCAAGGTTCAAGCATTCCTGATGCACTAAATGTTTTAAGTACAGGGTATAAATCTCACACAGGAGTTCATGCTGTGGATGTACTTTTAACTAGAGGTGGAATTATGAGTATGATGAGCACATTCGCATTATCATTCATAGCACTTGCACTAGGGTCTATATTAGAGAAATACGGTTATCTTGATGTAATGATAAACGTTATATTAGATAAAATAAAAAGTTTAGGAAGCTTAGTAGCCCTAACAATAGGAACTTGTCTTTTAACTAATATAATTATGGGTGAAGTTTACCTTGCAATTATAGTTAATGGAAGTATCTATAAAAAAGAGTATGAAGAAAGAGGGCTTGATAACTCAATGCTAAGTAGAGTTATAGAAGAAGGTGGAACACTTACAGGTCCACTTGTGCCTTGGACAACAGCAGGAGCGTTTGTTTCAGGAGTTCTAGGAGTTTCAACATTTGCATACTTACCATATGCACTTTTAAATATTATAAATCCTCTTATGTCTATACTATTTACTTATCTAGGCATAGCGATAGGTAGAAAGAAAAAAGAGAATAATTAGGGTAAAAGTGAGGAGGTAGAAAGAATGGTAGCAAATAATGCTTTTATTATTGAAGAAATGGAAGAAAGAGCTGCAAAAAGAGGTGAATTAGAAGTTAAATATGAAATTGCAAAGAAACTTTTAGATGTTTTAGATAATGAAACAATTGCAATTAAAACTGGATTAGAAATAAGTGAAGTCATTAAATTACGAAATATGAAATGATTAGAAAGGATAGGCTAAAATTTAGTCTATCTTTTTTGCTTAAAATGGAAAAAATCATTTAGTTTACAGAATTATTACAAAAGAAAATGGTGTGTGTGATATACTTAGGTTAAGTTAAATATAATTTTACTAATGAAAAATATATGGGGGATAAAAATGAATAAAAAAGAAGTTAAAATATTAAAGGATAAATTATTTGAGATATCAAACAATATTATGGAAATTAAGAGTAATATAATAACTGAAGAGGCTACAAAACAAGCACTTATATTACCGTTTTTCCAAGTTTTAAAATATGATGTATTTAATCCAGTAGAGTTTGTACCAGAATGTGCAGCTGATTTTGGAGTTAAAAAAGGTGAGAAGGTTGATTATGCCATTAAGTTAGAAAGTGAAATTGCTATTTTGATTGAAGCGAAAAGTTGCAATGTAAAGCTAGACAAGCATGCGGGGCAATTATCAAGATACTTTAATAATGCAAGTGCTCCCATTGGGATTTTGACTAACGGAGTAGAATATAGATTTTTCTCTGATATAGAAGCATCAAATAGAATGGATGAGGAAGCTTTTTGTATTATTAATATGTTAGAACTTAAAGATTCTGATGTAGAATTTTTATATAGATTCTTAAAAGGTGAGTTTTCAGAAGAAAAAATAAGAGAGATAGCACATGATCTAAAGGAAAGAAAGAAAATTAAAGATATAATTAATCAGGAATTAGAAGATCCGAGTGAAGAACTTATTAGTGTTATAATGTCTTCTGTAAATAACAAAAGAAAGACAGGGGCATATTTTTCAAAGTACAAGCCTATGGTTAAAGATATGTTAGATGAAAAAATAAAAGAAGTTGCAATAGATAAAATTACAAATGAAATAACAGAGCAATTAGATATAAAGCCTATTAATAAGGTAGTTACAACAGAAGAGGAACTTGTGGCATATGGTATTATTTTAGGATTACTAGGTGAATATATAGATGTAGGTAATATTTGTTATAAAGATACAGAGAGTTACTTTAACATATTGCTAATTAATAATGTTAGAAGATGGATTTGTAGATTATTCTTAAATGGAAGTAAAAAGTATATAATGTTCCCAGATAATTCGGAAAAAATATTAATGGAAGATATAGGGGATATACCAAAACATAAAGAGAGAATATTAAATTCTTTAAAAATGAGAGTTGATGAAGTAAATAATAAGTAGATTACAAAGCAGTCAGAAATGGCTGCTTTATTTTTTTGCAAAATAACAAGTATGTAATCTTACTTATAATTTTGTAAGGTTCAAACTTATTTTATAGTAAGGTTCAGAATGTATTATTAAGTTAAGGCAAAAAACTACAATGTTTATAGGCAGTTAATACAATATTTATAGCCGATTAATAGAAGTTTTAAGGTGAGTTAATTTAAATGATAGATAATAGATAGTAGATATATAGGGGGAGATTGAATATGTGTTTAGTGAGTTTAAGTGATGTTTCAAAGGTATATGGAAAAGGTGATAACAAGGTTGTTGCACTTGATAATGTTAGTGTTGATTTTGAAAAGGGTGAGTTTGTTGCAATAGTTGGGACTTCTGGGTCTGGTAAGTCAACTTTATTACATATGATTGGTGGAGTAGATAAGGCAACAGAGGGAGAAATTTTAATAGATGGAACTACTATAAATAAACTTCGTGAGAAAGAACTTTCTGTTTTAAGAAGAAGAAAACTTGGTTTTGTTTTTCAGTTCTTTAATCTTGTGCCTGTGTTAAATGTTAGAGAGAATATAGAACTACCTGTTCTTTTAGATAATAAAAAGGTAGATGAGGATTATATAAAGGAGCTTATTTCACTTTTAAAGCTTGATGGAAAGGAGTTATCACTTCCAGGGCAGTTATCAGGGGGACAACAGCAAAGGGTTTCAATAGGTAGAGCATTATCTAATAAGCCAGAGATTATTCTTGCAGATGAGCCAACAGGAAATCTTGATTCTAAGACTGCAAAAGATATTATGGAACTTCTAAAGTTTTCTGCTAAAAAGTATAATCAAACTCTTATAGTTATTACGCATGATTTAGATATAGCAGCAATGGCTGATAGGGTTATTACTATAAAAGATGGAAAGATATCTTAGGAGGTAGCTATGAAAAATTATAAAGATATTGTAAATAGAGAATTTAAAGTTAAAAAGAAAAAAAGTTATATAGCTATCATAGGGATATTTCTTGGAGTTATGCTTTTATCAGCAGTTTTAAATTTCTTTAGTTTTGATAATAAGAGGTATCAAAATGATTCAAGAGCTAGTGGAGAACAAGAAGTTATCTATGAATATGATGAAAAAGTTGGAGACGCACGAGATAAACTTTTAAAGAATGTTTATGTTGATTCCCTTGGTTTTTATAGAGAATCAGAGGTTATGGTTGAAGACAAAGAAATTATGTTTGTGGAACTTGATGATACAGCTATAAATGAATTCTTTGATTATGGGCTAAGTCTTGCAAAGGTTGATTTAAATAGTCTTAAAGAGGATGAAGTATATATATCAGATGTAGTTGCAGCAAGTGGATATAAAGTTGGAGATGAAATAAAAGTTGAAGATAAAAAGTATAAAGTTAAAGGTATTTTTAGGTTTTATTGGAGAAGAGAAGCTATATTTAAAAAATACACACCAAAAGCTGGCGATAAATCAGATGTAGTAGTCAGTGTAAAAGGTGATAGTGATGAAATTGTTAATAACATAAATGCAATTACTAAGGCTTTAAACTATGAAGTAATGGAAGGCAGTACACCATATATGGGCATAGAGAGCTACAAGAACGTAAGGGTAAATCATTTTAGATTAAGTGTTTTTTACGCAATAGAGAATCTTATGGCAGTGGTTCAGCTTTTAATAGTAGTACTTATTGTATTAATAACAGTTGTATCAAGTTATGGTCTTGTAAACTTCTCTATTGCAGATAAGAAAAAGCAATTTGGAATTTTAAGATGCATAGGAGCATCACCAGGACAGATTAGAGCACTTATATATAAAGAAGTATTTATGCTTGGTGTACAGGCAGTTATACCAGCTATAATTGTAGGAAATATTATTTCATATGGGCTTATAAATTATTTAACTGGAAAAGAGATTTTCAATTCATATGGAGTAGGCTTTGCAGTAAGTATAGGTTCTATAATAGTAGCTATATTAATAGCACTTTTAACTATTTTCCTTGCATCAATTATGCCAGCGATAAAAGCAGGAAAGGTTACGCCAATAGAGAGTACAAAAGGTATTTTAGGTAAGCAAAAAATTAAAAAAATAGGATTCTTATCAAGATTTATAAGAAAAAGATTTGGTATAGAAACTGAAATAGCATATAGAAATTTAAAAGCTAATAAATCTATGTTTTATGTATCAACAATACTTTTAGTAGTTTGTTTTGTAAGTTTTATAACTCTTAGTTTTGTAACTGATAATTTTATTGCAGGTTATGATAGAGGTATAATGGCAGATTATGATTATACAGTTCAGTTAGGTACAAACATTGATACAGATATAGAAGACTCTCAAAACTATAAATATGAAAAGCAACTTGAAGGAAAGAGTAAGGAAGAAATAAAAGAGTTTACTAAAGTTAAAAGTAAGGAATATATAGATCTAGTTAAAGAAGATGTAAATGAGCTTGAAGAATTTTTAGGGGAGTACACAACAGGTGCTGTTGCAAAAACTAATGTTAATAATTTCTGGTTAGATAATATTTTAGTAGAGGGACTTTCACTTAAGGAAGAGTGTGATTTAAGTGATTATTCTATAAAGCAAGGTACAGAAAATGAGTTCAGTGGTTGGGGACAAATTATAGTATATAATGAGGAATACTTTGACAAAATGAAAGATAAAATCAGAGGTGATTTTACTTATCAAGAGTTTAAGAAAGATGGAGTAATTCTTATAGATAATGTAACGTATAGTCTGCCACAAAGAATTACAAAATTATTTGATAATAAAAAAGGTGATAAACTTACAATGAGATTTAAAACTTATGATAATCTTGAACACGCAAATTGGAATAATAAACCCATAGAAGAGTTTAAAAAAGAGGCAGATCAAAAAATAGATATGACTGTTATGGGGTCAATAAGGTTAAAACAAAATATGATATGGTCTGGAAATTTAAATGAAGGCATTGCAATGATTGTTTCAGAAGAATTTTTCAATGAACATGCAGCAGCAATTAAGTCAAATGACTTAGATTTGTATACATTTTTCAGTGATTTCAACTTTAATTTAAAAAAGGGTGTAAACCAAGAGCAATTTGCTAATCTTTTGACAAGTAAATTTGATAGTGAATCAGAAGAAAGACATATTTATCTTTCAAATAATATAAAAGAAAGAAAAGGGATGATGGAGATTGAAAAAATAACAAGAGTTGTACTTTATGGATTCCTTACAATGGTTATCTCAATTTTAGTTATGAGTGTTCTTATAAATAAAAAGATGAGTATAGAGGCAAGGAAGAAAGAGTATGGTGGACTTTTAGCTATTGGAATGAGTAGAGATAAAATAAGTAAGACTATTTTATATGAAGGGTTAATTCAGGCTATTATGGTATTTGTTATAGCAATTCCATTAACAGTTATGATTATTGAAACAATAGTATACTTTGGTCAAACTTTCATTACAACAGAATCAGTAAGTGTATGGCTTTGGGCAATAGCAATTATAGCAGTAATTGCAGTTACATTTATAACAAGTTTACTACCACTTAGCATGTTTAAAAAGCTTGATATAATTTCAATGATTAAAGGTGAAGAATAAGCATTAAAATAAGGACTATATTCGATGCGAATATAGTCCTTAAGCTTTAATTTTGATTATTTTTCTAATATATCAATAGTTTCATTAACATCAGATGTTGAACCAACTAGGACAAGAATATCTCCTTTATAGAGAATGCTATCTCCATTTGGAATAACTTCTATGTCATTTCTTATATAAGAGAATATTCTACAATGACTTTTAAAGTGACAATCTTTTAGAGGTTTATTTTCATAATCTTCGTTATTTAAAATAATTTCTCTAACTAGGATTTCACTACTTACAGCAGTAGCTTGTACATCTTCAGTAGGCATTAATTTCTCAAATATTATTGGGAAGATAATACATGATGCTATTGTTGTAATAATAAATGCAGAATAATCTGGTGCTGTTATAAATCCAAACTTTAATGCAAGTTCTGCTGATACAATAACAATACTAAGCTGTGCTGATAAAAGTACAGATGAAGATATTGCCTTTTTCATTCCAAACTTCTTACGAAGAAGTAGTGATGGAACAAGTTTTACTATAAAGAAAATTACAAGTAAAACTATTGATTTTAAAATAATAGTAGGATCAGTAAATACTATTTTTAAATCAACCTTAACACCTATCATTATAAAGAATATAGGGATAAGGAATCCATATCCTATAATATTTAATTGATGAGAAATTTCTTCTTTTGCTTTTCCAGTTAAAAGTGAGAAAATCATTCCAGCAAGGAAAGCACCAAGAACTATTTCAGTATTTAACTGTTCTGCTATAACAACGAGTATTAATATAAGTGCAAATGCAGCTCTAACAATTAAGTGTATATTCTTAAATGATGGAACCATAAGGTCATGTCTTTTAAGAAATATTTTAGATATAAAGTATGCAATGGCAGCAAATAAGAATATTAGGATAAACTCAAAGCTTTTAAGAGTTAGTCCATTTTCTGAAACTGAAAAAATAACTGTTGTTCCAAGTATAGATGTAAATTGACAAATTATACTGAAAGTTAAAAGTATTTGTCCAAGTTCAGATGATAAAAGATTCTTTGCTTTTAAAATAGGTCCAACAAGACCAGCTGCTGCTGCAAGGAATATAAAAGCAATTAGGGCATAACCATGAGTTACTCCTATTAAATTTCTAGCAAGGTAAGTAAGGCCAAGGGCTGTTAAAAATGATACTATAAGCATTATTATAGGCATTTTTATTATACTTAAGCCACCATTACTTGGCTTTAGGTCATCAAAGTTAACTTCAAGACCTATTAAAAACATTAAATATGCAAGTCCAAGATTAGAGAGAAATAGTATAGAAACATCTTGGTGAACTAGGTTTAAACAAGTTTTTCCTACAATGATTCCTATTATTATTTCCCCTACTTGAAACGGAATTTTTAACCTTTTAAGTTTCGTGACTAAAAAAGGTGTGATAAATGCAATAATTGATATTACAAGTAACGAGCTATAGTTAAATTTATCTGGCATTAATAGCACTCCTTATTTCATTAATTTAAATTTGTATAGATGTATATAAATAAAATATAACATTAAACTTATTTTTCATCAATTGTGTAAAGGGGTATTTTGGAAACTATATTTAAAAATTATTCGCAGTATAGAAATATTTAGTATTTATAAAATTGGTAAGATTAAAGATATATGAGCGTAGGGGGAGAAAAGATTGATAAATATACTTTTAGTTGAAGATGATGTAGCACTTTCATATGGGATTGTGTATGCACTTAAAAAAGAAGGATTTAATGTTTTGCATGGAGATTGCATTGAATCTTCGAGAGCAATTTTAAAAAACAATAATATAGATATAGTTTTACTTGATGTTATGCTACCAGATGGGGATGGTTATAACTTTTGTGAGGAAATTTTAGGTCAGTATAAGGATAATATAGGAGTTATATTTATGACTGCACTTGATGATGAATTTAACGTAGTTTTAGGTCTAGACCTTGGTGCTGATGATTATATGTCAAAACCTCTTAGAATCAAGGAGCTTGTATCAAGAATAAATGCTGTTCATAGAAGAAAGCAAAAAAATCAAAAGATTGAAAATAAAGAAGAGAAGATAAAAAGCATAGCAAGCGGGGATATAGTTTTATATGTAGACCAGTATAAAGGAAGCAAGGAAGGCGTAGATTTAAAACTTACTTTACTAGAGTACAAACTTCTTTTAATACTTTTAGAGAATTATCCTAGCGTTGTTAGTAGAGATATTTTACTAGACAAGCTATGGGATTTTGAAGGGAATTTTGTAGATGCTAATACTCTTAACGTTTATATTAGAAGACTTAGAGAGAAGATAGAGAGTGATTTGAAAAATCCTGTCTTTATAGAAACTGTAAGAGGTGTAGGATATAAATGGATTAGTGAGGTTAAAAAATAGATGGATATTTTAAAAGTTAGTGAGAGAAAAAAAGTAATTCTTGTATCTATACTTATTTTTATCGTAGGTTTTTTAGGAATTAGTAAAAGTATTGATATAACACTTCAAAAAATAAGTGATAAAAATATAGACCAAAATATTTCAATAATAGGAAGCTTAGCACAAATTGAAGGTCTAGATGTAGAAAAAGTAATTGAGAGTATAACAAAAGGTGATACTTCAAGTTATGAAGAAGGGGCAAAAATATTAGAAGAATATTCTTATAGGGATGGGATGCTATATGAGTTTAATTCTGTAATTTCTTCAAATAAAATAATTGTAGTTATGTATTCTATAATAATTACTATTTTGTTTACTTATATGTTTACAAAAATAAATACATTATTAACCTGCGTGGAAAGGCTTAGAAATAAGGCAGAGTTAATACTTGAGGGAAAGAATATAAAAGAGATGGAAGAAACATTCTCAAGTAGTTCAGTAGAGGAGCTTGAAACTCAGTTCATGACTATGAAGTCTAGAATGGATAATAGTGTAGAAAGATTAAAGCTTGAAAAATTAAATCTTAAAAATACAATTAGTGATATATCACATCAACTTAAAACTCCACTTGCAGCAATGTGTGTTTATAATCAGATATTAGCTGGGCATAAAGATATGGAAGAGAGTGAAATAAATGATTTTATAGAATTATCTAATGGTCAGATAAGAAGAACTGATTTTTTAGTTAAAAGTCTTTTGAAATATGCAAGGCTTGATAATGATGTTGTAAGGTATAAAAAAGAAGAACAGTCTATAAATGAAACTGTAAAAGAGGCAGTAAATTCACTAAAAACAAAGGCTAAGGAAAAAAATATAAAAGTTAGCGTAATTGAAGAAGAGGATATAAGTTTAACTCACGACAGAGCTTGGGTTTGTGAGGCAATGATGAATATTATAAAAAATGGAATTGAACATACACAGGAAAATGGAAAGATAGATATAAGAGTTATAAAAAGTGAAGTATTTACAAGGGTAGAAATTGAGGATAATGGAAAAGGTATATCAGAAAATGATATATCAAAAATATTTGAGAGATTCCATAAAGGGAGTAATAATATAAATCCTGAGAGTATAGGGATAGGGCTTTCTCTATCAAAGAAGATTATAGAGGCAAATGATGGAGGTATAAGCGTAAGAAGTAAACTTTCAGAAGGAACAAAGTTTATAATAACATTTTTAAAATAGAAGAAACTAACAAGTGATTTATGGCTTGTTAGTTTTTTTGAATTCATAAAGATATAAAAAATTATAGATAAAAGCTTATTTAGTTGTAGGATATGGAGTTAATTTGTAACACATAAATAAAGGTGATATTAGGACGTAAAGTACAAATATTAAGTAGAATTTTAAATCTCTTAATTGGGTACACGCAATAATTCCTAAAATATTAAGTGTTAGAAATAAGTTTCTACGAAATCTATTTATTTTGTATTTTGTTTTACAATGATCGCATTTTACATACGAATACTTGGCGAAGTAAGTAATTGACATACATAATTCTTTATAAGAAATTTTTTCTTTGCAATTTGAACATTCTCTCATAAATTAAACCTCTCTTTTATTAATATTTAATTTTTTGTTTAAGTAAATAAAATCAGTTGCTTAAACTAATTATACTATAAAAGGAAAAAAAGTATATATTTACAAAATAATTGAAATTGGTTTAGCGTTATAGCTATTATGGTATAATAAAGAATAAATAAATGAGAAATAAAATTTAAAAAATTTATTAGTAAAGGGGACTTTGGTTAAATGAATAAAAAGTTTAATACAACAGGCTTATGTGTTCCTAAAAAACATTACATGGTAGATATATCAAGTAAGCTTGATAATATAGAAAGTCTTGTAGAAGATGAATCTTACTTTGTTATAAATAGACCAAGACAATTTGGAAAAACTACGACTTTAAATGAATTATATAAAAGACTTAAGAATAGTTATACGGTGATAAAACTTGATTTTGAGAGAATGAGTGAAGATTTTATATCAACTAAAGTATTTTGCAATTCGTTTGTAGAGAGTTTATCTAGAACACTAGGAGTTGAGCTGAGAAATGTTGAGACACTAAATAGTTTAGCTTACTTAATATCAGATATAACAAAAGATAGAGAGATAGTTTTAATGATAGATGAAGTTGATAGAATTTCTAATAATCAGCTTTTTGTGAATTTTCTAGGGGTATTAAGGTCACTATATTTAGATAGAGAGGCTGAAGTTTGTACAACTTTTAAGTCGGTGATATTAGCAGGGGTTTATGATATTAAGAACCTTAAGTTAAAATTTAGTGATGACAGTGATACAAGATATAATTCACCTTGGAATATAGCAGTTGATTTTGATATAAACATGAGTTTTAACATAACTGAAATTGAAAGTATGTTAGAGGAGTATAATATAGATAATAATTCCAAGATCAATACAGGGGAAATAAGTGATGAAATATTCAAATTCACTAATGGATATCCTTTTTTAGTGAGTAGAATTTGCCAGTTGATAGATGAAAAGATATTGGGAAGTAATAAAAGAAATTGGGAAGTATCTGATGTTCGTAGGGCTGTGAAAATGATTTTAACTGAACATAATACTCTTTTTGATGATTTAATTAAAAATCTTGAAAATAATAAAGAGCTGTACGAACTTGTAGAAAATATTCTTATAAAAGAATCTAAAATAATATATGAGTATTATAATCCAGAGGTTAGTATCGGAAGCATATTTGGATATTTAGATAGAGATGAAAATAATTATGTTGTTATAAGTAATAAGATATTTTCAGAGCTGATATTCAATTATATGACTTCTAAAATAGATACTACTAAAATGTCAGAATATAATATTAAAAGTAGATTTGAAACTTCATATGGTGGACTTGATATAGAGGGGATTTTACTTGAAAAATAGAGAGTATATTTCAAAAAAATATATGCTAAGAGATAAATACATTTTTGAGTTGTTTGTTTAAAGAAAGTGATATAAGATAAAAAATCTTGCGATAGAAAGTACCGTGAGATTTTTTTGTTAATTCTAGAGGGTGGTAATATAGTATCATTATATTGAATATAGACCTCATAATATGGGAAAAGTAAAAGTGATGGTTGTATTTAAATTTACGGGAAGATTAAAGGGAGAAATTAAAAATGAAATTTATTTCAAAAAGCACATTTGAGAACGATTATAGAATAAAGTTCTATGATCTTGATAAACACATGAATTGTAAGGTTTCTAGTCTTATAAATTATTTATGGGATGTTGTTGTTGCTCAGTCAGAACATTTAGGCGAAACAGAGGGAACTCATATTAAAAAGGATTTAGTTTGGATGCTTTTAAAGTATAATATTAAAATTCATGAGTATCCTAAGATAAATGATATTGTAATAGCAGATACTACTGTTATAGGTGTTAAAAAGTTTTATGGATATAGAACTCATTCAATTAAAAATCAAGAGGGAAAAGTATTAGTTGAAGTTAAGTCTAGTGCTATACTTGTTGATTTAGAGAAAAGAAGACCTACAAAGGTAACCCAGGAGCAGTATGATATATATGGTTTAGAGGGTGAGTTTGATGGAAATATAAAACTTGATGATTTTATAGATGTTCAAAATGCTGATATAGAAAAAGTGTATGAAGTAAGACACAGCGATATAGATTTGAATGGTCATATGAATAATGTTATTTATATAGAGAGGGCTATGGATACTATGCCAAATGATATTATTGATAATTACTGTCTTTCAAATATTAAAGTTTTATTTAAAAAAGAGTCTATGCTTTCTGAAAACATAAGAGTTCTAACTAACATAGAAAAGTCTGAAGATGAGGGGATTAAGAGCATACATAGCATTATGGGTGAAGATGAAAAAATCCATACAAAGCTTGAGTTTGAATGGAGAAGGTTAGAGAAGTAAATTCAAGCAAATTTATTTGCTAAGTGGCAGGTAGTTACCTAAGGAAACTAATGTAGAATAATGGTATATATATTTTTGAAAAGTATGCTATAATAGCAGAAATAACAATTTTTAAAAGAGGGGCAAAATTTAAAATTAAGTTTTAGCTCTAAGTTTAAAAAAAGATAAGAATGGGGGAATGTTTGTGAAAAATAAAGGAAATCCATTAATAAAAAATGCGTTAAATCTTTCAAAAGAAAAGGCATATGCAGATGAAGGTCAGATGACTATAGCGGGTACAGCAGTGAAAGTACTACTGTTAATGTTAATTTTAGCAGGGTCATTTGTTTATAGTTATAATATAACTACAACAACTTATAGTTCAGTTTTAACAGTTGCACTTATAATAGGTGCAATAGTAGGTATTACAACATCATTTATGCCTAAAATAGCTAGATTTACAAGTATAATATATGCAGCAGTTGAAGGGTTCGCTCTTGGTGCATTAGCTAATCTAATTAATCAAATATACCCAGGAATAGCATTTCAAGCTGTTTTAATAACAATAGTTGTTACAGTAGCAACTTTGATAGTTTATAGCTTATTCCCTAATTTAGCATCTAAAATACAAAAATTTGTTTTTGTTGGTATGCTAGCGATACTTGGAGTATTTGTTATTAGCTTTATATTAAGCTTATTTGGAATGCAATCACCTTTCTATGGTAATGGAAGTATAGGAATAGGATTCTCAATATTTATCATAGCAATAGCTACTTTATCACTTCTATTAGATTTTGATAATATAGTTAGAGGTGCAAGAACTGGTGCTCCTAAATATATGGAGTGGTACTGTGCATTTGGACTTACAGTAACTTTAATTTGGTTATATGTTCAAATATTACAACTATTAATGCAATTCAATTCTAGGGATTAATATATTAAAGTTCACTCAGTTTTGAGTGAGCTTTTTTGCGTTTTTAATAGCATATGGTAAAATAGAATCTATTGATAAGGTGAGATAATAGATTAGAAATGAGTAAGAAATTACTTATCTTATATAGAAGTTAAATACAAAGGAGAAAGATTGAATGTTTGGAGATACAAAATTAGAAAAATTTGAAATGAGTGACGGTTGGACAATATATGTGAAAAGCACAATATTTAAAACAGAAGTAAGCCTTAGAAATAGCGAAGATGAAGGGGAATTACCTTGGAGTGATTTAAGCCTTAGAAGAGAGAATATGATAGAAGTATTTTCTAAAAGAGAATTAGAAGATGGTGAGCTTGATAAAATAAAAGCTTGGCTAAATGAAAGATAAAGAATAAAGTTTTGGCTTATGGAGAAATCTATAAGTCTTTTTGATATTAAAAGGAGTGTTAATTATGTGCGATAAGCTACCAGAGTTTAAATATAATCCAAATTGTTATGATAGAGAATTAGAGATATTTACATATTCAGAAAAGGGTGAGGTTTGTGAGTGTTGTGGTAATAAAACACAATATTACTGTAATAATTTATCTACGAGTGAAGAGGTAAATTGTATTTGTCCATTTTGTATAAAGGATGGTAGTGCAGCAAAGAAATTTGATGGATATTTTAGTTCATATTTTGAAGATACAGAAAAAATTAGTGAAGAGAAGATTGATGAGTTAATGAAAAGGACTCCAAGTTATATGTGTTGGCAAGAACCAGAGTGGCTAGAATGTTGCAATGATTTTTGTGTGTTTTTAGGTGATGTAGGTACAAAGGAACTCATCAAAATGGGAATTGCAGATGAGGTTTTTGAAGATTTTAAAAATAGAGATAACTGTTTTAATATCGAAGATGTTAAGGAAGATTTATTTAAAAAAGGGTCAATGGCAGGATATTTGTTTAAATGTAGCCATTGTGGGAAACATAGAATACATGTTGACTTAGATTAAATAAATCATAATAATTATTAAGTAATAAAAATACTTGTATTAAAACAGAGTTTTATAGTATGATATAACTAATAATAAAGAGAGAAAGAAAAGCAAGGGAGTGTTTTTATGTTAAATATAGGATGTCATTTATCAACAACTAAGGGATTCGCTAATATGGGAAGAGAAGCTGTAAGCATTGGTGGAAATACTTTTCAGTTCTTTACAAGAAACCCTAGAGGTGGAAAAGCAAAAGCAATAGTTCAAAGTGATGTAGATGAGCTTTTAAGAATTGCAAAAGGAAATGGATTTGCTAAGTTTTTAGCACATGCTCCATACACACTTAATGCTTGTTCAGGTAGTGAAGATACAAGAAACTTTGCAAAAGCTATGATGGCAGATGACTTAGAGAGAATGGAATATCTTCCAAATAGTTTGTATAACTTCCACCCAGGTAGTCATGTTAAGCAAGGAACAGAAGTTGGAATAGACTTTATAGTTGAAATGCTTAATGAAGTTATGAAAGAAGAACAAACAACAACAATTCTTTTAGAAACAATGGCTGGAAAAGGTACAGAGATTGGTAGAAGTTTTGAAGAAATAGCACAGATAATAAGTAGAGTAAACCTAAAAGATAGAATGGGAGTATGTCTTGATACATGCCATATTTATGATGCAGGTTATGATATAGTTGATAACCTTGATGGAGTTTTAGAAGAGTTTGATAGAGTTATAGGTCTTGATAGACTTAAAGCTATACACCTTAATGATAGTAAAAATCCATATAAAAGTCATAAGGATAGACATGAGAAGATTGGAGAAGGTTTTATAGGACTTGAAGCAGTTACAAGAATTATAAACCATCCAAAACTTAAAGGAATTCCTTTCTTCCTTGAAACTCCACAAGATGATTTAGATGGATATGCAAAAGAGATAGAACTTTTAAAATCAGTTTATAATCAGTAATATGGAAAAGCTACACTAATTGGTGTGGCTTTTTTTAGTATATGAAGGCTAGAATTATTAAATCAATATACTGCAAATAAAATTTAGAGTTGAAGTGGAGAATTAAATTATTATGGAACTATCGATAAATTTAAAATAGGAGGATTAAAATATGAAATATTTTTTAATTGAAGGAATTGTCACTAATTCAGAAAAAATGACAGCGGAAATGATGCAAGAACATCAGGATTATACAGGTATGATAATGAAAGTGGGTAAGGTTCTCTTTTCATCATTAAAAAGTGATATGAGTGCATCTATTACTGTGGTAAAATCGGAAACTGAACAAGTTATCCAAGATTTTTACAGAGAAGAACCGTTTTTTAAAAACAACATTATTACATATTCTATATCAGAATTAGATATACATTACAATATACCTACTGCTGAAAATTGGTTTCAAAAATAGTTATATTAATACATTTAGTTAAGGGATAGGAATGGATATTCTAGAAGTCTAAGACTTGGAATGCAGGAAAGTTTAGTATAAAGTGCTAAGCATTATGGATAGAATTGTAATGGTAATTTCTTGCGAGTAATCATAACAAATAGGGTATGTGAAAAGTGAGGAAGGTGTATACAGTTCTATACTTTACATAGTTATATTCCTTATATATAAGATTACCTTTGTTTTCTTATGCATAAGGAAATAACTATGCTTTAAGCTCAGCTCAGTGTGCCAGTTTTAAAAGCTGAAAATAAAGTTTTGTGAATTTAAAATTATTTTATTTTTAGATTTTAAATTGTTATAATGTATTCTTTTAGAGTTCCAATCAAAAGTAGATTACACAATGCCACTAAGAGGATAAGGAAACTAGACTCATTGCATTCGCTAAGTAAGTTCAAAAAGCCAAATCATAGATTTGGGTTTTCACTTATGACTGAAATACTAAGAGAATACGCAAAGAATGCTAAACATAGTAAATCAGATAAAGGAATTAAAATACCAGCAGTAATTCCAATAGTTTTATATAATGGAAAACAAGTCTGGGATGTACCAAATGAGTTTAGAAAAATGTTTTGTAATGAAGAAAAGTTTCATAGTGGAGTATTAAATTTCACCTATGACATATTTGATATAAATAATGGTTTTACAAAAGAAGAGCTACTAGAGAAAAAAGATGCAACATCAGCAATTTTCTTATTAGATCAAAAAATAAAAGCAGAAGAATTTTTAGAGAGAATAGCATCAATAGTATTATTTTTTGAAGGTTTATCAGATGAACAATTAAAGCAAATTAAACATTGGATAAAGAATACAACAGAAGAAGCGTTAAAAGAAAAAGCTATAAACTTATTAGAATCAAAAAAAGAGGAGGTAGTTAAAATGGTAGCAAATAATGCTTTTGCAATAACAGAAATGAAGGAAGAAGAGAGAAAAAAAGGTGAACTAAAAGGGAAACTAGAAGGAAAGTTAGAAGCAGTAAAAGCATTTTTGGATGTGTTTGATGATGCAGAAATTGCTAGAAGGTTAAATTTAGAAGTTGAGATTGTTAGAAAAGTGAGAGAAGAAAATAAGTAACTTATACTAAATGAAAACTCCTTAGATACTTAATCTAGGGAGTTTTGCTGTTATTTCAGTACACCAGTTCTATTTAAAGTATCTAAAAATAAATGTAATAGAACAGGAAAATAAATTATGTACTACCAATTACACAAAAAGGGAGTATAATTAAACGAGAAAAAATGATTAAAAGGAGGGGCAATATGCCAAGTTTAATATTAGAAGGTGGAACATTTAGACCGATATTTAGTGCGGGAGTTATGGATGCACTTCTTGATAATGATATAATGTTTCCTTATTGTATAGGTGTTTCTGCTGGGATAACAAATGGTTTTTCATATATATCAAAGCAGAAGAAAAGAAATTTAGAAATATTAGAAGAGTTTAGACATGATAAAAGATATATAGGAAAAAGGAATTTTCTCAAATGTAGAAGCATATTTGGTTTAGATTTTGCATTTGACGAGCTTCCGAACAAACTTAAGGTATTTGATCAAGAAACTTTTGATAAGTATGAAGGCAAACTTTTAGTAGGGGTTACTAATGCACTTACTGGTAAGTCAGAGTATTTAGATGGAATGAAGCTTGATAAACAGTGTACAATGCTTAGAGCTACATGTGCGATTCCAATACTTTTCCCTGCAATACAAATAGGTGAGGGAAAGTATTTTGATGGAGGGCTTTGTGATCCAATTCCTATAAATAAGGCAATAGCAGATGGAAATGAGAAGCATCTTATAATCTTAACAAGACCAAAGGGATTTAGACTCAAGCAAAAAAAGAAGAATGTTATGGTTGCTAAAATACTTAAAAGTAAGTATCCAAAGCTTGTAGATGGACTTTTAAATAGGCATATAAAATACAATGAAACGATAGCTTTGTGTGAGAGACTTGAAAAAGAGGGGAAGGCTATAATTCTACGCCCAAAAGAGAGTCAAGCAATTGAGAGTTTTGAGGGTGATATAGAGAAATTAAGAGAAGGTTATAACAATGGTTACAAACTAGCAAGTGAGAGAATAGAAGAAATAAGACAATTATGTGATAAATAATAAATAAAAATAGTTACAACTATTGGAATATCCAAAGTGTAGCTATTTTTATTTGATTTGATTGGCATTATAAATATATTAAAGCATATAAATTTTTATAAGTTTACTTATTTAATATTTCTTCTTTTGACTTTATAAATAAAAGAATTTTAGTAATTAAAAATAATACAGGTAACTCTATTAACGGTCCTATGATTAGAGCTAAAGATATCAAAGGTTGATTAGGAAATGCTGCAACAGCTATTGCTAATGCTATTGGAGAATTTCTAGCTAAAGTAGTTAAACTTAAAGAAACACTATCCCTATAATTAAGCTTAATAGCTTTGCCTGCTAATCTACCTACAATGAAATTAATTATAAAGAATAATAATACAGGTACTAATAAGATTAATAACATTTGTAAATTATTTAGTAGTACTTTTCCTTGAGAAGCAAACATAGCAATTATAGCTAAATTTAAGAAATATCCTTGATAATCACAAGCTTTTGGTACTATTTTCTTGTCAAAAGAACTTTCTCCTATTTTATCTATAATAAATTTTCTAGCTATCATAGAAGATAATAAAGGAATGATTAAACTAATTAGAACTCCTTTACCTAGGCTCAAGATGTCTATATTTACACTAGTCCCACCTATTAGTAGTATGTATATAGGTAATAAAAGTAATTGTAATATTAAATTCAAAGGAAGTATTGAAGACCCTAAAGCAACATTACCCTTAGCACTTCCTATGAATATTAAATACCAATCTGTGCATGGAGTAACCATAAGCATAACAAATCCTATTAAAATATCTGGATGATTGCCTAAAAATAATCTTCCTAAAATAAATATAATTATTGGTGTCCATATAAAATTTATAATAATTGCTATTGATGTGAATTTTATATTTTTAAATGACTTTCCTAGCTCTTTTAAAGGTATTTGTATAAATACTAAAAATAGCATTATCATTAGCGCTGGCATTATTAAATATTCTGAATAAGTTTGAACAAAACTAATTTGTCCTATTAAAATACCTAATAAAACCATAGCAAAAATGATAAGACTTTGAAATTTATTTACTTCTTCCATAAAACATTTTCTCCTTATCATTTTGATTGTGTGCATTCTCTATTATTATAATCGATTTTTTAGACTATTAATAACTAAATTGTCTAACAGAACCAAAAATTAAATATTAGCTAGTTAGATTATCCTTTTGTAGAAAATAAATAATTTAAAAAGGAAAAGATTAGTTTAAAAAAAAGAAAAGTGTAGTAAGTTGATGAAATAAGTATGAATTTTATATGAAATTATGATATATTATAAGAAGTTGTGTGTTTAAAGACACATAGTTTTTTGAGAAATTATATTTAAATAGATTAAACATAAGATAAAATTTGGAGGGACAATATGGCAAGAGGAAAAATATCTAAAATTATAGGAGCTGTTGTAATAGTAGCAATACTTGCAGGGGGCGGATATGCAGTTTATGCAAATACGCATAATAATAAAGCAAATGAAAATCAAAATTTAGTTTTATCAGTATCATCAACACCACCAACAATGAATCCACTATATGCAAACTCAAATAGTTCACTTATTGTAACAGATGCTATGTATGAACCAGTTTATAATCTTGGGGAAAATGGTAAAATAGATTTTAATGGTTTAGCTAGTAATATTACACATTCAGCAGATGCTAAAACATACACTTTAACATTAAAGCCTAACTTAAAATGGTCTGATGGACAACCTTTAACAGCAAATGATGTTGTTTATACTTTTGATGCAATAATGAATCCTAAAAACAATGCATTATTAACTCAAACATTTATGATAGATGGAAAAGCAATCACTGCAAAAGCTATAAATAGCACAACAGTTGAGTTTACATTACCAGCTCCATCACTTGGATTTGAGCAAAACCTTGCACAGTTATATCCAATTCCAGAGCATATTTATAAGAATGTAAAAGATTTAAAAAATGCACCGGAAAATAAAAAGCCAGTAGGGGATGGTCCATATAAATTTGAATCAGAACAAGCAGGCTCAACAGTTACTTTAGTTAGAAATGATAATTTCTATGGTGAAAAAGCTAAAGTTCCAAATTTAGTGTTTAAGGTTATACCAAATCAAAACTCAGGAATAGCAGCGCTTGAATCAGGGCAACTATCAGTTGGGGTTTTATCAGAAAAATTATTAGATAACAAACAAGTTGCAGATAATTATAATGTAGAAAAGTTTGGTTCAGGTTTAGTTAATACAGTTGTATTTAACTTTACAAATAAAAACTTACAAAATTTAAAAGTAAGAGAAGCAATAGCCTATGCATTAAATAAAGATGAATTAACAAAAGCTGAATATGGAAACAGCAAATATGTTACACCAGCTAATTCAGTATTCTCACCAGAAACTCAATATTATACAAATGATGTTGAATCATATAATTACGATTTAGCTAAGGCTCAAGAGCTTATGAAAGAGTCAGGGGCAAAGGATGTTACATTAAGACTTACTTATGCAGCTGGTTTTAAATGGGCACAAGATGAGGCGCTTGTTATTCAACAAAATCTTGGTAAGATAGGGATAAAAGTAGAACTTGAGCCAATAGAGCTTAATTCATTCTTCCAAGAAATATTTACACCTCATAGTACAAAGTATGACCTTGCTTTAAATGGTTATAATATGGGAACAACACCAGATGGTTATTCTACTGTGTTTACAACAAACGGAGCAAATAATGCATCTAACTTTAGTAATCCAGAAATAGATAAATTATTTAAAGAAGCACAAACAAGTACAAGTCCTACTCAAAGAGAAAAGTTATATAAAGAAATTCAAGATAAACTTTCAGAGCAGTTACCACTTTATACAATTAACTACCCTGAAACAATTTTAGGAGTTTCAAAAAAATTATCAGGTGTTAAAGAGGCAAATCCAACACCAATAGCTCTTATGCAAAACTATGGAGAGCTTTATTATAATAAATAATAAAAATTAGAGAAAACTATAAATAGCATCTACCATATTTTTAGGTAGGTGCTATTGTCATAGAATAAAGTCAGGGAGGAGTTTATGGGGAAATTTATTTTAAAACGAATTTTGATAGCTATACCTATGCTTTTTATTATTTCTATAATTTGCTTTTTTATAATAAAAGCTGCACCAGGTAGTCCAGTTCAAATGTATATGACACCTGGAATGAATCATAAACAAATAGAGATAATTAGAGAAAATCTAGGACTAAATAGACCAATAATAGTTCAGTATATAGAGTGGCTAAAACAAATTCTTCAGGGGAATCTTGGAAATTCACTGGTTTCATCAAGTTCAGTAGCACAAGAAATTGCAAGTAGAATAGTACCAACATTAATCTTAAGTGGAATATCAATGATCTTAACTTTTGTGCTTGGAATAGCACTAGGTGTTGTGGGAGGGATGAACAGAAATAACTTTATAGGAAAAATAATAGATATTTTTTCTAATATAAGTATTGCTATGCCATCATTTTTACTAGCACTTATACTTATAGTTATTTTCACAGTTAAGTTTAATATTTTACCAAGTGTTGGGATGTATGATATAGGAAATAAGACTATAACAAGTCTTATAGCACACCTTATAATGCCTGTTTTTGCAGTTGTGCTAACAGATATCGGAGGAATAATACAATATGTTAAAAATTCAATAGAAATTGAAGCGGAAAAAGATTATGTAAGAACTGCATTTGGAAAAGGGCTTGATAGAGAATCTGTATTTTATGGGCATATTCTTAAAAATAGTATTTTGCCAGTAATAACTCTTATAGGATTATCACTTCCAAACCTTGTTATGGGGAGTGTTGTTATAGAAGAAATTTTTGGCTGGCCAGGAGTTGGAAGAATGGCATATAACGCAGCGATATCATATGATTACCCTGCAATAATGGCGACAACGCTTTTAGCAGCAATTCTTTTAATAGTTGGTAATCTTATATCAGATATTTTATATACTCTTGTTGACCCTAGAGTTAAAGGGGGACTTAAGTGATGAAAAATATTATGATAGCAATAAAAAAAGATAAAGGTGCATTAATTAGTTTAATATTTCTAATTATTTTTGGTCTAGCTTGTATATTTGCATTTTTATCACCTTATAAACCTAATGGAATAAACTTAGCAAATTCATTTGACCCTCCAAGTATACATCATATTTTTGGTACTGATAGTCTTGGTAGAGATTACTTTACAAGGATTTTATATGGTGGAAGAATAACACTTTTAGTAGGTCTTAGTGTTATGATAATCTCTACGTTTATAGGGGCTATTATAGGTGCTTTAAGTGGATATATTGGAGGTGTTTTTGATACTGTTGTTATGAGGGTTTTAGAAATTCTTATGAGTATACCAGCATTTTTTATATTATTAGTTTTGAGTGTTATTTTAAAATCATCACTTATAGAAATAGTTCTTGTCTTAGCAGCCTTTTCATGGATGGGAACAGCAAGAATTATAAGGGGTGAGGTTAATGCTTTAAGAGAAGTTGATTATATAAAGTGTGCTAAAACACAGGGAATAGGAACTTTTAAAATAATCAAAACACATGTAATTCCTAATATATCACAAATTATTATAGTAAATGCAACTATGACAGCGGCAGGTGCTATTCTTACAGAGGCAATGCTTAGTTTTTTAGGATTAGGATTAAAGCCACCAGTAGCATCACTTGGTAGTATGCTTAATGCAGGACAACAAAATATGATGACAGAGCCATACCTTGTTGTTTTTCCAAGTATAGCAATAATACTTGTGATACTTGCTTTTAATATGATAGGAAGAGGACTTCAAAAGAGTATAGGAAAAAGAAGGTAAAAATTATGAATATAGTTGAATATAAAAATTTGAAGGTTAGTTTTAAAACTGATAGTGGAATTATAAAAGCTGTTGATGATGTTAGTTTTGAACTTAGAAAGGGTGAAATTCTTGGGATTGTTGGTGAATCTGGAAGTGGAAAGTCAGTTACAGCAATGTCACTTATGGGATTGCTAAGTAACGAAGTAGAAAATATTCAAAGTGGAGAAATACTATTACATGGAGTTGATATAACAAAATTTAATGAAAAACAAATGGTACATATTAGAGGTAAGGAAATTAGTGCGATTTATCAAGATCCACTAACTTCTTTAAACCCAGTGTATACAATAGGTCATCAAATTATTGAGGGAATATTAATTCATAAAAAAGTATCTAAAAAAGAGGCAAAGTTAATAGCTATTGAAATGCTTAAAAAAGTTGGGATAAATAATTCGGAAAAAGTTTTTGATTCATACCCAAATGAACTTTCTGGTGGAATGAGACAAAGGGCACTTATAGCAATGGCACTTTGTTTAAAGCCAAAAGTTCTTATTGCAGATGAGATTACAACCGCACTTGATGTTACTGTGCAAGCACAGATTTTAGAATTATTAAAAGAGATTAAAGCAGAATTTGATATGTCTATAATTGTGATAACTCACGACCTTGGGATAATAGCTGAATTGTGTGATAGAGTTGTTGTGATGTATGGTGGAAAAGTTGTAGAAGAAGCAGATGTTTTTACAATATTTGATGATGCAAAACACCCATATACAAAGGCACTTTTAAAATCAAGACCATCTGTTGAGTTTGATTTTGAAGGAGTAAAAGAACTTGAGTCAATAAGAGGGAGTGTACTAAGTCCATATGAAGTATTAGATTACTGTGCTTTTTATGATAGATGTGATGAGTGTATACAAGAATGTAAACAAAAAAGTATCCCTTTTTTAAAACAAATTGATAAACAACATAAAGTTGCGTGTTATATAGCTAAGGGGGAGAGTGATGAGTAAGAAAATAATTTTAGAAATAAAAAATTTAGTTAAAGAATTTCCCTATGAGAAAAACTTTTTTGGAAAAACTAAAAAAAGTCTAAAAGCTGTTGATGATATATCCTTTAAACTAACAGAGGGAGAAACTCTTGCGATAGTAGGTGAGTCAGGTTGTGGAAAATCAACACTTGCAAGAACTATTATAGGTTTATATAAGCAAGATAGTGGGAATGTAATAATAGATGGGGTAGATACAAGTACATATAAAAAGCTTGATATGAAAAACAAAAGTAGTTTTATACAAATGGTATTTCAAGACCCATATAGCAGTCTTAATCCATCTATGAAAATTAGAGATATACTAGCACAAGCTATGTTATATCATAAACTTATGAGTAAAAGTGAAGCAGAAAAAGAGAGTATAAAACTTTTAAAACTATGTGGACTTGATGAAACTGTTTTAGATAGATATGCAAAAGAGTTCTCAGGTGGGCAAAGACAAAGAATAGCAATAGCGAGAGCATTAACTTTGAATCCTAGAATAATAATAGCAGATGAAGCAGTATCAGCACTTGATGTATCAATGCAAGCACAAATAGTAAATCTTATGATAAAACTTCAAAAAGAGATGGGAGTATCATATATATTTATCTCGCATGATTTAAGCTTAGTTAAATATATAGCCTCAAGAGTTGGGGTAATGTATCTTGGTGAAATAGTTGAAATTGGAGATAAAACAAAAGTTTATAAAAATCCAATGCATCCATATACAAAAGCACTTATGCAGTCTGTTCCAATATCACATCCAAATCAAAGAAGAAGAAAAAAACTTTTAAAAGGAGAACTTCCGACTTCGATAAATAATGTAAAAGGATGTAAATTTAGCACAAGATGTCCGTATGCTGAAGATATTTGTACTAGTGAGAGACCAAAACTAAGATTAGTTGGCGAAAATCATTTTGTTTCATGTCATTTAGTAAATGAAATAACTAAATAAAAGGAATCTACTCACAATATTCTTGAATTTGGAAATAGTGAAGAAAAGCAAGGTGATTTTACCTTGCTTTTTATATTTAATTTCCAAGTATATTACCAAGTTTATAAATCTTGTCCAACACTAAATGATAGATTTGCCATAAGGTTATAAGTTTGAAGCTGTGTCATTCTTATAGCCATTCTTTTTTGTGCAATTTCTTTGTTAGTGCCAGTTAAACCAGCACCAGCTTCATTAATCATAGTATCTCTAAAATTAATCCATACTTTTTCAGATTGAGTTAAGTTTTTAGGTCCTATATATCCATTAGAATTAGCTTTTATATAGTTATAAACATTATCTATTTGAGTGTTCCATAAAGCATAAATTTGATTATAAGTATCAAGAACATCCGTAGCATTATTCTTATTCATTTGACCAGCGAGATTAGCTGATTTATTTTGAGTTAAAGTAACATCACCTATAAACTTATTATAAGTAGCATTTTGCTTACCACTATATACTTGCATAAATTGGCTACTAAGAAGAGGATCAACCCCTGTATTAACATAAGCACCTATTAGATATCCACCAAAGTTATTTTCATATGGGATAGCAAGTGTATTTTGTAATAAAGGTAGTTCACTACCACCGTGGCTAAGTGGGTAAATTGCTGATATTGAATTTTTAGTAAATTGATTAAATTGACTTATTACATTATCAAAGTTAGAACTATCAGAATTATTTAGTTTACTTTCAATAGCAGGTGAAATTTTATCTTTGATAAAGTTTGCTACCATTTCATAAGACTTATAACTAGATATATTCATTTGGTTTTGATCTTCACTACCATTAGTTGCTGACTTTGTAGCTTTATTCTCAGTTGTAAGTAATTGCTGTGCAAAATAATCAGCAGTCTCAGAGCTTAAAACACCAGTTGCATTTATTTTTGCCCAATCTACTGATTGACTAGTAGGCGTTTGAGTTTGAGTTTTAGTTGCATTATTATTTTGCTTAGTTTTTGATTGGGTATTACTTTGTGTATCACCCAAGTTGTTTGAATTATTACTACTATTACTATTATTATTATTATTGCTTGTCTTATTTGAAGTAGCACTAGAATTTGAATTAGCATTATTTGTGTTACCTGTGTTATTTGGAGTAGTTGAATTATTTAAATTATTAGAACTATTATTAGTTTGAGTACTGTTTGGTGTGGCTTGTGTGCTATTTTGAACAGTCGCAGTATTGTCATGTGTTGTAGCATGAACTACATGTTCAGTACCATAAAAAGCTACAACTGCAACAGCGGCAACAATGATTGCTATTAATACTTTTTTCATTATATTATCTCCTTTTATATATCAAAGTAGTATAAATGCTTTGATATTATATTTACAATTAGTTAAATACTACTCTTAATTTTAAGGTGATAATTTACATTGATATGTCAAAAAAAAGCATCAACTAAATTTTAATAGTTGATGCTTTTTTTTACACTATGCTAGCATTTGTGCTTTCATTCTTTAGTTTTGATGGCATATTTTTTAGTACAAAATAAATAATTACACAAGTTCCTATTTTATCTAACAGATTATTTATTACTTTTGGAATAAATGATGCTGTAAAGACACTTTGTCCTGATTCTTTAAGGAACATAAATAAGAAGTCTAGCCCTGTTCCTGTAAGTCCTCCATAGACCCATATTCCAATAGGTGTTCCTATAAGTGGACACACAATGCTAAGTATAAGTCCTGTTATAATTGCTACTGGAATTGTAAATTTAAATTTCTTCCCAATAAATCCCACTATCAAACCTACTGCAACGCTTATAAGTAAAAATGGAATTCCAGATGGGTTAAATAGCATACCTGTTATGATATTTGAAAGTGCCCCAACACTTGCCCCAAGCCATGGTCCAAAGAATAAGGCTATAAAAACAGTACCTATTGTATCAAGATAAAATGGTAGTTTTAGTGCTGAAGTGATAGTACCTAGTACGATATTTAATACTATTGCCATAGCGCAAAGTATTAGTGTTTTAGTTTTTAAATTTTTCATAAGTCCCCCTTAAATTTTTTAATCTTACAAATAATTAAAAGTCTTTATAAGCTACAAGTAGTATAATTAAAAATATAAATACAAATTATATTATACCATAAAATGGATTTTTGGGAGGTTGAGAAAGATGTTAAGGTTAAAGAAAATCGTTATAGTAAGCCATTGTGTGCTAAATCAAAATACGGTTGTTAATGGACTTGCAAGAGCAAAAGGTGGGTTTAAAATAACAGAAAAGCTTTTAAATGAAGGTGTTGGGATAGTACAATTACCTTGCCCAGAATTTAAGTTTTTAGGACTTAAGAGAAAGGGACAGTCTAAAGAAGAATACAATATAAAAGAATATAGAGAGTTATGCAAAAAATTATTTATTCCAGTTTTAGAAGACATAAAAGAGTACATAGATAATGGGTATGAAGTTAAAAAGATTATAGGGATAAATCAAAGTCCTACTTGTAGCATAACAGGAACTAGAGGCATTTTTATGGAAGAGATATTCAGAATGTTACAGATGGAGAGTATAGAGCTAGAGTATGAAGAAATATTAGCAGATTATTGTGAGTAGGAAGAAATTCTTACTCTTTTTTTATAAAAAGTATAGTAAAAGCTATGGTTTCATTTTTTGTTTAAAGCTCTATAATAAAACTATTTTTTTGTAGAAAATAAAGGGGCTAAAATTTGTGGTATAATATGAAACTATAATGAAGATGAAGATGGGAGGATATATTATAAAATTTTTTTATAATACTTACATATGATAGATAAAAAAGAATTACACGAATTAAATATTTTTGAGAGTATAAACGAAAGTTCTATGGAAATGCTAAGCAATGTTGGTGTATTAAGTTGTTATCTTAAAAATAGCCATATATTTAGAGAACGAGAAGTAGTAGATAATATATATATCGTGTTTAATGGTAAAGTTGCTATATATAAAATAAATGAGGATGGAAATAAGAAAGTTGTATTCATCTTAAATAGAGGAACTTTTATAAATGAGGCACAACTTGATAATTTAAAATCATCTGTTAACTGTGAAGCTTTTGAGAATTGTGAAATTTTAAGTTTTAACAAGGAAGCTTTTATGAGGGTTATGGCTAGTGATTTTAAACTTACTACAATAGTCATAAATGCTTTAGCTAAAAAAACAAGACGTATGTACAGACAGCTTAAAAATTCTACATCAATTAATATTAAAAAGAAAGTAGCTGCAAAGCTATGGAAATTCAGTAATGATTATGGAGTTAAAATCCCAGAGGGTACACTTATAGATTTAGTTATGTCAGTTACATATTTATCTGAAATGTTTGGAATACCGAGAGAAACAATATCTAGGGCGCTTAAAAATCTTTCAGAACAAAATCTAATAATCCAAAAAAATAAAAAAATAATAGTAGTAGATAAAGATATGTTAGCTATGTACTTTAAAGGACTTACTAAAGAAGATTAAAATGTCACAGTATTATATTTTAGATACTGTGATATTTGTCATAGTGGATTTTTTATTGTGAAATTATAATCAATGTATAGAGAGATATTGAAGATGAACAATAATGAAATTTGCGTGAGGTGACATATGGAATTTAAAATGAATTTAGAAAACTTAAATAAAGTTTTTAATGAATTGAAAAATGAATATAAAATCTTTGCTCCAACAGTAATGGTAGGAGATGGAAGATTTTCAGATACAGATGTTATAAGATATGGAGAGATAGATAAAGTTGAAGATATAGAATTTGAGAGAAAAGCTCAATTTTCATATAAAGAAGTTATATTACCTATAAGACAAACTTTATTCTTCTTTACAGAGAAAGAAGTTAAAGAACCAGATGTAGATAATAAAAAAACACTTATATTCTTAAGAAGTTGTGATTTACATGCTTTAAGAAGAATAGATGATATCTACTTAAGAAATGGATTCGTAGATAAGTATTATAAGGTATTAAGAGATAATGCAAGATTTGTATTAATAGGATGTAAAAAAAGTTTTGATAGCTGTTTTTGTGTAGATATGGGTACAAATAAGTCAGACAACTATGATGCTTATTTAAAAGTTTCAGAAGATGAGGCTTTTATGGATATAAAAAATGATGAGATTTTAGCTTTCTTTAAGGATGCTGATAAAGAGCAGCAAAAAGTTGAAGTTGATTTTGTAACAGAGACAAAGACTAGAGTTAATATTCCAGAGGATTTAGACCAAAGAATAACAAAGTCTGAAATGTGGGAAGAATATAATGATAGATGTATAGGATGTGGAAGATGTAACTTTGTTTGTCCTACATGTACATGCTTTACTATGCAGGATATATTCTATAAAGATAATCCTAAGAATGGTGAGAGAAGAAGAGTTTGGGCATCATGTCAGGTAGATGGATATACAGATATGGCAGGTGGACACTCATTTAGAAAAACACATGGTGAAAAACTTAGATTTAAAGCTATGCATAAGGTTCATGACTACAAGAAAAAATGGGGATATAACATGTGTGTAGGATGTGGAAGATGTGATGATATCTGTCCTGAATACATTTCATTCTCATCAACAATAAATAAACTAGAAAAGGCTATGGAAGAGGTGTCAAACAATGAATAATGAATATATTCCGTTTTTATCTGAAATAAAAGAGGTTATTAAACATACAGAGAAAGAGTATACTTTCAGAATGGAATTTACTGGTGATGTAAAGCCAGGGCAATTCTTTGAGGTATCTCTTCCAAAGTTTGGAGAGGCACCTATATCTGTTAGTGGAATAGGGGCTGACTATGTTGACCTTACAATAAGAAAAGTTGGAAAGGTTACTAATGAAGTTTTTGAGAAATATGTTGGAGAAAGATTATTCCTAAGAGGACCTTATGGTAACGGATTTGATATAGCTAATTATAGTGGTAAAGAGGTAATTATAGTTGCTGGAGGAACAGGGGTTTCACCTGTAAAAGCTGTAATAGACCATTTTGCTAATAATCCAGAAGATGCAATAAGAAGCACACTTATTGCTGGATTTAGATCACCTACTGATATGTTATTTAGAACAGAGATGGAGATTTGGAATAAAAATCTTAGCACTTGTATAATAACAGTTGATGGGGCACAGGAAGATTACACAGGAAATGTTGGACTTGTAACAAAGTATATAGCAGACCTTGAAATAAAAGATAAAGAAAACGTACAAGTTATAGTTGTTGGACCTCCAATGATGATGAAATTTACTGTTATGGAGTTTGAGAAACTTGGAATAAAAGAAGAAAATATTTGGATTTCACAAGAGAGAAAAATGTGTTGTGGAATAGGTAAATGTGGTCACTGCAGAATGGGTGATACTTATATTTGTTTAGATGGACCAGTTTTCAATTATACAGAGGGTAAACTTTTAATCGATTAATAAGGAGGAATGGCAAAGTGGGAATGGATATTAAAGTTAAAGAGCTTAAAAAAAATGCTTTTAGAATAACAAAGCATAGAGGTATGACAGCTTCTAGAATAAGAGTTCCAGGTGGACAGCTTAGAGCTGAAGACCTTGGTACAATTCAAAGAATAGCAACAGATTACGGAAATGGACTTGTTAATATAACAATAAGACAAGGCTTTGAAATACCTGGGATTAAGATGGAGAATATGCACGAGGTAAATGAACTTCTTCAACCATTAATCGAAGGTTTAGAAATAAATCAAGAAATTCCTGAAACTGGTTACTCAGCAGCAGGAACAAGAAACGTATCAGCTTGTATAGGGAACCAAGTTTGTCCTTTTGCAAACTATGATACAACTACATTTGCGAAAAAACTTGAAAAAGAAATTTTCCCAAATGACTTACACTTTAAAATTGCATTAACAGGATGTCCAAATGATTGTATTAAAACTAGAATGAATGATTTTGGAATTATGGGAATGACAGAGCCACAGTATGACAATAGCAGATGTATATCTTGTGGTGCTTGTGTTAAAGTATGTAAGCGTAAATCAACAGGGGCTTTAAGTATGAGTAATTATACAATAGAGAGAAATCACGAAATGTGCATAGGTTGCGGAGAATGTGCTCTAGCATGCCCAACAAGAGCTATGAGCAGAAGTAAGGAAAAATATTATAGATTAGTTATAATGGGTAGAACTGGTAAGAAGAACCCAAGAATAGCAGAAGATTTCCTAATATGGGCTGACCAAGAGAGCATCATAAAAATAATAAAAAATACTTATGCTTATGTAAGAGAGTATATATTAAAAGATGCACCAGGTGGAAAAGAGCATATTGGATATATTATAGATAGAACAGGATTTATGGAGTATAAAAAATGGGCGTTAAAAGATGTTCAGTTCTCTGATAAAGCAATAGTTAAAAATAATGTATACTGGAGTGGAGCTAGATATAAGTAGTTTTTAGTTTCCTAAAAGGAGTGGCAATTGCAAGGCTACTTCTTTTTTTTAGAAATGCTAAATATGCGTTAAAATTTTAGTTTTGAATGATAAAAATTTAACAAATAAATTCAAAGGTGGTAATTTTATGAAAGAGATACAATCAACTTGTAATTATTGTGCGATAGCATGTAATTTAGATTTTACTGTTGAAAATAATAAAATAACAAAGGTGCACCCAACACAGGGGCATCCTATAAACAAAGGGTTTTGTTGTATAAAGGGATTAAATTTAGATAAGCAACATTCACTTATAGAAGCACCACATGGACCTGAGATAAGAGAAAAAAATGGACTACTCAAAGAAGTTTCATGGGACAGGGCTTTTAGTGAAACTGCAAATAGATTAAAAGACATAAGAGAAAAATATGGTGATGAGAGCATAGCGTTTATAAGTACAGGTCAAATTGATACTTTAGAAATGGCTCT
This sequence comes from Sarcina sp., assembly GCA_051650125.1. Classification (GTDB taxonomy): domain Bacteria; phylum Bacillota; class Clostridia; order Clostridiales; family Clostridiaceae; genus Sarcina. The sequence goes on along the minus strand of JBOFIK010000018.1, from coordinate 69,119 downwards.
TCTTGGTCATGTTGTAAGAACTCATCTTGGTGGAAATGGTGATGGAAATACTAGACTTTGTATGGCAACAGCAGTTGTTGGATATAAACAAAGTTTTGGATTTGATGCGCCTCCATATGCACTTGCAGATTTTGAACTTTCAGATACTATATTCTTATTTGGGGCTAATCCAGTTGTGGCACATCCAATAATATGGAATAAAATCAGACATAACAAAGAGGCAAAAGTTATAGTTGTTGACCCAAGAAAGTCAGAAACAGCAAGAGCTGCAGATGTTTGGGTGGATATAAAACCAAAAGCAGATTTAACTTTATTATATACACTTGCAAATACTCTAATAGAGCAAAACTTTATTGATAAAGAATTTATAAAAAATCATGTTGATGGGTTTGATGAATTTAAAGAGTTTGCAAAAAAATTCACTTTAGAAACTGTCAAGGAAAGTACGGGAATCTCTAAGGAGAGAGTCTTAGAACTTGCACAGATAATTAATGATGGTAAGAAAGTATCATTCTGGTGGACTATGGGAGTAAATCAAAGCTATCAAGCAGTTAGAACTGCACAGGCTATAATTAATCTTGCTCTTATAACTGGAAACATAGGAAGAGAAGGAACAGGGGCTAATTCTATTACAGGGCAATGTAACGCTATGGGGTCAAGACTTTTTAGTAATACAACAGGTCTTTATGGTGGAAGTAATTACACTGATGAGCCAGAGAGAGAGAGAATTGCTAATATACTAAAAATAGATGCAAGTACTCTTCCAACAAAACCAACTATTCCATACAATCAAATAATTGAGAAAATTACGAGTGGTGAAATTAAAGCATTATGGGTGGTTGCAACAAATCCAGCTCATTCATGGACTAATAATGTAACTTTTAAGAAAGCTATGGAAAACTTAGATTTATTAATAGTTCAGGATATTTATGATGATACAGATACAGCCGAGTTTGCTGATATAATTCTACCATCAACTTCTACACTAAAAAAAGAGGGTTTCTTAATTAATACAGAAAGAAGACTTACAGGGCTTCAAAAAGTGCTTGAAAAAAGTGAAAATGAAAAAGATGATTATGAAATATTCCAAGGAGTGGGAGAGGCTTTAGGAATGGGTTCAGCTTTAGATGTTTGGAAAACTAAGAAAGAGGCATTTGAAGTTTTAAGAGAATGTAGTAGAAATATGCCATGTGATTTTACTGGTGTGAACTATGAAGATTTAATGTATTCTAATGGAGTACAATGGCCACTTAGAGAGGGCGAAAAGCTTGAATCAGATGAGAGAAGATTATTTGAGGATGGAAAGTTTTATACTCCAAATGGAAAGGCAAAATTACTATTTGAAGATATTATAAAAAATGAGGCTGATAGAACACAGCAGTTCCCATTCTTACTTAATACAGGAAGAGGAACAGTTGGTCAGTGGCACACTCAAACAAGAACTAGAGAAATTGCATTTACAACTCATGCAACAGAGCATCATGCTTATGTTTATGTGAATATAGATGATGCTAAAAGACTAGGAATAAAGGTTAATGATTACATTTATCTAAGTTCAATTAATGGTCAAAAAAATAAGTTTTTAGCAAAGATTACAGATGAAGTTAAGAGCGGTCAATTATATGCACCTATGCATTATATAGAAACAAACTCATTAACACCATCAATATATGATACTTATTCAAAAGAGCCATCATATAAAACAACAGCTGTTAATATAGAGTTATTGCAGTTAATATAAAGGTTATGGAAATTTAAATCTGGAGATGATATTGTGAAAAGAATTAAAATAGATAGATCAAAGTGCATAGGATGTTTAACTTGTACAACAGCCTGCATAGTATCGCATGAGTCAAATGATACTAGAAGTAGAGTTGTTATAGATAGTGAGGGGAAATTTGCACCTATATTTTGTAGACATTGTGAGAAGCCAGAATGTGTTTATACTTGCATGTCAGGGGCTATGCATAAAGATAAAGAAACTTCTTTTGTACTTTATGATAGTAAAAAGTGTGCTAGTTGTTATATGTGTGTAATGGCTTGTAGCTACGGAGTTTTAAAAGTTGATGATAAAAAAGAAATACTTAAATGTGATATGTGTATTTCTACAAGTGAAAAATCTCCACATTGTGTTGCAAACTGCCCAATGGGAGCAATTACAATAGAGGAGGTTATTGATTAATGAGATACGTTGTAATAGGGGCTTCAGCTGCTGGTATTAGTGGGGCTAAAAGACTTAGAGAACTTGATGAGAGTGCACAAATAGTTTTAATATCAAAGGATGAGTATATATATTCAAGATGTATACTTCATCATTATATTAGTGGTGTGAGAAATATTGCACAACTTGATTTTTCAGAGGATGATTATATAAATAAATATAATATACTTTGGAAAAAAGGAATTGAAGTTTTAAGTGTTAATGATGAAAGTAAGAAGCTTACACTTAGTAATGGAGAGAGTTTGAGCTATGATAAACTTTTAATTTGTAGTGGGGCATCATCATTTATTCCACCAATAGAAAATCTTAGAACAGCTAATAATGTTTTTGGGCTAAGAAATTTAGATGATGCACAGTCAATTAAAGAAATTGGAGCAAAAGTTAAAAACGTAGCAGTTCTTGGGGCTGGGCTTATAGGAATAGATGCTATTTCAGGGCTTATGAACTCAGGGGTGAATCTTAGTTTAGTAGAAATGGGTGATAGGGTTTTACCTATACAACTTGATAAAAAGGCAGCATCAGAGTATGAGAAAAGATTTGAGGCAAATGGTGTAAACTTAAAACTTTCAGTTAAAGCACAAAAAGTATTAGTTGATGAGAATAATAACCCAACAGGCATACTTCTTGATACAGAGGAAGTAGTTCCTTGTGAGATGATTGTTGTTGCAACAGGAGTTAGAGCTAATACTGCTTTCCTTGAAGGAAGTAATGTTGAATATGATAAATTTGGATTGATTATAGATGCAAAAGGGAAAACAAATATAGAGGATATATTTGGAGCAGGAGATATAACAGGTAGAAATCCTATATGGCCAACGGCTGTAAAAGAGGGGATTATAGCAGCATCTAATATGCTTAACATAGAAACAGAAATGACAGATTTCTTTGGAAGCAAGAATACTATGAATTTTGTAGGTCTTGCAACACTTTCACTCGGACTTATTAATCTTAGTCAAGAACAAGAAAAAGAATACATAGTAGACATAAAAACAACTGATGATAGTTATAAAAAAATAGTTCATAAAGATGGAAAAATATATGGTGCTTTAATTCAAGGTGATTTAGAGTATACAGGAATATTAACAGAGCTTATTAGAGACAATATAGATGTTTCAAAAGTTAAAAAATCTTTGTTTGAAATAGATTACTCAGATTTCTTTAAACTAAAGGAAAATCTAGAGTATACTTATAATGATGTAGAATAGAATATGAAAATAGTGACTGTATCATTTGATGATATAGTCACTTTATATTAAAGGAGAACAAATGATGATTTCATTAGAAGATGCACAGGAACTCATTTTAAGTAAGGCAAAAGTAAATGAATGTGAATACATAGATATTTTAGATAGCAAAGATAGAGTTTTAGCAGAGGATATATTTTCAAAAATTGATAGTCCGCCATTTAATAGGTCGCCACTTGATGGATATGCAGTTAAGGCTAGTAATTTAAGTGGAGATGATGATAAAAAGATATTCAAAGTTATTGACACTATATATGCAGGGTATGTTAGTGAAAAAATAGTAGGCGATTTTCAGGCAGTAAGAATTATGACAGGGGCTAGAATACCAAATGGCGCTGATACTATCGTAAGACAGGAAGATACAGAGGTTTTAGAAGATGGCGTTGTTAAGATGTCTGTAAATCAAAAGCCTTTTGATAACTTTATATTTAAGGGTGAAGATTTTAAAATAGGAACTTTAATTTTAGAGAAAGGAACTTTGATAAAATCAAGTCAGGCAATGGCAATAGCATCTTTAGGTGTAGGGAGTATTAAGGTTTATAAAAAGCCTGTTGTTGGAATTATAACAACAGGGGATGAGCTTTTAAATCCTGGTGAGAAAATGATTGATGGAAAGATATATAATAGTAATAAAATATTTTTAAAGATGAGATTAGAAGAACTTGGATGTAGGGTTTTATTCTTTGGTTCAATATCAGATGATAGAAAATCTATAAGTAAGATTATAAGTAAAGCTGAAAAAGAATGCGATATATTAATTTCAACAGGTGGAGTTTCAGTTGGAGAGAAAGACCTTGTTAGAGTGGCAGTAGAGGATATAGGGTATAAGGTTTTATTCTGGAAAGTTGATATAAAACCAGGTTCTCCAATGTTTGCAGCAGTGAATGATGAAAAAAAAATATATATAGGCTTATCAGGAACACCAGTTGCAGCAGCTACAACTTTTGAACTAACAGTAAGAAATTTAATTGGTAAAATGCTTAATTGTGATGAACTAAAATTACAAGAAGTCTATGGAATTGTTCAGGATGAATATACAAAGGTATCAAAGAAAAGAAGATTCCTAAGAGTTAATTTAGAACAAAATAAAGAAAATAAAATCTATATAAGCAAAGTTTATCAAAGCCCAGGGCAGATTAGTACAATGCTTGGAAGTAATGCAATACTTGAAGTTCCAAGAAATACAGCTTTAAACAAAGGTGATTTAGTAAAAGTATATAAATAGTTAGTGGGTGAAACAAATGAAAAGTGAAATGACAGCAGTTATTTTGTCAGGTGGAAAAAACTCTAGAATGAATTATAAAACTAAGGCATTTTTAGAGTTAGATGGGAAAAAATTTATAGACAGAATATTAGATAAGCTAACAGGATTTAAGGAAGTATGTATATCTTGCAATGACTTAGATTTATATTCAGAGTATAAAGGTAGATGTAGACTTATTTTAGACGAGAAAAAAGAAATTGGACCAATCTCTGGAATATACTCAGCATTAAAAAGCGTGAGAACAGATAAAATATTTGTAGTTGCAGCAGATATGCCATTTGTAGAAGAGGATGTTATAAACTCTATTTGTAATATAGATTCTAAGTCAGATGCTCTTGTAGCGTCAATAAATGGGAATGTAGACCCTTTGTTTGCAGTATATAATAAGTCTGTTTTAAATGTTTTAGAAGAACTTATTAGCTTCGAAAATTATAGATTAAGAGCAATTATAGAAAAAGTTAATACTTCATATTTTTATATAAATAATAAAAATTGCCTGAGAAATATAAATACAATAAATGAATATGCAGACCTTAAAAAGAGTGAGAAAATAGCTAAAGAGCCAATTGTTATAAACATTGTAGCAAGCTCGTCTAATTCAGGGAAAACAACTTTAATAGAGGGAATCATAAGGGAACTTAAAAAAGAGGATTGTATTGTATCAACTATAAAACATGATGTTCACGGTTTTGATATTGATAAAAAAGGTAAGGATACTTACAAACATAGAATGGCAGGGGCTGAGAATGTTTCAATCTCCTCTAAGAATAGATTTGCAATGATAAAAGAACTTAAGCAAGAGCTTACAATTGATGAAATATTAGAAAAAAACTTAAATAGTGATTATATCATTGTAGAAGGTTATAAATATAGTAATCTAAGAAAGATAGAAGTTTTTAGAAAAGGGGTTTCAACTAAAATTATAAGTCCTTTAGATAAACTTATAGCTATTGCAACAGATGATGAGTATTTAGATACTAGTGCTAGAAAAGTGGATTTAAATGATTATGAAAAGATAGTCAAGCTAATAAAAGAAGAGGGAATGAAATAAAAATATGCTAATAGGTCGCCCTATTAGCATATCAAATATTAAGTATTAAAGACTTAAGTAGTCACTTTCTTATTATTAGGGTCTTTATATAAAATAATTAGAACAGCAGCAACTAAAATAATTATATAACCTAGTATGTTCATGAGTGTTGGAAGTTTTCCAAAAACTAAGAAACCAAGTATTGCAGTGAAAATTACATCTGTATATCTAAAGATTGCAATATCTCTTGCAGGTGCATATTTATAGGCATTTATTATTGAAAACTCAACTATTATGTATAGTAAACCAGCGAGCACTAGATAGATTGTTGTATGAAGTGAAAGTGGTTTATAGTAAATTATCATAAATGGTAAAAGTATTACTGATGAGATAAAGTTATAGAAAAATACTAGTGTAACGGGTTCACACTTGTCACCAAGAAATCTCATTGTAACACTATCTCCACCATTCATAGCAGCTCCAACTACGGCAGCAAGAGATGGTATTAAGACAAATTTTACTCCAGTAGGGTCAACAACAAATACTGCACCTACAAAGGCAATACATATAAGTATGATTTGGAATAATTTTATCTTTTCTTTTAGGAATAAATAAGAGAATATCACGACAAAGAATATGCTTAAATCCTGTATCATAGTTGCATTCGATATTAGAAGATATTCAAGTGCATATAGATTTAAGCATATACCTACAATTCCAAAAATTGTTCTTAGTGATAAAGCAAAAATATTCTGTTTTGTACCAATATATAACTCTTTTTTCCCAAAACCAAATTTTACAGCTATATAGATAAATGCAAATAGTGCTGCAATAGAGTTTCTATATACAATTTTTTCTGCGACAGGAATATGTCCAGCTATCTTTAGACAAGTTGTCATAAGCGATAGCGATAGGGCGAAAATTAGCATATAGATTATACCTTTTCTTTTGTTGTACATGAAAAATCCTCCTTATAAGTAGAAAGATATTACCAAGATTAAAAAATTGGTAGTATCCGTTGATAATTATAACATGTAATTGAGAATAATATATTATCATTTTAGGATTGATATGATTTCAAAAGTATTTATAAGTGGGTTGTAAGAAAATATAAAATAAAGTAATTTAATTGCGTTGTTAAAATGGCAATATATAAGAGAAACTTAGTGGAATTAAGTAAAAAAAAAGCAAAAGTTTTATCTGATTTATTGAAAAAAATAAGTTCATATAGAATGCTTTTATTTGAAAAAAATATATAGTAATATTAGTAGTATATTGAAAATATTTTAATGTGAAAATAAAGGGGAGATACTTTATGTATACTGTGGGAATAATAACAAGTAGCGATACAGGATATCGTGGAGAAAGAGAAGATAAAAGTGGAGCAGTTATAAAAGAAATTGTAGAGAATAATGGCTTTGAAGTTGTAGATTACATAGTAGTTCCAGATGAGAAAGAAATGCTTAAAGAGCAGTTTATAAAAATGGCTGATAAGCTAGGTGTAAATTTAATTTTAAGCACTGGTGGGACTGGTTTTTCTCCAAGGGATATTACGCCAGAGGCAACAAAGGAAGTTATTGATAGAGAAGCACAGGGGATTTCTGAGGCTATAAGAATGTATAGTTTATCTATTACAAAAAGAGCAATGCTTTCAAGAGCGGTATCTGGTATAAGAAATAAAACATTAATAGTTAATCTACCAGGTAGTCCAAAGGCTTGCAAAGAATCTTTAGATTTTGTACTTGATACTTTAAAACATGGAATTGATATTTTAAATGAAACAGCAAAAGATTGTGCTAGAAAGTAAATTTTAATTTTATAAAGAAGGGTGATTGTTATTATGAAAATGATTAAAACAAAAGATGCAGTGGGAAGAGTACTTTTACATGATATAACTAGAATAGTTCCTGGAGAATTTAAAGGAGCAGCTTTCAAAAAAGGTCACGTAATTAGAGAAGAAGATATTGAAGATTTACTTTCAATAGGAAAAGATCATATATATGTTTGGGAAGAAACAGAGGGTCTTGTTCATGAAAATGATGCAGCTCAAATACTTATAGATTTAGCTTGTGGTGAAGGTTTTGAGTATGGAGATGTTAAAGAAGGGAAAATAGATATTTTCATAAAAGAAGATGGACTTTTAAGAATTGATAAAGAAGAATTGTTAAAGTTAAATATGATTGATGATATTATGTTTGCGACTTTACATAACAATATGGAAGTTAAAAAAGGTGAAAAAGTTGGAGGCACAAGAGTTATTCCACTTATGATAAAAGAAGAACTTCTAAATGAAGCAAAAGAAACTTGCACAAAAAAAATAATGTGGGTTGATGAAATAAAGAAAAAGAAAGTTGGAATAGTTACAACAGGAAATGAAGTTTTTTATGGAAGAATTACAGATAAATTTGGACCAGTAATAAACAGAAAAGTTTCATACTTTGGTTGTGATGTTTTAGGACAAACAATAGTTAGTGATGATAAAGAAAAAATTACAGATGCAATAAAAGAATGGCTTGCAAAAGGAGCTGAGATGGTTGTATGCACAGGCGGAATGTCAGTAGACCCAGATGATGTAACACCTTCAGCTATAAAAGATTGTGGAGGAGAGATAGTAACTTATGGTTCACCAGTTCTCCCTGGGGCAATGCTACTTTTATCATATGTTGATGGAATACCAGTGCTTGGCCTTCCTGCATGTGTAATGTTTTCAAAAAGAACGGTATTTGATTTAGTATTACCTAGAGTTTTAGCAGATGAGAAATTAACTAAAAGAGATATAGCTATGCTAGGGCATGGTGGACTTTGTCTTGATTGTAAAGTTTGCACATATCCACATTGCTCTTTTGGAAAATAAACTTAGTCAAAAAAGTAGTAATTAAAAACTAGAGATAAAGGAGTGATACAAATGGGAAATTTAACTCACTTTGATAAGAATGGAAATGCTCATATGGTTGATGTATCAAATAAAGCAGAAACTAAGAGAGTTGCACTAGCAAAAGGCAGTATAAAAGTTAGTGATGAGATAATTAAGAAGATTCAAGAGGGCAGTATGAAAAAAGGTGATGTTCTAGGAGTAGCTAGAATTGCAGGAATTATGGGAAGCAAGGCAACAAGTTCAATAATTCCAATGTGCCATCCTCTTATGATTAGCCAAGCGAATATAGATTTTGAAATAGATACAGAAAATAAGAGAATTATAATATTTGGGCAAGTTACGACTACTGGGAAAACAGGAGTTGAAATGGAAGCTTTATCAGCAGTTTCAATTACTGCATTGACTATATACGATATGTGTAAAGCAGTTGATAAAGGTATGGTAATTGAAAATATTCACTTAGTATCTAAAGAAGGTGGAAAAAGTGGCGATTTCCATTTTGAAAGCGAGGAATAAGCAAAAGTGATAGATAGATGTGGTAGAGCAATAGAATATTTAAGAATTTCACTTACAGATGCTTGTAACCTAAGATGTGTTTACTGTATGCCAGAGAGTAATGTGAAGTTTCATAATATAAAATCAACATTAACTAATGATGAGCTTAAAAAAATAATAAAAACTTTTGCAAAGCTTGGAATTAAAAAAATAAGATTCACAGGTGGAGAGCCTCTTCTTCGTGATGATTTACATGAATTAATAAAAATTGCAAAGTTATCAGGAATAGATAAGATTGCTATAACAACAAATGCTATTTTACTAGAAGAGCAACTAGAAAAACTAGTTGATGCAGGTCTATCAGAAGTTAACATAAGTCTTGATACTCTTGATTATAAAAAGTTTTCTGATATTACACGTGGTGGAGATATGAATAAAGTCCTACGTGCTATTGATAAATCTTTAGAGAAAAAACTTAAAGTTAAGATAAATGTTGTAATTATTGATGGTGTAAATGATGATGAATTTATAGATATATGCAAAATGTCTATTGATAAAGAACTAGATGTAAGATTTATAGAACTTATGCCAATTGGTGAGGGAATTAAATTTAAAGGTAAAACACAAAAAGAATTACTAGAGGTCTTAAAAAATTCATTTGATGTAGAAGATGCAGCGAATGAGGGGATAAATGGACCAGCAGGTTATGTGAAAATAGTAGGTAGCAAGGGTAAAGTTGGATTTATTACACCTATGTCAAACAAATTCTGTGATAAATGTAATAGAGTTAGAATAACAGCAGATGGTTATTTAAAAGAGTGTTTACACTTTAAAGCAGGACTGAATTTAAAAGAATTAGTAAATGATGAGAATGAATCATTACTAGAAGAAAAACTTAAGATAAGTGTATTTAATAAACAAACAGAACATGAATTTAATGAGAAGAAAAAATCTCAAGATAATAAATTTATGTTTGAAATAGGAGGCTGAAGATAATGGGAAAATTAGTATCAATATGTATTAGTGAAAAAAAGGGTGTTGGAAAAACACAAATAACTGAAATAGAACTTGTAGAAGGATTTGGATTAAAAGGTGATGCACATGGTGGAAACTGGCACAGACAAGTATCTCTTTTAGAAAAAGAAAAAATAGAAGACTTCATAAGAAGAGGTGGAAATGTTAAATTTGGTGACTTTGGTGAAAACTTAGTAACTGAAGGAATTGACCTTGATTCTATAAAAGTAGGAGATAAAGTTACAGTAGGTGGAGCCATCTTAGAAATTACTCAAAAGGGTAAAAAATGTCACGATAAATGCCACATATACAAAATGGTTGGAGATTGTATCATGCCTAAAAATGGAGTGTTTGCAACAGTGGAAAAAGGTGCAAAGGTTGAAATTGGAGCTGAAATGGAAGTAATAACTCTTTAATATTTATTAAGAGTTTTATATAGGTTAATATTCATAAGAGGTAGGTTCTTTTTACTTAGAACCTACCTTTTATTGATGTTATTAGAATTTTAGAATAATAAAAAATACGATGTGTTTATTTTATTTATAGCTTGTTTTTAGTATTTAGAAATTAATCATAAAAAGTTTATTGCTAATTAATTAAATGTACAGATTAGGTATTTATTTAGCTTATAGAATATAAACATAGAAAAAAATTTGACGTTTAAAATTAGGAGGCAGAATGAATAAAAAATTATTTGTAAAATTGGGATTAGGTGGATTAATAGCGGTATCATCTTTATCATTTATAGCATGTGGGGAAGGTGATGCTACGGCAGATATAAATAGTCCTACTAACACAGCTACAAGTAAAGTTGAGGACACTACAAAAACTTCAGTAGATGAAAGTGGGAAAGCCATAGCTTCTTCTGAAAGTGCAGAGAGTAAAGAACAAGAAACTCAAGAAAATGCAAAATCTAAACCTGAAAATATAAAACCAAAAGTAGAAGTGAAAACTGACGAGGTAGAAGAAAATATTAAGCCAGAAGTAGAGCAAGAATCTGAAAATATAGAAGATATAACAGAAAATGCAGAGAAAAAAGAAAAAGAAGAGCATTACTATACTTTAATCAATAATGCTATGCAAAAGCAAATTGATTATATTAATTCTATTGAAGATCCACAGATAAAACAATCAGTACAAAGTTCTATTGGAGCAGCCATTGGTGAGGCAACTTTATTAGAAATAAACCATCCTGAAGATTCAGAGATTATACAGACAAGCTTACAAAAAGTTCTTAAATAGGTTTTTAATATTAGAATCAAAAAAATAGGCAGAATAACTTGTCTGTTAAAATTTAATGAGAGAGAAATATCTTAAATATTCTTAGATGAAGAAAAATAAGGATTAGCAGAGGAAAACAGTAAATCGTATAATTTACTGTTTTTTTATTTATATTAGTGTAAAATAAAATATCGCAAGGTAGGAAATGTTTAAAGAAAATCTTTTGATAGAATTTATTTATAAGGTAGAAACTGAGGGGGGACAATATATGGATACTATACAATTATTACAACAAGCATTAGATTATATTGAGGAGAATTTAACTACTGAAATTTTTATAGATGAAGTAGCTAAGGTGATAGGATTTTCAACTTATCATTTTAGTCATTTATTCTCAGATATTGTAGGAATACCAGTATCAGCTTATATAACCAAAAGACGTGTTAGACATGCTATTTATGAAATAAGTAAGTCGGGAAAAATGGTTGATATTACATTAGCTTATGGATTTGATACTTATGCTGGTTTTTATAAAGCATTTAAGCGTGAATTTGGGTGTTCACCTTCTAAGTTTCTAAAAATAAATACTGCTAGAAAACCACAAGCAGTTAATCTATCTGAGGAGGCTAAAAAAATGCTTACAAATAAACAAGTAAAAGAACATTTATCAAATTGGGAACTTGATACAGAACTTAAAATTAATCCTACATTTATAGTTGGAGGAACAATTCAAGCATCAAATGTGTGGGATATAAATAATAAGTATATTTTCAAAATTGGAAAAGATATTGCAGGATTAAGGGGAGAAATAGCATTAACTAAAGAACTTAAAAAAGTAGGACTTAAAGCAAAATATCCAATCCAAACTAAAGGTGGAGAAGATTTTATCATAATTGATGATAGATTTTATATAGTTACAAATAAGATAGAAGGACATATCACTTCATCAGAAGAGAGATATGGAGAGAATAGAACAAAAATTGCAAGAGAATATGGCGGTGCAATTGGGAAACTCCATAAAGGGCTTATAAAAGTAGAAGAAGCTTTAGATATTGATGATACTAATATGTTAAGTGTTGTTGTAGACTATGCAATGCCAAAAACAAAGCAAGTTATGGAACAGTGGGGATGTCCACTACCAGAAGAGTTCTATAATGAATATATTGAAGAGTTTTCAAAACTCTATGAAAAATTACCAAAACAACTTATTCATAGGGATGCTAATCCTTCAAATATTATATATGATAAAGAACAGGTTACTGGATTTGTAGACTTTGATTTAAATGAGCGTAATGTTAGACTTTTTGATCCATGTTACTGTGCAACAGGAATACTATCTGAGGTTGGAGAGAATAAAGAAGGGTTTGAAAAATGGCCAGAAATATTGAATGGAATTATTAAAGGGTATGATGAAATTATGGAACTTACAGAAGAAGAAAAACAGGCTATACCATATGTTATTTATTCAATTCAGATAATATTTATAGCATGGCTTATTGATAATGAAAAATATAAAGACTGTGCATTACAAAATCGCAAAATGTTAGTTTGGATGTGGGAAAATAGAGAAAATCTATTTTAGGTAAAAGAGGAAATATCGATTAAAGATATTTCCTCTTTTTAGGCGTTATTTATTTTAATTTTGCACATCATCTAACACTGCTCCAAGAGCCAAATTATCAAATATTATACACTAAAATATGATTTTATATGGGCAATGGAAGAAAGATTCTTTTTGAAAAGTATAATTAATTGCTTAATAAATTAACCTTTTATAGTATTTTTTTATGTATAATATAAGAAAATGTGATATATGTCATAGTATGTCCTTTTTATCTGTGTTAATATATTAACAATGTGTATTATTTTAGTTATATTACATTAAATTAACATAAGAAAGTACAGTAAATTTAGTTTTACTGTGGGGGAGGACTAGACAATGGGAGTGTATATAAAGAAATTAGAGAATTACCCAATAGGGGTCTGCGGAACAGCTCTTTCATTCCTAACACTTAGTAATGCATATGGGGCAATACATATTGATTTTCTTAAGCCCATAGCAGTTGTTTTTGGATTTGCAGCAATATTTCTAATGATATTAAAACTTATTTTTCAACCAAGAAGTATAATAAACGATTTGAAAAATCCAGTAGCGGGTAGTTTTTATACTACTGTGGATATGGCAACATTCTTAATTGCGGCATATTTCCATAAATCATATCCTGTAATTACATCATGGGTATGGATTATCTGTGTAGTAATTCACTTTACATTAGTTATTATTTATACAATTCTTAGACTTAAGAATCATAAATTTAGTGAAGTTTTACCAAGTTGGTACACAACTTATGTTGGAATAGTAGTTGGTGCGATAGTTAGTAAAGGAATGGGAGATGAGAACTTAGCATTATTTATGCTATACTTTGGTACTGTTTCATACCTTGTATGTTATCCATTTATGCTATACAAAATATTCACAAAAAAATTCACAAAAGCTCAAATTGCTACAACAGGAGTAATGGCAGCGCCAGGTGGACTTGCAGTTGCAGGGTTTATAACTCTGTATAAAGAAATTAATATTTATTTCTTAAGCTTTTTAATAATACTTTTAATATTTAACGTATTAATAGCCTACTATTTTGCAAGTAAGCTATTTAGACAAAAGTTTACTCCAGCACTTGCAGCCTTTACCTTCCCACTTGCTATAAGTTCACTTGGAACATATAAAGTGGTTGGTTATTTTAGAGAGCATAATTTAGCTGGGCTTGAGTTCTTTAGAGTAATAGCATTAATAGAAATTATTGTTATTTCAATTATTATTGCATATGTAATAATAAACTTCTTAATCTTATTTGTTAAGGCAGTAAGAGATTGTTCTAAAAGTAATGCAATAGCATAAAATTGATTTAAAAATTAAAAATTTTAGAGTAAGTTACTTCTAGAAAATTATAATGAAATTTTGAATATTTACCAAAAAAAGAAATCTAAATCACATTTAAATATGGTTTAGATTTCTTTTTTTCTCTTTTTTTTCTATAATTTTGCTAGAATAAATATTATTAATAGTCTTTTGTTATATTCTTTATAGTTTAAGTAAGTCTTTAAAAGAAAATGTGAAAAATTTAGTATAATAATTGGAATAAGCAAACAACACGTGTATAATTAAAGTAGTGAAATTTTAATAGAATTTAAGGTTTTCAAAAAATGGGAGATTATATTAATGATAGTATTAGTAGGAATTAGAAAAAATATTGATTTACATATAAGAGAAAAATTTGCAATCACAGAAAATCATAAAAAATACTTACAAAGTTTTTTAGAAGTTTTTGATGAGGCAGTTATTATAAATACTTGTAACAGAACAGAAATTTACGTTAATTCACAGGGTTCATTTGATGTAACAGTTGATAAGATATTTGAAGTTTTAGAGTGGGATAGGAGTTTAAAGGAACATTGTTTCACTTTTGAGGATTCAAAGACTATTAAACATTTATTTGAGGTAATCAGTGGATTTCATTCAAGAATTACAGGTGAGGATCAAATACTTGGACAAGTTAAAGATGCATTTAAAATAGCACAAGAAGAGAAGGCTGTAAGCACAGTGCTAAACAGATTATTCCAAAATGCAATTGGTTGTGGAAAGAAGTTTAGAACTATGAGCAAACTTTATGAAATACCAGTTTCCTCAGCATCAATAGCAGTAAATCAGGCTATGAATAGCAATGTGAAAAGTATGATAATTATTGGATTTGGTGATGTAGGAAGATTAGTTCATAAATATGCACTAGGGGCTGGAATTTCACAGATAATAGTAATTGTTAGAAATGTAGCTAGGATAAAAGATATAGAAAGCAATAAAACAAGGGTAATGACTTACAATGAGGCAAAATCATTTTTTGACATGGCAGATGTAATAGTTTCATGTACATCATCAAGGGAGATAGTTCTTAGAAAAGATGATATAAATGAAATAGGAAAAGAGCTACAAATATTTGATTTAGCAGTTCCAAGGGATGTAGATGAAAAAATTAGATTTTATTCAAGAGTTAGCCTAAGCAATATAGACGATATTAGTAAGATTGATGATTCTAATAAGATTAGCAGAAAGAAAAGAATGTATGAGAATAGATATATAATTACTGATGCTATTGCTACTTTTGAGGAATGGTTAAAACTTAGAGAAATATCAGAAGATATAACTGATATACGCAGATTCTCAGCAAAGGTTACAGATGACAGATGCAAAACTTTTTATAATAAAAGTAAAGCAAAAGAAGATATAAAACTTGCGAATCTTATGATAAAAAGCACTTCTGATACTTATATGAATAAGGCAATAGAAGTTTTAAAGGAAGAAAAACTGAAAGGAAATGAGGATGAATGTCTAAGAATTTTAAAGGCAATATTCAGTTAGATAATTTTGAAACAGCATACATTGGTCTTGACTATAAAAAAATAAGAGTTGGAATAATAGGAGGAGGCAAAGCGGGTTTTTTAAAAGCTAAAAGATTTATTTTAAATAGGTCGTATGTAGAGATTCTATCTAGAGACTTTTTAGCTAACATAGAAGAACTAGAAAATGATAAAGTGAAACTTATAAAGGATGAATATCATAAGTCATTTATCTGTGATAAGCATCTTATTATTATAGCTATTGATGATAAAAATTTAACACAGCAGATAATAGATGATTGCAATGAAGTTTTTAAGATTTTTATTGATTGTTCAGGTGTGGAAAATGGGATTGCAAAGATCCCGTATCAAACTAAAACAGAGAGTTTTAGCTTTGCAGTAAGTACAAAGAATGCGAATCCTAAAATGAGTATTTTACTTGGTGGGAAAATTAATGACCTTTTAAGAGAATATGATGAGTTTGAGAAGTATACATATAAAGTTAGGAAAAAAGTAAAAGGTAGAAAAGATAGTAGGGAGATATTATCTTTTCTAAATACAGATGAGTTTAAAGAGATTTGGAAAAAAAATAAAGCAGATTTAACTTTAAAATTATTTTATGATGATTTTGAGTAAGAATAAGAAGGTAGGGAAGTTATGGAGTTAATTATAGGAACAAGAAAAAGTATACTTGCACAAGCACAGGCAGATAGGGTTATGGAACTTGTAAATGAAAAAAGTGGAATGAGCGCAAGAAAAGAATTAATTGTGACTGAGGGAGATAGAAGACTTGATGTTACGCTTAGTAAAATAGGTGGAAAAGGTTTATTTGTAAAGGAAATAGAACTTGCCCTTGCAAATGGAGAAGTTGATGCAGCGGTACATAGCATGAAAGATGTGCCTTTTGAACTTTTAGAAGAGTTTGAACTTACAGCTATTTTAGAGAGAGAAGATGTAAGAGATGTCTTTATAGCAAATGATGGAGTTACTGCATTTGAGAATCTTAAAGAGGGTGCAATTATAGGAACAAGTAGTATTAGAAGGGCAGCACTTGCAAAAGAGCTTAGACCTGATATAAATATAGTACCTATAAGAGGTAATGTTCAGACAAGACTTAAGAAAATGAAAGAAGAAAATATGGATGGAATTATTCTAGCAGCAGCAGGTATTACAAGACTTGGGCTTGATGAGATAATTACAAGTTATTTTGATCCTAAAGAATTTATACCAGCGATAGGACAGGGAGCACTTGGAATTGAATGTCTTAAAGGTGGTAAAAAGAATTCATACTTTAAAGAATTAGACGATAAAAATGTAAGACTTATGGTTGAGGCAGAAAGAAACTATATGAGAATATTAAATGGTGGATGTCATAGTATTATAGGAGCTTATTCAGAGATTAAAGGTGATGAGTTTTATATGATAGGTGTATTTAGTGTTGATGGAAAAGTTGTAAAAAAAGAAGTTAGTGGTAAAAAGAGTGAGAGCATAGAACTTTCAAAAACACTAGCAGATAAAATACTTAGAAAGTAGAAGAGGGTGAAATCATGAGTAAAGCATATATAATAGGAACAGGACCAGGAGATGAAGAATTATTAACTCTAAAAGCAGTTAGAGTTTTAAAAGAATGTACAGCAATTTTATATGATAAGCTAGTTTCAGGTAATGTGCTTAATTATTTAAATGATGATTGTGAAATTTACTACTGTGGAAAAGAGCCAGGATGTCATTATAAAACACAGGAAGAAATAAATAACATGATAGTAGAACTTGCTAAAAAAGGTCACATAGTGGGTAGAGTTAAAGGTGGCGACCCTTATGTTTTTGGAAGAGGTGGAGAAGAAGTTCTAGCCTTAGAAGAAAATAATATAAATTTTGAAGTCATCCCCGGGGTTACATCACCAATAGCAGCTTTAAATTATGCGGGTATTCCTATAACTCAAAGAGGAGTTTCGCAAAGTTTTCACATAGTAACAGGTATGACTGCTGGGACTGAAAAGTTAAACTGGAATGCACTTGCTAATGAAAAAGGAACTCTTGTTTTTATGATGGGACTTGCAAATCTTGATAAAATTGTTGAAAGATTATCAGAGAATGGAAAAAGTCTAAGCACACCAGCTGCTATTGTAATGAAAGGAACTGGGGCAAAGCAAAGAAAAGTTGTTGGAACTTTAGAGACAATCAGTGAGCTTGCAAGAGTAAATGAATTAAAATCACCATGTATAATAGTTGTTGGAGATGTTGTAAATCTTAATGAAAAACTTTCATGGTATGAGAAAATGCCTTTGTTTGGTAAAAATATTTGTGTCACAAGATCAAGGGCGCAATCTTCAAACTTAAAAGCAAGATTAAAAGAACTTGGAGCAGAAGTTACAGAAATCAATGCAATTAAAATAGAAGATACAAAGGAAAACTTAAAACCTTATATAAAAAACCTTAGTAGCTATGAGCATATAGTATTTACTTCTGTGAATGCTGTTAATATGTTTTTTGATTATTTAATAGAAGAAAAAGTTGATGTAAGACTTATAAAAGCTAAATTCTATTCAGTAGGAAAAGCTACTGATAGAGCTTTAACACAAAGAGGAATAATGAGCTTTGCTGTTGCTAAAGAATTTATAGCAGAAAGTTTATTTAATAGTATGAAAGAACATGTTAAATCTGAAGATAAAGTTCTAATCCCTTGTTCTAATCTTAGTAATGACTTTATGCAAACAAAGCTTGAAGAAATTGGAGCAAAAGTTGATAGAGTTAATACTTACAATACTCTCAAAGGTGAGGTTAGAAATCAAAACTCATTTGCAGAGGTAGATGTAGTGTTATACACAAGCCCAAGTACTGTTAATAATATGATAGATATGCTTGGTGTAGAGGCTATAAAAAGTAAAAAAAGTATAGCAATAGGCCCAAGAACAGCTAGTGCATTAAAAGAGCATGGCATTGAGTGCGAAGTATGCAAAAAACACTCAGAAGATGGATTCTTAAATGAAATAGTTGACATGAAAGATAGAATATAAATTTAGACTCAGTTGAAGGAATATATTAGATTAGGAAAATTTATTTTTAAAATCCTACGAGTAGACCAAAGGAATATTAGAAACACTAACTATTAGATGAAAATAGTAGATTATATTAAAAAGTACAAAGTGAAAGGAAGTGAGAGTTTAGTGGTGGTTTAGAATTTGCCACTAAACATAGATGATGAAAAGAACTAGAAGACTTAGAGCAAACAGCAGTATAAGAGGACTTGTAAGAGAAAATATAATTACGAGTGATGATTTAATTTTACCTTTATTTGTGGTTGAGGGAGAGAATATAAAAGAAGAAATTTCATCTCTTGAAGGAAATTATCACTGGTCATTAGATAGATTACCAGAACTTATAAAAGAACTAGAAGAGGCTAAGATAAAAGGTGTTATAGTATTTGGACTTCCAAAATCTAAGGATTGCATGGGTTCACAGGCTTATAGTGAAACTGGTATAGTTCAAAAAGCAGTTGAACTTATAAGAAAAATTTCAAAAGATATGTATGTTATTACAGATATTTGTATGTGCCAATATACAGACCATGGTCACTGTGGAATTTTAGATGGTGATATAGTTGATAATGATTCAACTTTAGAAAAGCTAGGAGAGATAGCTTTATCACATGCAAAAGCAGGAGCGCAAATGGTTGCACCATCTGATATGATGGATGGAAGAGTTGGATATATAAGAAATATTCTTGATGAAAATAACTTTAAAGATGTAGCGATAATGAGTTATTCAGCTAAATATTGTTCTGCATTCTATGGTCCATTTAGAGCTGCTGCAAATTCTGCACCAAAGTTTGGAGATAGAAAAACATATCAAATGGACCCAGCTAATAGCAATGAAGCTATGAAAGAGATTGAGTATGATTTAGAAGAGGGTGCAGATATCATAATGATAAAACCTGCAATGTCTTATCTTGATATTATAAGAAGAACTAAAGACACTGTAAATGTTCCAATCTGTGCTTATAGTGTTAGTGGTGAGTTTGCTATGGTTAAAGCAGGAGCAAAACTTGGACTTATAGATGAGAAAAAAGTTGCACTAGAAATGTTACTATCTATGAAAAGAGCAGGGGCAGATATGATAATAACTTACCATGCAATAGACGCGGCAAGATGGATAAAAGAATAATCAAAGGATAAAGGGAGAATAGATGCTATGAATAATCATGAAATATTTGAAGAATCAAAATTATATATGCCAGGTGGAGTTAATTCACCAGTGAGAGCATACAAAGGTTTTAATATAGACCCACCAGTTATAAAAAGCGCAAAGGGAATAACTATTGTAGATGAAGATGGAAAAGAGTATATAGATTTTGTACTTGCATGGGGACCTATGATACTTGGTCACTGTGACGAGGATGTAGTTAAAAGTATACAAGATATAGCATCAAGTGCAATAGCTTTTGGTATTCCAACAAAGCTTGAACTTGATATGGCAAAATTCCTTTGTGAGAATATGAGAAATATAGAAATGGTAAGAATGGTTAACTCAGGAACAGAGGCTACTATGAGTGCTGTAAAACTTGCTAGAGGATATACAAAGAGAAATAAAATAATTAAATTTGCGGGATGTTACCATGGACATTTTGATGGTTTCTTAGTTGAGGCTGGCTCAGGAGTTTTAACAGAGGGAATAGCAGGTTCACTTGGAATTCCAGATGATAGTATAAAAAACACCCTAATAGGTGTTTACAATGATGAAAAGCAAGTAGAAGAATTATTTAAAGCATATGGTGATGACATAGCAGCGGTTATCATAGAACCAGTAGCTGGAAATATGGGAATGATTAAAGCAGAAGATAAATTTATGAAAACTGTAAGAGCACTTTGTGATAAATATGGAGCACTTTTAATATTTGATGAAGTTATGAGTGGATTTAGAGTAGCATTTGAAGGAGCACAAACTTTATTTGATGTTAAGCCAGACTTAGTTACTTATGCAAAAATAATGGGTGGTGGACTACCTTGCGGGGCATATGGTGGAAGAAAAGATATTATGGAAATACTTGCACCTCTTGGTGGAGTATATCAAGCAGGAACAATGTCAGGAAATCCAGTGGTAATGAGTGCAGGACTTGCTACATTAAATAAACTTAAAAATCATCCAGAGATGTATGCACACATAGATAAAATGGGTGAAAAACTTGAAAAAGGTATGCTTAAAATAGCTAAAGAAAAGAACATACCAGCAGTTATTAACAGACAAGGTGGAATGTTTACACTATTCTTTACAAAGCTTGATAAAGTAAGAACTTTTGATGATGTAAAAACTTGTGATATAAAATTATTCAATAGATACTTTGAACACATGATGAGCGAGGGAATCAACATTCCATCATCACAATATGAATCAATATTCTTAAGTGTAAAACACACAGAAGAATGTATAGATAAATTCCTAGAGGCGTTCAGCAGGTTTAAAGCATAAGCCTTATAAGAAATAGGTAAGCTTATATTTTAAATAAACTAAATTTTATTAAGGAGCAAAAATGAAAACTGTAATTTTATTAGTTCATTTTGGAACTGCAAATAAAACTGCAATAGAAAATGCTATATATACTCTTGAAAATGATGTTAGAGATGAAGTTAGAGATAAGTTTGAAATAAGAAACTCTTTTATGCTAAAAAGAATTTGTATGATGCTAAAGAAAAATGCAGATATAAATATAAAACATTTATCAGAAACTTTAGAAGATATCAAAGAAGAGGGATATGAGAACATTATAATTCAGCCAGTATACTTTATGCTTGGTGATGAATATAAAAGAATTGAAATTATGCTAGAGGAATATAAAAATGTGTTTAAAAGTATAAAGCTAGGAGAACCACTTATATATGGTGAGGGTGAAGTGTTAAATTCTACTTGTGATGAAGTGGTAAAAAGTATCTCAAAAGTTGTAGATGTAAACATGTGTAACTTATTTATAGGGCATGGTTCTGATAAGTACTCTAATAAAGAATATAATATCATTGAACAAAAGCTCAATAACTTATATGATGGGACTATACTAGTAGGAACTCTAGCTAGCGAAAATAATCTTGAATATATTATAAGCGTAGTTAAAGAAAAACAAATAAAAGAGTTAAGAGTAAATCTTTTATTTATGTTGCTTGGAAAGCATGTTAAAAATGATATTATACAAGGTGAGAATTCATGGTGTAATAGCCTTAAAAACTTAGGAATAGATGTAGAAGTTCTAGAGAAGAGCTTGCTTGAATATAGTGAAATTCGTGATGTTTTTGTAAGAAGAATTAGAAATCTTATATAGGAAAAGTATACTAGAGATAGTCTTAGATTACTAAAAAGTAGTCTAAGGCTATTTTTTTATATAAAATTAGCTGGTCCACAAAAAAATGAGTATATTTGCATAAGTTTTTTAGGTTAAATTAAGAGGAAAATACAAAGACTAATCCTATAAATCAATTTTATAGGAGGAAGAGTTATGAATTCTAATAAAAAACTAATAGTACTATTTGGGACTATGATTGCACAAATTGGACTTGGGACTTTATACACATGGAGTTTATTTAATAAGCCACTTGCATCTATGCATGGTTTTGGGATTGAACAGGTTGTTTTAAGTTTTTCAATAACAAGTTTTTCACTTGCAATAGGGACACTATTTGCAGGTAAGCTTCAAGATACTTTTGGAATTAAAGGTGTTGTTTGTGGGTGTGGAGTATTACTTGGAATAGGGCTTATAGCAGCACCAAGGTTTAATGAGCTTTGGCAGTTATATATTTCAGCAGGATTTTTAGTTGGATTTGTTGATGGTATAGCATATATTTTAACACTGTCTAACTGCATAAAGTGGTTTCCAAATAAGAAAGGGCTTATAGCAGGAATATCAGTAGGATGTTATGGTCTTGGAAGTTTTATTTTTAAGTATATAAATTCTGCACTTTTAAGTAGTAGTGGAGTTGTGAAAACATTTATGTATTGGGGACTTATGGCCTTTGCACTTATTTTTATAGGAGGTCTTTTAATCAAAGAAGCACCTGATGTTGATCAGAATAATGAAATTTCTAAAACAGATAAATTAATACACAAACAATATACTAGAAGTGAATTATTTAAATCACCACAGGCATATTTATTATTTATAGCATTTTTTGCTTCATGTTTTAGTGGACTATTTTTAATTGGAACAGCTAAAAATATAGGAATATTATTTGGAGGATTAACACCAGCACAAGCGGGGAACTCAATAGCTTACATAGCTATATTTAATACCCTTGGAAGAATTCTACTTGGCTGGTTATCTGATAAATTTAATAGAACTAAAGTTTCTGCATTTGCATTTTTTTTGATTTTCTTTGCAGTCTCAATAATTTTATTTGTAAAGATAACACCTGTTTTATTTACAGTTGCAATAGCTTGCATAGCATTTGCCTTTGGAGGAAATCTAACAGTTTTTCCATCAATAGTAGCGGATTACTTTGGAACTGAAAATCATAATAAAAATTATGGAATAATATATCAAGGGTTTGGAGTTGGAGGAATACTTGGTGGACTTATAGCAGAAATAATGGGTGGATTTAAACCAACATTTTGGGTAATGTTATTTGTATCGTTTGTAGCACTTGTAATAATGTTACTTCTAAAATCACCAGCAAAAAGACTTAAAACAAAAGAAATAACAAAGTAAAATTTAAGGCTATATTCATTTGAAAAGGTGGGTATAGCTTTTATTTTATATAAAATTAAGTTTAAAATATTTAAATAAAAAATAATTAGTCTAAAATAGGTTAGTAATTAAGGTTAATATGTATCTAAAGAGGGAGGGATACATATGAATTTTGATTTTGAAAGGTTTAAAGTACAGGGAGTTAAGTTTAATTATTTTTTTATATGTAAAAGGAAATTATGGTTGTTTTCAAATGGAATTGCAATGGAAAAAGAAAGTGAGAGGGTAACGCTTGGAAAGTTAATACATGAAAATTCTTATAAAAGTAGCTCAAAGAATAAAGAAAAATTAATAGACGATATGATAAAGCTTGATATTTTTGATGATGAAACAGTAAAAGAAGTGAAGATAAGTAGTAAAATGCAAAATAGTGATAGATTGCAATTATTATATTATTTATATTATCTAAAGCAGCTTGGGATTAAGAGGACAGGGACTTTGAATTATGTTAAAGAAAAAAAGGTTGAGGAAGTTATATTGACAGAAACTGATGAACAAAGAATAGAAGAATCATTAAAACAGATAGATGAACTATTAAAGTTAGAAAAACCACCAGTAGTTGAAAAGTTAAAAATCTGCAAAAAATGTGCTTACTATGAATTTTGCTATGCAGGGGAGGTGTAGAAATGGGAAGAGATTATTATATATTTAGTAATGGAAGGATAAAAAGAAAAGATAATACAATATACTTTGAAGATGAAATGAACAATAAAAAAGGAATACCAATAGAAGATATAGAAAGACTACATTTGTTTGGAGAAATAGACTTAAACACTAAGTTTCTGAATTATATTTCAAGATATAGCATTTTGATAAGCATATATAATTATTATGGCTTTTATAGTGGAACATATTATTCAAAAAAGAAAAATGTAGCAGGGTTAATTCTTGTTAAACAATCAGAGGTTTATATGGACTATCCTAAACGTTTATATGTGGCTAAGTGTTTTATAGATTCAGGATATCATCATATATTAAGGAATTTAAGAAGGCATAAAGTAGAAGATAGGTATATAGATGCAATAGAAAAAGAGAGAAGTGCAATTAATAATGCAATTGGGATAGAAGAGCTAATGGGAGCTGAGGGAAGAGGAAGAAAAATATACTATGAGGCAATGAATTCATTTTTAACAGAAGAATTTAAATTTACAAAAAGAGAAAAAAGACCACCAAAAGATCCAATAAATGCACTTATATCATTTGGGAATAGTATGATGTATACCACAGTTCTTGGTGAAATATACAAAACTCAACTAGACCCAACAATAAGTTATCTACATCAGCCATCAACTAAAAGATTTTCACTAAGTCTTGATATAGCAGAAATTTTCAAACCACTTATAATAGATAGTATAATATTTTCAATGGTGAATAAAAAGATGCTAACAGCAAAAGACTTTGATATAGAACATGAAATTTGTTATTTAAATGAAGAGGGGAAAAAGAAATTTATAAGAGAATATGAAAATAAGCTTAACACAACAATTTCACATAGAATTTTGAAGAGAAAAGTATCGTATAGATATCTCATAAGACTTGAATGTTACAAACTTATAAAACTTATGATAGAAGGTCAGGAATATAAACCTTTAAAGGCATGGTGGTAGTATGTTTGTGATAATAACTTATGATGTGAAAATTGAAAGAATAAATAGAGTAAGAAAACTTTTAAAAATGTATTTAACATGGACTCAAAATTCAGTTTTTGAAGGTGAAATAACAGAATCTAAATTACAACAATGTCTTAGTGAAGTAGGAAAATGTACAGCAAAAGCAGAGGATTCTATATATGTATATAGAGTTCAAAATAGCAAAAATATTAAAAAAGATGTACTTGGGAAAGAAAAGAACTTTGATGACTTATTTATCTAAAATATGATATAATTATAGAAAATAAGAAGAAAAATACTGCTTTTTAAATGATTTGCAGTAGACCTCCTTTTTTGTGAAAATGCTTTAAAGGCTTATAAATAAAGGGTTTAGAGTGGTTTTTTAGAAGTTTTTAAAAATGGATTGGGGGTCTACTGCAACAAGAAGTTAGTTTTACAGGGAAAAGTGCTTGTAAATGGCTTGAAATGGTTGAAAAAGTGTTCATTTTTTCGGGGTTTTATCTTAACTATGAGGAATGTAAATGAACAACTTTTAGAATATATATCACAACAACGTAAATGTTTTATCTTAACTATGAGGAATGTAAATAAGCCATGACTGTATCTGAAGGGTTCTGAAATATATTGTTTTATCTTAACTATGAGGAATGTAAATTACATTAATATGTTATTATAAGTGTACGGACATAATTGTTTTATCTTAACTATGAGGAATGTAAATATGAAAGTAAAAATAAAACTATAGAGGATATATTTAAGTTTTATCTTAACTATGAGGAATGTAAATGAAAGTAACGAAGCACTCTAATTAAAGTAATGCATTAGGTTTTATCTTAACTATGAGGAATGTAAATAATAAAAAAAGAGCCTAGGAACTAGCACAATTCCTAAGTTTTATCTTAACTATGAGGAATGTAAATGTTTTAGAAATGGACACTGCTATTTATGATACAGCAAGTTTTATCTTAACTATGAGGAATGTAAATGTAGCTCTCTTTTCTTTATATTCCAGCTGATTTTCTTGTTTTATCTTAACTATGAGGAATGTAAATCTACATTAAATTTATGTTTAATTTCAATGTCATCTATAGTTTTATCTTAACTATGAGGAATGTAAATATTATTGTTGGTGTAGTAATTGGTTTAGCAGCATTTGGTTTTATCTTAACTATGAGGAATGTAAATGTAACAGCTAGAGTTAGCCTTATAGAGATTTTAGAAAAGTTTTATCTTAACTATGAGGAATGTAAATTAAGAGGTAACTAAAAATGTAGATGTGTTTATATTTAGTTTTATCTTAACTATGAGGAATGTAAATCTCTATATAGTTTTCAAATATATATATTTAAATAGTGTTTTATCTTAACTATGAGGAATGTAAATATGTTTATCAGAGTTTGATATTGAGTAGCAAAACCGTTTTATCTTAACTATGAGGAATGTAAATGGAGTAGAGGTTCAATTTACTTCTACTATAGATAATAGTTTTATCTTAACTATGAGGAATGTAAATTTGAACTGTTCTAGTGAATATTGCTCAAGCATGCTACTCGTTTTATCTTAACTATGAGGAATGTAAATTATACAGTATCACTTAGTGATGTATCACTAACAGCGTTTTATCTTAACTATGAGGAATGTAAATTCAGTAACAGATAACTGTTTTGCATCTATATAGTTTGTTTTATCTTAACTATGAGGAATGTAAATCAAGGGAATAAGGTTAAATTGAATTCTATGAGATGTGTTTTATCTTAACTATGAGGAATGTAAATAGTTCAGCACTAGCTAATCTATCTCTTAAATCTTGCGTTTTATCTTAACTATGAGGAATGTAAATGTTATTATATCTCCGAGGCTTGTCTTAGGTTCTCCGTTTTATCTTAACTATGAGGAATGTAAATTTTGTTGCAGTTGCGAATAATAGAAACACTCTTTTATGTTTTATCTTAACTATGAGGAATGTAAATTTTTTATTTAGAAAAGTTAACAATTCTCTTTCTTCAGGGTTTTATCTTAACTATGAGGAATGTAAATATGGATTGGTTTTTCTGTTGGCCCGTATAGTTTTGAAAGTTTTATCTTAACTATGAGGAATGTAAATGTAGACCATGAATGTATAGATACTAATAATGATAAATGTTTTATCTTAACTATGAGGAATGTAAATTTAATAGCTAAAAATGAAGAAGGTGAAAATGTTCTTGGTTTTATCTTAACTATGAGGAATGTAAATTTGGAGTTAGCCCGGCAGACTTAATTAAATTAAAAGGGTTTTATCTTAACTATGAGGAATGTAAATGTAAACTGCTCTTTAAAAATGTTTGCACTTGGATACTTGTTTTATCTTAACTATGAGGAATGTAAATGCTATAATAGTTGAATGTGCATTTATAGATAATAAAGTTTTATCTTAACTATGAGGAATGTAAATGCATCTAAAGCAACAAAACCATTTGCGTATGAAGACGTTTTATCTTAACTATGAGGAATGTAAATACGCTCCCTGATGCGTACATATCATCTATATCAAATAGTTTTATCTTAACTATGAGGAATGTAAATTCATCTACTGGCATCATATCAGTTGCTGGTGCATTATGTTTTATCTTAACTATGAGGAATGTAAATGTGAAATTACAATACCGGAGGCGGTAAAACAAGAAGGTTTTATCTTAACTATGAGGAATGTAAATTCTAGATAATTATATTTGCAATAAATATCTTTAAAGTGTTTTATCTTAACTATGAGGAATGTAAATAAAGGAAGTATAAAAGGTATAGGACAAGAGATTTGGGTTTTATCTTAACTATGAGGAATGTAAATAAGTTAAGAGTGTCTATAAGTGCATCGCCTATTGCCAGTTTTATCTTAACTATGAGGAATGTAAATTCGTTAATAGTAAAATACTTATGAATACGACAATACGTTTTATCTTAACTATGAGGAATGTAAATACTTAGCTGCGTCGCTTAAAGTTTTGAAATCCTTATTGTTTTATCTTAACTATGAGGAATGTAAATTAGCAGAAATAATAAAGAAAGATAGTTCGGTCTTTACGTTTTATCTTAACTATGAGGAATGTAAATTTTTAGTGCCCCCTTACAATGGTCCGAAATAGCCTTGTTTTATCTTAACTATGAGGAATGTAAATAACTAAGTTATACTCAATGTAACTTTCTATATCATAGGTTTTATCTTAACTATGAGGAATGTAAATAGGGTGATGTAATTGACAATTGGGATGCTAAACTTACTGGTTTTATCTTAACTATGAGGAATGTAAATTTGAGTAAAATTAAGAAGTGTAAAAACTTCTTTCTTGTTTTATCTTAACTATGAGGAATGTAAATATATCTAATCCTATAATCTTCATAAATCTCTCTCCCTGTTTTATCTTAACTATGAGGAATGTAAATAAATACAAGTAATATTGCACTTTTATACAAAGAGTAAGTTTTATCTTAACTATGAGGAATGTAAATCAAGGTAAGATGAGTATTACAATGTTTTTAGCATTTGTTTTATCTTAACTATGAGGAATGTAAATGGAAGGGTTTGCAAATGAGTGATTTCAGTGAATTTGGTTTTATCTTAACTATGAGGAATGTAAATAACTCTAAAAGAGGTGATAGAGTTTGAACAAAAAAGTTTTATCTTAACTATGAGGAATGTAAATTAAGTGCTAAATTAAATCTCTCAGCAAGTGCTCCACCGTTTTATCTTAACTATGAGGAATGTAAATGCAACTACCTCGCATTTGCCATCTTTGAAAATGAACTCGTTTTATCTTAACTATGAGGAATGTAAATGTATGTTTCCAATCATCTCCTTCTTTATAATAAACTGTTTTATCTTAACTATGAGGAATGTAAATATTTATATGTTGTCACTAATTTTACAACTAATTTAGGTTTTATCTTAACTATGAGGAATGTAAATGGCGCAGTTGCAAATGGAAATGTAGAAGCTAATATAGTTTTATCTTAACTATGAGGAATGTAAATTTAATAACGAAACTATTTCGATGATAAAAGATAATTAGTTTTATCTTAACTATGAGGAATGTAAATTTGTTAGATTCTATATGAGCAAAGTTAACAAAGTCTGTTTTATCTTAACTATGAGGAATGTAAATGTTGGAGACAAGATTGTAAAAACTTACAAGAAAGATGTTTTATCTTAACTATGAGGAATGTAAATTAAGGCTGACAAAGTCTTTGCTCATGGATACTTAAACGTTTTATCTTAACTATGAGGAATGTAAATACAGCAGCTTGTATTACGTCAAAAAATTCTTCTAACAGTTTTATCTTAACTATGAGGAATGTAAATTAAATCTCCTCAAACCCTCCCATGCCATCTGAAATAACGTTTTATCTTAACTATGAGGAATGTAAATTCGAATAGATTTCCGCAATATTGAATATTATTAGCCGTTTTATCTTAACTATGAGGAATGTAAATTCTAATCACCTCTACTTTATTATACCAAAAAAGCACCGTTTTATCTTAACTATGAGGAATGTAAATATAAACAAGGAGTTTATAGGAAGTGAGATATACAATACGTTTTATCTTAACTATGAGGAATGTAAATACATCTTACTTTAAAGATATTTATTGCAAATATAATTGTTTTATCTTAACTATGAGGAATGTAAATAAGGACACATTGCTTGATAGAGAAACTAAAGAAAGGTTTTATCTTAACTATGAGGAATGTAAATATATAGTGCAAGATAATAATGTTGTTGCAAGATCAATGTTTTATCTTAACTATGAGGAATGTAAATGAAAGAGATGTAATGCATTTTAAAACATCAGCAACGTGTTTTATCTTAACTATGAGGAATGTAAATGAGATGAAGACTTACACTACACCTAACGGCACGAATACGTTTTATCTTAACTATGAGGAATGTAAATTTAAGTTTATTAGCATTTTCAACAAGTTCTTTAATTAGTTTTATCTTAACTATGAGGAATGTAAATAAAGCAGAGGCTTTTGAAACAAACAGTTTAAGCTCGTTTTATCTTAACTATGAGGAATGTAAATCAAAGTAAGGAAATATATCATGAGTTTGTTGGGAAAGTTTTATCTTAACTATGAGGAATGTAAATGCAATTAGATATGCCTTTGGACAAAATAGAATAATACGTTTTATCTTAACTATGAGGAATGTAAATGCTATTCCTGCCATTGTAGCTCCTGCTTTAGCAACGTTTTATCTTAACTATGAGGAATGTAAATTAACCTCCAGGCACTTTAAACTCTACAAGCATTTTAGTTTTATCTTAACTATGAGGAATGTAAATTCATCTAGTTGCTGCATAAGACCTAACTTTATAAACGTTTTATCTTAACTATGAGGAATGTAAATTCAAATCAATTTCTTGATCCTCTTTTATCTGTCTTAGTTTTATCTTAACTATGAGGAATGTAAATGGCGCAGTTGCAAATGGAAATATAGAAGCTAATATAAGTTTTATCTTAACTATGAGGAATGTAAATGTAGCTTGTCCTGATGTTGGTTTAAATGTTATTCCAAGTTTTATCTTAACTATGAGGAATGTAAATTGACGATGAAAATGTTCAAATATTCCCAATACATATCGTTTTATCTTAACTATGAGGAATGTAAATGTTGATGCGATGGAGAAATTATATATGTCTATATTAGGTTTTATCTTAACTATGAGGAATGTAAATGACAATATTGAACATGATGGATCACAAGGAAATTGATGTTTTATCTTAACTATGAGGAATGTAAATAGTTTAATATCTTTCAATTCTTCAATTGCATGATCTGTTTTATCTTAACTATGAGGAATGTAAATTAATGTTTCTATTATCATCTGTACTTGATAGTCTTCTGGTTTTATCTTAACTATGAGGAATGTAAATAAATTAATCCTTCTATTAGCTTTAATGCTACATCCAGTTTTATCTTAACTATGAGGAATGTAAATTTGCAATATCTATTGTGTACTTTATTATGACACTGCTGGTTTTATCTTAACTATGAGGAATGTAAATTGATTTTATATATTTATCAATAGCTTTTTTAACTTCGTTTTATCTTAACTATGAGGAATGTAAATCAAAAACTTTGTTCCTCAAAACTACCAGTAACTTTAGTTTTATCTTAACTATGAGGAATGTAAATAGCTAAATCCTTTGAAATACTTTAACTCTATTATTACGTTTTATCTTAACTATGAGGAATGTAAATATAGAAGTATCTAAAGGGCAACTTGCTTTATTTGCGTTTTATCTTAACTATGAGGAATGTAAATTAGTATTGAGTTAAAGGTGAAGAGATAGTCCGACACGTTTTATCTTAACTATGAGGAATGTAAATACTCTAAACAACTCTTTTAAGAACTCTACTGCAGCATGTTTTATCTTAACTATGAGGAATGTAAATAAGGGAAATAAAAATGGAACTAATGGTGGAGCACCTAAGTTTTATCTTAACTATGAGGAATGTAAATATTAATTCAAGTGCATCTGAATTAAGAGTAGGATTCGTTTTATCTTAACTATGAGGAATGTAAATATAGTGTGTTTGTTGTTTATCAGTTAATGAAAAGTGTTTTATCTTAACTATGAGGAATGTAAATTAAGCATAATCAAACTCATCACCTTCATACACTTCATGGTTTTATCTTAACTATGAGGAATGTAAATTTAAATAAACAAGAATTTCCACAATTTTGTGGAGTGTTTTATCTTAACTATGAGGAATGTAAATAAGCCAATTGCTATCGGTAAAACTATTATAGAATTACGTTTTATCTTAACTATGAGGAATGTAAATTTGCGATTAGTAATATTTGATGATGGAAACCAAGAATGGTTTTATCTTAACTATGAGGAATGTAAATATTGCGGCTCCTGCCATAGCTGCTTTACTAGCAAACGTTTTATCTTAACTATGAGGAATGTAAATTAAAGTTTAAAATCAAGACAACTATAACTATTTGAAGTTTTATCTTAACTATGAGGAATGTAAATATGCAAGTTAGATTTAAGAATGGTAGTAAGATTATGTTTTATCTTAACTATGAGGAATGTAAATTCAAATCTAAATACTCATCATAGGCTGTATCAATAAAGTTTTATCTTAACTATGAGGAATGTAAATGTTGTTATTAAAGATAGAATACTTTTAGATGATGTTGAGTTTTATCTTAACTATGAGGAATGTAAATGTGAGTGAATTTGATGATATACCTACAAAGCGTATAGTTTTATCTTAACTATGAGGAATGTAAATACACCTGCCTTAACCCTAAAATCACCGATACAGTTAGGTTTTATCTTAACTATGAGGAATGTAAATCAATTAAAATCTTTTGCTATTTCTCTTATACTCTTACCGTTTTATCTTAACTATGAGGAATGTAAATGAAAGTAACGAAGCACTCTAATTAAAGTAATGCATGTGTTTTATCTTAACTATGAGGAATGTAAATCAATTCTATGAAGTTCAGCTAGAAGTATTTTAATTTCGTTTTATCTTAACTATGAGGAATGTAAATAAAGTTACTTATTTCAGTAAACGCCGCACTACAAAAGTTTTATCTTAACTATGAGGAATGTAAATCTAGAACCTGTTAAAAATCTATTTTGTTGAATTGCCAGTTTTATCTTAACTATGAGGAATGTAAATTAGCTTCTAAAACATGATATCCAAACGTTATTTTTGCGTTTTATCTTAACTATGAGGAATGTAAATAGTATATTGAAATTTATCAGCGTCATTCATATGGATAGTTTTATCTTAACTATGAGGAATGTAAATAGTATATTGAAATTTATCAGCGTCATTCATATGGATAGTTTTATCTTAACTATGAGGAATGTAAATTTTAAATAGATGCTTAGAAAGAGAAGAATTGGAAATGTTTTATCTTAACTATGAGGAATGTAAATATTATTCACTTTGATAGCTTGTGAAGAATGTATAAAAGTTTTATCTTAACTATGAGGAATGTAAATAAACCATTTACAGAAGAGATTGGCTTTAAAGAAGCTTGTTTTATCTTAACTATGAGGAATGTAAATTACTATGACAAGTCTAAGGCCATGTTGGGTAGCAGTGTTTTATCTTAACTATGAGGAATGTAAATCAAAATCAATACTTTAGAGCATTAGGATTAAATATTAGTTTTATCTTAACTATGAGGAATGTAAATTGTTTTTCTAAATTCATTTGATTTTCAAGACTTTCCTGTTTTATCTTAACTATGAGGAATGTAAATTATTAAACACTCCCCATTTATTTTATTGATTTTCTATGTTTTATCTTAACTATGAGGAATGTAAATATGCAAGTTGGAATTGATAGAGGATATTTTGAAGTTGGTTTTATCTTAACTATGAGGAATGTAAATGTGTAATTAGTTAATGTTTTACCTGGACCTTTACCCCAGTTTTATCTTAACTATGAGGAATGTAAATAAGGAAATGAGAACAACATTAGGTTGGAATGAAAAAGGTTTTATCTTAACTATGAGGAATGTAAATTGGACTAAAGAATTCTTTTCGGAACTTCTTTTGTATCGTTTTATCTTAACTATGAGGAATGTAAATTACAAACAACTTAGTATAAGACAACTTGAAAGAATAGGTTTTATCTTAACTATGAGGAATGTAAATCCTCCTGAACCTGAAACTGTAATAACAGGAATTGTTCCGTTTTATCTTAACTATGAGGAATGTAAATTAAGTCTTTAATTCTGTATATTCTGTTTCATTAGGAGTTTTATCTTAACTATGAGGAATGTAAATCAGGCTTATGGTAGTGCGGTAACTTACGCTAGAAGATGTTTTATCTTAACTATGAGGAATGTAAATTGTAGTCAGTATCTTTTATTTCATTTCTAGCTTGTATGTTTTATATTAACTATGAGGAATGTAAATAATATTTTATTCAGAATTAAAAGGAATTTCCAATAAAATGTAGAATATTTAAAGATAATAGGTTTTTAGGAGGTAGAAGAGTGAGATATAATGAAATAGAATATAATGAAAAAGTAGATATAAATAAAGAAGAATGGAAAAGTATTTTACAAAATGAAGATATAACATTTGAAGTGAATAAAGAATTGTTAATTAGAATTTATAATAAAGAAGATTGTATGGCAACAGCAAAAGAACTAACAGAAGAAAAAGGGAAGTATGGTAGTGCTTATAATAGTATTGTTGTTGCATGGTCAAAAAGAATAATAAATGCAGTGAATATTGAACCACCTAAGCAAAAAGATGATAGCACTAAAAATAGTTATTGGCATGTTATGTTTTTAGGAGCTAAAGAGAAGGTGAGTGGGAATTTTTTATGGATTATTAGAGAAGAGTTATTAGAGGCGTTAGAAGAACTTTTAGAACAAAATATTTGGAGAAATATTAATGAAAATCACATATCTAAAGTTCCAGCTTATACAGTAGAAGAATTGATTGAAATAATGAAGTAAAATAAGTTGTTTAGTTTTATAGTTTTATAGTTTTATAGTGAATTTATAAATGATATTAACAGTAAGTTTAATATCATTTTTTTTTATTTATTTTAAAAAATAAATAATTGTACCCTAAATAGGTAACTATTTAAGTTTATTATAAATTTAGAAAGAGTTTCCAAACTATACATTGCTTTAAAAGTAAAAATATGTAAAACTTAAATTAAATAGAATAGGAGGTGAAGTTAATGAAAATTTCTATTACAGGAAAAATGAAAGAACAAAAGATTGGAATTGGTTATAGGATGTTTGTCCTAAGCATGATTAAAAAGGTAATTTCAGATTATGATAAAGATTATTTTGAAGATATGTTTTTCTATGAGGGAAAAAAATCTAAAAAAATAAAGCCTTTTACATTTAGTGTTTTCTTTAGAGATTATAAAATAAATCAAGACTTCATAGAGGTGAATGGTGATGTTAAGATAATAATTTCATCTGCTGATATGAAACTTAATATGATTTTATTTAATGGATTTATGGGATTTAATACACATGGGGATTTTATAAAGTCAGGTGTGAAGATAGAGAAAGATAGAAAGATAGAAGATAGGGAAGTTGTTATGAAAACACTATCACCAATTTATTTAAAGGGGAAAGATGGTAAGGATTTAGATATAACAGATGAATCTTATAACATAGAGTTTAACTATTTTGCAGATTTGATACTTAGATCATATAGAGGGTATGGCTTAAATGAAAAACTTGAATTTATTCCTTTAAATATGAAAAAAGTTGTTGCTAAAGAGGAGATAGGTGGTTTTAAGGATAAAACAGGTAAACGATTTATATATATAAAGGCTTATTCTGGTGTGTTTAAACTTTTAGGGAATACAGAGGATTTAAATTTACTTAAAGAACTTGGAGTTGGAGCAAGAAGAAGTGGTTTTGGAACTATTGATATATTTTAAATAAGGAGGTGGAGTTTGTTATATGAAAACCTTAATAGATGAAGGTGTTTTTGATTCTATGGTTGAAACATCAGAATGGAGATACAATGCAGCGATAGTAGGACTTATTAAATACTTTGATTTTCTTTATAGTAAAGGTTTAGAGGAAAAAGAAGATTTATATGAAATAGATGATGATTGTCTAAAATATAATAGCAAAATGATAACAGAAAAACGTTACTTATTATTTGTAGAAAGATTTTTTGAAAGTGCAATGCATCATAGAGTAGCAGAATCTATACTAGTTAGTGATGAAATAACAGAGGAACAAGCTACTTTAGTTAATGAAAAGTTAAAGGCTAATACTGTTATGAAATCAGTTTTTGGAAAGTTGACATATAGTGAGGAAAGTAAAAATGCGCTATTAAAACTTATTGAAGAAAATAGATTAAAGCTTATAAAGGAAACTTATAGAAGAGGGAAAAGTTTGTATTGTAACTTTATAAATGAAAATTTGTTGCTTAGTGAGAGTAATAAAACTTGTAGGATTGTAAATTATTGTACTGATATGGCTAAGAAAGGGAAAAGTTTAGGATACAACTGGGATTCAAGTACGTACGTATTTGAAGATGACATAATATTTGATTTTATCCCCTTTGCTTTTTCAAAATCTTATGAAGCATTTTTTATAAATAATAATTTTTCAATAGCTGAGTTATTAAAGAGTAATTCACTTATAGCAAATAGTGAGAATCCTAGAAGTACATTATTTAATGAACTTAAAAATTCTAGTGAGTTTATTGATTTTGATGTTGAGACTATTGTAAAAGTCAGAGATAAATCATATTATGAAACTCTTTATATAAGGAAGGAAGCTATTGCTATCTTTAATAAAATAGACAATTATAAGGGACTGCAATTTGTTTATAGAGATGGGAAAGACCCAAGATTTATGGAGAAAGAAATTGTAGAGGCTATTTTAAATAAGAGAAAGTTAGATTCAATAATTGAGATGTTATTAAAGTCAGTAAATAATTATAGTTACAATATTAAGAGTTTAATTGAAGTTAATAAATTAATTTATGGAGGGGATAGTGAGATGGATAGTAAAATGAAGGGTGCATATGCATCAGGTAAAGCTGTTGTTAAAGCTTTAGAAGAAAATAAGCTTAATAGTTACAAGCAAAAGTTAATAAGTGCAGTAACGTTTAATGATAAGAATAGATTCTGTGAAATATTATTACAATTATCATCATATTCAGGTGTTGTATTTAATTTTGCATATGACTTATTTGAGGACTTTGAGGAAAATAAAAACTTAGCATATACTTTTATAAACGCACTTAGTAAAGAGAAAAATAAAGATATTAAAGGGGGAAATGCAGATGGTAAATAAATCATTAACAGTTACAGTAGTAGCTAATATAACTTCAAATTATGGTGAGGGTCTTGGAAATATATCATCAGTTCAAAAGGTATTTAGAAATGGAAAAGCTTATGCAACAAGAAGTAGAGAAAGTCTTAAGAATGCACTAATGGTTCAAAGTGGGATGTATGAAGATTTACAAACAGTAGTTGATTCTAAGGTTAATCAAAAAGTAGTCAATAAAGATCTAAATGCGACTAATTGTAGAGCTTTAGAAGGTGGATATATGAATACTATGGAAAGCACATATGTTAGAAATAGTTCATTCTACTTAACAGATGCAGTAGCTTGCGACCCATTTGTAAATGAGTATAGATTCCATAACAACTTATATCTTGCAACTAACTTTGCAAAAAATAATAATTTAAACTTACAAAATGATGCTAAGAAAACTGGTCTTATGCCATATCAGTATGAGTATGATAAGTCACTTAAAGCTTATAGTTTAACTATCGATTTAGAGATGATAGGAAGAGATGAAAACTTTGAGTCAGAAGAGGCTAGTAAAGAAGAAAAGGCAGCTAGAGTAAATCTTATTTTAGCAGCAATAGAAAACCTTTCTTTAATAGTAAAAGGTAATTTAGATAATGCAGAGCCATTATTTATAGTTGGTGGAATTGTAAACAGAAAAACTCATTATTTTGAAAACGTAGTAAAAATAAATAATAATAAGTTAGAAGTTACAGCAGATTTAAAAGATAGAATAGAGAATGGATGTTTTGCAGGATTATTAGAGGGTGGAAACCTTGCTAATGAGGGTGAGATAAAAGAAAAATTAGCACCTTTAAGTATCAATAAATTCTTTAGAGAATTAGAAACAAAAGTCAATGAATACTATGGTGTGTAAGGTATGGAAGCATTAAGGATTGTACTTACTCAAAATACTGCAAACTATAAGAGGGAAGAAACTACAACTAATAAAATGACTTATCCACTTCCACCTTTTTCAACTGTTATAGGAGCTATTCATAGTGCTTGTAGATACAAGGAATACAAGCCTATGG
The DNA here is from genome assembly GCA_051650125.1 of Sarcina sp. Lineage (GTDB taxonomy): Bacteria > Bacillota > Clostridia > Clostridiales > Clostridiaceae > Sarcina. Next base: position 31,181 of record JBOFIK010000018.1, on the reverse strand, counting down.
AACTTAGTATCCAAGGAAGTTATGAGGCATTAACATTAGAACCATACACAGATTATTGCTTTTTAAATTCAGTAATGGATGATAGAGGAATATTAGTTAAACTAAGAAATGCTAATAGTTTATCTAATGCATTTGATAAGGTTGCAAAGGCTGTTAAGTCACAAGGAAATAGTTTTAGAAAAGGAATCACTATACATTCTTATAATGATAAGTTATTAGAAGAGTATAGAAGATTACGAGACTTAAAAGATGAGATAGATATGTTGAGTAAGACAAAAATAAAGGAAGAACTTGATAAAGTAAAAGCTGATAAAAAGGCTTTAGCAGAGAAGAAAAAAACTCTTAAAGAGGATAAAGATGCTTTAGTAGAAATTAAAAAAAGTGAAGCAGAATTAAAAGTTTTAGAGAAGAAGATAAAAGATGATTTTAATACTTATAAGGAAGAGAATTATGTAAAACCTTATGCTAAATTTGCAAGTATTACAACATCACTTAAGTATTATGAAACTTTAAATAATGTAGAACTTATACTCCATATAAAAGCTGATAAGGAAACTTTACTTGATATAGAAAAGAATATTTATAATTTAAAATCTATTGGTAGAAGTGAGGACTTTGTTGATATAAAAGAGGCTAAGATAGTAAGTTTAGTATCAGAGGTAGAAGACTTTACGCATGTTATAAATAAAAATTCTGCATATGTTGATTTTAATCTTGTGAAGGAAGAATGCATTGTTCCAACTAGAATTAGTGAGAGCAAAGAGTGTTGTGGAACAAAGTATTATTTAAATAAGGATTATGTTATTGAAAATAAAAAGAGAATTTTTAATAAGAAAAAAGTTTTATATATTTCAAATTATGGAGTAGATGAAGAAGTAGAGAATATCTATTTTGATATAGAGGATGATAAAAAATATATAGTTAATTTTATATAGTTGGAGGTAGTAAGATGAGTTTGGATTTAAATCTTTATAAAGCAAAACCAACAAAGTCTATAAGGGAGCATACAGATGAGTTACTTAAAAATCTTGAGTTCTTGAGAAGTTTAGGTTATATCTGTGATGAAAAGCTGTTTGAACTTACTAGAAAGGCTTGTGAATATCACGATTTTGGAAAAGCAAATAGAGAGTTCCAATATAGAATTGAGCATCAAACTACTTTTAATGAGGAGAAGGAGATAGCGCATAATGTGCTATCTCTTTACTTTATAGACCCAAAAGAGTTTGATTCAAAGGAAGATTATTATAGAGTATGTTTTGCAGTAGTATTTCATCATTATTATTGCAATCCATTTGAGGTTCTTAGTAATGATAAGACTAAAGCAATAATAAAGGATTTACTAAGTGATTTTGAAACTCAAAAACTAAAGCTTAGTACACCTAAAAAAATAAAGGAAATACGTACTGATAAAAATGCTATTTTGATAAAAGGTTTGGTAAATAAGTGTGACTTTAGTGCTAGTGGTGAAACTACAATTGAGTATAAAAATGATTTCTTAGATGAAAGTTTAAAAGGACTACTTAATGCTTGGAAAGAAAAAAATAGTAATGCAGATTGGAATAATCTACAACATTTTTGCAAGAAAAATAGTGAGAAGAATATAATAGTTGTTGCACAAACAGGAATGGGCAAAACAGAGGCTGGACTTCATTGGATTGGTGATAATAAGGGATTCTTTATATTGCCATTAAAAACTGCAATAAATGCTATATATAGCAGGATTGCAAATGGAATAATAGATAGTCAAGTAGAGCATAAGGTAGCATTAATTCATTCGGATACTTTATCATATTACAATTCTCATAATGAAAACGGAGAGTTAGATGTTCTAACTTATCAAAGAGAGGGAAAACAACTTGCAATTCCACTAAATGTAGCAACACTTGATCAAATTTTTGATTTTGTTTTAAGAGCTAAGGGATATGAGATGAAAGTTGCAACATTATCTTATTCAAAAGTAGTTATTGATGAAATACAAATGTATAGTGCAGACTTACTTGCCTATTTAATTTATGGAGTGAAAAATATAATTAATGTTGGTGGAAAGGTAGCAATACTTACAGCTACACTTGCACCTTTTATAAAAGATTTGTTGATTGGTAAGGATAATAAATTTGAGTTTGAAGAGGGGACTTTTGTTAATGACTTAGAAAGACATAACATAAAAACATATGACTCTAAGATAGATAGTAGTTTGATATATGAAAAATATATGGAAAACAAAGAAAATGGAAGTGCAAATAAGATACTTGTGGTATGTAATACTATAAAAAAAGCACAGGAAATTTATAATGACCTTAAAGAGAAAAATATAGATAATTTAAATATTTTCCATAGTAAGTTTATAAAAAAAGATAGAGCTAAAAAGGAAGACGAAATATTAAAGTTTGGAGAAACTGAAAATATAGGTTCTGGTATTTGGATTTCTACTCAAATAGTTGAGGCAAGCCTTGACATCGATTTTGATTATTTATTTACAGAGCTTTCTGACATAAATGGATTATTCCAAAGGTTTGGAAGATGTAATAGAAAGGGAGTAAAGGCAGTAGATAATTATAATTGCTATGTATTCCTTGAGGTAGATAAAAATATTTTAACTAATGGAGATAAAGGATTTATTGATAGTCAGATATATTATTTATCAAAAAATGCAATGCAAAATATTGATGGAGTTTTATCAGAACATGAGAAAATAGCTATTATAGATAGAACATTAACTACTGAAAATATTAAAGGAAGTAAATACTGGGAGGAGTATATTAATTTTTCAAGTTGGATAGAGAAGATTATGCCATATGAACTTGATAAAAAGGATGCGAAGCTTAGGAATATTGTATCGTTTGATATTATGCCATATTGTATTTATGAGGAAAATAAATCAATAATTGATGATATGGTTGAAAAGTTAGGCAGCAAGAAAATTGAGAAGTTAGAGCAGGTTAGTTTGATTGATGAGATTAAGAAATTTACAGTTTCGGTTGGGCAATATGATTTAGATTATTTAGGAAAATCAGCTTTAAAAAAGGAACTTGAAATTAATAAATTTGAAAAAATACCAGTTGTTGAATGTGAGTACGGAGAAATGGGTTTTATAAGGACTAAAAAAGAAGAGGTTTTTGATAATTTCTTATAGTGGTATAGGAGTAGTTGTATTATGAGTAAAATAAATAATATTGTTAGAATGATGTTTATGCTTAAAAGTGGGAGGCTTATATCAAGGAAGGAAGTAGCAGAAAAACTTGAGGTAAACCCAAAAGAAGTAATAGTATATAAAAAAGCACTAGATGAGATTTTTGAAATAGAATCGATAAGAGGCCCGCATGGTGGCTATAAACTTGTTGATACTTATTTTCCTTTTAAAGCTGTGCTTACTGAAACAGAAGTTTTAGACTTAAAGATGTTAGTTAATAAACTTGAATATTCAGAAGATGAAAATGAAAAGCTTAAAAAAGTTGTAGATAAAATAAACTTTTCTATTTTAAATAATGAAAATACAAGTAGTGCTGATATAATTCCTTATTCAAGAAGAAATAAAGGAATGTATAATGAGGATGTAGAACTTAAAATATATCAAGCTATATTAGATAGAGTTGTAATTATTATTGAATATACAGACAATAAAAATAAAGTATCAAGAAGAAGAGTAGAGCCGTATAAGTATTTTATTTATAGAGGCGAATCATATCTTATAGCAAACTGTTTAGAAAAAAATGATATAAGATTCTTTAAGTTTATAAGAATTAAAGATTGTATAGTTACAAGTTTTAAATTTGAAAGAACAGTAGATATTGAAAGTATACTAGAAAATATGAAAACTAATGGGCTAGGTGTATTTGGTCTTGAAGAATATGATTTAGAACTTGAAATAAGTCCACCTATGGCAAATAGTATAAAAGAAAGAATATGGGTAGAGAATCAGGAAATAATAGAACTAGAGAATGGTAAAATATTATTTAAGGCAAGAATGAAAGGTGAACACTCAATAGTATCATGGATACTGACAATGCGAGAATTTGTAAAAATAAATAAACCAGAAAAACTACAAGAGGTAGTAATGGAATCAATAGATAGAATGTTACAAAATCATAAAAATAACAACTAGAATAAATTTTACCAAGAATTTTTTTGACATAGAAAAGTATGATACTTTAATCGTATAAATTTATCGATTTTAGAGAATGCTATATGTTAGAAAGAGGTGATTTTTTGAATTTATTTAAGAAAAATTTTTTAAAACATTTATCAGTAGCAATGCTTTTGCTTTTAGGTGTAGCTTTATTTATACCAGCTTACTCAACTGCTAATGCACGTAGTGCTTATTCAACCACTAATGCATGTAGTGTTCCTGCAAGTGAGCAAAAATTAGTTTTTGACCATTATAATCATAATAAATTTCCTAGTAATTTTAGAAAAACTAATAGTACATTTGCTAATCCTAATAATTTAAATATTACAGGTCTTAGCACTCTTAATATTTCTGGGAGTGAACAATATTCCGCTATTAATCTTTTACTTATGAAAAAAGAGCTTCCAACAGATATGAAATTATTATTTGTTGATTTAAGAGAAGAATCACATGGCTTTATAAATGGACTTCCTATAAGTTGGGAAGGCAATGGGGATGAAGCTAATATGGGACTTAGCCGTAGTGAGGTTATAGCTTTAAATAACTCTCAATTAGCAAATATTAAAATAGGAGTTCCTTTAACGATAGGAGCAATAAATATAACTCCTAAAATTGTTATCAATGAGGAAACTTTGATAAAAGATAATAAAAATGACTATTTAAGAGTAACTGTAACAGATACAAAGCTTCCAACAGATGATATGGTTAACTTTTTTGTTAATTCTGTAAAAGATCTTTCAAAAGATACTTGGCTACACTTCCATTGCAAAGAAGGTGAAGGAAGAACAACTACATTTATGGTTATGTATGATATGATGAAAAACTGCAAAGCAGCACCAATGGATGATATAATAAATAGACAAATAGACCTTGCAAATCTTCAAAATAAGAATTTGAAAAATCCTGAAAGAATGGCTTTTTGGAAATCATTTTATGAATATTGTCAAAAAGGAGATTTTAATCAAGCATATAAATCAGTAAATTCCTAAATTAAATAGAAAAGGTGGTAAGTAAAAAAATAGCTACCTAGAAATGGACACCCCGACTTGATATTATTGAAATAAATAATTTGAGAAAGGGTGTTTTTTTATTTGAAAAAAATAAATCAGGGTGAAATTCTAGAAAGTTAAAGGTACTCTAAAAAAGTTTTGTGAGAAAAATAATGTCTCAAAACAAAAATTGTCTTATAAAACAAAGAAAGCTGACAAGCTTAACAAAACATTTTTTTCGCGAAGTCAAAGTTTGTTGCATCAACTACACAAGAGGATATAAATATATCTAGTTAGAGAAATGCTAATATAATTAGTTTAAAGTTTTTTTGTCAAAAAGAGTAATTAGTCCAATGATAAAAGTAAAAACAAATATAACTATTGTCACAACACAAATTAATGCTATAAGGACAGCTACATATTCAATTACTATATTAGTTAAACTCATTACGCTATGAATTATTACAATCCCAATGATGAAAATTATAAGTGAACTAAATGCAAGTGCAAATATTTTTTTGAAGTTTAAGTCATTTGTGGGTTTATCCATTTTGAAAATCTCCTATTTTAGTAATGATTTTTTTTAGAATTTATATAAAGTATATAGTTGTAATATGGCAATATAAACTCATAATACTAGGAGTAGCATAAAATATTTATTTTGTAACAATTTACTGTGACATAAAAAGTATACTAAAGCTATAAAGGAGATGATTTTATTATGAAAATTTTTAGTTTAAAAAAATATGATAATTTTGTTATGTCCAGATTTGAAAGTCGCAAGGTTAGGTACTTCTTTTTGAAATTGCCTATAAGATTTATAAAATCTATTTTAGCAGTAATGATTTTAATAGCATTAGCTACAAGAGCCATTAGCATAGGGTTTATTCTTACAGTGGTTGGAGTTGTTTATCTTATGAGTTTCAAAGGTAAGAAAAATATACAAATTTAAGTATAATATATAGTGAGTGATAAATATTTTAATGTTTATTGAGGATAAGTGTATAATTAAATTTGTATAGTAAAGTATAATTAATAATAGAGTGAGGTGAATATAGTATGATATCAGTAATAGCCAAATTTGATGTTAAAAAAGATAAGGTAGATGAGTTTTTAGTTCATGCAAAAAGACTTGTTGAGGAAAGTAGAAAAGAAGCAGTGAATGTTTCATATAATTTAAACAGAGATGTTATGGAAGATAATATTTTTACTTTTATAGAAGTTTGGGAAAGTCTAGAAGGCTTAAAAGAACATATGAATACTAAACATTTTAAAGAGATAATAGGAGCTGTTGATTCTTTAAAGAATAGTTTAGAAATTAAAACTCTTAAAGAAGTAAAACTTTAAAAAGAGTAAAATCCCACTTGAATTTTTGAGTGGGATTTTTTCATGTTTAAAATGTTATAATATCGTGAGGCGCCAATTAAGGTGACATAAATATATACAAAAGGAAAAGAGAGAATGAAAGAACAATATTATGAGAATTTGCTTAATATAAAAACAGCAGGTAAGCAAGATTTAGAAGAAACATCAATCCACTATAATAGATATGAGCCTACAAACTATGACTGGTTAAATGATTTATTTAAAGAGTATAAGCTTACAGAGAGTGATAGTGTTATAGATTTTGGGTGTGGTAAGGGAAGACTTAATTTTTATTTAAATTATCTATTTAACTGCGAGGTTACAGGGATTGAGATGAATAAGTATTTTTATAAACAAGCACTTAGCAATAAGAAAGATTACATAGAGAAGCATAAGGCATGTGAAGATAAGGTTAACTTTGTTTGTACTTTTGCACAGAAGTATGAAATTAGGGAAAAGGATAATAAGTTTTATTTCTTTAATCCATTTTCAGTAGAGATATTTATGAAAGTTTTAGATAATATTTTGGGTTCTGTATATGAATTTAAAAGAGATATAGAGCTTATAATTTTTTATCCATCAGATGATTATATATTTTTCTTAGAGCAGTACACTGTATTTTCATTAGTAAAAGAAGTGAGACTTAAGGCTTTTGAGAGTGATGGTAGAGATAGATTTGTAATTTATAGAATGACTTTTGATGAAGAGGGGAATTTAGAGTTTTCTATATAATTAGGAAATAGATTTGCAAGTGAAGTTATAAAGGTGATTTTTAAATAAATAAATTAGAAATATATTTACAGAGAGATTAGAAAGGCTAATGTTTATGATGACTTTAGCATTTGTTGTGCACTAAATTAAAAATGTGTAAATAAGGATAAAAATAGGTCATTTGATTTGGGAAACAATTTGTTTAATAGAAGATAAAAAATTGGTATAATAAAGATAAGAATAGATGGCAATAATACAAAAGAAAAAACATAATGTAAAGTAGGTAGTAAAATGAGTAAAAAAGTTAAAAAAGATATGTATCATATACATGATAAGAGTTATAAGGACCTCTATTCTAAGAATTTGCTCGACTCACTTCGTTTCGCTGAGTAAATTCGAAGAGCCAAATCAAAGATTTGGATTCTCATTTAAGATAGCAATTGACTTATTTAAAAACTTCGTGAAAAAAGAATTTATGCAAGATTTAAAAGCAGAAGATTTAGAACTTGTAAATAAGTCATATGTCGCATCTGATTATGAAGAGTCCGAGAGTGATATTGTTTATAAAGCTAAAATTGGAGATAAAGAGGCTATATTTTACATTCTTCTAGAATTTCAGTCAAAGGTTGATTATACAATGCCACTTAGATTATTATTTTACATTTGTGAAATTTTAAGAGAACATTCTAAAAATGCAAAGCATAATAAATACGATAAGAGTGTAAAAATTCCAGCAGTAATACCAATTGTCTTATATAATGGAAAACAAGTATGGGATGCACCAAATGAATTAAGAAAGATGTTCTATAAAGAAGAAAAATTTCATGATGGAATTTTAAATTTCTCATATGATATTTTTGATATAAATAATGGATTTACAAAGGAAGAACTAATAGAAAATAAAAATGCTACATCAGCAATATTTTTATTAGATCAAAAAATAGATCCAGAAGAGTTTTTAAAGAGAGTTGCATCAGTAGCATTATTCTTTGATGGGCTAACTGATGAACAATTAAAACAAATCAAACATTGGATTAAAAATACAACAGAAGATGAAATAAAAGATACAGCAATAAAATTACTAGAATCTAAGAAAGAGGAGGTATTTAGTATGGTAGCAAATAATGCATTTATGATTAAAGAAATGAAAGAAGCAGAGCTGAAAAAAGGCTTAGAGCAAGGCTTAGAAAAAGGGTTAGAAAAAGGGTTGGAAAAAGGATTAGAGCAGGGATTAGAGCAGGGATTTGAAAAGGGGGAACGATTGAAGGCTATTGAAATTGCTAAAAATCTTCTTGATGTTTTAGAGGATGATATAATAGCACTGAAAACAGGGCTATCAATTGCAGAAGTTAAAGAACTAAGAAAGTAAATTTAAAAGAGAAAGCAAGTCCCTACTATAAATTGATTTATAGTAGGGGCTTATTTGATCGTTTTTTTGTAATAAAATTTAATACCCACTTATCGTTTAAAGTTGATAATAATTTATAGGGAAGTCTTGAAATGAACTAATTCTAAGCTTAGATTTTGGAGATTATGGCTATATATAAAATTTTATAGATTACTAGATTAAGAGCAACAGCTAAAAAAATACTTATCATAGGATTAATATTTGATAAATATAATCCAACTAAAAGTACGTTACATAAATTGAATTTAGAAACTTTTGAATTTTTTAATCCATTATAATTAGCTATTAAAGCTGAACTTATAGATATAAGCATAATATTTACTCAATTAGTTATTAGGCATATTTATAAATTTTCAAGTTTTTCATTTAAGTCTAGTAAATCTTCTCTAGCATCAGTTAGTTCTTCTAAGTCATTAGCTTTTATAATTCTTTGAACTGTAGCATCAAATTCTTTTTGAATATTTTTTTTAGATGATGTTTCATTTTTAGATAGAAGTTCAATTAGAGAATCGCTACTTTCTCTAGGTAGCAATGATACAAGATGCTCAAGCCCTACATTTGTCATAAGTGCTATTAATAGTGCATCACGAGAGTATCCTGTTGAGTCAAATGGGACACCATCAAAAAATTCAAAGTTACTTTGAGGAATGTGTGCATCCCAATCTTCTGATGAAAGATTTTGTGGCTCTTTTCTTGGGTTTAAGTAACTACTTGGTACATTACATATAGAAAGTAGTGACCTATCTATATTTTCATTTTTTATTAATTCTTCATAACTAATACCGGACTTAATTAAGTTTTCTAATTCTTTAATTTCTTTAGAGCATTGCTGTCTACATATCTTTTCAAATTCTTCTTTATTCATTAAGTTTAGCTCCTTTTATATTGAGTATGTATAATTATATTATATCAAGTAATTTCAAAAAAATATGGAAGTATTTTCATAATTTGGTTTGCATAGTTTGAAAAGCATATATGAAAATGGTAATATTAAGAAAAAACTTTGGGGGGGAATTATGATTAATATAAGAGAAGTTTGCAAAAATGACTGGAATGAGATAGCTAGAATTTATAAACAAGGAATAGATAGTAAAAAAGCAACATTTCAAGATACAGTACCAAGTTATGAAGTATGGGATAGTAAGTATTTAGATGGATTTAAAGTTATTTTTCAGGAGAATGAAAAAATTCTTGGTTTTGCAGCACTAGGAAAAGTATCAGAAAGACAAGTCTATAGTGGTGTTGTAGTTTTAACTATATACGTTGACAAAGAAAGTAGAGGAAAAGGTGTTGCAACAAAACTTATAAATTATCTTATAGAGTTATCAGAAGAAGAAGGTTTTTTTATAATCAAAAGGTAAGTATAATATGGTAGAATAGTAAATAAAGAAATTGTGAAAGGAGTTGATTTGGTATGAATAATACACTGAATTTTGAAGAGTTTTTTTCAGAGCAGATAGAGAAAAAAACTTTCAACATTGTAGGTCCTTGTAATAAAGAAAAGCACTATATGGTTAATATAGATGAAAAGTTGAAAAAAATCATAAGGTTAATACAAAATGATAGTTATTTTGTTATAAATAGACCAAGACAATTTGGAAAAACTCCAACTTTAAATCAGTTAGTTAATATTTTGAAGTCACGCTTTGAGGTGATAAATATTGATTTTCAGGTTTTAGGTTTTATAGATAATGATGAAAAAGATTTTTGTAAAAAGTTTATTAGCATGATGTCAAAAGAACTTGGATATGAAGTTGGAGAAGCAACTAATATGTTAGATTTATCAAATATCATTCAAAGAATAACTAGTGAAAAATCTATTATTTTAGTTATTGATGAAGTTGATAAAATTTCTAACAATGCAGTATTTTTAGACTTTTTAAGTATGCTTAGATATTTATTTATTCAAAGAAGTATAGAAAAATCAACTGCTTTCAAATCTGTTATATTATCAGGAGTTTATGATATTAAGCAGGCATTCCAAATCTGCGATTTGGCTATGTTCGCTTATGCAGATTATCAAGATAATCTGTATTCATTTAAAAAACTGAAATTTAAAGATGATACAGAAATAAGATACAATTCTCCATGGAATATAGCTGTAGACTTTAATGTTGAAATGGATTTTGAAATATCTGATATAGCTAATATGCTAAATGAATATATAAAAGATACAAACCAAAAGATAGAGATAGATGCTATTGCAAAAGAAATATACAAGTTTACTAAGGGGTATCCTTATTTAGTTAGTTTAATATGCAAGACAATAGATGAATCTGATAAGTATGAATGGAGAGTGCTTGGGATAAATATGGCGATTAAAAATATTTTACTAGTGACAAATACATTATTTGATGATTTATCTAAAAATATAAGTAATAATAAGGACTTATATAAGTTCTTTAGAGAGATTTTATTAGAGGATAAAAAGGTACTATTTAATTTAAATATACCAGTTATAAATCTTGCTAGTATGTTTGGGTATATAAAGCCTGATGAGGATGGTTATGTAACAATCAGTAATATAATTTTTTCAGAGGTTATTTTAAATTATATGGTAGAAAAGATTGATACGGCAGAGATAGATTTATTAAATGAAAAAAGTAAATATATAAGTTTAGATGGTAGACTATCTATGGATAAAGTTATACATGAATTCCAAAGATTTATGAAAAAATCATATGAGAGAGGGAATTGTAAGTTTTTGGAAGATAATGGAAGGCTTTTATTTTCAGCATTTATAACACCTAGTATTAATGGAACAGGCTATTTTTATAGAGAAGTTAGAACGGGTGATATGAGACGAATGGATTTAGTTGTTCAGTATGGAAATGATAGATTTATTATAGAACTTAAAAGAGATATAGGTTATAGCACTAAAAAAACTTTACAACAGGTACAAGATTATATGTTACTAGAAAACACAAATGTAGGATATATAATAACATTTACTTATGGTAAAAGAAGTGACTTCATAGAACATAAAAGAGAAGAAAAAATTATAAATGAATATTTTATTTAATAAATTTAAACTCCTTAGATAGCAATCTAGGGAGTTTTTTGTAGTTATTCTAAACTTTAGGAACTTTGCTTTGAATAAAAGCTAGTATAGAGTTATATTTACCATTCATATTAGTATAAATAAAACCAATTTCTCCATAGCCTCTTTTAGAGTTATAGTTAAATGTTTTTTTAGAGAAAAAAGTTAATGATTTTTCATACTTATTTTTATCTTTGACATAGAGCATAATGGCAGGCATAACATCTCTAACTTCAGAGCATTTCATACCTATCATCTCCTCTTTATTCTTATATTTATATTATATCCTGAGATTGTAAAAATACAAATTACATAATTAAAAAGTTGGTTGTTAACAAAATGTAAAATAAAGTAATTATTAAAACTATTTAGAACTTTCCTTCGAATGAATATATGTAAGAGAAAAAAAGTTGGATTTTAAAAATTCTAGATTAAGAAATCATCAACTTTTTATAAACTCAAAAGTTTTACAAAGTTATTATGTTTTAATTGAAGAAGTGACAAGGGTGGTGAGGACAGATAGAAGAATCAAAGTTAATTAAAAGTATTGTAAAAAAAGGTGATAAACTCTCGGCTAATAAGCTTATAGAATTATATTACAAAGATGTTTATAGATATGTATACAGACAGAATCAATGTAAGGAAACTTCAAAGGATTTAACTCAGGAAATTTTTATAAGTATGCTAAGGTCAATACATAGTTATGATGAGAGAAAGAGTTCTTTTAAGACTTGGATTTACAAGGTAGCGAGTAATAAGATTATTGATTTTTACAGGTCTAAGTATTATAAGTATAAAACTATAGTTGATGAGATTGAGGAGTATAAACTTTACTCAGACATTGATATTGAAAAGAGCTTTTTACTAAAGGAAGATGCAAATGAAATAATGGAGATTTTAAATACTATGGAATCTGGTATACAGGAGATTTTTAGACTTAAAGTTTTTGCTGATATTTCTTTTAGGGAGATTGCAGTTCTTACTAATCTGTCTGAATCGACAGTGAAGACAAGGTACTATGCAACTATTAAAAAAATTAAGGTGATTATAGAAAGGAGAGCTAATGGTGAAAGATGATAATTTAAATGATGAAGAGTTTGATTTTTTAGATGATGATTTTGAAGTTCTAGATATAGATTTTTCAGAGATAGAAAAAATAACAGAAGTATCTGTTAAAAAGAGATTAAGCTTTGCACAAAGTACTAGAGCTATATTCAAGGAACTTCGCATGAAGAATGTTTTTCATGACAAAGTAGAACTGTTTTTTATGGGGCTTGTAGGAACTTTCTCTATAATGTTCTCATTAATTTTAATTTTTAATAATGCAAATTTAGAGTATGTATATAGTCCTATATTTCTAATTTCACCGATATTTTATATTGTTTTATCTCTTTTTTCATTCTTTAATGCAAGAGAAAAAGGTGCGATAGATATAGAACTTACATGTAAATATAACATACATAGCTTAACTGCTATTAGGATGTTTATTTTTAGCATTGTGGCTGTTTTAATTAATACTCTTTTGATATTTGTTATGTATCTATGTAACAAGGATATTTTAGTTGTAAAGGCAGTTGCAACTTCAATTACAGCACTATTTTTATTTTCTGCAATTTTACTTTTTGTGATTGCAAGAATTAAAAAAAGATATGCAAAGACAGGGGTTATTGTATTTTGGATTGGAGCAAATATTATTTTAAATATGTTTATGTTTAAAACATATAATGAGTTTTTATTTAAAATGCCTATCTATCTACATGTGATAATTACTGTTATTAGCATAGTGGTTTATGTAAAGTCATTAAAAAAATATATGGGGTTAAGAGGAAGAGAATAAAGGGGGAGTTTGATGTTAGTAGTAAAAAATGTTCATAAAGATTATGGGAACTTTATAGCATTAGATGATATAAATTTAGAGTTTGAAAAAGGAGTTTATGCACTTTTAGCACCTAATGGAGCTGGAAAAACAACACTTATAAAGATGTTAACTACTTTAATATATCCAAGTAAGGGTGAGATTTTGTATGAGGGTACAAATATAACTGATTTAGATGAAAATTATAGAGATATTATAGGATATTTGCCACAAGAGTTTGGGTATTATAAAAATTATAGTCCAAATAAGTTTTTATTATATATAGCAGCTTTAAAGGGAATAGAGGAAAGAAAGGCCAAAGAGAGAATTAAAGAACTTTTAAAGCTTGTAGCATTAGAGGATGTTGCAGATAAAAAAATGAAACAGTTCTCAGGTGGAATGATTCAAAGGGTAGGAATAGCACAAGCACTTTTAAATGACCCTAAGATTTTAATTTTAGATGAACCAACAGCAGGACTTGATCCAAAAGAGCGTGCAAGGTTTAGAAATCTTTTAAGTGATTTAAGTAGAGATAAGATAGTTATAATTTCAACTCATATAGTTTCGGATATTGAGTTTATAGCAAATGAGATAATTATGATAAAGGATAAAAAGGTTTTATATAAAGATGAGATGGATGTTTTATGTCAGCTTATAGATGGGAAAGTTTTTGAGATGACAATGAGTTTTAGTGAAAGTAGAGATTTTAGAAGAGAATATCTTATTTTATCTGAAAAGCAAGAGGGGAAAAACATTAAATTAAGATTTATAGCAGAAGATAATATAAAAGAAGAATTTATAAAAGTATCACCAAATCTTGAAGATTTATTCTTATATGAATATAGAGAAGGTGAGCTGTAAACTATGGGGTATGGGATAAAAAAAGAAGAGGCTAAAAAAGTATTAGCCTCAAAGATTATATGGATTTTTATAACTATATGTGTTTGCTTAAATATATTTTTGATAGTTACAAGTGATTATTTTGATAAAGAAGAAAAGGCAGTAGTAAAAATAGGAGAAGAGTTTGGTTATATTATAGATGAAAAATTTATAGATAATCTAGATAAAGAGGAAGAGCAAAATTTAGCACAGATTAACAGAATACTAGATAAAAAAGATGGAGAAACATTTAGTTCTATAGATGAATTTTTAGAAGATGGAAAAGTGAAAAAACTTGTGATGTACAATGATTTATTTAGTGAAAAAGACTATGAATTTATAGTATATAACTTTTATATTGGGACATATAAAAATTTAGCTATAGAACTTGATAAAGTCTATAAAAATGTAGATAGTAATAAGCTAGCAGATAATACAGTTGAGTTACTTAACTTAACAGGAAAAGTAGAAGAGTTAGTTAGAAAAAATTATAGTAACTTTGGTGAAAGATTAGATGAGATTAGAAAAAGTGGAACATATAAAGAATTATTTTTCTATGAAAATGAATTTAGATATCATAGAAATTTATTTCATCAAATATTTGGATTAATTTTATTTGAAATTATTATATTAGTAGTTTTAATAGGAGCATTTTTAATTAATTATGAAAGAGATAATAAGACAGCCCTTTTAGTTGCATCTACAAAAAGAGGAAGGAAAACCGAGAAAGATAAGCTGTGTGTAGTGTTGATTTCATCCATTGTGGTACCAGCCATAATTTTAATTCCAACACTTATAACATATTTCATAACTTATGATTATTCACCATTTTGGAATACATCAATAAACTCTATGCTTATATCAGGTGGTGGAACACCTTTAATTGCGTGGAATGATTTGAGTTTTAGGGGATATCTTATGCTTTGTATTGTAATGGTGTTTGCACTTGCTTTTATAGTTGGAATTATGAGTTTTGTGATAGCTATTCTTTGCAAAAGTTCTTATAAAAGTATTTTTATATTCTTTATGATATTTGGAGCTATTCATATGCTTACAGGAAGTATTGATGAGAATTCTATGATATATATTTACTCACAGTTTAATATATTTAACCTTATCACAAGAATGCGAGGTAAGTGGTTTATGGGGGCACATCCTATGCTGCTATTTGAGCATTATGAACTTATGACACTTACAATCAATAGTTTATTGATAAGTGGACTTGCTATCTTTAGTTATAAAAGGTATAAAAAAGAGGATTTAATTTAGGGGGGAATATGAATTTAATAAAATTTGAAGTGAAGAAATTATTTACTATAAAAACAGTAGGACTTGCGGGGGTAGTAGCATTGCTTTTATACTCACTTACAATAAATCATAATATTGAATTTTTTGCGAGTGGAGATTATAAAAAAATAGATTATGCACTAGCAAATGAGATGCTTGATGATTATGGTTCGTATATGGATAAAAGTGAATTTGAGGATTTCAAAAAGAACATTAATGTATATGAAGAAAAGGCAGAGAATGTCATAAAGAATAATGGCGAATTAAAGAAATATGGAGTTACTAATCTTGAAGAATTTCAAGTGTTTATGGAAGAATCAGATTTTTCAAATGAAAAAATTAGAGATTTAATTAGGGAAATTGAATCTAATGAAGATATACTAGCTTATGAAAGTAGAAATCTTTTGATAGAGAATTACAATAAACGTGTAGAGATAGATGAAATTCAAAATTATTATACTAACAGCACAATAAAAGATATAGAGAGAATTAAAGAAGTTAGACTTAGGGAAGACACTAAAACACCTATACCATATTTTTTCTTGAGAAATACAGAAAGTCTAGGGATTGGACTATTTGGGATAGTAGCCTTAACGATATTTTTGATAATAGCACCAATATTTATAAGCGATAAAAATAATAAGGTTAACTATCTTCAACATGGATCTAAAATAGGCAGAAAAATATTCAAAAGTAAACTTATAGCAGAATTTGTAGCAGCAACTATTATTACAACAGTAGAAATTTTAATAATTGGAGCATTATATTCAACAACAGGTGCATTTAGATTTTGGAATTGTTCTATAAATTCTGAGCTTATGGGAGGATTTATTAGAGCAGTTGATTTGACTGTTGGACAACATATTATTTTAATAGGGTTCTTTGGATATATTGTAGCATTTGCAGTAGCAGGAATATCAATGTTTATAAGCATAAAGGCAAACACATATATAGCAGTACTTGGATTTAATATTATTGCAGTAGGTTCTATATTTATGATGGCTTTCTTTTCACTAGATTTATTTGCAGGAACTATGCAGGCTAGAAATTTACAAATAGGGGGTTGGCTAGTTATAGCTTTAATAGGTATCGTATCTAGTATATATATTTTGAAAAATCAAAGAAGATTAGATACTGTCGAATAAATACAAAAATAAAGTATGATAAAAGATATATTCAAGTTATTGATTACTAAATTCAATAACTTGAATATTTTTTTGCAATAAATAACATAATTATTTGAACTTCATAAATTAAAATGTTAAAATATGTATATAAATGTATGCTAAGGGGAAATAGAGGAGGAGGAAGTAATTATGTATGAAAGTTTTATGGATAAATTTTTTGCAGAAAGAAAAAAAGAATTTTATTCCGAGTCCTATTGTAAACCTGAGGGATGGAATGAAGCATTAAGGCTATTAAAAAGTTTGGGGTTTAGTGTTACTGGTGAAAATGATGTAGAGAAGCTACTTAGACTAAACAACAGAATTAGAAGAAAATATTGCTGTTATGGTGATTCTAAAATGGCAAAAGTATATATGTATTCAATTAAGATTATAGATTTAGAACTTAGAAGATTATCAAATAATAAATTCATACTAGAGGCTCCTAAATAATTTTAGCTAATAGCTAGTGCTTCTAATTATAGGGAGTTTTTTTATTTAACATACCAAAGGTAGAAGAGTGTAGTGGAATAGGTAAATAACAAAAACTCAAGAGCATCAACAAATGATATTGTTGATGCTCTTGAGTTTTTATAAATATTTTAGAAAAAGCTATTTAAATATATGGGCTTGTCTAAAATAATAAAATTTTAATAGCTTAGAAAGCTGCAAAAGCTCCTGCGGCAAACATAATTATCATACCAAGTGCTGCAATAAAGCAAACAACTCTAACAACTGTACTATGTTCTCCTCTTTTATTCTTCTTAGTGGCCATAATATCAACTCCTACTTTTTGTCTATATGATTATACCATATTATTTTTTGACAATGGTGTAAATTTAATTTACTTCAACTAAACTAATAAATTTAATCATGCTAATTAAGTTTTGCAGTAAATTCTATTGTAGCAGTACTATCAGCTTCTATAATTTCAACAGCTACCTCATTAACACTAGTTTCAAAGCAGTTTTGAATATCTTTTAGTTCATCAATAGCTTCATAAACTTCTTTTTTAGAAGTTAAGTTCCCTACTGTCATATGAGGTAAGAACTTTACATTATCAAGCCATGATGGGAGAAAATCTTCTAAAATCCCTGTATATAAATTTTCATGCAATTTAGTTAGTTGAGGAATACCATCAAGAACTTTCATAAATATATAATTACCAAAAGATTCTTTTGAAGCAACTCCTTGAATGCTTATTTTGAATGGTTTTATACCTTTAACGCTAGCAAGTACATGCTTTTTTAAATCTTCAGTTTCTATATCACTCTCAAATGGAAAAACTAAAGTTACATGTGGAGCTACAAACTTTGCTGCTGGGTCATATTTTTCTCTAATTTCATTTATTATTTCAATATTCTCAAACTTTGGGAATATCATTATACATCTTTTCATCTGAAAATCGCAAGGATACTCCCACCTCAACGTAGTAGGTGGGGGAGGAATTGCTTGTAGCTTTAGCTAAACGATAACTATTCCAATCCTTGCTCTATCCTCCTTTCTGTTAATAAACTTTTTCTTATACTTATTAGTTTTAGCTTTTTAAAACTTGCACTTCTATGAATAATTTCTTTTGATAAAGCACTTATATCAAAATATCCAGTTGCTCGTCTCCCGAATATAAAACATTTCTTCCTATTAAATTCTGCTTTGTTAAATAGTCTAAATCCTTTATCTTTAGATTCTACTTTATTTAATTATTTTGTTGTATATCTTTTATTAATATTACCATAAGCTATAAGTGCTTACAATTATACCAATTGTTATAGTTATCAAATTTAAAAATCATATACTTGAACTCATGAATCAAAATGAGATTATAAAAGAGTAAGGTTGCATACAACAACTAAATAGAATATACTTATACTCATTAAGCTAACAAAAGAGGAACTATATAATGAGTAAAACGAAAATGTCTAGGAAAGAAATTCTAGCGAATATGAATGTAGCAAGGGCTGTTCTTAAAATAAGTACACCGTCTGCAATTTCATCACTTGCTAGTGTTATTTATAATATAATTGATACAATTTTTATAGGTAGATATGTTGGTATTATTGGAATTGCAGCAATTTCAATCTATCTTCCTATACAAATGATAATCTTATCAGTTTCATTGCTTTTTGCAGCAGGAATAGGGTCGTTTATATCAAGAGAACTCGGTAAAAAGAATTATGAAGCTAGTGAAAAGTCGATTGGAACTTTAATTGCTTTTGTAGGAACATCAGCAATTATTTTATTAGTGGTTGGATTTGGATTTACAAGGGATATAGTAGAACTTTTTGGTGCTAAGACAAATGTTATAGCAGATGCTACAACTTATGCAAAAATGATGTTTATAGGAGTAATATTCTATCCATTTTGCATAGCATCTAACAATGTTATGAGAGCACAAGGTGATACTCATCATTCTATGAGAGGAACTATGCTTAGTATAGTTGCAAATGTATTTTTAGATATTTTATTTATAGTAATTTTAAAATGGGGAGTTTTAGGGGCAGGTCTTGCAACTACTATTTCTAAGTTTATAAACTTTTTATATGTTTTATACTACTTTAAATTTAAATCATTTCTTAAGATTAAAATGCAGTATATAAAATATAATTTTAAGCTTTTAAGAAAAGCTATCCCTATTGGATTTTCAACATTTGTGAATCAGTTTGCAGGGAGTATTGCTATTATGCTTTTAAATAGAGATTTATTTGCACTTGGTGGAAACTATGTTATAGCAGTTTATGGTGTAGTTTATAAGCTTACATCATTTGTTCAAATATCAGTTGCTGGATTTTCAAGGGGATGCCAGCCGATTATAGGATTTAACTATGGTGCAAAAAATTCAGAAAGAGTAAGACAAGCTGTTAAATGGGGAATGATTTATACAACAGTATTTACAATCTTTGCAACTATTATAATGATAATCTTCTCAAAAGATCTAATATATATGTTTAGTAATAAAGTAAGCATGATAGATTATGCAGCAAAGATACTTATAATAGCTTTACTTGCAACACCTTTTCTTGGTGTATATTTTATGACTATTTCATATTATAGAGCAATTGGTAAAGCTAAAGAGTCACTTATTCTATCATTATTTAGAAGAGTATTCTTCTTTATGCCATTTTTATATTTACTGCCATATACATTCCATTTAGGACTTATGGGAATCTGGATAGTACTTCCACTATCAAATGGACTATCAGGAATATTTAGTGGAATTCTAATATTTAGAGAAAGCAAAAAGCAAAAGGTTTTACAAGAAAATGAAATGTGTAAAAGTTTTAAAGGATGAATCTTTTAGATATGTAATAGAAAAATTATAAAGTTATAGAAAAGCCCCTAGGTTGCAATGTACAATCTAAGGGCTTTATATTCTCTTAAAAGCTAAAAAGTATTAATTATTAATTGTTATGAAGAATCAGCTTTAAGTTGGTTTAGATTGTAAAATTGGGTAGCAAAATATATAATATGACTTATATATTTATGAGAAAAGTTTAAGGGGCGATTGTTATGGAATTTAAAATAAAGAAGTTTGATGAATTAACAGGTAGTGAAATATATGAAATATTAAAATCAAGATCAGAGGTGTTTGTAGTAGAGCAAAACTGTGTATATCAAGATATAGATGATAAGGACAAGAAGTCACATCATCTGTTTTATGAAGATAAAGGAAGAGTAGTTGCATATGTAAGAGCAATACCTTGTGGTGTTTCATATGATGAAGCATCAATAGGAAGAGTAATTACATTAAAAGAATATAGAGGGACTGGAATTTCAAAGAAACTTATGTTAGATGCTATAAATTTTATAGAAGAGTGCTATGGAGAAACTAAAATAAAAATTTCAGCACAAGAATATATTAAAAAGTTCTACGAAGGTGTTGGCTTTAAACAAGTTACAGATTCTTATTTAGAAGATGATATTCCTCATATTGGAATGGTTTATCAGAAGAGGTCGTAATCTGTAAGGGAAACTATAAAATATTATGTTGAGATATATTAATCAATATAAACCACCAAGGAAAGAAAGCCACTGCAAGTTTTTATAAATCTTGCAGTGGCTTTTCATTGATGTTTTTGAAAATATTATTTTTTAAATAAGTTAACACCAGATAAAGCACATAATAATGTTAAAGCACCAAGTCTTAGCCAGTACATAAGAAGTGGTAACTCTCCACCAAAAATAATATCAGGAGAAGTATTAAATTCATCAACATAAATTCCCATATTCCAAAATAGTTTTAGTGATATTAATAAGCAGGTAAGACTTAAAATAAAGATATTTCCATTTAAAATTTTAGATTTCATCAGTTACCCTCCATATTTTGAAAATTATTTTTATATAAGCGTAGTTATAAATCAATTATACTAGGTGAATATTAAGAAAACATAACTAAAATTCTTAATATTTTCTGATACTTTAGAGATTTCTGAGTTTTTATAGATATAATTATATAAAAAATAAGCTTCTACAAAAAAAAGTAGAGGCTTATCTAAGTTTTGCTTAAATCTTGCTGTATTTATTGATTAATTTTGAGTTATATAGTGATCAAAGACATATCCTCTAGAACCGTCAGGTGCTTGTACATAGTCATAATAATATGAGTTTTCATTAAGTATTTTAACTTTAGTTCCACCAGATAAATCCTCACTATAACTAGAGTGTGAACTTGGTGCACTATGAAGTCTTGCTTCAAGATAACCGCTCCCAAGCTGTTTTATGATTCCATAGCCATTACCAACATTTTCTGATTCATACCCTGCGTTTGCAGCAGCACTTTCAGAACTTGTACTATCACTAGAAGAATCAGAACTGCTAGAATAATTTGATGGTCCGCCACCATTGTTAGAACTATCAGAGTTACTTGAACTGTTACTACCTGAACTATCATTACTAGGTGTAGAGTCAGAGGTAGTAGCAGAATTATTAGAATCACTATTATTACTATCAGAAGTAGTAGCTGAACTGTTATTAGAAGAATCAGTATTACTTGATGCATTAGATGGTGAACTATCTGAGTTATTTGTTTGTGCATTTGAAACTGGAGCAGTAGATTTACTTGAGCTTGTATTACTAGAACTGCTTGTATCAGTAGGTTTTGATGAACTACTTGTAGTCACAGTGGCAACTGCCTTAACTGGTACTAGAGTAGATTTAGCAATAGGCTTTGGCTTTGGTAATACCTCGGTTTTTGGCTTAGGAGCAGGTTTGATATTTACAACATTAGGTATTACAGTTTCATTTTGTACTTTTATAGATGCTTTATATTTTTCATTATTAGAAGTTCTTACTTTAAATGAAAAATGGGCTATAATTGTTGTTAAAATTACTAAAATTATAAAAATTATAATAGCTATTTTATTTTTAGGATTTATAAGTCCTAAATGATTTAATACTAGACATAGATTAAGTAATATTAATGCTGTTGATATAAATATACAAAAACTAGTTAGTGAGAATAAGCCTATTGCATTGAATAATATTGCAAATGCAGTTAGGACATCACATATAATATTAGTTTTTAGAGCTTTCTTAAAATTAATAAAAAGACTAGTAATATATGCAATGACAATAAAGAAACTAGATATATTTGTTATCTTCACAGAGTACTGCATAGTTCCTAAAATATTTATAAAAAGCAGTACTGGTATAAGAGTATGTATTCCTATAATAAGAATATTTCGTTTTGTTAAATTTTCTTTGTTTAAATTAAGCATTTTTCTCCTTGTGATTTAAGCTATCTGATAGTATCAAAATATTTGATAAATATCTAGTAAAGGGAAATATTAAAAGGGTAATAATACTATCGGAAAATTGTTGCTTATATATTATAAGAATTTGATAAATGATATATGAACAACCAAAGTGTTTTATTTTATTAGTTTTATAAATATATTAATTTATAAAAGAGGAAAAGGTGAATCTTATAATAATTAAAGGATATATAAGAAAATCTTAATAATTAAAACATTTACACATATCCTTTTTTTGGTAAAATTAAGTGAGGTGAAATTGATATAAAGTATGCAGGAGGTAGATGAATATGTATAAATATAGATATGAAAGAGCAACAGGTGGAACTTTTTTCTTTAACCCAGACCATAGAAAAATAATTGATGAGTTAGCTAAGGAAGGTTGGAGATTTGTAGCAGCAATTCCAGAATATCAAACAGGGGAAGGTAAAACAAAGACTTTTGATTTAATATTTGAGATGAAGATAGATTAATAGGAGAATATATGAGCTATTTATTTAAATATTATTCTAAACAATATGATGGCTTTATGAGACTATTCAAGCTAGATAAAAATGAAAAAATCATCAAATCTTTAGGGGATATATCAAATAAAAGGATAGTAGATATTGGTGGTGGAACAGGCACTCTTGCAAGTAAATTAATAGATTTAGGGGCAAATGTAGTAATAGTAGACCCAGAGGAAAATATGACGAGTATAGCTAAAGAGAAAAACAATAAAGTTCATATTCTAAATGAATATTCCAATAAGGTATCACTAGAGGATAGTAGTATAGATATTATCATAATGAGGGATGTCTTTCATCATATTATGAGCAAGAAAGAAACTTTAGAAGAATGTAAAAGACTTCTTAGAAAAGATGGAAAGATATTAATATGTGAATTTGATAGAAGACATATTATATCAAAGTTTATAGCTATGTTTGAGAAAGCGTGTTTTGAAAAAATTGAGATGCTTACGAGAGCGGAACTTAAAGAGTTTGGAAGAGAGTACTTTAAATATGAAAAATTGATAAATGTCACAGCTTATGAGTTCATTTATTTAGCTAAAAATAAATGATATAAGAGATTAATGGGGGCTATATGAAAAGTTTAAAGAGTTTGTTTAAGGTGACAAAGTTATTTTGCAGTAGAAAATATGTGGATTTAATTGATATTTCAAATTCATATACTAAAGTAAGTAGCAATTATAATAATTCATTTTTAAATGAGATGCATAATTATAATGAGGAAATGTTAGATAATTTAATCACTAAATATAATGGGAGTAGCAAAGAAATAAGAGTATTAGATTTAGCTTGTGGAACAGGGTTTAATAGTAATTACATAAATGGAAAGTTAAATGTTTCAAAGTTTACTTTAGTGGATATTTCAAGGGGAATGCTTAATGAGGCTAGGAAAAGTAAGTTTAATGGTGAGTTTATTGAAAATGATATGCTAAGTTATTTGAGTAGTTGTAAGGAAGATTCTTTTGATATAGTTGTTTGTGCTTGGGCAATTAAGTATCAAGACCCACATAAGATTATCAAAGAAATTTCAAGGGTACTAAAGAAAAATGGAAGTTTAGCTGTAATAGTTAACTTAAAATCTACTCTTTCAGAAGTAAGAAAAATATATCCAAGAATTATAATGAATCATAGTGAAAAGGTAGAAAAAATAATGCTAGAATTACCTAATCCAATAAGTGAAAGTAGTTTTAATAGATGGTTTAATAGTGAAAAACTAAATAGGATACATTCTAAAAGTGGGGGTCATAGATTTGAATTTAAAAGTACTGATGAATTAGTTAATTGGGTTACATCTACTGGGGCACTAGCAGGATTTGATATTATGGTTGATATGGAAGATAAGGATGTTCAAAAAACTATGGCAGAACTTTTTAAAAAGAAAAATATAAGCAGTATTACACATAAATTTGTTTGGGGGACATATAGAAATGAAAAGTAACATAGGTATTATAATGAAAATGGGGCTAAATAAGGATGCGTTAAAGAATTGTTACTCTATCCATAAGAAGTTTAAAGTAAACCAAAATTATAAACTTACGAATATGATGAAATGTGGAATGAATATTATAAAAAATGATAGGATCGTTATACATGAAGGGAATTTTGTTGTAAATTCATTTTTACCACCTTTAAATTCAGTAGCTTATAATAGCATAGTAATGGCAGTCCCTGGGGATGGTAGTGAATTTTTTGAGAATCATTGTAATGGAAAAAGAAGTGCACCAATTTCTACATATGTAGCAATAACGGGAAGATGCATGTATAAGTGTTGGCATTGTAGTGCTAAAAGATTTATTAAAGGTGAAGATAATTATAAAGAAGAGTTATCTACTAAAGATATGAAAAGGATTGTGAGTAATCTTCAAGAATTAGGTGTTGGAATAATAGGGCTTACTGGTGGAGAGCCACTTCTTAGAAAAGATTTGGAAGAGATAATTAGCTATGTAGATGAGAGAAGTACAAGTTATTTATTTACTAATGGCTTTGGACTTACTCTTGAAAAAGCAAAAGCGTTAAAAAAAGCAGGACTTTTTGGTGTTGGTATAAGCGTAGACAATATAAAAGAGGCTACTCATGATGAAAAAAGAGGGTATAAAGGCGCTTATAAGATAGCGATTGAGGCTATAAAAAATTGCAAAAATGCAGGGCTTTATACTATGGCTCAGACAGTATGTACGAGAGAAATGCTAAGTAGCGGTGAAATATTTGAGTTGAATAAATTTTTAAAAACTTTAAAAGTTGATGAAGTTAGAATACTTGAACCAATTCCATGTGGGTCACTTTTAGAAAAAAATGATGCTGTTTTATCTAAAGATGAGAAAAGGCAGTTAATAGATTTGCATATTAAATTAAATAAAAATAAGGAATACCCTAAAGTATCAGTATTTCCATATATAGAATCAGAGGATCAATTTGGATGCGGAGCAGGTGTGCAACACTCATATATAGATAATAAAGGAGATTTTTCACCTTGTGATTTTGTTCCTGAAACTTTTGGAAATGTATTAGAAGAAGATATCAAAGATATATGGACAAGAATGCATAAGAAATTAGATAAGCCTAAGTCATATTGCTATGCAAAGAAATGTGATAAGTGCAAAAGTGAAAAGTTACCAAAGTATTATAGGCTTTTAGCAGGAAAATAGTATTATAATATCAGGAAAACTATATATAGACAAAAAAATACGCCTATGGAAATATTAGATTTCCATAGGCGTATTTTAGTTTAAAATCTATCAATTACAATTTAAATATTATAGTTTTGATATAGCTATTCTTAATTTTAAACTACACTAGAAGTAAAGAAAGTTTTAAGTTCTAATACTTGTTTATTTAGATTTGTAAGATTATCACCTTTTATAGTTGTTTTAGCTAGTTCTGTTTCAACTTCAGCTTTTGTCAGTGGTGAAAGTTTAAATCCATTACTAATTAAATTATTTACAATTTTAGTGTTCTCTACCTGGTTTGGAGAGTTTTGAAGTATAGTATAAATTTCACTATAAATTTTGAAATTGCGCTTTTCTACTAAGTTATGTTCTTCAAAAATTTTGTTTAGTTCTTGTATTGTAGGTTCTTTTTGATAATCTACTTTAAAGCCCATATTATCAAAAGTATTATTTAAAATAGTAGTTAAATAATCATCTATCACTATTGAATTTTTACCATTTACAGATACTTGTCCAGCATTTGTTTTATAGGTACTTATATTCAAATCATTATTTGAATAAAGAGCAGTATATTTTTTACTTGCATAAGGCTGATTTGGATTGAATAAAGACCAAATTCCAAATAGTATTGCTAGTGATGCAAGTATAGCAGGTGCTATATAATTTTTTTTTCTAGCAGTCATTAAATATCATCCTTCCTGATTAGTATTTCCTTATAAGTCTTTAAATGTATCTTAATTCCAATATACTCTCAAATTATGTCAAATAAAAAACATATACAACAGGTCATTATAGAATTTTTATTTTAAATGAGTATCTATAAATTTAAATATCCTTTTAAAGTATTCATCTCCTCGATCATCCCACGCCTCTATATGAGCAGAATCTTCAATAAGCCAAAGTTCTTTTTTATCATGAGGAATATTATCAAATATTTCTTGGCTATTTTCAGGTGCACAAACATCATCTAAAAGTCCATGAATAATCATCATAGGTGTTGTTATGTTTTGTACAGCTTCATAAGGTTTAACATCATCATATTCAAATCCATCTTTCATTTTTGTATAGATATTGCCCCAGTATTTTATATAGTCAGTAGGAATAACAGGAATGTTTTCAGCTACGATTCCAAGTTCTATGGCATCAGACATATTGCTATAAGATCCTTCTATAACATATAAATCAACAAGTTTCTTTTCCTCATTAAGCTGTGAATGCATAGCGGTAGTAGCAGCACCCATAGAGAAGCCTTGTACAATTATTTTCCCATCAGGCATTTGTGAATTTACATGATTTACAACACTATCTAGATCAAATCTTTCGTATAATCCAAATGTGTAGTTCTCTCCGCCAGTCTGACTTGTATTTCTTTGATTATAAAGCATAACATTATAACCTTTTTTTAGGTATTCATCTGCATAAAAAATATATTCATTATAGTTACTTTCAATCCCATGAACTAAAATAACTGTATCTTTAGACTTAGTAGGACATTCTATAAATTTAGCTTGTACATCATATCCATTTTTAGGACTTTCTATCATAATATTTATATGTTTATATTCATCAAGTTTATCTAAAGGCTTACCTTCTCTCGAACCATACACAGCAACAACTTCTTCTTCTAAAATTTTCTGTGACGACCCAACGGAACCATCATAAACAAGTTTACCCATATAATAAGAGCCCCCTAAAATTATAGAGCAAGTAGCTAAAACACTAATAGTAATTGTAATAATTTTTTTCTTTTTCATAAATATAAAAATCCCCTTAATTTACTTTGATTTACAAAGTATTATAATAAAGTATTTTTAGGCTAATAGGGGGCTTTATACTCTGTGCAAGTTCTACTATTTTTATGCTTAATTCTAATCTAGGGTTATCACCTTGGGACATTTGTATCAGCAATAGGGCTTGGATACTGTGTTCAGTTTGTATTTAGGTTTAAAAAATTCGAAGTTGAAAAAGTTATACATAAGTCATTACAAGAGAGTTCAAGTGGTTAATTTCTATAATAAAAAGTGTTTCTAAAATTATTTGTTTAATTGTTTGCTAACATGTTTACTTTTTTGTTTACAAAATATTAGCGATAATCTTTTGGGCATAGTAAATAAATTTTAGGTTTGAGATGAAAAGAAAAGTCTTGTATAATGGGCTTTAATGTTTAATATTAAAGCATGATAAACTAAGGAGAAAAAGATGAGTAAGAGATTATTAGAAAAAAATTATAATTGTCATTTTGAACTTACATTAGATATTATAGGTGGAAAGTGGAAACCTATAATTATGTATTACATAGGCAAAGAAAAAGTGGTTAGGTATGGAGAACTTAAAAAACTTATACCAAATATTAATGAAAGAATGCTTACAAGGCAACTTAGAGAACTTGAAGAAGATAAACTTATAAATAGAGAAGTGTATAGAGAAGTTCCACCAAGAGTTGAATATTCACTAACTGAGGTTGGAGAAAGTGTTATACCAGTTTTAAATTCACTTAGAAGTTGGGGACTTTCGTATAATGATATTTATAAGGTAGTTAAAATAGAAAAAGATTCAGAAAAATGTGAAGAAGAATAAAGAATATATAGTGAAAAAGATATTGATTTTTAAAAATTAGTATCTTTTTTAGTTTATATTAAATTTTTTAACAACACCTTAATAAGGTAAATACACAATGCTTTACTTTTGGTTTGTATAGGCTAAAAATATCAGTACTTGCTTAAATGGGTATATGAGATATATAATTTAGTCATAGATTTGATGCGAAAGCATACATAAGAGATAATGTTTAGTGAAATACTAAAAGATACAAAAGATAAGCGAGGTAGAAAGATGTTTAAAGAATTTAAATTAAATAATAAAGTAACACTTAAAAATAAATTTGTAATGGCGCCAATGACAGAGTGGTCAGCAAATGAGGACTTAACAGTTTCAAATGAAGAAGCTCAGTATTATAATGAAAGATCAAAAGAAGTAGGAATGGTAGTTACAGGTTGTACTTTCTTTGAAAAAAATGGTCAAGGGTTTGATAATGAATTTTTTGCAGGAAGTGATGATTTTATTCCATCTCTTAAAAAACTTGCAGATTCAATAAAAGATGGTGGAGCAAAAGCTGTTCTTCAAATATTCCACGCAGGAAGAATGGGGAATGCTAATGAAAATGAACTTGTAAGTGCATCATCAGTTAAGGCAAAATATAATTTATTTGGACCTATTGAAAATATGCCAGAACCAAGAGCTTTAACAAATGACGAGATTTTAGAGTTTATAGATGGCTTCTACAACACAGTTAAAAGAGCTATAAAAGCTGGTTTTGATGGAGTAGAAATACATGGGGCAAATACTTACCTAATCCAACAATTCTTCTCACCAAATTCAAATAGAAGAGATGATATGTGGGGAGGAAGTCTTGAAAATAGAATGAGATTACCACTTGAAATCCTTAGAGTTACAAATAAAGCTAAGGCAGAATTTGCAAATGAAGATTTTATAGTTGGGTACAGATTCTCACCAGAAGAAAGAGAAGTTCCAGGAATATCATTAGAAGATACTCTTGCACTTGTAGAGAGACTTTCAAATGAAGAGTTAGATTATTTAAGTGTTTCACTAGGTGCTTACAATGCAACTAGTATAGCTGATGAAAATGTTGTTATAGGTAAAAAGTTAGTTGAGAAAATAAACGGTAGAAAACCTCTTATTGGAGTAGGAATGATTTCTTCAAAAGAAAGTATAGAGGGAGCAGAAAAAGTAGGTTATGATATGCTAGCGGTAGGTCATGCACTTGTAACAGATGCTAAATGGCTTAGCAAAACTATGAATGGTCAAGTAGCTGAAGATTCAGTATATAAAGAGAACTTTAGAGAACAATTCATACCAACAAATATGGGGAATGTTTTAATTAATTCACAAGGTTGGTTTAAAGTAAAATAAATTAAATAGTTAAAGGTGTAAGATTTGTAAATTTAACAAATCTTACACCTTTTTATTTGTGAACTTTAAGTTCAGGCTTTTTCATAAGATTATTGAACAGTTTGTAATTTATGAACTGTTTTTGCCCACTTTGTATTCTTGTGAGTAAAAAATCCATATATGATTATAAAGTACATACAAAGTGCAAAGAAAATATGAGGAATTAAATATTTTAAATTATACCTGTTACAATGAAGTATAAATGCTAAATTATATATAAATATTACTAGTAAAATTATTTTTGGGACCACTAAAAGGTCTGATCTAAATGCTTCAATGCCAGTTGAGACTGAACAAGCAAGGTATAAAACAGCTCTTGAAGGTGTATTTAAAAATAAAAATGAATCAAATAATTGTATATTAGGTTTCTTGATAAAAGATTTTAAAATACGTTTATTTAACTTCATAGCAACTTGTACATGCCCTCTGCACCATCTAACTCTTTGTGTAACTGAAGGTTTGAATTCATCAAGATTTTCATTTAGCACATAATCTTGATAGATAAACTTTACACAGTAGCCCTTTAAAATACTTAAAACTGCAAATTCTAAATCCTCAGTAAGAGTATCACAGTTATCAAAACCAACATCATCCCAAACTTTTCTATCAATGCTAAAGCCTGTCCCGCTAAGACTTGCACTTAAACCTATTCTGTTTCTTGCAAGTTGAAAACCTTCATTCATAGCATTAAAACTACTTGTAAAACCTCTTGCAATAAAACTTTTATCATTTTTACTTTTAATTTTACATTGCATTAGTTTATTTCCAAGAAGATAATAAGAATTAAAGGTTTTTAGCAGAGTTCTACTCATTATATTATCAGAGTCAAGAATTACTATGTTATCATTTGTCCATTTATTATTCATTTTCAAATAATTAACTGCAAGGTTTAAGGCCTTAGGTTTACTACCACCTTTTACTTCAATATAATCTAAATTTATATTTGTAGTAGCTTTTATACTTTCAACAATTTTGACAGTGTTATCAGAACAGTTATCGGCAACAACATATACATTAAAAAGATTGTTATTATAATAAGACAGTTCAATGGCATCAAGGGTATCTTTAATAACAGCTTCCTCGTTATGACAAGGAATTAAAATTGTAAATGTTGCAGAATCCTTTTCATTTTTTATGTTTTTTTCTTTAAATTTTGGCCATGAGAATAGTGTTATAACTGTATTATATAAGTATACAAAAAATATAGCACAAATAATTATGTTTAAAATTAAATTTATCATTAGTTAAAAATCCTTTATAATTAGTCTATTGAAGACTAGTATAAAGGATTTTTATGGCAAATAAATAACATGTATGAAGTACTACTTTAACTTAATTTGAGAGAATTCTCCCTCCTCAACCGTAGGTAGGTGGGAGATGAATCGACGAGAGTGCAACGGCACGAAAGATATCAAGTATTGACTCTGTGCTTTCTTTTTATTATTATATACTCAATAATAATAA
>JBOFIK010000017.1:0-18794 GCA_051650125.1 Sarcina sp. | reverse complement strand
CATTGCATAACACTTAGGATTTAACCTTATGCCATCTAGTTAATTTTTTCTACTTTCGTAACTTTCACGCTTGATTTTGTTTCAAATCTACGTTGTAGTTTAACTAGCTTTAGGAACTTCCAGCAATTAAAGGAGTTTTTAGATAGACATTTATCTATCACTCTACACTCTTTACGAATGTAGGGAGCGTATTAATTAAAAATACAGAGTGCTTTTATATCCTGTTTAGTGCAAATGACTATATTTTTAACAATTATTTAGTTGCTCCTTCTTTTGTTTAATTAGGGTGTAAATAAAATTATTTAACCCTCTATTAATTATAATACAGATACTTAAATAAGTTTAGAGGGAAAAAGCTATTATTGAACTGTTCTGTTATTTAGCTTTACCTAAAGTTAGGTAATTATCTCAAATCTAGTTAAATTTATTAAATGATAAGTGGAAATTCACATATATATTAAAGAGTTATAATTATTTCTAAATTACATATAGAATAAAGTTAAAGTGAAAAAAGATTACAAAAAGACTGCAAATATATTTTAAAATGTTACTAAAAAAATTTGGAAGTAATTCTAAAAAAACCTATATTTTTATTAAATAATATAATTCGATAGTATTAAAATTGCTTATATTTACAATTCGATAGTAAAATGTGTAAATAGAACAATGGAAAATGGAAATAAAATTAAATAAAATCAAATATTAATTGGTTGTTAACATAATAATAATAGATTATATTACCATTAGCATCAAAAAAATTTGGTGTTTATTAAAAAATAAAAGTAATAGCAACATTGTTGTTATCGAGGAGAGATAAATTATGGTACAAAATGTAGAACAACAAGCACAACAAGTTAGAGAAGTTCAACAACCTAACTTAGTAGTTAATAAAACAGAAAAGAAAGCTGATACACCAGCACCAGCACCAGTAAAAAAAGCTGATACACCAGCACCAGCACCAGTAAAAAAAGCTGATACAAAAGCACCAGAAAAGAAAGCTGATGTAAAAGCACCAGAAAAGAAAGCTGATACAAAAGCACCAGAAAAGAAAGCTGATACAAAAGCACCAGAAAAGAAAGCTGATACAAAAGCACCAGAAAAGAAAGCTGATACAAAAGCGCCAGAAAAGAAAGCTGATACGGTTGCATCTAATGGCTCATCAAGTAAAGAAACTAGTAGTTCATCAAGCAAAGAAACTAGTAGTTCATCAAGCAAAGAAACTAGTAGTTCATCAAGCAAAATAGTAGATGGAGCATCAAGTAAAGAAACTAGTAGTTCATCAAGCAAAGAAGCTAATAAGGCATCAAATAAAGAAGCTAATAAGACATCAAGTAAAGAAGCTCATAAGTCATCAAGCAAGATAGTAGATGGAACATCAAGCAAAGAAGCTAACAGTTCATCAAGCAAAGAAGCTAATAGCTCATCAAATAAAGAGTCTAATAGCTCATCAAACAAAGAGTCTAATAGCTCATCAAGCAAAATAGTAGATGGAACATCAAGCAAAGAAGCTAATAGTTCATCAAACAAAGAAGCTAATAACTCATCAAGCAAAGAGTCTAATAGCTCATCAAGCAAAGAAGCTAATAGTTCATCAAGCAAAATAGTAGATGGAACATCAAGCAAAGAAGCTAATAGTTCATCAAACAAAGAGTCTAATAGCTCATCAAGCAAAGAGTCTAATAGCTCATCAAGCAAAGAGTCTAATAGCTCATCAAACAAAGAGTCTAATAGCTCA
This sequence comes from Sarcina sp., assembly GCA_051650125.1. GTDB lineage: Bacteria > Bacillota > Clostridia > Clostridiales > Clostridiaceae > Sarcina. The sequence continues at coordinate 17,059 of JBOFIK010000017.1, read as the reverse complement.
TCAAACAAAGAGTCTAACAGCTCATCAAACAAAGAGTCTAACAGCTCATCAAACAAAGAGTCTAACAGCTCATCAAACAAAGAGTCTAACAGCTCATCAAACAAAGAGTCTAATAGCTCATCAAACAAAGAGTCTAATAGCTCATCAAACAAAGAGTCTAATAGCTCATCAAACAAAGAGTCTAATAGCTCATCAAACAAAGAGTCTAACAGCTCATCAAATAAAGAAACTAATAGTTCATCAAACAAACCAGTAAATGATCCAACTAACAAAACAGTAACTAATACAGTTAATAACATAACTAATAATAAAACAGTTACTAATACAGTTAATAATGTAACTAACAAAACAGTTACTAATATAGCTAACAAAACAGTTACTAATACAGTTAATAATGTAACTAATAAAACAGCTTCTAACACAGCTAGTAAAGTAGTTACTAACGCAGTTAATAATGGAAATGGAACAAAAACTACAAAAACTGTAGCATTAACAAGTTCTAATTCATTACCAAGTGTATCAGCAACAAAAACAACTTTACCTCACACAGGATTTGAAGGACCAAGTGCTACAACATCAGTACTAAGCTTAGTAGGTCTTGCAGGATTAGTAGGTGGAGTATTAACAGTATTTAAAAGAAGATAATATTATTTAAAAAATAAAGAGATTATTTTATATTTCAAATAATGATATAAGAATATAATACTAAAATGGTTAGTTAGGTTTATTTAAACCTGACTAACCTATTTTAAAATAAAGAAATAATTTATAGGAGGTGCTATATATGAGTATGTTAAGTTTTGAAGGCAGAGAATTAAAAAGAATAGAAGCATTAGCGGATGAAATAATAAATTTTGAAAATAGAATAGATATATTATCAGATGAGGATTTAGCTAATAAGTCTTCATTGCTAAAAGAGAGGGTTCATAAGGGGGAGAGTGTAGAAAATATACTAGTAGAAGCATTTGCAGTTTGTAGAGAAATAACATTTAGAGTATTTAATAAAAAACAATATAAGGTTCAGATAATGGGTGGAATTGCTATTCATGAAGGTAGAGTTGTAGAAATGAAAACAGGAGAAGGTAAAACATTAACAGAGCTTTGCCCAGCTTATTTGAACGCATTAACAGGTAAAGGCGTACATATTATAACAGTTAATGATTACTTAGCTAAAAGGGACAAAGAAGAGATGGAAGTGTTGTTTAAAAAGTTAAATATTTCTGTGGGGCTAGTTATTGAAGAAACTAAAGATAGAAAAGAAGAGTATAGAAAAGATATTATATACACTACTAATGCAGAAGTTGGTTTTGACTACTTACGAGATAATTTAGTTGGTGAAATGGAGGAAAAGGTTCAAAGAGGTTTAAATTACGCGATTATAGATGAAATTGATTCTATATTTATAGATGAGGCAAGAACTCCACTTTTAATAAGTGCAAAGGGGACTGAGCCTAGTAATTTATATAGTAGAGTAGTTAATTCAATTAGAACTCTTAATGAAGATGATTATATTATAGATTCTGAAACTGACAGTATTTATTTAGTAGATAGAGGTGTTCATAAAATGGAACTTTTATTTAATGTAAAAATGCTTGCTGATACAAATTTAAGTGAACTTAATCATATTATAAATCAAGCTTTAAGGGCAGTATTTTTATTGAAAAAAGATAAAGATTATATGGTCAGAGATGGAGAGATATTATTGATTGACCAAATTAGTGGTAGAGTTTCATCAGACAGAAGATTATCAAATGGATTGCATCAATGTTTAGAGGCTAAAGAAGGTGTAGAAATAAAGCCAGAATCAAAAACTATTGGAACGATAACATATCAAAATTTATTTGGGATGTATAAAAAAGTTTCAGGAATGAGTGGGACTGTTAAATCTGAGGAAGAAGAATTTAAAGAAATATATAATTTAGATGTTATTAAAATTCCAACTAATAAAGAAATACAAAGGGTGGATAATAAAGACTTAATTTATAAAACTAAAAAGAAAAAATTTGCAACTATAATCTATGACATAATAAAAACTCATGAAACTGGTAGACCGGTGCTTATTGGAACTCTATCAGTCGAAGATTCAGAAATTTTATCTAGGGCACTAAATAATAGAAATATAAAGCATAACCTTTTAAATGCTAAAAATGAAGAAAAAGAATCATTTATTATAAGTAAAGCAGGAGAAAGAAATGCAATAACTATTGCTACTAGCATGGCGGGGCGTGGTACTGATATTAAAATAAGTAATCAGGTCAATGACCTTGGTGGATTAAAAGTTATAGGTGTTGAAAGAGCTGAGTCAAGACGAATAGATAATCAATTAATAGGTAGAGCAGGTCGTCAAGGTAATAGAGGAAGTAGTCAATTTTATGTATCAATGGAAGATGCGATTTTAAATAAAACTAATTATAAAGATTTAAGTAAAGTTTATAAGAAATATGGGAAAAATAGACTTCAAAGATTTGTAACTCATGCACAAAAAGTGGAGCAAGAAAAAGCATACCAATCAAGACGAGATAATTTTAAGTATAATGAAATGATAAATATTCATAGAAATATTCTTTATAGGGAAAGAGATGAAATACTTAGTAAGAAAAATATAGGTCTTACAATTACACAAATGCTATTAGATGTAAATACGAATCTTATAACTGATATATTTAATAAGCATTATGATAATAAAAAACTAGCTAAAATTGATAAAGCTAAATTTTATGATGAAGTATTAGATGTTTTAAGTAGAAAATATAATTATTCATTTAGAGATTGCTGTGATATTGAACAAATGAATTCTTTTAATAATATAGCACAGGTTATAGAGTTTCTTACAAATCAGCTAATTGAGTATTTTAATACTCTTGTTGCTAATGATGTAATAGATTTTGAACAAAATGTTAGACGAAATCTTCTTATAGTTATAGATGAGAATTGGGTGAAACATTTAAGAAATATGGAGATTTTAAAACAGAGAGTTAAGAATGAAGCATATAATCAAAAGGATCCAGTACAGGTCTACAAAAAAGATAGTTTAGATATTTATAGGGACTTATTATTGTCAATAAAAGTAGATTTTATTGATGCTTTATTTGCAATAATAATTCCAAGTATGAAGAATGAACTAGGAAATGTGATTTAGAGGAGATACAAATGAAAAAAGTAATTACGATAATTTTATTAAGTTCTTTATTTAGCATTTTCTTATGTTTTGGTAAAAATCTAAATCATGACAATGTTTTACTTTTAGCTAATAATATTGTAAAAACTCAAAATGTAAGTCTTGCAGATATATCGAGTGCGAATGTTAGTAGTTTTGATAATCCTAGTATAGGTGAGAATGGCATATTGCAAAGGGTTCCAAGTTTTGAGATAAATACTAAGTATGGAAATATGCAAATTTCACAGCAACAATATGGATATATAGCTACTAATTTAAGTAATGCTAATGCACCTAAATTATATGTTGGAACACTTAATGGAATATTTAAGGTCGGAGGAGGAAATGGCATTTCAGAGCTTATAGCTCCAAAGATTATTGATGGAAATAGTGGTGATAAAATAATTTTACCAACAGTTAATACACAGCAACAGAATTTTAATGCTACTTATGTTGAAGCAATAAATTCTAAGGGAGATATTACAATAGCTCCATTTATTTATAATACGGTTAAATTTAAGACAAGTGTGAATGTAGCTAATAAGAGTGATATTAAAAATTTAACTTTATCAGATGTCTTAGAGAGTAGTAATAACAGTGCTAGTGATCTTAAGATATATGTGGCAAATTATGATGGCACTAATGTTAATGTAGGTATTAGCAGAGGGATGACATCTATTCAAGAGCCGATAAAAGTTAATGTAGGTACAAAAGCTACAAGTACAAACACAAGCACTTTAGCAAAGATGAATGTTGCTAAAGTAGGCGATTTACATCAGAGTACTACACCTACATCTACCTCTACAATAACTAAATTAGTTTTAGGAAAAACAGCATATATAGTGCTAGGAGTTATTTTATCTCTTATAATTGCATTTGTCTGTTTTATTTATAAAAAGAGAAGTAGAACAAAGGTAGGAATTGGGATAATTCTTATAACTATTGTAATAGTTGGACTTGGATTTACTCATCAGTATTTAAACTTCACATATGGGACTTATATAAATTCAGGAAATTATAGACCGGCTAGTGGTGGTGTTATAAGTCAACTTAGTAATATTGTAACAGGAGATAGTTATAAGAAACCAATTAATACAGTTGGGAACTTAAAAGCAGAGTATGAGAGTGCAAAAAAAGTTAATAGTTCTGTTATAGGCTGGATTTTTATTGATGGTACAAATATAAATTATCCAATTTTACATGGAAAAGATGATGAATATTATTTAACTCATAATTGGAAAGGTGACCCATTCTGGAATGGTAGTATATTCCTTGATCATGCTAACTCAGGGTTTAATAATGTTTCACTTATAAATGGACATAATATGCTTAATGGAATTATGTTCTCAGAGCTTATAAACTTTAAAAACAAAGATTTCTTTGATGCAGACCATAAAATATATATCTATAATGGAGAAACCAATAAACAAGAAGTTTTTGAGGCGATAGGTGCATTGTATGTTGAGCCAACAATAAAATTGAATTTAGGGAATATAAGTAGTAGTGAGAAACAAAAAGAAGTAGAGAGTCTTATGAGTCAGTCTATGTACAAAAAACAAGCGTACAATGGAAATGATGTATTACTGCTAAATACTTGTCTATCAAATGGTTCAGGAAAGCATTTATTAGTGGTAACACAAGAGGTAAACTAAAAAGATTATACTAGAAAAAATAAAATTAAAAGGCTATATCAAGTTTGAAAAATTTGATATAGCCCTTAGTTTATTCTATAAATTTTAGCAGGTTATAAGTGTACTGAATTTGTAAATCCATATTTGTTATATATTTATCTAGAAGGTGGTTACCTACTTTATATGCTAGGTCATAATCTTTCTTTGTAATAATGCCTTTCTCAAGAGCATCTAAAAGCTCATCTTCATCTAAAAATGTGCTTGCCCCATCAGTTGGAAAAATAACTACATCAAGATATAAATCATCATAATATGGTATACCATCAGAATCTAGTCCTTGTGAGAGAATAATATCTATATACCATTCTATAAGGACTTTATTTTCATCAAAGATAGCGATAACAGAATAGTTTTTATCCTCCTCAAGCCATTGTAGCCAGCTATGTCCATTCTTTAGAAGAGATCTATCCTTACCACAGACATTTCCTATTAAAGTTTTATATGCTTTATCTACATTTAAATATCCTATATATCCATTAAAATCATCATCTTCTCTTTTTATAAATTTGAATCTTTTTTCTAAAATTTTATCTGAAATTTCTCGTCTATCAAACCATTTTCTCTTTAGCATAATTTATCTCCCGTAACTTAAAAATTTAAGCTTAACTTTTTATAAAGTAACTACAATAATTATACATCTAAATAAAAAATCATACAAAATTATAAAATATGTTGAATAATAAATATATAAGGATGCTATTTATTTATAGATGCTTGAATATATATTATTAGAAAGAAGTTTTATGGAGGAAGTTGTGTATGAAACTGATGCAAAAATTATATGAGATAGCTAAAAAGGATAGGAAAAGAATAGTTTTACCAGAGGGGGAGGAAGAGAGGACTATAATAGCGGCTGCGAAGATAGAAGAAGAAAAGTTAGCGTATCCAATACTAATAGGTAATAAAGATATAATTTTAAGGCATGCAAAAAATTTAAATGTTGATATAAAAAATGTTGAAATTGTAGATCCAGAGCATTCAGAAAATATGGATTATTATATAGAAAGATTTTATAAACTTAGAAAAAATAAGGGAGTGACACTAGAAAAAGTTAGATTTATTGTTCAAGACCCATTATATTTTGGGACAATGATGTTAGAGTCAGGACATGCTGATGGAATGGTTTCAGGGGCAATCCATACAACAGGAGATTTACTTAGACCAGGACTTCAGATAATCAAGACAAAGAAAGGGATATCAATTGTTTCAAGCTTTTTTATTATGGTTGTACCACATTCAAAATATGGTCAAGAGGGTATGTTATTATTCTCAGATTGTGCAGTAAATCCAAACCCTAATTATAAGGAGCTTGCACAAATAGCAATAGCTACGGCAGATACAGCAAGGGAGATTTGTAATATTGAGCCAAGAGTTGCAATGCTTAGTTTCTCAACTATGGGTTCAGCAGATCATGAAACTGTTGAAAAAGTAAGAAAAGCTACTGAACTTGCAAGGGAACTTAGACCAGACTTACTTATAGATGGAGAACTTCAACTTGATGCAGCGATAGTTCCAAGTGTCGCAGATCAAAAAGCTCCATATAGTAAAGTAGCAGGGAAGGCAACAGTTCTTATATTCCCAGATTTACAGTCAGGAAATATTGGGTATAAACTTGTACAAAGGTTTGCTAATGCAGATGCTATTGGGCCAATATGTCAGGGGTTTGCAAAGCCAATTAATGATTTATCAAGAGGGTGTTCTTTTGAGGATATTGTAAACGTTGTGGCAGTAACAGCAGTTCAGGCTACTCACCAAAGTGAGCAAAATAAAAAGTCTAAAGAATATATAAATGTTTAAAATTTGATGGATATTTAAAGATAAAATTAAAATATATTTTGAAAGCTTCGACTTTTAGAAGAATGAATTAGATAGGTGTGAATGTGCCTATCTTTTTTTATTTTATCAAAAATGGTAAAATAATACATGTAGAAACCGAGCTTTTAATAAGAATTATCGATTATTTTATTTGTTGCTATTGTGTTAGCAAATAAATATATAAAGGTTAGTAAAATAAGAATTGAAAGGGGCAAAAATGGAAAATTTAAAGAGTGTTGAGAATTTAGAAAATAAAAAAGAAAATAATGATTTCAAAAATGGTTTAAAGAAAGGGATACCAATAGCACTTGGTTATATATCAGTTTCTATAACTTTTGGAATGTTAGCAGCAAGAGGAGGCCTTGATGTAGGAACAGCAGTTTTTATTTCTATGACTAATCTTACATCAGCAGGGCAATTTGCAGGAATAGATATGATACTAAGCAATGCAATTTATATGGAACTTGCACTTACAACTTTTATTATAAATATAAGATATTCACTAATGTCTTTTGCAATATCACAAAAACTAGAGAAAATATCTTTAGTAAAAAGAATGATAATAGCCTGTGGAATTACAGATGAAACCTATGCATTAGCCTCAGTTGAGGAAGGGAAACTGAGTTTTAAGTTTTTACTAGGACTTATAACATTTCCGTATCTTGGCTGGGCACTTGGGACTTTTATAGGAGCTATAAGCACAGAATTTATGCCACTTGATCTTCAGGATGCACTAGGAATAGCACTTTATGGAATGTTCCTTGCAATTATAATCCCAGCAGGAAGAAAAGATTCTAATGTTTTAAAAGCAATAATTATATCAGCTACGCTTAGCATAGCATTCTTTTACATCCCCGGGGTTAATAAAATATCTAGTGGGTTTTCTATAATAATTTGTTCTTTAGTAGGAGCACTTGTTATGGCAAAGTTAAAGCCAGTAGAGGAGGTGTAAAAAATGTATCTTATAGCATGTCTTTTAATAATGTGGATTGTAACTTATATACCAAGAGTTCTGCCGCTTATTATAAATAAACAAATAGAATCAACTTATGTAAAGTCAGTTTTATACTATATGCCTTATTGTGTGCTTGGTGCTATGACTTTTCCATCAGTGTTTTATAGTACAAGTAGTTTAGTTTTCTCACTTGTAGGAACAGGAGTTGCAATATTTCTAGCATATAAAAACCAAAGTCTTATAAGAGTAGCCATGGCAAGTGTAGTAGTTATTTTTATTTTAAATATAGTATTCTAAATAATTAAAAGGGGTGGAGTTAAGTAAATTGATTTTCAATTTTATTTATGGCAGTTTGCGAGGATTATATAAAACGGGGTATACTATTTAGTAGACAGACAGAAGATTTTAGACAGGGGGAAAACAAATGACAAATATAAAGAGTGTAAATGATGTTATGTTAGCAATGCTTGGGGTTTTACTTGTAATAAGTATCTTAAGATTTGTGATAGTATGGCTACGAGATAAGTCAGCTAGGGCAGGTTATAATGAGGTGAAAAGCTCACTACCATTTTTAATAATAATGTTTGTACTAAATGGGGTTTTAAGTCCTAGATTTACAAGTTTCTTAAAAGGATTTGGTAATTCGGGGGTAGTAATAAGTTTAGGTATTAGCATAATAGCTGTAATAATAGCAGTTATAGTACTAATAAAAATACTTAATCCATCAAAAGAAAAGTATAAAGAGGCGAAGGCAAATGGTGAGAGTTTCTTTAAGTCTATATGGTTATCATTTAAAAAGAATTAATAATAATTTATCATAGGTTATAAAGTAGATAGGTGATAGATCATCTGTCTACTTTGCTTTTATACAAGTAATATAAAAGCTTATATTAAAATTAAACTTGACTTTATAAACAAAAATTGTTATTATAATTATCTCGGCAAATTAAAATAACCAATCCTTAAAACACATCTTAAATAAAAAGAAAACAATTCAAATGAAAATTCTAAAAAAATCAGTATAATAATTCCATTAAAAGAAATAAAAGGATAAAAATAGTTTGTATGACTAAATGTTACATAGATATGAAGTATTAATCTATCAAGATTTAAACGTTTAACTTTAGATGGATTTTAAGTAATAATATATACTTATTACTTAATTTATATATTTTAATTTTGTTACAATTTTGTATTTTTTACCTCTCTTTAAACGACTATAATTCTTAAAGAAATAAAAATTAAATAAAAAATAAGGGAGTTCATAAAATGAAGAATAGTCGAACTAAAGGAATAGTGTTAATACTATTTATGGCATTAAGTTTCTCTATAACAGGTGCATTTATAAAAGGTATACATGGAATACCAGAGCAAGAAGAGGTCTTTTATAGAAATATAATTGTATTTATCACATCAATAGTTATGATTCTTAAAAGCAAAGCGCTAGCTTTCGGAAAAAAAGGAAACAGACTCGCACTAATCGGTAGAGGTGCTTTTGGAACACTTGGAGCTTTTGCAAGTTATTATGCAATAACTCATATGATATTACCAAATGCGATTATTATAAGTAATCTTTGCCCATTCTTTATCATAATATTCTCAGCTATATTCTTAAAAGAAAGATTGAAATCTATACAAGTTATAGCAGTTTTAATAGCTTTAAGTGGAATGATATTTATAGTTAACCCAGGTGGAAAACTTGCAATTATACCTGCTGGAGTAGCATTATTAGGAGCAATATTTAATGGACTTTCTTACGTGCTTGTTAGACATCTTGGACATAGAGAAAAACCTGAAACAATAATTCTTGTTATGGTTATAACATCGTTATTCTTTACAGTACCAAGTATGCTTGTACACTATGTACCATTAACAACAAAAGATTTATTATTATTATGTGGGGCTGGAGTAGCATACTCAGTTGCAGAAGTACTTGGAGTGCTTGCATATAAATGTGCACCTGCTAGAGAAATCTCAGTATTTAGTTATTCAGATGCAATATTCTCTGCTGGATTATCATTCTTAATCTTCGGACAATTACCACACCACATTCAATATATTGGATATGTATTAATAATCATTGGTGCAATAGTATTATATGCGTTTAACAACAAAGAAAAATTACCAATAGAAGACAATGAAGTAGTGATAAATTAATTGATATCGATCTCTTTAGAAATAAAGAGGGGTAAAAAATTTTATCTAAATTAATAGAAAAGCTGATTAAAAGTAGTTAGAAAACTATTTTTAGTCAGCTTTTTTCTTGTTTATTCTAGGTAAAGGAGTTGAAAAAATAGAAATGTCTTTTTACTGTAATAATTATTTAATATAATTGATGGATGAATACAAGAAAAATGTAATTTTATAGAAGAAATATATGAACAATTAGTGGAGGAAGATGATTTGAAGAAAAAAGGTTTAATAACAAGTATTATAGGTATTTGCATAATTGGTGGGGTGAGTGTAGGTGGGTATTCTGCTTACACAAATGAAAAGGCAAACGAAACTGCTAATATAAAGGCTAAAGTTAATACTAAGGAAATGAAAATAGAGGATGAAAAAACAAAGGTACAAGCTGTGACTATTACAAAGACACCAGCACAAAAAAAGGTTGAAGAGAAAGAAGCTCCTAAAGAAGAAGTAGTTATAGATAAAAAAGTGACTAATTTAAATGAAAATACAAAAGAAGAAGTAGTACATAAAAATATAGAGGATGAGAAATCTAAGCAAAAATCACAAATCACTCATGTTAGTACAAAGGACCATAAAGAGATTAAAAGTGAAGAGTCACAAGTAAATCAAACAAAAAAAAGTGATGCTGAAATAGCAAATAAGGAAAGAACTAGAGCGATTGCTATGGGGGAGTTTGACTGGAAAATGCAATGTGCAAGAAAAGATATAAGCGAGGGGAAGTATAAAGAAGCAGAAACAATTATTCATACTTATACAAGCAATGATTACATGACGAAAAAATGGCAATATGATCAGGTGAATTCTTTATTAAATGAAATAAAAGAAAAGAAAGAGCAAGAAAATAAGCCACAAGAAAATAAACATGAAGAAAAGAAAAATACTTCTAATGAGAAAGCTAAGGGGGATGGATATACATATGCTAATGCTTTGGCTACATTAAAGAGGTCATTTGGAGCAAAAGCAGATGAATATAATTATAGTGGTAGTGATAAGAGCGGAGATAATAATGGATTCGGTTATTTAATTGGTGTGAGCAGAAAAGATAATAAAAGTGATGGAAATATAGGTGCTTGGCAAGTAAAGCCAAGTGGTGAAGTTATTCAGGCAGGTTAAATGTTAAGAAATATATTAGTTGGTTTTAAATTGTTTAAAATTCTTATTATGATAAGGGTGTATAATAAGAAATAAAACTAGGGGAAGGTTGGGGTTTATTGAATATTAAATATAGTATTTTATGTATAATAACGTTACTTATAGAAGTTTTTATAGCTCTTTTTGTGAGAGATAATTTTATAAGACCATACATTGGAGATTTGCTTGTAGTTGTAGTAATATATTTCTTTATAAGAAGTTTTACAAAGAAACAAATAAAGTTTCTACCAATATATATATTTATATTTGCAATTTTTACAGAGCTAATGCAGTATATTAATATACTTGGAATTTTAGGGCTTGAAGATAATAAATTTATGTCTATACTTGTAGGTTCTGTTTTTGATTTTAAGGATATTATATGCTATTTGATAGGGTGTGTACTTATAATTATTTGGGAACAGATTGAGAAAAGAAAATTAAAATAGATTTTAAAAAACACCCATATCTGAAATTCAGATATGGGTATTTTAATTGATTAGAAGAAGAAATGAAGTTTTTCTTTTGAAGATTCGTCTACATCAAACAATCTTGCAAGAATTTTGTTTACTTCAGTTTTATTTTCTATGTTAGAGATATGACCAGCATTTTCTATAACATAAAGGTGAGAATTTGGAGTTAGTTTAACCATTTCCTCTGATTCTTCTTTTGGTCTAGAAGAGTCAAACTCACCTACTATAAATGAAGTTTTAGCTTTAAAGTTCTTAAGTAAATCAAGACTTGATTCCCTATTAAAAATAGCTCTACCAATATTACAAATAGTAGGGATATTTTCTTTTGGAATTGAAACTAAATGATTTTTAAGTTTAGATATTAGATTCATATCAGGTTTTTTGCTACTAAAGAACATTGGTGCAATAAATTTTGCCATCTCATTTGAGATAGTACCTTGTTTTTCAATAGTATCAATTATATTGATATATTCTTTCTTTTTTTCTACTGGTTCTATGCCAGAATAGCTATCGCAAATAATAAAGCTTTCAACTTGTGAGCACATATCATTTATGCATGGAGCAAGCATTCCACCAATAGATAATCCAACATAGTGGAAATATAAAATTCCAAGGTCATCAATAAAATCTAATATATCTTGTGCTAAATCTCTAAGTGACACCTGACTATTTAAAAGACTAGACTCTCCATGTCCATATAAATCTATGCTAATACAGTCATATTCTTCTTTTAAAACTTCTATTTGTGAATCCCACATATTTTTATCCCATAAAAATGAATGAACAAAAACAATAGTTTCTCCAAGTAAATTTCCTTCTCTTTTATAACTAAGAACTCGCCTGTTACTTAATTCTATCTTTTTCATATAACACCTCGTATAAAAATATTAAGCTTGTATTTATTAAGCTTTTGTTTTTATAACGCAAAAATAACTAATTTAATTTTACTATCTAGTTATGTGGAAAATATTAATACTAATAATATTATTTATAGTTTTAGAGATTTTTATGCTTTGAATAAATCAAATTTTATTAAATATAGTGAAAAATTAAAATTGACAGAGTACTAATGTTATATTTATTCTGTAATTAGTGATTTATATTCATTAACATCATCAAATTAGGAAGATATAATCTAAAAAATAATAGAATAAATATCTAAAAACTTGCGAAGAAATTATTTGCATAATAAAATAGAGTTATGAGGGATAGTATTTTAAAATTTTGATATTAAGAAAAGTATTTAAGGATATGATAAAATGAGCAAAATAGTAATAAATAAAAATACAGGTGTAGAGTATATACTTATGTATTCTAGAGGAAACAATGTAGTGCTTTCAAGAGAATGTGGTCTAGGATACATCAATATAACTAAAGAGAAATTGAATGAAGAATATAAACTTAAGGTAGATGAAAAGGAGAGTAGTAATAATACAAATAATACTAAAAAAGTTAAGCTACCGATAGATAAGTTAGAACTAGAACTACTTTCACAGTATAAAACATTAGAGAAAATGAAAAATAGCAAGACTAGAAATAAAGACTTAGAACGAGACCTAGAAATAAGTTTAAAAGATTGTACACTAGAATTAAATAAAATGATTAAAGTGTTATTAAATAAGTAGAGTTAGACCTTGAAAGATAAGCCCTCACTAAAATAAGTATTGTTTTAATGAGGGGAATTTTTATTAGGATTTGAAGGTGTAGTAAATTTAATTTGACTTTATTACTAATTAGTGATAAATTGTGTATATGAAGAATTTAAATAATAAAAAATTTAGTTTAGGTGCTTTTATTTCCTTGAAAAGAGCAAATCAATATATAGGTAGGCAGGAATTGACTACTATAAAAGAAACAGGACTTACTCTTTCACAGTTTGCTGTCCTTGAAATACTTTATAGTAAAGGAGATCTTACTGTGGGAGAAATAATTGATGGGATTTTAACAACGTCTGGTAATATGACAGTAGTTCTTAAAAATCTTGAGAAAGAAAATTATATTAATAAGTACAAAAGACCTAATGATAAAAGGTCGTATGTAGTTAGTCTAACAAAAAAAGGCTTTGATATAATCGATAACTCACTACCAAAACATTTAGAGAATATAAATGGATTTATGAATGTTTTGGACATTGATGAACAAAAAACTCTAATAAAAATTTTAAAGAAACTAAAAAAATAAATATGTTTATATTTATTTTTTTAGAATAATATCACTAATTAGTGATAAATGAGGTGTATTAAATGTTAAAAATAAATAGTTTTAAAAATATGGGGAAATCAGAACTTGGGTGGTTACATAGCAGTTTTCATTTTTCATTTGCTGAATATTACAATCCTTTAAATATAGAATTTGGAACTTTAAGAGTATTAAATGATGATTTAATAGAACCACACACTGGTTTTGGAACTCATCCACATAAAGATATGGAAATAATATCATATGTTGTAAATGGAAAACTAACACATAATGATAGTATGGGCAATGAGAGTACTATTGAAAGAGGTCATGTTCAGTATATGAGTGCAGGAACTGGTGTTACACACAGTGAAATGAATAATTCTGATGAGATAGTAAGACTGCTTCAGATATGGATATATCCTGATGCGAGAGGTTATGTTCCGAATTATGGTGATTATAAGTTTGATTATGATCTTAGAAAAGAGAACTGGTTGCATATGGTTTCATCTTTTAAAGATAAGAAAGCGCCTGTGAATGTTAATCAAGATGTTAATATTTATTCACTTGAATTAGAAGTTGGAGAATCAACTACATTTAAAGTGGAGAAAAATAGACAAGCTTACTTGGTTCAAGTTGAGGGAACATCAAGTGTCAATTCACTAACTTTAAACCAAGGTGATTCATTAGAAATTATAGAGGAAAATATTAATTTACAAGCAAATTCAAAAGCACATTTCTTACTAATAGAAATGAAAAAATCTATGTAAATATAAATATAAATATATTTATATTTATAAGGAAACACTATAATGAATAGTTTTTAAACAAAGGAGAATTTAGTTATGAAAAATCAAGTAATTGAAAATATGAAAAATAGAAGAAGTACAAGAAATTTTAATGATAAGGAGATATCTGAGGAAATATTAAAGAAAATGGTAGAAGCAGGTAGTTATGCACCTAATGGGCATAATATGCAACCTTGGCATTTTACAATAATTCAAAATCAAAATATTTTAGATGAATTAAATATTGAGGCAAAAGAAAATTTTAAAATATCAGATAATGATTTTATTAAAAAACTTGGTAATAATCCAAAATTTAATTGTTTTTATGGGGCTAATACAGTTGCAATAATATCAGCTGACCCTAAATCTGTTACTGGAAATACAGATTGTATATTAGCATCTCAAAACTTTATGTTAGCAGGAACTTCCCTTGGAGTTTCTAGTTGTTGGGTTGAAACTGGTAGAATGGCATTTGAAGGTACTAATGCAGATAAGTATAGAAAACTTGTTGAAATTCCAGAGGGGTTTGAAATAGTTTCTATGATTGTTTTAGGTTATAGTGATGCGAATCTTAAGGTTCCAGAAAGAAAAGTAGATATATTTACTATAATAAAATAATAGATATATGTAAAGTGGAACCTATGTCAAGGAAAGAATAAAAAATAGGGCTATGAAGCTAAAAGGGTTCTTACTCAAGTATGGGTATTTCAAAAATAGTTAAATAATAAAAATGGTGTTTTCGGACGCCATTTTTTTGTTAAGTTCTTTATTATATTTTGTTGTTTGGTTAAACTAAAGTTACATCAACGGGGAGACGAAATAAATGAAATATAAAGAGTTAAATGTCAATGAAAAGCTATTTGGTAAGAATTATTTAATTTATGATTGGCTAGAATCAGATGAAGAAATACATATATATATAAAATCTAAATCACATACAGCTACTTGTCCAAAGTGTAAAAAGATAAGTAGTTTTTTTCATGCTACCTATACTCGTAAAATCCAGATGGTTCCTATACATTTGAAGACTACATATCTTCATGTTACTGCCTATAAATATAAATGCCTTAATGGTGCGTGTGAAGCGAAAGTGATTATGGAAAAACTGGATTTTGCATCAGCATCACAAGTGAGAACAACTGAACTCAATTCACTTATTTTAGCAGTTTCAATTTTCCTTAGTAATGAAGGTGCTAGTAAAATACTTTCTCTTATAGGAGTTAAAGTAAGCAATGATACTATCAAAAGAATTTACGATAAGATAATCATTAAAGATGAACCTGATATTGAAGCTGTTGGTATTGATGATGTTGCCATCAAAAAAGGAAATACTTATGCTACAGCTATCTATGATTTAAATGATCATCATTTAATTGCATTATTAGATGGCAGAGATGCTCAAACATTGAAGAACTGGTTAAAGAATCATAAAAGGATCAAACTCGTTGCCCGTGATAGAGCCAGTGCCTATGCAAAAGCAATCAATGAAATACTTCCTGAATGTACTCAAGTTGCAGATAGATTTCATTTATTACAAAATTTAATTCAACGTATACGAGATATATTTAAAGTTATATTACCTAAAGAAATATTCATAAAAGATGGGCAAATACTTACGGATACACCACGACAAGTAAATATCTTAAAAGTAGATCCTCTTTCTGAAAAATTAGCTGCATATTCATATAATAATGATCCACCTACTGATGAAAATGGATTAATAATCGAGTATGATAATAAAAACCGTGATTTTGATAGTACGCAATATAAAAGACAAGCTGAAAGTAGAAAAATAAAACAACAATTCATTTACTCCATACAATCACGTTGGAGAGAAATTCAACCACAGTCAATCAAGTTGATTGCTAATGAATTTAACATTTGTACTCTTACTGCACAAAAATACATCAAAATGAGTATAAAAGACATTGAACTATTAGATCAGCCAGTTAAATATAAAAAAAGAAAAACAGTACTTGATGAATATCTCAATATAATTTATAAAATGTTAGCCGATAAAATAGATCCAGCTATTATTTTATCTTATATAGTGAGATTGGGTTATATGGGAAGTTTAAGAACACTAGCAAACTATATTACGTTATTTTCCAAAAATAATTTCAACTATAAACTTGGAATAAATTGGCCATATAAAAAAGTATTTCCAGCAGAAATAACCGTTCTAAAACGAAATAAAATATTAAGTTATATATTACAAAAAAATCTTGAAGAAAGGAAAAAAACAAAAGTAGCAAAATATATTAATTTAATAAAAAAACATTATAATATTGTTGATATATTACAAAATGCATATGAATCCTTTTATCAGATACTTATGGGAAATGATCCTTCTCAACTAGAATCTTTCATTAGCGAGTATGAAGAATCACCTATTCAAGGATTTATATATGGAATAAAAAAAGATATCGCCCCCGTCAAGAATGCGATATCTCATAATGCAAGTAGTGGATTTGTTGAAGGAAACAACAACAAATTCAAACTTATAAAACGTATTTTATATGGTAGAGCTAATTTAGTCAACCTTTTCAAAAAATGTTATCTAGCATTTCGGGCAAAACGCAAAGATTTTATATTGGAAAATTTAATAAGGACGAATGCATTAACATAAAGCATTCGTCCTTATTAAAAATTTATTTACCCAAAGATGAGTAAGAACC
>JBOFIK010000016.1:0-89020 GCA_051650125.1 Sarcina sp. | reverse complement strand
TGAAGGAAACAACAACAAATTCAAACTTATAAAACGTATTTTATATGGTAGAGCTAATTTAGTCAACCTTTTCAAAAAATGTTATCTAGCATTTCGGGCAAAACGCAAAGATTTTATATTGGAAAATTTAATAAGGACTAATGCATTAACATAAAGCATTAGTCCTTATTAAAAATTTATTTACCCAAAGATGAGTAAGAACCGACCCCACTACATCTTGCTTTTTTTATAAAATTAGGCTACTTCATTTAAATTTTCTTGAAGTTTCTTAAATTGCTCAGAATCTATATTCAAACATTCAAACATTAAAGCTTCTTCATCAGTAATAACCCAAGTTCCATCAACTTTTTTCAATTCGACTGTATAAGGTCTTTCTACTACTTTAAATTCAATGCCTTCTAAACTATTATTTAAAACTTTTAAAGCTGTTGTATAAGCTACTTCATCACTAATAGTTTCGCCACCACTCAAAGCACTAGAGAATGCTGTTGTAAAAATCTCTTTAAATAATTCTGCTACAAACTTTGCGAAAAATTCTGATGCATCTACTGCATTAATATTAACATTTACACTAGCAACATCTCCCACCTCTTCTGATGAAAGTATTTCTACATTTAAGTCTTTTACTAATTCTTTAGATTTTTTTTGAAGTTCTTTAAACTCCTCTGGAAATTTTTCATTCATAAATTCAAAACTCTTTTTTTGCTCTTCACTTAAATCTTTCATATTTATTTGACTAGATTTTGCTTTTTCAAAAAAATCTTTTACAGTTTTTTCTGGTGAAGGTGAACCACAGCCTACAATTCCAAATGACATAGCCCCTAGTAATAATATAGATATTATTTTTTTCATCATATCCTCCTACTAAATAAACAATTTTAAGTAATTCTATCATAAAAAAAATTTTATTATACCAAAATATATATTTTTTTACAAATGTTTTATAAAATTCTTATTATCTCTAAAAATTCTATAAAACAGTATAAATAAGACTTATAACTAGTTTTATTTGGGCAATAATTCATAGTTTTCAAAAAAAGTTTTAATTTACACGTTTTAAAATTGTATTTATGCGTTGTTTGTTATAAAATTATATCTGTAATAAAAGATTATAAACAGATATTTATGACAACAGTCATAAATATACTTAATTAAAAGGAACGTGATATTATTGTTTTTTAAAGATTTAAAATTAAAATCTTACATAATATTAAGTACTTATATACTTATACTTGCCGCAATACTTTGGAATTTCAAAGATATTACAGCGCTTATATATAGGTTCTTTGATATAATTTCACCATTTATTTGGGCAATAGCAATTGCTTTTGTTCTAAATTTACTGATGAAATTTTTTGATAATAAGGTTTTGAAATTTATAGACAAAAGTAAAAAGCCTAAAATTAGAGCTATTAAAAGACCAATTTCTATACTTTTAGCATTACTAACTATTATAGGAATTATAACAACAATTATCATCTTTGTAATTCCACAACTAATACAAAGTGTATCAACACTAGGTGATAGTATTCCTGGATATCTTCAACAATTAGAAACATTTATCGAAAAAATGTTAAAAAATGTTGATTCAGCACAACTTAATAAAATTTTCACTAATATTCTGAATATGTGGAAAGAAATACTCAATGTATCAACTCAGGTATTATCTTCTTTCCTGTCAAATATAATTGATATAACTGTTAATGTAACAACAAGTATATTTGATATATTCTTAGCATTAATTTTTTCAATTTATATGTTAGCTAACAAAGAGAAATTAATACTTCAATCAAAGAAAATTCTATTTGCATTTACTCCAAGAAAAGCAGCTGATAAAACAATAGAAATTTTAAAAATAGCTAATAAAGCATATGCATCATTTATAACTGGTCAATGTATAGAAGCTATTATAGTTGGAACACTATGCTTCCTTGGAATGACAATATTAAGGCTTCCTTATGCATTTTTAATAGGAACTCTTGTTGGTACAACAAGTATTATACCTATATTTGGAGCATTTATAGGAACTATTCCATCTGCATTTATATTATTTATGGTAAATCCAATATATGCAGTAACATTTATAATATTTATTCTTATTCTTCAACAAATCGAAGGTAATTTTATATATCCAAGAGTTGTTGGAAACTCTGTTGGCCTATCATCAATATGGGTGACACTTGCAATCCTTATAGGAACAAGTTTATATGGAATCGTGGGAATATTTATAGGTATACCACTATTTGCAGTCTTCTATAAAGTATTTGGAGAAATAACAAATAAAAGATTAGAAAAAAAATCTATTGATGTGGAAGCTGAATCCACCAAAATTGATAAATAAATAGAAAAAGAAGATAAATAAAAGAAAATCCAAAGTCGAATTTGACTTTGGATTTTCTTTTATTCAAAGATTAACTTAAATTCAATAATATTATCAATAGCCCTCACAAAAACTTTAATATCTATTTTACAAGCTAATTCTTTAACTATTGCGAGTCCAAGACCGCTACCAACAGAATTTCTTGATTTATCAACCTTATAAAACCTATCAAAAACATTTTGAACTTCAGCATTTGATAGTGTATTCCCATCATTTGCTATTATAAGTATTGTTTTTTTAGCTTCTCTACTAAGTTTTATACTTGCATATGAGTTTGAATATCTAATTAAATTTTGCATAAGATTTGTTAGAATTCTCTCTACAATTCTTTCATCATTATATAAATTATACTCATTTGGCTCAATATCTACTTGAAGTTCTAAATTTTTTTGACTTATTTGTTCATATGAAGAAATAAGAATATTCGTTAAGAGGTTTTCTATATTAAATTTTTCTATATTAATAGGTGTATTTCCAGAATCAATTAATGATAATTCAAAAAACTCTTCTACTAGCTTATATAATGATTCGCTACGCTTAGCTATTATAGCAATATGCTTATCACTGTCGTTATTCTTTTGAATAATTTGAATATAGCCTAGTATTGATGTCAGTGGTGTTCTAATATCATGAGATATATTAGATATTGCATCTTTTAATTTTTTTTCATTATTTTTATGCTCTATTATAATATTATCCTTATCACTAATCTTTTTATTTATTTTAATTACCAAACTTTTTATTTCTTTTGACATTCCCATCACTCTTATATTTTTGCTACTAGCATGGTTGTCACTTAGCTGCTTTTCTATACTCCTTATTTCAGATTTAATACCAATAACTCTGAAAGAGAGGTATACTACAATTCCTATTAGCACTATATACATTTATTCTCCTCCCTTAAAAATCAAAATCTTTATTTTCAAAAGAATATATTCCAACAAAACTTGTCATTAAGATTATTAGACTTGAAATAGACATACTGCTAATAATGTTAGTGCTATTAGATATTGGGTTTGTAGAAAGAAGTATATTAAACTTTGGTATAAGATATATTACTAAATTATAAAAATTTAATAGTATTCCTTTACTTGCTATAAGCGTTAGCAAAATTGGAAATATAGTAAATATAAATATTAATACACCAATAAGTATATTAGCATTTTTATCTAAAAACACTGTAATCATCATAGATATAGATACTACTGAAATACAAGCTAGATAGGCAGAAAAAAACTTTAAAAGCATCTCAGCAAACAACCTATTTGTTAGCGGTTCATTCATTCCTATAAAGATTAGACCAAGTATAAAATGCCCAAACATAATTGTTGCAAGCACTACAAATGTAAGTATTGATATGCTTATAAATTTAGCTAAGTAATATTCTGTTTTACTCATACCATAAGATAATATATTTTTAAGAGTTTTGTTAGAAAATTCACTACCAAAAATAATAAATATAATAGCTATTACAAATAATTCTGTAATCCCTGGGCCATCAGCGGAATAGAAAAAATCAATCGCATCTGCATTAAATAAACCATCTCTAGCCTGAATATTCACAGCTATAACTCCAACTCCAGAAGAGGCAAGATTTTCAGGAGATATTAAAGGTGAGGTTAAAGGCATTGAAAAATTTTCTTTTAGTGATTCAATCTCAGTATTTGATAAATTTGAATATTGTAATGCAAATTTATTCTCATCAGTATGTGCATAAAATAATGTGAATGAAAATAACACAAAACCTATCGTACAGGCTCCTAATATCTTCATCCCCTTATGGTGTGATAGCTTATAAATCTCCCCTCTTAAAAGGTTAAACATCCTTCTCCACCTCTCCTATCAATCCTACAAAATACTCTCCTAAATTTTGTGATTTTAAATTAATTTTATAAATAGATAAATCTTGTAAAATCAAAGTTTTGCTTATCACATCAATTTCATCTATTCTATCGTATATTTGGATTATTTTGTTCTCTAGAACTATATAATCCTTAATCTTTAGAACTTCTTCTAAAATAACAACCGTTTTATCACAATCAGAGGTCTGTAGTTCTATATGAGTTCTAAACTTCTCTTTTAGTTCTTTATCTGTTATGTACTCCTTAACATGTCCATTATGAATAAACAAATACTTAGTTGCTATGAGTGAAACCTCTTCTAAAATATGACTTGTTATAATTACACTAGTTCCTTTTTCATACGTTAATTTTTTTATAAGATCTCTAAATTTAGCTACATTAATTGGATCTAATCCGGTAGTTATTTCATCTAATATCAAAATACTAGGATTTCCAAGAAGTGCAGCACCTATTGCAAGTTTTTGTTTCATCCCTAATGAATACTCTAAATATTTTATTTTTAGGACACCTGTAAGATCAACAAGGTTTAAAATATCTAGAATATCCTCATCTTGATTAGCAATCCCTCTTGCAATACTTAAGTATTTTAAATTTTCAAAAGCCGTCATACTCATATAAAAATTAGGTGAATTTACACTACTCCCAATGTATTTTCGCTTATTAGTAAGTTCTTTCTCTGACTGACTACCTAAAATCTCTATATTTCCACTATCTTTTTTATTTAAACCTATTATAGTTTTTAAAATAGTACTCTTACCACTGCCGCTTTTACCTATCACCCCTAATACTTCACTTTTTTCTAAAGAAAAACTTATGTCTTCAATTCCATTCCCATTTTTGTATTTTTTATTTAAATTTTCAACTCTCATATGATTTCCCATAAACTTTCTCACCTCACAAATAATTATATCTAAAAATTCTTAATATCACGTAAACCAAATCTTAAGTAAATCTTAATTATTTCCACTAAAAAAGGTGCATCAAAATACTATTGTACTCTGATGCACCTTTAAAATCTGATATTTGAATTTATTTTAGGTATTACTATAAACTCACCAATTAAAAATGCTAAAATGGCTATTATACTTACCGCGTTAATTATATCTACCGTAATAAATGTTATATTAATTATATTTAAGGATAATAAGATATTACAGATATAAACTACTATAAATATTGTGTATAAAACTATATGAATATAATTGCTTCTAATAATGATCTTCTTTTCATAATCATTAGGCTTTATAATTCTTCTAACATATAAAGTTTCTTTGACCTGTCTTGCCAATTTAAACATAAGACAAATTATAAAAATCATCATTATAAAATGTCCTGATACACTATTTATATATTTCATTATTCCCTCCGCTGAACTATTTTAATTTATAACCAATTCCCCAAACTGTTTCGATTATATCATCTCCACCATTTTTAACTATTTTCTTTCTAATGTTACTTATATGAACATTTAAAGTATTGTCATCTCCTATATACTCTTCATTCCAAACTTTTTCATAAAGGTTTGCCTTTGTAAAAATTCTTTTAGGATTTTCAATAAACACCTCTAAAAGAAGTATTTCTCTATGTGTAAAGTCTATTTTCTTATCACACACGCTAACTTCAAAAGTATCTTTTTCAATTTTTATGTTTTTATACTCATCAATATTACCTTTTGTAGGCATCGCATTAAATTTATTTCTTTTTAATATATTATTTACCCGTACTATTAACTCATTTATGTCAAAAGGCTTAACAATGTAATCATCTGCACCTTCTTTAAGCATTTGAACTTTTTCTTCTTGTATTGATTTTGCTGAAACAACTATAACTGGAATATCTGAAATACTTCGTATATACTTTAATAAACTCTCTCCTGACATTCCTGGTAACATAAGATCTAATAATATTAAATCTAATTCATTCAATTTTAAATCAATATATAATTTCCCCTCTGTTCCTGAAAATGCTGATATAACATCAATTTTTTCACTTCCAAGCACTTCTCTAAGCATTTCGTTTATATAATTGTCATCTTCAACAATTAAAATTTTATACATATAATACTCACCCCACTTTTATATTACCATTTTTTCCTTTTTTCACAAATCAAATATCTCGAATTTTAACTGTTTTTTACACATTTTAACTTTGTTCCTTAAATATATATAATCTTCACAGTATCTTAATATTTTATTTTTATAATTAAATCATAATTTAACTGTCACATTTTAAATTATCACACACATACACTAAAAATAAACTATTATTTATAGCAATTAAAAGTAGAATCATCATCTCTATATTTAATTGCTAAATACCACATATTATTTGAATAATATGTGGTATTTTTTTATTTAATATCGTTTACATAAAGAATAAACACTATTATAATTAATAATAGAATAATTAACTAAATATATACACAAACTACCTAGACTAAGCAATTAAAGTTTTTTATAAGGAGTGCTTTTATGGAAGAACTATTAATCAAAAATACGTTTCGTAGCTTTTCTCTTGAAAATTATTATTTTACAGACCAATCAATAGTTGTAGCAACAGTGAATTATCTTAAAAGTATAAATAAAAAATGTGATTTTTTAGGATTAGACCTAAATAAAAAGCCTATTATATCTATTGATAATTTTAATTATCAACTCAACTATCAAACTAACCTTATAGGTTTAATATCTTTTGATAGCATTAGATTTAAAAAAATTAATGGCGATATTTTACTTGATTTAAATTGTGAACTTTCAGATGTTATATTTGAAAATTTAAATTCTCAATATGATTAGAAATTATTTATATCAAAAAAGAAACTATTTATTTATAATAGTTTCTTTATCTTTTATAATAGTTTCCTTATCTTTTATATTTATATAAATATTCTTTTATTTCATTCGAAAGCCTTCCCGTATTCTCTTTAACTGTAAGTGTAGGCAAACTCATACAACTTCCACACTCATATTGCCCAAAACTTATAAACACTTTATCATTTATCTTACACATAACAATTCCTACTGATGAATCAGTGCTGACATGCAAGTCACCTAAATCTAGTAAATCGTGTGTTAATTCAAACTTATCAGAATCAGCATAAAGCTTACCTATTTCTTTGTCGATTATTTTATGTTCAATCATATTAATAAGTCTAAGTGTAGCCCCATTATCATCCCCTAATGCTCCAAGAGGCATGAATAGAGCTATCTCTTCATTATCAAGCGACTTGATCATTTCTTCTTTTGTGAGAGCCTCTTCATTATATTTTATTTCAAAGGTATTGTGATTTAATACCTCTACAATTCTTCCAAGCTCTTCACTATGATGTATTCCAAATACTAATCTTATTTTTTCATCATAGTCATTTATAAATCCTTCTAAGTTAAAGTCATTAAAATTAAAATTAATAGTTTTCATCTCTTTCGTACCTCCTAAGATTTTAAAGGTTGTTTTCTTTCGCTTATATTCTTAGTTTAGGAGAGATTTACATACTCAATATTACTAATTAATTAAAAATTTTTTAACGTTTAGTGAGCACACTATGAATAAGTTCAATATAACGTTCACATTGAACTTTTATTTTAAAATATGCATTCAAAAAGTTTACATAAGCAAAAAAGCAGTATAGTTATTTAAATATTTTTTTAAATAACTATACTGCTTTTGAAATTTTCTTACTCATTTTCATTTGTTTCATTTGTTTCATTTGTTTCATCATCTAAATCATCTAAATCATCAAAGCTTATTTTTAATTTTAGTTTTTTAGAGAGCTCTGCTTCTAAGTCATCTAAAATATTTATATTTTTTACATTAAATTCTAATCCCATAATAACTCATCCTTTGTTTTTAAGAATTTTTTCTTTCAATAAGTTTTGGAACTACATTATATTTTCCACTATTAATTGCGAAGTTCAAATACTTATCAATATTTCTACTTGTTATAAAATTATTATTTAAAAGTATTTCTATACCTTCTAAATCATTTGCTTTAACTAGAGATTTTATAACGCTTCCTTTATTTGCACAAGTTCCTTCATCTGAGTATCTTAAATACATTTTAAATGTCTCTAAACTGTCAATCTTAGGTCTTTGAATATCAAAATTCATCTTTAGCCCATTTGCTTTGAGTAAAAGACCTAATTCTTCTAATTCTTTCACTTTATTTTCTTCTATTAAATTTTCTATAAGATTATTTAATTTGCTATTCTCACTTTTAATTTCAGTTAATGTTATATTTATAAACTCTTCTTTAGTATGTTCAATATCATCTATGATATTATAGTTTCTTAAATAATTTTTTAGCGAATTAATTTTCTCCATATTATTTGACCTCTAATCCTTTTTATATTAACCTCAGTAATATTATATTAACACTTTTAGCATAAAAATTCAAAATCAGGTTTATATTTTAAATTTAATATATAAAAATTATTAATGTTGCATTCTTTAAGTTAGACCCTTAAATAAATTATTTCTTATTATATACATAATTTATTATATATGTATAGATGGTTCCTCAAATTTTAACCCACTATAACTCTTTTTATATTTTATCCAAATATAAATTTTCAATCAATCTACTCAACAAATATCAGTTACTACTATATTATATATTGCCCGAGGACTTATTGCATTGCATTGCATTACCATCTTCTATTAATATTAATACTATAAATAAAATATTAGGATTAAAGTTTTTAAGACCAACTATATACGTGCAAAAAGAATTCTCAAACTCAGTTGTATCTCATGCCTAATCTTCTTATACTGAAATAAATTCAAACTTCCCTTTTAACCTTTTTGCGAATGTTTTTATAAAATAAATAAGTCTTAAGTCAAGGGTTTATTGAGGTTTATAAAATGAATAATGAAAATTATATTTAATTATTCATTTTACAATAAAATTTATACATAATAATTATTGATAAGATAATATTAATTGGTATTTTATTGGTTTATTGATAATTTTATAATAATAATATGAATGATTTTGTATTTTTACTTTAATTTACTTGTATATCTATAAATATCTAAAATTTGAAACCTTAGCTTTATCTAACTATAATATAGACGTAATATATTAAATTTATGGAGGAACACAAATGAAAAAAAATAAAATAGCTGGATTATTAGTTGCTAGTGCTCTTTTTGTAGGAGCAGGTGCTGCTCATACACATGCAGATACGCAAACAACAAATAATACAGTTAATAAAACAAAAACAAGTAGTAATCAAGTTCTCCTTGCTGCACCATCGCATTCAATGACAAAAAATGCTATAGTTGTAAATGGTAACGGAAATCTTGTATTAAGAACTGCTGCAAATTCTGATTCTAAAATTGTAAGTAATATTTCAGTAGGTGAGATGCTTAAAATACAAAGCTATACATCAAATTGGTATAAAGTTACTGTTAAAGAAACTGGTGCAACAGGCTATATCTCTGCTTCAAATCTTAGATATATTGAAAATAGCATAAATTCACCATTAACTGACTTAAATAACAATGGACACGTTATTAATGTTAGTTCAGATTTAAACCTTAGAGATGAACCTGCAATGACTTCTAATGTTATTTCAACATTAACTAATGGGACAAGCTTTAAGATTATAGGTAAACAGGGTGAATGGTTTAAGGTAGATGTAAACGGAACTGTTGGATTTGTATATGATGGTTATGTAGCTGTCGGATCTAAGATAGAAGCTACAATCAAATCAAATACGTCAACAAGCAAAATACAATCTACTGCTAAAGTAGTAAAACAACCAATAAGTCAAAAAGTAGCAAAACAAACAATAAGTCAAACAGTAACGACACCTAAAGTCGTTTCATCTACTACTGTTGTTTCAAATGCCAAAGCTGAAAATAATACGGTAGTTAAAACTGAAAACAGTACTGTAGCTAAAACTCAAAATAGTACTGTCTCAACTTCAAAAGAAAAAAATAGTGAAAATATAAATCAACAAAAACAAACTCCAGTAAGCTTTATGGCTATACCTCAAAATCTTAGCCAAGAAGGTACTACTATAAATAATACTAATAGAAATATTCCTGATCTTTCATCTATTGATATAAATAAGAAAGATGCTACAACAAAATTAGCACCTGCTAATAAAATTAACTCTAATGTTAATAATTCTGTTGATAACATTCAAAATTCTCCTGCTATATCAAAAGATAATTCATCAGTTAGCGCGACAGCAAATAAAAATAATAGCGCTATAAATACTCCTACTAAGCCAGTTTCAAAAACTGAAGTTAACACACCAGAAGAAACTACAACTGGTAGTATTACATTAACTATTTACCAAACAAATACAGAACAACCATTATCTAATAGTAATGTAGATATAAATGGTGTGAATTATGCAACTAATGGACAAGGTAAAGTAAGAATAGCTAACCTTTCAACTGGTAGCCATACATTTAACTTAACATCTGAAGGGTTTAATGCAACTTCTGCTAATGCAAATATAAAAGCTGGGAAAAATATGAACATGCTGCTATATATAACAAAAAACGTTGAAATTACACCCGTATCTTCAAAACCAGTTGTAAAACCTGAAAGTACAACACCTAACAACAACAACAACAATAACAACAATAACAACAATAACAACAATAACAACAATAACAACAATAACAACAATAACAACAATAACAACAATAACAACAATAACAACAATAACAATAACAATAACAGCAACTCAAATTCAAATATATCAACTCCAAGTAATGCGCAGTTACAACAAGATATTGTAAACTATGCTGAAAACTTCCTTGGAAGACCTTATGTATGGGGAGCTACCGGTCCTAATGCATTTGATTGTTCTGGATTAACATACTATGTGTACAAGCATTTTGGAGAATACATAGGTAGAACAACTTATACTCAAATTGATAAAGGAACACCTGTTTCAGTTAATAATCTAGAGCCTGGAGATTTAATTTTCTGGGGTGATCCATCTGCACCATACCATGTTGCTATATACATAGGTAACGGGCAATATATACAAGCACCTAAACCAGGTGAAAATGTAGATATTTCTTCTTGGAACTTAGATAATGTATCTGCTGCTAGAAGAATTATATAATAATTAAAAGAAGAAGTAGCATTGCTAGCTACTTCTTTTTTTAATTTATATATTAACTTAATTCAAACACTATTACTTTTATATGCAAAATATTTTTTCTACTGTGTAAATTTTAATTTATGTCTTCTTAATTTAATTTAATTTAATTTTCTTTAAATTAAAAACATCTTCATTAACACTTTTTGCCAATCAAACATAATCTATATAAAACACATTAAAGGATTTTTAATTTATGTATAATGTAATACTAACTATATATACTGAATCTATGGTAAGAGGTTGTATTAAAACCAAAGAGAAAATATATTATAATGGACCCTTTTATACATTTGAGAAAGCACAAACTTATATGGATGTAGAATCACTTAAAAAATCTAAAATTTTCAATCAAAATAGCTATTCTGAACCTGAATATAGTGGTAATCATGATAGAGTAAGTATCGTAAATGAAAATATGAGTTATTATAAATGTTATGATTACAGAATTGAAGAGGTTATAATTTAAAAAGGACAAGTTAATACTTATCCTTTTAATTCTTTAATTGAAAAGTTTTGTTAGTGCCCAAAATATTATAATAGTATTTAACCCACTAAAAATAGTCTCTATGAACGATCCTGTTTTAAATGGTAGGAGTTTAAATCTAAATTTAATTAAAGGTCTTAGAAGTGGTACTCCTTCCTTTGTAAATAAATCTAAGATAATATGACTTATGTAACCCAAAATAATTCCTAATATATATACATGTATATATGATATCACAAGAGCTGTATTTTTTAATGTAAAAAATACAGTTGAAAGAGTTAAAAAAATTATTACATATATATCATTTTTCTTAGATAAAGGTCCTCTGAGTTTACTTGGCATAGTACCTAATATAAATAGACATGATGATACTACAATAATAGCATTTATGGTTGAAAATATTATTAACTTTTCATTATTTACACCAATAGATAAATAAGTTTCTAACTTTTTACTGATATAGATACATAATAGAGTAAATAAAACACACGAGAGGATTGTATGAGTTCCACCTCTGTGACCAAACTTATCTGAGATAAATTTAGAAATTGGTTTTACCTTTCTTCCTATTGTACTATTAACCGAATCTATATCCGGTATAAGACTACCAACAGCACCACCAGACATTGTAAGAGCAACAAATATAAATGGACTGTGAATATCCCCACCTATATATTTTTGTATTACAAGCGGTAATACAGCTCCAAAAGCTATACCTCCAATTCTATGAGTAGTTCCTAACATAAATCAAATCTCCTTCTTACAACTTTAAGTGTTATTATAACAACTTATTACATAAAATTCCATTTTATATTGAAAATAAATTGTAAATTTTATCATATGTTTTTTATTTGATTAAAAATATATGATAAAATAAGTTTTTTCTATAATTTTCCCTTTCTTTTTTTCATAAATACGCTATAATTGAATATGTGACCAAAATTTTATATATCAAAGGAGTTAATTTTATGATTAAAGAAATTAAAAATACTGAACTTCAAGAGGCTCTAGCACTACTAGACTGCTATGATGAACTTCATACTGATTCACCTGTTTCTGTACTTGAAGATATAAATGAAGAGGTACACTGTACAAAATTTTTAAGACTAATTAATGAAAATAATGAACACGATATATAAAACAAAGGACTACTAGAAAATTCTAGTAGTCCTTTGTTTTATATATTATCATTCGCTATAACCTTAAAGGAATATCCCTTTTCTTTAAAATGTTTTATTATTTGTGGTAACGCCTCAACAGTTAACTCTTTTCCTTTAGAGTCATGCATTAATAAAACAATATTTTTTTGTTCTTGGGTTTGTTCATACACTCTGTTTAACATTTTTTCTAGGCTTTCTTTTTTTGTAATTCCATCACCATTCTCAGCAGTCCAATCTAATTGTACCCTACCTACATCTGCAAATGATTTATCTAAAGAGTCTAAATTTTTATCATTATAGTATTTTCTTGTCATATGCCCACCTGGCATTCTTATTACATTACACTGAAAATTCTCTCCAAGTATTCCCTTCATTTTTTCATTTGTAAGGTCAACTTCTTTCATAAATGTTTCAACACTTACTACTCCGCGTGGATATAATTTTTTATAATCATGTGTATATGTATGGTTTGCTATTGCATGTCCCTTTTGTATAGTATTTTTAAGCCTCTCGCCTGCTTCTTCACTTTCTAAACTATTCCCTAAAACAAAAAATGTCGCATGTACACCTTCTTTTTCAAGTATCTGAGTTACTTTATCAGTATTCTCTGAAGGGCCATCATCAAAAGTTAAAAATATAGTTTTTTCTTCCCCTGCATAGGGATTAGCTAATATTTTCGAAACCTCACTTGCTTTAACTGCATAACTTTTAGCTGAATTTATTATATTTCCACCTTTAACAATATCAGTACCTTTAATAACCTCCTTTTTTGCATCTTTTATTAAATCTTGATTCTTATCTATTGTTATTGAGTGTGTAAGCAATTTACTTTGCCCTCCACAACCATTTAAGATTCCACTTGCCCCTAGTCCTATAACTGCTATCACCGTAATTAATTTAATTCTATTCATAGTTGTCTCCCCTTAAAAATCCTTTAAAATCCTTAATTGTATTTTAGCAACAAATAGTTACAATAAAGAAACGAAATATATCTATATTTGTATTTTTATGTTTAATTATCAATAATTTAATAATTTTAATATCTTTTTAACAATAATACTTATTTTTTTATTTAGCAAAATAAAAAAAGAGGTTAGGTAGCACTTTTGCTATCCTAACCTCTTTTAGTCATTTCATCACCAAGAGTTTTTCTTATTAAATTTCTAAATGGTTCATATAAAAATATAGCTGCTACTATTGTGCAAGCTACATTTCCTAATGAAACCTGAAATCCCATAAGCACTTTTATCAAAAGTGCTTTCCCATATAAACCACCCGTTAAAAGATACGGTAAATCTATAAGCGTTCCAAGTGAAAATGATAATATTCCTGCTAAAATAAAATATACGATTCTATTTTTAGTGACGTTTGCCACTAAAGAATAAATAAGTATATACTGTGGAAACACCACGAGATACATTAAACTCCAAGGACCTATACCTTTAGTTAGCATTACTATTAAACTGAATACAACAACTGCAAAATAAGATATTTTTGTTTTTAATGTAGTTCCATATACTAAAATCATGAAACTAACAAGTTCAATATAATCAACAAATGAACCTAAAAAATATACAATATATAAGAATACAGCGAGTGCTGCAATTCGAGTTATATGCTTTGCACTCATTACATTTTATCTGTAAATACAAATGTTACTGTTGATTCTTTTCCAAGATTAACTTTATTTATAGCTGGTGCATTTCCGACTGTAAAGTTTGCATTTGTATCTTTTGAAACAAATCCATACATCCACCATGGACCTTTGTCCATATTAGTTGTTTTTAAACCATCAAGTCCCATAAGGAATGGACCATACTTTGTTGTTGTTATCTCCGCTTTAAGTTCAGTTTTATTTTCATTCAAGAAATCTTCAAGAGTTGCTGCATTTGTATGGTAAACCTTATCTTTGACTAAAACTTTATTATCAACCTGATTCTCTATTGTTACAGTAATAGTTTTAGCACCTTTTTGTGCCGTACCAAATAAATATTTTTGCCCAACACCTATTCCTACTGCTGCTATAATAATTATTATAATTGCTGCTATAATTTTTGTACTTAATTTTTTCATTTAATAATTCTCCTTCATATTCAATTTTAAAATAACTAGACACCATATGACTTTGAGATAAATGGTATCTCATCCACATTATTCAATCTATTAATTTCTACTGCCATTACAAATAAAATATTAGTAATAAGATTAGCAAAATCAATTAATATATCATCAAATTGTATTCCTTTGTTTCTCATAACATAAAGGTTTCTACAAACCTTTTTAGCCTCACCTCTTGCAATATGATATTCACACGCAAGACTACACCCTGTTGGTAGTACAAATCCACTTAAACGTTCTTTATTAAGAGATCTGTATTTTTCCATAATTAAAAGACCTCTATTAATATCTTCATCTGTAATAGCAAGTTTTCCTCTTACAGAACCATTTAGGTGAAGTGACATCTCCATTAGCCAAAAAGTATCATCATAAAGTGGTGTTTTCATTGATAATATCTTACCTATTACCGAGGAAAGAAAATCACTCATAACTTCATGGTCAACACTTCCAAATTCCTCATTTAAAAAAGGATATGATATCAAATCTACACTTTTCATCATAATCACCTCCTTTTCGTCATATTTTATTTTAACAATACACAGTATATCAAAGTTTTTTTGACAAGTAAAACATATCATTAAACTTTTGTTAACATTTTCAAAAAAAGAGTTACTTGCATTACAAATAACTCTCTCTAAAACCATTTTCTTTTTTTATTCCTTTCACTACGTGTTACTAAACTAGCACGCATATGTTCTATAACTTTTTCTTCCGTATTTACTAATCTTTTTTCGATTATATTCATTTCTGAAATTTTATCTTCTAGTGTTTTTATATATTTATCTTTTACATCTATTTCTTTTTTGAAAATCTCAACTTCTTTTTTACTTTGTAATACTTCTATCTTAAGTAACATAATTTCTCTCTCATATTCTGCTATATACTCCAGTTCTATTTTTTTTGAATCTATTACATCTAAAATTTTTTGTATTCCAACTTCTTTTATATATACAACTCCATTTTTTTCGTACGTACAGTCTTCAAGTGCTCCATTCTCAATTTCTTTGTATATAAGTGAACTATTCACATTAATTTCTTCGCTTACTTCAAATATAGTATATCCCATTAGTATTGCCCCTCGTGAAAATTATTTATCATCTATATAAATAATTCTACTAAGAACCCTACAAATCCTTTTATTTTTTTATTATTTTTTTATTTTTCACAATAATATAAATTTCTAGCGCTAAAGAAGGAACTATATCAAAAATATAACATTCGAATTATAACTTAAATAGACCTGTGAAGTTTTAATATTTCCACAGGTCTATTTAAGCAATTATATATCGTTGTCCTTAATTTGTGAAGGACAAGCTATTTTGATACAATCCTATAAGGCATATATTAGTAAGGAAGTCTATCTAAAAGTTTTTCTTTAATTTCATTTTTATATTTTTCTGTATTCTCACAAATATCCAAAAACCCACCAATACATAAATTTATTCTTGCAAGTTCTTTTTCAAGGATATCTAAATGGTCCATTTCTTCGTATTCATTATATATGTTTTTTAGATATTGTTTAGTATTATTAGCATATTCTACTGATAAAACAATCATAGTTCCCTCAGATAATTCAAAATTTATAAAATCTATAACTTTTGCAAAATCTTTTTCTGTAGTTTTATTATCTATTTTTGAAAGTTTTCTATAAATATCAGAGCAATTTTTAACTAATTTTTCTTCTGCACCGTATGACCCTAATTGTTTTAAGAACTCTCTTGAATCTTCAATAGTGACAACTAGTTGCCCATTATCTTCTGTTAATATTGATATTGCTGCTGACGGAATAATAACATTTTTTAAAAAACTTATAATTTCATTATTATCCTCAAAATTATAAAACTCTGAAAAAGCAATTGCACTATCGCTATTTATAAGTGAAAATTTCAAAAGTTTTTTATCTATATCAAAGTTACTAGTATTTGATTCTAAAGTATTTTTTAATTTTAACAATTCATTTTTCAAGTTTCTATCTCCATTCATATTAAAATAAAGGGAAAGAAATTTCTTTCTCCCCCTTCTTTATTCTCTAAAGTTTAACACTTAATAATAAATGATCTAGTGCATACCCTTTTAATCCATCATTCTTAAACATTTCAACTATTTTAAAAACAGTTAACCTAACATCAAATTCTTTGTTTTTATTAAACTCATTTGATAAAAATGTATAAATGTATTTAAGCATTTTGTGCCCAGACTTTTTATACTCTTCCTTTTCCATTTCATATGTTAACTTAATTTTTTCAGTCTCTTTATCTGTAATATATGAACCTGTAACTGTTTTTAAAGTTTCTGAAAATTCTCTATTTATTGCTATTCTAAAATCTTTATTGCACTCACTATTTAATTTTCTATCTAATAACCCGACTAGATAACCATAACTTTCTCCCATAAAACTATTATATCTTGCATTTAATATTGAATCGTCATTTCCTACTAATTTATACTTCATTAATGTCTCCTCTGTCTACTATATTTTGTTTACTGTTTATAAAGTTTTATGTTACTATTTAGTCTTACCTTGTTTAGCGTGTTACTTAAATTTCAGCGTGTTATTTGATTAAATCAATTAAAATATTCAACTTTGTTGTATAAGTTTTAAAAGCATGACCATTATCATACTGGTCTAATATACTTTTACATTTATCAATTAAAAGATTTATTTCTGCTTCATTAAGTGATTTTATATCTTCTTTAAATTGTTCAAAATCATCGTGACTTCCCATTAACACTGCTGTTAATTTTGCATCGACATTTGCATCATCAACTTTTTTTTCTCTTTTCTGAAGTATATCAATACACTCTTTAATAGACTTAACCTTTAGTCCCCAAGTAGAATTTATTTCTTCAGCAAATTTTCTTATCTCTTTATAAAGTATTAACCATTTATCATTACTATTGATTTCATCTAGTTTTATTCCACTTTCTAGGACTTTACTTTTGAATTCTTTAATAATAATAACCATAGCTTTTATCAATCTTTGTAAGTCTTCATTTTTGTAAACTTTTAAATCTTCTACGCTCGTTGCTGAGCAAACCCATTCTATGAAATCTTTCTTTGATAAAATTATAGAATATAATTTATCTCTTTTAATTTCTATCCTGTAAGCTATTTCACTCAACTCACTCTCAAGATTTTTACTTTCTGAGAAGAATATATCTTTTATTAACTTAGCATCTGCTAACGATTTACTTTTGTAATTATCACTAACTTCTTTTTTGTTCATTAATACAAGATAAGTATCAATTAATGAAAATTTCTTTTTGCTAGAAAGTTTTTCTCTTGAATACTTAACCTCAAAATTTGATGCTACGTCTAGGCTCATTATAACTTTTTCCCTAGCAATGCTAGAATAATAACTTATGTCTTTTAAAAGATTAATTATATAATTTATTTTTTTATCTAATCTACCTCTTAATATTTTTTTTGCACCTGTTAAAAGATCCTTTGAGTATCTTGAATACATATATATTCTTTTTACATCATTTTTTTTCAGATAAGTATAAAGATTTTTTATACTCTCCTCTAGTGATATTCCATTATCTACTTCTCTTTGATTAATCCCCGTATATTCAACAATTTCTTTTGTTAAGAAAGTATTGATACTAGGCTTAACAACACAATTAAATGTATCATCCTTTTGGTCTTTGAATTTATAACTTGAGACTATAAATCCATCATCATTCAATTTATAACTATCCTCAATTGGAGCAGTTATACATGAAATT
Organism: Sarcina sp.; assembly: GCA_051650125.1. Lineage (GTDB taxonomy): Bacteria > Bacillota > Clostridia > Clostridiales > Clostridiaceae > Sarcina. The sequence continues at coordinate 70,157 of JBOFIK010000016.1, read as the reverse complement.
TCAATAATTTCATTTATAAAACTCGTATCATAGGGTTTTCTAGTAAACTCTAAATCTAAAAAAGCAATCTTCATTGTTATCTCCTTTCAAAATCAATATACTTTAGTATTTACAAATTTTAAGATTAAAATTTATAAACCTAACGAAATAGAGATTAATTTTCTAAAGATATGTTTCTATAAGTCTTCTTACACTAAGAATAGTTCTATAAAACAGTGGCTACTTGTCCAATAATAGTTAAATTAACCTTCTATGTATCCTTATGTTTAAATATACTGTGCTTAGGTAATTATAGTGTTTAGAAATCCTCTTGCTGATTATATCAACATTTAAACTTTTAAGTGTCTACAACACCTCCATCTTTCGTTTTAAAAAATAAAAATTTATTTTATTATAATCCTATACTTATAGAATAAAACTTTTTGTTACTCTAATTCTAACACATTTTTAATACAATATTCCAAGTTTTTTTTTCAAATGTGCTTATATTTGATACCAACTAAAAATTATCGTCAAAAAAAATGTGTAATAAATAATAAATTATACATAAAATTCAAGTTTTTTTGATTTTATAATAAATTTCAAAGTGATATTTTATTATCAAACATATCAATTTCTTTTAAAATTATTATTAAATTAATTATAAACCCTAGACAAAGCCTTTATTAACCTTTATATTAGTAATTGTCCAAAGATTAAACGCAATTATTTTAATCTCATATTTATAAAATTTCATAAAAATATATTACATATAAAAAGGATGATTCTATGGAACGAATCATCCTTTTTATTTTCTGATATTTAGTCTAACTAATATTCATCATCTGAATCATATTCACTATATCCTGAATAATCATCTTCTTCATGATAACTGTCATATCCATCTTCGTCTTGATAATCATCATATTCTCTAGTATTATAGCCCTCATTTTCATCTGCATACATATTCTCAGTCGCCTTGTATGAAGCTTTTATATTAAATAAATGATTATCTAAAAATCTTACAAGTTCTAAAGTATCTTCATTTCTATCTTCTGAAATTTGTATTTCCTCTTCTATTGCTAAACCATTATATTCATATATCATAATAGTATCTCTTAATAACTCTTCTAAACTCTTAGCTAACACATATTTTACTGAATTATTTTTTGCATCCCCTATATTGATTATTTGTCCTGTATGACCATTTTCATCTGGATTAAGGTCAATCGCTAAATATGTATGTATATTGTTATAAGCGAATGGTATCCACTTTTCATCAAACGCCACTTCATTTACCTTTCCTTTGCTAAATGACTTAAATTCTATATTATTTGAATTTGTTTGCTTTAGCATTTTCTTGTTTAACTTATATTCTATTAACATATCTTCAATTGAAATAAGTTCAAATCCTAAAATAGCTCCTAAGCCTAAAGTTCCGTTATTACACAAGTAAATTACTTTTAATTCTTTTGGAAATTCAATTCCTAAACTTTCTTCAACTTCTTTTATTTTTGTAAGTTTCACAGCCGATTCTAATGAATCAATTGAAAAGTTTTTTATATTTTCTTCCATTATTTCTAAAATTTCTTCCCATAATGATTTAACTATTTTCATTGCAATTCTCCTTCGTCAAAACGCCTAAATTCAACAAAATCATTCAGAGTTTTTATTCTTTTTATTAATTACTATTTAATTATAATAAAAATTTTATTCCATTTCTACATTTTTTTATTAAATAATCTAAAAAAATAACAACTAAGAATTTAATCTCTTAGTTGTTATTTTTCAATTTATGATTGAGTAGTAGTTGTACTTTGTGAAGTTCCACTTTGTGCTCCTGCTAAAACATTCTCAGCATTTGAAATTGATTCCATTGCATTTTGATAGTTTTGAACAGTCTGTCCCGGATTTTTATCATATCCATTTGTTGCTATTTGATTAGCATCCTCTATAACCTGCTTATATGCTGGTTGAACTTTGGATTCTAAAGTTGTTTTTATTTGATTATATCTCTCTTGACCTATATCACTTTTAACACTATTTAGATCTGCAATCATACCTTCAAATAATGAATCTTGACTTCCACCTATTTGCTTGATTTGACTTTTAAATTGCGCCATATCAGTTGTTTCTTCATCTTTGTATAAGTTTGTTGTCAGTTGTTGTAACTGATTCAATTTTTGAACTTGATTTTGAGCATAAGTTGAAGGATCTACATTACTTGTAGTAGCCTTTGGCTTTGTAAAAATCCCAACCACTAGTATAATAATTCCTAGTATAATCGCTATAATTATTCCTATTTTTCTACCTTTTGTCATTTGTTGAAGTCTCCTAAAACCTAGTTTATTTTTGTTCTTTTAAATTATGTGCTCATAATTCTCTATAATTCTATCACAAGTTAATTTTTAAATAAACCTTTTAGTTAATTTCAATTTTTTTCACTAATTCTTCTATTGCCTGTTTACTATCTAACACTTGATTTTTCTTCTGAACTAGTATTTCGTAATCTATATGCTCCCCCGCATTTATATATTTATTACATACCTGAATATAATCAGTCACTAACATATTAAAATCAGTAATTTTCACCCTCACCTCACCAAGATTTATATATTCCTTTTTCTCATTAGAGGCCTCAACTTTCTTATTTTTCTCATCAATTACATTTAATTTATTCTCAATATCAGTAGTATTCTTAGGATTTTCTATATCTTTTGTTACTCCTTCAACCCTTTGAGTTATATCAATTATTTTAGGAATAACTGCATCTATATATTCCCCACTTTTTTTACTCACTATCGCAACAGTTTCAGCAACTTCTAGAATTTCTTTTTCTTTAGTTATAATTTTACTTGCTGCCTCTAATATAACCCCTGTTCCCCAAAAAACAAATATTGATAGCAAGATAATTTTAAAAACTCTTTTCACATATTTTCCCCCCTTAAATTTAAAAATATATTAATTCATCGCACCATTTATCTTACACACTTAGTATAGTTTTCCATTTTTTAACAGTCAATGTTTTGTCGAACGACTTTTAGCTTTTTTGTAATAATTTAGTAACACTTAAATTGTCAATAAACTTTAAAAACACTCTATAATTTAAACTATTAAAGTTTATATCTATTAAATTATAAAAAACATATAGGGAAAGGATCTAGCATATGAAAAAATCATTTATAACAATATCTTTAGTCGCTACACTTGTTGTTAGTGGAACTGCTATTTACTCAGCAACTAGCACAACAAAAAACACTCAAAATCTAGTTCTATCTAAAGCACAGAATCTAGTAGCACCAAATTTTCAAACTTCTAATAAGACAACAACTATTACTTCACCTACTGATATATCACCAAAACAAAATATTTTAAACAAACGAAATATAACCGATTCTAATACTAGTGTTATTACTTCTAAACTGTCATCACAGCTTAAAGAAAAAGAAGTTACTAAACCAAAAACAATAAATACATCACCTATGCCTAAACAACAAAAAATCAACATAAATGCTACCATAAAAACAACAACGCTAAATACTAGAAATAAATCTGAAATTCCAGAAAAACATATGCAAAGTACACACAAAAAAATAAGCATAGCAACACCTAATATAAATAAAACAATTACAAGTAAAACTAATTCACAACTTAGTAATTCACAAATATATGCTAGACTTAAACAAATTGTAATGAAAACATCTAGTAAAGGAACAGGTTTCGTTACTAATTTAAATGATTATAAACTAATAAATGGTGAAAAATATTTTAATGTTTATGAATATTGTGTTGGTAACAAATCTAATGACTGGGTTTCTAATGGGAATCATAGCAATTTTATAGGCGCTAGATATCTTAATGTAGATGGAAAAGGGTTAAATACTCAATTTGTTCAAAACTTTAAAGATTACTCCACTTCAGAAAAAGAAGCTAGTATCAAAAAGCTTGCTACTCAATTTGCTAGTTATTTCCCAGTAAATTCTTCTAAAATATCTGTTGATATGAAGAAAACACTTAACTTTGAAGGCTATAATTGCTATTTAGTTCATATGGGTAATAAAAGTTTCTATATGACACCTAGTGGCTTTATATATATTAATAAAAATCAAGCATTTTATTAATATATATAAAGCAGTACTCTAAAAAGCACTGTTTTATTTTGCTTTTTTACTTTTTCTTAAACAATTAGTAATATATATGGATATATTACTAATTTAAAAAACTATATATTTGTATTAGTAAATATATAGAGAACAAAAGGGGATAACAAATGAAGAAGATATTAATCTGGATTTGTATACTAGCCTTTGCAGGTATTATAGACACTTGTTTTTATGTGATAAAATCTAGTGAGAGTATCGAAAGTCTGCACAATAGCACAGTAGCTGCGGCAACTGGAATGCAAACGCCACCTCCAGCTAAACCTAAAGATAGTGTTGTTGGAACACTTTTCTCTAGTGATGGACCCTCACATACCAAGCTTGTATCAGAAAATGCTCAGTATAATTTAACAAATGCTGAAATGGAGCTTTATAATAATTCTGCTACATTTTCACAGGCTGCTACAAAACTATATAACAAATTAGAAGCAAGCGTATATACTTCATATAACGTTGATCAATTAGGATATAGAACAGTAGTAAACTTAAATAACTTTGTCACTTATGAAGGAATTAGATATTATAGAGTTTATAATTACTATTCAATACCGATGGAAGGTACTTTAGCTAATCCAGAAGGAATAACTAATCCAAATGGAACAGTTTATAATTATACTGGTCTTGTAAGTACATACTATCTTTGTGCATCTGGAGAACAGTTACCCGTTAGCCAAGCACAATCAGACGGAACAGCTAATCCATTAAACTCGAATCTTTCACAAACACAAATTGAAAACCAAGTAAAAAAAGTAATGACTGAATATGTAAAAGGTGAGACTTCTATGCCTGGTGTAACTGCCACTGTTTATTTAAATTCAAATACTACAGTTTCAAACACAACATATTATCAAACAACACTTTCTTGTCCAAGTGGTAAGCAAAGTGAATTCCAAGTTAGAGGTTCTGAACATGAAGCCATTATGTTCGCTAATCCTAACGGTAGAATATGGCAAACAAAGGATCAAGCTTTCCTTTACGCTGGTTACTACTATGAAGGTTTAAAATTTGATGGACAAACATTCTTCTATAATGCTTTCAATAAGAATTGGGGTAAATAAAAAACAAACCAACACATTTTTAAAAATGTGTTGGTTTGTTTTTACCTATATTCCCTAAATTTATTTTAATTTATTTTTTGCATATGATAATGCATTTTCTAAATTACCATTATCCTTTCCTGAACCTTGTGCTAAATATGCACTCCCTCCACCTTTTCCATCTATTAATATTACGGAGTCTTTAAGTATATTACCTACATTTATATTCTTTATATTTTTAGCAGCTGAAAACACTATATTTACTCGTCCTTGATTTTTAACAGCAAAAAATACAACGACATTATCAATTTCAGTAAATTTTGTGGCAAGTTTGCTCACATATTTAACATCTTCATTTTCATAAACCTTTTCTACAACAATTAAATCTGAAATTTTCTCTGCACCTGCTAACATCTCTTTGATTTCATAACTTGCAATTTCTTGTTCTAGTTTTATTTTCGCAGATGTTATCTCTGAAAGTTTTTCATGAAGATTTTTAATACTATTAATAGCTTCCTTCTCACTACTGCTAAGATATCTGCAAATTTCTCTTGCAAAATCATCTTTATTTAAGGCATCATCAATTGCTCTTGTTCCCGCAAGATATTCAATTCTTGTATTTCCTTTATTTTTCTCAAATTTTTTAATCTTGATATGCCTAAGTTCAATAGTTGAATTAGGATGAATTCCACAACAAGCATTAATATCTAAATCACCAATTTTTAGAATTCTAATCTCCTCATCTGTGTTAGGAAGAGCTCTTCTTATTTTCATCTTTTTAAGTTCTTTTTTAGTTGGCGTTAAAAATTCAACTCGAATTGCTTCTCCTATTTTCTCATTTGCAAACTTTTCAACTTCTCTAATTTGACTTTCAGTAAGTATTCCTTCTACGTCAACTGTACTTATAGTATCACCTAAATGTATACTTACAGTATTTACATTAAACAACGTATAAAAACATCCTGATAATACATGTTGTGCAAAATGTTGTTGCATTCCATCAAATCTTCTCTTCCAATCAATCTCACATTTTACTCTATGTATTTTTATAGGTTTCTTATCTGTTATATGATAAACAATTCCATCTTTTTCATATACATCTAAAACTTCATGCATATCAATTTTTCCTCGATCACTAGCTTGACCACCGCCACCAGGGAAAAATGCTGTTTTATCTAAAACTACATGAAATTTTCCATTTTCTTCTTTTACAGTTTCTATTTCAGCTACAAATTCTTTTATGTACTGATCTTCATAATAAAGTTTTTCCATTTGTTAATCCTCCAAACAATTTCTATCTATATTTCATTATATCAGATTTAATTCACAATTATAAATTTTAGCAGTAATAGTCTCTCCTTTTAGTGCTTATAAAAATAAGATGGCTATTTCTTATTTTTATATGTTGATTTATTTTTGTTTTTAGCTTGTTTTGTAAATTCCCAAATTTTTGTGGTTTTAATCATCATTTACGAGTATTTCTTTTACGATGTAAAATATACTATTTTCTTACTCTACTTTCATGTTAATATTTTTCATATCTAAACTAAAAAAATATATAGCCTTTCTTCTATTATTATTGTTAATAATCTTTCATAAACATTACAATAATAAAAATATCAAATTCTAAAAAAAGTTTTTTTCTTATTTTTATCTATTTAATTTCAAATCTAATATCTTTTTTCATATTTAATTGTAATATTTATCTATTAATCTTCTTTTAACTATAATCCCATCAAATCTTGTATCCATTTCGTAAAGTTTTTTTTATTGATATGTAAAAATAGTTAGTGTAATATTGAATAGTAATACAAATAAAATTTAGTTATTTACAGGAGATAAGGATGAATTCGAAAGATTTAGACAAAAATAAACTCACTGAATTCTTAAAAAAGGAAATAATATTAATTGTAGCTATTATATTAGCTATTATATCGTCGTTTATATCTGTACCAAAGCTTAGTTATATAAACTTTAAAGATTTAATACTTTTATTTAATTTAATGGTTGTTATAACTGGTCTTAAAGAATTTAAACTTTTAGACTTTATAGGTACAAAACTTCTACATAGGGACAAGAGCTTAAAGAGAATATATTCAGTAATGATATTTTTAACATTTTTTAGTTCTATGCTTATAACAGATGATGTTGCACTTATAACTTTTGTACCACTTAGTTTAATTTTAGCTAAAAAAGCTAACTTCAATCCAACAAAGCTTATAGTTTTTCAAACAATAGCTGCTATAACAGGTTGTTCTTTAACACCTATGGGTAGTTCTCAAAATCTATATATCTTTACACGCTTTAATCTTACAAGTGCACAGTTTTTTGCTGTAACACTACCAATAACAATAGTATCTTTTTTACTTTTAGTTGGTCTTGTTATATTTCAAAAAAATAGAACTTTAGATGTAAGTCTAGATGAAGTTGTCATTAGCCAAAAAAAATTAATTGGTGTTTACTTAATATTATTTTTAGTTGTACTAGCCTCTGTATTCCATTTAGTGAATTACAGATATGCTTTTGCATCTGTGGTAATTATCACTCTTTTAATAGATAAAAAACTATTTCTTAGAGTCGACTATTCATTATTACTTACATTCACAGCATTTTTTGTATTCATTGGTAATGTATCTGCAATACCAAGCGTTAAAACTGTGATATCAGGTCTTTTAGTAAATGATGTTCATACTTACTTTATAGGACTAGGAATAAGTCAGGTTATTAGTAATGTTCCTACAACTTTACTACTTTCACCATTTACACATAATTATCGTGCATTACTTCTTGGTGTAAACAATGGAGGTTTATTCTCACTTATTGGTTCTATGGCTAGTATAATTTCTTACAAATTTGCTATATCAGGTGCTAAAACAACTCCTGGAAAATATATAGGCACATTTGCAATATACAGCTTGATAAGTCTTGCGGTATTGGTACCCGCATCATATATTATAATTAAATTCCTTTAGAATTTAGGACTGTTCATTGATGATATTTACTATATTATCTTGAAAAAGATAGTGACTTGTCATTTATGAAATGGTCTTTTTTACTATACTTACATAAATAAATAAATAAAAGGGGATTTTATAAACTGTCAAAATCAGTATTATAGTCCCTTTTATCATATAATAAAAACTAATGATAAGGAGATTTTTATGTCGATAATGAACAATTATATCATTGGCCACCTAGGTCTTCAATTAGATTTCATTTTAAGGCTTATTTTAGCCGCATTCCTTGGTGGATTAATAGGTTATGAACGAAATATCCGTTCTAAAGAAGCTGGAATTAGAACTCATATGCTTGTTTCACTTAGTTCTGCTCTTATAATGCTAGTTTCACAATACGGATTTTATGAAGTTATTCAAAAATATATTGAAGTTGACCCTAGCAGAATAGCTGCGCAAGTCGTTTCTGGAATGGGGTTCCTTGGCGCTGGTGTTATATTTAAAGAAAGAGGTTCAATAAAAGGCCTTTCAACTGCTGCTGGTCTTTGGGGCGTTGCTGCTATCGGCCTTGCTATTGGGTCTGGTCTTTATATTCTTGGGATTGCTGCTACTATTTTAATTCTTATAGCATTTGAAGTAGTTAATAAAGTATCAAAGAAATCTTATAACCTAAGCATTGAACTACAAGTTATCTCACAAGACCTATCATACTTAGAGTTAAAAAATGATATTCGAGCTAACTATAATAATATTATGTCTTATAGAGTAAACCACGAACAGATTGGTGAGGTAGTTAATTTGAAATTTAGAATTAAAAATGAAGATGACTTTAAATTTATACTTGAGAAAATTGATTCAATGCCAACTCTTGTGTTAGATTATTATGAAATTATATAAAAAACGGACAAGCATCTTATATGCTTGTCCATTTTTTATATTCCATTTCTACACCATCTAACAAAACTATCACAATTATTTATAGCTAGGTTATATTTACTCTCACCAAGCCTGCTATAAGCTCTTTTTACAGCATCTCTTTTTCTATGATGTCTTGGACTTTGACTTTCATTTTTTGTAAATATCTTTTTTCCACATGCAAACTGTGAAAGAGAGGTTTCTGATACTTTTTCCTTTAAATAGTGGACTACTCTGCCATTTCCCACATATATCCCATGATGAGTATAAAAGCGTCTTTGAACATATAGATGTTCGCCTATATTATAGCAAAATTCCTCATTGTTTAAATGTCTTATAAGTCCATATATTGTTGCTTCAGTTCCATTTTTAGCTGTATCTGTAAAGTTATTTACTTTTTTAATAATTTCACCGTACCTAGGATTTATATTCATACATGTGTTTTCTATTTCTCTTCTATTATTACTAATTTCTTTGATTTTACTGATTGTTGGCTTAGTTCCATTTCCTATTTTATCTAAAAAATTGCCCACACTCTTTTTTAAAAATTTCATTAAACCGCCCCCTGTTACTTCTCTTTTGTCGTTATTTATATTATAAAATAAAATTATAGCTATTTTTTTTCCTAAGAATTAAATATCTATAAACAATATAATATATCTATTAGCTACGATTCGTGTTAAACTATAGTAATGAAAAAGAAGATTAAAAGACATTTACTTTTAGTAAGATGTTGAAAGGATATTTATATGACAAACAAAGTGCAAACAATAAAGTTAGAAAATATTAAAAATTTATCTGGTAAAAAAGACAGTAAAGAAACTGTTTATTTCTACTTAGATTTTAAATTCAATTTACATAAGATGGGTGATTCTGCTAGTGGATCTTCTCTATTTAGAATTATACCTATAAACTTTGATAATATGTTATTAAAAACATTTAGTAAGAAGACATTCCCAGCTAAAGGTTTTTCAACACTAGAAAGTAATAATATTAAAATGACACTTAAGAATACATTTGATGAAATTGTAAGAATTAAAACTAAAAAAGAATTAGCAAGAAAAGCTTATGAAAAAGCTAAAAAAGATGGAACACTACCAGTAGAAGAAGTTGCTACTCCAGTAGAAAAAGTAGTTAGAAAAGGTGCTCACCTTGATAGAAAAACTTTCAGAAAAAAAATTGCTGATAAAAAAGATCCAAAAATAGCTGTTGATTCTTATAAAACTGAATCAACAACATCACAAAGAACTGATAGAAAAGGTCCAGCTAGAACAAACACAGGTAATGCCTTTGATAAAACTTTTGGAATAGCTAAAAACACTAAAAAGAACGAAGATTTCAAAAGGGATAGGAATTTTGAAAAAAATGAATCTTTCAATTTTGATAAAGAGAAAAAAGAGCAAAATAACAAACCTTACAACAAAGAAAAATCTTTTGGTGGCGATAAAAAGCCTTACAATAAGGATAAAGCTTACGAAAATGATAAAAAACCTTATAATAAAGATAAATCTTATGGTAAAGATAAACCTAAAGGTAAGTTTGATTCAAGAGATAAAAAGAAATCTTTTGATAGAGAAGATTCATCTAATAATGCTGGAATTAATAAATTCAATAAAAATAGCAGAGAATTTAGCAAAGATATAAAAGAGAAAAACTCAGATAGAGATGTTAGATTTACTAATGATAAGAATAAGGGTAAAGCTAAACCTAGCGGAAAATCTTTTAGTGGTGCTAAGCCATTTAACAAACAAAAAAGATCAGGTTCACAAAGATCTAACTTTTAACAAAAAGGAGAAACCAAATAACGGTTTCTCCTTTTTTCTATTTCTTTTTCATTTTATACAAATTATATAGCATTGCTAAAACTATAATAATACACATTCCTAGTGACATTATCACAATACTTTTAATATCACTATTATTAATTGCAATTGCTATGTATGCCCAAATGACAACAAGTAGAACAATATTATCTTTTAGCCCTAGAGCAAATATTATAGCTAAAAATACTCCTACTCCAAGCATTACAATAGCAAGCGTTACTTCATTTACTCCTAATACATCAAACCAACCATTTAGTTTTAAGACTAAAAGAATATCAACTATCGTTGCAACAAAAAGCCAACCTACTAAAAATGAAAATGGAATTTTATATAACTTTGATACTCCACTTTTTTCAATTGTTATGTATGTCAATATTGCTGTTGCAAGTGCTAGACTTATAAATAACGTAGAGATTCTTGTTAGAACAATTACAGTAACTCCCGTTAGTATTAAACATGGTATAAACCACTTAGCAGTTGACTTATACATTTCACAAACTTTCCCACTACAAAAGAAAGACTTAATTATCCAAATAAATAGCAATACATAAATTAAAATCCATATAGAAAATGCATATCCACTAGGCATAAAAATAGGCTTAACCTCATTAACATTGAACATATTTTCATTTGAACTAAATATAAATGATGCAACCATTAAAAATGCAAAAGCTACTAAATTTAAAATCCCTATTATTTTCTTACTCATACTACCACTCCTCTTCTATTAATATATGATTACATAAGAATTTTATGAGTTTTCATCAAACTTAAATTTTATTTAGATTCCATGAAAATTTAAGTTAACGCTTTCTGAATTCCTTTTTTTAGGATATAATTGTATTAATAATTTAAATGAGGTGAATGAATGAAAAATGACTATATACTTGATAAAGTGGAGTCCTTTGCAAAAGGTCTTGCTGATGTATTGTTTGATGTTGAGTTTGAAATTGAACCTATTGTAATCGAAGATATGTCTGATAAAGATATGGTAAAGCTAATAATTAGAAGAATGTTATCTACTGATAAACTAAATGAGGCTGAAGACTTTTTATTTAAATATGCAGAGTCTAACCCTGATAAAAACATTTTAGATATTGCCACTTATTTTTATAGTGAACTTTCAAATAAATCTGATGATATTTTAATTAAAGCAAATTTTCCACGAGAAGAAATATCCACTGGCTTTCATGATTTTAAATCAACCTTTGAAAAAAATCTTCAAAATAAAACAGACTAGTGTAAATGAATACTCTAGTCTATTTTCTCTATCTTAATATAAATTTTAATACTCTCTATCTAAAAGCTTCTTAGTAACCTGTGTAAGTATATCTTTGTACTCACTATCTGGTAGTTTATTAATATTCTTAAATGCTTTTTGAGTATACTTTAGTGCAAGATTTTTCGCCTCTTGCACTGAACCGGATTTTTTTACATAATACATTATTTCTGTAACATCAGCATCCGTATACTCTTTTTTATCTAATATATCACTGAGTTCTTTTATATTCTTCTTATCAGCTATTAATAATGGTAGTGTATAAACTCCATCCTTTAGATCATTTGAACAATCTTTTCCTGTTACTTCACTGTCGCTTGAATAATCTAAAATATCATCTATAATTTGAAATGCCATACCTATATTGTGACCAATTTCCCAAAATAATCTACAAAGCTTTTTATCACAACTACTTTCAGCCGCTCCTATATATAAGCTAAGTGAAAATAATTTTGCTGTCTTTCCTGATATTCTTTTAAGATAATTTTTCACAGATACATTTCTATCATATCGAGAATTTAACTGTTCTACCTCACCAAGACAAATGTCTGTCATTACTTTTGTATCAACTTCTATTCCTCTTTCTATTGAGGATGTTGTTCCAAGTATTTTAAAACATAAACAGAATAAATAATCTCCTATATATACCGCATAATTTTTCCCATACTTTGCTTGAACTGTTTCTTTCCCGCGTCTTAGCATTGCCTCATCAATCACATCATCATGAACGAGAGTTGCCATATGAAACATTTCTACAACGGCTGAAAGTGCTACTGTTCTTTCTTTATTATATTCTCCAAAGTTTGATGCAATAACAACAAAAGCAGGTCTTAGCATTTTCCCTCCAGATTCTAAAAGTTCTAATATACTTTTTTCTATTATCTTATCCCTACATTTTGCATTTTTACGAATTTGATTTCTAACTTCATCTAATTGTTTATCAATTATAGGATAATCACTCCAAAACTTACTCATTTTATCCCCTCATCTTTTCACGCTTAATTTATCTGTTAGTTACTTTACTATACTACTATTTTAATATATAAATTAATAGAATTGTGATTAACTTTTTCAAAATTTTTTATCTAAAAATTCTTTTTCTATATTTGTTATATCATGAACAGTGATTTTAAATTATCTTACATTATTTAAAATTATTTTTGTTGTTTCTCCAAGTTTTCTTACAAAGTCTAAATTATCAAGTCTCATATTGTATATATCAAGTTCTTTTAATCCATGTAACTCACCTAATGAATTAGTGCTTTCCATTGTAACATTACGCATTTTAAGCTTGTAAAGTCTTTTAAGTTCTATAAATGCAACAACATCACTAAGCTTTAAATCTTCTAGACTTAACTCTAATAAAGAGCTTATATATTTTAAGTTTTCTATTTCATCCTCACTTATAGGATAACCTGATATTTCTAATTCTCTTAAGTGTTTTAAATTAGAGAGACATTCTAAACCTTTGATATCTTTTGAGACAATTCTTAGTCTTTTAAGATTAGTCATATATCTTATAACATCTATATTGATAGTATCAAAAGCTCCAAATAAACCTTTTGATAAACTTATTGTCTTTATCTTCTCAAGATCTGCAAGTGATATTTCAAAGCTCGAAATTTTATTTTTTTGGAATATTACAAGATTATTAAAAATTGCTTGCCACTGCTCATTGATCTTTATCATTATCTCTTCCCTTTTCCCCTTAGCAATCTCTACACCATAAACATATGCATTTCCCTTTTTCCAAGCAACCACATTTATATTTTCTATTTCTTTAACTTCAAGGTCTTCATTTTTCAATTTCTCTAAAATCACATCTAAAAAATCATCAAAACTATCTGCTATCAAATAAGCTTCTTTCTTTTCTGTGCTTATAACTATAACTTGTCCATATTGTCCATTTATATCTGGGTTTAAATCAAGTGCTAAGTATTTACCTTGAAAATCTTCTGCAAAAGGAATCCATTCTTTCTTATATCCTCCTGCTTTTATTATTCTCATATTATCATCTTTTATTTCTATTTTTTTATCATTTATTTGTTCAATTTGACTATTTATACTCTCTATATCCATCCACTTCATTCCAAGCATACTTCCATATACCTTAGTTTCAGCCTCCCCATTAAATCGAAGGTATAAATTCTTAAACTCTTTTGGTAAATTCGTTCCTGCTATACTCTCTAAACCTTCTAGCATGTCCTCAGTTGCTGGAGTATTTAATAATTCTTGTATATTCTCTATGTAATTACTTAATTCGTCTATAAATTTGTATTTTTCTAGATTCCCCTTAATTTCCAAAATAAATTCCTCCATCTTTAAACATATTCTCTAACTAAACTACTTATTAACATAATTTTACCATCTTTATAGCAATTATTAAAATTATTTTATCATACAAAAAAAGACAAACTTTAACATTTGTCTATTTTTATTTACAATTTTAGATTTTTATTCTGTCGTACCACTGACTTTGAGCCTCATACATTGTCTTATACTGTCCATTAATGTTTATAAGTTCTTTATGTGTTCCTATTTGTGTTATTTTCCCCTTGTCTAAAACAACAATTCTATCGGCTATTTTGACAGTTCCCATTCTATGAGTAACTATAATTGCTGTCTTATCTCTTGAAATTTCTTTGAACTTATTAAAGATTTCCCCCTCTTGCACAGGATCAATAGCTGCTGTTGGTTCATCAAGAATAATAAAATTACTAACTTTATATAATCCTCTTGCAATAGCAACTCTTTGCCATTGACCTCCTGAAAGATCAGTTCCACCAAACTCTTTTGAGAGCAAAGTATCTAATCCACCCTCAAAGCTTCTTCCGGTGCTATCAATGTCTGCTTTATCAAGAGCTGCTAAAACTTTTTCATCACTAATATTATTAATATCACTAATTGTTACATTATCTCTTAAATCAAATTTATACTTTTCAAACTTTTGAAATACAGCAGACGTATTTTTAAATATAGATTTACCCACCACATCTTGCATATCATACCCATCAATTGAAATACTACCACCTGTTGCTGGGTATAGACCAAGTAAAACTCTCATTAGAGTACTCTTGCCCGCCCCATTAGAGCCTACTATCGCAATTGTTTCTTTTGCTTCTATTTTTAAATCTATATTTTTTAGAATTAATGCATCACTCTTTGGATATGAAAAAGAAACATCTTTTAATTCTAAACTTGGTGCATTTTGAATTTCAATTTCTTGACCACATTTTTCAGGAATCTCCAAAAATCTGACAAGATTTTTCACGCTCCCAAGTTGTTGTGTAAGATTTCCTATCTGCCAACAAATTAACTCTTCTGCCATAGTAAAAATCATTGTTATAGATGTTAAAACTGCTGTAAAACCACCGACTGTTATTTTTTCATTCATAAGACTTCTAAATAAAAGATATAATGTAAGCCCATATCCTATAACCGTAAAGAATTTCATCAAAATTTCTAATGAGTTTACTTTTTTCTCGGCTTTCCATATTTTTTTATTTAAAGTATCTAATGAATTTTCATATCTTTTATTAAAATAGCTAAATCCACCTAGAAGTCTAGTTTCTTTGAAAAACTCTCTATCTATAAGATATTTCTCATTATACTCAAACTCTCTTCTAAGTGGTGCACTCTCATCCTCTAATTTTGCAAATATTTTCACCCTAATAAGTTGGTTTACAATAACAGGAACAAATGCACATACTATTACTAAACTTAAAACACTATCAAGCTTATATAAATAAACTCCCATAAATATAAAATAGAATAAATAACCTGTCAGTATCAGTATGCCAATAAATATTAAATTAACTGCTCCATATGCACCATGATTAGCTTTATTTATATCATTTAGTGTATCTGTATCCTCAAACTTTATAGTTTCTATTCTAGCTATTTTTTTATTTACTATATCAGTAATATAACCTACTGCCTTTCCTGTAACTACCATGCCCTCTGCATTTAGAATTGCATTCACAAGGTGACTTCCTAAAAGTGCTATACCCAAAATTATGCCTGCAAGAATTGCTTGTTCAATAGTAGTTTGTCCACTCGCTAATAAAGTAGCTTTATCAAAAAACTTTTCTGTAAAATACGTAATAGAAAACCACGAGATACTTATTAAAAATCCAGTTAATACACATATAACTGTTCCCATCTTACTTGCTTTTAATATCATAGGAAATACTCTCTTAACTACTTTAAAAATTGAAATATCACTTTTATTTTTCATTATGCATACCACTCCTTTTGCCCCTCATACATATTTGCATATATACCATTAAGTGCTATAAGCTGATTATGTGAACCTTCTTCTGCAAGCGTTTCATCACTTAAAACAAATATTTTATCACATATTTTTGTAGAACCAAGTCTATGACTTATAAATATAGTAGTCTTTCCTTTACTTATATCCTCAAAACTTTCATAAACCTTACTTTCACTTATAGGATCAAGTGCTGATGTTGGTTCATCAAGTATCCTAAGATTTGCCTCACTAACTATTGCCCTTGCCATTGCAATTCTTTGCCACTGCCCTCCTGATAAGTCAATAGAATCCTCTTTGACTTTCCCAAGCGTTGTTAAAATCCCCTCACCTAAAGAATCAATAAAATCATCTAATCCTATAATAGATATTGCATCCTCTATTTCTTTTAAACTACTAGCATCTTCTGATTTATTAATATTTCCAATCTCTATATTTTCCTTTATGCTCATATAGTACTTAGCAAAATCTTGATACACCACTGCTGTAAGTGATTTAATTTCACTACTTGAGTAATCTTTAATGCTTCTACCATTAATCAAAATATCACCAGTAAAGTCACTATATAATCCAGTTATAAGTTTTGTTATAGTAGTTTTTCCCGAACCATTGACTCCAACTATTGAATAATGTTTTCCCTTTTCAATCTTAAATGATAGATTATTAAATATATAATTTTCACAACCTGCATACTTAAATGAAACATTTTTAAATTCTAAAGTATCAAGTTCTAAACTTTTCCCTCTTAATTCTAAAGAACCCTTTTCTTCCTCAAGTTTTCTAAGTTCTCGTAAATCTTTAAAATATTCTATATCATAGGTAATACTTTGTATAAATGATGATAATTCCCACGACATATCATTTATAAGTCCCATTGTTCCATTACCAATAGACACAAAGTTTCCTATTGATATAACTCCATTTGCAAGTGGAAACAAGAAAATAATAATAGTTAACATAACTGCAATAGATGTAATAACACTTCCCAGCTTAGCTCTATATATCCACTTTCTATTAACACTAGCTTCTTTTTTTCTAACATCTTCATAAATTACTTTCCATTTATCACTTAAATTATCACCATAGGCAAATAAATTTCTCTCATAAGCACATTCTCTACTTGTCAAGGTTGCACCTATATAATCAGACTTTCTTCTCTCCTTTGCAACCTCCTTTTCTACTTCATAAGCTTTATTTCCACTCTTTACTGACAAAATAAAAAATGGGATACATATAGTAATCATAATTACAACTGAACTTACAGAATAAGATAATAGAACAATCAAAACCCCTGTAACTCTTAAAACTAATGAAACTACATTAAGTAAATTAAGATATGCATCTCTAAGCCTAATTTCTATATCCTTAGATGTTCTTGCAATAAGATTCCAAGTATCCTCCGATTCAATACATGAATACTTCAGACTAGCTACCTTTTTTGTTATCTTTGTTCTATATCCTTTTTTAATCTTCAAACTCATACTTGTACTAGCAAATAAGATAACCTTTTCAAAGAGCCAATCGATAGCTATAATTCCAACTAACATAAAAATCGAAGAATAAATCTTACTAATTTCAAATTTTCCATTAAACACCCCAACTGACTTATTTACAAAATCAGTTACTAAAAACATTTGCAACATAGGTACAAAACCATTAAATACTTTTTGTACTAAAATAATAAATGCCTCAAACTTTGCATACCTAAAAGGTATCCCTATTACATCCCTTAAATATAACTTCATACTCCCCTCCACTTTAAAAAATACTATATTTAACATTTTAACCTTTTTTTGTATCAAAACATTAGATTTAATAAATATTTTTTAATATTTAAATTATTTTAAGAAAATATCCAGTTAAACTATATTTATTACCACACCGCTTATTTTGATAAAAGATATTAAAAATTTAAAATTTTACATATATTTTTTATAATATACTGTTATTTTTTATAATCTATTAACCAGATCAATCATTACTTATATAACTAATATAATTTAAATCATTAATTATATTTTATAGGTTTTTTTACCTTAAATTATTGAACACTTCCCAAAATACGAATATTTACAAGGAACTTTTTAAATATTATACTCATTTCGAAAGCAAAATTAATTTTAAGGATGTGTCGTTAATGCAATTTTTTAAAAACTTTACATTATTCCAAAAGGCTTTTTTCCTATTCTTTACTGCTATAAGCATAATAGCTTTTTTACTCCCAGCACTTATTCTTGGGAAAAGCTATAGTTCGTTATTTTCATCACTTGGCATACTCGGCCTTGTATGTACAATATCAGGAATTTTAGTTTCTATTTATACAGCTAAAGCATCAATTTCAGGTTATGTTTGGTGGTGGGTAAATACTGGAACTTTTGCAATTATAGCTCTTGCAGGACATTTATATGGACAATTCATTCAAAATATATTTATTTTACTTCCACTTCAAGTTTATGGATTTATAGCTTGGAGAAGAAATATGACTGCTACAAAATCTAATAAAATAGCAATCAGAAAATTTACTAAAAAGCAAACAATACTGTATATCAGTGTAGCTATAATCTGTTTTATTTTATATGCAATATTCCTAAGAGAACTACCTAATATACTTCATTCTTTATTTGGAATAACTGTTGAAAAAGATCCACAAATAATTCTAGATTCTATAACATCAACACTTACAATTATCGCAGTTTACTTAACTGGTAAAAGATTTGTTGAACAATGGAATTTTTGGCTTGTATCAAACTCACTTGGACTTATAATGTTTATAATCCAAACAACACATGCTGGAGTTTCAGACCCTGCAATGTTTGTTGGCGACTTATCTAATACAATTTCAATACTTCAATATGGTATTGGTGCTATCTACGGATTTATTCTTTGGAGAGGTATGTACAAAAAATACTTACAAAAATCAAATTTAAAAGTAGTAGCTTAACTAAAAAAACAAAAGTGCCTTATAATATGAAATCTCATATTATAAGGCACTTTTATTTTCTTTCTATTTATATAAAAATTCTTTTTTTCTTCTTCCATTATTAGCAAATATTTTTATTTTCTCTAAATTAATACTTGTCCAATACCCTAATACATCTTTTTCTATAAAACCTCTTTTTTCATACATATCATATGCAATTTTATTCTTTTTTATCACTACAATTTCTATCTTATGTATCCCTTTATTTTTTATAAATCCTATTGCTGCCTCTAGTATTTCTTTTCCAAGACCTTTTCCTCTGTATTCCTTAAGTAATCCTATATCAAAAGTCCCTTTATAATTATCCAATTCAATATTTATAAATCCTATATTTCTCCCATTTTTTTTCACTATAAAATAATAATTTTGGTCATTTTTTTTATTTAAATACTCTTCAACATCCTCATCTTCATGGTACATTCCATGTGGCATATTAGCAAATGCACTATTGATTATATTCAAATAAGTAGCTTTGTTACTGCTTGTTATTTCTTCTAATTCCACTTGAATATTAGTCTGTGAAAAATCTTCTAATATCATACTTGTCGCATAGTAATCATATTTATACCCAAGCACTTCAAATATTCCAAGTAAACTTGTGCTAAGACATAAATAAACTTCCCTCGCTTCATACTCTTTAGATATTTTTATTCCACTAGTAATTAAATCCTTCACTGCTAGTGCTTTATTTAAATACCTCTCACATACATCAATTCTATATATATAAGTAGTTCTAAGAGCTTTGCATGATTCTAAAACCACCTGTGCTGTTCCTATAACTTTTCCATTAGAAAAATATATAAAACTCCCCTTCCCATAATCATTTATCTTCTTTTTAAAGATATTATCTAAATCCTCTAAAGTTTTTCTTGTTGTTGCTTCTCTAAAAACGAACCTTTTAACTCTCTCTTTTTCTATATCATCTAATTCTAAATAGCCCTTTATCATAGAATTGTTCCCCCATTATTCCCCGCTAAAATGTGTTGTAAAAACTTCTGAACACATTTTTCTAATTTCACTATAAAAAAAGATTACTACAAAAGTATAATACTTTCTAGTAATCTTTCCAATTATTCACAATATATTTCTATTCCGTACTTTTCAACCTGATTTTTTATATCCCTAGATATCTTATCTAAAAATACTACATCACTAAATAATATTTAAATCTCTATATTCATTAAACTTAGATACTTTGGCAAAACTTTCTCTGTTAAATATACTTTATTTTTTGAAATATAAAATTTAAAACCATCCTCCACCAGCTTTTTAGTATCAATACTTAGTATCACTACTTTACCATGTCTTTGACCAACTGATTTTGCAGTAATAACATTATCTGATAGGTGGACATACAACCTTCCTCTAGGTGTTAACCCTTCTTCTAAAATACTATCTAAAAATCTCTCTGCTGTACCATGATATAATTCACTCTGTGGTACTATCTCTTTAAGTCCCACATCAACTTTTACTGTATGACCTTGATTCGCTCTAATCTTAGTTTTATCTTCACTAAAACTATATCTTCCCTTTTCATCTGAATCTACTATTTCACAAAGAATCTCAAAATCTATTTCTTTCCCTCTTCCTTTTCTTTTTATTCCATTTATAAGTTTTTGAACTTCCATATATCCATTTTCATCTAAAGTTTCATCAATACGCTCTGGCTTATGCCTTAATATTAAGGATATGAACTTACTTAATTTATCATTACTTTCACTCATCTTTCTCCTCCTTTTTATTTTTAACTAAAAGCTATTAACCTTAATTTAAAAATAGAGATGCACATTGATATCTCTATTTTTTCTATCTTAAATTCTTAATTCCCTCTTCTAGCATTTCCATTTGTAGCATAGTTTCTTCATCTGTTATAGCTTTTTCTTTACCTTCAATTATAGCTTTATATAAATCATCATATATCCTACCATAATCTCCATTTACAGATTTAATTCTTTCTTCATATACAGTTCTCTTATCATCAACATAAGTTAAAATTCCATAATGCTTTTCCTCATCTACTCCAAAGCCTTTGTTACCTGGCATATAAAACTCTTTTAGATGTTCTTCTTGTCTATCTTTAGTATGTTTTACAAAACACCCTTTCTTTCCATAAACAATAAAACTTTGTCTTTCTTTTATCCTAAAATAACTAGACTTAACTGAAACTTTTAAAATCCCATAATATAAATCTAAATCAAAATAATCATTCATTCTACCTGTTCCCAAAAGTTGTCTTACATCATAATTCACTTTATCAGGTTTTCCAAAGTAACTTATCACCTGATCTAATGTGTGACAAGCATGACCATACAAATATGAATCATCTATGCTAAACCTTTTTACTCCTTCTGGAACTTCTGGTCTATAATAATCAAAATGCATTTCAAGTTCTAATATATCGCCAAGTTTTCCCTCTTCAATAATTTTTTGAACTGTTAAAAAGTCACTATCAAATCTTCTATTTTGATATGCCTGTACTATAAGATTCTTACTTTTTGCAAGTTCAAAAATCTCTTTAGCCTCCTTTGATGTTTCCATAAAAGGTTTCTCCACTAAACAATGCTTATTATTTTCTAATACAAGCTTTGCATACTCATAATGACTATTTACACTAGTACAGACTACCACCATATCAATCTGTGAATCACTAAGTAATTCATTTATATCTGATGTATATTGAACATTATCAATTCTAGCCCAAGCTTCATTTTTAGGGTTTCTTTGATAAACAGTCTTTATTTTTATATTATCTCTTTGTAGCACAAATGAAATGTGATATCTATTTGTACTTTTTCCATTACCTATATAACCTATTGTAAGCATATCTACCACCTCTTTATCTAATTATATAACAAATTTTGCAATTCTTAAATTTTAAATGAATCCATAATCTTAAGATACTTGTAATCATCAACGTATAAATTCTGCCATAATAATAGTTATAGTATATAATCAAAACTCAAAGGAGAGTGTTTATGAGAAAAATAGTAATTATATCTAAAACTGTAGCTGGTGCAAAACCTATACCTGTTGGAGATGAGCTTGGTATTAACAGCCTTAATCCATTTAAAAAAAGTTTTGCTAGACTTCTTAAAGATAAACTAACAATTGAAATTAAGGAAAATAACCTTGATTATAGTATTGAGATTGATCAGAGCTATGATGACCCAAAGATATTACTAGGTAACGATGCTGACCTACTTTTAATTTCTCCACTTGTAACAAAATTTGTTAATGTTGATGATGTAAATGAATTTAAATACTATCAATTAGCTGAAACTGAATACTACAACACAAACACAGAAAATATCCTTGCTTACCTAAAAGCTTTTTAAATTTGAATGCCTCTTCTAAGAATAGTTAGAAGAGGTTTTTTATTCTACATACCTTATCATACACTTTATTATTTTCTCCCTCTTCATCTACTAATTTATTTTTATATTATAATTCTTCTAAAATATTTATTTTTCACTGTAACGTTTAGGTAAAATCTACGACTTATATATAAGGAGGGTAAATGTATGAAAGATTTCCATGAAATTTATGTAAGATATGCAAATGATGTTTATAGATACTTACTTGCATTAACTAAAGATAAAGAACTTGCTGAAGACTTTACACAAGAAACCTTTTTAAGGGCTATTAAAAATATAAATACCTTCAAAGGAAAATGTAGTATCTATAGCTGGCTTTGTTCTATTGGAAAAAACATTTATTATGATTATCTAAGAAAAGATAAAAAGGATAATTTAGATTTTAATATTGATGTTCAAAATGCTATTATTGATTTCAAAACTCCTGAGTTTATCTTAAATGAAAATGAAGCAAACACTTTACTATACACAGAAATTGAAAACTTAGATGAACCGGGTAAAAGTGTTCTAAAACTTCACTTACTGCATGGTATATCTCTAAAAAACATTTCTGCTTTATACAAAAAAGGGGAAAGTTGGGGGCGTGTAACTTTTTACAGAGCAAAAATCAAATTAAAAGAAAGGATAATGAATAATGCGAAATGATTGTGATATTGTACAAGATTTACTTCCAAACTATATCGAAAATATTTGTAGTGATCCCACTAATGAATATATAAAAAGACATTTAGAAACTTGCATAACCTGTAAGGAAACTTATGAACTAATGAATAGTTCTATTACACTAGAAGAAAATATAATAAATGAAAAAAAAGTTTTTTCTAAAATTAAAAATAAGCATAGAAAACAATTAATTACTGGACTTCTTATTTCTATTATTCTTTCTCTAATGCTTGGAACAACTTTAGTTTCTAATTTTACAAAACTTAGATTTAATACTTATTTGAAAACACATTACCCACAATATAACTTAGAATTATCAAATTTTAGATATGAAGATATGCAAACTTTGGGATTTGGCACTGGTGGGTCTTATATAGCTGATGTTTATGCTACTGATGAAAAATCTAATCCTGATTTGAAATTCACTATATCTACTAAAGGTTTTTTATTGAAAATAAAAGACAATTACAATTACCAAATTGAGCAAACTAAAATGCCCACACACGAAAGACTTATTTCATATTATGAAGATGATGTAAAATATACTTTGATATCCCAAAACTCTAATATTAAGCTTGAAAGTGTTGGTGTATTTTATGATTCTAATACTACTACTCCATTAGATTTAAATGCTCCTTATACTCGAAATATAGATACTAAATTCCCAATTTCATTATCTATATCTCTTTATTCTAAAAATTATAATACAAAAGAACTAGCTAAAACTATAAATTCTGTAATTACTACACTTAAAGAAAATAACTTCAATCCAACTTTATATAATTTTCATATTTTAAACAAATCAAATAAAATTTTATCTATCTCTGACTTAGAACCTACTTATAATAACTTAGAGGTACTCGAAAATATTATAATACAAAACTTGAAAGAGAATCCTCCAACATAAAGCTTTTCAAATATAGAAAGAGTAGGTTTAAATACAAATAAACCTACTCTCTTATTTAGTGTTTATATTCTAAAATACATCTAAGAACCCCACCATATTTAAGCTTTTCTTTTTTATTTTTAAAATCAAGCTTAAAAAAATTATTAAGACTATGCTTATTATACGGTGAAACAGTTGCTGTTAAATACTTATCTCCATTTTCTTTAGAAACTTCTATAAGCCTTTTGCAAAGCACACCTTGAAGTCTATTCCCTCTAAAATCTGGATGAACTATTGTAATTTCAACTTGCCCTGTTTTTAAAATATCTTCTTTTGAATACTCTAAATCATAGCCATAATTTTCTTCTGATGATCCATTATTAAGATATACTCCAAGTGCTACAAGTTTTCCTGTTTCCTCTACTCTAAGCCCAAGTAAACATGAATTCCCCTCAAAAAAACTAATAAACTCTTCTCTACTTGTTCTAGCAAATATCTGTTTATCAACTATTCCATCTATTATAAAATCCTGTAAACCTACTATATCATCCAAATCACTCATACTAAGTTTAAGTAAACTTGCTTTAACTTCTTTATCATTTTTACTTCTATTTTTAATAATCATCTGTTTCTCCTGCCTTTAACCCCAATTTTTCACTTTGCTAAATAAATTTAATAAAGTAAAATAAACACTCATATTATAACACTAAAAAAAGACTAATGTACTATACTAGCCTTTCAAATATCTCATTATAAATAAATATAATTTCACTATTTTCTATATTAATTAATTCCCATTAATAAGTTCAACTATATCTGTACCAAATTCTTCAACTTTTGCTTTTCCAAAACCCTTCACGTTGAGCAACGCTTCCTCTGTTTTAGGTCTTTCTCTTATAGTAATCATATTTAAATTCAACGTTATTACTAACTAAAAAATTAGCTATTTCAATCATTTTACTTTCAAACATCTTATTATCTTTATCTATACTTTCAAGCTTTTTCTTTATCATACTAGTTAATTGATCATACTTAAATATAGTGTCTTTTATATCTTTAGGAACCTTAGTCCTATTTATTATTGATTTAGGATTTGCTATTACAACCGCAGAATAGACTAGAACTCTTTTAATTATTCTTATTTTCTAAATTACTGTTATAATATAAGATACGTAAACATATAAAAGGAGATTTTAAAATGAATTATACATATGGCTATGTAGATGACTCGGATGAAATCAAAGGAAGTTGCATCTGTGGTTTTAAATTTGAGAATTTACTAGAAACCAATATACAAAAAGAATTTACAACTAAATGTCCCTCTTGTGACCGAGCAGTTAAAATTAGAGTTCTTGATTTAATTATTGACCTACGTGGATTAAAAGTTATAAAGAACAAACTAGAAAAAAGATGTGTAGCATTAATTATAGATATGGCAGTATATCAAATACTTAATAACTACATTGAAATCTTCCCTGATAATATAAATGTATCTATAACTGAAAAGAGTTTTAATAACTTTGAATTATGCTTTAATAACACATTAAAGTTCTTTGTTTATATAGACTTTTTAGACATTATTAGAGAATATAATAAATTTAATACTGACTTTATTATAACAAGTGAAAGTGATTTTAGTTTTAATTTAAAAATCAATGATTCGATTTACTACTAAAATAAAAACTATTCCGTAAGATTTTATGTTAAACTGTATTAAGACTTCAAAAATAGAGGAGATATTATGGAAACAACATTAAGAGAAGAAACACTTGATTACATAAAAAGAATTAGTAGAGGTGCTAGTGCAGACCTTCCTACTAATACAACTAATACAGAAAAAAAGAAGATGATAGGTTATATATCACAAAGAATAGAAGAGCTTAAATTAGATGCTAATCCTATGATTGAAGAGCACCTTTTAGATTTACTTAGAGAACTTCAAAGTAGTCTTGCTAATAAAAAAGATGAAAGTATCATTGATTTATTAGTTAAAGGATTATTACCTGAAGATTTTGATACACTTGCTACTACTTCAAAAATCAATAGACTTAATAGACTTAAAATGATAATTGAATATAGAAGTGGTGAAGAAATGTCATCTGAGAGAAAGAACTATGAAAAAGCTTTAGATACAATAGAGGATGAACTAGCAAATTTATAATTTAATCTAAAAAAACAGCCAAGGATTAAGCTAATCCTCGGCTGTTTTTATTTGTTTTAAGTCCCACAATAAGTTCTATAAACTTCGTTTGTTGCCTTTGGTAATTCTCTATACTTATCTAAATTTTTATCATAATCAAATGGATTTTTTAATGCTTCTAGTAATTCTATCATAACTGAATAATCATGATTTTCTACCGCACTACTTAGAGCCTCTTCAACTCTATGATTACGAGGTATTATAACAGGATTACTTTTTTTCATAAGCCCTATAATTTCATCCTTTGATTTATTTTGTCTTTCTAACCTTTTCTGCCATAACTTATACCACTTTTCAAACACATCAGATTTTTTTATTTCTAAATCATCTATATTTCCTATTGTTAAGTTATAAAATGTATTTGTATAATCAGCTCTTTCATTTTGCATTATCCCAAGCAAGCTATCAATTAAATATTCATCAGCATCTTCTTTATCAAAGATACCAAGTTTTTCTCTCATTCCTTTTAACCAAGTTTGCTTAAATAACGGTGCAAATTTATTAATACTCTCCTTTGCACTATCAATTGCTTTATCTTTTTCTTCATCTAGAAGCGGAATTAATGATTCTGCAAACCTTGCAAGATTCCATATTGCAATACTTGGCTGATTTCCATATGCATATCTTCCACCATGGTCAATTGAGCTAAATACAGTTTTAGGATTATATACATCCATAAATGCACATGGTCCATAATCAATAGTTTCACCACAAATAGTCATATTATCTGTATTCATAACTCCATGTATAAACCCTACAAGTTGCCATTTTGAAATAAGACTTACTTGTCTTTTAATAACTTCATCAAGTAGATATTTATATTTATTTTCTATTTTCTCATAACCTTTAAAATGTCTATCTAAAGTATAATCTGCAAGTTCTTTTATATCTTCTAATTCACCTGCCCCGGCAGCATATTGGAATGTACCAACCCTTATATGACTTTTTGCAATTCTAGTAAGAATCGCACCTTCTAAATATTCTTCCCTCGCAACACTCTCTCCTGTTGTAACAACTGCAAGACTTCTAGTTGTAGGTATGCCTAGTCCAAACATTGCCTCACTTATTATATATTCTCTAAGCATAGGCCCAAGGGATGCCTTTCCATCTCCACCTCTTGAATAAGGTGTTCTTCCAGCTCCCTTTAATTGAATATCTAACCTTTCACCATTTTTTGTTACATACTCACCTAAAAGAACTGCTCTCCCATCACCAAGCATTGTAAAGTTTCCAAATTGATGCCCTGCATATGCCTGTGAAATTGGCACACTATCTTCTATAACCTTGTTTCCTGAAAAAACTTTTAATAAATCTTCACTTTCTAAGTTTATCCCTAGTTCTTCCCCTAAATCAACATTTAGTATGCACATTTTAGGACAAGCTACATCACTTGGTGCTTGAACAGTATAAAACATCTCTGGAAGGTCATAATAACTATTTTCTAAGCTAAAAACTTCTTCTTTTGACTTTTTCATTTTTCTCTCCTTTTCTGTCATTACTTTTCTTATATATGTTAACCTGAATATTAAATTCTAAATATTTTCACTTTCTATAATATCTCTATCTACTAATTTCTTCAAGCCTTACTTCACTTACCCCTTATTGCTTTTAATTCTTTCCTTTTAAACTAACATAAATTTTAAAACTAAAAAAATTATATGCTGCAAACTAAAAAAAATCTCTAAAAACCTGTATATTTTTAGAGATTTTTTACATATTAAACTTTATCCTTGCTACTAATTCTAATTGCTAATCAAAATTATTTATTAAATACTCTTAACTTCACAGTGCATTGCAGCTTTTGCATTATTAGATTCAACTAAATATGCCTGTCCTTTAGAGCAAAATATTGATGTGCTTGTATACTCTATATCTGCGTTTTTATCATAAGCTATATCTTCAATAACCTCTTCTTCATTATGACAAAAATCGTATCCATCAAAAACTAAATTAAGATTTCCCTTTCCTTTTGTAAAGCTAACAAACTCTAGTGGATATTCCATAAATGTTTTAACTGGTCCTCTTCCTTTAATTCTAATTATATCTTCATTTAAATTCTCTGGTGCATCAAAAGTTCCTTTTAATTTTTGTACATCAGCTAAAACTCTTCCGAGATTATCAGTAGTTGTTGTTATACTAAAACTATAATATGGCTCTAAAAGTTTTACTTTTGCCTCTTCTAGCCCTTGTCTTAAAGCTCTCTTTGTAGATTCTCTAAAATCACCACCACTCGTATGTTTGTTATGTGCCCTACCTGTAAGTAGTGTTATTTTCATATCTGTTATAGGACTTCTAGTTAGAATTCCTTTATGTTCCTTTTCAAATATATGAGTTCTTATAAGATTTTGATTACCAGTAGTCATATCATCAGCGTGGCACTTATTTTCAAATACTATTCCACTACCTCTTTCTCCCTCTTCAAGTTTTAAATGAACCTCACTATAATGTCCTAATGGTTCAAAATGACCACATCCAATAGCTTTTCCCTCAATAGTTTCTTTATATAAAATTCTAGGAGATGCAAATTCAACCTTTAAATTAAATCTTTCCTTTAGAATTTCTTCTAGTACCTCAAGTTGAACTTTCCCCATAATACTTATCGAAAGTTCTTTTATATCCTCATTCCAGATTACATTTAAACTATTGTCTTCACTCTCTAAAATTCTAAATATTTTAAATACTTCATTAGGGTTTAGTTTTTCATCATATATAACTTTTACATTAAGTGTTGGCTCAGTTATAATATTAAACTTTTCATCAAACCCGATAGAATCACCAGCTTTCAATGAGTTTATTCCAACAACTGCAAATATATCACCACAACTTGCACTGTCAGCAAGTTTAAATTTTGTTCCATTATACACTCTAAGCTCATTTATTTTTTCTTTTATTATATTGCCCTCTACATTTATTTCAATTTCATCTTTGGTTTTAAGCTCTCCTGAAAGTGCCTTAATAAAGGTAATTCTATTACCTTTTTCATCATATCTTATTTTAAAAACTCTACCTTTGAACACACCTTCATTTTCTTTTGTATAAGTTAAATTGTGAAAAGCCTCAAAGAATTCTTTTATACCTTCATCTAAAAGTGCTGCCCCTTTAAATACTAGAAATACTTCTCTCTTCTTAATAAGTTCTTTTAACTTTTTACTCCAGAGAACTTCATTAAATTCACCCTCTAAATATAATTCTAAAAGTTCATCATCCTTTTCTGCAATACTCTCTATTGCCTCATCACTCAAACTCTCAGAATCCATATAAATTATATCTTTTGTCACCTCATACTTTAATGAAGTTAAGGACTCCTCTAGACTTGCGCCTGTTCTATCTATCTTATTTATAAATATAAAAGTTGGTATATTATACTTTTTCAAAAGCTCCCAAATAGTGAGTGTATGACCTTGCACTCTCTCTACTGCACTAATGATTAATATTCCATAATCTAAAACACTTATAGACCTTTCCATCTCTGGTGAAAAATCCACATGCCCTGGAGTATCAATCAAAAAGTACTTATCATCCTTATAATCAAAAATCCCAATATCAGAAAAAACAGTAATTCCTCTTTCTTTCTCTATTGAATGACTATCTAAAAATGTATCTTTATGGTCTACTCTCCCTTTATTTTTAATTACGTTTGTATTATATAATAAGCTCTCTGAAAATGTTGTCTTACCACCATCAACATGAGCAAATATTCCTATTGTCTTTTTCATAAAAATTCTCCTTAATGTGATAATATCAATTACCAACCATTTAATTCTTACACTTATTATATCAAAGGCTTTTCTAAAAATCATTTAGTATTCCTTTTACTTATCTTTAAATTTAAGATTTTAAAAGGACTTTACTCTCTCCTTATGGAATAAATATATATACAAAACTTATATCATAGGGAGAATTTATGAATTTAATGATAAAAAAATGCAACCTACTTGTTCGTAAGTTGCATCTTTAAATTTATATATTAATATTTACTTAAAATTCACTCTAATAACTTTAAAGTAAATACTATACTCTACCTGCTAATATAGCCTCTAAAGCATTAGCATGTCCTGTTTCATCATTAGCAGCTCCTCTTATAAGCTCAGCTACATCTTTCATTCCAAGCTCTTCAGCTTTATCAGCAAGTCCACCAATTGCAGGACCTGCACCTTGTTCTTCTTTTAAGAACATTGGAAGTATTTCAAATATATCTTCATTAACTTTTCCATTTAAAACTGAATATAATCCACTATGTCTAGCCTCATCTGTACCTATTTTTGCTAAAACATTTGCTACTTTTTCATTTCCTTGTTCTCTAGCAATATGTGATAATGCAAAATACATACCTGCTGCCATTGCCTCACCTGTAACTAATTTATCTATCATTTCCTCAAGTTCTGTACCTTTTGTTGCTCCTAATAAATTCATGTTTAAATTCCTCCTGTAAAGTTAATTCTTCTTTTATATTTTTCACAATTAAATTGCATACAATTAATTATTATATTACACGACTATATAATAAAAAGCAACCCCTAAAATAAAATTATGCTACATAACTTTAAATCTATGTAGCATAATTTTCTATTTAAATAGTTTTATATATTCTTCATACCCTTCCTCTTCAAGTTTGTCAAAAGGAACAAACTTTAGTGATGCTGAGTTTATGCAGTATCTTAATCCACCTTTATCAATTGGCCCATCCGAAAACACATGCCCAAGGTGGTTATTAGACAGCTTTGTTCTAACTTCTATTCTCTCCATCCCATGAGATGCATCTCTCTTTTCTTTGATTACTTCTCTCTTTATAGGATTTGTAAAAGCTGGCCATCCACAGCCTGAATTATATTTTTCCATAGAAGTAAATAGTGGCTCTCCTGTTGTAATATCAACATATAAGCCTTTTTCAAAATGGTTATCATATTCATTCACATAAGGTCTTTCTGTTGCATTTTCCTGAGTTACAAGATACTGAAGTTCTGTAAGTTCATTTTTAAGTTCTTCTTTTGTTTTAACTTTAAATTCTTTGCTCATATGTTCTCAACTCCTAATTACATTTTTACTTATTATATCTCAGAAATGTGAATTTAAAAAGGATATTATTTTTCCAAAATATAAGCTAATTAACTATGCTTAAACAGCAAAAAGACTAATTTTACATATATAATATATCTATCATATGAAAATTAGTCTTTTTTTATTTTATAAATATTTAATTAATCCCGTAGCTACATCACTACTGTTAAAATTATAATCTTCTATGTGGATGCTTATTACAGGCTCACTACTTCTTTCATAGTTAACCTCTTGATCCCATTCTTTAGCCATTCCCTTTTTTCTTTTTTCTAAAACTTCACTACTACCCTCTATATAAATTTCCAAGTAATCATCTTCACCTATAATTGATTTTATTATTTCTCTACCTTCAATAAATGGTGAAACAGATGTCACTATTGTTATAAATCCAGTATCTTTAAAAAGATTTGCAACTTCTGCTATTCTTCTGCCTGCTTCTAAGCTATCTCCTTTACTAAATCCTAAATCATTACTTAAAGAATATCTAATCGCTGCTGAGTCTAAATAATAGACCTTCTTATCCATTTCATGTAATAATTTTTCTAATTTTATGGCAATTTCATTTTTTCCACACCCTGGAAGTCCTGTAAGCCAAATAACTTTACCTTGTTGTTTTAATTTTTCTTCTCTCATTTTTCTATTTACAAGTCTTTCTCTTAGAGCTACATTTTTATTTTCAGTTTTTATAGTTCTATTTTGAAGAGTTTCTACCACACCAGAAATTATTCCACCACCACAAACATCAAATCCATCTACGATAACAAATCTTCCTGTGGCTTCAAATTCACTAAATTTATCAAAAGCAATCACTTCTTTTGTACTTATAGTTACTTCTCCAACTTCATTTTTCTTTATTTCATTAAACGCTTTTGCTTCTTCTAGGTTTGATGAATCTATAACTTTATTTATTAATGCAACTGTGCACTTAACTTCCCCTGTTGCAATTTTAAGCTTGTACTCTTTACCTTTTACAAGTGGTTCATTTCCCATCCAGAATATATTTGTATTAAAAATATTACCTACATAAGGCTTCTCTTCTTTTTTACAAATAAGCTCTCCTCTTTTAAAGAAATACTCATCATTTACTCTAATCCCTACTGATTCTAAAGAAACACCAATATCCTTTTTCTCTTTATCATCAGGCCAAACCTCAATTGAATTTACCTTTGTCTTTTTATTAGATGGATAAATTGTAATTTCATCTCCAACTTTAATAGTTCCACTTTCTATACGCCCTGCTATAATTCTTCTACTATCAAATTTATATACGTCTTGAATTGGTAATCTTAAAGGTTTTTCATTTAAACTTTTAGATTTTTCCAATGAATCCATTTGTTCAACTACTGAATAACCTTTATACCAAGGCATCTGCTCAGAATCTTCAATAAGATTTTCTCCCTCAAATGCACTAATGGGAATATAATTTATAGGGAATACTGATATATTATTTAAAAACTTTCCATACTCTTCTTTTATAGCATTAAATTTTTCTTCACTATAATCTATTAAATCCATCTTGTTTACTATAACTACAACTTTTTTAATTCCTAAAAGAGATAATATATATCCATGCCTCTTACTCTGTTCTCTAACACCTTCATTTCCATCTATTAAAAGAAGTGCTGCTTCTGCTGCTGATGCACCTGAAATCATATTCTTTAAAAACTCTTTGTGTCCTGGTGCATCAATAATTATATAGTCTCTCTTGTCACTAGAAAATCTTATTCTAGTAGTATCAATTGTAATTCCCTGTGTTTGCTCCTCTTCAAAAGCATCTAAAAGATATGCATATTCAAAAGACTTTCCTCTTTCCTTAGAAATTTTTTCCACTCTTTCAACTTCTCCATCTAAAAGTGAATTTGTATCATATAATAATCTTCCTATAAGTGTTGATTTACCATGGTCTACATGTCCTACAACTACAATATTTAATTCTTCTCTATTCATAATAACCCTCCTTACATATACCCTTCTTTTCTTAACTTCTCCATTGCGTACGAAGTTTCATTGTCTTGAGCTCTTCCTGCTCTTTCTCTTTCAGTAGTATTTTTAAGTTCCTCTATTATTTCATCTATTGTAGTTGCATTTGATTCTATTTTATTAGTACATGGTGCACATCCTAGTGAACGATATCGCTTTCCATCCTGTGCAAAATAAAGGTCTATTATAGAAATTTTTTCTCTTTTTATATATTCCCATACATCAACCTCTGTCCAATGTAAAATTGGATGCACCCTTATATGATTTCCTTTTTTAAAATCCGTTTTAAATTGATCCCATAATTCTGGTGGTTGGTCTGTATAATCCCATGAACTATCTTCTTTTCTTTCTGAAAAAACTCTTTCTTTTGACCTTGAACCTTCCTCATCTCTTCTAATTCCTAAAATAAGCCCTTCAAAACCATAGTTTTTAACAACTTGATTTAGCCCTTCTGCTTTTAGTGCTTTACAACATACAAGTCTACCTTCATGTGGCCCCATTCCAAGTCTAAGTGCATTTTCATTTTTATGAACTATTAAGTCTAAGTTATATTCCTTTGCCATTTTATCTCTGTATTCAATCATTTCCGGTATTTTATATGTTGTATCAACATGTATAAATGGAAATGGTGAATGTCCATAAAATGCCTTTTTAGCTAACCATAAAAGTACTGTTGAATCTTTTCCTATCGACCATAGCATCCCAAGCTTTCCAAGCTTTCTGTATGCCTCTCTTAAAATATAAATACTTTGTGCTTCTAATAAATCTAAATGATCCATTAAAGTCTACCCCCTTTTAATTTATTCCATATTTTTTATTTATAATTTTTTCTAAATTTGAAAAAACTACTTTGTTTATTAAAAGTCCAATAAAAATTATAACTAACATTACACTAAGAACCATTGCCATGTTTTCAGCATTTTGCCCCCTCTTTAGTAAAACCCCAATTCCTAAAGTAGAATTTATAACTTCTCCAGACATTAATGCCCTCCATGAAAAACTCCAGCCATTTTTTAAACTACTTATTATCCCCGGGATAGCTGCTGGAATTATAACTCTTTTGTAAAGTTCTATTCCTTTTATCCCCATAGTTTGTCCTACTTTTATGAATACTTCATCTATATCCTTAATGCTCCGCTCTACCCCTAAGGCTACGCCAAAAGATGTTCCTATTATAATTAAAAATATAAGTGATAATTCTCCCACACCAAAAAGCATAGCTGCTATTGGTACCCAGCATACACTTGGCAAAGTTTGAAGTGCTAAAAACAACCCTCTTAAAGAATCTCCTACCCATGTAATTTTTATCATTATCCCTCCTAGTAAAAAACCTATAATTATAGAAATTACATATCCAAAAAATAATCTTAATAAGGAAATTCCTATTGAAGAAAATAACCCATTTGTAAAAACTAATTTTTCTAATTCTTTTAGTATTTCCACTACTGATGGTACTGCCTCACCATTTATAATATCTAGGCTACCTAAAACTTTATAAGAAATACTCCATATCATCAGAAGGATTATAAAGAATATCATCTTCTTCAATATTGTAATCTTTGTCATACTCTTTACTTGCAACCTTTTGTACCTCCTCTTTTAAGTCTTCTTGAATTTTGATAACATAATCTGTTATCTCTTTATTTGAAAGGGTCCTTGGCCTAGATAAATCTATTTTATATCTTTTCTTAACTTTTCCTGGATTTACAGAAAGAAGGATAATTTCATTTGCAAGCATTATGCCTTCTTCTACACTATGAGTTACAAAAAGAAAGGTTTTTCCTGTTTCCATCCATATTTTTTGTACTTGAACAAGAAGAATATCTCTAGTCTGACTATCTAGTGCTGAAAAAGGTTCATCTAATATAAGCAT
The DNA here is from genome assembly GCA_051650125.1 of Sarcina sp. Taxonomy (GTDB): domain Bacteria; phylum Bacillota; class Clostridia; order Clostridiales; family Clostridiaceae; genus Sarcina. The sequence goes on along the minus strand of JBOFIK010000016.1, from coordinate 34,726 downwards.
GTCACTTTCATATGCTAACGCTCTTGCAAGTGCTACTCTTTGCTTCATTCCTCCTGATAAATCTTTTATATGAAAATCTTTAAATCCTGTTAGATGAACCATCTTTAAATATTTTTCAACTATCACTCGGCGCTTAGCATCACTTGTTATAATATTTTTTATTCCAAACTCAACATTTTCATAAACAGTAAGCCAAGGAAATAATCCTCCCTCTTGAAACATAACACAAACTTTTTTAAAGTCATTTTTGTATTCCCCTTCAAACTCTTTTTCAATTCCAGCAACAATGTTTAGCAAAGTTGATTTTCCACAACCCGAGGGTCCTACCACAGCAATAAAATCTCCTTGTTTTATCTCTAAATCTATGTCTTCTAAAACATTTCTATTATCAAATTTTTTAGTTAACCCCTTTATTTTCAACATTTAAATCAGTCCTTTAATACTTATTGCTTTCTTTTTTATTAGTTTCATATTTGCTAGTTTTACCATTATAAACAATCTTCCACAAAATTTTTTCTTCACTTTTCTTAAGTGTTATATATCCTTCTTTTCCCCCAGTTTCTTTAGGGATATATAACTCTATTGCTTCACTTTCACATTCTTTTAAACAAGATGCACAGCTCCAGCAATCTTTAGGATATTTTATAAAAGCATGTCCCTCATCAAAATAAATTAAATTTCCCGGGCAAATCTTAGTACACTTTCTACACCCTATACATTTTTCTTTATTGATACGTATACTCAAGGCTATCCCCCCTCTTAATTAAGTCCTTAAATTTTATTTTTACTTTTTCCCCATCAAAAGTAGAGTTGCAATATTTTAAATACTTCGCATCTTTTTTAGGATAAGATAAGTTATCACAATAAACTTTCATTCTTGTTTCTTTTCTAGCCTTCATATGTTCAATAAGAATTTTACTCACATATAACCTATCTATTAGCTCTCGAATAAATAAAAATTCATGTGGATTTTCACACTTTAATTCCTTACTTTTTTCTAAAAGTTTATCTATTTTCTTTTCACCTTTATAAAGTTCTTCCTCAGTATATCCATAAAACTTACTTATTCCTCCACAGCACTTATCCATAGTCATTTGCATTTCTTCTTCTAGGTCTTCAATTTTATACTTGAATGAATTTTTATAATATTTTTCTATATTTTTTAAAATGTTTTTTTCATTTTCTCTTAAAAGAATCTTTATTTTTCTATTTTTTATATCCCTATCCATAGTTTCAAATGCTATCTCACCTTCAGCAAAAGCACCTGTAACATACTTTTTACCAACTCCACCAACAACATCTCCACCAGCATAAAGCCCCTTAATTGTAGTTCTTCTTTGTGTATCAACATAATAGCCACTTACACTATGTCCGCCTACAATATAAGGCTCTGTGCCATCTATCTCTACATTTTCTTTTTTTATATCAATATTATTATCCTTCCAGTATAAAGTTTGAATTGGTGCCATATTTAAATAAGCTTTATATAATTCATTTTCAACCTCTTTGTCTATTCCCTTTGTTTCTATATAACAAGGTCCTCTCCCTTCTCGTCTCTCCTCTATTGCACCATAAAGTCTTTTCAATGTTGGTGCTCCTTTATATTTACTCGAATAATCTTCTCCTATTGAATTAATCATTCTTCCCTTTATTCCCTGAGCAATAGTCCCTGTTGGTGCTATTGTATTTTTGATTCTTAGTGCTACAAATCTCATTTCAAAAGATGTCATCTCAGCCCCACATCTTATTCCCATAGCAAGTCCACCACCAGTATTAAATGGGGAATACCACATTTTATGCCTTCCATAGCCCTTAGAATTACTTTTATAAATCCCTGATGCTCCACCTGTTCCACAAAAAATAGCTTTTGCATAAATAAAATATATTTCTTCTGTTTTTATACCACAGCCTACTGCTCCAATAATTTCTCCGTCTTTTTTTAAAAACTCTATAATATTCACTCCATTTAAAAGTTTAATATTTTCTTTCTTTTGAGCCTCCTTATATAGAATTTCCTTTATATTTTCTCCATTTATTTTGATACTTCTCTTACCCCTCTTAACATATCTCCCATCTTTATCTTTCAAAATAGTTAGTCCCATTGCTTCTACTTTTTTAGTAACTTTTTGCAACCTCTGCCCTATTCCTTTAGCTAAATCTTCTCTAACAATCCCCTCAAATTCAGTGTTTATATTATCTATATAATCATCTAGCTGATTTTCATTATCTAAATAAAGATTTAAAGCATTTACTCCAGCAGCTAAACATCCACTTCTTTTCATATTTCCTTTATCCACTACCAAAATATCTAACTCTTTATTTTTTTCACTTTGAACTATACTTCCATATAATCCACTAGCACCGCCTCCAATTACAAGGATATCCATTTCTATTTTTTTAACCTCTAACATTTAAAGAACCTCCATTAAATATCTATAAACATTTTCAATACTTTCCTCTAAAGTTTCTTTGCTTGTATCTACAATTAAATTAGGGCTTAATGGTTCTTCATAATTTGAATCTATTCCTGTAAAACCTTTAATATTTTCCTCTCTTACTTTTTTATACAACCCCTTTACATCTCTCTTTTCGCATTCTTCTAAAGAACATTTCACATACACTTCTATAAAATCATCTTTAAAAGAATCTTTAATTTTTTCTCTTACACTTCTAATTGGAGACACAAAAGATGCTAATGTAATAACTCCTGTATTTAAAAGTATATTACTTACTTCTTTAACTCTTCTTAAATTTTCTGCTCTATCCCTATCAGAAAATCCTAAGTCTTGATTTAAAGTTAATCTAACATTATCACCATCTAATAAATAAGTTAATTTCCCATCATTACTTAAAATTCTTTCAATATTTTTTGCGAGTGTTGATTTTCCACTTCCTGAAACCCCTGTAAACCAAATAACTTTTCCCTTTTGTTTAATTATCTTTTCTCTACTTTTTCTATTAACCAATGTATTTTCTCTATATAAGTTTTTCATACCCACCTCTTTTCAGAGTAATTTTATCGGATTACCCAAGTTTTCTTTTATAATACGCCTCATTTTATTCATTGTCAATATTTTCCATTTATTTTTTTATATTTAATAATTATTACTTACCAAACAAACAAAAAGTCATCAGAGCTGTAAACTCTAATAACTTTTATAATTTATTATGTGAACACTTTTAACTTCTGTATCTTCAAATCTTTTTAGCAATTAAACAATAAGCCTTATCTTTACTTATTTCTAGTAATTCTACTTCTTCAAAACCAGCCTCTATTGTTAGGCTTAATAGTTCTTCTTTTGCATATCTATTGAATCCATAGTCTGTATACTTAATATTTTCTAGCCACCTCTTTGAATAAAAAACATTTATAAACACTCCACCATTTTTAAGATTTCGCTTTATCTCACTTAAACCTTTGTTTATATCACTCCAAAAATAAACTGTGTTAACTGTATATACTCCATCAAAAAACTGATTTTCATATGGACTTTCAATTATATCGCCTTGCTTTAAGTTTAAATATCTAAACTTATTTTTTGCTCTTTTATACATATCTTCTGAGTATTCTAAGCCATAGAATTTGCCACTTGAAACTTTACTTAATTTATTTAAAAGCTTAGCATTCCCAAATCCTAAATCTAAAATTTTATCTCCGCTACTTATCATCAGGTTATCTATAACACTTTTATATTGTTTTCTATTCATACTATTCATCACAAATGTACTTATAAGCCCACCAATTCCAGTTGGATTTCCAAACTGTTTTGCAATATATTCATTTATCATTTTTAGCCCCCTAATAATTAACTTACTGTACTATTCCCCCATGAAAAATGCATTCATATATTTTCTCATTATTTAAAAAGATTTCTTCTTTTCCATTAAACCATTCAAACTCTCCCTCTACCATGCATTGATAAGTATAGTCACCTTTTACATATACCATAGGACCTCTATATGGTTTTTCCACCTCAACCTTTGATAAAACTTCTTTTAGAAAACTACCTGAAAACTTATCACAAAGAACTCTTCCACTATAGTTCATTGCCCAATATGGTTTATTATCCATCCAAAGAGCCTCTTCTCCAATAAAGTTCTTACTACCAAGATAAGTATCTATATATTTAAAATCTCCCTCTTCATATGCTAAATCATATGAATTTGGTCTTGATGATAAAGCTTTATTCTCTCCACTTGCATACGTAAGCTTTTTTGCCTTAATCAAAAATTCTTTTATCACTTCTACATCAACTGTACTTTCTACCGCCTCTACATTATGACAATTACTCTTTTCCCCCTTAATCAAATAATCTAAAGTTACACCAAATTTATTACTTATATAAATTAATTTATCAACCTCAGGGTAAGTTTCTCCCACTTCCCACTTTGAGATAGCTTGTCTTGATACACTTAACCTTTCACCAAGCTGCTCCTGTGATAAATTATTTTTAATTCTTATATCTCTTAATCTATTTCCAAATCCCATATCAATCACCTCTATATAAATTCTAACCTATATTTTTCCAACAAACTACAAACTAGAGGTTGAGTTTACGCAACTTTAACTTTACACAAATCAAACTCAAAAATATCTAACCACTTAAATTAACTCTAAATAAAAAAACTCTCTTTATATCAATAGCTAAGTTAAACTATTTCTATAAAAAGAGTTTCTTTTTAAATTGGTTTCCTTATATCTTCTGCTAGATTTTTTAAAAATTTATCTATAATAAATTTTCTGACGTATAAACTCTATAATTCCTTATAAATATTTTATAATTTTCATAGATTTATTTCCTTTTTCATAGAATCCAATTTTGTCTAAAGACTACTTTCGTTTGATATAATTCTCCAAAGGCTTAAATTCGACCTCGTCATTGTCTACATATTAGCTTAATCTTTTAGTTTGATTTTCTAAGCTAATTTATATCACTTGGTTTTCGTGACTTTCATAGTCTACCCTATTTTTTATAAAATATTTATTTAATTATAAAGTTTATATCATTTTACCATATAACGCTACTTATATGATATCATTTCGCTCACGCTAATGACCACCTAGTTTCCTAGAGTGCAAAGACTATTTCTTCACCTACGACATTACTCGTTTAGGGCTGTTTTTCTCTGCCATTTTATAACCTATCTAAAAATCTAATATTTCATTAAAATTAATCTCAATTTCATTAACTTCAATACTATCCTCTAGTACAACTAAAGGATCAACTGTATGGTAAATTTTATAGTGTTTTAAAAGTTGTTCAATACCTGACTCTCCCCACAAACTTGCAATATCTTTTCCTTTTAAAGTTGTCCTATTACTCCAATATTGTAGGCAGAATCCCATCCAGTACATTCTTTCCTTTTCATACACTATGTCTTCTTGTGCATAAATATATTTTTTTATGCTATTACTTTCTAGAAATTCCTCTAAATAATAATAAGGACTTTGTGAATACCAAGTAGATGTATATGTCTCTATTCCAACTTTATATTCACTCTTTAATGCTTTTAAAATAAATTCAATTGGCTCTAAATCAAAATCAATGGATGCTTTAAAAAAACGTCCTAAATGCCTACATGCAACTGAAGTGTTACTCAACTAAATCACCTACTTCAAGCTCATCAAAGTATTTTCCTACATTCCCATATTTCTTCCTAATAAAATTCATTTTATTTTTCATTATATCTTTTTTTAACTTTATTTCATTTGAATAATATTCCTTATCTATATCATCTAACTTTGCATAATTTATAAACATTAACTTCATAAAATCCCTCTTTCTAACTAATAAGTTTATTATCTATATTATATCATCAAAATATATTTTTAATCTTATATTTCAAAAGAAACTCCTCTAGCTCAGAGCTTATATCATTTATAACCTCTATATTTTTATTGTTTTTAAAATAATTCACACTATTAAACTTTATAAAATCACCTGTAAATTTTAATTTAAGACATCTAGTAAATCTACTTACTCTTGTACTACTCTCTAACGGAATAATTATTTCTATTTTAGATTTTTCTATATTTTCTCTCACCCAGCTTAATTCTTTAATTATTTTTTCTTTCTCACTTCCTTGATTCATTAAGATTCCATCAATTCTGCTAATCACTAGATTTTTTTCATCTATCTTCCTATCATCTTTTCCTATCTGCTCATTTAAAAACTTATTTATATCAAATCTATTTTTTTCAATTTCAAAAAAACAACTTTCTTTCTTTAAACTTTTCCATTCTTCATTTAAAGCTAAAATTTCACATCTAACTTTCAAGAGTTTTTCTTTTGCATATAGCTTTTTACCATATTTTCTAATCCACTCATCATAACTCAATTTATTTATATCCTCTTTAGTTTCTTTTTTATAATCTAACTTTAATAATTCTCTTGGTATTTTTCTCTCTATAAAAACATCTAAATTATAAAAATTCCAAAATTCTATTTTAGAAATCCCTGTATCTTTTATTAAAAACTTATCATCTATTATTTTTATTTTTTCTAATTCTATATTGACTAACATTTTTTTAATGTCATATAATTCTCCAATTAATTTTACTGTCTTTTCAATCAATATTTCATTACCCATATCACATTAACTGTTTAAAGCCCTCCTATTTATATTTAAAGACCAAGCCACAAAAGCTTGGTCAAAATATATTTTATAATATTTAATTTAAATTTATCTCTGCATGAACTTTATCTGATAGTATATTTCCTTTATATAATAATTTTAACCCAGCATCCGCTTTAGGTGCTTCAAATATTATACTCCCTGTAACTGTACCACCTTGTGAAAGTTCTCCACTACTTAACGCTGTATCAGAATTCATTGTACTAAATGTTTGAGCTGTAATTTGCCCCTTACTATTTTTCATTGAATAATCAAATGGATTGTATGATATATTACCTTTTGAATCATTTGTAATTGTAAGGTCAACTATAACAAATTCATTTCCCTCTTTTGGTTTATCAAACTCATTACCACCTGATGTTGTAACCTTATCAACCTTTAATTTCATTCCATCTATATCTACCACATCACCAACTTTATACTCTTTTTTCTCTTGCGTAACTGCTGGTTTGCTACCTTCATCTATACTTGTATCACTACTCCCACAAGCCACTAGACCTATTCCAAGACCTATAACTATAACTAATCCTATTAAAAGTTTCTTTTTCATTTTTATTTCCCCTTTATTTTAAGCTACTAAAGCTTTTATTTTTTTGACTTTTGAATATCCTATAAATCCAAATACTATACTTGGTACTACAAATAATGCGTATAAGAAGAATGCTGCCCCACCAACACAGAATAAAATTGCCCCTGTTAAAACAAAACCTACTTTATTGATGAACGCTCCTATTAACATAAAGATACTAGCTAGTATTACTAATATAAGATGTGGCATAATCATAACTGATGCTATTGCTCCACCTAGAGCCTCTGCTCCATCATTTGTGGCAAACATTGATCCACCAAAATGTACTATTAAATAGATTGAATATAAAGCTCCTAAAACTCCACTTATTATTGCTGCTTTACTTTTTTGCATAATATAAATCACTCCTTGAATTATTAGTACAGAACCCAGTTCTACACTATTTATTTTTATTTTTGAAAGATTGTAGTGCAAATTGAAATTAGAATCAATCAACTTACAACTTTATTATATCTAGATACAAAATCTAGTTGGTGCGCTATCAGCGTACAAAAAAAAGATAATGCTCAAAACTTTTGAACATTATCTTTTTCCATTATTAAGTTGGCATAAAAATTCCTGCTATTAGTGTTAAAATAAGCCAAACAATACTCTTTCCAAGTATTTGAAAAAGCAAATTTTTACTTTTAACTAATGGTATGTATTTATTTAAACTAAATCCCCCACCAATCATAAAAGTTGGAAGTATAAATAAATATATAGCTAAAGCTATATCAGATAGCAAGTGAGTAGATGCAAATATTAAAATTCCACAACTTGCAAAAAAGTACCAACATGCTGCTATAATCATCTTTATAATATTCCCACTTCTAAAACCAACTACTTTTTTTATTGTTTTATCCCAAAATGATTTCTTTTCCTTTCCAAAATTTTTAGTAAACGTATTTGCTTGCCTAGGTTCCTTTTTAGTCTCATTTTTAAAACAAATATCCTCTTTAGGTCTATCCATATTTAATCTATTATTTTCTTGTTTATTTAAATCAATAACTTTCTCTTTAATTTCGCCCTCTAACTTTACATTTCCTAAAGCCTCTTTGAGTTCATAGATAGTTTGATATCTATAAGCTCTATCTATTTGTGTAGCTTTCTCAATAACTTGTCTAATATCACCTTTTACTATTTCATCAGTTGGAAACTTCTTTAAAATCATATAATTTAAAAGAACCCCTATGCTGTATATATCACTCCTAATATCAGTTTGTGCAAATCCAAACTGCTCTGGTGAGGCATACCCTTGTGTACCTATAAGCCTCGTATCTCTATTGTTAAGTTCATTAGACACCCTAGCTGCATCAAAGTCTATTAACTTTACAGTCCCATCATTATTTATCATCACATTACTAGGTTTTATATCTCTATGTATTATAGGATTTTCCATCATATGAATATCAACTAGTCCATTACAGACACCTATTGAAACTCTGATAGCCTCTTCCTTTGATATTTCTTCTATTTTTAATATATTATCTATCGTTCTTCCATTTACAAGTTCTTCTATAACTATAATGTTATCATCTACCACAAAACACTCAATAATTTCAGCTCTGTGTTTACACTTCATTCTTTTTAAATTTTCATAAACCTTTAAATTTTCTTTATTTAATATCTTTTTTATATAAAATTGATTCGTAACCTCATATTCTACTACATAAACCTTCCCCGTTAATATAGTTTTAATTTCTGAGTATAATCCAATCTCATATTCAAGTATTTCTTCCATTTATTATCCTCTTTTCTTGATTTTGTTATATTTAAATTATATCATATATTATGTAAGGTTTTATACTATCGTAATACATACAAAGGGGACTAATTAAATGAATGATAAGACAAATGATTTAGAAAGTATGCTAACATCATTAGATAACATAAAAGATCTAGATAAATTTTTAGATTCAAAAAAAGAAAACTTAGATATCTTGACTTTTCCGGACTATTTTTTAGCATTATGCCTAGAAAAAAACATCAAAAAGAGCACAGTAATAAATGACTCAAATATTAGTCGTTCTTACTGCTATGAAATTCTTCGTGGTGAAAAAGTTCCTGATAGAGATAATGCACTAAAACTTTGTATTGCTGCTTCGCTTAATTTAAAACAAACTAATAGAATTCTAAAACTAACTAATAATGGTATACTTTACCCTAAAAGCAGTCGTGATGCTATATTAATTTTTTGTATAGCTAACTCATTTACTTTATTACAAACTGATTTCACTTTAGATGATAAAAATATAAAGACACTTATTTCCCCTAACTAACTCTTCTCATATTAGGGTCACTAACTCTCGTTCATAATTTTTATTTATAAACATATATTAAAAAGTGCTAGAAAAAAATATTCTAGCACTTTTTATAATTTACTTATTACCGCACGATTAAAGTAAACACTATTTGTTCTTTTATAATTTCATATTTAATTTCCCAATTATTTTTTTCACAAATTCTTTTACAAATATATAGACCAAGTCCTGAACTACTTATCTCATCTCTACCTTCTTCTTTAACAAACGGCTTAAATATATCTCTACTTGGCATTTTTTCTATATTTATTTTATTTGCTACTTCAAATATGAATTCATTTTTAGCCACCTTAGTTTTAACTTTAAAACTTTTCCCCTCACTATACTTAACACTATTATTTATAAGGTTATTGAGTATAATTTCAAAATCTGATTTGAAAATTTCTATACTTTTGCACTTCAAATCTACTAATACATCCATCCCTCTAGATGAAATTGTAAGTTCTAGTGACTTTAGTATGTTATTTATAGTCTTCTCTAAATCTACATCCTCTTTATAAGTATTTATCCTAGCATCTTGTCTTGATATAATTAAAAGATTCTCAACAAGCTTTGTCATCTTGTTACTCTCTTCATTAACTCTTTCAATAGCTGTTATAACAAACTCATCCTCAAATGCCTCATCACATAAAAGTTCTGAATACCCCTTAATTGCTGTAAGTGGTGTTTTAAGTTCATGTGTTGCTCTATTAAAGAAGTCCTTTGATTCACTTTGAAGACTTGTTATTTTCTTTTCCATTATCTCAAATTCTTTTGCAAGAGTTCCTATTTCATCTTTATTTATTTTGAAATCCATTTTTCTCTTTTTCCCCTCACCAAAATTTTTAATAACCTGTGTTAGTCCCTCTAGTGGCTTTGTACTTTTTCTAATAATAATATACATTACCAAAACAAAAATTCCAAAAAGTATGAATTGTAGCCTTATTATAGTATCCTTAATCCTTATGTAACTTTGATGTTTAGATGTATATTCTCTTTGTATTACAATATTCCCTATATACTCCGTATCCTTATATAGAGGATAAAAACTTGTACCTATCATTTTTTCATCCTCATTGTTTATTGACAATAACATCTTTTTCTTTTCTTCTAAATTTTTATACTTTTCAATTGTACTCTCTACTTTGATTTTACCAGCATAATTATGATTATTAAATTCATCCTCAAACGAAACATAGCAATTAAATAGTTTTGCTATACCATCTATTAAAATAAAACTATTTGCATCTCCCTCAAGATTTATATTTCCAATTATTTCACTCTTAGAATAATTTAAAATAAGTTCCATATCTTCTGATATATCTGTTTTGATATTATCACTTATCACAAAACTTATAACTCCAATAGATATACCCATAACTATACTAATCCCAAGTACGATTACTAATACTAATTTTCCTCTTAAAGTCCTCATTATTTACCTCATCACGTATCCCACACCAAATATAGTTTCTATTACAGATTTTTCTTTGCCTTCTCCAAGCTTCCCACGAAGTCTTCTTATATGAACATCAACAGTTCTATCTTCACCTTCATAGTCATATCCCCAAATTTTTTCTAATAAATTCTCTCTTGAAAAAACAATATTTTTATTATTATAAAATAGACTAAGAAGATCAAACTCTTTTCTATTAAGCTTTAAAATAACACCATCTTTTTTAGCAACTCTCATCTGTGTATCTACTGTAACTCCTTCCTCCACGCTTGGAAGCTTGTCCATCCTTCTGAGTATACCTTTTACCCTAAGCTTTACCTCTCTTATATCAAAAGGTTTTGTAATATAATCATCTGCACCAAGTTCTATTCCCATAAGTTTATCATCTATATCACTTTTAGCTGTTATCATAATTACATATGTTTTTTCCTTTGCTATTTTGCATATATCAAATCCATCCATATCAGGTAACATTAAATCTAAAAGAAGAAGTGCTGGCTTAAACTCTTCTAAAAGTTTTAAGCCATCCCTTCCATTTAAAGCACTCTTAACCTCAAACCCTTCTCTCTCAAAAGTTGTCACAAGTATATGATTTATAGATATTTCATCTTCGATTATTAAAATCTTGCTCATTTTTCCCCCTTATCTTTACTCTATTTTCACTCTTAAATACTCAACAGTATCTGAGTCAACACTTTGTGCTCCTGTTGTTTTGAGTATGCTTAGTAAAATTTCATCTGCCATTTCATTAAAAGAATTAAAAATAATACTTATATGTTCCCCCTGCTTTTTATCTAAGTCTATTTGTCCAATTGTTTTTATTTTTCCATCTATAACTTCTCCAACATAAAATTCTCTATCCATAGATTCTTCTTTATAAAAATCTTTAGCAAACAAAACTATATTATTCTTAATATCAATTATACTCTCATTTTCTTTTAAACTAACATATGTTTTTTCCTTTGTTTTCAAATTATATTTAATTATGAAACTTTGCATTGTCATAACCATTTTCATTTTTCTTTCTTCTTCTCTATCACCTTTTACCGCCTCTATTTCTTTTGCCCCTTGAATAACAAGTTCATCCCCTTCTTTAACTGCATTTTCAACAGCTAAACTCTTGCCTTCTTTTACTCCAGTCATTTCGCTTAAGTCAATTTCACTATCAATAGTAAAGTTTTTGTTATTTTCCTTAAGCTTATATAGTTTTGCCTCATCTGTTAATACATAAAAGCCTTTATCATAAAATACATCAACAACCTCTGATTTTAAAGTGTTTTTAACTTTTTTTCTTTCCTTTGTTTTTATATTAAATATTTCAAGTTCTTCTACTTTATTTAAACTTTTATCACCACTAAATATATCATCACCCTCACAATTAAAAACTGTATAGAATCCATACTCCTCATTTACTATCTTAACTTTTGGTCTAATACTTTGCTCATGCTCAATTTTAAATGTTTCCTCAAACTCAAAAAGTTTCTCTGACTTCCCATCAATTCCATTATGATATCTTATACCATTTATCTGAACACCATCAATAATATCAAAAACAAGCCCTGCTTTCATACTTTCTGACGCTGCTATATATCCCGCATTTTCATTTTTTATTTTTTCTATTTTATTATCTTGTGTTATCTTATATAAAGTATTTACTTCACAACTCAAATTGCCAATAGTCTGTAAACTTTCAATCCCATAAAACTCATTATTTTTACTTAATAAAGTCCCTAATTCATAATTATTTGAGTTATCTATTTTTTCACTTATTAATTTTTTTTCTTTTTTAGCAACTTCTACTGTAACATCCTCTTTAACTACTATATCTTCCTTAGCATTAGCACACCCTAATGCCTCTACTGATATTAGCCCTACTACTAAAACTATCATTAATTTACTTTTCATTTAAATCACCTTCTCTCTTTTATTTTTATACTATAATCTTTTCACATTAACTACTCTATTTTGACCCTTAAAAGTTCATATGTTAAATCTCTATCCATTTGATCTTTTAAGAGTCCATGTTCCTTTTGAATGCACACAAGATATTCGCTTGCATCCTCATTAGGGTCAATTGTAAAACTTATCATTTTTTCATCAGAATCCACTTCTACATTTCCCTCAAGGTCTATTTCTCCAATAGTTTTAATATTATCTCCTACTACTTCTCCAAGATAATATCTTGCAAACTCTAAATTTGAAGACTCTTGTGCATGATTATAAAAACGTATAATATCATTTTTATAATCAAGTATTACCTTATCTTTTCCTCCATTAATATATTTTTTTTCTTTTGTTTCCACATTATATTTAATAATAAAGCTTTCCTCAACATCTATTAATTCATTTTTATCACTATCTTCTATGCTCTCCACATTTTTAGCACCAAATATTATAAACTCTGTTCCGTCCTTCTCTATGGAAAATCTATTTTTTTCATTTAAATCAAATTCTTTTTTCAACTCTATTACTTTATCAATAACTAAATTATTCCCCTCATTTTTCAGTTCAACAACCTCAAGTCTATCTGTTATTAAATAAAATCCTCCAGCATATATACCTTCAACAACCTGCCCCTCTATTTCATTACCAATATTCACATCAATTATTTCATCAGTTTTTACATTAATTATCTTTAATGATATTAATTCATTTGAATTTCCATTTTCATCAACTTTAGTTATTGAATGAAAACCATGTTCTTCGCTTATCATATTTACAGAGTCCATTAAGTCATTGCCTTTTTTGTATCCACCTATCAATGGATATGTTTTTGTTGGAGTATCACTAAACTTATCATAATACTCTATTCGTTCCACAGTTTTATTTGTAAGTTCATTATGCGACCTTTCTGTTCTCAAGTTTTGTCCTAGTCCCTTTTCCTCTTTAATAACTTCATTGCTTTTTATTTCTTCTAACTTATTATCCTTTGATAATTTATAAAAAACTCTATTACCGCCTTGTCCACTTGTTGAATAAAAATTACCATCAATTCCTACAATATTATCAAACTGATAATTTTCAGGATTATCTATTTTTTCATAAACTAATTTTTTTTCTTTTTTCACATCTTCAGTTGTAACATCTTCTTTTACCACTATTTCTGCCTTCACATTAGAACAACCTAAAATGCTGATTCCTAGTAAACTTGCAACTAAAACTAATATTAATTTCTTTTTCACTAAAACTTCCCCCTTAAACAATTTTCTATTTTATGGTTTTATTGTAATTAAAAGTTATCACAAAAATATTACACATCTAAAAAAATTTAATAACAAATTACATACTCTTGTATAAACTACTAATAATAGATACATAGGAGGAATTTGTATGAACAAACTATTTAAAACATTTTTACTTGGTGTAGGATTCATAAGTCTTATCTTCGGTACCATTGGCATAGTACTACCAGTTCTCCCTACAACTCCATTTTTTATCCTTAGTTATATGTGCTTCTTTAAAAGCTCTGATAAATTCCACAACTGGTTTATAAAAAGTAAATTTTATAAAAATTATGTAGAGGATTTTGTTAATAAAAAAGGAATTACTCTTAAACGTAAAATATCTATAATTATCGTTGCTGATATTTTTATAGTAACTTCAATGCTTATAGTTAGAAATTTATATATGAATATCTTCCTAACTGGAATTATTATCTTCAAATATTGGTATTTCTTCTTTAAAATAAAAACACTTGAAGTTGCTTCATCTAAAAAAATAGAGGAATAGCTAGTTTTTTTATAAAAAATATGCTTCAAAAACAAAAAGACAACCTTGCCAACTTCTAAGTTGACATAGGTTGTCTCTTTTTTCAAAAAAATATTAAACTACTTTTTCTAATTCCTCTAATTCATCTACTTCTTCTTTATCAAATATACTTCTATCTAAAGTTCCCTCAGTAGCTGAAACTGATGTAGCTACAACTAGATCTCCAAGAACATTTGTTGATGTATTTGCTTGGTCTATAATTCTATATATACCTGTTATAAGTCCTACAACTTCTACCGGAAGCCCCATACTTGTAATCATTGATATACCAATTAAAAGACCCACTTGTGGAACTGCTGCACATCCTATTGATAGAAGCGTTGCTTGTAATACTATTGATGCTAGTTGTCCAAATCCAAGTTCTATCCCTGCAACTTGTGATGCAAATATAACTAGTGTTCCAAGGAATATTGCTGTACCATCCATGTTTGCTGTTGCCCCAAGAGGTAGCACAAAACTTGATGTTTCATCTGGTATTCCTATCTTGTTTTTTGCAATCTTCATTGATACCGGAAGTGCTGCCATTGAAGTACATGTACTAAATGCTATAAGCCAAGATTCAAAAGCCTTTTTAAAGAATCTTATTGGATTAATTTTAGCTACAAATATGAGTATCAGTGCATATACAATAGCTATATGTGCTCCTGCTGCTAAATAATCGGTAAGTAAGAATTTAAATATATTCCCAAGAATTGAAGTTCCATATGTTATCATAACATTTGTCATAAGACCAAAAACTCCAACAGGTGTATATAAAATTACTATGTCAACTATTTTAAATACAACATCATTTCCAAGTTCTAAACCTTCTGCAACTTTTTTACCCTTTTCGCCAAGTAACATAACTGCTGCTCCTACAAATAATGCAAAAACTATTATTTGTAACATAGAACCTTTTGTAAGTGACTCAAATATATTTAATGGAATCATATCAAGTAATGTCTCATAAATACCTGGCATCTCTTGCACTTGAACATCTGAAGCAATTCCAGTTATATCAATACCTTGTCCTGGCTTTATAACATATGCCATAAGAATCCCTATCGTTATAGAACAGGCTGTTGTAAAAGTAAACATAGCCATAGTTTTTATACCAATACTTCTAAGCTTTTTTATATCTTTAAGATTGATAACAGCTGTGCTTATTGAGAAAAATACTATTGGTACAACACTCATTCTAATAAGTCTTATAAATATATTCCCTAAAAATTCTGAGAAAATAGCTATTTGATTAATAATACCTACTTCCTTTCCTCCCATAGCACTAAGAATAGCACCAAAACCACATCCAACTATAAGCCCTATAAATATCTTGTGGTATAATTTTAAATTAAATTTCTTTTTAATAATAACGCCCCCTTTATTACTATTTTTCCATTTTAATAATTTAAGTAATTTTTATTAATTAATTATCACTTTTATTGTATTAAAATTGAATTATTTACATTATTATACTATAAATATTGATATTTTAATATATTTTTATTTGTATTTATGCATATTTTTTAATAAAAAAGGACTATAACATCTAAAATGTTATAGTCCTAAATTGCCTAATCTAAGAATAATAGTGTATCTATATCCTCTGCTATATTATACTTTACAAGATTTTCTTCAACAGTTAAGTCTAAGAAATCATTTATATCATTAATTCTACTCTCTTTTGTTACTTTCTCTTGTAGATCTATAAGAATTATATGGTCATTAAGATTATGTGCAAAAGTAACACTCTTAACTTTAAGCTTTGCTCTTATAGCCTTATCTATACTCTTAGCACACTCTTTGTTTATATCCATAAGTGTTGGTTTTTTCTCAGTGTTTATCTCTTCATCATTTTCTACAAACTCAACTGAAAAAACTTTATTAAAATCTTTAGCTGCAAGTATCTCTACTTCTTTTTCTGCTTTTTTCTCACTTGAAAAAGAATTTACTATCTCAAGCTTACCAAATTTATTTAATGCTGTTACAACAAATTTAGCCATTATAACACTCCCTTTCTATCATATGTTCTTGTTATTATAACACATATAACTACTTGCTACGAATCACATCTACTATAAAATAATTCTAATTTTTTATATAATGCAAATACACTAAGAACTTTAATGCCATCACAGTAGGTATTTGCCGAGTACTTTTCTGTTTATATGACCAATTTTTCAAACTTCTTTTTTGCCTACCTTATCTCAATAAGGAAATTTCAAAGCTTGTTCCTTTTCCAATTTCACTTTTTGCTGATATATTTCCATTTTGTGATTCTATTATTGTTCTTGCAAGATTGAGTCCTATCCCCGCACTATCTTTCTTCTTGCTCCTACTACTTTTAAAGAATCTATCAAATATATATGGAATTTCATCACTGTATATCCCCTCTCCACTGTCCTCAACTATTATTCTTGTAAAAACAGTCTCTTCTTTTATATATACAACAACTAGTTCCCCTTTATTTGAATGTTCTATACAATTTTTCACTATGTTTACTATGGCTTCCTGAACCCAAAAGCTATCATGCATTACAATTTTTTCTGAATTATCATTATTTTTAAAAACTATGTTAACTCCATACTTTTGTGATATCTCACTAAGACTTTCAATCGCATTCATAGTAGTGTTAGTTAATGATAACATTTCACTATGAAATGTTATTGCACCCGCATCTAATTTTGCAAGCTTTAAAAGATTATCTATAAGTCCTTTCATTCTTGTTAATTGTTTTTCATTACTTTCTAAAAACATAAGTTCTTTTTCTCTTTGTAACTCTTTACTTAAAAGTATTTCATTATTAAGAATCATAGAACTAAGTGGCGTTTTAAGTTGATGTGATATATCTGATAACAGATTTATTAGAAAATCTTTCTCTTTTTTTACATTATCAAGACTTTCTGAAATTATAGTATTAACTTTATTGAATGACATAAATAGTTTTGAAATCTCCCCATCATCTATCTCTGATATTCTAAAATCAGTTTTTTTATCAATCAAAGCTCTCGCCCAATTTTCTATCTTCATTATTTTTTTGTAGATTCTTTTATGGCTAGAATAATTAAAAATTACAAACAAACATCCAAATAAAACAATAATTAAATTAAGTTTAAAAATACTTCTATCTACTCCTATTGAATCATAAAAAAGCCCTACATTTAAATTTTCGTTATACTCATATTTATCTAATACAGTTTTTCCAAGTTCTTTATTCTCTCTACTATTTTTACCTAAAACCGCTGTGACTACTTGTGTTTCTAATTCTGGTTTATTACTAACAATAGCCCCTACCATTCTCTGCTGCCCTTCTATATATGCAAGTTTCATCTGTTTATTATGATTTACAAAAAATAAATTCATTATACCTAGAAAAGCCACTAATGTTATCATTAAAACTTTAGTAGATTTTTTTACTTCATAATTTTCTAAATAGCCCAACATCTAATCTCCTTTTCACCAATTATTATTTATTTACAACTTTTTCATTCCATATATAACCAAGTCCTCTTTTAGTAATTATATATTTAGGGCTTGTACTATCACTTTCTATCTTTTCTCTAAGTCTTCTTATATAGACCGCAAGCGTTTTATCATCTATAAGTGATGCATCACATTCATAAAGTTTATCTAATATTTGCTCTTTATTTAATACATTAGATGGATTATTCATAAATATTAGTAGCAATTTATACTCCTGAGAACTTAACGATAAATTTCTACCATTTAAACTTACTTCACCAAGCTTTACATTAATTTCTATATCCCCACTTTTTAAAATACCTTTAAATTCTATATCTCTTTTCCATCTTCTCATATTAACTTTCATTCTTGTTATAAGTTCTTTTGCTCTAAATGGTTTAGTTATATAATCATCTGCCCCTATCTCAAGACCTAAAACTATATTAACTTCATCATCACAAGCTGTTAAAAATATAATAGGAACTTCACTCTCTTTCCTAATAAACTTACAAACATCATATCCGCTACCATCTGGTAACATAACATCTAAAAGGACTAAATCATATTCACTATTAAACTTACTTTTTGCATCTTTTACAGTTGAAACACGTTCTACTGTAAATCCCTCTTCTTCTAAATTAAATTCTATTGCCATTGCAAGTGCATCATCATCTTCTAATAGTAAAACTTTACTCATATACTCTCCCCTAATCTTTTATTTTAAATTTCTCATCTTGTATTCTTACTTTAATAATACCAAATATCTAAGTGCCTTACTTTTAAAACAAATTAAATTAACAAAATTTATAAATCTAATACATTTTATTTTTATAAATTCTTTTTTATTAGCAAGCTAACTTTTTTTCTAGAATTATTATCTCTTCTGTGTTATAATCTTAATAGATAATAATTATTATTAAATATAAATTATTTATAAAGGCGGTATTAAAAATGAATGCACTAGTAATCCCATTAATTGTAATAATGTCACTTGCTCTTGTTCTTTACACAATAGGAACTTTTATTGGACTAAGAGATAAAAAATTCACTAGAAAACATATAATTTTCTTCCATAGCTCAGTATTACTTACTATTATCGGAATTTTTTATATGAGTGGAATAGCATCAAAACTTACTTATCAAGATGTTTCATACAAAATGATGAACATACATACAGGGCTTGGATACTTAGCACTTATAATCATTATAGTTCACGCAATAATTGTAACTATAATGAAAAGAAAAATTCAAAAAAGTGGTACAAGCCTCGGAAAAGGATTTAATACTTTTAGTTTCATCCTTTGGCTTATCTGCATAATTCTATATTTAATAACTTTCTATATAGGAATTATGGCTGGAATGAATTAATCTAAAAATACTAAAAGGGTCTTAACAAGTAAAATCACTTGCTAAGACCCTTTTCTATATTTAAACTTTAAATAAACATTGTAAGGACAGTATTTAAATCTGCTGTTTTCCCCTCACCAATAGCCTTAAAGTTCCATTCACTTCCCACTTTTACTAGTTCTGCAAATATCATTGTTGTTGCAGTAGATGCATCTTCTTTAAGTATAAATCTACATAATTCTGTACCATTTGCATCATTAGTTAATCTAATATATGAATGATTAACCATTCCAAATGTTTGTCTTTTTTGCATTGCATCATGAATGTCTATTAAAAATACTATTTTTGCAACATCTGGTCTAATTTGAGTTAAGTCAATTCTTATCTCTTCATCATCCCCCTCACCAATACCAGTTCTGTTATCTCCACCAAGAGTAATTCCTTGACCCACCTTGTTATTAAAGAATATAACATCACTACCACCATTTTGTAGCTTACCATTTGCATTTAGTAATAATGCTGATATATCTAAATCAAATGAATTTCCACCACTAGAAATATCCCATCCTGCTCCAAGTAAAACCTTAGTAAGACCTGGTTCTCTCTTAGTTAGATCAATTATATCATTCTTTTGCATATTTAAGATTCCACCCATTTGTGGTTGTTGCATTTGTTGTCCTTGCATTGGATTAAATCCACCGCCTAAGTTAATTCCCATCTCTATCTTCTCCTTTTCTTTTTTATTATAATAGTATATCTAATTCTAACATTAAAACTTTTTTATTGCTATAACTCCCTCTACATCACTTAATAGTAACTAATTCAAAAGGAAGATTTCAAACTAATTTGAAATCTCCCTTTTCTTTTTTAAAAGGCTTCTTTTAAAACTTTCTTCCTAGCATAATATTCAATAATCTTATTTATAATTATTGATACTACTATCGCAATAATTATAAATATTATCCTCTGCCCTAATATATATAAATTTATACCTCCAAAAAACTTACCAATCTCTGTCATACTAAGTACAAACATTATCCCACCCATAGCTCTAACTCTTGGTTTTTTAGAACTTAGGAAATAGTAAAATCCCATTCCCATAATTCCCATTCTAACTGGATATAATGGTACTATTGTAACAATTATCAAAATTCTTATAACACCCATTAAACTTCCAATTACAATGTCTTTATCTACCCCTTTACTTAAGCCTATATATGGGTAAAACATTGCTATTACTCCAAATAATATCCAATCTCCATATGGTAAATTAAATAAATGAATTATAAATGATATAGCTGAAACTAATATTGCTATTCTTATTGAAAATACTAATTTCTCTTTATTTGAACTATTATCATCTTCAATTTTAAACCCTTTAATAAAATCATTTATAGTTCTTAAACTATTTCTTTTATTACTAATATTTTCGCTAATAGCTTTAACTCCACATGCTATTGCTATTGCCACTGCAACCGCTATATAACTTGGAACCACTTTACTTATGTTATCATTAAAAGTAAATGAAATAATATACATAAGTAAAAGTGGTAAATACATTTGTAACTTTAAATATTTGATACTTGAATAAATAAGAATACTTACCCATACTAAATTTATACAAAGTTCTAAATATATATTAAAATTCCCAATATAACCTAAAATTATAGATGGAATAATAATTCCAAGCATCTTTAATATATTTTTATACATTCCTTTTTTATTATCCATCATAAATATTAGAAATAAAGTCATCATACCCATCATAACAAAGCTTCTTCCACCATTTCCAAATAGTACACTTGATACATATATAAATACAGCAACTATCGAGAATGCTAAAATAAACCTTATAATATTATTTTTATTATTTTTAATCATATCTCCCTCTCTTTTCAATAATTATATTTATTTAATAATTATTATTCATTAAATACACTATAATATATTCTCACTCTTTTTTCAATGGATAATCATTTTTAATTAGCTTTTAATTTCTATAGTAATCTTTATATATCATAACTGTGCTAACTCATTAGACACTCACTTGTAAAATTACTTTGTTATACTAAAAAAATATCTAAAAATACTTGGAGGGACAAAATGAGTAGAGAATATCTTTTATCAAAAGAAAAAATATCTAAATCAGTTTTAAAAATCAGTACTCCATCCGCAATATCAACCTTATCTTCCGTAATATATAGCATAATAAACACTATATTTATAGGCCGATATGTTGGAGTTGTTGGAATAGCTGCAATATCAATTTATTTACCAGTTCAAATGTTAATTGTTGCAATATCAGCACTTTTTGCATCCGGAATAGGTTCATTAATATCAAGGATGCTTGGTAGAAAAGATGAATTATCTGCTACAAAATCACTTGGTACACTTGTATGTATAACTGCTACTGTAAGCATAGGAGTATCTATAATAGGAGTTATATTTGCACCATTTATCGTACATATCTTTGGAGCAGAAGGTAATGTTTTATCTTACGCAAGTTCATATGGAAGAATTATGTTTATAGGAACTTTATTCTATCCATCATGCGTTGCTGCAACAAGTGCAATAAGATCGCTTGGCGATACAAAATTTTATATGAGAGGAACTGTTATTAGCGTAATTGCTAATATAGTATTTGATATTTTATTTATTGTAATACTCGGCTATGGAGTTATGGGAGCAGCACTTGCAACAGTTTTATCAAAATTTATAAATTTTGTGTACATTGCATATTACTTTAAATATAAATCACCAATTAAAATAAAACTAAAGTACATAAAATATAATTTAAAAATAATGAAAGAATCACTTCCAATTGGAATTTCAACATTTATAAATGAATTCACTGGAAGCATGGCTATAATGTTACTTAATAGAGAATTATATACCCTTGGTGGTAATTATGTTATAGCTGTTTATGGAATAGTATTTAAACTAACATCATTTATTCAACGACTTGTAGCAGGTTTCTCAAGAGGAGCACAACCACTTATAGGATTTAATACTGGTGCTAAAAATCAAGAAAGAGTTATGGGGACTTTAAAATGGGGACTCATTTACTCAACTATCCTTGCATCTGTAATGAGCATTATAATGATTATATTTTCAAAATACTTTATGGCATTATTTACAGATAGTAATGATATTATACATTATGGAGAAGGCGTTCTTATAATTGCCCTGCTTGGTTCACCACTACTTGGACTTTATTTTATATCAATTACATATTTTAAGGCTGTTGGTAAAGCTAAAGAGGCTATTATACTCTCTTTATTTAGACGAGTAATATTCTTTATGCCATTCTTATATATTCTACCTTACACACTAGGACTTGGACTTATGGGGCTATGGATTACACTTCCATTATCAAATATACTTTCTGCACTTGTAAGTGGAATACTATTATTTATGGAATTCAAAAAATCTAAAGCTTTAATTCAAGATAAAACTGCACAACTAAGTGCTTAATTAATATCTATAAAAAGAAAAAGTGTTGAAAGCTATATGCCTTCAACACTTTTCTATTTTTTACTATTCACCTTTTAAATCTTCTATTATTGTAGCTTTATCAAGCTTTCTAAGTGGTAAAAGTGAGGATAACACTCCTACTACTGTTGCTATTAAAACTACCGTCCCTATAATTTCAAAATTTGGATTAAATGCCATACTCATTCCCATTGCCTGTTTCATTAACATATAAAGCATATAATTTATTCCTGTTCCTATGCCTACTCCATACAAAGCACTTATTCCGCCATATAATAGTCCTTCTTTTAATACCATATTTCTAATTTCTTTTTTACTCATCCCTATTGCTCTAAGTGCTGCAATTTCTGATTTTCTAAATAGAATATTAGTTGACATTGTATTAAAGATATTAGTACAACTTATAAGTGTTATAACAGTTATAAACCCATATATTAAGAATTCTATTTGTTTCATAAACTGAGCATTTTCTTCTAACATTTCTTTTTCATCAAATAACTCTATATTATATTCTTTTGCAAGTTTATCAACTTGTGCTTTAATATTTTCATAGCCAGTGTCATCTAGCTTATCATCAATATCTAATAATACTTGTTCTGTACCTAGCATATATTCGATTGACTCTCTCCTATCCTCTTTTACACTGCTTGCTAGAGTTTTTAAATTGTCATAATCTATTATAAATTCTACTCCTCTAAATAAATTTTCTGGAAGTTCTGAAACTATTGCTACAACTTCATATTCAAGTGTATTTTCCTTAGTATACTTAGATTCTCCACCACCATCAGAATTTCCAGTTTCTATATACTCTTCATCTAATGTTTTATTTATATATATAGAATCTCCAACTTTATGATTATAAAGACTTCCTTTATATTTATCATCTACTCCATTTCCATAATGTAAAAGCTCTGAAACTAATATAATCCCATTATTTTTCTCCATATACTCTTTATCAATCCTACCATCAATAACATACTTATTTAAAAGTTCTATTGTATTATTATTTAATTTAGTAGCCTGAATATTAGCATCATTCATTATAGTATAACCATCTTTTTTAGAGTATCTCTCCATAAGTAAGTTATCATCTACAACATTAGTTTTAACCTGATTGTCTTTTGCTACAACACTTAATAATCCACTCGCTTGTCCAGATGTTTCATATACCGTTACATTTTCAATCTTTTGAAGTCCTTCTACAAAGCCTTTTATTTTTTCTTGCGGTTCACTATTAACATATACTGACATATCATGTGTTTCCATAGCTGCATCTGTATATCCAAGCATATCATTTTTCACAGTTTTCATATAAGATGCAAAAACTATAATCATAATCATACAAATACTTAGTGATAAAACTGTTGCTATATATCTCTTTTTATTTCTTTTTATATTTCTATAAGCCATAGTAGTTCTGATTCCACAGAATTTTTCTACTATACTAAACCTTTTTCTTTTTATATTTTCCTTTTTAATATTCTTTCTATTATCAATTGCCTCAACTGCTGAGATTTTGCTTATCTCTCTTGCAGGTAAAAGTGCTGAGAAGTATGTTGTAATAAGCCCAAGCACTGCTGCAATAGCATATATCCACCAATCAAATTTTGTTGCAATTGAAAGATATGATTCTCCACTTAAAAGTTTTAAAACTTTCTCTATTACAATAATTGCAACAGTTCCAAAGAAAAGTCCAAATGGAATTGCAATTGCTGCTATAATATTAGCCTCTTTTAAAACCATCTTTTTAAGCTGTTTTGATGTTGAACCTATTGCTTTTAAAAGTCCAAACTCTTTAGTTCTTGAAACTATGCTTATATAAAAAGCATTTCTAATAACTAAAACTGTACATATAACAACCATTGAAATTATAACGACTGCCATACCACCAATTGCTAGATTTCTACTCTCATCAGTACTCGCCCCAAGATAATTAAGTAAGTACCTATTTTCATTTGATTCAGCATCTGTCATAGAAATTAAGTCATCAATAGTTTCTCTTATTGCTTTGTTCTTAGTTCTAAAAGCAGTAAATCCATTTGTAGGATTTAAATTTTCATTACATAAAACTGCTGTTCCAGCCTTTAATCTTTGATAAGCATTTTGTTCATCAATAAACCCCACTATTGTATATTCTTTCTTCTCCCCGTCTATTTCAATAATAACTTTATCTCCAATATCTTTAAGCAGTTCTACCGCTCTATCTTTTTCAATTACTACTTCTTTATTATTTTCTGCAAATCGACCTTCTTCTAAATCAAAAGGAAAAAGGTCTTGTGAACCCTTGCTCATTTCTTGTACAACCATTTTCACATCATATTTTGCACCTTTAATTAGCCCTTCTTCTGTTATGTTATTTAGAATCCCTACTTCTTCTACTCCTAGATGCATACTCATTTTATCATAGTCTTCTTTTGATAGTCCTCCAAATCCAACATGATAATCACCACTTGCATCTATCTCCCTATCAAGAAATGTTTGATGTATTCCTCTTATAAAAAGCATTATAGATGTCATAAGTGCAACTGATAAAATTATTCCAAATATAGTTAGGATAGTTCTACCTTTATTCTCTATTAAATATTTTTTTGTTATATCCTTATAAGTTTTCAAGGCTCAACACACCTTTCTTACTTGCTATTTTAACTATCTCTCCATCCTCAATAGTAATAACCCTATCTGCTTTTTCTGCAATCTTTAAATCATGAGTTATAACTACAAGTGTTTGATTATACTTTTTACTTGTAATCTGTAAAAGTTCTATAATCTCCTTACTTGTTTTTGAATCAAGATTTCCCGTTGGCTCATCTGCAAGTATTATCCCTGGTTTATTTATAAGACTTCTTGCAATCGAAACTCTTTGCTGCTGCCCACCTGATAATTCGGCTGGAATGTGCTTTCTTCTTTTTTCAAGCCCTAGAACTCTTAAAATCTCTTCAAAATAACTTTCATCTACCTTATTACTATCAAGTAAAACTGGTACTTTTATATTCTCCTCTACATTTAGAATTGGTATAAGGTTAAAGAATTGAAATACAAACCCTATACTTCTTCTTCTAAAAATAGCAAGATTATCATCTTTAAGCTTTAAGATATTTTCATTTTCAATTATTATCTCACCTGATGTCGCTCTATCAAGTCCCCCTAGAAGATGTAAAAGTGTTGACTTACCAGAACCTGATTCACCAACTATTGCAATAAACTCACCCTTCTCTACACTAAAATTAATATTCTTTAAAGCATCTACTCTACTCTCACCTTTTCCATAAACCTTACATAAGTTTTTAACTTCTAAAACACTCATTTCTCAAGTCCCCCTCTTAATTTCAAAAATCTATATTCTAATATTAAAATTTCTATATTACAACTAACGATATTTCAATATTACAGTTTTGTAATATTATTTCATACTTGTATTCTAAATTAATAATTTAAACTAGATATTAAAATCACTTTATTAAAGAATAAACTTATTTAAAAATTTTAATATTTATAGATAAAAACAACTTTTTACTTTTGTTAACCTTTTGTTAATATTACGTCTGAATTCCTGTTATCATTTAATTTGGACTTTAAATAAATACTAAAGGAGGGTCTACTATGTCACATGGACACAACGAAGAAAAAATGATAAAACTTGGTGCACAGGAACATTCAGCATCTGAACTTTCTGAGTACACAACATGCCACATGGCAGTTAGAGATTTTGTAAAAGCAGGACTTCCTAGCGAAGATGGAGAAGGAACAGATAATATCAACTACTTCATAGCTAAACATATTTCATTAAAAGAGAAAATAAATGTTCCAACAGTAAACATATTTTCACTTGGAATTTCTATTATTGTATTTTTAGCAGCTATATTACTTGTTTTATCACAACTAGCAATATTTAACCAAAATATGACAATAGAAATTTTAAGCAAGTTTAATTTAGCAATAGTAAACTTTGACTTATTATTAATTGCTCTTTCAATAGCATTCTTTGCAATTTCAGGATATTTAATTATTCTTATATGGAAAAAAATGCTTTCAAGAAAAGAATTAACACTTGAAAAGAATTGTCACAACAACATAGTATTAGCTTTACAAACAATTAAAGCTAACCAGAACTAATACATAGAACACCCTTTTGTGGTGTTCTTTTTCTATTTTAATGATGAATTGTAGATTTCTATTTAGGAAAGACTATACTAGTAGTATAAGTGTAGACTATTTTTGATAGAATTTTAATATTTATTTTTATCTATCAAATAACTTATACTATAACTAGCTAACACTACTCAATTTATATAAAGAAAGGATTTTTATTATGGATGCAAATTATTTGATTTCAAACTTTAAAAACTGGGTTGTTATAGGTGATGTTCTTAATACTAACAAATATGCAAGTAAGATTCTCACACAATTTAAAAATCACTCTTACACTGTCGCCGGGGTACATCCTAGTGGTGGTGATGGTATATATAAGGCATTAACTGAAGTTCCATATAAAATAGATGCAATAGACCTTTGTATAAATCCTATACAAGGGCTTAAATATCTAAAATCAGTTAAAGACCTTAATATAAAATATATCTTAATTCAACCTGGTGCCTCTAGTGAGGATATTTTAAACTATTGCCGTGATAATAATATAACAGCAGTTTTAGGTTGTGCACTGCTAGCATTAAAATCACTCTAATTCACTCTAGGTTATCATCCCTAGCTACTTATAACGATTGAACAAACTAGCTATCTTGTAAATATCTAAAAAGATATTTTAAATTTTATAAAGCCCCCTACTAGATTTTTAGTAGGGGGCTTATATAAACTTATTTCATTTAAAAAAATATATTAAAACTCTATATTATTTTTTCTACACCAAGCTTTTGCAATAACCTCTTCAGTATCATCTCTAAAATCATACCACTCATTAAGCTTATCTTTCTCTTTTATAACATCAATTAAATCCCTAGCTTTAAAATGCTCTAGTTCTTTTCTTTTTACACTACCATCATTTAATGATAAAAGGAATTCTATCATCATATCTTCCTCATTCATATCTTCTTTTGTTGGAAGCTGGATATAATCACTAGGATTCTCTCTAAAGTGATAAAGAGTTTCTATTAATTCTCTTTCCCAATCCTCAAATTCATCTATTCTAGCAAAATCATCTGCACTATATCCTGCGCTCTCCTGATCTTCAACATAAATTATAATTCCTGTCTTCTTATTATAATAATGATTTAATGATTCATTCTCAAACTCAATTGACTCTATTACATCCTCTAAATTAACTTTCATTTATTAAAAACCTCTCTTTCGTTTGTATTAAGTATTATTAACACTTAACTCTATATTTAATACTCTAACTCATAACAAATAAAGATTAGAATTAAAAACCCTGATATCTCTTTTGCTACCTTAACTATAACATTTTTCTAAATATATTTTAATTTTTTTATTTTCCCCTAACAATAATTCTAATAGTCTATAAAGGTAGCCATATCAAATTGCTTTAATATGGCTACTACTTATTTAACTATTTTATAATAAACCCTTGATGTTATCTGATAAACTAAAATGTAAACAACTAAAAACACTAAAACTGTTCCTATCATTATAACTCTAAATAACACGTCATTTCTGAGATTTAATAAATACAACATTTTTTCTATTGCTGGATATGCAAATAGAAGATGTATACTTGCAACTATCACTGGTGATAAAAATACTGTTGAAACTTGTTTTTTGATAATTCCTTTTATTTCTTCATCATTTAGCCCAACTTTTCTCATTATTTCAAATCTCTCTTTATCATCATGCCCCTCACTTATTTGCTTATAATAAATTATAAGTATAGTTGCTGCTAAAAATACTATTCCTATCAATATTCCAATAAATAAAAATCCACCATAAAGAGCATCAAAATCCCTTCTATCGACTTCTTTCTCTTTTAAAATATATTTTAGATTATTTTTTGAAAGCTCTTCTTTTAAATTTTCACTTGTCATACTAATATCAGCTTTATTATTTAGATTAAAGCTAATATTATAAGATAAATTATCTTTAAAACTTGAACCATTAATTAGATTTGATTCTTCTAATGTTTCAATTAATGAATTTTTCTCTATATCTATGTTTTCTAAAAGTTTATTTAGAATCTTTATCTGACTTTCATTAGCCTCATTAAGAGTTATATTAATATCACCTTTATATGCCCTATTAAAATACTCTTCACTTCCCATATAAAGAGATAAAGTTGTTGATACCGCAATTATTACAGCTATACTTAAAATACATATATTAGCAAGCCCAACTGCATTTCTTTTCATTCTATAAATCATAACTGATATAGAAATAAAGTTATTTGTTTTATAATATATACTCTTTCTATTTTTTAAAAATTTTAATATTGCAATGCTCCCCGACATAAATAATGTATATGTTCCTATCATTACAAGAATAACTGCCCCCATAAATTCACTCATAGCGGTCATTGGGTTTTCAACTGTTACGGAGATATAATAACCCATACTAAGACAAAGAATTCCTATTAATGTCCAAAGAATTTGAACTTTAGGCTCTTTTTCTCCATTCTTTTTACTATTTAATAATTCAATTGTTTTACTTTTCTTTATTTCAACCGCATCCCATAAAAACATCAATATATTTAAAATTAAGAAAAAAGTAATAATTACAAAAACAACTTCATATGAAATGTAAAAACCTAAAACAGCTTTAACTTTTACAAGCTTTAATAGTACTAAAAATAATAACTTTTCAAAGATAATCCCTAAAACTACACCTATGACTATTGTTCCTAAACCTAGAATAAGTTTTTCTAAGAATACTATTTTAATTATATGAAGTTTATTTAATCCTAAAACATTATAAATACCAAATTCTGTTTTTCTTTTTTTCATTAGAAAACTATTTATATAAAATAAAAATATTACTGTAAATATCCCTGTTAAAATAGCTCCCCATATTAGTAGTACACGAAGTGTAAAACTAATTTTTATAGCTTCTTTATTTTGACTAATTGAGACCATAATATATAAGATACTAACCATAAAAATAGAAATAATTCCATATGGTACATATGTCTGTTTACTTTTTTTGATATTATTTAATGCAAGATTTGAATAAAACATCTTACTCACCACCTTTTGAAATTACTGATAGTGAATTTGAAATTTTTTCATACATGTCTTCATTACTCATACTTCCCTTATAAATTTGATGGAATACTTCTCCATCTCTTATAAATAAAATTCTTTTAGCCCTACTTGCTGCTCTTATACTATGAGTTACCATCAAAATAGTCTGTCCCTCATTATTTATTCCATCAAAAATATTGAGTAAATTATCTGCTGATTTTGAGTCTAACGCACCTGTTGGCTCATCTGCTAAAATAAGCTTTGGATTTGTAATAAGTGCCCTTGCTATTGCAGTTCTTTGTTTTTGTCCACCTGATATTTCATATGGATGCTTATCTAATATTTTTTCAATTTTAAGCATTTTAGCAAGTGGTGCTATCTTCTTTTCCATATCTTTATACTTTTCTTTATTTAAGACTAATGGCAAAAATATATTATCTTTTACTGAAAAATTGTCTAAAAGATTAAAATCTTGAAATACAAATCCTAAATTTCTTCTTCTAAAATCAGAAAGTTTACTTTCTTTTACCTTAAATGTATCCTCGCCATTTAGTAATATCTCACCACTTGTTTGTCTATCTAGTGTTGCTAGTAGATTTAAAAGTGTAGTCTTTCCTGCACCTGACTCCCCCATTATAGCAACATACTCGCCTTCTTCAATTGAAAAAGTTATATTATTTAGTACATTAACTGTATTCCCTCCAAACCTTGTAGAATATATTTTCTTTAAATTATTAACCTTTAACAAACTCATAAAGTCCTCCTTAAATTCTTACTATAAGTTAAGTATAAGAAATCCTCATATTTCAAACCATAACCTTAGCTTACAATTTCATCTCTAACCTTACATTTATGTAATACTAGCTAATAATCTATTATTTTTTCATTATTAAAAATAATTATAGCTTTTGTTCCATTATCTACCTTTGACTCTATTTCAAGTTTATAACCAAGTTTATTAAATATCTCTTTTGCAAGATAAAGACCTATTCCTGTAGACTTTTTATTAATTCTTCCGTTATATCCTGTAAACCCTTTATCAAAGATTCTTGGCAAATCCTCTTCATCTATGCCAATACCACTATCCTCTATATAAAGCTTATTTTCTTGTGCATATATTGAAATACCACCCACTTTAGTATACTTTATGCTATTTGAAATCAATTGCTCTATTCCAAAAGCTAACCACTTCTCATCAGTTAAAACTTTTATATTTGTCTCTTTATAATTTAATGTAAGTTTCTTTCTTATAAATAATCTTGAGTATTTTTTAACACAGCTCTTTAAAACTATATTTAAATCATATTCATTTATAACCAAATCTGATGCTCCATCTGAAAGTCTTAAGTATCCTAAAACCATTGAAACATATTCTTCAATTTTAAATAACTCACCTGATAATTCATTCTTCTCATTAGCCTTGCTATGCTGCAAAATTAAATTCATTGCTGATATTGGTGTTTTAATTTGATGTACCCACAAAGTATAGTAATCAATCATCTTAGTATTGTTTTTATCAAAATTTGTTTTAATCTTCAAATTTTCATTATACAATCTTTGGATTATATCCTTATACCTTTGCTCTATTAACCCACCTTCTATATCTAATAAATTTACTTCTATACCAATATTTTCTTTTATATTTTTTAATAAATTGCTTTTAGTACAATACTTTTTAAAGTCAAAAATCCCTATAATAAGACTTATTGTTACTATAATTAAACTCCCATATAATATAGCCTCTACGTCTGTATTATATAAAAATAAAACTCCACTAAAAATAACAATATTTATAAAAGCAAAAATCATTAACCTACTTCTATCTTTTAAATAATGTACTATCATCTAATTCACCATATACCCTATACCTTTTTTAGTCTTTACTAAATCTTCTATTCCAATAGAAGTAAGTCTTTTTCTAAGCCTTGCTATATTAACAGTAAGAGTATTATCATCTATAAAGCTATCACTATCCCAAAGCTTTACCATAATATCCTCTCTTGATATTGCCTTACCTATATTCTCAAATAGTATCTGAAGAATTTTAAACTCATTCTTTGTAAGGTCTAAAGACTGGCCTTTATAAAAAACTGAACACTCATTTATATTCAAAATAATATCCTTATTTTCTAAAATATTAGTTTCATTCCTAAAAGAATAAGTTCTCCTAATAAGAGCCTGTACTTTTGCTACTAAAACAGTTAAATCAAAAGGCTTTGTAATAAAATCATCACCGCCCATGTTCATAGCCATAACTATATTCATGCTCTCAGTCATAGATGATACAAATATTATTGGAACTTTAGAGATTTTTCTTATCTCATTACACCAATGATACCCATTAAAAAATGGCAAACTTATATCAAGTAAAACTATGTCTGGTTTATGCTGTGTAAACTCACTTAAAATATTTTTAAAATCACTAGATATAATAGCCTCATAATCCCAACTTTCTAAAATCTTTTTAATTTCTCTACTAATGATTAAATCATCTTCTACAATTAAAATTTTATACACTTTAATCACCCCATATAGAATATACTACATATTTTTCTTTTAATTGTAAATTTGTTTAAGCTATAACAAAAAAATCTCCCTTACCTTATAGCAAAAGAAATTTTCATATAATATATTAATTATCCTATTAAGAAATCTAAAATATTATCACCAGTAGAGCTAGTACCTGATTTATATAGTTCTACATAACCACAACTCTTACAACTAATTACTATAAACTTTCTATTCTGAATATCAAATATTCTTGAAAAACCAGTTCCTGTTGATGCAATTTCATCATGTTCAAATTGATTATGTCCACACTTAACACAGCTATATGCTTTCTTTTCCATAATTTCTATCCCCTTATTAACTTACTTTAATACAGTATACTTTATTTTGCCTATATACATTATTACTTATTTATTAAAATTACTTATTGATTATTATATATAATATGGATTTTTATATAATGAACTAGGCTATTTGCATAATATAAAAGGCAGACAAAATCTTTGCCTACCAATTATCTATATTCAATTTAAACTGCACTTATAATTCCAACTGTGAGTACTATAATTCCTACTGCAAAAGCTATTAAAGCCTCTAATATAAGATTTCTATCTATACCAAAAAGTATTGCACCTGCTATTGCTATAAGCGAACCTACTATTATAAGAATAGTTTGTGCTTTATTCACATTTATGCCAATTCCATACTTTCTTTTTAAGTTCTTATACACATGTTTTCCCTTACACCTAAAATCATCACACACAACGCTTCTGCTTTCTTTATTATAAGTTAAAATATACTTATAATTTAAAGTTGAAAGATAAATTAAATTTGTCTCATCATCTATAAAACAATCATATCCTGATTCTTTTGAAAATTTCCTTATACTCTTAGCTGTTACTCTATCAACCATAAAATCCACCTCTTAAATAAATCTTTAATTTAATAAATTTCTGTATTACTGCTATATTAATTTTACAATTTTTTTCACTTTTAAAATCATCAAAATTATTAAATTATCCCTATATTTGCTTAACCTTAAACATAACGTAAATTAATTAGTAAAACTAAAAAATAAATATTCCTCATACAAAAAGTAAAAAAACTCCCCTAGGTACCATCCTAGAGGAGTTTTAAACTTAAATCTTTTTAATTATCTTCCTTTTTCTTTTTTTTTCTTTTAAATAAAACTACTATTCCACCTAAAAGTATTGCTAATATCCCTACTGCAACACCAGTTTTTATAGCAGTGTTCTTAGTAAAGTCATTACTTTGAACATCTTTCTTTTGCTTTAGTTTACTATTATCAACAGTACCACCATCTTTAATAATTTTTGTATTTTTATTAGCTTCTTGAACCTCAGTTGGTTTGTTTGTTTTACTTGTTTGAGTAGTTCTATTTACTTTATTAACCTCTTGAGCTTTATTTATTCCATTAGAAAGTTGTCTGTTTTTCTTTGTCACCTCTGTTGTTACAGCTACCACTTGCTCACTTGTAGCACTTGGATTGTTTAAAACTGCCACTGCCTTATCAACAGATTTTTCTAGACTAGCTTTACTTTCTGCAATTGCATTATTTAAATGTTCATTATTTTTTGCATTGCCTAAGTTGTTAATCATTGATTTTACTTGATGACTTAAATCTCCATCATGTTCTACTGGATTTACTCCTGCATCAACTGAAACTGAACTAGATTTTTGTAATGTATTATTTGCATTTTTTATTGTATTAGCTAATGCTTTTTTATCATTATCTTTATTATCTTTATCAGTGTTCTTATTTGGTACATTACTAGGAACTACACTTGCGATGTGTAAATTCGAAATAGCATTGTTTAATGCATCTGTTGCGTTTTTAACCTCTGTTGGTGTAGCATTTTGGTTTCCTAATACTTTTTCTGCATTTTTCATTGCTTCGTTTAAAGTATTTTGACTCATTTTTGTGTACTTACCTGTTTTAGTTTTTGCAACTGTTACTGCCTTTTCAAGATTATTTGTATTTGCTTTTAATGCATTTTCAGCATTGTTAATAGCTGTTATTTCTTTTGCAATATTACTCTGAGTTGCA
>JBOFIK010000015.1:0-4678 GCA_051650125.1 Sarcina sp. | reverse complement strand
GAGTAGGTTGTTGCCAGATTTTTTTCATATTTATGATTCGCTAGCTCAGTCGGTAGAGCACGTGACTTTTAATCACGGTGTCCAGGGTTCGATTCCCTGGCGAGTCACCAAGGCACTTGTTTATACAAGTGCTTTTTTTATATATAATATATATTTTATAAAATGTTATAAAAATGATATATACTTTCTATAAATTTAATTTATAATTATTATTGTTGAAAAAACAAAGAAATTATATATAATTGACAGATTTTGATAATTGATGATAGTATAAATTTTGTACATAAAATTTGGAGGATAGATACATGAAAAAATTGATAGGGGCAATAGTGCTTATTTTCATAATAATTACAACCATTTCATGTGTAGCTATAAGCAAGAAAACTAATTCTAATAATAATGAATTAGAAAAGAGTATACTTGTGTACACTACTGAAAGCAATGCTAAAATGCAATTTATAGCAGAGCAATTTAAAAAATCAACAGGAATAACAGTTAACTATAAAGTAGTAAATAATTTGAATGAAGCTCTTGAGAGTGCTAAAAATAGTGCGACTAACGTTGACGTTGTTTATGGTGGAAATAAAAGTGAGTTTATATCTATGACCAAGGAAGGATTGCTTACTAAGACACCTGTAACTTTCTCAGCTGATTTTAATTCAGAATATACAAATAAAGAAGGATATTGGTATGGAACGAGTTTAGAGCCAATGGTAATGTTTTATAATAAATCATATATGTTACCTAAAGATGTTCCGAGTGAGTTTTATCAACTTGCGTTACCACAATACTATAATAGAATAGTTTTACCTGATACAAGTAATTTTACAGTTGAAAGTCTACTTGGAGCATTAGGATATCAATACACACAAAGCCAAGTTCCAACTGAATATGATACTTTTTTGCAGGGACTAAGAGATAATGTATTATCTTACCAAAGCAATGAGTCAGAGATATTTAATGCAATGAAAACTAACAAAGAAGCTGCTATTTCAGTTGGTGAATTAGATCAAGTTAATGCAGCGATACAGGGTGGAGCTCCATTTACAATAATTAATGCTAAAAGTGGTTCTCCAATGATAATGCAAGGTGTAGGTGCAGTTAAAAACTCAGCAAATGAAAATTCTGCGAAGTTATTTATTGAATTTGTGGCGGGACCAAATATGCAGTTACAATTAGCTGATAAATTCAATTCAATTCCAACATTAAACGAAGCATTAAATTATGCACCTAAATGGATGCTTAATGAAAATGGATTAAATATAGCGAATATTAATTGGGAGTGGGTATCACAAAACACTGCAAGTACATTAACTAAGTTTAATTCGTTAGTTAAAGCGCCTAAGGTTCAAAAAATAGTTTTACAAGAACCTGTTATAAAAGATACGTTAATTCCATCACAACAGGCTAAAATAGATAAAACTAAAGTTGATAAAAAAGCTGAAGAAACAAAGGTACTAGCAGAAACTAAAAAAGCTCAAGCTGCTACAAAGGCAAAGCAAGAGCAAGCGAAAGTTTCAGCTATGCAAAAATCAGCACTTCAAGGATTACAATCACTTGGTGAGACAAATTCTTAAAACATAAAAAAAGTCACGATTCTGATGAATCGTGACTTTTTTATTTAAGAATTTTAATATCCTTTAAAATAAATACAAAGAATTTTTTTACTGCATATATGTCATCTTTGAGTTTAGAGTTATCTTCAGAGGTTAAATAACCACTAAAGTATGCTGTGAGGATAAAAGCGAAAATAGCTATATTAATGTAGATATCCTTTAGATCAGCTATAAATAAGTTACTTATACCTATAAAGTCTAAACTTCCACCATAAAAAATTTTGTCTATCAAAGAGCAGAGACACCCTGCACTTATACTTATAAAACATAGGTCAGACCAAAATGATTTATGACCAAGATGTGTGTAGTATCTATAAAATTCTATAAATAAGAAAATAGCTATTATGTTTAGTGCTATAAGCATTGGGAATCCAATACCAGTACCAAATCTTACATTTAGCCATGAACCTTTAGTATTTATAATTGGGTGGAATGATAAAAAATTCGGAATTATATCAAACTTATCATTAAAGAAAAAGTTATTTATTATGATTTTTGAGCCTTGATCCAAAAATATTAATCCACCAAAAAACATCCAAAGAGTTTTATTTTTAAACCCAGTATCAAATTTTTCGTATAGCTTATAAAGTATAAAACCAAAGGTTAAAAATACTAAGGTTAATGATAAATTCATTATTATATCATATTTATTAGTTAGGTTTCCTGATATAAGTTCGAATAGAAAGTATATAAACCACATAATTGGCAGTGTAGCGACAGTTATTAATTTCCCTTTATTCATAAATTCCTCCAAGTGTAATAATAAGTAAATTTTAGCATATATATTGTGCTCAATAAAAGGATATTTAATGCTAAATATAGAAATTATTTGTGAATGGGATTCATATTTTATGTTGAATAAATAAATAGAGAGAGGTAATAATTAGTATATATGCTATTTAGGGGTATAAAAGTATAGCTTTAATCGTAACAATATAACAAATAGGTTATATTGGGGGAGTATGTCATGAAAATATATGCAGTATCAGATTCGATAGGGGAAACGGCTAATGAAGTTGCTAAGGCAGCAGCAAGTCAATTTGAAAAGGATGATATTAAGATAAAAAGATTTCCGTATATGAAAAAATTAGAGGATGTTGAAGAGCTTATAGAAAAAATAAATAATATAGAGGGGCAGGTAATGATAGTTTCTACAATAATTACAGTTGAAACTAGAGAGTATTTAACACAAAAGTGTGTTGAGAATAATATAAATATTATAAATGTTTTAGGCCCTATAATTAATGTAGCATCATCTCTTATGAAAAAATTCCCTAGTTATAACCCAGGGGCTATGTGGGAAACTGATGATATATATTATTCAAGAATAGAAGCTATGGAGTTTGCTATGCAATATGACGATAGTAAAGATTATAGAGGATTAAAGTATGCAGATGTAGTACTGCTTGGTTTATCAAGAACATCTAAGACTCCGTTGAGTATGTACTTAGCAAATAAGGGAATAAAGGTAATTAACATACCTCTTGTTCCGGAAGTGGATATTCCAGAAGAATTGTACCAAATTGATAAGAAGAAAGTCTTTGGGTTAACAATAGACCCACTGCATTTAATTGAAATTAGAAAGAGAAGATTAGATAAATTTAGTAGAATAACAAGTGAAATAGAATATGCATCAGATTCAAGAATTTTAGATGAGTTTGATTTCGCAGATAGAGTAATAAGAAAAGTAGGATGTAGGACGATAGATGTAACAAAAAGAGCAATAGAAGATACAGCTCTTATAATAATGGATAAATTAAGTATAAAGAAGTAGTAAGGGAGGCAATATTTTGAAAATAGGATTAGTATTACCAGGTGGAGGGGGCAAGGGTGCATATCAAGTAGGTGTGATGAAAGCATTAGATGAATTAGGTATATCAAAGCATATAAAATATGTTTCAGGGACATCTATTGGAGCATTGAATACTCTTTTGTTTGTGCAAGGGGATATAAAAGTGGCTGAGGAAGTTTGGGATAATATATCTACTGAAAAAATATTGCCAATAGATAATTTAGATTTAATGAAAAGAGGGATAATGCTAAAGATTGGTGCAAAAAATTTGAGTTTTGTAAAGAAATATATGCCTAGTGCATTACAACAAGGTAATATTTCAAGAGATGGATTGTTAGAAATCGCAGATAAATATTTAAATGTGGAAATGATACAAGGAAGTGATATTGTATCATATGCAACTTGTACTGATATAGAAAATCTAAATGC
Source organism: Sarcina sp. (assembly GCA_051650125.1). GTDB lineage: Bacteria > Bacillota > Clostridia > Clostridiales > Clostridiaceae > Sarcina. The sequence continues at coordinate 841 of JBOFIK010000015.1, read as the reverse complement.
AAAGTATTTTAAGTATAACGAATATGATGAGAGTTATATAAAAAAGATATTTTTAGCAACATCAGCATTACCAGGAATATATGAACCTGAAAAAATAGAGGATAGATTTTATATAGATGGTGGATTAGTAGACAACATACCAATTCAACCATTGTATGGAGAAGGATGTGAAATTATAATCATTGCTCACTTAGGTCGTGATATTTTTATAAACAAAGGTGATTTTCCAAACACTAAAATAATAGAGATATTTCCAAGTTATATGGAAGAGGGTGTTATGAAAGGAACACTAAATTTTTCACAAGAAACATTAAAAAGCAGAATAAGAAGAGGCTATGATGATACTAAGAACACTTTAGGACCAATAATAGACTTAGCGTTATTTTGTCAGGAAAAGGTGGAAAGAAAAGTGGGGATATTCAATATGATAAAAGATATTATTGCAAAATAGAGATAGAAAATAAAAAAACATATCCTAGTGTATCAAAGTTAGAAAACTATTGTATTTTAGAGCAATTTTAAATATAATAGTTTTTTTGTGAAAAAATAAGTATAAAAAATTAAAAAAGACAAAGAATAATAGATATAATAGTAAATGTCCTTTAGGAAAGAAGTTAAAGTTTTTTTAAATAAATTTGAAAAAAGTTCTTGACTTAGAAATTCCTACATGATAATATATAGAAGTTGCTTAAAGCAACAGAGAATAAGGTCTTTGAAAATTAAACAGAAGAAATTAAGTAAACCAGCAATTCTTTTTATGTTTTTAAGCTTAAGATTAAACTTTTTAAATTGAGAGTTTGATCCTGGCTCAGGATGAACGCTGGCGGCGTGCCTAACACAT
>JBOFIK010000014.1:0-132659 GCA_051650125.1 Sarcina sp. | reverse complement strand
TGTTCCACCATCAGTTATATGTGATGGTTTTAATGTTCCACTTTTATCCCAATTCCTAAGAGTCTGAACTGTTTTCCCTATTTTAGTTGCAAATTCTCCTATTGAGTAATATTTCATAAATAATCACCTCAAATATATTATACAACAATATCTATAAAATAAAAATATATTTTTATAGATATTTATAGGTTTTTTAACAGCAAGCACCCTCCATCTTAAATACAAATCTTCTATGATTACAATATCACATATTGTAATTTATTGGAATATACAAACTGTAATTTTTTGCTAATATGTATAAACAAATTTTTATTTTTTGGTCTTTTTTTAATTTCCTTAATTTTCAAATTAAACCTTCATTTTTTTTGAATTTATTTCTGCCATTTTCTAGTTGAGTTAATTTTTTTCTATTCCATTTTATTCATTTTATGTCCACACTCATCACACTTATAATATTTTTTTCCATATTGATTTTGATCATATGCATAATCAAAACTTCTCATTTCGCTCTCACAAATAGGACATATGACTTTATTATTTTTTTCTTTATTATTTTTCACTTTTTATTCTCCTCACTATACTTCTTATTTATCTCAAATTGTAAAAAAGTACACCTATTAAGATGTACTTTCTTATTATACAATATTTCTATTCAGATACCGGTACTGCATCAAATTTTCCAAGCATTACATGCCCGTCTGAATATCCTTCTCCTTCAACTTGAACTATACAAGCCTTTGCACTAAATGCTGACATATATGTTCTTGCAATTCCTTCAAGTCTCATTGAACCTATTCTTGAACCTACTTTATTCTCATAGATTTCTTTTGATAAATTCAATATCACAGTATTATAATTACTCACTGTACAACTTAAAACCTTTGTACTCGGACTAATCCCAAGTCCATCATCTATTTGACTCATTATATTTTGTGGGTCTAAAATATCTTTATCCCCTTTTATAGTTTTATACTCTAAAAATGAAACTGATTCGTCCATGTAATATGCCTTATAACTTTTTTGTGCACTTTCTGGCTTTGTATCTGGTTTTGTATCTGGCTTTGTGTCTGGTTTAGGTTTTACCTCTTCACTTTCCTCATTTTCAGCGTCCTTATCATCTTCTTTATCAGTATTATCCTTGTCCCCTTCTTCATCAGTACCTTTGTCATCATTATCTTCTATATTAGTGTCCGTACTTGTATCTGGTTTTTTTACCTTATCATTACATCCTACAAATGCAATACTTGTTCCAATTAGTAACGTAGCTATTAAAACTTTTAAATTCTTATTCAAAATTATCCCTCCAAACTTTTTAGCTATATTATCTATATTAGCAATAATTGCTTATGTATTTATTATTTTATAATTACCATTTTCTTACTTTTTATTTCATTCACTATAATAGTTCATTTTAACTTGAATAATTTTTTCTTATACAAATTTAAATTACAATAAATGAAAACTACATGCTGATGTGCTTAACATGTAGTTTTTTTAACATTTATTTGCCATAAAAATATTCATGCATCTCTACGATAGCTTTTGAACTTCTTATACCTGGTGAAAGGTCTGCAAGTTCAACAACAAAGATTTTATCATTCTTTATCGCATCTACATCCTTTAATCCTGGGTGTGATTTTAAGAACTTTATTTTATCTTCAGCTTTATCACCTACTAAAAACTCAGTAACTAATATTACTTCTGGATTTTTTTCAACTATACTTTCAAAAGATACAGTTTCATATGCATTTTTTAAATCTCCATAAATATTATTTCCACCTGCAAGTTCTATTAAGTTATTTGGAAGCCCTGCACCAACAACCATAGCATCTTTTTCACCTGAATCATATATTAATACTCTTGGTTTCTCACCCTCTGTCTTCTCAAGATTTTCTTGAACCTTTGCAATCTCAGCCTTCATATTACTAATAACTTGTACTGCTTTATCTTCAACTGCAAACATTTTTCCTAGTGCTTCAAAATCTTCATAAACAGTCTCAACAGTAGCTGTCCCTGCTAATGATTTTAAAACAAATGGATAAATATCATCCTTAACTAAATCTTCTGGTGAACCTGTTGTTTCATCTGAAACTGACATCTCCCATCCACTTACAAAATCTGGCTCTAAAGCTACAAATCCTTCTTTTGAAATTGAATGTCCTTCACCTATTTCAAGTTCTGGTATTTTATCATAAGCTTCTTTAAACTCCGGTAAAATCTCATTATCTAAAAGAGCTGTACCAACCATTCTATCACCTAAATCTAATGCTAATAGCATCTCTGTCATAAATTGTGAAAGTGTAACTGCCCTTTGTGGTGCTTTAGTAACATTAACATCAACTTTTGATGTTCCATCATCATATGTATAAGAGTATAATGACTTAACCTCTTCTTGACCTACTTTATTTGCGTCTTCTGGCTTCTTTTCATTTGCACCACATGCAACAAAACTTGCTGTTGCCATAACAGCCATTCCTAAAACTAATAACTTAATTTTTTTACTCATACTAATCCCCTTATTCATTCATTTATTTTATATAAATTAGTGCTTATGCACTCCTGTATATGCATCTTCGTGATAATGACCAACACCAAATCCATCTTGATGTTCATGTTCACTAATATAGAAAATATGAGTTTCATTTGTTATAGGATTTTTTCCTACGTGACACTCAATATTAAATACATCCTTTATCATTTCCTTAGTTAAAACTTTTTTAGTTTCACCACTAGCAATAATTTTCCCTGCTTTCATAACTATAATATAATCACAATACATAGTTGCCATATTCATATCATGTATCGCTGAAAATGTAGTTATTTTAAGATTTTTTACAGTATCCATTATTTGAAGTTGATACCCTATATCTAAATGATTAGTTGGTTCATCTAAAATCAAGAAATCTGCACTTTGAACTAAAGCCCTAGCAATTAAAGTTCTTTGCTTCTCTCCCCCCGATAAAGTATTAAAATTTCTATCTTTATAATCAGCTAGTCCCACTTTTTCTAGCATTTTATACACAAGTTCCATATCAGATTTTGAATAATCTTCAAAAATTGATTTATAAGGGTATCTCCCCATTTTCACAATATCCTCAACTTTAAAATCAAACTCTGTAGAACTTTCCTGAGCTAAAACTGCTATTTTTTTTGCAACCTCTCTAGGATTCATAGTCAAAAGATTTTCACCCTCTAACAAAATATTTCCACTCTTAGGTTTATATATTCTATATATGTTTTTTAATAACGTAGACTTACCAGACCCATTAGCACCTATTATTCCAACAAATGCCCCATCTTTAATCTTTAAAGATATATCATCTAAAATTTTCTTATTATCTATAACAAAGGTCAAATTTTCAACAGTTAATTTTTTCATTACTTTTTCCCTCCAAATGAATAATTATTTCTACTAATTAACCATAAGAAGAACGGTCCACCAATTAATGCAGTTACAATTCCTATCGGAACTTCCCTTGGTGCAAAAATAACTCTCGATAAAACATCTGAACCAATTAAAAATATAGCGCCTAAAAGTGCTGATAAAATTATTAATTGTTTATGATTACTTCCTGTTATATTTCTAACAATATGTGGTACGACTAGCCCTATAAATCCTATTGCCCCAGTTAGAGAAACAACTATTGAAATAAGTATTGTTGATGCTAAAATGACTATACTTTTTATCAATTTTACATTCATTCCTAGCATAACTGCACTATCATCTCCAAATAATAATAAATCTAAAGACTTAGATAAAATAATTGATATTATAATAACTACTATCAATGCAATCAATGGTGTTAATAAAACATCCCATTTCGCCCCTCCAAGACTTCCCATAGTCCAAAACATAGCCGCCTTAGCTTGATTTGAATTTTCTGCTGAATAGATTAACAAATTAGTTAATGCAGAAAAAATAGTTGATAAAGCAAGTCCTGATAAGACAAGTCTAGTTGTTGATGATGTCTTACCACACTGTGTTCCTATAACAAAAACTAAAATTCCGCATAAAATAGAACCTAAAAATGCCCCACCAGCTATACTAAGACCACCCATAACACTTCCGCCAATAACAATAACTGAAACTGCTCCTGCTGATGCACCTGAAGAAATCCCTAAGATATATGGATCTGCAATAGAATTTCTTGTGATACATTGCATTAAAACACCACATATAGCAAGACTTGCTCCTGTTATAGCTGCAAGTATAACTCTTGGAAGCCTTATCTCCCATATAATTGCCGCTACCGAATTTTTTATCTCCACATTCCCTAAGTCTAAATTAAATATTTTCTCACCTAAAAATTGATATACAACCTTTGTATCTATTGAACTACTCCCAAAAGCAACACCAATAATTGCAGAAATAACTAATAAAACTATAAAAACGCCAAGCCAAAATATAAATTTATTTTTTCCCTTTAACATATATCCTCCTAATTAATAATATTAAGTCAATTGATATTATATTTTCATTAATTAAGCTTTAAAAAAAGGAGTATTACTCCTTTTTTAAAATTAGTGTATGTGATTGTGCTCTTCGCATCCACAGTGACATGATTCTGCATGCTCTGTGTTTTCATGATGGTGATGTCCGTGCTCTTCACATCCACAGTGGCATACTTGTGCAGCGTGCTCTGACTCTTCATGATGGTGGTGTCCGTGCTCTTCACATCCGCAGTGGCATACTTCTACTGCATGCTTATGATCTTCGCATCCACAATTACAATTTTCATGTGTATGTACTAATTTTTCCATATATATTACCTCACATCTAATTATTTTTTATTACATTTTTAATTATAAGTTCCTTTTATTGGTATATCAACATTTTAATTGATATTTAACCATTAATTAACATATTTCATCAAAAATATAAATATTCCACTAAATACATTAAATCGTGATTTTAAATAAAATAACCCTGAGTAAATAGTCTACTCAGGGTTAAAACATATATTAACTTAAAAGGAACTGGGGACCTATATTTAAATAATTGCCACAATTTTAAGTTTTTAAACATCTAAAATAAATTTTTATTCAAAAATTTCATTTATCCTCTAATTGCCTTTATAGGGTCTACCTTTGATGCTTTATAAGCTGGTATAACTCCAAATATTACTCCTATAAGAACAGATATCATAGCTGCAAATAAACATGATATAGGACTTATTACAACTGGGAATGGTAATCTTCCCCCAAGATAAGTCGCTGCTATTATTCCAGCTATTATTCCGACAACTCCTCCCATACTTGTTATAACACTAGCTTCTGTAACAAATTGCATTATTATATTTCTAGGTTTTGCACCTATGGCACGCCTTATACCAATTTCTCTTTTTCTTTCTATAACAGACATATACATAATATTCATTATACCTATCCCACCAATTACAAGTGATACAAGAGTAATTATCCCTGTAAATCCTGTTATACTCTGTTTCATCATCTCAAGTTCTTGTGTTTGATTCTCTTCCCATGAAAGTTGATAAGTTCCATCTGCTTCTTCTCTGCTATTTTGAAGTGCCATTACAACATTATTTAAAACTTCATCCTTATTAAATCCTGGAGCTACCTTAACTTCAATTACTGCAATTGAATGATCCTCACCCCACATTTGTTTTGTCATATTATTATAAACAGTCTTAGGAATATATGCAGTAGGATCGCTCCATCTTCCCATGCCCATCATTCCACCTTGCTCAACATTTTCAATAACTCCAACTATTTCATAGGTACTATTTTCTAGTTCTAAAGATTTTCCAACAGCTAAAGCTGGATCTTCATGTAAATAGCTAGCAACATCCTGTGGTACTAAAATAACACTTCTTTCTTCATCATCTAAAGTAAAATCCCTACCATATAAAATAGTCGGTCTTTCTTTTTCATTATAGCTATATAAACTTAAATACACCTCACCATTTTCATCAAGATTATATGACATGCCACCTCTACCAGTTTCATCCTCTGATGGTTTACCCACACGCTCAACTCCATTAACTAAGGCTGCTACTTCAAGTTCATTTCTCCCAAAAGGTTGTAGTACAAGTCCAACATTCGAAATATTATAATCCTCTGCCCAAAACTCTATCTTACCTTTTCTATTATCCTTACTTGTCAAAATTTCATCCATCTGCTTTTCAAGACCGTTTCCTATACTAGAAACAACTATAACTGATGTTATTCCAAGAACTATCCAAACCATTGCAGTAAAAACTCTAAGCTTATAGGATTTTATACTAGCAAGGGCATTTTTTAAAGCAACCATCTACATCCCCTCCTCTATAACAACACCGTCTTTAAGTTTTATTAGTTTACTTGCATACTTTGTAAAATCAGAATCATGAGTAACCATAATTATAGTTTTTCCCTTACTATTAAGTTCTGTTAAAAGATTCATTATGTCTACCCCTGTATCTGTATCTAAAGCCCCTGTTGGCTCATCTGCAAAGATAATATCAGGATTGTTTACAAGTGCTCTTGCAATAGCAACCCTTTGCTGTTGTCCACCAGAGAGTTCTGTTGGAGTTCTGTCTATTTTGTCTAAAAGTCCGACCATCTCAAGGTTTTCTTTTATGATTCTTTCCTTCTCTTTTTTGCTATATTTTTTGTTATAAATCATAGGAATTTCAACATTTTTATAAATACTTAAATTTTCTATAAGATTAAATTGCTGAAAAACAAATCCTATATTTAAATTTCTAAACTCTGCTCTTTTATTTTCCTTATGTGATGTAACATCATCTCCATAAAATAAAAATTTCCCCTTATCAAACTTATCAAGAAAGCCAAGTATATTTAAAAGTGTAGTTTTTCCACTCCCTGACTTACCCATAATAATAACAAACTCCCCTTGCTTAATATCTATATTAATATCCTTTAAAACATGTAACTGGTCCTTTCCTATTTTATAAAACTTCTCAACATTCTTTAGTTCAATTATATTTTTTTCCATATTTCCTCCTAATACAGTTAAACTAAATTAGTTTCCTGCCCCATATATATTTTGACCATCTACTATATTAGGATTGTTAACATCTCTTATTAATACTTCATTTTCCTTAAGTCCCTCTGTCACTATATACATCTGCTCAGTTTTCTCTTTAACCTTAACCTCTGTTTTTGTAGCTATATCATTCACCACTTTAATTACAAAATACTTGCCATCCTCTTCAATTATCGCTGATAATGGTAGCTTATTTTCATTATTTCCAAACTGTGCAACTGCTTGAACTGCAAAACCATTTATAAAATCTTTTTGGTCCTCAACATCAATTTTCACTGGATAATTTGAAAAACTTGAACCACCATTATATTCACCTTGAGTATCTGCACCCTCTTTTGGTCTTTTACTTATGCTAGTTATTTTGCCCTTTGCGTTCTTTTTTGATGGTATTATTGTAACTTCAACTTCTTGTCCCTCTTTTAACTTTAGTAAATCCATCTCATTTACCTGTGTCTTGATATCATACTCTTGTGTTTCTAAAACCAATAAAGGTCCAATAGCCCCCTCCTCACTAGGTGCTAAAGTTTCTTCTAGAATATAAATATTCCCTGCAAATGGTGCATATATAGTTTTATATGTTTTCTTATTTAAATCCGCTATTTGAGTATTCATATCTAAAATTTCTGCATTTATCATACTCTTACTTTCCTCATCTGGTGCATTTGCAAGTTCTTTTTGCTTATTTGCTACCTGAGTCTTAAGTGTACTAACCTGATTTATATTCTCTTGATTTTTCATACTAAATAAAATATCACCTTTATTTACAGCTTGACCATCTTTCACACTCATTTTGTCTAACTCGCCAAATGCTCCATCTATCGTAAAGCTCTCTGATTGTTTTGGTGCTATTTTTCCTGTTAAATAAACTTTTTCTTTTCCTGGAATTGTATATAAATCAATCATTTGCTCTTCTATTTTACTATTATTTTTAGCATTAAAAGCTCTAACAGTAAAGAATCCCCCAACTCCAACAACTGCTACTACCGCTACTATTATTAACTTAATTTTTTTACTCATCAACTTGTCCCCCTAATTTCTTTTACATATATTTATATATTACCAAACTTTTCTTACAATTTCATAACTAATTGCATTTATTTTTATTACCTTTTCTAAAAATAGCTTTATATTTTAACACTTTTCTAATAAATCAAAAAAAGAGAATAAGAAAGCTTAAAACTCTCTTATTCTCTAAATTTCATATTTTAATTATAATTGTGATTCTTTAAATGAATTTTCAATATAATCTATTTGTTTACTCATAAGCATTTTAGCAAATCCCAATAATATAAATATCACAAGGAATATAATAAGTGCAATTACATCGCCTCTAACTTGCGACCAATCTGGTCCACCTATCGCTTGTCTAAATGCATCTATCGCATAAGTAAAGGGCCATAAAAACTCTACCTTTTGGAAGAATATAGGATTAACTTCTATTGGGTAAATTGCCCCTGAACCTGCTACTTGCACAACCATTATAACTAAAGCCCCAGCCTTACCAAAGTTCCCATTAAGAGATACTAAGGTAAAAATTATAACCGTAAATACAATTCCCGAGAACCAAGCAAATCCCATAAGAAGCCAGAAATTCGCAGGATGTATTCCAAGAATAAATACATCTCCAAGAGTTACTATTGTTGCTTGTATAAAGTTTATTCCAATAAATAACAACATCTTCCCAAAATGTATTTCCATAATTCTTTTTTTAGTTCCATTTTCCTCATTTTTATCATTAACACCAATTATAGTTGTACATAAAAGTGCTCCAACCCAAATTGCTAGAACTGTATAAAATGGTGCAAGTCCTATTCCAAAAATAGACATACCATAAAGTTCTGTAACTTTCACCCCAACTGGTGATGCTAATAATTTAGCTAGTTGTTCTGGATTTTTACTTAAAAGATTAACTATATTATCAACTGATGTATTAGTTAAACTGCTTGTTTTATTCTCTAAAGTATTTAAATTAGTTTTTAAACCATCAAGCTTACTCTTAAGTTCATCCATCTTGCTAACAGTTAAATTACTTGATGTAATCCCCATATTAGCTATTGCATCAAGTTGTGGAACCATTTGTTTACTTGCAAGTAAAACTGAGTTGATGTTAGTTAAACTATTATTAAGATTATCACTAATTGTACTTAAGCTACCATTAACATTGCTTGAATATGACTTAGTGAAATTTCCAAATAAACTATTAACTTCATTGCTTAGTTCTGCTATATTATCTAGTTTTGAATTTATCATACTAGCTGTAACTTTGTTTGTATTACTTAAAGTTCCATTTAAATCATTTAACTGCGCACTCTGCTTTTGAACGCTAGATTTTAAATTATTTAAATCACTTATAATACTAGTTAAAAGATTATTTCCATTTAACTTATCTAAAGTATTTAAAAGCTGTGATGCTGAATCAATTAGACTAGAAAGATTTTTATTTGCTGTAATAGCATTATTTAAAGTTTCTTTGTCTTTAGCAATTTGTTCCTTACTAAGATAAGGTACTTTTGGCACAACTGTTACAGGTACTTTTGATGTAATCTTTTCTGGTGTACTAGTCACAGGTTCTTTAGTATTGATTTTTGTATTGTCTAAATCTTTGCTAACCTGTGCATCTGCTTTTTTATTTTCATCTGCTTTTTTAGTAACATCATCTGCTACTTTTTTAGTAGTATTTAAAACTTTTCCATTCGCAGTGTTAATAGCTTTTGCTGTTCCTAGAACCTTTTTTGCTGTCTCATTAGCTTTATTATTTGCATCTACAATTTTATCCTTGTTTTGTGCAATAACATTTGTAGCCTTATCAGTTGATGATACAACTGTATTGTTAGAAGCATTAACAGCCGAATTCGCTGCATTTATTGCATTTTGATTGATCTGTTCTTGATTACTTACATTATTCTTTAAATCACCAACAAAATTTTGCAAGGCATTGTTTGAAGTACTCATGCTTGTATTTGTGTTATTTAAAGAACTCTCTATATTTTTCATATTAGACTGTGTAGCCTGAATTAAATATTTACTTGAAGATACTATCCCCTCAAGATTATTTATTTGACTAGTTATCTGTGGCAAATCATTTTTAAGTGTTCCTATATAATTCCCAAGATCGCTAACATTTGTACTAGAGTTATTTATACTTTTTAATATATTTCCTATATTATCATTAGTATTCGAAATTACATTCTTAATTTCAAGAATCATAGGTTTATTTGTATTTAACTTTTTACCTAAAGCATTAGCTTGCTTTAAAGTAACATTACTGACTGTATATAAAAATGTCTGTTTTATATCTTGTTGCAATTGCCCTGTTGCAAGGTCTGTAATTTTTGTTGCAATAGCATTAGTTTTTTCATTAACTTTATAAATAAGATTAGGCTTAATTGGATTCCCAGTTATCCCACTTTCTAAATCTGTAGAAAAATCACTTGGAATTTCAATAACTGCATAATACGAACCATCTTTCAATCCTTGATCTGCTACTTTTTGACCAACAAATGTCCATTTAATAGTATTATTATTTTCAAGTTGTTTTACTGTGCTATCTCCAAAGTTAACTATTTTATTGTTTACTATTGTCCCTGCATCATCATTAACTACCGCAACAGGGACATTCCCAGTATCAACATAAGGGTTCCAGTTAGCTTTTAGTGTAATCCATGCATAGAATGATGGTATTATACAAAGACCTACTATAATACCGATAGCAGCAGGATTTTTAATTATATTCTTAAGATCTTTCCTAAATATCTGAAATATCTTTTTCATTTCATCCTCCTACCTATTCATCTGCAATACCAGATTCTTTAAACTTTTCTTCAAATCTAGTAAATGTTGTATTTGCTTTTGGTTTTACAAAATATCCAATTATAATAAATATAATAGAAAAAGCAACTAAATATCCTATATCTTTAATAGTGTTTGGCCAGTATGCTCCTGCAATAGCTTCTCTCATAACATTTACCCCATAAGGGAATGGTACAAAAGGTTCAATAATTCTAAAGAACATAGGCATAGCTTGTACCGGATAGGTACCCCCTGTTCCAGATAATTGAACAACCATTAAAATAATACATATGGCATCTCCTATATGACCAAATATAGAAAGTATAGTGAAAATAATTATCGCAAAGGTTATTGATGTCACAAGCGAACTTAAAATAAATAATGGTAAGTTTGCAACTTGAACACCAACTAAGAATTTTGCTCCTATTGTTATAACTAAAGATTGAACAACTGCTATAAAAATATAAGTTAACATTTTACCATAAAATTTTTCTCTTATAGTCATATCTTTAAATTCTTCAATTTCTGGTGCCTCTGTTTTTAAAAGTGCTCCTGCTATAAGCATTCCTACCCAAAAAGCAAGTACACTGTAAACTGGTGTCATCCCTGAGCCATAGTTAGCAACTGGATATGTTACTACTTGTTTAAAATTAAATGGTGCTGATGCAAAATTCCCCATCACTACTGGATTACCTTGCAAAAGTCCTATTATTTCATTTAAATTATCATCACTAACTTTTGCAAGCTTAGCACTTAAACTACTTATCATTCCTTTGTATTGATCTAAATAAGTTGTAAGGTCTTTACTTGTAGTTCCTGCATTAGTTGAATCTGCACTTGCTGAATCTATAACTCCTTGTATTTTTGTATTTAAATTTCGCGTGTTATTTATTAAACTTGTAGCACTACTAGTAGCTGAAACAACTCCGTTACCTATGTTGTTTAACGCTGTGCTTGCCCCATTGTTATAAATATTTAACGCTCCATTTATTGCATTTGTAGAATTATTAGTAGCACTTTGAATAGCTGCAATTGACGCATTCGAAAGATTACTTCCACTATTCACAGCACTTTGCACATTACTTTTTTGCTCATTAAGTAAATTATCCACGTTATTCAAACTATTTATTAATGATTTTATATTTGCACTATCATTAAATTTTGCGATTTCTTGTAGATACTTTGAATCTGTTTGTACATTTTGCTGAACAAAATTTATATCACTTAAAATATTATTTAGCATTCCACTATTATTACTACCTGCTACAAGTTTTGTGGAAATATTCCCTATATTATTAATCATATTTTTAGATGACTCTAAATTAAGAGAAATATTATTTAATGATGTTGATAAAATATTTTTAGTGTTAGAAACTATTGTCCCTATGTTTTCTGTGCTACTTTGAATCTGCCCAAGACTAGTATTTATAACTGGTATTGTAGATTTCATTGTAGTTAAATATGAATTTAGATCATTTGAGTTAGTGCTAACACTTTTAAGTCCATTTATAACATTATCAATATTCATATTTAAATTTATAACTGAATTTTTCAGGTTTATAATTTGTGCTTTATTTTGATTTGCTTTCTCCCCATATGTATTTAATTTAGTAAATACCTGCTGTGATAAAGATGTCATAACACTTGATTGTATCTGTGCTAATAAATTTTGTTGTGCAACTTCTGTTATCTTATTTGCAACCGGTCCTATTTTTGTATTTACTTTATATTCAAGCTCAGGTTTTACTGGATTGTTAGTAGCTATTGTAGCTAAATCTGAAGAGAAATTTTTTGGGATAATAAGTTCCGAAAAATATTTCCCACTAGAAAGCCCTATGTTTCCTTGGTCTGCATTTACAAATTTCCATCCTATAACTTTATTAGTCTTTAAAGTTGCAACTATGCTATTACCAATATTTATAGCTTGTCCACCAATTGTAGCTCCTGTATCTTCATTAACAACAGCAATTGGAAGCGTTGATGTATTTTGATAAGCATCCCAACACCCTATAACATTTAAAAATGAATATAGTGATGGAAGTATACAAAGTCCCGACACTATTATAAGTGTAATTGGATTTTTTAGCATTGCCTTTAAATCTCTTTTAAAAATTTTAAAAGAATTTTTCATATTTTGAAATCACCCCCTAGAAAAGATTACTATTTTTTAATTTAGCATTACTATTCTATTCCTATTATAAAATTCAATCAAAACTAGAAAAATAAATTATTTCAACAATATAGTATATTCTTTATTACAAATTCACTATCTATGGCATCTTACAGTGCTAATCTTCAATAATACTATGGTTATTATAATTTTTTTCCAATAATCCACTTTTTAAAATAAAACTCTCACCACTAACGTAATCCTAATTTTAAAACTAAAAAAGTCGTATTAAACTGATTTTAACCAATTTAACACAACCTTTCTATTAGCCTTTTATTCCTTTTTTAGTAACAGTAACTATATCATCATACATTTTATGATACAGTATATCTTTTTCAACCGAATATAGTGCCATTGATTTATCCTTACTTGTACTAGAAAAATCTGTATTAACTATTTTATATCCACTCGGATACGTTTTACTTGAAGCTCTTTTAACACCAAATCTTCTATGATTTCTACTTTTTACAACTGAAGTATGACCAATATAAATATTCATAGGAATATCCTTAACATCCCCACCAAGCATTCCTTCTTCATAGAAATCTCTATTCCAAAGTAGTTTCTCTGGTTTTTGATCTTTCATCCATTCAATAAGTTCTCCTCTATCAAATGTAGGTCCATAAATATTAGGACTAGCATGAACAAATAAATTATCACCAAGTATACGATAATATTTTTGTTCTTTTAAATAATTGTAAAATTCATTTATTATATTCTCACCAGTTTCTAAGGTGTGTCCTATCATTGCATCTAAAGTGTGCATTCCACCTGAATTTAACCAGTGATCAACTGTTTCATTGTCATGTTTAAATACTTCTACCCTCTTACCAAAAAAAGTTCTTTTTATTTTTTTATGTAATGGCTTTAATAATTCTCCTGTTTCATAGGCATCTATAAATAGTTGTTCATGATTACCTATTATAAATTGAATTTGCTCCCTATTCTCTAAAACAAATTGAATAACCTTAACGGCATCTCCCTCTCTATCTATAAGATCTCCATTTATAACCAAAGTATCATTTTTTGAAAAATTAACCTTGTTTAAAAGAGCCTTTAAAGAATCATAGTTATTGTGTATATCACTCGCAACATACATCATATATGTATCACCCTCTTAATGAATATTAACAAATTAAAATGCTAATAACATTTCCCGAAAAAATTTTTTATAATGTAATTTTGCCACTAAATCTACTTAAAGTCAAAAAAACACCTTTTAAGTCGCATTTTGTCTGGACTTTCATTTTGTTATTATATATACTTTTATAATAACAAAAGATACAAATGCGAGGTGTTTTATGAAAAACTACATATCAATTCAAAATCTTAGTATCTTTATACTTGGTTGTTTATTTATAGCAATGTCAATTTTCGGCCTTGGGCATGTCAATATGATGGTTGGTGGTTTTGGAGTCTTCCTTTTAAAGGCAATAATTAATAAAGATTTTTCTTCTAAACCCTTAACCTCCATACTTAACATAACAATTTATACATTAACTATCGGAATACTACCATCAATAGTTAATTTGAATCCGTTTAGTGGCCTTTTAATAAATTTCTTTGCAATATTTTTTATACTATATATGTTGGTATATTCTCTTAAAGAAACAATTTATGTTCCTTTTTTGCTTGGATATTCATTTTTTTTAGCTTCAGATGCTACTGGTCATGATTTAAAACTAAGAATTTTAGGACTTCTTATTGTCGCTGTCATTTCTGTAATTTTTCAAATTATATATTTTAACTTTCAAGGAATCAACCGCGCTTTTACAAACCTAAATAAATCATTACTTCTTCTTTCTAATATGCTTAACGAAAGTGATAATGCAGATAAATTAGAAGTTACAAAAAAAGCTTTAGAAGTTCGTATTCAAACTTGGAATAAAGATATTTTAAATAATAAGCAAAATACTTTTTATTTAACAAAAGATGAGAATGTTCAGCTAAATCTAGTTTCTTCAATTTCTAGTTTTAAAAGAAAAATTTTAAACCTCAGTGTTGATTCTAAATTTGAGTTAAATGATGTAAATATCTTAATTGATAAACTTAGAAAATTTATAAAAGGTGATTATAAAAGATACCTTCTTATAGAAGATTTTAGTTATTTTAATAATAAATATAAATCCATAGAGTGCTCTGATAATTACTATGAACTTAAAGAAATCATAAATATTATTTTTAGCTTATCTTTAACTCTATACGATATAAAAAAAGGCACTATAAAAGTATCTAAAAGAAGTAAAATACGTGATTATATAGCACTTGAAAAGAATTTATTTAGAGACTTTAGAAAAGGTTCTTCAAGATTTACATTTTCATTTAGAACTGCTCTTTTAATGTCTATTACATATTTTTTTGTTAGTTACTTTAATCTTAAGCATGGAAGTTGGGCACTATATACAATAGTTTCTATCTCTCAACCATACTATGATATAACAAAACAAAAAGGATTTGACCGACTTAGAGGAACTGTTATTGGTGCAATAATTTTCACCATTGCAAATCTTATCTTTACTGGATTTAATGAAAGACTAATCATGATATTCATTGCAATTTATTTTGTTATATGCCTTGTAAACTATTCAAAAAGAATTGTAGCTGCAACTGTAATGTCACTTATGATTGTCTCTATATCAACTAACGGTCACATGCTACTTGTAACTTGGGATAGATTTTTCTATGTGTTAGTTGGAATTCTTATTGTAATAATCGGAAGTCTTTTAATACTTCCATATAAACTTGAAACTGAAATAAAAGACTTATCAGATATTTACTACAAAACTTGTAACGATGCTCTAATAAGTCTTCTACATATTTATGATGATGATGAAAAACGACAAGAAATAGATAATTTAATCTTAAAGGGTCATAATATTGAATCTAAAATTGCAGTTAAAAATTCTGCATATGATATAAAAATCCTCAACGATTATATAAGTGAAGGAACTATGATATTAGAAAATATTCACAAAATAATCAATAGAGTTTCTTATTATGATACAAACTTATTGTCTAACCGTTTTGAAAGAACTATCCGGTTAAATTATATGAAAAAAGATATAGATTCAATTAAAAATTTAGAATCTGCATCTCTTGAAAGCATAATGAATAAATACTTTAAAGATATAAAAAACAAAAGTGAACTTTTAATTTATAAAGATATGTTTGATATACTTTTAGCTAGTAGACGTCTTACTTATTTAAAAGATAAAATAGATATAATTTCTCAAAAAAAATTATAAATACATATTTTTTATTTAAAATAATCTCTTGTGAATTTTGTTAAATTTATCTGTGCATATTCTAAATACATAAAATTTATCTCATTTTATGTAAAACTATATAAATTTTAGTTTTTTAATTTTTTAGATACCTTATTATTATTTTATTCTTAATAATAAAGCTTAACTCCTAGTATATTGGTAAGGATTAATTTAAAACTACAAAAAAAATTAATCAAAACCACACATTATTATTATATAAATTAGGCATACTAAGATTTAGTAAACTAAAATGAAATTTATTTGGAGGATTTGTTTTATGAAAGCAGTAGTAGATAAAGATATTTGTATAGCTTGTGAAATGTGTACAGGAGTTTGTCCATCAATTTTCAGCATGGATGCTGATGGATTAGCAGTAGCTATTTCAGAAGATATTCCAGCAGATGTACTTAGTGATGCTGAAGAAGCAATGGAGCAATGCCCTGTTGAAGCTATAAGTATAAAATAAGATTATATAAATTAAGAAGTGCTATCCTAATGTATTGTGGGATGGCACTTTTTTTATGCAATCCTTTCTTTGTTGGGAATTTCCAATAATTGATAATATAAAATCCCCCTAATATACGAGTATTACTTAATATATTACATATACTAGTAACGTAAGAACAGTTGTATTCTTACGTTGAAATTCTTATAAATCTAACAAAGGGGGAATTTCAATGAAAATTGCTAAAATTAAAATCCTAACTTTTTCAGTAGCTTTTTCAATAATAAGTTCACTAGGAGTTGGTTGTTATTATAATGCTAAACGCCCTGTTACTAGGGTTAAAGCAGTTACGCCACTGAGTGAACAAGAAACTACTGAAAAAGAAAATATAAATTCATCTATTGAATCAGAAACACCTATAACTGTTAGTCTAAGTAACGAATATAGCATAGCTAGGGAAGATATTACTCCCATAGTAGAAAAACCTAATGAAAAGTCTAAAAAATCTAATGCTGTACCTAAAAACTATACTACTTGTGACAAAAGTTCTGTTGTTATTGGACCTATAATACAAGGAGAAAACATAATACCATCTGCAAGAAAGTATTCTACTCCTGTAAAAGAAGTTACTCAAATGATTAAAAATCCTTCTATTATTAAAAAGAAAACAGTATTTTTGACGTTTGATGATGGTCCTGATGTGACTATCACTCCTAAAGTTCTAAATATTTTAAAAACCAATAACGTACATGCAACATTTTTTGTTTTAGGTTCTAGGCTACAAAGTCAAACTAACAAAAATATCTTAACTCAAACTTTTAAGAATGGGAATGCTATTGCAAATCATTCATATAGTCACAACATGAAAACTATTTACCCTAAAAATACGCTCTGTGTTTCTACTTTTATGGATGAAATTAATCTTACTAACTCTATGCTTAAAGGAATTCTTGGAGAAAATTTTGATTGTGCTGTTCTTAGAATGCCAGGTGGTTATAATTCTAGAGAATATTATAACGATCAAAATTTAGGAACTTTAACAGAAATCCTCGAAAAAAAAGGTGTTGTCTCAATAGATTGGAATGCTATAAATGGAGATGCCGTACAAGGGGATAAAAGTGTAAACGCCTTATTAGCTAATGTACGAAAGTATTCACAAGGACAAAATGTTGTCGTACTTTTAATGCATGACATAAGTCCTAATACAGTACAGGCTTTACCAAAAATCATAAAATACTATAAAGATAACGGATATGAATTCAGAGTTATCTCAAACTAAAAAGTAGCTAAATAACATCTTAAAATGTTATTTAGCTACTTTTTAATTCTTAAAAACTTCTAAATTAGACATCACTACCGGAATATCTTCTTTTTCTTCAATTCTCTGTGCAATTTCTTTTAAAGTAAGAGTTTTATGTATTCCAAGTACTGAAAATGTAACTGTACCATCTAATGATATTGGAACTTCATGTTCATTCCATCCAATAATTATAGAACATATGCCTGTTACTTTATCATCTTCCTCTACATACGCAACTCTTATAACCTGTGTCTCTATATTAATATCCTTGATTTTTCTATGTTTTAAGTGCATTTAAATCCACCCCTTGTTTTTATTCTTATTTTTAGTTTATCTCCAATATTTCAAAATCACAAAGCTACAAAATTAACATAAAATAAAAAAAGTTAGCACAAAGTGCTAACTTTTTTCTATATAAACTCAATATTATAATCTTTTTTTAACTTTTTCTTTAGATTAAGTGCTAAGTTTATTTTTATTCTAATCTCACTAATTTATTTGTAGTTTCTCTTCTATTTCCACCAACAATTATTGGCACTTTCTCAACTTCAACTACACTAGTATCAATTCCATACCATTTTTCTGGTGAAACTGTAAGTCTTTTTATAAGAATTTTTGAAGATAAAATAAATCTATCCCATCCTGAGAAATTACTTTCACTACATAAAACTTCTTCTACAAGAACAAACTTAAAGTTCCCCATTGATGTTCTACTCGCTGATGTTATTCTATACTCTTTAGCGTTATAAGTTATTTCTCCAGTACTTACAAGTTCCTGAATTACTTCACTTAAAAGAGTATTAATACTTTGAGAAAGTCTAAATCCAAGTTTAAAGTCTATACTAAGAACTCTATTATCCTCAATCATATTTACTTTATATGCCTTTGTATAAGGCTCATCAGTAACTTCTATGTTAACAAACCAATAGAACTCAGCTCTTTTTGGTAGCTTATTAAATATTGAATAAACAAGTTTATTCTCAACTTTATTAAGCTTTGTTGACTTTGTAAGATAAACAAGGTTAGTTGCATATAAAGGCAACTCTTTATCATTTTGAATTTGTCTAAATTTCTCTGTATAATCTACGAGATTAACAAGATTTCTATATCTCTTTTTAATTTTTGTACTATATGACCAAATGTACATTAAGAATATTAGAACAGCTGTAATAAGTAATGTTATATATCCACCACTTATTATTTTAAAACTATTTGCATATAAGAAACTTGTTTCTATTGTTCCAAATACTATTAAAATAATAACAGATAAGATTTTTTTCTTTTTAACATGTCTAATATATTGTGATAATAATATAGTCGTCATAAGCATTGTTATTGTTATTGCAAGACCATATGCTGATTCCATATTTTCTGACTT
This sequence comes from Sarcina sp., assembly GCA_051650125.1. Taxonomy (GTDB): domain Bacteria; phylum Bacillota; class Clostridia; order Clostridiales; family Clostridiaceae; genus Sarcina. The sequence continues at coordinate 113,302 of JBOFIK010000014.1, read as the reverse complement.
CTTAAAGAATAAAACTATCCCAACGCACCCTATGCATAAAGAATAATTTACTGCTGAAATATATAACTGTCCTTTTTCTCCATTAGGATATCTAATGTGAAGTCTTGGGAATACATTAAGTTTTATAGCCTCAGATACAAGTGTAAATGAACCTGATATCAAAGCCTGACTTGCTATAATTGTTGCAAGTGTTGCAATAATTACCCCTATTAAGATAAACCATTTTGGCATTATCATAAAGAATGGGTTATCCACTATAAGTTTATTATCATTCATTAATAAGTAAGCACCTTGCCCAAAATAGCTTAATAATAAGCATGTTTTAACTAGTACCCATGTATAATAAATATTCTTTCTTCCACAATGTCCAAGATCTGAGTATAAAGCCTCTGCTCCTGTTGTGCAAAGGAATACAGCTCCTAATATGTATACAACTCCACTTCCATGAATTAATAGCATAACTGCATAATATGGATTTATAGCTTTTAAAATCATTGGATTATGTGTTATTTGCATAAGTCCTAAAATACCTATCATTAAGAACCAAATAAGCATTATCGGTCCAAAGACCTTACCTATTTTTTCTGTTCCAAATCTTTGTAGCAAGAACAATGCAACTATTATTGTAATTACTATAAGTATAGTAACACTTTCTTTTATTGGGAATAATACATTTAATCCCTCAATTGCAGATGTAACCGAAACTGGTGGTGTAAGTATTCCATCGGCAAGAAGTGCGCCCCCACCTATAATAGCTGGTACTATAAGCCATTTAGCATACTTTTTGACAAGTGTATAAAGTGCAAATATTCCACCCTCACCTTTATTATCTGCTCTAAGAGTAAATAATATATACTTAATTGTTGTTTGCAGTGTTAAAGTCCAAAATACCAATGAGACTCCACCTAAAACAATATTATCTGCGACATAATTGTTGTTTGTTGAAAGTATTGCTTGCATTACATAAAGTGGAGATGTTCCTATATCACCATAAACAATCCCAAGCGCAACTAGCAAAGATCCAATAGTAACTGCTTTTTTCTTCATTATATTTTTTATTCTCCTCTAATTTTATCAAAGTGAATTAATTCTATTTTTTTTCAGATAAATTGTCAAACTCTTTGAAATATTTAAATTAACATTTTTATTTCAAAATTCAATCTAATTTGTACCTATATAAATATATAAATATGAAAATTTCATTTTTATTGACTTATATTGCTATAATCTAAATTTTAAGCAATATTTTATTAGAAAATTTTCAAGTTTACTAGCTTAATAACTTAAAATTTGTTTTTTTTAAAACTATATTTCTTACCATCTCATTTCTTATGTTTAATCTAGAAAAACTACCACATAAAAATCTATGTGATAGTCTATTTTTTTGATGATTTTTACAGCTATTTCTCTATTGTAAAAAACTTCTTATATAATAGCTTTTCCTATTGAATATAAATCCACATTCTCTTCTGGCTCATTTTCAAATAATTTTTGAAATGCTAGTACAACATAATCAGTATCTGACTCTCTACTTTGCTTAACAAATTTATTTTGCTCATATGCCTTTTCTGATACTATATTACTTAAATTAAAATCTAACCTAAACTCTTTAACTGCTAAAACTTCATCTTCTTCACTAGCTAAAATAAATGTTACATCTATTCCACCTTTGCCTACAAATGATTTAGGTAAAACTTTTTCTATATCATCCATTCTAAAATCAACTAAAACTTCACTATTATCTATAAAATTTTCAACTAATATTGAAAATGCATATAGACTTCCAATTTCATCCTTATATTCATTAAGTTCTAAAAGATCAAAGCTCATTTTTGCAGTATTAAATATTTCAATATCATCTTTAGTTAAACCTTCCATTTTCAGAACAAAAATAAGCTCCTTTGAAAATATCCCACTTAATCCCTCTGGTGTTGTTCCTATAAAATCTTCTGGCAATTGTTTTCCTATAATTATATCCTTCATCTAAAAATCTCCTTAAATTTAAAATTAATATCTTAATTTTAACATAAATGTAGACTCAATTCAGGTGGAGTTTTAACTCATTCTGAATGCTTAGTAGAAACTATCTATGAGTGTTTGTTTATTTATCTCCTACTTTTAGATGACAGCAGTACTAGAAACACTAGCTATCAGATAAACATAAAATATCAAAAAAAAAATTCTTTGTAAGTTTAATCTCACAAAGAATTTTTTACTATTTAACTGCAAGCCCTAAATTTTCTTCTTCAAAAACAATTCCTTCTATAAGCATTTTTGCTGTTGCTGGATTTGTTGCTAATGGAACTTCATATACATCACAAAGTCTTAAAAGAGCACTAATATCAGGCTCATGTGCTTGTGATGTTAGTGGATCTCTAAAGAAGATTATCATATCAACTTCTTTCTCTGGAATCAAAGCTCCAATCTGTTGATCTCCACCTAGTGGTCCACTTTTAAATTTTATAACATCTAAATCTGTAACATCCATTATTCTTTGTCCAGTAGTACCTGTTGCAATTAAATCAAGTTCTCTTAATACATTTTCATATGTTTTTGTAAATTTAACTAATGCATCCTTTTTCTTATCATGTGCTATCAGCGCTATTCTCAAGATGATCACTCCTTAAGTGTTAAAATATTCTTCTACTCAGTATTTAATCTTTCCGTTTAATCAAATTTTTATCATAACTTAATTTTTTTTTGATAAAAATATTCTACTCTAAATATTTATGACATTTTATGTCATATAAACCATTATATACTATTAATTTGAAAATAAAAAGAAAAACAAATGTGAATTTCAGATAAAAAAAAGCTACCTAAATTAACTCAGGTAGCTTTTGTTTTTGACTATTTCTCTATATTTATAACTTCAACCTCAATAGTATTATCATAGTCATAGTAGTAATTTATTCTATTATAATCAATTAGAGCATTTGAATCTCCAAGAGATACTTCATTTACTATTATAGAAACTCTTGCCTCTTGTGAAATTATATCTAAAACTTCAGCATATCCCTCTTCAAGTTCCTCATCTCTAATAATTTGAATTTCTGTTTTACTAACCTTTTTAAAATTAGCAACTTCTTTTTCAATTCTTTGTTTGTACTCTTCTTCGCTTTTGTATAATCCTAATATTTTTGAATCATCCTGATTTATACTCTCTGACTCACTATCAAAGTAATAATTCATAAGTTCTACTAAATATAATTTTTCCATTTTAAACTTCCCCTTTGATCTTTTCTAATAAAATTTTTGATTCTCTCATTCTAACAACTATTCTATAAAGGTTAATGAATAATAATTTTTCTGAGTTTCCTTCTATTTCATAAAAATTAGTTTCAAATTTTCTTTTTATTTTTTGTATTATAGCTACTTCGTCTTTAAGTTCATCTTTACTATAATCTTCAACTTCATCTATATATCTTTTAAAATCCTTTAAAATCTTGTCTTTTTGCTCATTATCTCTTATCGAGAATAATAAGAAGTATATCGTATTATTTAAAATTCTTTGATTTAAAATAAACTCCTTAACCTCTTCATCATTTCTTGATACAAGCTTACTTTCATATAGTTTAGACAACATTAGCTTTTCCCCAAGTATTTTAAAATAATACTCATCAATAGGATTATTAAATGCAAACTCTAATATCTCTTTACTTAAAGTATAATATATATTTATAATTTTAGTTTTAGCTGTTGCTGACTTATAAGGAAATAAATACTTACTTGCTATATATCCTACTGCAATTCCTATTGCAACAAAGCTTAGTCTATAAAATATACCATAACCTGGGCTTTGAGTTACTATTGCAAACAACCCTAATCCAACAGTAGCTGTGCACATAGTTTTTAGCCTAAAATCTTTTGTAATTACATAAATATAATATAAAACTATAAATATAATACCTTGAATTATTATATTATCTATAACTACGTAAATTATTGCAAATAAAGCTATCCCTATTAATGTTCCCTTAAATCTTTCTGGGAATCTCTTTTTTGAATCCTCTAAAAGTGGGTCCATTATTGCATAAATAGTAAATACTATCCAACTTCCTTTTGGAATATTAAAATACTTAACAACAAAATAAGAAACTGAAATTGTTAAAGCTATTCTAAAAGCAAATGAGAATCTTAATGAATCTGCTTTTAAATTAACCTTAAAAGCTGTGCTTATTTTATTTCTAAGTTTTATATTAAATACTATATCTCTTTTTCTATAAGCGTCATATGTAGCATTCTGTATTGAAAGTTTTAGCATGCTTATATTTTGCAGTATCTCATATAGATAGTAATCTTTTTTTGCACTTTCAATATGTTCATCATAAAATTCATCTAAAAGAATTAGTAACTTTTCATTTGGTTCTTTTTCACTAACAATATCATGAACACTTCTCATAAGTACAAGTAAATCTTCTATAAAGGATTTTTCTATATTATTATGTAAATCAATATTTATCTCTTTTAAAAGATAATTAAGTCTTTCTGCATAAAGCGTTAAATTTAAAAGTATATTATCTTTTTTTGTTATAAAAAATGGGTCTATTCTTTTACTATAAATTGCTGAAACAACCTTATCAACACTTGTTGTAACTTTAAATTTAGTACTTAATACCTCTTTGCCTTCTAATATGACATTTAGTTTTTTAGATATTTCATCTATTAAACTTGTTATCCCATCATTTAATGCTTTTTTTGACTTATTCTTATTTAAAATAAATTGTGTAAGAACCATAAAAAATGCTCCAAGCGCTAATGTTATAAGTCTTGATGGTAACTGATGTACTGTACCTGGTTCAACTAAAAGATATAAATATCCAAGTACAAAAGGTCTCCATATTAATTGTTTAACATTTGATGAAAAATTATATGCAAGTACAAATAAAGTCACAAAGTTAATTATAAGTCCTGTGTATATATTTAATGATGCTAGAAATGAAAATACACCTATATATAGGAATACTATTAAAAATGTAAGTGTACTTCTTATAGGATTTCCTGTAAGGTCTGTTCCAAGCATTACAAGAGCCCCCTTAGCTACTGTTGCACCTATAAAGGCACTTCCATACCCAAGCACTACCCAACAAGTAAAAAACACTATAACTGCCATTATGTAGACTATCGTTCTAAGATATAATTCTCTACCTCTAAAAATATTCATTTGTTCACCTTCTTCTATCTAATAGCTTTCGCTATCTTTTTTCTCTTTAGTAACCTTTTTATTATATTACATTTTCTCCTCTAAAAGAGAAAAAGATGCCACTTTTATTTCTTTTAAGTGGTATAATTAAACTAAAGATAGTAAAACTAATACTATGTATGTAGTGTTAAATTTTTTAATAAAGGAAGTTTTAATTATGAGATCAAAGAAAGAATTAACAAGAGTAAAAGGAATTAAAATAGAACTTAAAAGATATCTTAAGCAAGGCCTTATTACTAAAGAGGACTTAATCACAACTGGAAAAGTTGAAGAGGGATATGTAAACCCATTATTAGTTGCTTTAGAAAAAGGTAGAAAACTTAGCAGATAATTCTTAAAATATAATAAACTAATGCCTTGGTAGTTTTTCTACCAAGGCATTAGTTTTATCCTATCTATTTTTTCTTTCTTTTTTCCTCAACCATTTTCCAAACTCTATTCTTTGGAACTTCTAGTTTTGGATTAATTTCATCTATCATTTTTAAAACTACTTCTTTTTTAGCTTTTATATCTTTTACACTATCTTTAAAGTCTTGTATTTGATACTCTAGCTCACCTTTTTTCTCCATAAGCTCTGAAACTGTTGCTTTTATAGCCATAATATTTTCTTTATTTATCTTCTCTTTTAATTTCATATCTTAAAATCCACCTTTATTCCAAATTACTCTGAATGAGTAAATTTTAACATTTAGTCAAATGACTTAGCAAATTAATTATTTCTATAACTTCATCACTCTCTGGTATAGGTAAAATCGCAAATACATGTGGCATTCCCTCAAATTCATAGTAATTAAAGTCTATATTTTGCTCTTCTAGAATCCCCTTTAACTCTAAAGCATCAAGCCATAAAATATCATTAGTACCTGTGAATACAGTAATTTTTCCAAGCCCCTCAAAATTTCCATAGATAGGACTTACTCGTCTATTTTGCACAGATAGCTCATTTGCCCAAAGCTTTCCACACTCTTTAAGACAATCAAATCCTAAAATATAATCTCTTGGTTCTATCTCTCTCATTTCTTCATTTTGCATACTCACATCAAGCCAAGGAGAAAGTAAAATTATATTACTTGGTGATTTTTTATTATTAATTTTTAAATCCTGTGCAAGAGCAAGAGCAAGTCCTCCCCCTGCTGAATCTCCCATTAAAATAATATCCTCTTGTTTATAATCTTTTGTAATATCATCATACAGCAAACTTAGTTTTTCAAATGTTGTTTCACAATCACTAAATGGTGCAAGTGGATACATAGGAAGTATAACTTCACAGCCTAATTTTTTAACCATTCTATCTATAAAAATCCAATGTTGCTTATTCATGTCCTCAACATAAGCCCCACCATGTAAATATATTATCTTTTTACCATTTCTAAGTTCTTTTGGTCTAAGTTTATATGAAACCATACCAAAACTTTCAAACTCCTCAACTTCTGATTTGAGTTTAAAATTCTTTGGTAATCTATAATTATATTCCCCCTGTTCTTTAGCTAAATTTATTTTTTCTTCAAGTTTTTCTATATGCTTATACGGAGAATTTTTTGACATAACTTTTAAAACTCTTTCGATTATTGCATTCATTATTTTTTTCTTCATAACAATATCACTCCCTTTTTTGAGCTAAACATTGTTAATTTTCCCCTTTAACTTTTTTATAATTATATCATTTTTTATGCCTTCTTAACTAAAATCCCTTTTTAAATTTAGTATTTATTTTCCAAATTAAAAACAAATGTCCAATTAATTTATCTCTCTCTCATTCTCAGTTAGATTATTTATCTTTCTAATCGTTTATAATTTATATATAACGTATTTAACTATTTTATTAATTTAAAATTACTATACAAAAAAAGGTAGTGATACTCCTAAATATCACTATCTTTAATTTTATCTATTCAATTCAATTCCATCCCCAACTTTAAACTCTAATACCTCACTATTCACACTCCCATTATCATTAAATTTCGGAATATCAATTGATAATCTTCCTATTGCACTATATCCTCTAAAAATAATATCAATAGCAGCCCTAATATTAGTTAAAATATTTTTTTGTCGTAAAAAAGTTTTTTATATTTTAAAATAAAGGATATTTTTTCTATATTCCAAAAATAAAATATGTGCTATATTTGTAAGATAAGATTTAGTACATATTTTACTAGATATATAGAGGAGAATTTTTAATGAATAAAAGATTTAGAGAAATAAGAATGAAATTTAACTTAACACAAAAAGAATTTGCACAAGTTTTAGGATTAAAAAAAGTTGATGTAGAACTTATAGAAAAAGGTCAACAAAAACTTTCACAAGAAACTATCACAGTATTAAGACACAAACTAAAAGTTGATATAAGCTGGTTAATGGGAGCAACTCCTGATAAAGAAGTTAAAAAAATAACTTTAGCAAAACGTCGTTTCTAAAATAAAAGACTAAGAAATCAAAATTTGATTTCTTAGTCTTTTTGAGCTTTACTAATTTAATTTAAAATTCTTCACATTAGAATGTGTTTCTTCTATTGCTACTTTTAACTCATTTAATTCCTCATACATGGATTCCATGTCACTATTTAAAATATTAATTTTACCTTCATTAGATATAGTAATGTCTGTTGTTGCTGTTATGGAGTTTGCAACTACTTCTATCGACTGTGATATCTGATTTATTACAGATGTTATTTCAACTGAAACTCCATTACTAACATTACTTACTTCATCTAACTTTTTAGCACCTTTAGCAAAACTTTGGATAAAGTTTCTTTGTAAATCAGAATCTTGTGCAATTTGATCTTTCATTGCCTCTATAGTATCATTTGATGAATTAATCATGGATTCAACCGCAATTGCTGTATCATTTATCAGTTCATTAATTTGATCTAGACTTTCAGTTGTTTGCATAGCAAGTTTTCTAACCTCATCTGCAACAACAGCAAATCCTTTTCCTGCTTCTCCTGCACGCGCTGCTTCTATACTTGCATTAAGTGCTAAAAGATTAGTATTATCAGCTATTGCTTTCAATGTAAGTGATACTGCTTTAATATCTTTTATTTTTTTGCTATCTTCTAATATCTCCTTCATAGTGATATTATAATTTTCGTTTAAATCACCTATATTTTTTTCTCTACTACTAATAGTTCTGTTTAAAAAACTAGACTTCTCACTCATTTCCTTTGATAATTCTATTGTTGAATTAGCTTGCTTTAAAAGACTATCGCAACTTGTAACAATTTCTAAAGCAAAGGCTGAAACCTCCTCTATCGAAGCTGTATTACCTTGCATAACCTCACAAACTTGATTTGACTCAGTTTTTATTCTAGCAACTAGACTGTCCATATTATTTTTAATTCTATCAATTCTTTCAGCCTTTTCTTTACTTGAATCTGATGTTTCTATAATTTTTAATATCATTTTTGATAATTGTTCATTTATCTGATCCATAGAATTTCTCAAAGAATTTAACTCTGCAGTTTTTATATCCCCTTCTACTGTTTTAGTTAAATTACCAGTTGATATCTCCTTTAACACACTCTCAAAATCAAATAATGTTTGTGTTACTGGTTTTAATAACTTCCACAATACTAAAGAAATTATGATTATACCAATAAGACTTATTATTACCCCTAAAACTATTGATTTATCTGCTTTACTAATAATATTCGTCAAATCAACACCTAGAATAGCTATATATTTTCCATCCTTTATTTGTTTTGTTACAAGATTAATATTTGAAACTTCTTTATCAATTCCAAGCATTTTCAATTCGCTCTTACTCAAACTTTTCTCGTAATTTTCATTCAACATATTTCCAAATTCCGCTATGTAAATACTATCTGCATTATTAATATTAGTCGCTACTATCTTTCCTGTTTTTGCATCAATTACCGAAGAAAATTCTATTTTTTCATCTAAAGACTTTGAAAAATATTTTACTAAATCTGCATTTAAAACTTCCTCACTATAAAAATTATCTGGCATATACAAAATTTGCACTATCACTTCACCTTTTTTATAATAAAGTGGTTTAACATGATAAGTTTCCCCACCGCCAGTTGGAACCATTTCTCTTATTTGCTCTGAATAAATACCATCTACTGCATTTTGTACTGTTCCTAAAAAATGGTTTGGATTGACACTTAGAATATCAACTCCAATTGATACTGCTGCCCCAGAATATGTTATTATTCCATCTGATATAACATTAATTTGGTTTATCACCTTCGTATTTAAATATTTTTCCAGTGATTTATTAATTAGTTCTGCTGAATTACCTTCAGCTACTAGTGTTGTAATGTAATCACCCAACACTTCTGCTGTTATACTAGCTTGTAAATCAGTGTTTTTTTCTAATTCATTTAAAGATGTTATTTTTTTTTCTAAATCTTTTTTAGCTATTTCCATTGCCGCATTTATATTTTCTTTTTTATATCTTGCAAAACCGGAAATTCCCATAGCAGAAATTATAAAAATAACTGTGAAAATTATGGTTATAGGAAAAAGTATTAGATATTTTTTTAAAGATATATTTTTAAACATTTATTCATCCTCCCTTTTCATACCCTCTAATATAGTTAATCGACCATATTATTGTCTAACTTAATATACAAAGAGGGTTGTATCAAAATAAAATTTAATATAACTTTTAAAAAAACAGATTTTATTATAAAAATACTGATTCAGTGGAATTGCATTTAGAGATTATGGAGAATTTAAAATAATATCTCTAGCTTCCATAAGTGCAAAACCTAAAAGATTTTCACCTTTCCACTGTGTTGGACTGCTTTGCATAGCCTCTTGTTCTGACATTCCAATTCCCCAAATTATATCATAAGGACTAGCCTCTACAATCACCTTATAACCTGTGTTCACTAAAAACTCTTTTATCTCTTCATTTTGTGAAAACTTAGCTATATTCCCTTTAAGAACTATATTGTACCTTTGTGCCTGCCATACCTCCTCGTCAAAATCCTTAACCTGTCTACCTAAGTATTTAATCCTAAACTGCTCTGATGTTTCTAGTATCTGAGCATAAATTTCTTCATCCCCAAACAACTTAGCTTTTTGTGCCATCATAAATTGCTCAGCGCAGTTATATAAAACTCCATCAACAGTAAAATCTGAATCATACCACTGGCTAAAGCATGACTTAGTAACGCCCTTTTTCCCTTTTCTATGTCCCCAAAAATATATATACTTAAGTTTTTCTTTCTTCTTAAAACTATCACATACTTGCTCTACACTATATCTCATAACTATTCTCTCCCTGTTTTTTTTAACCTAATTTACTTATCGACTAAAAGATATAATAACTTCAAATTATTTTTATTTGAAAAATTTCCCACATATAAATAATAACTTAAACTTTTTATCTTTTTAAGTATTATTCTTTAATATTTTTCTAATTAATCTTAATCTGCTTCTTTGCTATTATTTTGTTTCTTCTACTCCATCTAAGTTTTTTATAATTAAAAGATAATAAATTTGATAATTAGGAGAAATTATAATGAAAAAGAAAACTTTAGTGCTTAGCTTAGTTGTTTTGGCAATAGCAATTTTTGTGGTTATATATTCAAAACACATACATAGCAATGACCCAATGATTATAAAGCAAGTTAATGGAGAGCATGAATTATACTTTGTTTCTAGCAGTAAACTTGCTTATGAAATTGAGATTGGTGATTCTAAGGGAAATTCAGATGGAGCTGCTACAAATGTCAGCCTTATAAATAAAACTAAAAGAGGTACATATCTAGTTACTTGTCCTCAAAACTCTTTCACAAATAAATTAGTTAAAGACAAACTTGATTATAGTGGAATGGTTACTTTCAGAAAATTAGGTTTAACAAGTACCAATCTTAAAACTCTTGGTGGTAGATAAATATATACTTAATTCAGGTAGTATGATTTTTGATTATACTACCTTTAAATTTAGTTATTTTTTGAAATTTTCACTTTATAGTTACTTTTTAACCGCTCAATTGTACTAAATTAAATCTATTGGATTAATTTTACTTTAAGAAAGGAATATAAAATGAATACCTCAAATAAAAAAATAAATTCTATGATACTAATAATAGCAATCCCATTTCTTATGGGACTTGGAGTTGATATGTATGTTCCTTCATTACCTGAAGTTGCAATGTATTATCATACTTCTGCTGCTTTTGTTGAGTGGTCAGTTGGACTATATATGCTTGGATACGGACTTGGACAATTACTTTTTGGACCACTTTCTGATTACATAGGCAGAAAAAAAGTTATGATAATTTCAGCAGCTTTATTTTGTGCTATAAGTATATTAATTTCACTATCGCCTGATATTTTCACTTTAAATCTATTAAGATTTTTACAAGGTTTTAGCATTGCTGGACTTGCAGTTGCAGTAAGAGCACTTTTAGCTGATGTTTTTACATCAACAGAACTAAAAAAAGCAACTACTTACTTCTCTATTAGTTGGTCTATTGGTCCTATACTTGGTCCATTAATTGGTGCTCACCTACAAAATTTATTTGGATGGAAATCTAATTTTTATCTATTTGCAATTTATAGTTTTCTTGTACTAATTTATGTACTTAAAGTCTTTGAAGAAACTTGTCTTGTTAGAATAAAACATACACCTAAAACTTTAATAGTAACAATGAAAAACATGGTACTTCATAAACGTTTTATCTTCAATGTAAGCATTTCTGCATTGATGTATGTGGTAACTGTTCTATTTAATGTAGTCGGACCTTTTATTATAGAAAAAACAATGGATAAATCAGTTCTTTTCTATGGAAATATGACTATGATACTTGGCTCTGCATATTTTATAGGTGTGCTGATAAATAGATTCTTAGTAACTAAATTACATGAAAAATTCTTAATTGCAACTGGATTGATTATGAATCTTTTAATTCTAATAATCATGCTAATTACAAACTTATTTATAAGAAATGTATATACACTTATAATTCCTGTGTACCTAATATTTTTATTCATTGCATTTGTTACACCAAATGTCACAGCACTCGCAATGGGAACTTTCACAGAAAACAAAGGAATTGCAAGTTCTGTATTTGGAGTTATAAATGGTGGACTTGTCTTTGTAGTTTCTAACACAGTAAGTTTTTTAAATGTAGAAACAGGCGTTGCCCTTGCCATTATATACGGAATATTGATTATAGCTTCTATTGTTTTAAGACTTAAAACTCCAAAACTTGAAGTTGCTAACTAAAAAGAGAGTACAAAGATTTTTATTTGATAGTAAAAATCTTTGTACTCTCTTTTAACTTATATAACCTAGCTAATATCCATTGTTAACTTTCCATTTTCTTCTGCACTAATAATTGTTATATCTAAATCTTCTACCCCTAATTTTTTATTTCTAATTTCAGCCGACTCACTTGATTGCTTATTATCATAATGATAAAGAAAATTTATAATATCATTTTTAGGTAATTCCACGAACTCTCTTTTTCCTGCTGATACTGATAAAGTTTCAAGCACCTCTCCATCTTCATTTATCAGTTCAAGTTCACTAATATTAACACCTGTATCATTGGTAATTCTTAACCTTTTATTTTCTCTTGTGTAAGTTAACGTACAAGCAAATAAAATCCCTGCTACAACAATACATCCTATAATTCTTTTTATTCCCATAAAATCCTCCCTTAAAATATCTTGATTTAATTTTACATTATTTTACTTAAATAAGCGCATAAAACTTTTTGTAACATTTGATAAATTTCTTTTTCATTTTAATATTTATCCATATCTTTTCTCTATAATAAAAGACTAAAAATATTTAAGGAAAGGATTTGATTTTATCAAAAAGCAAAAAATAATACTTAGTACTTTAGGAGTTTTAACTCTTAGCGTTATAACATTTAACTTGTTAGGACATAAATCTTGTTATACACATAGTTTGAAAAAGTTTATAAAGTCTGATACTTACACAGGATTTGCAAAAACTGATGATGCAATCATATTTGAAGCAGCACTAAATAAACATTTTACAAAACTATTTGGAACAAAAAATCCAACAAAATTTTCAGAAAATTTTAGAGAATTGCTTAAATGCCAACTAAATATAAGTTTAGATGTACAAAAATCTACAACAGATGAAAAGCTAAAAATTATATTAGAAGATTACATAACTAATCTAAAAAAAACTTTAAGTAAGGATAATTTATACGCACCTATTACTACTTCTAATAAAAATGAATTTAATCTTCTTCTCTTAAAAAGCTTTGATATAGAAACACTCAAAAGTATTAATACTCTTAACATTGAATATGACCTTAATATACATGAAACCTATTCATGTTATATCAAATATTTGATATATACTCATGACCAAAATCCTGATGCTTATGATACATTTATACCAACACTCGAAAATTTCATGCATTATGATAGCAATATCTATATAAATCAAGTTCGCTACGAATAGCTAGAAAAGGACTCTTTCAAGGTAATTTTTGAAAAAGTCCTTTATCTTATTTGATTTAAGTTTGCTCTAAAAATTTTATTAATCAATGTATATTTTATGTCTCACTCTTCCACTAATACCATTTTCAAATATTCAAAATTAAACTATAATATAAATACTGCTATAAATTGTTATAGCTCAATTTTATATTCTGGAGGATTATATGCCGAATTATATTAAATGGAGTCCTGTTTCTTTAAGTACTGTTTTATCAGACTTTGATAAACTTCAAAAACAGGCAACTACACCCAAAAAATTATATGATTATAATTTAAAACTTTCAAACTTTATATCACCAGCTTTTAATGGTAAGCATATTGAAACTTTACATACTAATAATTATAAAGTAATTGCAAAAAAATCTGGAGAGCGTTACAGATTAGACATTACAAAAAATTCTAGAACTACTTACGAGCATTTAACTGCTGCTCAAATAAAAAAACTACAAGAATATAATAAATATCTTTCAAGTGATGTTGTAAAAAAAGATTTAAACAAGCGAAATAAAGTCTTCTTTTCAATCATGGGAGTATTCCTTATTCTTGTCGCTATTTTAGTATTCTTCCTTGCTAAATATCATTTATTTGTTTAGCAACATAGTTAATTAAATTAATTTTTTGCTTAAGTTTAATATATCTTTTTGTATATTTTAAAAATATATATTAAGCTTCATAATAAAAAGAACGTTTAGTAATTTTCAAAATTACTAAACGTTCTTTTTTAATTTATATCAATGCTTGTTATCACTAATTGCTATTCCCTGTTGCATTATCATAATAATTTTGTGCTGCATTACTAACTGATTGTTCTGCTTGACTAGCACTTCCATTACCAGTTGCTGCACTTATTGTATCTGTCGCAGCCTCACCATTTAAATATGTTTGTGAATTATAAACATTATATAATGCTATAGATAATCCAATTATGATAATTGTCTCTATTACAACTAGAGCGACTATTCCGCCATTTTTTTTCTTTCTTTGGTACATAAGATTCATATATTGTGGATTATAGTTTCCACCTTGATTTTGATTATAATTATTCCCTTGGTTTTGGTTATTACTAGGATTGTGTCCTTGATTCATTTCTTGATTATTGTAATTCATATTATTTTGATTTACATTTCTATTTACAGGTTCAACTTTTGGTGCTACCTTCTTACTTGTATCTAATATAAGTGCTATGTCTGGCTCATCAACTTCATTTACTCTATTATTTTCAAGCTTCATAGCCTCTTGTTGTTTTTTCCTTTTTCTTTCTTCTATCTCTTGATTTAAATCCATATTTACTTCCTTACCTCTCGTATTACTTTCTCTTTAGTTCTGCAATCATTTCTTCTATTACAGCTATACTTTCAATGTCTTTTTCTATTTGACACTCTATAAGCTTTTTCTCTAATTCAGTTAATCTAATTCTATCTGCTTCACTAAGAACTTCATTAGCTGAACTACTATCTTGATTATTTTTCATATACTTTTCATTGTGATTATAACTATTTCCTTGTTTTGGGCTATTATCTACATAACCATATGACTGCTCTTTCCCACCATTATTGTAATTATAACTCCCCTGACTATCATACTGAGAATTATCTTGGTAATTATATCGGTCTTGTCCATATCCCTCCATATTATTACCCATTTCAATATCAATAGTAAATGTAAGTAATGCCACTGATGCTATTATAAATATTGGGCCTCCTATAAGAATTAATTTTACAATTGTATTTATAAAATCTTCTATAAGTCCATAATCAGAAAAGTTACTTAAAAATGTAAGGACGAAAAATATAAATCCTGCAATTACTAGCCCTGTTTGAATTTTAGCAGTAGTTGGTTGGTCTATTAATCCATTGATATTTACTAACTCTGATAACTTTGCGATTCCAAATTTTTTATATGTTTTTGGGTTTGCTTCATAAAAAGTTTTATATATTTTAACTATTGGATTTTCTTTCTTTGGTCCATGCCATGGTGTAGTTGAAATATCCATAAATCCTTGCATTAATAATGATTCATAATAATCATCATTTATTGAAAACCACTTAAAAATTGTATATATTCCCAACGTTAGTGGTCCAAGTAAAAATAATTTTATTGCTGAACTCCATTCCCCCCTGAATACACAAGGCCAAAAATCAAAGAAGAAAGTTGTCCAACTAAAGCCTACCTTTACTTGTTTTTGTATCCCTGATGGATGCTGCATTGTTCTATACGCCATTTTTAATTCTCCTCTTTTGTTATTTTACTTTTATTACTTAACCATTTTTTCTTGCTTCTATCATAGCTTCTTTAATTTTGTTAAAAGCTACTGTATTTGTACTTTTAAAATAATTTATATTTTTTCTAATCTTATCAATTTCCTCAGTATCATCTTCTGTAAAAATTGCTAAAGCTAAAGTTCCAAGTAATCCAAAGCCTATTATTACAACTAGGAAAATACTAAGATGTGTTTCTTCATGTATTGTAGCTGATTCTACGCCCCATTGTACTGCCTCTGGATTTGTTAATAACACTGAATTAGATGCCGTATTTCCTTTAACTGTTGTAATTTGACTAGTATCACCATCCCAGTTTGGAATTCCATCTCCACTCCCATCTAAAGAATATTGTTGCAACTGTGCATCAACTTTTTTACCTTCTATTGTATATTTAATATTCCCATTAGAAAATGTTGTTCTTTTTATTGTTGGAGCTGGTCCTGCCCCAGTAAACTCTATTCCATTTGATGTATAAAAGCTCCCCATATCATAAGATACAATTCCACCTGGACCACTATAAGCATTTACGCTTCCATCTGAATTTAATATTGTAACTGGGTTCATAGCATAAATGGACACTATAATTGCTG
This sequence comes from Sarcina sp., assembly GCA_051650125.1. Taxonomy (GTDB): domain Bacteria; phylum Bacillota; class Clostridia; order Clostridiales; family Clostridiaceae; genus Sarcina. The sequence goes on along the minus strand of JBOFIK010000014.1, from coordinate 96,786 downwards.
CTACCACTATATAAAATATATAAGCTTGTAGACACCTTGCCGTATCTGCTGCAAAATTTCCTTCTCTTAAACCAAATATCCCTCTTATTTTTTTGTGCATTTTAGAAACTCTGCTAAATACAGGTAACTCTTTTCTATATTTTTTTCTCTGAGCCGTCATTTCTCTGTGCACTTCTTCATTACTAGGAATATAATTAAAGTTTTCTTCCATTAGTAAATTCTCCTTCTTTCTTTGTATAATTTTTAAATTAAATCAATAAAGTTTACTAGCCTTTTACCAAAGAGAATTAACATATTGGCTAGTATTATTAGGGTTATTACTTGCATATACTCCTGTCCCACCAGTGTTTTGTGGATTTGCTGCTTGTTTGGCAAGTCCTGTTGCTATTTGAGCATTCATAGTATTTATAACACTTTGAGTAAGAAGACCTGATGATATAAGTGTTGATGTATCTAATCCATTCATCTCACTTTGAGCATCTGTATAATCTTTTGCCTCTAAATATTGCTCTGCTGTACAAACTGTGGACATAGCATTCTCTGCTGCAACATAATTATTGTAAGTTGTCTGCATACTAGGTGATAAATTGCTTGGTTCTGTACTATTTAAAACTTGTTCAAATGGAGATATGCTATTCTCCTTGTTCATAGCTACTATTCCCGCTTTAATTTGAGCTATAAATGTAGCATCTGCTTGTGCCTGTTCTTTTGCCGCTTGTTGTGCTTCTTGTTGTGCTTCTTTAGCTTCCGCTTGTGCTTGTATTGCTTGTTGTTTTTTCACTTGATTGTTGATTTGAGTTATATATCCATTTGCTGTCTCTTTGCTTATATTGCTATCTGCAATTAAATTATTTAAATCTTGTGTTGCATTTGAAGTATTTCCAGCTTTTAGATCTGCATTTAAAGCTTTCTGATCTGCAGCTACTACTTTATCTTGTGCCTTACTATTACTACTATAAGTAGATATAAATGAAACTATTGCTATACTAACTATCACAATTACACTTGCTACAACTAGTATTTTTATTTTTTTATTTTTCATTTGTTCCTCCTTTCATCCTCTGTAATTAACATATTATTGCTGTAATCCTCTAATCATTAAAAAATCCAAATTATAATTAAATATAATTTGGATTTATCGAAATCTATTTAATTATATTAATGGATTATTGTTACATATATGTTACAATAAATTCTTTTAAATCCAATTGCTTACTATACATAGTATTAAAGGCATCTATATATTTTTTCTCAACTATTCCCTTATAATTTATCTTATTAGCAAAAAAACAACTATTTCTAGTTGTTTTTGCAAATAATTTCTATTCTTCTAGCTCATCATATTTTTGTTCTTCCTTTAGATATTCCATCCCTCTCTCATACTTAGACTTCCCTGTAACAGTTAATCCATCAAGCACTTCAAGATAGTCACTTATAGCTTTAAGATTTGCCCTATGATAGTAATTACTCTTAAGTTCAAGTTCTAACTCTTTCTCAGTTTTTATAATCTTACCATCCGATTTATAAGTTATCTCATCATATGAAAGCTCATATTCTATATCATTAATTCTTACATCAATTTTATTCTTAACAGATTCTACAACTAAAGCCTCTTGTATTTGTTCAAGGTAATTCTTGTTAACTTGCCCACCAAGTTTTGCTACTATAATCTCTCTATCAAAACCATCTATATCAAATTTATATTCAAACCTCTCTGTAACATTATTTGTGTTAGTAGGTTTTTTGAAAGTCATTGATGTTTTTCCTTCTTTTATATTATCTCTAAGTCTTAATGTATACTTATTCTTTAAGAAATAATCCTTATAATCATAATAAACATCTCTAAGTTCTTTAATTTTAGATTTACTTACAACTACCTCTTCCCTAAAGTTTTTAACCTTGTCAATAATCTCACATAATCCTAAATTATCATTAATAAGGAACTTTCTCTCTATCTCAATAAAGTTTCTATTATTATAGTTTTCAATTAAATTATTTAACTTCACTTCAAATTCTTCTTTACTACACTTATCAATAGAATTTAAAATTATAGCTCTATGAATATAAACAAAATGCTTAATATTCTTTCTAACTATACTTGGGTCTAGATCATAAATATCACAAACAACACCATTATTTCTTAAAACATATATATTCTCTTTTTCTGGTCTATAAGATATATTTACATACTTCTTTTTAACAAACATATAATCAAAATATTTTTCAGTGTACTTACTTGAATATCCTGATACAAGCACTTTTAAATCCTCTGCAAAAAGTTCAATAGTCTTAGATTCATTATCAAGAAGTGTTAATCTTTCAAATTTTTCTCTATAAAGAACAACTCTACAAAGCTTACTTAAAATGAAATCTCCCATCTCATCAAGGTCTTTAAAAGCTGAAATCATATCAAAATCATCTATGCTAATATAATCCTTAAGTGATATTTCCTCACTTGTTATAAGCTTTAAAATATTCCTTGGGAAGTTTCTCTCACCACTTGCATAAAGTTCTTTAACTCTTACAAAAATAAGCTTAATAGCAGCTTCTGCATCATAATGCCCTTTGTGGTAATAAACTGCCTCATGCATTTTATATCTTGCTGAAATATAATCCTCAACATCAAGAATATTCTTCTCTAAAATACAAGTATAAATCTTATTGTTATACTCTGTAACTCTTATACTATCTATAATTCTTTGAACATCTATATTCCCAAAAGAAACCCCTGTACTCCTAGCATCTCTAACTATATAGTCAAGTCTATCAGCATCAAGCTGACTACTTATAAGTGACTTTAGAACAAAGAATAAATCAAGCCCCTTATTTTCTCCACTATAATTATTAGAAATTAAATTAGCTATATCACTTGGATATTCCTCACCAAAATTCTCTCTAATAACCTTATTGACCTCTGTATCACCCTCAATTATTCTGCAAGTCATCTGCTCGTGGTTAGTTCCAAGAGCTGCCTCAAAAGAATGTGAAAAAGGTCCATGTCCTATATCATGTAATAAAGCTACTAAAAGTGCTAGTTCTCTATTTTTCTTTCCAACATTGATATTCTTAAACTTCTGCTCTAAATGATCTACAATAAGCCCCATCATATGATAAGTACCTATGCAATGAGAAAATCTAGTATGAGTAGCGCTAGGAAATACCATCAAACTCATAGAAAGTTGATTAATTCTTCTTAGTCTTTGGAACTCCTTAGTGTCTAAAATCTTTAAAAACCTATCATCAAAATGGATGTCACCATGTACTGCATCCCTAATTGTTTTCGTTGTATCAATTGCATCATCAAAACCATTAAAATTACTCATAATAAATTCCTCCTTCGTTATAATTCTTACTTAATTTTATAATAACAGATTTTCTAGACAATTCCTTCATTTTAGATAACAAAAGTCTTATATATTCTCATTTAAAGCAAAAAAGAGCATGCATTTGCATACTCTTCTAATTCACTCTTTCACATATTTAATTAACTTTTTAGGATTTGTTATAATTAGTTTTTCATTACTTTCAAGTTCTGCCTCTAAATGTTCATCTAATAACTCATTAAACCCTCAATAACTTCATTCAAATTTTTATTTTCGTGTATATTAGTACCACCTTGTGATAAAACACTAACCTCTTCATCATTACACTGCGCTATAAAGAATTTTTTATCTTCTATATAATTATTTATTGCTTGAATCATTAAAACACTATGTGTTGTCTGAACAATCCTAACACCCATTTCTATTAATGAATTTAAAACTCTCATATATTCTAATTGTAAAGCTGGATGCATACCATTCTCTGGTTCTTCAATTAATAATAGAGTATTCTTTTTCAAGACATCACTATCTATTAATTTTGTTATTATAGACATCTTTCTAAAACCATCACCAACAAGCTTTATACTTATATTTTCATTTTTATACGCATAAGTTAACTGCCCTTTACTGAACTTTATATTCCCATAATCCTTAATATTAGAATTATCTTCCTTTGCATACTGATAACTAATTCCATCTAATGTTTCTCTTTCAGTATTAACCATTAATTTTTTTATAAGATCTTTTGTTGTATCTTTTACAAAAGACGTATTATATCTATCTTCAACTGATATCATCGAACTCTTTACATTAGCCCAAATTTCAGATAATGATAAAATATCAGGTGACTCAACTATTGTTGCATCTTTAAACGGATATTTTTTTATATCAATAACTACTTTTTTAATCTCTCTTTTCACTATATTAAAGTCAAAAACTAATATTTCATCTACATATAATTTTATTGTTGCATCTGTTGTTCCTTTTCTTAAAAAATCATTTCCTAATGTATCTATCATATACTTAACAAATAAATTAGAATATATTATTTCATCTATATTTTTAATTTCATTACTTTGTATGTATTTTACAATTTCATTATAATCCTCTCCATAATTCATACTCCTAGCAAGTCCTATTTTATCATTTTCTCTTCTATAAAATTCATCATGATATAAATTATTTATTATAATTTCTATATCCTCATCATTAAAATTCAACTTTTCTTTTTTAACCTTTTCTTTGATTCTATACTCAAAATAACTTGTATATCCTTGATTAAAATACTCACCCTTAACAGTTTTAGTCATTGCATATAAAATTTTATTTATTGTACTTTTTCCTAAGTTATTCATTCCAACTATCGAATTAACTGCACCAAATATTATTTCTGACTCACTAATTGCACCAATATTTTTAACTATTAGCTTTATCATCCCTTTAACTTCTCCTTACTCGCTCAAATATTTTCTTTATTATAATAATTATATACTATTCCCTTAACTTTTAAACTTTAAATATTTTTTTCTATATATTCTCATAACTAATTATCTTAACACATAATCTATCATGCAACTTATAAAGTTTAACTTCATATACTAAACTAAATCTTTATAAGGAGTATTTTAAACTTATAGATAAATTCATTTGGCTTTTTATCACAACTTTATACTTATTTCTTAGCTTTTGGACTCATGCTTGGCATATAACTTGGATTATCTTCTTAGTTGGTGCACTTGCATCTCTTGGAGCTAAAATTATTTATACAATAAAACATAAAAAAGAACTCTAAAAAAAAGAGATTGACCTTTAATTGGTCAATCTCTCTCCTTATGCATTTTTCTCTGCCATTTTCTCTATATGATTATGAATTCTAACTTTATATTTTTTAACTATAAATAATAATACAAAGTATAAAACTATAATAGCTCCAATTATAAATGGATTCATTGTTATAAACCCAAGGAATAAAAGTCCTGCAATTGGCTGTGCCATCATATTAAAACTTGTTATCATAAGTGCTCCTGCTGGAATTGCTATCCCTGCTGCTACTGCTGCCTGTGTGTATATAGGTGCAATAGCTGTACACATATAAAGTCCTGCTGAATACCAAATACCACAAACTATTGTAGTTTTTAATATATTTCCTTTTGTCATAGCTATAACTGCCTCAACCATAAATGGAAGTGCAACTAAATCAACCATAGGAAGTGTTTTATTGCCTGGAAGAATTAAAGCCATAAAAATTATAATAGGAATAAGTATTGTTCCTGTAATAAGAGTTGCTGGTTCACCATATCCCGTAGCGTCATCAACTCCTATATACCACTCTCTCCCCTTAACTTCATTACTTTTAAGTCTCTTCTCTACCGCTTCTGCCATTGGTAAAAATGCTTTTGCAAATATCTCTGACACTTTAGGAAATATAATAAGAAGTGCAGCTAAAACTATCCCAAGCTGCATTATTTGTCCCCAAGCTGCCATTGTGTTAAGTCTTTTTACATTTCCTAAAATACCTATTAATATCCCAAGGAAAAGCCCTATTGTTCCTGGTTCACCAAAGATCCCCATTCTTTCTTTCATATACTCTGGATCAAACTTAATTTTATTAAAACCAAGCTTATTGAACAACGGATCAAGTATATATAAAAGAACTGTTGGTTCTGTATTGTGTGTTGAAATTATTGTGCAGTTAGGATATTTATAATATTTTGACCAACTTTTGCAAATAACCTCAAAGTTAAGTATGCTAAATAAAAGAATAACTATCATAAATAACATTGCAAGTCCAAAGCTTTTTGTAGCTATATAAACCATAGCCCCCCACACCATATATGTATAGTTTAACCATAAATCTGATGGTAAAAATATATTTGTAAATCTAGTAGCAAATAAAACTAACTGAATTATAATTGCAAAAGCAAAGAATATTAGTCCTATTTTACTTGAATAACCTATTATAGCAGTAGTCTGCCAACCTAAATCTAATACTGGTAAATTGATACCTGTTGAAGTAACCATTTGCTTTACTACTGGCATTATTATAGGTGTAAAAGCTCCTATCAAAAGCATAAACCCTTGAAGCCCTACCCCTGCATAAAGACCAGAAAGAAATGATTTTTTCACACTCATTTTTAAAGCCTTACAAATTATAAAAATAACTATTGGCAAGAACACAGGTGCTCCAAATACAGTAAAGAAATTTTTAATATCTGTTAAAATCATCTTTTTTTCCTCTTTCGTTTTTAAATTTAATTTTCTTCATTAGTATTCATTTGTGCTCCCCTCTTTATACCTCCAATATTTCAGAGAGAAACAGTCTGAATTGTTATTATAATACCATCTTTTCACAAAAAAAAAAACTAATTTAGGTAAAAATAAACCATATTAGATTATAATATCTTCATATTACTGCTCAAAATTAACTCTTATCTAGTTAACTTTAAGAAAGACCTTTTGAAAATTCCATCATACTATTTGTGCTAGCAATAAGCTTCCAAATGCACTTACAAACACTAAAAGTAATAACGGCTTAATAATTTCTTCTTCCACACTTATCATCTCCCTTAGACACTAATAAATTGATAGGATATAGCTAAAATCATATAAATTTTAGCTATATCTAAAATATAAAGACTCTACAACTTTATACTTTAATTATCTTTTTTTGAAATTCTTTAATGACTTAGGTACTTCTGGTTGGTGAGCTATCCAGCTACATGTAGTGTTAACTGAAAGTAAAGCTACTACCACTGCAATTTTACCTACATTATTTGCAATCATTACCATAAAATTATTCATTTTTTTCACCCCTCTTTACTAGTTCTAAACTCATCATTATTAATATTAATATTAAGGATGAACTCATATAAAATGAATATTGAGCTAATCCCTCATAATTGATTGTCAACATTGAAATCCCTAAAATTACTGTTGCTATATACCTTACAATTTTTTTGTATTTTTTAATCTGCTCTTCTTCTAGCTTATTGTTCTCACATTCTACTGGTCCAATTAAACAAATACACATATAGCTAATAATACTTGCTAATATAATCACCCATTTTTTTTCATAAATCAGTAATGATTCCAAAACTACTATATTGCTTAAATATATAGCTATAAAAAGCATCAAGCATTTTTTATAATTCCCAGCATGATACCCACCTGTATATTGTCTTAAACAACAATAACCTACAAGAAATAAAATTGTTGGTCCTATATTTCCTATTATTAAAGCAATACTTAAAATCACTACGATATTAAGCAAAAATGCTAATAACGTTTCAAAACCATATTGGTATACGTCTTTTTCTTCATTTGTTATCTTTTCATTTTTAATTAAAAAAAATGTAATTTTAGCTGCATAAGATTGAATCATTTTCCCACCTCAATTTTCTATAAATTAAAAATAACATGTATTTTTTTTACATACAATAGCTTTTGCCTAACTGGTCGTTTTAGGGGTACAACTGGTCAAAATTTGTCTTAATTGGTATTAAAATATTCACTATAAAATTTTTTTCATCATATTTCGTTGTTACTTGTCCATCATATTTTTTAAGTCCATCAGCAATATTTGTTAAACCAATTCCATGTTGTACTTTGTCTATTTTAGTAGTAATTATTTTTTTTCCTTCAAATAATACGTTATTTGCTTTTGAGTTTTCACATTTAACAATATAAAATCCATTAACAATAGTTCCTTTTATATGAATATATCTTTTTGATTTGCTATCTATTTTTTGACATGCTTCTATCGCATTATCTAATATATTTGCAAAAATAGTACAAACATCTATACTCTCGATAAAATAGCATTTACTAAAATTAATATTAACAACAAAATCAATATTCTCTTTTTTACATATACTATTTTTTTCATATAGTATTGCATCTAAAATGTGGTTTTGAGTTTTAAAATGGGTGTCGTAATCTTTAATTTCACTTTTTATTGCATTAATGTACTTCTTTGCTTCCTTATTATCTCCATATATAGAATCTAAACACCCAACATGGTTATTTATATCGTGATACATTTTCCTAATTTTATCTTCCACTTCTTTATGTTTAATATAATAATTCATTTGAGCTTCTAAATTATTTTTAATAACCTTATTTTCTAATTTGATTTTTGTTGATTTTATAAAATTAGATATAATAAACACAAGTGAAATATTCGAAAATAGTAATAAAACCCCTAATAAAAATATAGTAAAATATCCTTGCGCATTAACTTTACCGCCTTCAAAGGCATATCCTGCTATTAGAATCATACTAAAAATGTTAGCAATCATTGGTATGCTAACCCATAAGACTTCTTTAATTGTAAGAAACTTTTTTAATTTAGCTCCTTTTATTATTGGTACAACACTAATTAAAAGTAATTTTGATATTAAAATCATTTGTACTCTAACACTCGTATCATTACTCAATAAATTATCAATATTACTAATATTATTAAACATCGCAACTAGGCTTGTACTTATTATATCGCCGGCTAACAATAACATCCAAAAAATTAAAGGAACAATAATTCCCTTTATTACTTTTACATCATAAATATAAAAATAATAAATAACGCTAAATATTATTCCTGAAAACAACTTAAAATCAACATTAAATCCTAGCAATGTGTATAAACTTATATATGTAATTAAAAAAGCTAAATACATATATTTAACTTTTTTAATTCTCTTTTGAACACTTATCTCTTTTAACATAAAATCATAAACAAACCATTCCATAATTGTCGACCCTAAAAGTAGTGCACTCCAAAAAAAATTACTTTCTAACATATAATATCCCCTAATACATTTGTTAACTCTACCTTTAACTCTTTCGCTCTATGTTTACTTAAAGGTACTTCTTTATTTACCATTACTACCGTTTTAGTTGTGATACTAAATATCTTTTTCATATTTACTAAATAACTTTTATGACATCTAAAAAATTTATGCTCTTTTAGAACAGTTTCTAATCTTTCTAAACTTAGCTTTATATCATAAACATCATTTTGTGTATAAATAGTTACTGCTTTTCTATATATTTCAACATAAAGAATTTGATTAATTGCAACTCTTTGCATTTCACCTTTTTTGCTAACAATTAAGTAATCATCACTTTCTTTTTTTATACCGTTAATACAAGCTTTAAGATGTTTATTCATATCCTCAAAACTTACCGGTTTTAATAAATATCTATAAGCTCTAACTTCATAACCTTCCTGAATATAGTCAATTAAACCTGTAATAAAAATTATCTCTACTTTATTATTAAACTCTCTAATCCACCTAGCTACATCCATTCCAGTAAGTGTTTTCATCTGAATATCTAACAAAATTATTGATATATCCTGTGGAAATTTATTGACCAACTCTTCCCCAGATTCAAATTCTAATATTTTATATTCTTCATCTGTTATTATGTCACTTATATATTTTTTCACTATGTTACGTTGTTCAATATTATCATCGCATATTACAATATTTATCATTCTTCCTCCCTATCCAAGTATATTCTACCTAATTATACAGTATATGGATAAATCATAAAAGTAATTGTTCATTTAATATACTGCATTTCTTAGTTTAATGTCCCCTTTATTATCGGCTATTTTAAAGTATAGTTAATCACTTGAATATATTTGTATGACCACAATTAAAAAAGGCATTTTCATATTTAATAGCTTGCTTTGGCAAAAATTTATCAGTAATTATAGTCTTCTCTCCCTTTTATATCTTATCTCTATTTTGCTATGCATAAATATATCTATTTCAATGAATGTAATCATTTCCTCTATATTAATACATAATTTTGGGAAATTGTAGAAATACTAATCAAGATATATAATTATTTTAAATAGACTAGAGTTAGGAGATGTTGTTGATGTTAGAAAAGAATTTAGTTTTAATCAAACCAGATGCTGTAGAAAGAAACCTTATAGGAAAAGTTTTAAATATTTATGAAAGTAATGGGTTGAAAATTCAAGCTATGAGAATGGAAAAAATTTCAGCTGAAAAAGCAAAAATACACTATGCTGCACATGAGGGTAGAGATTACTTTGATGAACTTGTAGAATTCCTTTCTAGAAGTCCAATTGTCGCTGTAATTCTTGAAGGTGAAGATGTTATTCAAACTGTTAGAAAATTAAATGGATCAGCTAAAAATCCTGACCCTGACACAATCAGAGGACAATTTGCAATATCACTTACAGAAAATTCAGTGCATAGTTCAGACTCTCCAGAAACAGCAAGAAGAGAAATTGCTCTTTGGTTTGACTAAACTTTAATTAGAATTTAATTATCAACCTCTAGTGTTTTAAATCTAGAGGTTTTTTCTATATTATTTTTTCAAATAATATAATCACTTTTTCTTTAAAACTAACACATTTTTTTAATTTGCTTAATATACTTAAAGTGATAAGCTAATTATTTTAAAATTAGTGTAAACAATTTTATAGGAGTAATATTTTATGAATGAAAAATGCTTAGTTTTAATTAAACCAGATGCTGTTGAGAGAAATCTAGTGGGGAAAATCCTAGACATGTATGAAGAAAACGATTTAAAGATTACAAATATGAAAATGGAACAAGTATCAAGAGAAAAAGCTACAAGACACTACGAGGAGCATTTAGGACGAAGTTACTTTGATGAATTAATCAAATATATCACAAGAAGTCCCCTTCTTGCAATCGTTTTAGAAGGTGAAAATGCAATCTCTAAAGTAAGAACTTTAAATGGTTCTACAAAGAATCCTGATGAAGGTACTATAAGAGCAAAGTTTGGCTTATCAATAACAGAAAACTCTGTTCATGCATCTGATTCTGCCGAAAATGCAGAAAGAGAAATTTCTATTTGGTTTGAATAATCAAATGTTTTATAATAAATATCAACTAAAAAAAGTATCTTATACTAGTTATAAATTAGTATAAGATACCTTCATTTTAAAGACTCACAAATAACATTATCATACTTACAATCACAGTTAGTATTATTGCTATCCCAAGACTTGTTTGTAAATTCATTTTTCTTTTAAAATTTTTATAGACTTTTGCATTCTTTGCATTGTCATATTTATTTTCTTTTAGATATGATAAAAGTACTTTTTCTTCATCACTTGCCTTTAATATATTTAATACATTAAAAATCTTCACTTTCTCATTTACTCTAAACACCAAAGCTTGCCGAGTTGTACCTATATAATCAGCAATATTAAACTTTACTGTTTCTACTGCATCTTCTATAATGATACAATTTTTATCTTTGTCTAAAATAATATTTCTTTCAAATTCCTCTTCTCTATCTTGAAACTTTATTCTTAAATCTCTTTTATCAGAACTACCAGTAATTGAGAATATCACAATTATTATAACTGAAATAATTGCTGATATAACTGCAAACTGTCTAATTGTTTCATTTGTTGAAAGTATACATGGGGCACTAAGCAGAACAATTCCTATAAAGAAAATCAATACATAGCTTGTCTTTTCAATTTTCTTTTCATCAACTAAGTTACTTATATAAGCATCTTGATTTTTGTATTCTTTTTTATACGTAATAACTCTTTTCTTTTTTATCTCTTGTGTAATTATATCTGTTCCTATTTTTTCATTCAAAAAGCTTATAAACTCTTCTCTCTCTTTCTGAGTAGAAAAATAATCCTCATTACATAAATAAAAACATTTAATTCCTTCACCGCTCAAAAAAATATATCCATCTTTACAAAAAACCTTACTTAAATCTTTCCAAGCTAGTTCATGAGCCTTTTCCCATATAGTATTACTATATATAATTTTTTCATCATCAAATTCAATAACTACATTATTTTCTAACTTATTTAACTTTTTTAGTTCTTTTATCTTTTTCTTATTTTTCAACTTTCTAAACTTTTCTACTACATGACCTATCATATTTCCTATTAAGCTATATTCTTTTGATATTATTGCCCTAATTCTTTTAATATCTTCTTTGTTTATCTTAAATTCTAATCTCAAATGTCATCCCCCTAAACTGATAAGTTTTTCACCTAAACTATCGAAATCGCTGACTTAGAAATCTTTCCGTAGACTACATCTAATATTTGTCCTTTGTTAAAATTCCTCATAACTTTATAAGGCACTTCTACAACTAGTTCTTCCTTAGTCTTATAACTTACAACACTAACATAATAAAGTGGCTCAGAATGTTTTATATCAACTGTAATAACCCCTGTACACTCTCCTCTAAACTTATAATAAGTTCCAAAGTTTTTATCAAGAAAAGTATATGCTTTTGGGTGCACAATAAAATATACTGCTAAGAAAAGAACTACTCCCTCAAGTATTATCCTCCCCCCTACAAAACCACACCCTAAAAGTATAAGAATTATAACATTAAAGTTTTTTTCAGCACCACACTTTTTATCTATTTCCATATCACTAAGTTTCTGCCCTTTACTGCCTTTGAACCTCCACAAAAATCCAACCTTTGGCATCTTATGATATCTATCTCTATCAAAATATTTAACTGCACATACAACCTTTGATGTTGTGAAAAATAACGCTACCATGACTATAATTATATCTAGCCCCTTAACACTTAAAACTCTTCCTATCACCCCTACTAAAATAACTATTATCGCCACTTTTAATAGTTCCTGACACAAATATCTTTTTGCAAAACCACTATTTCCCACATTACACCTCCTAATTTTTATCATTAAAACAATTTTATCTAAAATTTATTAACCTTACATTTACACTATGTAAATCTACTATAAACACAATATTTAATTCTCCTTAATCATAACACCTCTTTGCTTAAATAAAAAACATCATCAAATTCTAAGAATCTAATGATGTTTTTATTTCATATTATTTAATTATCTATATGTTGTTCTTGCTAAATTTGGTATATGCCCTGTATCCTCAATAGATTTACCATTTAGAGTAAATCTTACACCATCAACCCAATATCCTTCATATCCTCTTTGAAGAATATTCGATATAAGGTCATGCTCTGTTATACTAGCGCCAGTACTACCTTGCATTCTTTGATTCCATGCAAATTCATCTCCACTTAAATCTACAACAGCTATTTTTTTACTTCCGATTGTTTCTATTGTTGTTAAGTTTATAGCTAATCCATCAAAATATTTACTTGATATTGTTGATGTAATTTTTCTAAGATTCTCTGCAACACCAAGCCTAACAGTTTTAATTTCTCCATCAGCTATAACAGCATTATTTAATGCCGCATCCATATATGTTAATTTAAATATACTTTCTTTTTTATCCTCATTACCTGTTTCAGGCTTTTCAATCTCCGGCTTAGGTTTTTCTATTTCAGGTTTTTCTATCTCTGGTTTTGGCTTTTCAACTTCTGGTTTTTCTACCTCAGGTTTAACCTCTTCTTCTACTTTTGGCTTTTTAACCTCTGGTTTAACTTCCTCTTCTACTTCTGGCTTTTCCGTCTTAGGCTTCTCAACTTCTTGTTTCTCTTCATCTACATTTTCAGTATCTTCTACTTCTAGAACTCCCTGCTCATTTTCAACCTCTTTGTTCGTAGTTTCTTCAATTACAGGCTTTTTGTCATCTAAAACCTTTGCCTTTTCACCTCCACCACAAGCAACAAACGATAATGCTGCAACTCCTATTAATCCCATACAAAATACCTTTTTCATATTATGTCCCCCTAATCCTGCTTTAAATTCTTCATCTATATTATCAACTCATTTTTTCAATGTCAATAAATTACTTAAACTCTAAATAAAGGTCGTTAAATCATAATATTATTTAATATTTATTAACTATATTCTTCAAAAAAAATAGGAGTTAATTTTTATATTAACTCCTGAATAACTTCTAATTACCTCTATATGTTGTTCTTGCTAAATTTGGTATATGTCCTGTATCTTCTACCGATTTTCCATTGATAGTAAATCTAACTCCATCAACCCAATATCCTTCATAGTCTTCTTGTAGAATATTTTTTATAAGATTATGCTCTGTTATACTAGCCCCTAGTGAACCCTGCATCCTCTGATTCCAATAAGAATCTTCCCCTTTTAAATCAACAACAGCTACCTTTTTATCTCCTACTGTTTCTATTGCTATTAAACTTATACTTTTCCCATCAAAACACTTATCAGACACTACTGATAATATCTCACTAATATTTTCTGCTACCCCATATCCAACAGTCTTAACTTCTCCATCACTAACAATATTATAATCGATATCCATAGTAGTTATTTCAAATACTCTTTCTGTTTTATCCTCATTAACTTCTGATTTTTTATCTTCTTCTAGTTTATTATTTTGCTTTTCTATATCTGTTTCTTCTAAATTTTCACCAATTTCTGTATTATCAAATTCTAGATTTTCATCCTCTTGTGAAATTTCTGTATCTATATTTTCTTCAACCGCTATCGATCTATTAACTGCTTCTCTTTCCTTACCTTTTCCACCACAAGCTATAAAAGATAATGCAGTTACTCCTATTAACCCCATACAAACTAATTTCTTCATAAAATGATTCCCCTTACTTCTAACTCTACTCTATGTATAGGCATATCTTATCAAAGCCTATATTTATTTGTCAATAAATAACTTAAAATATAATAAAAGGTCATTATTAAGTAATATTAGAGTTTTCAATTATTTGCTCCTCTTTTATTATATTTTTATAAATATTATTTAACTAATAGAACCTCTTCTCACAAATAACCATAATATCCCAATAAATATCAGGTTATAAAAAAAGTTAGCTTTTACACTAACTTCTTAAAATAACCTAATTAATTTACTTGTTCTGCAGCTAACAGGAAATGTTTTCCTGAACCATTTGATAAACAAGTGTTTAAAAGAACTACGTTGTTTCCATTATACGTTTTTGTTCCATACATTGAATTTTTCATTAATTCATTAACTTCTTTAGTTCGTTCTTCTTTACTTAAATCTCCTAAAGTCATCGCTATTGATGGCTCACAATACATGGCTAAAATCGGCTTAAATTCCTCTATTTTTTGACTTTGACCATTATAAATATAAATATCTTTGCTATCAAAAACATTTTTATTATCAAAATTCAATAATTGTGAAAACATAATTCCATTAAGCATGTTATGTCCATTAATTAATGAAACATTTCCAAACCCACCAATATTATTTTGTGATAAAAATACTGAACCATTCCAGTAAGAATCACCTCTCCAATTATGATCTAAATAATAGTTATCACCCTTACCAAAATTAATCGGATAATTTATGTTTGTTCCTGGAATTGCAATCCATCCAATAACTCCATTATTAATACTATGAGCTTTCTCATAGTATGTTTTTAAAT
The DNA here is from genome assembly GCA_051650125.1 of Sarcina sp. GTDB lineage: Bacteria > Bacillota > Clostridia > Clostridiales > Clostridiaceae > Sarcina. The sequence continues at coordinate 81,136 of JBOFIK010000014.1, read as the reverse complement.
CTCCAACCTTTTCAATAGGTGCTGTAAAACTATCTGTTGTAGCTGTAACCCCTGGTGGCGTTGCAAAGCTTAAGTCCATATTCATATATGTACTGTATGTCCACTTTGCATATAAATATATAGCCCCTAGAGCTATAATTACTAAAGCTATTAGGAAAATACCTAATTTTTTTCTTTTCTTTCTTATCTTCAAAATATTACACTCCTTTCCTTATAATCTCATTATCCTAAAAACATAAAAACCATATTAATGCTATTAATAAAACACCAATAACGATATATGTAATTGGATTAACAAATATTTTCATAAATAAAGGCACTTCATATTCTGTATGTTCTACTTTTTTAGGTGTAACTTCCTGCTTTGCTGTCACATCTTTTTTCACCTCTGGTGCTGGCTTATTACTCGCCTCTTCACCAAATGTTATAGGTATTTCTTTTCTTATAGAGGCAACACCTCTGCTCACTCCAACTATAATTTTATCAGAACCTGTATCATAATGAGCCACATATGACCTTAAATTACCTTCTCCACCACTTAAAATATCCTTAACAGATAAATCTTGAACATTAAATCCTTTAGGAACATTTATAGATGATTTAAAACTCACCACATTATAAATAAATGGTGCAACTGTAATATTCCCTGCCCCATCACTCGCCTCAATATATGTCTCACCATAACTTGGCTTAGATGTATCTATGCTTGGGAATATTATATTACCCTTTATTCTAGCTCCCGCACTATTATACAAAACTGGTGCTATCAATCCTTTTAAATCAACTTGATTCCCAACCTCATAAATATTATTCACAACTCCAACTGTTAGAACTGGTGCTTTAGGATTAGTAAGGTTTGTAACCTTATACCCCTTATTTTCACCCTCATTTACTATCTGCATCTTACCATACTTAGTCTCAATTGTAGTATCATTCATTTTTAGTAATATACCTGACTCAGTAGCACTCGGCTTATCAAATTCTGTCCCTTTAGCACTACTTATATCAGAAAACTTATTTGTCCCCATACTATAACTAATCAAATTATTTTCTTTTGTTTGTTCCCCAACAGAAACTACATTATTGCTTTGTTGCTTATTAGTATCTGCAAGAGCCTGAGTAGATCCTATTGCAGTAATACTACCAGCTAACAATAACGTTAATACTATCTTTTTCATTTGTAATCTCCTAACGCCCATATTTAAATTATCTAAAGTTCAAAGGAAACCTTGCACAAAAAACTTAAATCGCAAGGTTTTTATATTGCGTCTGTTAAATATTATATTGTTTCAATTTCATCATTATCTCCATATCCAATAATAACATTTTTATATGAATCTTCAAACACAATGATTTACCTTATACATATTATCCCTTTAAATCCAATAAGTATAATTTTAATATCTTCTATGCTTAATTCTCACTAAAAATCTCATAAAACTTTCTTCTAAAAGCAAAAAAATCTCAGTTGATTCTTTCTCAACTAAGATTTCATCTATTGCTATATTAAATAATCTACTTAACGCAAACAAATTATCTACCGTAGGTAGGCTTTGTCCCCATTGCCATTTATATATAGCCTGTGGACATTCAAAACTAAAATAATTTTGTAAGTCTTTTACTGATAAGCCTTTTAATTTTCTAAGTCGTACAATGTTAGCCCCTGTTAATTTTAAATCAATTGTAGGAAATTCTACCATATATTATACCTCCAAAAAAACTAATTTCTATTATACTTTATCACTAAACCACTTTCAACATTTGGAAATTAAAATAGTGCAACTATACAGCCATGGGTAAAATCTATTGGTAATAAGTCAGCCCTTAAAAACCAAATTCATGGATTTAATCGATAACTCAACATTCATACCTAAGCATTTAATCCAAAAGAACATTAATAATTAAGAATTAAACATTAACCACTAAAGATTAAACATTTATCCTCAAAATATAAAATACTATATTGTATTATTCCTTTAATCTAAAAGGTTTAGATATAACCCTCTTTCGAGGAGACTTAATTTAAGATTTACGTATAATTGCACTAATATATTTATATGTCTATTTCAATTAAAGTAATACTATTAGAAACCTGTAATACTGTATCAACTTCTGATTCAAAACTTTCAATATTATCTTTCATAGTTTTCATAAGCTTTTGCACCTCTAAAATATCTACAAGCCCATGTTCATTAGCTTGTCTATAAGGATCTGCTATTGCATCATAACTTCCCTGAGTTATCTTTTCTTTTCCCTCTTTACCATAAGCCGTATTTAGAAGTTGTTCTATACTTTCATCAACCTTATCATTAAACTTATCAACCCTTTCACTCGCAATAGTGTATTGCTTTTTTAGAGTATCTAATAAAGATTTTTCATATTCTATCGAACTCTTTTTATCAATTGCCTCTGCAACAGTCATAGTTTTATCTACAAATCTTACCATTGTAATTGCATTCGATTTTATGATAGCTGACTTAATAGAATTTCTTCTCTTAATTAAGTCTGATATAGATTGATAGTCAGCTTTTGCATTCGCCTTAAAAGCCTCTTTTGAAATTTTCCCATTAACATTTGGGACTGCTACCTTTGCATAACTCACAAATTCACTTTCTCCAATTTTTCTATAAATTCTATTATCAAGTAACTTTAGCTCATTTAAACCCTTTGTAACTAACATCTTTTCCATATATCTATCCTCCAAAACTATATCATTTCTCTCATTTATTCTTTATCCGAACTGAGTCTATGTTTATATTTTTATTATAGATATATCTTTAATATGATTCATTAAACTTGTAGTTTAAATTTATTTTACTAAGCTAAACTTACTATTTTCTTTGTTTAAAATTTGATTCCCTCTAATTTTAATAGTTTCTCTTTTCTTTCTAAGCCCCCTGCATATCCAACAAGCTTACCACTCGCCCCAATAACTCTATGACATGGAACAACAATACTTATTTTATTCTTATTATTAGCTCCTCCAACAGCTCTAACTGCCTTTTCATTTTCAATCATTTTAGCTATATCTTTATATGATTTTGTTTCTCCATAAGGAATCTTTAAAAGACTTTTCCATACCTTTTTTTGAAATTCTGTGCCACTAAATTCTAAAGGCATGTCAAATACTTTTCTTTCTCCATTAAAATATTCTTCTAACTGCCTAATCGTTTCATCTATAATCTTGTTTTTATTTTGCTTTAACTTTTCATCTACATCACTGCAATGATTTATTTCTAATAAACTACTTTCACTAGCTACTATAAGTAACTTTCCTATTTTAGATTCATATATGTATTTAAATTCTTCCATAATGCAACGCTCCTTTTTTTCTTTTGCTTATTGAAATTATATCCTACTTTTAAGTCTAATATATATTTTCTTTATGAAGATACAAAGAAAAAAGAGCTAGTTTTTCACTAACTCTTCCCTACTTATATTAACTTTTCTTCTTACTTAATTTCATTTGTGCAAAGAATATCACAACTGAACCAACTGCCATAATTATAACACCTATATAGTTATGAGGTTTTAATATAGACATATCAGCGATTAATATTAATGCAAGTATTGGTGATAATACTGGCTTTTTGAACTACTATGCCCACAAGGGGCATAGATTCTTTTAACGTAGTTTGGTATTTAAATTTCTACCTTAACAGGCAACCCTTATACGTTTAGGCGAGTCCAATTGCCCATTATCCCTCACTAAACTGATTAGGTCAGGAATACATTTCTCTGATTTTCTAAGTATATTCAAACTTCCATTTATATCCGAATTTACAAGTCCAAAACTACTTACAAAAAGACCTCTTACTATTCTTCTTGATTTATCATAATTTTTCTTTGTAATAGGATCTAAGTCAAATGCGGAACAGCCACTTGTATAGCTTTCTTCTTGGAACTTAACATCTATACCTTGCAACTTAGCTTTATAACTAATTAATTCAGCTAAACGTTGTATCGGAATTTGAACAAAAGTTTTATTAAAATCCACATCTTGTTTAATTCCTTTTAGTTTACCTATTACGATTTTACCTACATTGTTTTCAATAGCTTTATCAATTATAGATTTAGAAACTTTGTGCATATAGTCATTAATATAATTATTTCTGTATCTTCTAACTTTATTAATCCTTTTAGTATTTTTAAACTTATCAGAACCACATTTAGACATTTCTATTGATTGTAAATGTGCTATCTGCTTATTTGTATAAGAATTCACTGATTTTAGTTTTTTGCCACAGAAAATATATTGATTTACACCATCTTTGAAAGTTAATGTAGCACTATTATCAAGACCTAAATCTATTGCACATATATTAGTTTTATCGTTTTCTAACTCTTGCTTATTGTAAATAATAATTAAACACCAACATTTTTGAACTTTATCATAATTAAATCTTGCTTGTTGTAAGCTATTCCAGTTTATAATGCTTTGCAGTTTTTTAGAAACTGTAAAATTAAGACTTTCCACATTAAATAATGACTTTATAGCTTTTGATAATGATAATTTTAATAATCCATTATTGTATCTTATCGCAAGATTAGTAAATATAATTTCATTTTTGTTCTTATCAGTATTCTTAAATTTAGGTGGTCTTGGCATTGCTCTATATTTGCTTGGATTTTCTCCAAAATCTTTAACACTCGCAAAATAAGACTTCCAGTTTTGCTCTAATACTTTAAACATTTGCTGTCTTGTATGGCTGTGTAAGAAATCACAATGCCAGTTAGACTTATATTCTTTTTCAATTTCATAATAATTTTTAACACCTTTTTCTCTTAACTCATAGTTAATAATGTTATATAACTTAGTTGTATGATAAGATAATTCTTCTATAATTTCTAATTGTTTTTCACTAATATTAGGTTTGAATTTAAAACTCAACTTCATTTTTTCACCCCCTCACATAGTTATCTATGTATTTATTATAACTCTACATTGATATATAGTCAACTATGTATTATAATATAATTAAAATATTGTGAGGTGAGCGAATTGGCAAGAAAAAATATCAATACAACATTAGATGAAGAATTATATAAGAATATTAGAATGTTAGCACTTCAAAAAGGAGTTAATGCTAACGATTTAATCGAAGAAGGAATGAAACTTATAATTGACAGAGAAAGTGAGAAAAACAAGTCATAGTGTATATAATATTAACTATCATATAGTATTTTGCCCTAAATATAGAAATGCTATACTTACAGGTGAATTGGAATATGAAATATCCAAATTATTTAAAAGAATATCTTATGATTATGGTTTTGAAGTTCTTGAACAAGAGATTATGCCTGACCATATCCATTTGTTTATATCTGCTCCCCCAACGATTGCACCGACAGAAATAGTTAAAATACTAAAAAGTGTAAGTGCAAACGCCTTATTTAAAGCGTTCCCCAACCTAAAGAAAAGTAGATTTTGGGGTAGTGGGCTTTGGAGTAAAGGTTATTACATTGGAACAGCAGGAGCAGTAAGTTCTGAAATCATTGTAAGGTACATTCAAGACCAAAAACTTAAATAGGTAAGCTTACAGCCTCAGGCATAAAGCCCGAGGTTTTACGCTATTTTCTATAAATAATAATGCAAATGATACTCCTGAAACAAATATTGATATATACAATAATAATACAATATTATGCATTGTAATTCCTGTGAATAGTGGTATGTTACTAAATAAAGCTAAGTTATGACTAATTAGCATATTTGCAACACCCTTAATATTAGAAAGTCCCATTAAAACTAATAACTCTGCACTTCCAACTATGAAAGTAAATGTTGTTACTGTTATTGGGTCAAGCTTTCTTTTAACAATAGTAAATTTACTCATAATACTATATAAAGCAAAAGTAAATCCTGATGCTAAAGCTAGCATCATACTTGGAACCGTACTTCCTTCTAGCTTAAATGGATTAATTACAAATAGTAATCCAACTAAGCAAACTACAAGTCCTGCAATAATTGCAGCTGAAACTTTTTCTCTGAAAACTATTGCTGCTAAAGCTATTGTAAAAATAGGGTTAAAGCTAAATATAACTGCTATAATCGCTGGATTAGACCCTTTCATTATTACCGAAATAGTGAATAATGTCATACTTACAATAATACAAATAAATCCTGTTAATAGGAAATATCCAAAATCTTTTCCTACTATTTTTTTATTAGTATACCTTCTTTTCTCTTTAATTTATTAGTTGCTAAATTTTATTTTAACAAGCTAACCATTTGATATCTTTATTATAAATCTAGTATTGCCTTAGGTAAATTACCGACTTTTTTGTTAGTAAGTATCAAAACTTCTGTTTAAACACTATATATCTTTTAAAAAAATATTCTACTATGTTGCTACATTGTTCTTAACTTTCATCATAAATAACTCAATATTTTTAGAATATTTTAATATCTATTTAAGTAACACTTTACATATTATTTTCATAATATATTGTATATTCACACAAAAAATTACTTTAGGAGAAACTATAAAACTATGACTAAAATAGATACAATAATGGATAATTTATATATAAATGAGATTGCAGCAGATTTAGAAGTTGCACAGGAGGAAGCGCTAATGAATAATATAACTACTTTTAATGGAGATGAATGTTGTAGGCCAGTAGAATTTTGTTGCCTTGTAACTGTTCCAGAGGATTTTGTTCTTACTAATGACTTAGCTTATGTGACTTTTGATCCTGACTGTCTTAAACTAAAACTAAAAGAAATAATTAAAGGCGAAGAAATTCAAGGATGTCTTATAGATGTTGCAAAATACAAAATAACAGGGTGTGTATCTGTACATGCCTCTGCAAATGTATACAAAATTCTTCCTACTGACCCTGTATTATTCCGTGTATGTTGCTGCAACTGTTTGTGCATTAAAGCTTGCGTAATTTGTTGCAATCCTCATATTAACGTTGATAATCTTGATAATATAAAAATTGAGGCTAATCTTACTAACCCACCTGTTTTAGTAGGTTCAAATTGTGGTAATTCAGTATACAAACTTTCTGGTCTAATTAATATTTCTCTTGTAAACTGCAATTAATTTATCTAGGAACTTCGAAAAATCCGAAGTTCCTTTTTTATATCAAAAACATAGATTTCCCATACTTTATAGTAAATACTATTTTAAGGTGATAAATATAATGGCTAAATTAAACGAAACTATTTATTTAATTCATAAAAATGATACTCCAACTATTCAAATAATATTAAAAAAGGCAGAACATAAAATTTTCTATCAAACTATTGAAAATAATGTTTTAACTGATATCAAAATTTTAGATTATAAATTTCTAGATGATTTTTCACTACTTACTCTTAAAGAGACTACAAATTTACTTTATAAAAATTTAGACAATAATATTATACTTAATAGATATAAAAACAAAGTTTGGACTTCTTATATACTTATTGAAAATAATCTAAATACCATCGACTCAAATGCATTAACATTTACTTCAATTAAATTCAACGAAAAGATTTTTTTATTTCTAAAAAATTATAACTCCGCTAATGATTTATCCTATATCTTTTATCAACATTTAAATGATAATTTATCTTTATCTCCACCAATTTTAATTGATAAAATCAATTTTAATCAACCAAACTCACTGCTAGTTGAAAAGTCTGATGAAAATTTTTATATTTTTTATTCTAAATTTGACGCAAGATATTTGTTAGGATTTAGAAAGTTAAATTTATCTAATAAAGACCTTTCTGAATTTAATACTATTATTTCTTCAGAATATCCAATTTCCAATTATTCAGCAACTATCCACAATAAAACTATAAAAATTTCCTATGAAGAAGAAATTGAAAATGCTGCTTTAAATGATTCTTATACTGTTACTCCAAAAATAACTAGAGAACTTCACACTCAACTAGAGAGCCTTATTACAGACTCCTCTATTTTCAAAGATATAAATGAGAGCATGCTCAATTCAAAAATTCCAGAATTATCTTCTGAAGTTGAAACTAACATTGAATTAACTAAACTGAATAATCATATTAATACTTCATCTAAAAAAGCCTCAAATGCTCAAAGTAAAAAACTTACTTTAGAAGCTAAACTCCTTACGCTAAAAAATGAAAATATAACCCTTAAAACTGAAAACACAAGGCTTCAAAGAGAGTTATTAAATTCAAAAAGAGAATTTGAAAATTTGAAAAATAAATTCATCGTTTTTTATAAACAAATTTCAAGTTTCCTTAACCATTAATATCATTATTTAAAGTTAACTAGGCACTTATATATAACATAAGTGCCTTTATTTAACTTTGGAATCAAACTATTAAATTTCATAATTCTTCCTCTTTACTTTCTCATTTTTCGTTAAGCTTTTTTATAATGTGGTGTAGCCTTAATTTTTATATTATTCTCTTTCCCAAGCTTTTTAAAATTTTGAGTCCCTACAAATGCATATAATCTTTTTGGCATTTTAGCTGTTGCAGTTATATTTTCATTATTCATAGATGCCTTATTAAAGAATGATTCTACAAATGAATTTAAAGCAAAGTTATATTCTGCTTTTACTCTTGCCTCAAAAGGTATGCCCTCATTGCTTTCTCCTAAAAATCCACCTGCTCCTAGACCTAAGCCAAATCTCCAAGTAAAACCTACCTCATTTGCAAAGTTCTCAAATATATTAAGTCCCGGAATGTTATAATATGCTTCTATAAATCCACAATTCACTACACCATACAAATTTATATTCTTTGCTGTCTTAAAGTTATCCGCTAAGTAATCCAAAAACTCTATAACGTAAGCTGGCAATGTATCTACATAAAGAGGTGTTGCAAAAACAACATCATCTGCCTCATAAATAAGATTCAAAAGTTTTTTCTTGTTACTACTAAATTCTCTTAATGACTTTATAGATATTTCAAGATCATTTGCATCTTTCCTTTTATTGAATCTCTCTTTAATATGCCCAAGCATTAAAAGTGAAGTTGCACTTTTTCCCTTTGGACTTAGATTTAGCATAAGTATCTTTTGCATTATTTCGCCTCCTTAAGACCTAAAACTTCATCTAATTTCACATTTAATGTCTTCAAATCAAAGTTTGAATCTATCAAAATAGACTTTGTATTTTTTGAATGGAAATTACGTCCCATAGCAATACTTGTTGAAGTAAATAAATCTACATATTTAGGTATTATTTCATCTGCATATGCAATAGTTAAAAGATTTGGATACTTTTTATACCTTTTTACATGATGCATCTCTGAATTTATAAGTGTCATATGTGGTAGTATATTTGGAAGTAACTTATCGATTACTCTTTTAGCTGATGCTGAAAATCCCCCATAAGTCATCTCAGAAATTATAACTAGGTTATCTGATTTTATAATTTTTGCATTCAACTCATTATTTTCATCACTACTGCAAAGACCTGGATTTTTAACCCAGCAATTAAAACAACCTATGCATTCCTTAAAATTCACACTGCTAATATCAAAAACCTCAATATTAGTTTTTTCTTCCTTGTACAAATTTATAGTTTCAAGGATCTTATTCCTTTGTTCTATAAACTTTCTTCCACTATCAATTAAAATAATAGTTTTCATAAAACGCCCCTCTTTTCAAATTATTTCAAGCCCGTTATTTCTAAATTATTTTTTAATATTAAAAAATAATTTAACCCTCTATTTTAACAATGCCATATTTTACCATTCTTTTCAATAGAAGTTCTAAATAAAAATATATAACACAAAAGCGAATGTCTTATATAACATCCGCTTTTGTATCTTTTTACTGCACTGTATTCCTTTCAACTAAATAAGGTTGCATTATAATATTTCTTTCTTCAACAACTTCCTTGTTAATTATCCCTAGCAACAATTTAGTCGCTTCTATTCCCATATCTGTTATTGGCTGTGCTATTGTTGTAAGTTCCGGTTCTATAAATGAACAAATATCTATATTATCAAATCCTAATATACTTATATCCTTTGGAATTTTGTACCCATTTCTCAAAAGATATTTTATTCCACCAAATGCCATAACATCACTTGAATAAAATATACAATCTATATCTCTTCTCCTACTTAATAAAACTTCCGTTGCATCAAATCCACCTAACATTGTTATTTCATTTTCAGCTATCAAATCTAGATCTAAAATATTTATATTTTCCTTAAAACTATTAAGCCTTAAATTCTCCTCTGATTTTAAATCAGTACCTGTTATAAATGCTATGTTTTTTTTATTCTTACCGATTAAATACTCAATACCTAATTTTATTCCATACTCGTTGTCACAATAAACTGAATTCTCTTTATTTTGCTTTGCTATAACTCTATCAACTATAACAAAGTCTATACTATTACTTTTTAAAATTTCCATGTTTTCAAATTTCTCATTCACAGGTATTATTATTACTCCATCCACCGCTTTATTTATAAGAAGTTTAATATTTTTTTCTTCTCTTTCTTTATCATTAAACGCATTACAAAGAATCATATTATAACCATTTAAATTCAAAATACCCTCTATTGCTTTTACCATCTCACTAAAAAATGGATTATCTATATTAGGCACTATAACACCTATGGTAAAAGTTTTTTTCATACTTAAACTTTTTGCTAAATAATTCGGAATATAATTAAGTTCTTTTGCCTTATCAAATATTTTTATTTTTGTTTCTTCTGGAATATTTACTCCCTTATTATTTAAAACTATAGATACTGTTGTTTTCGAAACATCTAATGCTCTAGCAATATCCATTAATGTGGCTTTTCCCATATTTTAAACTCCCCTTACTGCATATATTCTCTTAACTAAATTAAACCATAAAAATAAGAGGAGGTTAATCCCCCTCTTAAATTATTTATTGTATATTTGTAAATCTGCTGCTGTTTCTTTATTAACAGTTTCCCCATTATAAAGACTCTCTGCTAATTCAACCCCTAATGCTCCTAAAAGTTCTGGTTGCTGTGCAACCGTTGCTTTCATTTCATTAGAATCTATTGCCTCCTTAGCATCATCATTTCCATCAAACCCAATAATTATAGGAGTTATCCCCGCACTTTGAGCTGCTTTAGATGCTCCTAGTGCCATTTCATCATTATGTGCAAATATAACATCTATATCCGAATTTCCTTGTATAATATTCTCCATAACTTGCAAACCTTTTTGTCTATCAAAATCTGCTGCTTGTACAGAAATAAAGTTTGCTCTTGAATCCTTATCTAAAATATTATGGAAACCAGCACCTCTATCTCTAGTAGCTGATGCTCCTGGTATTCCTTGAAGTTCTACAATATTTATTTCTTTTGCATCTTTAGCATTTTCAAGTACATACTCACCAGCCATCTCTCCGCCCTTAATATTATCTGATGCTATATGACTAGTAACTTCACCACCATTTGAACTTCTATCTAAAGTTATAACCGGAACATCTGCTTCATTACAAACTTTCACAGTGTTTATAACTGCATCACTATCAGTTGGATTTATAAGGACTGCCACAACATCAAGTTCTATTAAATCTTCTACATTAGCCCTCTCTTTTGCAGGGTCATTGATAGAATCTAAAACTATTAAATCAAACCCTCTTTTCTTAGCTTCCTTTTCAGCACCTTCCTTAATAGATACAAAAAACGGATTATTAAGAGTAGATAATACTAATCCTATCTTTTTAGGATTTGTTTCTCTTGAACATCCAACTAAAGATGTTAACCCTATCACCCCAGCCATAGCTAATAATACAATTTTTTTCATCCCCATAAATATCTCTCCTTTAGTAGAATTTTAGTTCTTCTTTCTTCCTTTTTTATCTAATAATACAGCTAAAAGTATTACTAGCCCTTTTACTATTGATTGATAAAAAGGTGAGACATTCATAAGGTTTAACCCATTATTTAATACACCTATAATTAATGCACCTATAATTGTACCAGTAATTTTCCCTTCTCCACCAGATAAAGAAGTTCCCCCAATAACAACTGCTGCAATTGCATCTAATTCAAAGCCTGTTCCTGCATTTGGTGATGCTGAACCTATTCTACTTGTTATAATAACACCGGCTATTGAAGCCATAAATCCTGATATAGCATAAGACATAATTTTTATTTTGTCAGTATTGATTCCTGATAGCTTAGCCGATTCCTCATTGCCACCTAAAGCATATAAATATCTTCCAAATCTAGTCTGACTTAATGCATAAATTGCTATAATAGCTATTATAATTGTTACTATTACCGGTATTGAAACTATCCCTATTTTTCCATTTCCTATTTTAACAAAGTTTTCTGGTAATTTTGAAATAGGTGTTCCATTTGTGAACACTAAAGTTAATCCTCTAAAAATAGTCATAGTTGCAAGTGTTGCTATAAAAGCTTGTAACTTACCTTTTGCAATTAAAATTCCATTTATTATTCCTATAACAGTTCCAACAATAGTCGCAACTATTATTGCTAAAAATACATTCCCTGTTGATTTTATAACCGACGCTCCAAGTGCCCCACTTATTGCAAGTGTCGAACCTACTGAAAGATCTATTCCGCCTGTTAATATAACAAAAGTCATACCAACTGCAATGATTGCATTGACAGAAACCTGTGTAAATACATTTGTAATATTAGATACTGTTAAAAAACTAGGTGTTACAAAACTTATTACACCACAAAGTAAAATTAAACCTATGAGTGACTTATATTTTTCAAAATTTTCTTTTATTCCTTTCTGCATTGCTATTCCCCCTAAAATTTATAGTATATTTAAAATCAAATCTTTAACCTCTCAAATTTTTTTCCACTTTAAATCTAACAATATTTAATTGCTAACTTCATTATTTTTTCCTGAGTTGCTTCTTCTCTTGAAAGCTCCCCAGCTATTTTTCCACCACTCATTACCATTACTCTGTCACTAATTCCTAAAACTTCCGGCATATCTGACGAAATCATCATAATAGCCTTACCATTTGATTTTAATTCATTTAGCAGCTCATAAATTTCTTTTTTAGCTCCTACATCTATCCCTCTAGTTGGCTCATCTATTATCAATAATTCTGGTGATAACATAATCCATTTAGCTAAAATAACTTTCTGCTGATTTCCACCACTCAAATTTTTCATTAGCTGATCTGGAGTTGGCGTTTTTATTCTCATTTTTTTAATGTATGCATTTATTTCATCTCTCTCAGTTTTTCTATCAAGAGAAAAAATTTTATTTTCATACTTTTTAAGATTACAAAGTGTCATATTTTCGGCAACAGATAAAGAAAGTATACATCCCTCTTTTTTTCTATCTTCTGAAAGATAACATATTCCGTTATCTATTGATTCTTGGATATTTTTAACATTCAGTTCTTTTCCATTTACCTTTATAGTTCCACAATTTTTTTTATAAGCACCAAAGATAGTTTTAGCAACCTCTGTTCTTCCAGAGCCCATAAGTCCAGCAACACCTAAAATCTCACCGCTTTTTATATCAAAATTTATATCACTAATTTTCCCCTCGTCAGAAGATAAATCTTTAACCTCTATAATCTTCTTTTGACTTTCCACTTTTTTATAAGGAAACTGATCTTCTATTTTTCTTCCAACCATCATAGAAATTAAAATATCATTATTAATTTCTTTTATAACTGCATTTCCTGCATACTGACCATCTCTTAAAACTTCCACCCTATCACATATAGCAAAAATTTCTTCCATCCTATGTGAGATATACATTATAGCTAGTCCTTTCTTTTTAAGATTATCTATAACCTTAAAAAGATTCTTAGTTTCAACTTCAGTTAATGCTGTTGTTGGTTCATCAAAAATTATGATTCCTGCATTCTTAGTTAAAGCCTTAGCTATCTCAACCATTTGTTTTTCTCCAACATTTAAGCTTCCTGCAAGTGCATTTGGCTGAATATTAGACCCAATCTGCTCTAAAAAGCCTTTACTTCTATCATTTAGAAGCTTTTTATCAATCTTTTTAAACTTGTTAACCTTTTCATTTCCAAGAAAAATATTTTCAGCAACAGTAAGATTATTTATAATGCTTAGTTCTTGATGTATTATTGTTACTCCATATTCCTCTGCTGATTTTATCCCCTTAATTTCGGCTTTCTCACCCTGAATATAAATTTCACCTTCATCTTTTCTATAAACTCCACTTAAAACTTTCATTAAGGTAGACTTTCCTGCACCATTTTCACCCATTAACGCTGTAACTTCGCCCCCATAAGCACAAATATTTACTTTATCAAGTGCTTTAACACCAGGAAAAGATTTAGAAACATCTTTCATTTGAAGCATTATTTTTTTTCCCATATCCCTTCCCCCTTTCTAAAAAACTACTCCTGATTTTAGAATAATATTTGCATATGGTGTCTGTTCACCAGTTCTAATAACCGCCTTACAATCACGCAACTTAAGTTTAAACTCCTCATGACTTACAAAAATCATTTTTATATTTTCAAATCTTGATTTAATTTCCTTATATAAAACTGTACTTACCTCTTTTGTTTCAGTTGCAATAATGATTTCTTCTACTTCTAGCTCTAAAAGCACAGAATCTAAAGTATCTAAAAAAGTAGGTAAATTCTTAATTAATGCTAAATCTATTCTCTTCACTTCACTTGGTATTGGTAACCCACAATCACCGATAGCTAAAGAATCTGTATGTCCCATTTTTGATATAACTGAATTAATCTCACTATTTAACAATCCCATCTTTTTCATTTTATACCCCTCCGTAAACTTCTATAACTTCTTCTAAACTTGCAATTGATGGCTGTGCACCCTTTCTTTGTACTGTTATAGATGAAACTTTATTTCCAAACTTAACAGCATTTAATATATTTTTATAAGTCATATTATTAATATCTAACTTTGAACTTAATCCCCCTATAAAACTATCACCTGCTGCTGTTGTATCAACCGCTTCAACTTTGAAAGCATCGACAATACTAACTTTTTCTCCCTCTACAACCGCTGCCCCTTTTGCCCCTAAAGTTATAATTGCAAACTTAACACCTTTTTCATTAAAAATGTTTCCTGCAAGCTTCGCACTTTCTATATCTGTAACTTTAATCCCTGTTAACAATTCAGCTTCTGTTTCATTAGGAATTATTATGTCTACATACTTTAATAATTCTTCATCAATTTTTTTTGCTGGAGCCGGATTTAAAATTGTTATATTTCCAAACTCTTTAGCTTTCTTAAAAGCTTTTATAGTAATGTCTTCTGGAGTTTCAAACTGTGAAATTATAATATCACTATCTTTAATTGTTTTTTCTGCTTTTATTATCTCGGCATCATTTATATTCATATTTGCCCCTGCAATAACAACAATAGAATTATTTCCTCTATCATTTACTGTTATCATAGCCATTCCTGTTGACTCTGTATCATCGACAAAAACAAACTCTGTATTTATTCCATCTTCATCTAATAAACTTTTCAAAATTTCTCCATACTCATCTTTTCCTATTTTAGAAATCATAGAAACAGTATTTCCTGATCTTTTAGCTGCAACAGCTTGATTAGCACCTTTTCCCCCTGGTACCTTTTCAAATCCTTTAGCTAATATAGTTTCTCCTTCTTTTGGCATATCTTTAGTTCTTATAACTAAATCCATATTCATACTTCCAAGCACACAAATTTTATTCATTTCAACTCTCCTCCAATTTAATTAATCGTTTTACTAAACCGGTTAATTAAATAATATATCACGCCCAAATGTTTATCAATGTTTAATTTGTAAATTTTTAGTAAATTAGTATTTTAAAAGAAATTAATAGTTCTAACTTTATATAAAATTATTACTATCCTCTCCTTTAACTCTACTATTACACTTTTAATCATTTTCTCATTATAATAAAACATTTCACTGAATCCATTTATAATCTATAAAATTGCAGAATAAAAGCTCTCTATAAGAAATCAATGACAACTTATAAAGAGCTTTCTTCTTGTACTTTATATTTAATTGGAAAATTAAATTCCTACATCATATTTCTTAACCTGTGCATTAGTCATGCTTACCATCCTAAATGGTTTTGACATATAATGCTCCTGACCTACATAAATAAATCCTGTTAATGATATATAAAACGGTTCATTTGGAGAGATTTCTACTGCATATAAAGTTTGTCCATCTAAAGTCATTGTATTATTTAGATTAACATTCATATTATTCATACTGATTCCGTTATCAATAGACCCAGTATAAGTACCAGTTTCTAGTCCTCTTTTTGAAACTTTATTAAAACTTTCAGTATTTAAATAACCACCAAAATTAAAGTACATTGCTGCTATTTTTTTAAGCATATTAATCTTATCCTGAGCAGTCAGATTAGTTGGATTACTTACATCAAAAGATAACTGTCCATTTAAAAATTCTGATTTAGTTATTTTTTGACCACTCGCATTAGTAAATCCATAGAATTTAAGTTGTGAGAAATTCCCACTCTTATCTGGACTTGGTGGTACATCTGCCATCATCCAGTTTGTCCCTGCTATACTATTTGTATATTCCATATAATATTTTTGGCCATTAACAACTGAATAATAGTTTAAGTTAATAACTGGCGCATTAGTTCCAGCTCCTGGGTCTATCTTTTGTGCTGCCCCTATTTTTTCTAGTGTAGCAATTTCATTATTTGTAAAATCACTAGATATATTTAAATCACTTTGGCTTGTAGAATTATTATTTTGACTAACTACATTACCTATACTCACTGTTTTACTCATTTGATTACTATTATTTTGATTATTCGCTGATATGTTGTTTTGATTATTGTGGCTAATATTACTTGAATCACTACTTTTATTATTAGAACTATTATTAGCCATAGAAACATTATTTACTTCATTATTACTAAGCTTGTTCTTCTCTGTAAGATATCCACTTACAACTCCAATACCTATTGCTGCTACAACAATAATTGTTATTGCTATTTTTTTCATATCTATCATCCTTTGTATATATATTTCTCCGTATTTAATATACCTTATTTTACCTGAATGATTAAATTGAAAGTTTACAAATAAAATTTTAATCTAAACTTTTGATACTATCAATTCTTAACTTTAACTAATAAAATTTTTCCATAAAAAAAGCTGGCATACTGCCAACTCTTTAAAATATCATTTAATTTCAATTCTTATTCTTCTTACTTCTATACTCTGAACTCAAAATTTCATTTAAATATTTATATATAAATGGAACTACCGTATATTGACCATTTTTAACAAATTCAACCTCTAATAATTTCACTATTTCCTCAAATTCTTCTTTTCTCCCTACAACTTCTCTAATCAAACATCCCCTTGGTACTTTTTGATTTATCCCTTTATCTTTTGCTCCAACAAAATAATATAATTTCCCATACTTCTCAAAGTATTTTATACCTAAAATAGATTTAAAAAGTTTTTCCTTATTACTTTTTTCTACCCCCTCATATATGTATAATTTCCCCATCAAATTATTATAATTACAATCATATCTCACTGTATTCAAAGCGTTTAAATTTAGTTGTATTTTTACATTTTCATATAAATTATCTTCTCCAAAAATCGCTTTTTGAAAATAAAACACTTGCCTTATCAACTATACAATATGAACCATGATATACTTTCATTATATTACCCCTCTAATTTTCATAATTTCTATTATATCATTCACTATATATTCTTGTAGCGGCTCATAGCAAGGCACTATATAGCCTTTATTATATTGCTATTCAACTAAGTACAAGTGTTAAACTCTATTTAATATATATTTTCACACTACCTTTAAAGATAATTGTCTAATTAAAATTCTTATATAAAAAATGAACCGATATGCACAAAACATATCGGCTAGATTACTCTTTATAAACTTTTAAAAATACAATCTAAATATCCTAATTTTCTCTCATTAGTTTCGTCAAGTATTTTATCCACTATATTTAACGCACTCATCATATCCACTCTTTTCACAGTATTATTTTTCTTATCCACTTTATCCTTAGATAAGCTATCCCCTTTAACACTAAACTTACTTTCACGCAGTGTATCTCCAACTTCCATATCTATAAGTTCCTCAAAAACCTCATCTCTAAGCCATTCTCTAAATATTTTACCAGTGGGCATTTGAGAATAGTTTATAAAACCTAATAAACCTTTTTTATAAAAAACCGTTAACTTTCTTACTTGTTCTCCATTCGCTATATGTGTATCACATATAGCAGGGATAACTTCTCTTAACTGCTTAAAATCTAATACTTCATATTCTTTTCCTTTCTTAAATTCTTCGGATTTTATACATTGATTAACTGCTATTGAAGGCTTTTTATATCCTATAATACTCGCTATTTCAGTTGCTCTCCAACAAGGTCTTCCATCAATGATATACGTATGTACTTCTCTTCCCTCAAACATTCCAACAATCATATTTTCATTTTCTGCTAACTCTTCTTCATCTATTTGACTAAAATCTTCATCAATAAATAATACTCGATTCAAATACTTTATAAACTTATCCAATCCTTTTTCGTACAAAATCACCAAGCTTGGTGCTTTGCTTATATCATAACCCTTTCCTACAATCATAACTTTGAAAATCTTCAAATTCTCTTTAATTAATACATCATAATCCTTACCACTAACTAATCCATCAGATTTAATCGCTCTATTAATTGCTTTTGATGGTTGCTTATGGCCAAAAAACTCAGCAACTTCCTTTGCTATATAGCAAGATTTCCCCTCCCAAACTTTTCTTATTTCTTCTCTTTCAAAATTTAAGTTACCCATCTAACTTGTCCTCCCTTGTATTCATTCAAGGGAATTGATATAATATCACTCAAACGGAGTTTAATTACATTAACTCCCTTGTAATAAAGGTAATCCAGCATTTTGTCGGTGGATTACCTTTTATTTTTTTACTTTTTCTTCTTTTCTTTATCTAGGTCATCACTTATCAACCCAACTATGTATTCTTGTAGAGTATTCTCATCATTAGCCATTTTTATCTTCATGGCCTTGTGCATAACATCCTCTAATCTAATTGTCATAATTTTCATATCTATTCCTCCTAATTTCGGTGGATTACTTTAAATAAGTTATCCATTACTTCATTCATTACTATCCTAGTTTAAGCAATTTTGAAAATATTATTCATAAAAAGGAAATTTTTTCTTGAAAGTAAAAAGAGTTAGCATATCACCAATTCTCTAATCACCTATAAATTCAATTTAAAAATACAAAAAAGGACTTAACTCTTAAATTCCAAGAGTTAAGTCCTTCTTTATTTTAGTTAGTTTTCACTTTTAAATTCTTTCTGCTTGATAAGAAAATTGATATTACAAGTGCTATAACACAAAATACTGCTGATGCAAGGAACATATCTCCGTATCCTTTATTAAGCGTACTTTGGAATGTACTTGTAATAATATCTTTTGAATCTGTAAGTTTATGAAGGTAAGATGTTTTAAATTCCATAAACATAGGATTATTCCCCATATGCTGACCGATTAAATTAAACTGCTTACTTGTCATATTATATATCAAACTAAATATATTATTAGCAGATGCATTTTGGAATGAGCTTGCAGCCCCACTAAATGCACTTGCTGAATGATGTGCAAATTGCTCTGGAAGTTTTGGCATAACACCCATAAGTTTTGTTGGCACTTTTTGCGCAGCGTTAGATATAAAGTTAACTAGTAAGTTTGGCCCTACTGCAACCCCTATTGAACGTACAAGTGTTACAGTTGATTGTCCCATTGTAGCTTCTGCTTCTGGTACAAGAGCCATCATAAGATAATTAAGTGGTGTTGCAAATGTAAATCCAAATCCTGAACCAAGTATTCCTATACCAATTAATAAATTAGTAAGGTTTGGATAATTTGCTGTTACAAAAGCAAAATAAATACATCCAGTTATTGAAATTACAAATCCAATAATAAGAACTATTTTAGCTCCAATTTTATCTATAAGCTTCCCAGAAATGACTGATGAGATTCCCATAAACACAGCAAATATTGTTGAGAAGTATCCACCAGTTCCTGATGGAAGTTTAAGAACATTATCGCTAAATTGTGGTAAGAAGACAAGTGACATAAGTCCTGCCCCTACTATTAAACTAACAATTAATGTTATTAATATATTTTTATTAGTAAAGTATGAAAGGTCAAGCACAGGGTCGTGAGCTTTCTTTTCTATAAATATAAATATAGGTATACTTACAACAAATATAATAAGATAAGGTAACACATCTTTAGATGTTAATGATGTATATAAGTTATCAAATTTTAGATTTGTAAGTGCATACATAACTGAAAGTATTAAAATCCCAAGTGAAAGTGAACCTAAAATATCAAGTTTTCCACTATTAGTTGATTTACTTTCATTTAATCTTAATCCAAGAATTACAACGATTATACTTATAGGTATATTTATAAAGAATAATATTCCCCAGTTTTGATTTCCAAATAAGCCAAGAATAGCTGAACCAAGTGTAGGTCCAATAACTGTACATATTCCAAATATCGCACCTATAAAACCAAGTGCTGAACCTCTTTTTTCTGGTGGAAAAGATGTTCCAATATAAGTAGTAGCAATAGGCATAATACCCCCACCACCAATAGCTTCAATAACTCTTGATGAAAGAAACATAGGGTAACTTTCAAATATATTAGATAATCCACATAGCAACGATCCCACAGCAAATAATACTATTGAAATCATATAAATCTTTTTTCTTCCAAACTTATCAGAAAGTTTTCCCATAATAGGCATTGATACCGCAAAAGCAAGTGTATAGATTGTTATCATCCATATACTAGCTGACTGGCTAACATGTAGCCCATCTGCAATAATATTTCTAGCTGGTGCTACTATACCTGAGTCTAGCGCTCCCATTGCAATACCTAATAAGAAAACTACCATAGCAAGTTTAGTTGATGCTTTCTTCATTTGTTTTCCTCCTTAGTTTTAAAAAATATTTTGGTAGATAGCTTATTATAGCTTGTCCAAAACATTTAAATATTCTTATTATATGCAGTTTAACCAAACTGTCACATTTGTGTCTTTTGATAATTTCAATTATAATTAATGAAAAATACTTAGTCAACTAATCAACTAAACTTACACAAAAAGGGGAATTTGTAACATGGAAAATTATGGAGTTAAAAATAGAAACAAAAAATCAATTGAGCGTATATCAAATGCTATGTTAGAAATTTTAAAAGAAAAAGAATTTGATAATATATCAATAACAGAAATTTGTAGCAAGGCAGAAGTCGCAAGAAAAACATTTTATAGAAATTTTAGCAATAAGGAAGATATAATTAAAAGCTCTATTGATTTAAAGCTTTCAGAATTTAAAAGTACTGGAGTATTAGACAAAATGGTTAATCCAATAGATGTATCTGAACCTTATATTCAGTTTTGGTATGATAGAAGAGATTTTTTAAAGCTTTTATATGATCGAAATTTATTTAGTATTTTAAACTATAAATATGATATCTATATGCAAGACTTACGAAGATTAATTAAAGGTGAAGAGGAAGAAACTCCAGAAATAGAATATTTCTTAAAATTTATATCAGGTGGGTTTTGGAATGTGTTGCAAACTTGGGTAAGAAAAGACTTTAAAGAATCACCAAAAGAACTTGCCAAACTTACAACAATGTATATGGAAAGACTGCAAGGAGCTATTGCTTCTAACTCATCTTTATTTGCTTATTGAACTTATAAAAAACTCTAAATAGTAATTAAACACCTACACTTTTTAACAAATGTAGGTGTTTAATTACTATAAGCCTGAAAAATCATTCGCATTCTAACTTCTCAATAGTATAAAAAGAATATTCATACAAAAAATTTTCTCCAAATAGCTCTACATCTTTAACATCAATCAAACCCTTATCATACTGATTTCTCATAGCTATTATTTTTTCTTCACACTCTTTATAAGTTCCTTTATAGATTACTTCCTTAAACATTTCACCCGGAAATATATCTGTTTGCATTATACCGTACATTTTCACTCTCCATATTTCAATAATTTCTAATAAGTTATCCAAAGGCGAATGGCGTATCGCCATTCGCCTTGATAACTTATTTTATATTTTTAAGATTAATTTTATACCAATTAGGCAATTCTCCACTACTCCAAGTAAGTGAACCACTCTCAATAGTCGCAATTAATCTAAGTTTCTTTGTATTATCATAAATATTAATAACATCACAAATATCTTTTACTAACTTTAAATTCTCTAAAGATTCAACATATCTTCTTTCAACAGCCTTATCTGGTATGCCATGTCCACCTTTTAAAACTCTTTCTCTAATTCTTTCCTTTGAAATTTCTGGACTTTCTGTACAAATAAAATTCATCTCAACAAAGAAACCTGATTCTTTAGCCTTTTTAATATTTCTCACAATACTTTTTCCTGATAATGTAGTTTCTTGATTAAAAGATATTCCATTTGAAAAATATTCTCTTATAAGCTTAACAGCCTCTTTTGCACATTTCATTTGAAGATTATCATCTTCCCATGAACCTACTCTTGCTACCATTTCATCCGTATTAATTCTTTTCTCACCTTTATTAAAAGGATAATATATAGCTTTGTACATTGTTGTTTTACCAGAACCATTAACTCCACCAAATACAGTATAACTTTTCATACTATTCACCCATTACCCTTTCTTGTTCCCTTTGAAGGATTATATCTGAAACCTTAGCATAGAAATCTTTTTCTTCTTTGCTGTTTGCTTTTCTTAAAAGCTCCATAATATCTTTGTACGTGTAGGTTAAAAACAAATCGTATAATTCTATTTTTTTATCTAACATATTAATTCCCCCATTTTTAATAATTTTTTGTTATATTATATCATTTATAATTCTAATCCTAAAGCACCGCACTTATGAATAAGTCCGGTGCTTTAGGAAAATAAAAGAGTTAGCTTTCTCACCAACTCTAAATTTATTTCTATATAACTATATTCTCCCTAAAAGTTTACTTATACAAGCAACTTTAATAGGATTATCTTCATCTACAATTCTATCTACCAAATTAACTAAATCTATAATCTCTGATAAGTTATCCATCCTTTTTTCACTATATACCTTTTCTTCGGATAAGTTATCCTTCTTAATACTAAACATATTTTCACTAACAGTATTTCCAACTTCCATATCTATAAGTTCTTCAAAAACCTCATCTCTAAGCCATTTTCTAAGTTCTTTTCCTATTGGCATATGAGCATAATTTATAAAACCAAGCAAGCCACTTTTATAGAAAATAGTAATTCTTGAATAATGTTCTCCGGATGGTATGTGTTTAGAATCCGTTCCTTGGATAAGTTCTTTTACCTCTTTTGCATTTAAAATATCATAGTCTTTTCCTATTTCATATTCTTCTGAAATGATACATTGTGCTACTGCTCTAGATTTTTCTTGATATCCTAAAATACCAGCCATATCAATAGCTATCCAACAAAGTCTTCCATTCCACCTTAAAGTAAAAATTTTATATTCTTTAAAATTCTTAACCATAACCTCACTATTTTTCATTTCATAAAAGTTATCTCGCTCTGCATTATCACCTAAAAGCAATCTAACTTCCTCATAAGTTAACTTATTTCTATATCTAAGAAACTCAACTAATCCACTTTCATAAAACAAAACTAACTTTGGTGATTGTCTAAATTCATTTATTTCCATAGCTGATAATCTATCTTTAAACTCTCTTAAATCATTCTTAGACAAAACTATGTAATCCTCATTTTCAAGTAATCCACTCGCAGTTAAAAAGTAATTCACTGCCTTAGATGGATTTTCATACCCCAATACTTCACTTACTTTCTTAGCTACCCAAACATCTTTATCTTTCCACTTCATTTTTATTGCTAGTTCTGTTAGCAAATCAACATAATCATTCTCCATAAATTCTGCTCCTACTAAAATTGCTTAGTAGTTTATTTTTGTTCAAAACTAAATTTTAAGATATGCTTACCATAAAAAAGACTTTAAATATAAATTAAACACCTCCACTTTCTAATAAGTAGGGGTGTTTACTATCTATAAGTTTTTGAATATAGAATCTAAATAACCTAATTTTCTCTCATCAGTTTCACCAAGTACTCTATCAACAAGACTTAATAGATTTCCTAAATCCAACTTTTTATCTAACTTATCTAGATTACTCTCTTCATCTTTAGATAAGTTATCCTTCTTGATACTAAACTTATTTTCACTAGCAGTATTTCCAACTTCCATATCAATAAGTTCCTCAAAAACCTCATCTCTAAGCCATTCTCTGAATACTTTCCCAATAGGCATATGAGCATAATTTATAAATCCTAATAATCCTCTTTTATAAAAAATAGTTAACTTATTTATAGCTTTTCTAGAGCGTAAGGGCGTATCGCCCTTACGCTCTACGATTACTTTTATCTCAGATGGATTAAGCACATCATAATCTAATCCCTTTTTAAAATCTTCACGCACTATACATTGACCAACTGCTTTAGTTCTATCACTATACCCTAAGACCTCAGCTATATCTATTGCTATCCAACATTGCTTTCCATTGTAAACTAGAGTATGGATTTCATAATCTTCAAAGAATTTAACACTCACTCCATTTTCAATACTTAAACTTTCCTCTTCTTGCTCATTCCCAAATATATATCTAATTTCTTCAATAGTAATCTTGTTTCTATAACCTAAAAACTCAACTAATGCACTTTCATAAAATAAAACTAGTTTTGGTGATTGTCTAAATTTACTTATTCCCATTGATGCCAATATATCTTTAAATTCTCTTAAATCATTTTGTGAAAGTATTAAATAATCTTTTCCCTCAACTAATTCACTTATAGATAAAAAGTAACTCACCACCTTTGACGGTTTATCATAATCTAAATGTTCTGCTACTTCCATAGCTACCCAAACATACTCTCCCTTCCATTTTATTTTGATAACATTATCCTTAATGTTATCCACTAATCGTTTAGTCATATATATCATCTCCTAATAAAAATTGATGCTAATAGTATTCGCAAAAATAATTCTAATTATTACTAAATATTACTAAATATTATAAAATATAAAAATATTTTGTTATAAAAATCCTTGATTACGTCAATACTACCTTTAGAGGTGATTATATGGCTGAAATAAAAAAAACTTATCTAAAAAATAGAACACCCATTGGGAGTGCTATGGATAATAAGATATATTACGAAATGAAAGACTACTCAGAAAAAACCGGTATTCCAATATCAAAAATGCTTGATAGAGCAATGAGTATGTACTTAAATGAAGTTAAATAAAAATGGAGTCTTCAAAATGTATTATTTTGAAGACTCCATTTAATTAAATATTATACTTATTTTACATGATACTCATTTAATAATATAGCAACTTCCCTAGGTATTAACATCCCATTACTCAAATCACAAGCTCTCACTAAACAATCTTTATACTGGTTGTTCCATTTTTCAAATTTAATATGACTTCTATATGCTTCATAAACTTCATCTCTTCTCAATTTCACAAAATCACTTTTCAAGTTGTTTAGATCTTGTTCATCCACACCCCCTATTTCCTCCAAATTATTACTTGATAATTTTTTCAAATCTAAATTATATTTAAGTACAATTACTTTTAATTTTCTATAACTTTTTCTACTCATCACTAATTGTTCTCTAATATTGCTCCAATATACTTTGAAATATATTTTTTTATCTTGATCCTCTATATATATTGATGTTGGAAATACTTTATCCTGTTCATTTTTTACATAATCATCATT
Organism: Sarcina sp.; assembly: GCA_051650125.1. Lineage (GTDB taxonomy): Bacteria > Bacillota > Clostridia > Clostridiales > Clostridiaceae > Sarcina. The sequence goes on along the minus strand of JBOFIK010000014.1, from coordinate 55,378 downwards.
ATCCCTAATGAAAAATGTATTTGGGAAATTCTCTGTGTTGCTTTGCAAAGAGAACCCTATTCCAAAATGATAATACTTTCCTTCTTCATTTATTACAATTTCATAAAATAAATAATCAACCTTGTCCAATTTTGTGTTGAAACATTTTATACTATTCGGATTAAATTTAATAACAACAGAATTCTTTATAGTTTTTAAAATATTTTCACTCGAAAAATATTTTATTTTATTTTCAAAAACTTCTTTAAATCTAGTACTTTGTGATATAAATTCCATATTAATAGTACCATTTTTCATTTGTTTAAAAATATCTCTCGCAGTAACTTCTTTATTTTTAAATTTTTCAAATATCTCAATGTCAATTAACTTGTTCAAACCTAATAAGTGAGGTAAATTTTCTCTTTTAAAAGAAAATTGAATTATATCTCCATCATATATTGGTATTTTTATTTTCAAAGAAATTAATTTTTCATAATCTTGAACTAACTTTTTCATTATAAATTATCCCCTTATAACTAAACAACTCCTTAATATATTATTAAGGAGTTGTTTATGACATTTCTTTTTTTCCCTTTTTTCAAAGGTATACGTTGTTGGATCATGTCTTAACCAAACCGAAGACCTCCACTTACAATTCCGTCCTCTCATAAGCTTCTACAGCCAAATATGAATTTATCTTCGAAAATCTAAATTCATTACTTATACTTTTTACTATTCTATAATTTAATTATACTTTATTAACAGTAAATGTCAACACAATTAAATTATCTTTATACTTCATATTATACTTTATATAGCAAAATAGTTCCTTATTTTTAAAATAAACTTTCTTCTCTTTTCATTATTATCATATATACTAAACTTTAAACCTCTAAATGTTAATCAGAATATTTAATTTCTAATGTAATATATACAATTATTCCATATTCTCTAATAATAAATATATAAATTTTTCTTACTAAGCAAATTAGTATTTATAATTACTCAATACTTTGATTATATAGCTCTCTATATCTTCTAAAGAAATATTTTATGTCATCTGATATACTCGACATCATAATTTTTCGGTAAAATGTTTCATCCTCTAAACACTCATATGAAACATCTTTAAAAATCGATATATGTGGATTAATTTTATCATAGAATATCTTATCTACAGTTATTTTACTTTCTAAAAATTCTTCTAAATCATTATATACATTAGCATTATTTATATTCCTAGTACCACTTCTCACCTGTTCACTAATTTGATTTTTAAAGTTTTGTATCAAAAGCGGTATTACTCGTTGAAACTCCTGTCGATTAATACCATTTTTTCTAGTGCGTACTTCATCTATTAGCTCCTGTATCTCTTCTATATTTTCAAGTAATAAAACTTTATCACCATCAATAGCAGGAATATTTGCATGTATTGCATCAGCTCTTTCTTGTATATATAAACCTAGATTTCTTATATCTGCTACAATATCATCTGCGATTGTCAAAAGTTCTTCAAATTCAGGGTCATTTCTAATAAAACTCAAATCAAAAATAGGATATGCAAGTGCTATTGGTAAATTTATTGTTACATATCTTTTTATAACAGGTTTAATATTTAAAGCTTCTTTCAAAATATCTCTTCCTGTAAAACTAACTGTTCCAAATTTTAGCCTCTCATTTATTTCCCTTTTGCAAATTTCCATCTCTGTATTTCTAGGCATAAAAATCCTCCTCAAAAAAATGATAACTTATACTTAAATTTATTCAAAATTTCATTTTATATTCGTAGAAATTAAGTTATAAAAAAAAGAGTTAGCATTCAATCTAACTCTCAATCATCATTATATTAAAATTATACAATTTTTGTAGACCATTCTTCACAATTCCATACATCAGTTACTACATCCTGATAGAATTCAGGTTCGTGACAGACAAGTAAGATAGAACCCTTATACTCTTTTAAAGCTCTCTTAAGTTCATTCTTAGCATCAACATCAAGGTGATTAGTAGGCTCATCTAGGATAAGTATATTACTATCTCTATTGATTAACTTACATAGTCTTACCTTAGCCTGCTCTCCTCCACTTAATACCTCTACTGCACTTTCTATATGCTTAGTCATTAACCCACATTTAGCTAGTGCTGATCTTACTTCATATTGAGTCCATGAAGGGAACTCTTCCCATATTTCTTCGATACAAGTTCTATAATTAGCTTCTTTGATTTCTTGCTCAAAGTAACCAATTTCTTGATAGTATCCAAGTTCAACTTCTCCACTTATAGGCTTTATAAGTCCCATTAAACTTTTAAGAAGTGTTGATTTACCAAGTCCATTTGAACCCATTAAAGCAATCTTTTGACCTCTTTCCATTTTAATGTTAAGTGGCTTTGTAAGTGGCTCATCATAACCAATTACTAAGTCTTTTGTTTCAAATATAAGTTTTCCTGAAGTTTTACCTTTTCTAAAGTTAAACTCTGGTTTTGGTTTTTCCTCAGCAAGTTCTATTACATCCATCTTATCAAGTTTCTTTTGTCTAGATTTAGCCATGTTTGATGTTGCAACCCTAGCTTTATTTCTAGCAACAAAATCTTCAAGTTTAGCAATCTCTTTTTGTTGTCTTTCATAAGCTGCTTCAACTTGCTTTTTGTTAGCTTCATAGATTCTTTGGAACTCATTGTAATCTCCAACATATCTTGAAAGCTCTCTATTCTCAACGTGGTATATTAAGTTTATAACACTATTTAAGAATGGAATATCGTGTGATATAAGGATAAATGCATTGTCATAGTTATTAAGATATCTCTTTAACCATTCAATATGCTCCTCATCAAGGTAGTTTGTAGGCTCATCAAGAAGAAGAATATCTGGTGTTTCAAGAAGTAACTTAGCTAAAAGTACTTTTGTTCTTTGACCACCACTAAGATTTGTAACATCTTTCTCAAGACCTATTCCTGTAAGACCAAGCCCTGCTGCAACCTCTTCAACTTTTGGGTCTATAACATAGAATCCATTATTATCTAAAGTATCTTGAATAACTGCTGTTCTTTCAAGAGCCTTATTCATTTCCTTTTCATCCATTTCTCCCATTCTCTCATAAAGACCATTCATCTCAGTCTCCATATCAAATAGGTATTGGAATGCACCTCTTAAGACATCTCTTATAGATTGTCCCTTAACAAGTTCAGCATGTTGGTCCATATAACCAACTCTAACCTTATTACTCCAAGTAACCTTACCCTCATCAGGCATAAGTTTCCCTGTAATTATATTCATAAATGTTGATTTACCCTCACCATTAGCTCCAATTAAACCAACATGTTCTCCCTTTAATAATCTAAAAGAAACATCCTCAAATATAGCTCTGTCTCCAAAACCATGGTTCATGTTCTGTACATGTAAAACGCTCATTAAATATCCTCCATTTTATAAAATCTTACTAGCACCAAATATTATTGCCGCAAATATTACTATGTATGCAATGTTCACCCATGCAAGATTTTTACTTTTTCTCACTCTTTTACTCTTAGCTTGTCTAGTCTGGCTTCTTTTTCCAACTGTTTTTTCCATTATAATGCACCGCCTTCCTATTCTTTTGTTGTCCTTTTAACATTATAACTTAAAACACTACATTATTTAATTAGAAATTTATAAAAAAAGTATCTATATTGCCCACACTATACATTACTATCTAAATAACCTAAAAAAAGACCAAGGTTATTTTTCTATAAAAACGCATAAAAAAAAGAGCAGGCCCTTTCTAAACCTACTCTTTCTCCTTTTTTCAAAAGGGGAACTTATATAAACAAACTAGCCAAGAATAGAACCCCTGAGAGGGCTAACACTCCTAATACATTAGCCCAAGACTTCCAAACCGCTTTATTGAAGAACGCTATCTTTTTTTCTCTTAAAACTTCTTTTCTTTCTTCATTAAAGAAGAAATTCTCTTCTACTCTATTTCTTTTTATCACCGTCTGACTCATCTAATACCTCTCCTAAATACTAATATAAATAAATCCTGTTACTATAAATCATTTTCTAATAAGTAATCCACACAATAGTTAATATATTATTTTCTAGCTTTAAGTTTCCTATTTTTTATTACTTTCTTTAAATATTATTTATAAGACCTCTCTCTTTATTCCTCTTTCCTCTAATGTAAACTTTTACCCATTTAAATATAATATTTTCTTAAGAAAAAAGACTAATTCTACACTTCTTTTTATAAAAATTTAAAAAGTTATATTCAAAATTGGTAAATTTATTGTATTATATTACTTAAATATAGTAATTAAGTAGTATACTGCTACCCTACATAAAAAAGGATGATTTTATAATGCAAAATATACTTATAATAGGTGGTTGGTCTAGTAGAGAAATCTACTTTGAAAGACTTATCTCACTACTAAAAAAAGATAACAACATTTTTTATATAGACTTTAACGATGCTAATAAAAATTTTGATGATAAACTTATCAAATTTATAGATAATAACTCACTAGATAACTTTGAAATAATAGCTTGGTCAATGGGGGGACTTATTACGCTCTCAGCATATGAGAGTATAAAAGATAAGATAAATTCTATAACTTTTATATCTACTATGCCAAAGTTTTGCAAATCACCTGACTATAAAATGGGTTGGAACAAAAGAATTGTAGGTTTTATGATAGATAAGCTTGCTAGTGAGCCAGAAGCTGTGTTAAATGACTTTAACAAAAGTCTTATATATAACACGCCTAACTTTCCATTTGAACCTTTAAAAGTTGATTCTACTAAGATTAATAACCTTTCATTTGGGCTAAAATATTTAGTAGAAAGTGATTTTAGAGATAAGTTATCAACTGTTGAATCTAAAGTGCTTATAATTCATGGGGAAAATGATAGCATAGCCCCTATTGCTCATGCAGAATTTATATTTGATAACTTAGATACAGATAAAAAATTACTTAAAATAGATAACTGTGCTCATATGCCTTTTTACTCAAATACTGATACTTGCTATAAGGCATTACTCACTCTTTGGAACGGAGGAATTTAGGTTGAAAGATGATATAAAAAAAAACTTCTCTAAAGGTTCAAAAACATATGATGAAAATGCTAATGTTCAAAAAGCTATGATAGACCACTTAGTTAGTAGTCTTCCTAGAAAAGATTACTCTAGAATCCTCGAAATAGGCTGTGGTACTGGTCTTCTAACAACGCAACTTGTAACTCTTTTCCCAAATGCTAAGATTACTGCATTAGATATTTCTCATGGTATGATTGCTACCTGTAAAGAGAAGTTAAAAGATTTTGAAAATATAGAATACATATGTGCTGATGTAGAATATAACTGTCCTATTGATGAGTTTGATTTGATAGTTTCAAGTGCTACTTTCCAATGGATTACTGACCTTGAAGAACTTTTAAACAAACTAAAATCAAGACTAGCTTTTGATGGTGTTTTAGCTTTTTCTACTTTTGCAGAAAATACATTTAAAGAACTTGATTCCTCTTTAAATTATGCATTTTCAAAAAACAATGTAGATGCTAAGGCTACAAGAAATTATTATTCAAAAGAAACTTTGACAGAACTTGTAGATGGGGTGTTTAAAGATAAAGATTTTAGCAAAGAAATTAATCATATGAAATATACTGAGTACTTTAAAAATGCACTTAAATTTTTAAAAGCTGTTAAAGCTATTGGAGCTAACACAAGTGATTCCTCAAAGTTTATAACACCAAAAATAACAAAGGATTTACTTGATTATTATAATGATACTTATTCATTTAAAAACTGTGATGAAGAGTTTTTAGGGTTTGTAAGAGCTTCTTACTATTTACTTTTTATTTCAATAGAAAATATTTAAAAGTTAAGTATTTAATTAACTTTTAAACTAAAAAGACTATTTCAGCAAAGGAATTTCCTTTGTGAAATAGTCTTTACTTTATATATCCCAGTCTGATGAACAGTCTAGTATTCTAGTTCTATCTCAAATTGAACTTATTTATTACTTTCCATAAATTTCTATTTAAATTGTATTTTTAGAATATTTACTAAGGTAGAAGCGCTGCCTCTTTTGTAACTCCAACAAAAACTCTAGAAATTGAATACCATGTAGCCCTATTAACTATACCCGTTGTAGGTAAATCAAAAACTTCTTGGAATGACTTAACTGAAGCCTCTGTCTTTGGACCAAATATACCATCCTCTGAAAGCTTTGCGATAGCAGGATAGTTTTCACTTATTCCATTTAACTGTTGTTGTATAATTCTAACATTCTCTCCACTAGAACCAACGCTTAATTGATAACCTGGATAGGAATTTGGGTAACCAGCAACTTGTTGGGCTTCAACGAGATTTATATTATTTCCATAATAATAAGTTAAAATCTCATATGGTGTATATCCATTTTCTGCAAGATACTCACTTCCCCACTGACTTAGCCAGTTTGGACATATAGATGTTGTACCATTACAGAACTCTGCAAGAAGTGGTTCTTCTTGTCCTTGTCTTTGAATATATGTTGTAAACATTTGGTCTACAATAGTATTTATAGAATTATAAGTTGTCCTTCCATAAGAAAAAGCTTGATCATAAGCAGTATCATTTGTAATATCAAAATTATATCCTCTTGATGGATACCACTCTGTATAAACTCTATTTAAAGCAAAAGAAATTATACAATATATATTAGCCCTAAGTGCATTTGAACTCCATGTTGAATAAAGCTCAGAGCTTGCAACATTCTTTATATAATCCACAAAATCAACAGTATAATTAGGTGCATATGAATTACTTGGTGCACCATCATGGACAGTTATATATTGTGGAATTTCCACACTTTCAAGAACCCTCATACTTTTTTCAATATCAAATTCCCTATTTTTTTTAAGCTTCTTTTTATTTTTTAATGTTTCCTTTTCTACCGTCAAAGTTTGTACTTTTGTATTACTGCTAACACACTTAGAACAACCATGCTTAACTTGTTTGTGCTCTGGTATTACAAGGGTTTTTGCTGCACACTTTCCTTCTTCCCCTTTTTCTAAACCATGTCTTTGTATAGCCTTTCTGTTTGGAAAAACCTGAACACCTTTTATATTCAAACCTTTATAGCCCTCTTTTGAAAGATATATATTATATATCCCATAAGGTTTTTCTCCCATTATCTTAGCATTATTAGGTTCTGCTGACTCTAAAATAATATTATCTACATAACCTGACTCATTAGTATAAACAGTCTTTAACTCTTTAATATTATTAAAATCTTTATCACTTTCAAAGATTCTAACCTTAACATTAGCTATTGGTATATAAGTATCTTCTAAAAAACAGTGGACTTTCAATCGCCCTGTATTTACCATATGAATCCCTCACAAAAATTAATTCTATATACTATATGACATAACACCCCTAATTGTTTTCTTTGTTAACTAAAAAAAAGATTAAGTTAGAAAATATCTAAACTTAATCTTTCAGCACCTATTTAATTATCCCCTCAAAATTCAAATCATCAATTATTAAAGTATTCCTGCATAAATTCTTTTTAAATCTATCTCAACTTCATCAAATACTATTAATTCTTACTTTCCAAACTTTTCTTTATATAATTTATTAGCATACATTGTTGGGTATAATGCTGCTATTAACATTCCAACTATTAAAACTACTACTGATATATACTCAGGTAACATTATAGCTATCGGAATAAATATTAGTGAGAATATAACCATTGATTTACCACCAACTCTTTGAGTTTTAGTCCAAATCTCATCATCTGATCTTGTAGCGCGTGTTCTTATTCCTACTGCCATTCCTGATTTTGCTTTTGGCATATAGTTTCCTAATACTAAGAATAATATCCCTACAAATATTATTGGAATACGCCCTGCAAATCCTCCACCTATATTAGCCACCTTATTGTAGCTTGTATATAAAAATACATATGTTACAACATTAAATATAGCTACTATTCCTATATTAGCCACAGTCAAAATTTTTGTATTATCTTTATTTTGTTTTTTTCCCTTTTCATTAGCCCAAATTGATATAGGTATGATAATTGCACAAAAAACTATTGTTAATATTGGAGTTATTAAAGTTTCGTATTTACTTCCCCACTGGTTTGCCTGTCCATTAAATCCATAATGTGTTGGTATAACACTAGGCATATATTGAATCGCAATTAATGTAATTATAAGAGGTAATACTATAAATGGAACATAGGCTAAAAATTTTTTTAACATATTAAACATCTCCCTTTTGATTAAACATTGAGAACCATAAAATTAGTTCCTTAAATACTGATATATTTAGATTAAAACTTTTTGAAGCAAAAGGCTATGAAATTAAAGATATATCTTAAAATTATAATACCTGTATGTTATTTTTAGGCTTGTATATGATACGACTCTTATTTTTTTGCAAATAATTCTGATAAGCACTAAATAAAAAGATAATTCTATTGTATAATTAATAAGTATTTAACAAAAGAAAAAACATAGGGGGAATTTATGCATTATATAGTACTTGGACTTATTGGTCTAGATATCATCTTAGACCTTTTATTTATAACCGTTCTAATATTCTTTGAAAGAAAAGATGTGTCCTCAACTTGGGCATGGTTACTTATACTACTATTCTTACCATTTGCAGGTGCAATCTTATACATGTTACTTGGACAAGGTATAAGTAAAGATAAAAGATTTAAAAAGAAATTTTTAGATGATACTTATAAAAATAATTATTTTAAAAGTATGAAAAATGACCAAAATTACAATACATCATCTGAATTAAACAAAGATGTTATTCTAATGAATTATAAAAACTGTAATTCATTATATACTAGAAATAATTTAGTTGATTTTATTTTTGATGGCAAAGACCTTTATGAAAGCATGCTTTCTGAAATTAAGGGTGCTAAAAATTATATACATATGCAATACTACATCTTCAGAAGTGATTCTTGGGGTGAGCAACTTTTAGATGAACTTTGCATTAAAGGACAAGCTGGTTTAGAAGTAAGACTTCAAGTAGATGGTATGGGTAACTTTATCTCAAAAGAATACTTACATAAACTTAAAAAAAGTAATGTTAAATTTGAAGTATTCTTCCCAAGTATATTTAGAAAAATAAATCTTAGAGCTAATTATAGAAATCATAGAAAATTCCTTTTAATTGATGGAAAGGTTGGTTATCTTGGTGGTTTTAATATTGGAAAAGAATATGCTAGCGAAGGACATCTTGGATATTGGCGTGATTGTAATCTTAAAATATCTGGTGATGCATTACATGATTTAGAAGAACGTTTCTTACTTGATTGGACCTTTACAAGTAAAGAATGTCTAAATTCAAGCTACCAAAAATATTTCAATTATGATTCTACTCCAGAATATTCTAGTGAAGCTAGAGTTCCTATGCAAATAGTTTCTTCTGGACCTGACTTTGAAAAAAATAATATAAAAAATACTTATATGAAGTTAATAAATAAAGCTACTAAGAGAATTTGTATTCAAACACCTTACCTTATCCCTGATACATCTATTTTAGATTCACTTAAAATAGCATCACTTTCAGGAATACAAGTTGATATAATGCTCCCTGGTAGCCCAGATCACTTCTTCATTCCTTGGGTATCAAACACATATATCGGAATTCTTTTAGATTATGGAGTAAATATTCACCTTTACCAAAAAGGATTTATTCACTCTAAAACTATGATTATAGATTCTAATATGTGTAGCGTTGGTACTGCTAATATGGATGTTAGAAGTTTCTCACTTAACTTTGAGACAAATGCAGTTATTTATAGCTGTGCTAAAACTAAAGAACTTGAAGATAAATTTGATGAAGACCTAAAAGACTGTAAGCTTTTAACTAAAGAAGTATTCGCTGCAAGGTCTAAGAAAACTAAATTTGTAGAATCAATCTTTAGACTATTCTCAAATATAATGTAATTATAAAAAAAGCCTCTAGTTGGACAAGTCCAACTAGAGGCTTTATAATTTCTATTCTAATTATTTTGCTGCATACATATCAGCTTCTACACCGATAAATACTTTAGCTATTTCTCCATAAGCTTTTCCCCAAGCTTCTATAACTTCATCAGTTGCAGCATCTCCTAAAACTATTTTAATAGCACTAAGAACTCCTTGTCCTACTATTGGATAGTGCTCAGGTTTAACATTAGTATTTACATGTTTACGCCCGATACTATTTACTGCTGGAAGTATTGTTTCAAGCTTATCTATATTCTCTGCTGCTGCAAGTATTGCCATAGCTAGAGCCTTTGGCTGCTCTCCTGTTTTTTGTTTGTGCATATCAAACATTGGTGCAACTTCTGGATGTTCTTTAAATAAGTTCTCATAAAATACTTTTGTAATTTCTTCTCCATGTGCTCTTAAAGCTGGAACTGTACTTTTTACGATATCTATTGTTTTTTGATCTAACATAATATATATTCTCCTCTTTTGTTTAATAGTATTTTTCATTTTTTTGCGTCTTTCTATATACTATAATAACACAATTTTTAAAAAAGGTAAAATAAATACCCTTTTAATTTTTTCTATTTCTTTTCACTCGAAATTCACATTGCTTTCATCCGAATTATATTTTACAGGTTTAATATAGTATTTGTGAGAGACAAGAAACAACCAATATAAAATTGAGAATGATAGGAATTAATTTTCTAAATAACAAATGAAGAGGTGTTCAATATGAATAAAAAATTAATCAGTTTATTAATGACTGGGGCTATGGTAGGGGCAGTTGGTACTAGTGCTTATGCTAGTGGAGTTACTACAACTCCAACAAGCAAAGTTCCTACAACACAAACTAATACATCAACAGCTACAACTAGTGCAACTACTAAAACTAGTGCAGCAACTACTGCAACAGCTAAGCCAGCTACTAGTACTACTGCTAGTGTAGCAACTACTGCAACAAAGGAACATAAAGCACCTAGAGAAGGTGTTAACTATGGTTGGATAAAAGCTCAGCTTGAAGCTGGAAAAACAGTTAGCCAAATAAAAGCTACACTTGTTTCAAACTTTAATACTAAAACAAATGATTTAGTAAGTTCAAAAAAAATAACACAAGAACAGGCTACTAAAAGAGAACAAGCTTTTGCAAAACATATGGAAAAGCACGATATTCTTAAAGGTGTTATAGCAAATGGACAGGTTAAAAAGGATTTAGATGCTGGAAAAACTTTAGCGCAAGCTGAATCTTCTTTAATAAGTTCAAAAGAAGTTACTATTAATAAAAATCTTTCAGCTAAAAAAATTACACAAGAACAGGCAACTAAAAGAATTGATATAGTCAAAAAAGAAGTTGCAAAAGGTCATGATGTATTTATAAATGAGGGTATGGTTCATAAAATCAGAGAACAAGTTGATGCAGGTAAAACTTTAGACCAAGCTAAACAAGCTATTACAACTGAGGCAAATGCACATCTTGAATCACTTGTTAAGTCTGGAAAAATAAAATCAGAGAATTTATCAAAAATAGAAAAACATGTTGATGCAAAAATTGATCACAATCCAGCATTTAATCATGTGAGTAACGTTGGTTGGATTCAAAAAGCTTTAAAAGATGGACAAACAGCTACTCAAATCAAAGCTACTTTTGATAGCAAATTAACTCAAAAAGAGGCTAAGGTTGAAACTAATAAAAATCTTAGTCAGACACAAATTAGTAAGATAAAAACTCATATTGAAAACTTGCAAAAGGCAATTTCAACAAAGAGTATTTTTTCAAATATAATGGGTAATAGATAATTAATCTATTGACTCCCCCTAGAACCTAAAATATATTTTATTTTATTGTCGCTAAAAAAATAAATATATAACACTATTTAATTTATCTTTAATTTTAAAAACCTCTTAGCATTGCTAAGAGGTTTTTTATTTTAATTTATTCTATTTTTTGTTTTATCATCAAAGAAATGTAGTGCTTCTAAATCAAGTCCAAAATTATGCTTTTCTCCAACTTCATATTCATAATGTCCTGGTACTGTTATCACAATTTCTTTACCACTATTAAGTTTTACAAATAAAGTTTTTTCTTTACCTAAAACTTCTATAACATCAATCAAGCATTCAAAGCCACCTTTTGCTTGACCACTTGTAAATCTCTCTGAACGAATGCCTAAATGAACTTTTTTCCCTTCATATTTTTCTAATGACTTTATATCTTCTTTTCCTGGTTTAACCTTAACTAATCCATCACTAGATATAAATATCCCGTTCTTCATATTTCCCTCTATCATGTTGATAGTAGGAGATCCTATAAATTTTGCAACAAACATATTTTCTGGTTTATTGTAAAAATCGTAAGGTCTTCCAACCTGTTGTATTTTTCCATCATTCATAAGAACTATCTTTGTAGCCATTGTCATAGCTTCAACTTGATCATGAGTTACATAAATAGTTGTTGTTTCTAACTGTTTATGAATTTTAACTAATTCTACCCTCATATGTTCTCTTAATTTTGCATCAAGATTTGATAACGGCTCATCCATTAAAAATACTTTAGATTTTCTAACAATAGCTCTGCCAAGTGCAACTCTTTGTCTTTGTCCTCCTGAAATATCTGATGGTTTACAATGCAAATAATTTTCTATTTGTAAAAGTTTTGCTGCATCTCTAACCCTTTCATCAATTAAATTTTTTCTCTCTTTTCTCATACTTAAGGAAAATGCCATATTATCATAAACACTCATGTGAGGATATAAAGCATAACTTTGGAAAACCATTGCTATATCTCTATCTTTTGAAGCAAGCTTATTAACTCTCTTTTCTCCAAATACTAAATCACCCTCTGTAATAGAGTTAAGCCCTGCTATCATTCTTAAAAGTGTAGTTTTACCACATCCTGAAGGCCCAAGAATTACACAAAAATCTTTATCATCAATTTCTAAATTTATATTTCTTAAAGTAAAATCTTCTCTACTCTCATATTTTTTACCTATATTATTTAATCCTATCTTCATAAAATTCACTCCTATCCCTTAGTTGCACCACTTGAAAGCCCTGATACTAAATGTTTTTGTAGTGCTAAAAACATTATTACTATTGGAACTGCTGTAAGTAATGCCCCTGCTGCAAATGCAGGTTCATTCATAGTTCTCATATCATTTGTAAGTGTAAATAGCCCTGCTGCAAGAGTATATGACTCTGGATTAGTTAATAATATTTTAGGAAGCATATAATCCATAAACGGTCCTATAAATGACCAAAGAGCTATTATCGAAAGTATTGGTCTTGCTATTGGCATAATTATAAGTCTATATATTTTCATACTAGAACATCCATCTATTCTCGCAGCATCATCAAGCTCTGTTGAGATGGAATCTAAATACCCTTTTAAAATAAATGTATTTCCCGCTATACCACCGCCTGCATAAATTAAAATAAGCATCATTTTCCTTGAAAATCCTGGTATAGCTGCCTCAATAATAGAATGCATTGTAAAATATGCTACTATTCCTGCAAAACTTGGAATAGTTTGTATAAGCATAATCCCCATAAGTGACATCCTTTTCCCTTTAAATCTATATCTTGAATAAGCATATCCTGTGAAGGAAACTACTATAACCGTTATAACTGCTGTAATACAACTTATAAAAATAGTATTTTTCATCCAAGTTAGGTAAAGCGTATCATTTAAAAGATAATCAAAATGTTTCAGACTAAATGAAAATCCACCATTTAGCATTAAATATTTTCCTTGATCACCATTAAAAGAAGCTAGCACAAGTTTTGAAAGTGGCCATAATATAACTAATGACCAAAATATAAGTATTCCATAAGATAAACCTAACCCAAATTTCCCTAAAAGAGTTAAAGGAGGTTTATCTGATAAATATAAATCACTTTTCTTTTTCTTTTTAAATATCCTCATTACTTAGCTCTCCTTTTTAAATGCTTTTGTTCTACTGAATCCCATATATGCAACAATCATAAGTCCAATTGATATAATAATACTAACTGCCGCTCCTATTGCTTGCTCTTGATTTTCCATAATCAATTTATATATATAAGAAATAAGAATATCAGTTTCTCCTGCTAAATTTCCATACTCAACTGGATTAAAAGGTCCCCCACCATTAAACAAATAAATATTTGAAAAGTTATTAAAGTTAAATGTATACTGACCTACTAAAAGTGGCGCTGTTTGGAATAATACCATTGGTATTGTTATTTTTGTAAGTTTTCTAAATGAACTTGCACCATCTATTTCCGCAGCCTCATAAAGCTCACTATTTATAGATTGAAGAACTCCTGTTGATAAAAGGAACACATATGAACTTCCAAGCCACGCTTGGATACATATAAGCATAATCTTTGATATTGTTGGATCATTCTTTATCGAAACTGTAGTTCCGAAAATTTCTTGAACCATTTGAGTAATTGCTCCATCTGGTGAAGATAATATACTAAAGAAGATAATTGTTATAAACGCTGGTACTGCCCAAGGTAAAAGATAAATAGATCTAAAGAAAACCTTTCCTTTTACTCTATCATTATTTAATATAAGTGCTAATGAAAAACCTATAAAAATCCCTAAAGTTGTTGCTCCTATAGTCCAAACTATTGTCCATTTAAATATCTTCCAGAATATTGAACCAATCATTCCTTCTCCGGTAATCAATACTGCATAATTTGCAAGTCCTTCCCAACCAAACTTTGCCTGATGATTCGGATCCATTCCTGTAAATGATAAAATAATTGTTGTAGCTATAGGTATAAATACAATAAATATAGTTATAATAAGTGCTGGCATTGAAACTATATAAGGAATTCCATCCTCAAATAAAACTTGTTTTGTTTCACACCATGAATAAGACCTAATACCTTTTATCTGCTCTTTTTCAACCTTTAGTGCATCTTTGAATGCTAAAAGTATGATAGCAAATGCTATTGTTAAAAATGCTATTGATATAAGACCTTCGATCATAAAAATTATCGATCTATCTAATCGTTTACCACCTTCTGCTAAAGTGATAAGCCCTGCAACCCCATCCCCCTTATAATTTCCATACCCTAATGAATACGGAACTGCAATTAAATACGTATATAAAGTTCCAAAAAACAATAAAGCTGCTTTTATATATTGTTTATTCAATAGTTGTCCAATTCCTGGAGTTAAAATAGTAAAGTAACTTTTAACTGCTACTGAACGTTCAACTTCTATTGGATAATTTCTTCTTAAATCATCAACATTTATATCAACACTTCTAATTTTTTCTCTTAACCCTTTGGATAATTCATATTTTTTATTTTTTATAATTTCTTCATTATATTTTTTCTTAGACTCAAAAGATTTCATCAAAACTCTATCTTTATAACTCTTTTTAGAATTTTTTATTCCTTGCTTTTTTGCCTTTTCAGAAATAAGTCTGCTCTTAAACTTTAATTTAAACTCAGCAACTTCTTTATCTCTAATTATTTTTTCTTCTTTTTTAAAAACTTCAAAGGTTTTTGCAAAGTTTTTTTCTTCACTTTCAGTTACTTTTTCTTTTTTCTTAACTGCTTCATTTAAATCTTTTTTGGCTATCTTTACCGATTTCAAAATATTAGGGATTTGCTCAAGTTCTATTCTACTTTGCTCATAAAGAAGTTTCGCATCATATGTTAAATCAACATAACTTTTATAAAACTTATTCTTTAACTCAGCTGCTTTAAGTCTTTTTTCAAGATTCAAAATCAACTTAACACCTGTTTCACTTTTAACTTCCTCTAATGTACTTTTAAGCTTTTCATTAAATTCTTTTTCTTTATTTTTAAAGATTTCTAATTTCTTAATATATGGATGATCTTTTTTATTCTTTTTTAATTCAACCAAATCTTTTTTAAGTTTATCTTTTTCTAAGTCATCCGCACCTTTTATTTTTTCTTGCAATACTGCCATATCATATAGATATAAATTTTTTCTCTCATATTCTCTATTTAAATTATCATATAAAATTGTATTTAAACTCACACTTTATCCCCCCTAAGACTTTTGTATACTTTCTAATATTTGCTCATTTTTTCTTTTATTAATTGCTACCCAAAAATAAATCATCATAATAACAAGTAGTAAATATGCACCTGCATTAATAATAAAAAGTATTGAATAAAACTTTTCCATAAGAACTACAAATGTAAATAATCCAATTAGTAGAATCACCCAAGTTTGAACAAATAACTTACTAATTCTCAGCTTAATAAGTGCTAAATAAGTATTTATAGCAAAAGCCACAGGCGTTATAACTTTAATGAAAAACATGGAAAGACACATTGTTAGATAGATAGAGTATGTCTCTTGTCCATCATTTATATTTATCTTATTTATTAAATTAGGATTACTGGTCCAAAGTTCAAACATATTATTATCTTTCACCATTAAAATTGTCTCAAGCGAAACCATTAAAATGATAGTTGCACACAACATAACAATGATATAAAAATTCTTTTTGCTTAATTCTATACTATCTCTCAATATGTCCTCCTTATTTTTAAAGACTTAGCACTAGAATAACTCACTAGCACTAAGCTAAAATTTCTTCTTTAAATTTACTTATTAATCGACCCCATCATAGCTTTAAATGATGCTTGGACTTGGTTGTATGCTTCCTCTGCATTACTTGGTTGTGTTGATGACCATGATAACAAAGCATTTTGCCATGCTCCCCATACATCTCCATACTCAGAAAATAATGGTCTTGCAATAGAGGCATTATATGACTCATAAGTAGCATCTATAACCTTTTTATTCAATACATCTATTCCCTCATAAGCTGAAGACTCAACATTCTCTAAAATTTTCCCTGTATGTTTAAATAAATCTTTTGCAAACTTTGGATTCACTAATTCTTCTATAAAAACTTCTGAAAGAGCAAGTTTATCTTCATCTTCTTCAACTCTAGCATTAACACCTAAAGCCCATCCGCCTTTCCATTGTTGTAATGCATTTCCGTTAACTGTCATTTTATTTAAAGGAATAACCTCTAAGTTTTCTTCACTTCCTACTCTTTCAACAAGATTTGGAGCAGCCCAAGGCCCATCTATTCTAATTGCAGAATTTCCACCAGTGTTAAACGCCTCATCTAAATATCCACCTGCTGCACTTTTATCCCAAAGATCAGTCTTATTAGTCTCATGTTCTTTCCAATATTTAAACAAACTTTCAAATAAAGCTTTTTCTTTATCATCTAAATCAGCCCATGCCTTAGTAGCTTCACTTGTAAACTTTCCACCCTCATTACTTAAAAGTTCAAAATCTGCACTATTAGCAAAACTTACTCCAAACCAACAATCATGAACCATAGATAATAATGTCTCGTAATTAAGTTCTGAAAACTCTATATTTTTGCTTATATCAACTTTTTTAGTTGCTGCATTTTCTTTATTTACATATCCTATAAGTGTTTCTATATTATAAGGGAAACCTAAGTATTCATTATCTTGAACTTTTAAACTTCCTCCTATTCCACCATCAAAGTCTTTGAATCCTCCAACTCTTTCAGACATTGCTTTTGCATCTATTGCACTCAAAACATTATTTTTTGCAAGTGCATCAAATCTATCAAGCGGAAAAGCAAAAACATCTGCAACATCCTTATTTGTTGGGTCTGTGTTATCTATAATTCCTAAATGATCAAATGAACCTATTGTTATAAAATCAATTTGTGAACCTTCATTTTTTGCTAAAACTCTTTCTTTTGCCGCTTCATAATATGGAAGCCATGCCTCTTCTACCTGTACTTTAATACTTGCTTGTCTCTCACTAGAATTTCCAGCTTTACTGCTAGCATCTGAGCCTCCACATCCAACAAACCCTACTGTAGTCATTGCTATAAGAGCCGTAGCTAATAATCTCTTCATAAAATCCCCTCCAAATTTTTTAATTAAGCTATATATCAAATTTCATAACTTACTCTTTTACACCAATTTTAAAGTTTCCAAATATTTTTTGCATAATCTCTTATTGTTCTATCTGAACTAAAGAACCCTGCATTCACACTATTTATAAAACATTTCTTAAAGAAATCTCTTTTATTCTTATAGTCATTATTTAACTTTAATCTAGCCTCAAAATATCTATCAAAATCATTTAAAATAAAATAATGATCAGCCTTATGCCAAGATGTCCCCTTTAATAACGAGTTATATAATTCTTTAAAACTTCCCTCTATAACACCTTCTTCATCATCCATTCCATCTTCTAAAGTTCCATTTATTAGCGTATCTAAAACTCTTTTTATATTTAAATTTTCTTCATATATTCTCATTGGATCATAAGTATCTTTTATTTCTAAAATTTCTTCTTCTCTTGCTCCAAATATATAGTTATTTTCTTCTCCTGCTTCCCTAACAATTTCTATATTAGCTCCATCATAAGTTCCAAGAGTTACCGCTCCATTTAACATAAACTTCATATTACCTGTACCCGAAGCCTCTGTTCCAGCTGTTGAAATTTGCTCTGAAACATTTGCTGCTGGTATTAATTTTTCAGCATACGAAACGTTGTAGTTTTGAACAAATACAACTTTCATTTTATCTGCTACTTCTACATCATTATTTATAAGATTTGCAATTTCATTTATAAGTTTTATAATTGCTTTTGCTCTTGCATATCCTGGTGCTGATTTTGCTCCAAAAATAAATGCCGTTGGATAAAAATCTTTAACCTTACCATCTTTAATTCTGTAATATAAATCAAGAATTGATAGTGCATTCATAAATTGTCTTTTATACTCATGCAATCTCTTAATTTGAATATCAAATATAAAATCTTCTGATAACTTAATTCCCTCATGCTTTTCTATATAAGCAATTAGTTGTCTTTTCTTCTCTGATTTAATTTCAATGTACTCATTTAAAAGTTCATCATTGTTTTCTAATCCCTCAAGGCCTTTTAATTTATCTAAATTTTTAATAAATGAATTATCACCTAACTGTTCAGTCAATAAACTTGTTAACTCCTTATTACAAGATGCAAGCCATCTTCTTTGAGTTATACCATTAGTTTTATTTTGGAACTTATCACTATAAAGTGCATACCATTCTTTTAAAGTATCTTTCTTTAAAATTTCTGTATGAATTTGTGCAACTCCATTTACATACTTTCCAATATAAGTTGCCATCCTAGCCATATGAACTAATCCACCTGAAACTATCTTATATTCATCTAACTTTTCTTTTTCAACTCCTAATTCTGTAAGTTCTTTAACAAGCTTTTTATCTATCTCTAAAATTATTTTTGCAATCTCAGGTGTATATCTTCTTACAAGTTTTACATCCCATTTCTCTAAAGCTTCTGCCATAACTGTATGGTTAGTGTAATTAAATATTTCTTTGGCCATTTCAAATGCTTTGTTAAAACTTAACCCCTCAAGTTTCATAAGTCTTATGAATTCTGGAATTGCTATAACTGGATGAGTGTCATTTAGCTGTATAACATTAAGTTCTACAAACTTTTCGAAATCGTTCCCGTTCGCATACTTATAAGTTCTTATAGCATCTTGAATAGAAGCACTCGTAAAGAAATATTGCTGTCTATACCTTAAAACTTTTCCCTTTTGAGTATTATCATTTGGATATAAGACTGCTGAAATACTTTCTGCCCTAGTTTTATCTATAACAGCTCTGTCATATTTGCTATCATTGAATAATCCAAAATTAAAATCTTCGACTGCTTCACTTTGCCAAAGTCTAAGTGTTCCTATATTTTCTGTTTCATATCCTATAATCGGCATATCATAAGGAACTGCCACAACTTCTAAATCTGAAAATTTAACTTTTACTGCATCTTCAAATTTTCTAACACTCCAATTATCACCATACTTTGTCCAATTATCAGCTTCTTCTACTTGGAATCCATCCTCAAATACTTGTTTAAATAATCCATACTTATATCTAATTCCATAACCATTTAAAGGAACATCACAAGAAGCTGCACTATCTAAAAAACAAGCCGCAAGTCTTCCAAGTCCACCATTCCCAAGTGCCATATCTTCAATCTCTTCAAAATTATTTATATCAAATGAAAGCTCAGCTAAAGCCTCTTTGAACTCATTAAAAATTCCCATACAAATTAAATTATTTTGAATAGCTCTTCCAACCAAAAATTCTGCTGATAAATAATAGACATGTCTATTTTGATTAAATTTTTCATTTGCAATAGTCCATCTTTCAGATATCTGATTCATAGCTATTTTTGAAACTATATTGTGCATCTCTTCTATTGATGCTTCATTCGCAGATTTTCCATAAGTATTTATCAACTCTTTTTTAATAAGACCAGTCATATTTTCTTTTTCTTTTAAGATTTCCACTTCAACTTCCCCTCTTCTATACGTTCTTGTTAAATTTCTTAATTTATTTGAAATTTCTTCAGATAAACTGTCTTTTCTTAATCTCCATTTCCAGTTACATCCCAATGTTGACGGTGTATTAATTCTAGCTTCTGTACCTGAATTTAATATATCTTGCACTTGCATAATAGCTGTATTAGCAACACTTGCCATTGCTAGTTTTATAAATTCCCAATTATCATCTGAGTTTTTCATACCTGAATATTGATTGCAAAAATCTCGTTCCTCTTTACTCAGTGATTCATACCATCCTTTAACGGTATCGTTGTCATGAGTACCAGTATAAACCACATAGTTATCTGTATAGTTATGAGGTAAATACTCACCATCACCTTCTGGATCAAATGCAAATTGTAAAACTTTCATCCCTGGATAACCACATTCATCTAAAAGATTTCTAACTTCCTGTGTTATATAACCTAAATCTTCAGCAATTACTTCTACATCACCAAGTTCTTTTTTAATTGCCTCAAAAACTTTTATCCCTGGTCCTTTTTTCCATTCTCCATTTATAGCTGTTTCATCTTCGAAAGGTATTGACCAATAACTTTCAAAACCTCTAAAATGATCTATTCTTATAACGTCAAAAATCTTTCCTGATTCTCTAAATCTATTTATCCACCACCTATAATTTTCATTTTTCATTTCTTCCCAATCATAAATTGGATTGCCCCAAAGTTGTCCAGTATTTGAAAATGAATCTGGAGGACATCCCGCTACCTCTATAGGATTTAATTCACTATCTAATTTAAATAAACCTGGATTTGCCCAAACATCTGCACTATCTTGTGCAACATATATAGGTATATCTCCTATAATTTCTATCCCTCTCTCATTTGCATAAAATTTCAAGTTATTCCATTGTTTAAAGAAGAGATATTGTAAAAATACATAAAATTCAATTTCTTCTTTCAATAGCTTTTTATACTTTTGCATTCCTTGCTTAGTTCTAAATTTAATTTCATATTCCCATTCATTCCAAGCAATTCCTTGATTATAATCTTTAAGTGCCATGAATAAAGTATAATCCTCTAACCATGCTTTATTTTCTTCCCTGAAAAGACTTATATCATTATCAAGTAATTTTGTTTTAGCAGCATATGCAATTTTTAAAACCTTGTATCGATTTTCATATATAGTTGAATAATCTACAAAATCGATATCGTTTCCGAAAGTAAACTTCTCTATATCAGGAATAGCTAAAAGTCCATCCTCTATAAGTAAATCTAAATCGATAAAATAAGGATTTCCTGCAAATGTTGAAAAAGATTGATATGGTGAATCTCCATAACTTGTCGGCCCTACCGGTAATATCTGCCAGTAACTTTGATTTGAATTTTTTAAAAAATCAGCAAATTTATATGCTTCTTTACCAAATGTTCCTATACCATAATTAGATGGCAGTGAAAATATAGGTAAAATTATTCCACTCTTTCTCATAACCACTTCTCCCACTCTTTTTAAAATTCCATTATTATCTTTTTTAACCATTTATTTCTAATTAGAGTATACCTTTACATAGAAAAATAGTCAATTAAATATACAAATTTTTTAGTTGTAAAACATTGTACATATAACTACACTTAACATATCTTTTTTTACCCTAAATTTCTCAATTTCCTCATATTTCAATGTAAAATGTAACTTAAAACTCCTCTAACCCCTCATTATTTCTTACTTTGTTTAAATTCATTTAAATAAGGTACTATATTGACACTTCTATTTTCCTATCTTACAATCAAATCAATTTTAAAACTGCGTATATTAGGGGGAAATTAAATTGAAATTTATTTATGGAAAACATAACTTTAAAGACTTTAAAATAGCAAATCAAAATTGCTATCTTTTAACTAATGGACTTGGAGGATACTCAAGTACAACCCTTGCAAACTCACTTACAAGAGGAGATCACTCGCTCTTTACAGTTGCATTAAAAGCTCCTAACCTTAGAAAAAATATAGTAAATAAAATTGATGAAACTTTACTAATAAATGAAAAAAAGATCCATTTATCATCACAAGAATATGTTTCTCACGCAAAAAATGTAGAAGGTTTTTCTAACATTCTTGCTTTTAAACAAGAGTACCTTCCAGAGTGGGATTACTTCTTTGATGGAATAAAAATAAAAAAAACAATAGTTTATGCTCATAAAAAAAATACACTTGGAATTAAATATGTAATAGAAAACAATTCTGAAAATGAAGTCAATTTAGAACTTAAACCATTATTTCAATTTGCTGATAGAGGAAAAACATCCTCTTCAATTTTAGAAATAACTGAATTTGAAAACAAACTATCTGCAAATGGTATCGATTTATTTGTAGATACTAATTACTCTAAAAAAATTGTAAATAAACCTGAATTTGAAAAAGATTTTTACTTTGCCTATGATGCAGTTGATGGAAGAGATTCTGTTGGACATGCTACAAGTTTTATTAATTACACTTACTCTGTTGATAAAAAAACAAAAAAAGATTTTTATATTATCTTATCCCTATCAAATGAAAAAGAGGATATTAATACACTAATTGAATCAGAAATTTCAAGACAAAAAAATCTGCTTGAAACTGCTAATTTTTCACACGATATAGCTAAAACACTCACTCGTGCAAGTGACCAGTTTATCTGTGAAAGAGATTCAACATCAGCTAAAACAGTGATTGCTGGCTATCCTTGGTTTGAAGACTGGGGGCGTGATACTATGTTTGCAATTCTTGGCTCTTGTATCTCAACTAAAAGATTTGAAGACACAAAAAACATATTTAGAAGTTTTATGAAATACTCTAAAAATGGGCTTATGCCAAATCTTTTCCCAGAGGGAGATAATCCACCACTTTATAATACTGTTGATGCTGCACTACTTTATATTTTTGCAGTTTATGAATATTATAAAGAGTCAAATGATTTAAAATTTATAAAAAATGAGGCTTATGAAACTATATTAGATATATTAACATGGTACAAAAAAGGAACTGATTTTGACATTTACATGGATAAAGATCACTTAATTCATGCCGGAAGTGGTTATGACCAAGTAACATGGATGGATGTTAGATTTGAAACAATTCTTCCAACTCCAAGACATGGAAAACCTGTTGAAATAAATGCTTTTTGGTATAATGCACTTAAAATAACTAGCGAATTTTCTAAGCTTTTAGGCAAAGACTTCTCTGAATTTGAAAAATTAGCCGACAAAGTAAAAATATCTTTCAATGAAAAATTTTGGAATGAAAAAGAGAATTGTTTAAAAGATGTTGTATCTGGAAAATATTATGACAACCAAGTTCGTTCAAATCAAATTTGGGTTATTATGATGCCATTCTCACTTTTAGATAAAGAAAAATCAAAAGCAGTTGTAGATAAAGTTTATAATGAACTTTATACCCCTTATGGACTTAGAACTTTAAGTAAGTATGATAAAGAATTTAAAGAAAACTATGGTGGAAGTCATTTCAATAGGGATATGGCCTATCACCAAGGGACTGTTTGGCCATTCCCTCTTGGTGGATTCTTAATATCATATTTAAAAGTTAATGACCATAATAAAGTTGCTAGGGAAGAAGTTTATGAAATGTTAGAATACTTAGAACCTTGTCTTAGGGAAGGTTGTGTTGGACATATAGCTGAGATTTATGATGGACTAAACCCTACTCGTTCTCATGGATGTTTCGCACAAGCTTGGAGTGCTTCAGAACTCCTTAGAGTTTACTCTTATCTTGAAAAGTTTTAATATAAATAGGGATGTACCTAAATTTATGGTACATCCCTTCTCTATATATTTTTTTAATTACCTGCACTTTCATAAATAGAAACACCTTTATTCCAAATTATCAATGCAATTGTCATAACTATAACTGCAACTATAAAAGTACTTAAAATTGATGTCACAAAACTGCCCTTACCTAAAAAATAAATTGAAGGATAATAACTTGTAAAAGCAAATGGGATTACATAACTTAGTAAACTTTTAATTGCCTTTGGATAAATAGTAACTGGATATTTAGCAAAACTACTACACTCATAACTTATTTGAAGATGTCTAAAACTTGTTTTTGTCCAAAATGCAATTGCAGTTGTTGCAAGTTTTATACCTGTATAAATAAACACTGCACTAATTAGAGCTATTATGAATAAAGGAATAAACGCTAACTTAAAACTAATTCCAAGTCTTATAGAACTATACCCCACTAAAACACATCCAACAATTAACTCACCAAGCCCCTCTGGTTGAAATCTTTGTGCAATTACCTGAAATAAAGGATTCAAAGGTCTTAAAAGATACCTATCAAATTCTCCATTCACTATCGAATGACTACTAAAAATCCATAAATAATCAGTGAAAATATGATCTATTCCTCTTGGAATCTGTGAAAAACCATAAATAAATATAATTTCATAAAAACTCCACCCACCT
This sequence comes from Sarcina sp., assembly GCA_051650125.1. Classification (GTDB taxonomy): domain Bacteria; phylum Bacillota; class Clostridia; order Clostridiales; family Clostridiaceae; genus Sarcina. The sequence goes on along the minus strand of JBOFIK010000014.1, from coordinate 30,642 downwards.
AACGTTGGGATATTTTCAAATATTAATCCTATAAAAATAATTGAAGAACACTGAATTAAAAAAAATCCAATAAGCCCATATATAAAATCTTCTTTATATTCAACTAAAGTTTTTATATATTGCTGTAAAAATTTAATATATATTCTTATATACCTTTTCATAAATTATCCCCCCTGAATACTTAATGTATCTATAAGCTTTGTCCACATAACCTTAGATAAAATTATAAATATAATAATCCAAAAAACTTGTATTATCATAGATATCAAAATCTCACTAGGACTAAGTTTGCCAAGATAAATCATTGTAGGTATATATATTATTGAACTAAATGGTAGTAATCCAAATATCTTTTGAAACATATCCGGAAAAAATGTAAGAGGAATAAGCATTCCTGAAATAAATCTAATTAAAGCGCTTGAAATCTGAGAAATCCCCCATAAATTATAAAATTTAAATGCTAATAATCCAAATAAATAACTATAGTATGTGTTTATTAAAAACCCTAGACATACACTAATAAAAAACAAAATCAAAGAAAAAACATTTATATTTCTATTTTGTTGTATTGTATAAATAATTATCAAGATTAATGAGGGTAAGAATATAGTTATAAAACTTATTAAAAATTCACCAATTCCCATAAAAACAAGCCTTCTTCTAAACTTTATAGGTTTTATAAGATTCATAGCTATTGACCCATCCCTAACTTCCCTTGCAACTACATACGAAATACTGCTACTTGTTATTATCCCAACAATAAAACTCATCATAACGTATATAAGCATTTCTTCAAGGGAAAACCCTTTAATAACCCCATCTAGGGAACTGCTATAAATAGCTTTCCATAAAAAGAAAGTCACAGTGACTAAAATTATTTGACCAATAAGCCCCATTAAAATATTAGCTTTATATGCAATTGCTGTTTTCATATTTCCTTTAGAGAATGCAAAATAAGTTTTAAATTCTTTTATAAACTCCATATTTTACACCTCTTTTGTATATATTTTTTTGATTATTTCATCTATTGTTGTTTCTTTTAAAGTAAAATCTAAAAGATTTACACATTTCATCACTTCTGATAAAACCTTGCTACTGCTTACTTTGTTTCTATTAAATTTAACCACTATTCTTCCATTCTCAATTATTGTGCTCAAGTCATCCTCTTCTAAATTAAATACTTTATTAAGATTTAATTTATTTTCATCACACTCAGAGACTTGTCCAGTAATTGTATTCATATAACCATACTTTGATTTTATATCTTTTAAACTTCCGTCATATAATTTTTTACCTTCATCAATTATTATTATTCTCTCGCACAATTCTTCTATATCACTCAAATCATGAGTAGTTAGTATAATTGTTGTTTCATATTCTTTATTTATTTGCTTTATGGCTTCTCTCACTCTTTCTTTAACAACTATATCAAGCCCTATCGTTGGCTCATCTAAATAAAGAATTTTAGGGCTATGCAAAAGTGATGCTGCTAAATCAGCTCTCATACGTTGACCTAAAGAAAGTGTTCTTACAGGTCTTGTTATAAATTCTTCTAGTTCTAAGACCTGATTTAAAAACTTCATATTTTTCTCATATGTTTCATTTGGAATAGAATAAATATCCTTTAAAATTGCAAAGGTCTCTGAAAGCGCCAAATCCCACCATAGCTGAGTTCTTTGCCCAAAAACCACGCCAATATCTCTAGCGTTTTTTTCTCTATCTTTATATGGAATTATTCCATTTACACAAACTACTCCTGAAGTTGGCGTTAAAATTCCTGTCATCATTTTGATAGTTGTTGACTTCCCCGCTCCATTTGAGCCTATATAACCAACTATCTCCCCCTTGCCTATTTCAAATGATATATTTTCAACTGCTGTTTTTAATATAAAATCATTGGAAAACAGTGATTTTACAGCACCTTTAAACCCACTATCTTTTTGCTTAATTTTAAAGTTCTTAGTTAAATTTTCAACTTTAATCATAAATTCACCCTTTTTATAAAATTTCAATACTTTCTACTTTATAATATAGACTTCTATTTTAGTTATTCTAAAATTCTACTTAATTAATGCCTTCCTACAAATTACTTGCAACAAATTACTTGCCACACCAAGCTTTTGAAGCCAATCTTTTTTTAATTAAAATTGGCCACGCAATAGCTTTTAATTTTTTCTTCAACTCATCGTTCAAATTCAACTCTCCATTTATAGCTAAAATATTAGATAGCTTTGTATCTAAAGCTATCTAAGTAAAATTTTTTATTACATGAAATTATTTTATACTTGCTACAAATGTTGAAATACCTTTAACTATTATATTTTTTGTTTTAAAGTTTTCTATCCCATTTACATCTACTGCAAATTTATTTACTAAAACCGTCCCTTCAACTTCTTTATCTAAATCAATAGAATAATCACTAGAATTAGCATTATAAGCAATTAATATTTTTTCGTCCTTATATTCAATTGTATATGCTATACATGAATCTACTGTTTTTATAAATTTAATTGCACCTTTTATATCATCTATGCTTTCAAGTTTAAATAAATTACTAGATTTTCTAAGTTCTATAAGTCCTTTAATATATAAAACACCATCAATATACTTTTCCTTATTAGTCCAGTCTACTTTATTTATAAAATCAGATGAATTATAAGAATTTTCAACACCTTGCTTACTTCTTAGAAACTCTTGTCCTATTTGCATAAATGGTATACCTTGAGAGAAAATAACTATTGCTAAGCTTAACTTTTGATACTCTATAAGCTCACTTTCTTTTATTCCCTCCATTGCAATTTTGTCTCTAAATGTATAATTATCATGACACTCAACATAATTAACAACCTGATTAGATAAAGTATTTCCCCAAAGGCTTATATCCTCTGAATAATCACTTCCTCCAACTATACTTTTTTGAACTTCTATCTTCTTTTTAAAACCACCACATAAATATCCTTTATCACCTTCAACAAACTCACTACCTCTTAATGAATTTCGCATTGTGTCGTTGAAAAATGCTACCCCCTTAAGATTTTGCGCATTTTTTTGAGTAGCTTTTTTCTCTTTTAAAAGTAGTGATTCCATGTCCCAACCTTCGCCAATTATAAGAATATTAGGATTAATTTTTTTCAATTCATCTCTTACTTCCCTCATTGTATCAATATCAATAAGCCCCATAAGATCAAATCTAAATCCATCTACTTTGTATTCTTTTACCCAAAACTTAACCGAATCTACAATAAACTTTCTTGCCATTTTATTTTCTGATGCAAAAACATTTCCACAACCTGTCTCATCATTCAATTCGCCATTTTTGTACCTAAAAAAATATCCCGGCATACTAACATGAAAACTTGATTTTTCTTGTTCAAATAAATGATTGTAAACAACATCCATAATCACACCTATTCCTTGATTATGAATTGCTTGAATCATCTTTTTAGCTTCCTTTATTCTTGTAATTGGATTATAAGGATTAGTGCTATAACTTCCCTCTACAGCATTATAATTTTGAGGGTCATATCCCCAATTATAAGGTCTATTATTTATACATTCATCATCACAAGTTAGTCTTTCATCTATACTAGCAAAATCATAAAAAGGCATTATCTGGACATGTGTAAATCCCATTTCTTTGATGTGACTTATTCCTGTTAACTCTTTAAACTCACCTTCTTGTATTTCTGTTAAAGCTAAAAACTTCCCTTTACTTTTCAACTTAGATGATTCATCAATGGATATATCTCTGATGCTTATTTCGCAAATAATGCTATCGCAAGGATTTTTCACACCTTTAAAAGAATCCATTTCAAATCCTTTTGGATTTGTCTTGCTCATATCTACTACTACACCTTTTAATCCATTTATAGAAACTGCCCTAGCATATGGATCAACTAACTCTTTTACTTCTCCATTGATTTCTACACTAAAGGTATAAAATTTATCCTCTATATTTTGATTTATACTTACAAAAAATACTCCATTTTCTTGTTTCATATCATAAGCAATAAATTCCTGTGAGTTATACTTATCATAAATTTTCAAAATAGCACTTTTAGCTAAAGGTGACCAAAGCTTAAAAATAAAATTATTATTTTTAATTTCCAAACCTAAATCATTTTCTTCATAATAATATTTATCATCAATAGTTTTTATTTCTTTTGAAGTTAGCACCCTAAATCCCCCTTTTAGAATTCTATTTTTTTCTCAATAACTTTACCTGTTGATGTCATAATATTTATATTTACTATTTTTAATTCATCTACTTTCTTTAATATTTCTACTTTACAATCTTCATTTACTATTTCCACATTTATAGTCATCTCATTAGCACCTGTCATATCTTTGCTTATACCATCATCTGAATATAATTTATAAGTTGCCCTATCCTCAACATAACCAACTAGATTTAATTCTTCCATATTTAATTTCTCTGTTGATTGAGCTGACTTGCCTAAAATGAACAATTTATTTTTTCTTATAAATATTGCAAATTCATCAAGTGCAATATCCATGTAATGATGCCCTTTTTCTACTTTTTCTAAGCTTACATCATTATATTTTTTAACTTTCCACAAAGCCATTTTATCTGGTAAATATACATATCTACCTTTTTTATTTGCTTCACAAACCGGAGCAATCATTAAACTATCGCCAATTAATAATTGATCTTCTACTGATTTAGCAAAGCTATCATCATACTCAAAAGCAAGTGGTGCAATAAGCATGTCAGATGTATTTCTAGCTTTCATAAACTCTGAATATAAATAAGGTATCATTGCATATCTAAACTTTATAGCATTTTTAACTATATTTTCAGTTTTTATATCATAAGAGAATGGTTCTTGGCTTCTTGTTCCAAGGGCTGAATGATTTCTATATAATGGTGCAAAAATACTAAATTGATTCCATCTTGAAATAAGCTCTGAATCTGCATTTGAACCAAACCCACCAGTATCAGCTCCACTATATATAAACCCACACATATTTAATGATGGCATCATACTTATATTAAGTTTTAAATGTGACCACCATGAACAGTTATCCCCAGTCCAAATTCCACCATATCTATGCATCCCTATAGATGATGCTCTTGAAAATAGTAAATATCTCTTATTTTCATCTATTTTTTCAAAACCTTCAGCTGCTGCTTTTGTCATATTGTAGCCATATAAATTATGGACATCATAATGATTAACTTTCTCTCCATCCATATCATGGTGCATTGCCCTATAATCATCATCACTGTTGCTAATACCTAATACTGCATCTTTTAAAGCAAAGAATCCATTGATATTTAACTCTTGTCCTTTTAACTCATCTATCTTTTTAAAAGCATTTTCAAGTCCTGTTTCACTATAAAAAATTGCTGGCTCATTCATATCATTCCAAAAGCCCTCAACACCTAAATCTATAAGTTTTTTATATTTTTCCCCAAACCAACTTCTAGCCTTTGAATTCAAGAAATCTGGGAAATGAACTTTTCCTGGCCACACTGCTGCAACAAAATTTTTCCCATCAATGTCTTTTACAAAATAATCATTTTTTATTCCCTCTTCATAAATATCATAATCTTTCTCTATCTTTACTCCGGCATCTATGATTGGAATTATTTTTACCCCCTTTTCTTTTAAATCATAAGTTAACTTTTCAAAATTAGGGAATCTTTCATTACTTAAACTAAAATCTTTGAAATCATCCATATAATCTAAATCTAAACATATTCCATCACAAGGAATTTCTTTTTCCACAAAATTATCAGCTATATTTAAAACAGCTTCTCCTGTTGGGTAGCTCCATCTACTTTGCATATACCCAAAAGCCCATTTTGGTGGTAAATATGATTTACCCACTAGATTTAAGAATATTTTTGTTATTTCCCGTAGCGCCTCACCTTTAATTAAATAAACTTCAAAATCTTTTCCTAAAACACTTATATTTAGCTCATCACTCTTTGAATAACCAACATCAAAAGTTACTTTCCCCGCAAAATCAATATAAACTCCAAATTTCTCTTCTCCATCTAAAATAAAGAAATTATGCGCTCCATACAAAGATCTTTTATCTTCTGCATGATTTGGATCATCACTACAAAAACTCTCATAAACAAATCCTCTTTTATTTAATCCTCTTACATTTTCACCAAGTCCCCAAACAAAATCTTCATCTGCCATTTTTAAACTTAAAATTGAACATTCCTCAGTTTCTTTATGACTTAGAATTTCTAATTCTGCCATTGAATGTTTTTCTAACACCTCAACCACTATATCTGTTTTAATTGGACTATTTTTAACATATCTTTTAACTTGACCATATTTTTTACTCATATAACTCACCCTTACCTTAAATTTTTTTCAACTGACTCTCTTTGCAAAATTGTTGTTTCAAAAACTAAATTTTTATGCTTTGCATTTTCACTTACTAATTCATATATCAACTGTACACCTTCTTTTGCCATATACTCAAAAGGTTGCTTTACAGTTGTAATAGAAGGATTATAGTACTTCGTATAATCAATTCCATCAAATCCCATTATCGAAATATCTTTTGGAATTTCAAATCCCATTTCCTTACAAGCTTTTGCAGCTCCTACAGCCATAATATCTGATATAACAAAAACTGCTGTCGGAATTTTTTTCTTCATAAGTAGTTTTTTCATTGCACTATAGCCTGTTTCAAACGTATAGTTACCAAACTCCTTAAACGTTTTCTTCAGTCTTATATTTAAATCTTTATGCGCTTGTTCATACCCCTTCATTCTCATATTTCCACATTTATCATCTTCAGATACAGAACCTATTATTCCAATGTCTTTATGCCCTAAATTTATCAAATATTTAACTGCATCATACGTCGATGTAAAATCATCTATATTTATACTTGAGATATAATCTTGAAACTCTATTGGAATATTTGAAGAGATACCAACTATCGGTGTCTTTATATTCTTAATTATTTGAATATCCACATTACTAAAATTAATTCCTACGCAAATTAATCCATCTAATCTTTTTTCTTTTATAAATTCCCTAATAAAAAACAAACTATCTTCTCTACTATCTATAAATTGAGCTACCATTTTCAAATTTTTATTTAAAAGACCTACATTCATAATATTTATAAGTTCATAAAAAAATGGATTGTATCCACTATCAACTAAAACTCCTATTGTATTACTTTTTATAAGTTTTAAATTTCTCGCACTGTTATTAGGAATATAATTATATTCTTTAATAATATCCAAAATATTTTTTCTTGTACTCTCGCTAACTTCTTCACTATTATTTAAAACTCTTGAAACTGTACTAACACTAACTCCTGCAACTTTAGCAATGTCTTTTATATTCATTAATTCACTCCTTCCGGTATCGTTACCATATATTTCAATATTATCATTTATAAGCTTATGTGTAAATCTTTTTTTGTAATTTATGTATAAAATTTCCATTATATAATTTTTATAACATATAATAAATTTATTGTAATATAAATATTTTACTGATAATATTACTTTAATTAATATTACTTTACTTTAATAAGGAGTTATTTTTTTATGAATAATATTTTATATAAAAACAATCAAAAAATAATAGGCTCAATAATAAAATTAAATAGATTGAAAAAAAATATAAGTCAAAAATCTTTAGCTAAAGGAATTTGTGTTCCCTCCTACTTAAGCCGTATTGAAAGTGGTGAATTTTTACCTAGTGATGATGTTATCTCTATAATTTTTAATAAACTTGGTTTAAAATACAATGATTCTGAAATCTTTATAAATGAAAAAAAAACTGCTCTTGAAATTTTTTTTGATAACTTAATTTTCAATGAATTTGATTTAACATCTAATTTATTTTCAAAACTTGAAAAAATAGAAAATGAATTTTTAGCCTCTCCCCTTATAATTGATTATTTTCTTGCTAAGCTAGCTAGATACTGTTCTACTCCTCACAGAAAAAAATTTGAATCCTCAAGTTCTTTTCTTCAATCTGCATTTGATTTACTTTCTGAAAAACAAAAATCTATGTATAACTTTTATATAGGAGTTGATATTTTAAGCTTATCAGGTGATACAACACTTGGTAAAACCTACATAAAAAATGCTTTAAATTATCACGAGCTTGGACATTGCTATTATTGGTTGTCTTATTCTTATATGCTAGAAAATAATGCTATAAAAGCTTATGATAGTATAAAAAAAGCTTTGAATTTATATGTTCAAGATGGAAATATAATTAGCATAATGAATTCATATGAAAAAATAGCTGAGGTTTATTTTCTTTTAGATAATTATACTGATGCTATTATTTATTTAAAAAAATCATTACGAATATCTAAAAAACTAAAAAATATACATTTTACAGAACATATTAACTCACTTCTTGCATGGTCATATTATAGATTGAAAGATTATGACATAGCCTATGAATATTTAGAAATTAATACTGATATAGCTGATCATCGTATTATTACTCCAGACGCTCTAATTATAGCTTTGATTAACTTTGAAACTAATAATAAAACAATATTAAAATCAACTTTGCTAAATTTAAATAATTCTCAAACACTAGAACAAATGAATTCATCACTTATAAATTCATTCAAGACTTTTTTTACTTTTTATATAGAAAATGATAATTATATAAAAACTCCTGAGTGGGAAATTTTACTTTTAGACCTTATAAAAAAAGTCGTCAAATTCGTTGAATTAAAAAAAGCTTTAAAAGAATTATTAAAAGAATATTATATCCAAAATCGTCGTTATAAAGATGCTTTAAACCTTTCTTAGATGTGCTTATAACTAATATATTATATTTACATACAATGTATTAGAAAGTTAAAACTTTACTTCAAATTAAAGAGGTGATTACATTGAAAATTCATGATAATGCAATTGAGTACCTAACTAATCTTTTAAAAAGTGACTCTACTAGCAAAAAATATCTTAGATTAAAAAAAGATGGCTGTGGCTGACATGGTAGATATAAAATCGTTCTGGATGAACGAAAAAATGATGATCTTTTATACATTGATAAAGGATTTGAAATAATTGTAAGTTCTAGTATGTCTAGTGTAGCTGCTACCGCTCTTATTGAATGTAGAAAAACTATAAACGGTTATATAATTTCAGTTCGTTAGTCTAATTAACAATTGTTGAATTTACTTTAATTAGGCATTATTCTCTAAAATGTTGTATTATTTTAATATGATATATTTTGACATTTGGAGGTGATTTTATATGGTAATCAAAGTTCACTATAATGCAGTAAAAGAATTGCAAAAAATGATTGATAATGCTAATGCTAAAACAAATACTATAAGGATTAAAAGTAATGGTTATTCATGACATGGCATCAATTGGGATATTGTTCTGGATGAACAAAAGGATGATGATGTGGTAGTTACAGATAAAGGATTTACAATAGTTGTTGAAAATAGCTTAGCTAAATTATTTTCTGTTGCTACAATTGAATATAAAAAAACATTTGCAGGTTATAAATTTGTTATTAAATAACCTATAAAAAATAGTCTGAGCCCGTAGGGCTCAGACTATTTTTATTTTTGTACTTATATACTCATATTAACAACCATAAGTACAATAAATACTACTATCCCTAAAATGAATGGTATATTAAATAGTTTTTCATTTTTAATCTCTTCTCTAGTACGACCATACTCTTTCATAGTATCTATACCAAAACTTGGATCCATTCTACTATCTATATCTTCAAGTCTAGCATATTCTCCTACTGGTGAATTTTTTTCTATTTCATACCTAGTTCTCTTAACTCTTGATTTTTCTAGAACATTAATAAGTGCTCTTATGATAAAGAACCCTACAATTGCTATTGCACCATAGAAACATCCTAGTGCTATCTTCTCTCCAAATCCTACTGAATTAAGCATATCCATAGCTTGTTGCGGATCTAGATGTTCTGATGTACTAACACCACTCTCACTAACAACATCTTGAAATGATGTTAAAGCTCTTTGAAGAAGAAGTTGTGATGTATTAATAGTAAAGTGCGCTATCATGGCTACAAATATACTATTAGCGGCTCTTACCATATAGCCAAAAATAACTCCCATTACAAATGCATAAAGGAATTGATGTGGGTTCATATGAATTATCCCAAAAACTAAACCTGACATTATCGCTGCTATATGTTTGTTCTTGAAATCAAAACCTGATAAAATAATTCCCCTCATTGTTATTTCTTCACTAATTGAAGGTGTAACACCTATCATAATTATCATAATCCATAAAGGTGTACTATTTAAATCATTCATCATCCCTGCAACATCATTAGTAAAGAAGAATGATGCTATATATGCAAAAAAGCTCATAACTGGTTGTGCTACAAATCCTATAACAATAGCTATTAAAATTTCTTTTAACCCTATTTTGTTTAATTTAAAAACTCTTTTGAATTTTTGTCTTGTTACTAATACATAACCTATCGCTGGAAGTATAAACATTATTATGTGAGATATGATTAATCTTACTGGATATGATGTTGTCGCTGGTATAAATGGTCCTACTATAAATCCACCTACCATTGGCCAAACCATTATAAAAAGAAAGAATAAACTTGCCCTTAAAATTGGTCCTCTTTTTATTTTCATTATTTGGTTGTCCCCCTAAATCAAATTTGATTATATTCTATTTATATTTTACCTAATACTATTTTATATCTTAAAAACTTTTTATTAAACTATTAGAAACTTTTTATTTACAAATTATGTTACTTAATAATTTTTTTTAAATTTATTATTAAAATGTATATATATTTTTATTTTGGTGATACTTATTAGTGAGGCAATAAGCTTCAATCTTATAATAGCCTCTCCCCCATTTTATTTTTATAGCAATCTTTAGAGAAACCTCTTCTCTGAAGATTGCTCTTTTATTTGTATTTTACTATCCCATTTATTTAAATAACTCTAAGCAAAGCTTAGAGTTATTTTTTATAAAAATCACTTATTTATATTTTACCATATTTTTCTATTTAATTTCTCTTCTAATCCAATCAATAGCTTCTAAAACGGTTCTTCTTCTAACTCTTTCTCTATTTCCAAATAAATTAAGCTTTTTAACCTTAGTTTCACCATTTATACAAAGACCCACATATACAAGCCCTACTGGCTTCTCCTGTGTTCCACCACTTGGGCCTGCAATCCCTGTTGTTGAAACCCCTATATTAGTACCACTAACTTTTGCAATTCCCTCTGCCATTTCTCTTGCAGTTTCCTCACTAACAGCTCCAAACTTATCTAAAGTTTCTTTTTTAACTCCTAGTCTTTTCATCTTAGCCTCGTTACTATAAGTAACTGCACCCTCCATAAAAATCTCAGAAATCCCTGGATAATTTATAAGAGTTCCAGCAAGAAGCCCACCTGTGCATGACTCTGCTGTACTTACAGTAAGATTTTTTTCTATTAAAAGTTTTGCAGTAACATTTTCTAAGCAGTTTTCACCCTCAGCATAAATATTATCACCAAGAATTTTTTTAATTTCATTTGCTACTGGTTCAATTATCTCATCACATTCTGTCTCATCTTGACCTTTAGCAGTAATTCTAAGAAGACAATCAACTTCTTTTGCATAAGGTGCGATAGTTGGATTAGTTTGATTATCTATTAAATGTTTAACTAGTCTTTCCATCTCTGACTCACCAACACCAAATACTCTTAAAACTCTTGATTTAAGCATTGAATTAGTCTTTTTAAGTAAAAATGGTTTAACATGATTATCAAACATTGGTTTCATCTCTTTTGGTGGTCCTGGAAGAACAACTATAAATTTTTGTTTTACATCAGTCTCCTCTTCTCCCGCTAAAATTTCTTTTGGCGCTCCACTTATAATAGCACCCGGTGCAGTTCCATTAGGATTTTCTAAAACAATTGCATCTTTTGGGAAATACACTTGCTTCATATTAGACTTTGAAATATTATCAGCTCTTCCACTCTTTTCAAAGTAGCCTTTTAAAGCTTCTAAAGATGGCTCATGTAAAATAAGCTCTTTACCAAAATATTTCGCTGCAAGTTCCTTACTTAGATCATCATCAGTAGGTCCAAGACCTCCTGTTGTAATAATCATATCGCAAGTTGCAAAAGCTCTATCAAACTCTTCCATAACTCTATCCTCATTATCTCCAACAACTGCTTGGTGGTAAACTTCCACTCCAATAGCTGCAAGTTCTTGTGAGAGATACTGCGCATTAGTATTTACAATATCTCCAAGTAAAATTTCTGTTCCTATTGCTAAAATTTCTGCCTTCATTTGTTTTCACCTCAACTTATTTTTTCTCCTGTGGATAACTTTTGCAAAAAGTTATCCACAGGAATTTATATATAATTTTTTAAAATTCTTTTACCTAAGTTTAATTTACCCATATTTATACAAAAAAAACAAGAGCCATATTAAAATAATATGACTCTAAAATATTCTCACTCAACTTTATCTTATTAATTATAATATATGATGGTGATGATCTTTTTTCTTATCTTCTCTTAATTTTTCTTTTTCTTCTTTAGCTTCTCTTAAATCTACAAGTTCGCCTTTAGTTTCTATATCATCATCAAGGTGTAATTCTTCCTCATATAATGTTTCATTTCTTTCTTTTAAGTCCTCTTTTATTTGTACATCTGTCATCTCTTCTACTTTTTCTTCTATTCTCATCACTAAAAACTCCCTTCAAATATCTTATCATTTGTTCAACACAAAATGTATTTATCTTTATATTTTACCATCTTTTAACTCAATATTATAATCATAAAATCCATACTATCAAATTTCTCGCCTTTAAATTACCAATTATCTAAATTGAATACCTAAAAATTACTACATTTATATTATCAAAATTAGGAATTTACTTGAAATTTTAAAATAAATATCTATTTTTAGTATCATTTTTATGTTTTTAACTGTAAACTAAAATTTCTTTATTTTTTCTCTAAAAACATAGGATAGTATAACTATTTAAATAGAGGTGAAAAGACTAATGTCTAATTCAAATACAAATAAACTACGAGGAATTTTCTTTATGATCCTCGCTAGTTCGGCCTTTGCAACAATGAACCTTTTTGCAAAGCTTACAAATGGAGTAAATCCATATCAAAAAACATTCATATCAAACTTAGTAGCAACAATTATTGTTTCAATAATTATTATAAAAAGAAAAGAGTCCTTTATAGGAAAAAAAGAAAACAGAAAATTTCTTTTAGTTAGAGGAGTTATGGGAACTATTGCAATCATAACTAATTATGCATCACTGCAATATCTAATTCTTCCTAATGCAACTATACTATCAAAACTAGCACCGTTCTTTACTATTATTTTTTCATTTATAATTCTAAAAGAAAAAATAACAAAAGTTCAGATAGGTATACTACTAGCTGCATTTGCTGGAAGTTTATTTGTAGTTAAACCTAGTTTTAATGCAAGTGTAATTCCATCACTTATTGCTATTTTATCAGCCTGTGTATCAGGGGTTGCCTATACTATGATAAGAAGAATTGGAACTAACGAAAACTTTTGGACTGTTATTCTATCATTCACTGGAATAGCAACAATAGTAACTTCATTTAGCATATTTTTTGACAATACAAATCTTGTAGGTATTAACCTTTTATTCCTTGTTCTATCTGGTGTTTCATTTACACTTGGACAAGTTTTCCTAACACTTGCTTATAGAAATGCTCCTGCATCTGAAATCTCAGTATATGATTTCTTTGGACTTGTTCTTGCAGCTGTTTATGGATTTGTATTCTTAAAAGAAATGCCTGATGCTACTTCTTGGATGGGGTACTGTATAATAGTATTAGTTTCAATAACTAATATATCCTACTCAAAAAGATTAAATAATAAAATTAGAAAAAACCAAGTAACCAAATAAATATCTATAAAAATTTAAACAACCCCAAAAAAACTAATACCTACTTAATCTTTTGGGGTTGTTTTGACATCATTATATTTAAATATGGTAGAATCAAAATTTATTTTTTTATAGTCTAAAGTCAAACAAATACCTTTAATAAAATAGCCTGTCCAACTAGCTTATATTCTCCCAAGCTTGCTGGTATAAAAACACTCTCTCCCTTTTCAATATATTCTACTTTTCCCTTTGCATCAATTTTCACTCTGCCCTCAATGCAAATGAAAATATAAAATCTTCTTCTATCACTTTTCTCTGAAATCACAGAAGATAATAAATATTTTTCTACCGTAAAATACTTGCTATCACAGAGCATAATAATTTTATTTTTTTCAATATCTCCAATAAAAACCTCTCTCTTATTTCTATTGTTAAGATTCTTTGACTCAAGTGAAAAATCAATTACATCAAGAGCTTTTTCAGTATGAAGTTTTCTACCTCTATGATAATCATAAATTCTATAAGTTATATCACTACTCTGTTGTATTTCAGCAATTATGACACCATCCCCAATAGCGTGTACCAATCCACTCTTAATAAGAAAACAATCCCCCTTTTCTACATCAACAATATTTAAATATTCCTCAGTAGCATCCATTTCAATAGCCTTTGTAAACTTAGTTTTATCACAATCTTTAGTTCCTATTACAAGGTTTGCACCTTTTTTTGCATCAACCACATACCAAAATTCTGTTTTCCCATTTGAATCTTCAACTTTTTTAGCATATCTATCATCTGGATGTACTTGCACAGATAATTTTTCACTCGAATTGATAAGCTTAATTAAAAGTGGAAATTCAGTTTTAATATTATCTCCTATAACTTTAGCCCCATACACATTAATCACTGATTCTAAAGTTTCACCCTTGAACTCACCGTTAGAAATAATACTCTTACCATTTTCATGACAAGAAACATCCCAACTCTCACCAATTTTATCCTTTGGTAGATTATTTCTAAATTCCTCAAACCCCCTCCCCCCCCAAACTTTTTCAAAATATAAATTTTCAAATTTCATTGGATACATAAAAAATCAACTTCCTTTCAAATACTCATAAATTATTTTACAAATATATTTTTAAGTCCTCTACTTAAAACTTGGGAAAATGTTAGTGATTTTACTATATTATTCGCATCAATATAATTTCTTATTGTTCTAAGAACTTTCTTAGTTTCCTTTGAAGAAAAAGTGTATGTACCATTTCTTTTAGTTCTCACTGCATAACGTGGAATCCACTTTCCTTTAAATAACACAGATACTATAACACACTCCACTTCTTCCCATGGAATTTGGATATATTTCTTGTAATCGCGTGAATTATAGAATTCAAAACCATTATCTCCTACTAATATATCCCCATAATTTGATGTTCCTGCAAATGATGTGCCTTTTACCGATATATCTACCTTTGAATTAATTGATTCAACCATATTTATTACCCCTTTTTCATTTAATTTTTTTAATAAAAGTCTAGGCTTAGTAAAGCCTAGACTTCAATGAATATTACATTAATCCAATTACATGGAATAGAATACCTACTACAAATAGTACAAGTATTAATATAATTGGAGATACTTTTTTTCTTAAGAACCACATACAAAGAAGTGTTAGTAATAATCCTGCAAGTCCAGGGATTAATGAATCTAAGTTAGCTTGTAATGTAGTAACTTTAGTTGCAGTTAATGATAAACCATCTGCATGTTGTATCATTGCTTCTTTTACACCATTTACTCCTGCTGGAAGGTTAGCCCAATCAATGTAAGCCCCTTTACTTAAAGGAATATGTGCTACTATAGGTGTGAATTTAATTGAAACCCATCTATTAACTAATGCTCCTAAAATGAACATACCAAGTATAGATGCACCCTTTGTAATATCTTGTAATAAGTTACCAGATATATCTTCAGTAATACGAGAACCTGCTTTATAACCAAATTCCTGTGTATACCATGTAAATGCCATTCTTATAACATTCCAACCAACAAAGAAAATAATTGGTCCCATTATACTACCCGCTAAGGCAAGAGAAGCTCCTAAAGCTCCAAGTATAGGTCTTAAAGTAAACCAGAACACAGGATCTCCGATTCCTGCTAAAGGTCCCATCATCCCAACCTTAACCCCTTGTATAGCTATATCATCAACATCTGCACCATTAGCACGATCTTCTTCAAGTGCTAATGTTACCCCTATAATAGGAGATGCTATATATGGATGAGTATTAAAGAATTCTAAATGACGTGTTAAAGCTGCCGCTCTATCTTCTTTTGTTTTATATAATTTTTTAATAGCAGGTACCATTGTAAATGCCCAACCACCATTTTGCATTCTCTCATAGTTCCAAGAACCTTGAATAAAAGTCGAACGCCACCAAATAGCAAGACGATCTTTTTTTGTTAATTTTAATTTTTTTTCTTTTTTCACTTCCATTTTAACCTTACCTCCTTCTTTTTAGTAGTTATCAATAATATCACCCACTGGATCTCCAATATTTGAATTAGTTCCTCCACCTGAACCACCTTTTTTGATTACTGCTAAGTAAATAAGTGCCATAGCTACACCGATAGCTCCTAATCCGATAAGAGTAATTTGTGAAATAGTTGCTAAAACAAAACCGATTGCAAAGAATGGCCAAACTTCTCTTGTTGCCATCATATTAATTACCATTGCGTAACCAACTGCTACTACCATTCCTCC
Organism: Sarcina sp.; assembly: GCA_051650125.1. Taxonomy (GTDB): domain Bacteria; phylum Bacillota; class Clostridia; order Clostridiales; family Clostridiaceae; genus Sarcina. The sequence continues at coordinate 14,010 of JBOFIK010000014.1, read as the reverse complement.
ACCAACTGCTAATCCTGCAACTAACCATTGTGGCATTAAAGAAAGTAATTCACGTATAGGCTCTGCACCAATTATTAAAATTAGTCCCGCTGGAATTGCTACACGAAGTCCTTGTAGACAAATCGCTATAATATGCCATAACTCCACCATTCTAATATTTCCCTCTTTTGCCGCAGCATCCATTAAGTGTGCAAATGCAGTTGCAATAGTACGAACAATAATTGTTAATAATAATCCTGCGACTGCTAAAGGAATCGCGATTGCAATAGCTGAAGCAACCCCCTCTTTTCCCGCTCCACTTAAAACTAAAATAAGTGCTGATGCAACTGATGCTAAAGCTGCATCTGGTGCTACTGCTGCTCCAATATTTGCCCATCCTAAGGCTATCATTTGAAGCGTACCACCCAAAATTAAACAAGGTACTAGATTTCCAGTAACTAATCCAATTAAAGTACAAGCAACTAGCGGTTGTTGAAATTCAAATTCATCTAGGATACCTTCTACTCCTGCTAAAAATGCTATAATAAGAACTAATATTATCTGAATAATATTTAAATCCATCCTTTTTGACCTCCCCTACAAACTTAATTTATAATTTATAATTTCTATTTATAATTTCTATTTATAATTTCTATTTATTTAATTCTGCTTGTGCTTTTTTAAGAATCTCGCTCATATTTCCCTTCATATCATTTGGCACTTTACGCACATCAAAATCTAAGCCTGCTTCTTCTAATTTTTTAAAAGTATTTATATCATTTTGATCAAATGCAAGAACTTTACTTGGTTGAACCTTTCCAGCTGAGTGAGCCATAGATCCAACATTTATAGTTTTTAAAGGAACTCCACCCTCTACTGCTCTAAGTACATCTTGTGGACTTTCAAATAAAAGCAGTGCTCTTTGTCCTCCAAAATGTTCATTATCTTTTGCAATTTTAATCATTTGATTAATTGGTATAACATGTGCTTTAATTCCTGGTGGAGCAGCTTGTTGAATCAACTTCTTACGAAGCTCATCTTTTGTAACCTCATCTGAAACAACAATAATTCTTGTTGGCTGTGTGCTTTTACTCCATGCTGTTGCGACTTGTCCATGTAATAAACGCGAATCAATACGCACTAAAACATACTCTAAACTTCCTGGACTCCCACCTTTAGGAATTGATGTATTAGTAGCTATACTATTTTCTTTAACTACATCTAACTCTTCAGGCTTAATCTTAATTCCTTCTTTAGAAACAGCTAAAAGACTAGCTGCAATTTCATGCGCTGATTCCATTGAAAAACGTGCTCCAAAAGCTTCAATTAACATAGGTAAATTCATTCCTGTAAGAATTGCCCATGTATCTTTATGTTCTTCAAACAAGCTATCTACTTGATTAAAAGGTGTTCCCCCCCAAAGATCAACTAAAAATAGAACTTCTTTTGTATCTTCAAATGATGCAACTGCCTCTTCTATTTTTCTTCTAATATCTTCTGGTCCCTCACTGGGCATTAATGTAACTGGTTTAACATTCTCTTGCTCTCCAAAAATCATTGAAGACGTTTGCAAAAGACCATTAGCAAAATCACCATGGCTAGCAATAATAATACCTACCATAATTTTTCCCTCCTTTTTTTGTAACTTATGTTCTTATCATAAAAAATATAAACTTTACTGACAACTTAGTTTTTTTTTCAAATTCCTATAAATTTATAACTAATTTTACCTATTTAATTGAATATTTATCCATTTGTTATATACAAACAGAAACAGCAACATTATAATTACAAATATATGAAATCGTTGTCAGTAAATTTAATTTTTAATCAAATTGTTTACATTTAATCCCTTGACTATTACAATTTAACCTCCCTAAATATAATGTTATTGTAACTAAAAATACAAAAAGCACCCTAGATTTTAAAAATCTAGGGTGCTTTATATACTTTAGCCTATTTAATTTTGTTGATATTAAACGTACTGATTGAAAGCCTCTTTTTCATCAATTAGTTCTGATTCTTTTTCTTTTAAAAGTCTTTTATGTGTTATGTGGTTTCTTATATAACCAACTAAATATCCTATGATTGTTGATGCAACAATAAATAATACTAATATTCCAATATACTTATAGAATAATCCATAATTTATTCCGCTTAGCGCCATTCTCATACTGTCCACACCATATGAAAGTATCAAGAATGGATGTATTGCTCTATAGAATGTTGGCATTACAAGAACTGGGTAAGAACCTCCACAAGCTGTAAATTGAAGAACCATTATTACAACTAATGCACCTTTCATAATTGGTGCCATTATATAGTGAAGTCCATTCATTAAGCTGTATATCGCTATTGAAGTTAGTGTTACTACTCCATATAACCAGCCTAATGAAACTGCTTGCATTCCAAGTCCAAAATATGCGACAGTAGTTAATATTAAAGATTGCAGTACACTAAGGATTACTCCTATTACATACATTTTTCCAAATCTCTTTCCAAAACTACCTTCGAATTTTCTTGATAATGCACTAACTATGAAGTATACATACATTACCCCAACCCAAAGCCCTATACACATAAAGTAAGGAGCAAATCCTTCTCCATATGAAGTCACTGGATTAATTGTAATAGTATTTAATACTACTGGGTTTGAAATGAACTCACTCATTTGTGCTGCTGTGAATGTAACATTATCATTTAGATTATTATATCCACTTTCAAGTCCACTACTTAATTTTGAAACACCTGTTTTTGCTGAATTAAGACCCTTATTTAACTCGTTTGCTCCACCACCAGCTGATTCAAGACCACTACTTAATGTACTTACCCCAGAACCAACTGTTTTAAGTCCACTATTTAATTGGTCAGCTCCTGATTTTGCTGAGTTTATTCCTGAATTTAGACTGTTTGCTCCCTGTGAAACTTGTCCTAATCCACCATTTAAAGCATTTGCTCCCTGTGAAACTTGTCCTAGCCCACTATTTAAAGCATTTGCTCCCTGTGAAACTTGTCCTAGTCCACTATTTAAAGCATTCGCTCCCTGTGAAACTTGTCCTAATCCACTATTTAATGCATTTGCTCCCTGTGAAACTTGCCCTAGACCACTATTTAATGCACTTGCACCTGCTCCCACAGATGAAAGCCCACCATTTAGAGCATTTGCTCCACTAGCAGCCTTATTAATTCCTGAATTTAGAGAACTAATTCCACCACTTAAAGTGCTCATTCCACCATTAATTTCATTTGCACCTGCACTCGCATTGCTTATACCTGAATTTAATGAAGAAATACCTTGTTGTAACTGTTTATTTTGTTCAACAATTTGAGCTAAAAGCTCATTTGCTTCCTTAGTTTTCCCTGCTGCCATAAGCTCTTGAAGCTTTTGCATTTCTTCTGAAATACCTGCTTGTCCTTTAGCAACTTGTCCTGCTCCATCTTTAAGTTTCTGCATTCCACTAACAAGATTTTTAGAACCTGCTTGAAGCTTCTGTGCTCCACCTTCTAAGTTCTCTGAACCATTTGATAGCTTATTCATACCTGAAACTAAACCTGCTGAACCATCTTGAAGCTCGTTTACTCCATCAACTAATTTTTGTGAACCACCCTTTAGTTTGCTCACTCCATTTACAAGAGTTTCTGAACCACCTTGTAGCTTACTTACTCCACCTACAAGACTTTCTGAACCACCTTGTAGCTTACTTACTCCACCTATAAGAGTTTTTGATCCATCTTGAAGTTTATTTACTCCACCCACAAGACTTTCTGAGCCATTTGAAAGTTTATTTAACCCTCCAACAAGTTCTTTTGAACCTCCTGAAAGTTTGTTAACCCCACTTGCAAGTTGCTCTGAACCACCTGAAAGTTTATTTACTCCAGAGCTTAAATTATTAGTTCCATCTTCAAGTTTTGTCATTCCACTAACTAAACTCTTAGAACCATCTGATAACTTATTAACTCCACCTTCAAGTTGACTTGCACCATCTGCTGCTGTTTTAAATCCATCTTTTGTCTTATAAATAGTATCAACTAAAACTGCTGAAACACTCTTTGATATTGATTGTGAAACGCTTTGTTTTACTTGTTCTGCTCCCATTCCTGAGATTTGTGAGAATATATAGTTTTTACCTTGATTTTGATAAAAATCTATTTTAGGTTTCTTAAATCCATCAGTACTTGCATTTGCTATTTCCTGCGAAAAATTCTTAGGAATTACAATCATTGCATAATACTTTGAACCATAAAGTCCTTTTTCTCCCTCATCATAACTTACAAACTTCCACCCGAGTGTTGTGTTAGTTTTTAAATTATCAACAACAGTTTTACCTACGTCATATGTCTTACCATCCTTAGTATAAGGTTGGTCTAGATTTACAACCGCTATTGGAACTTGGTTAATTGTTGTACCATTTGTCCAATATGATTTTAAATATGTATATCCATAAAATGCTGGAACTAATATAATACTAATTAAAATTACAATAAGCCATAATTTCTTTGCATTTATTTTCTTCTTTTGTTTTTCCATAAACTTTGTACCTCCTATGTGTACTTTTAAATAATCCTTAAAATTTAAAATTTATAACTGACTATCTAATATAATTGCTACTACAATTTCATTTATTAAAAAACTAATCTAGAAAAAGAGACTTTTTAGTATATATTCAATTCATTCTTATTTCTAATTATATAGAACTTATTATATAATTAGAAATATATATATATTATATAAGTATAGATTTAAATCTATATAGGAGGTATACTATTGGAATTACTACAATTAAAATATTTTCAAAGTGTTGCAAAATATGAAAATATAACTAAAGCAGCAAAAGAACTACATATATCACAACCATCACTTAGCATAACTATAAAACGATTAGAAGATGAATTATCAGTTCCTTTATTTAATAGAAAAGGAAAATCACTAGAACTTAATCCCTTTGGAAAAACATATCTAACTCATGTAAATTCAATATTGTCAGACCTAGAAAATGCTAAATCTGAGATATTAGAATTATATGGTGAAAAAAATACACATATCTCACTTAGTGCCACAGCAACTCTATTTTTGAGTGGATTATTAAAAGATTTTTTAACTGAAAACCTAGATATAACAATGACTCAAACTATTAACTATGAAAAAACTATAATAGAAAACCTTAAAAATAGAAGTATAGACTTTGCAATAACATCACCACCTCTTGCAGAAAATGATATTAAAACAATTGAACTTTTAGAAGAAGAACTTGTTGTTGTAATACCTAAATGTCACAAATTTTCGAATAGAGAGAGTATCTATTTGCACGAACTTAAAGATGAGAATTTTATAGAACTTACAGAAAACTACTCATTTAAAAAATCCCTTAGAAAACTTTTTGACCAAGCTGGTTTTCTGCCAAATATAATTTTTGAAGGTGATGTTAGTATCATTTCTGAATTACTATATTTGAAGAAAGCTCTTTGCATAGCACCAATTTCACTATGTCTTAGTGCTTATAATGATAGATTTACCATACTTAGATTAAAGGATGAAAATAACACTCGAAAAATTGCACTATCGTATTATAAAGGACGCTATCAATCAGAACTATCAACTAAATTTAAAGATTTTTCTATCAACTATTATAAAACTGAATGGTATGGACTAAAATAGAAAAAAATCCTAGTTTTTTATTAAAAACTAGGATTTTTTCTACTTTTCTACTTTTCTAAAGTCTAAAAAAGCTAAATAGTTTAATATACCTATCTAGCTTTAGTGATAATAACATGAAATGTTTCTAGTATGAAATATAATTAAAGAAGATCATAATCCCAGCTAGTGCAAGCACGAATGCAATACCCATAATTTTAGCACCTCGACGACTCTTGCGCTTTGACATAGCTTTTATATCAAATATTCCATCAAAACAATCTAAAATACTTAAGAAGAAACTATCCATCTATATCACCTCCTATATTAATTATATCCATTATATACCATTCTTTTTTTTAAAATTTTTAACTTTAAGTTATTCTTAAGAATTTGTTATTCAATCATTCACTTATTTTAATTTCATTTGTAATATAATTACATATATTAACATTAATGTGCAAAAAAACTAATAATTCTACAAGGTAACTAATATTCAGACTATATTAAAATTTCATCTGAATATTAATTACACTGTAAAAAATAATATTACGAATGGAGAAATTTATGAAAAATCTAAAAATTTGTTTAATCACAAGCGCTCTAGTTATGGGAACAAGCTTAGTTATGACGTCATGCACAAATAAAGAAGATCTAGTAACTTTAAATCCAGTTCAAACTGAGTCTGCACAAGAAGATGATAAAGCATCTGAAACTAAAGATGAAAATTCTAAAGAAAAAGAAGATGATACTAAAACTCCAACTGCAGATAAAACAGAACAATCTGATAAAACAGCTAAAGAGGCGAATGAAGATAAAAATTCTAATGAAGATAATGAAAATAAAGATTCATCAGATGATAAAGTAAACGATAGCTTTACTACAAACATACCTTATCCTACTTTTGATAATTTTGATAAGGCAAATGAAATCGTTCTAGACTACGTAAAAAAACTTGATAAAACATATAATTCTGATGATACAACACTTGATATAAATTTTAAAATCACACAACAAAATGATAAGATTATTTCAATTCATTACTTTGGTAATGTAAAATCTTCTACTGCTGCGTATCCTAGTAAGTTTGAATCTACATTAAACATAAATGCAAAACAGGCGACTGTTAAAAAACTTAGTGAAATGGTTGATTTAACTGAAAAAACTTTAGATAACTTTAGTAAAGAACTAGGCATGAAATTTGAAGCACTTGGAGTACCTGTTCCAGATAATTTAAAAGGTAATAACTTAAAGTCAGTATTAAACAATGCTGATAGCAATGGTGAGTATCTTTCTGAGGCTCAATCTTATCTTTCTGATGATGGAATTTTTGTTATTTTAAGCGTTCCACATGCACTTGGAGATTATATTGAAGTAAAAATTATATAAAAAATTTTAAAAGGAGATGAGCTTTTTATTAAACTCACCTCCTTTATTTTTTCAGTTCTTCCCCCAAAATGTGCCTATTACAAAAACAACTCCAATAATTCCCCAAATAATAATTATTAATTTATTTATTTCAGAATTTTCATGTATCTTTTTATGAGCACTTCGTTTTTTTTCTATATAAACTGAACACTTATTAAGAAATTTTTTCAACTTATTAGAGTCATCTATCTTCTTTGTATCAATTAAATCAGAATCATTTATATTCACATTACACTCGCCTTCTATACTTACACCTTCATCTCCACCAGTAATTATGCTCTCCATCGAAACATTATATAATTGACTTAATTTATACAAAGAACTAACATCAGGGCAACTAATTCCCCTCTCCCACTTAGAAATAGATTGCCTAGTTATATTAAGTATGCTTGCAATTTCTTCCTGAGTAAATTTATTTTCTTCTCGTAGTTTTTTTAAGTTATTAGATAAATCCATGTGTTCTCTCCTATAAATATTTGTGTATTCTCTACTTAGATTTTAGCAATTTTTTGTTCAAAAAAACATATATACCCAAAAATAATACAGTGTATCCAACTACGAATAGTATATTGCTTAATGGCAAGTGCTGACCTCTTAAAATGCTCCATGATAAATTCGCATAGTTATAAGTTGGGGTAATTTTAGCTACTCTTTGCATTGTTAGAGACATTGAACTAACAAAATTCCAACTTCCACCAAGAAAAGATAATGAAACCAAAGTTATTATTCCAATTGGTTGTGCTAATCCCTTGAAACAACTAATTACAACTCCCATTAAAGCAAACATAATTGAGCATATTTCATTTATAGGTTAATTAATATAAATTTTAAAGAATCTCTTTAAGGTTACATACACATTTTGATGACACCTTTCGTTGCATCATGATGCTTAGTGCCTTTCAGATAGATATTTAAATTGTTAAATTATCTATCTTCACAAATTTTTTAAGGAGGCAAGTTTAAAACTTTGCCTCCTTTACTTTAGTATTTTGAAATTTCATTACATAATGTACTTCTTCTTAGAAAGTATTTTTTCAATGTAATCATCTTCTATATTTAAATATTTATATTACATCCTCTGTATCAAGTCTTTTTAATAAACTAGTCACTACTAGTATTCCCACTACTGCAACAATAAGTACTAACGGTAATATAGAACTTAAAGTCATCATTCCATTTCCTGAGTTCAATAATCCTACTATTAAAACTCCAGATATCATTGTTGCTGTTGTTGATTTCTTTTTCATTCCAAAATGTAATGGAATGAGTGCTACAAATGATGATAACATTGCACTTACTATCATAACTGGAATATTTCCTAAAACTTCACTAAGTATCAACTGCCAAGCTAAAACATCAAAAAATGAGTTTGCAATGTATAATGTTGCAATTAATAAAATATTACTTATTAATATATTTACAAATGTAAATACCACTACTATTATTAGTTTTGCTAAAATCAATTTTTTTCTACTTATAGGATACATAAACATTAGATTTATTGTTTTCTTATTATATTCTTCAATTACAGTATTAGCTAAAATAACTGCTGCAAACATCATAAATGTTATTCTACCTAAGCCCTCTAAAAGCATAACACTTGCAGCTATGATATCATCTACTGGCTCATTTTCTATTTGTAATATCACTTGTAACATACAAAATAAAGCTACAAGTACTAAATGTACTAAAAATGCACTTTTCACGTGACCTTGTAATTTGAATTTTTTTATTTCTAACTTAATCAGATTAAACATACATTTCAGCTCCCTTTGTAATATTTAAGAAATACTCTTCTAATGATGTGTTTTTCCTTGCTATGCTAACTATCTCTACATTATTCATTATTAACTCTTTTGATATCTCATTTTTTGAGTTTACAGAATCATAAACCCTTATCTTATTACTTCCTATAACTTTGAAATTCTTAATACCAAGAGTATTCTCTAGTATATAACTAGCCTTTTTACAATTATCTATCTCTATTTCTATATATTCAGTAGTGAACTCTTTCACGTCACTCATTGCAATTTCTTTAAGAAGTTTTCCTTTTGCAAGAACTCCTATTGTATCTGCTATAAGTTCTATTTCAGATAGGATATGGCTTGATATTAATATTGTTATTCCATACTCTTTACTTAATAACTTTAAAAGGTTTCTTATCTCTTTTATTCCCTCAGGGTCTAGGCCATTTATGGGCTCATCTAAAATTAATAATTCCGGCTTTGTTACTACTGCCCTAGCTATCCCAAGTCTTTGCTTCATTCCTAGTGAAAATTCTTTTACACTTTGAGTATTATTACCTGATAACTTTACTAACTTTAAAACTTTCTCTATCTCTTCTGTATTGTGATACCCCATATATTCACAATGAATCTCTAAATTTTCTCTTGCTGTTAACTTCTCATAAAATGCAGGATACTCAATTATTGCACCTATTCTTTTTAATGTTTCATATGAATTGCTATCCATATGCTTTCCAAAGACTTCAATATCTCCACCTGTTGATTTTACAAGTCCTGTTATCATTCTCATAAGAGTAGTCTTACCCGCTCCATTTGACCCTAAAAGACCATAAATCTCACCTTTCTTCACATTAATACCTACATTGCTAAGTACTTCTTTATTTTTAAATGCTTTAGTTAAATTAGTTGTTTTTATAACGTATTCCATTTAATCTTGCCTCCTAATATTTTAACGATTTTCTCTCTCGCTTGTTTTCTTAAACCTTATATTCTTAGTTTATAATCAAGACTTATCTTTTTTATTAACCATTCCTTACGAGTTTCTTAAGTTAATAATTAAGCTTATTAAGAGTAAATGAAAATACTGTTTTAACATATGGACTACTCTCTAAAGTAATCTTTCCACCCAATGTTTTAACTAAATTTTTAGTAATTGTTAGTCCAAGCCCACTCCCTTGATATTCCTTACTTCTAGAATCTTCTAAAGTGAATATCCTCTCAAAAACATCTTCCTTATACCGCTCTTGAATACCTTTCCCTTTGTCTATTATATTGATATCTACATTAGTTTCAGCCTCATTTATAACTATCCCTAGATACTTCCCATCACTTCCATACCTAATAGCATTTGATATTAAATTATTTAAAATCCTTACAATTGCCTCTTCATTTCCAAGAACAAATATCTCTTTCTCTGGAATCTCTATAAATACTTCCATCCCATCATTCTGAAGTTTATCATAGAAGTTTAATATAGTAGTCCTACAAATTTCAGTTATACTCACCTTACTAATTTCTATTTCTTTATCCCCTGATTCAAGCTTTGCAAGGTCAAAGAATTTATTAATTAACTCTAAGACTTCCATTGCCTTAGAATATACTTTTCCTATCATAACTTTCTCTTCACTCTTTAATTGTAGAATTTCTACATATCCTAAAATAACAGTTAAAGGTGTCTTTAAATCATGTGAAATATTAGACAGCATCTTCTTCATAGAAATCTTAGTCCTATTATATTTCCTAGCATTTTCACTATTGTAATCTAATAGCTTATTTGTTGTTGCTGCTAGCTTCTTTAGACTTTCATTTGATGTAAAAACTTTAATCCTTTCATCACTATTACTATCTATAATCTCCTCAAGTTTAACCTGTATATAATCAATATCTTTAGATAAACTTTTATTACTATTCCATTGAATAAAAACAACAATAATTAAGACTATTATTATCCCAAGCAAGATTAACTCCATCTAAATATCCTCCATCTTATAACCAATACCCCATAATGTTTTAATATAAATAGGTTTTGATGGATCATCCTCTATCTTTTCTCTAAGCCTTCTGATATGTACATTTATTACATTTTCATCTCCGTAATAAGCATCATTCCAAACAAAGCCATATATTTGAGCCTTTGTAAAAACTCTATTCTTATTAGTTGCAAAAAGCTTTAATATCTCAAACTCTCTTGAAGTAAGTTTTAAAACTTCTCCCTTTTTAGTAACCGTAAAATTTAATATATCTATCTTTAAATCATGTATACATATAGTTTCATCTTTCTTTTCCTCAATTACAGGCGTAGCATATCTTGTAGCCCTTCTTATGTTAGCCTTAACCCTTGCTGACACCTCAACTAGCGAAAATGGTTTAGATATATAATCATCTGCTCCAAAGCCCAGTCCCATTGCCTTATCTAAATCTGTATCCTTTGCAGATATCATCAAAATAGGAGTAAGATCTTTCTCCCTTATAATCTTTAAAACTTCCATCCCATCTATCTTAGGTATCATAATATCTAATAACACTAAATCAAACTTCTCACTATTAAACTTAGTAAGTGCCTCTTCTCCATCATAAGCAGTTTTAACCTCAAACCCATCATTAACTAGAAAACCACTTAACATATTATTTAACTCTATATCATCCTCAACAAGTAATATTTTATTCATTATACGCCTCCATAAAATCCCATTTTATACCATTAAATTATAGCATAAATCTAATGTTTCTAGAATGCTTGAATAAGCCATACACTATAAATTTATAATGTATGGCTTATTGATTTTGATACTATATATTAAGGATACTTAATTCATCAGATGTCATTTTACTAAAAATATATTCTATTTCTTCTGATATACTCAAAATATATCACCTCGCAATATATTATATCCTATTGAGAATAATCTTTTTGGAATCATAGCTATTTTATGAAGTTTACTTGTATCCTTTTTCTCAGCTTGAGAACTTTCAACTTGATAATTCTCAGTTCTAACTTTGATTTCGCATTTTTTCATATAAACCATTGTAGATATACGTAATATTCCACCTAAAGATTTTTCTTCAGTCTCATATCTAGCTAAAATTGTTTTTTCATCATTTTCCCACCACTCAAAAAACTTATTTGTAAAATGAGGATTTTTAACCTTACTTAAATTTTGTACTTCCTTAAAATCTTCAAATTCATAATTCTCTAAATTTTTCCTTTTATAATTTTCAAGTGCTAATTCATGTAATATACCCTTATCCTCTAAATACTCTTCAATATTATCTGCAATAGGAAAGATATTTCCCATTGCAAAACCAAATATCTTTCCATCCTGATTTATAAAATTCCCCCAATCTCCCGCATAAGGATATTCCATACATTCAAAATAATATTTTTCATCTTTTTCCCAAATTCCTGAAATACTTTTCTTTCCTTTATGATTTTCACCAATAATCTTCATATTAAATCCCATGTCAAAATCTTCACCTATCCGATAAGCCAAACCAGCAAAATCTAATTGAAATTCTATAACTTTTTCAAATATTGGTATGCCTTCTTCAATAAATATTCTTTCTATAGTATTCTTATCACACAAAGAATAATCTTCTATTTCATTTGTATCTCTCAAAAGCCTCATAGCTCTCTCTGATAAATTATATTTTTTAAATTTCTCTTCATTTATCATTTGTAATTTCTGCATATAGAAAAGATTAAAAGCTGATAACTTTCAATCTTTTCTTAGTAATATTTAACTTTTAAATTCCTTTTTATTATATCATCTTAAATTAATACTCATCAAAATCCAAGTAATTCTTTCATTAGTTTTATTAGAATACTTGAATAACTTTACAAAGTTAATAAGCCATGCACTACTCATCTGTCGTACATGACTTATTGCTTTTAACATTATATATCTAAAAATTTCACCTATTGATTTTCAGGTAATATTTCTTTAAACTTTTCAAACCCTTCCTCATAGGAAATTTTAATATCATCTAAAATCATCTTACTATCCTCATCTGTTAAAGCAGAATTAGCATATGCTCCTAACGAACTTGCATAATAATTCAAAGCTTCAAAATCACTTAAAATCATTAAAATTGTTAAACGTTCCTCATCAGAAAAATCTTCATTATATGATATAGCTTCTTGTAAAGTTGTAACTATATAGTGATTAATTAATAAATCTTCACTATCTTTTTCTCTAAGTAACAGTTCGTCAAAACTTCCAAAAGAATATAATTTATTAATTAGGTTCAAAATTAAACTTCTATCCATTTTATAATTAATTCTGTCAATCTGGCTAACAAATTCAACACTAAATAATTTTTCTTCTTCACTTGATAAATTTGCTATTTGAACAGCTCTATCAGAACATTGTAAAACAATTTCTTCATTTATCAATTCAGGGTGGAGTTTCTTCTCCCTTTGTCTAAGAAAACCTTCATCTAAAACCTGTAAGCTTAAATTAGACAACCTATCATAACTTTCTATTTTTTCTAGTCCAATTTTATCTTCAAGTTCCTCAAATTCTACATCTAAATTTATTTTACCTGTGACTTCCTCTCTTTTAATAGATGAATCTTGTACATTACATCCACCAAAGAGTAACAAACTTCCTATTATTGAAATAAATAAAAACTTTTTCTTCATTGTCATTCCTCCATAGCATAAATTGAAACTATTTATACTATATTTGAAACTCATTAACTCTCAATGAATAAAGATTTATTATTAAGCGAATTTTATACTTCAATCTATACAGATTTATAACTAAAAATAGTAGTATAACGATTTAGTACTTAAAATGGACCCTATAGACTGGACACTTAAATAAAAAGTGTTTATCTATAGGGTTCTTTCTGTATAATTAAGTATAAATAACAAGTTGGAGGGTATTATGAGTAAAATCATTTTTGGTGAAAAAGAAATAAAACAATTAAGAAATAATATAAATGTTCAAAGAGTGAGTGAAAAATCTATAACTTATTCTGCTGAATTTAAAAGAAAATTTATTGAAGAGTACATTAATGGTAAGTCAGCTAAAATAATATTTAAAGAAGCTGGATTTGATATCAAAATGATAGGGACTGTTCGCTGCGAACAAGCTACTTCTAGATGGATGAAAAGTTATAAAAAAGATGGTTTAGTCGGATTAAGAGATACTAGGAAAGAAAATTCAGGACGTCCAACGAATGCACCATTATCGAAGGATAAAATCATAGAAAAACAAGAAT
>JBOFIK010000013.1:0-122990 GCA_051650125.1 Sarcina sp. | reverse complement strand
GCTTGCAGGTACGAGATTTCTCTCTAGTCGTTGAACGTTCTCCTGTTCGGAGCTTCGCTGCTGATTATCCATTGCATAACACTTAGGATTTAACCTTATGCCATCTAGTTAATTTTTTCTACTTTCGTAACTTTCACGCCTGATTTTGTTTCAAATCTACGTTGTAGTTTAACTAGCTTTAGGAACTTCCAGCAATTAAAGGAGTTTTGGATAGACATTTAGCTATCACTCTACACTCTTTACGAATGTAGGGAGCGTATTAATTAAAAATATAGAGTATATTTATACCTACTTGAGTACAAATGCCTATATTTTTAACAACTATTTAGTTGCTCCTTTTACTAAATTCTTTATATTTAAGTATCGTATATTCATCTCTCTAAATTAACCCTTCCTCTTTCTTAGTATAAAAAAAGCTTAAAAGTTACTACCTTTAAAAATAGTATCTTTTAAGCTTTTTCTTAAATTACAAATAAATTAATTCCAATCACAATTAAATTTATTATAAAAACTGCTGAAATAGCATATGCACTTTTTCTTCTCGGAACCGCAAATGCTGCAATAGTTCCCACAAAAAGTATTATTAATGTATAAACTATTTTTTGCATCATACTAGTTGCACCACTCCCACTAAACTGAACTGCTACTTGGCTTGGTAGAAAGAAACATACTACCACACTAACAATAACAAAAGCTATATATAGAATTTTTGTTATTTTAAAAACCTTATTTTCATCAGTTGCTAAAACCATTTTATTTCCCTCCCTCACTATTTTTTTATTTTATAATACTCCTTGAATGTCACAATTTGGTGTTAATACAAAAAGAGTTATACAAAGGATTTCTCCTCTGTATAACTCTTGTCTTAGTTACTATTTAATTACTATCTTATAGAATTTTTTCTTTCCTCTTTTAACAAGTATCATATCATCTTTAAAATCTGACATTTCAACTACTTTTTTATCATCTTCAAGCTTCACATCATTTACTGATACTCCACCTTGGTTGATAAGTCTTCTTCCTTCACCTTTTGATTTGAATACTCCATTGTTTGTAAGAACTTCTAATAATTCTGTACCAACAGCACTTTCTTCAATTTCAATTGTAGGAATATTATCCATATTTCCACCATTTCCAAATAAACTTTCAGCAGCTTCCATAGCTTTTTTAGCTTCTTCTTCTCCGTGGATAAGTTTTGTTACTTCAAAAGCAAGAACTTTCTTAGCTTCATTTATAGCAGAACCTTCTAATGCACAAAGTCTTCTTACTTCATCCATTGGTACGAATGTTATAAGTCTAAGACACATATTAACATCAGCATCTCCTACGTTTCTCCAGTATTGGTAGAAATCATATGGTGTTGTCTTCTCTGGATCAAGCCATAAAGCTCCACCTACTGTTTTACCCATTTTTTGACCTTCTGAGTTTGTTAATAGTGTACAAGTCATTGCACTCGCACTTTTTTGTGATTTCTTTCTTATAAGTTCTACACCAGCTATCATGTTTGACCATTGGTCATCTCCACCAAGCTGTAACTTACAATCATATCTTCTATTTAACTCGTAGAAATCAAATCCTTGCATTAACATATAGTTAAACTCTAAGAATGAAAGACCTTTCTCTAATCTTTGTTTAAAACATTCTGCTGCAAGCATTCTGTTTACTGAGAAATGAACACCTATATCTCTTATAAATTCAACGTAATTTTGGTTTAATAACCAATCAGCGTTGTTGACAAGAATAGCCTTATCATCTGTGAAATCTATGAATTTCTCCATTTGTTTTTTTATACTATCAACATTATGTTGGATTGTTTCCTTTGTCATCATTGTTCTCATATCAGTTTTTCCACTTGGATCACCAATCATTGCTGTTCCACCACCAATAAGAGCTATTGGTCTGTGTCCTGCCTGTTGCATATGTGACATGAACATCATTGCTATAAAGTGTCCAACATGTAAACTATCAGCTGTTGGATCAAAGCCTATATAAAATGTTACTTTTTCCTTTTCTAAAAGTTCTCTCGTTTCATCTTCATGTGTAAATTGCTTTATGTATCCACGTTCCTGAAGAATATCTAACACGTTTGCCATTCTTACTACCTCCTGCAAAATTTATTATTTCTAAAATTTTATAACCTAAAAAGTTATCTATTCCCTAAAAAGGCATAATTATAGTATATAGCTTACAAACCTAATTCACAAGAATATTTCTGTAAATAAAGTTTCTATTTTAATAAAATTCTGCATTGCACTTTTTCACTATCACATTTTATAAAAACAACACCTGCAAAAATTTCACAGGTGTTTTATCCTTAAGCTATATAAGCTTTTACCTTCTCTGGTATTACTTCATTTTCACTATGAACATTCATAAATACGTTTACATTATATTTTATGCTAAGCTTATTTAAATCCTCTAAATAATAATCTAACAGCTTCACATCAAATTCTTTTATTATTTTAGATAAATTATCAATATACATATTCTCTATATCATAATCGTTAGAAAGTACTCCACAAATAAATGCTGAAAATTCATTATAAGTCGTCACTGGGTACTCTTTCATTGAAATAAATCTTATCTTTGAATCCACACTAAAGATCCTTTTATCATCATTATCAATGAAAACTGAAGTTCCTTTTATTTCTTTTATATCAGTATTGGCTAGATTCATAAGTTCCTTACTTTTACCACTACCTATTTTATTAAAAAATAATTTTATCATCTAAACACCCCTTTTAACTTTTTAAAGATTCAATACCTGGAAAAACAACTTTTACTACCTCTTCATTTTTGCTATCAATAACTTTAACTTTTCCTAACCTTTCAAGAGCTTTATTCATCCTTTCAAATCCATGCCCATTTCTCTCAAAACGGCCCTCATTGTCTAAAGTTATCAACTTCTCATAAATCCACATATTTCTTTTAGAATAATCCATCATATAGTTCTCACTATTTTCTATGAATTTCCCTGGATTTTTAACAACTATTTCTTCTTTATTTATAATCACCTCTATACAATTGCTTAAAGTATAATCTCTATATAAAACTGCATTTTTAACAGCTTCAAGAACTGCATTACTTGGATACTTTTCAGGTAATCTATTTTTTATTTCTTTACTCGCTTTATCTATCATACTTAGTAAACTTCCTTGAATATAAATATCTTTTTTTATTTTAGTTTTATCTACAATTTTTATTAAATTATATGGAATACAAATACTATTTAACTCCGAAAATACAAGTAATCCACCCATTGTACAAATTTTTTCACCTATTACTCTATCATTCTTTATTATATTACTACTACTCAAAAGAAAATCTCTATTTTCACTAGTTAATTCTATTCCCTTTTGATTAAAATACTTTAATAACATCTTCTTATCTAATAGATTCTCACTTGAATTTGTAATAGCACATGTTTCTATATTTAAATCTAATTTCTCTTGAAAAACATTTAACAATTCACTTTTTCTCATAAAATCCGTTATTGAACCTCTTCTAATATAAAATGCCCCTGTATCTTTAGCTTGATAAGGCTTTTGTTCGCCATCAAATATTGTAATAACCAAAATTTTCTTTTTATTTATATAAAAACTTTCCACAGATATTGGAATTGGTGGTTCACATCTTGAACTTATTATTTGTTGCATTCTTTCCTCGGTAAGTTTTTGTGCATTCTCTATTCCTACTATCTTTTTACTTTTATCCTGTATTCCAATTATAATATATCCTCTTCCACCTCGTGAATTAGCAATTGCTGATATATCCTTAGTAAACTCCTTCTTTTCTGATTCTGTATTCAAATTCATACACTCTTTAAAATCAAGTTTACTCCCCTCATCATTCCTTATAATTCTAAGCACTTTTTTTATATCCATAACTACACCTTTTCACTTTTAAACATACCCTAATCTTTTTCTTTATAAATTATATTAAACATGCAACTAATTTTATAACAAAATATAAAAAAATATTCATTTTTAAAATATAATTTAAAAATGAATATCTTTCAATCTCTCTATTAAAATTCAACTTTGTTTTTTCCTGTTCGCTTTGCTATATATAATCTATCATCAGCTTTTTTTATAATTTTATCTATCGCTACTCCATCTCTGTCGCCTTCTGATGAAAAAGCAATTCCAAAACTTACTGTCACGCTAACTTCCACTTCATCTGATGATTTTATTACATTATTTTGAATCTGCTCTCTTATAGCCTCTACTTTTTCAATTGTCTCTTGCTCGCTTCTCTCACCACTTAAGAACATAACAATCTCTTCTCCACCATATCTAGCTATTATATCTGTTTTTGTCAAATTTCCACTCATAATATTTACAATTGACTTAAGAACTAAATCTCCAAACTGATGTCCATAAGTATCATTTATATACTTAAAATTATCTATATCAGACATCACTATTGCAAACTTTTTAAAAGTTCGATTACTCTCTTTCTCTTTCTCTATTAGCTCATAAAAATATTTTCTATTACAAATATCAAGTAATGAATCATTTTGAGCTGCCTCTTGTATTCTTTTATACAAAACACTATTATCAATAGCAATTGCTACCTGATGTGCTATATATTTAATAAAGTTTATGTCTTCCTCTTCAAAGAAAGTGTAATAAACATGTTCAACAATTATATATCCTATAAGCTCTTGTTTTATATAAATGGGCACTCCTATCAATGAATTTATGTTATTTTCAGAATTAATTTCTGTAAATATTCCATTATTATTATTCTTAATAAAAGATCTTCCATTTCTAATTTCTTTAAGTGTATAATGTATTTTTTTTGACTCTAAATCACCTAGATTTGTTATTTTAGGAACTAGTTCATCATTTTCTAGCAAATGAATTGTTGAATACCCAACCCCTAGCATACCTACTATCATATCATTTATCATTGCAAGTAAGTTAACATCAGATATATTTGAATTTATATACTTACTTACTTCCACAATATTAACAAATATAGATAATTTTCGCTCTAAGTCTTTGTTAACCCTACTTATTTTTTGAAGTTTTTCTTCTGCAAAAAGTTGATAACTTTGAAATTCTTTATTTAATTGTTTATAACGCTCTTCGTAATCTTCCATTACTCCTCCAAAAAAATAAATTTTCTCAATATTTCTAAAATTATATACTTATCTTATCGTATAATATTAAATTTTATTTAGCTTTTTCTTAACTTTATAGAATTTTTTATATAAATCTATACATTTTTCCTATATAAACAAAAAAGTAGCACATTTAAATGTACTACTCTTCTAATTTGTCTACATATTTTTTAAATTTAAAATTGATGTCCTAATTTTTCAAAGAAATCAACTTTTGGCTCAAGGAATTTAAATGTATGATTTTCACCATCTGTAAAGTAAACATTAAGTGGCTCATAAATTTTTTCCCAGTTCCATAATTCATCATCAACATTAAGATATTCCTTGAACATCTCACAACCTTTTGGTGCTATTGGGTGAACTAATATAGCTATAATTTTACAAGCATAGAAACAATCAGCTACTAATTGTTTTTTAAACTCTTCATTTTTACTATTACTAGCCCAGTACTTACTAACATTTCTTATATATTCATCTAAAACGTATGAAATTCTGTGGAAATCTTGGTTGTACATGTGTCTTTCATACTCAGCTATTGCATTCTCTGACATCTCTTTAATTTTATCACTCATTTCAAACATAGGAAGAGTTTGCTCTAAGCTTTGTAATGTATAGAAACATGAACGTATAATTCTATTAAATACATTTGTTAAAAGATTACCCTCTTTTAATACTGCATCTGTTCCTACTTTTTCTTCCTCAGCCATATAAACTTGTGGTTTAAATCCTACACTCTTAGAAGATAATCCTAAACTCATAAAGTGCATACGTAGTTGATCCTTTGAATAATGAGCTAATAACTCATCTGCCATTGGTGGCTTAACTTCTGAGCTACTACTTGCTTTCTTGTCCATAAATAATATATGCTTGTTAGAAATTATATGTGGGAACTCAATCTTACTTATATCAATATCCTCACCTTTAGGTGTTTTAAGTCCCATTAACATTGCCATTTCAGCTATTGAATAGAAGTAGATATTATCTTCCCCTATAAATTGATAAACGTTAGCATCTTCATCATCCCACCATTTGCGCCATGCATCATCACTTGCCCCTATTGACTCTAGGTATGTTTTTGTAAATGAAACTGGTGCCCATAATGATTCTGGCCATACCCAGAATGTTAAATCTTTAAGTCCGTCTCTCTCTGGAACTTTAACACCCCATGAAATATTTCCTGATAATCTAAACGGAACTAAAGTCTTACCACTTCTATAATTTATCTTCATTTCATCTAGTATAGCTTTTGCTGCATCTCTATCTTCTAGGTGATCAAAAATGAAACTTAATGAAGATTTCTTTTCCTCGTCTATTAATTCATGAACCGGAATTTTAGCAACAAGCTCATCAAGATTATCTATATATTTTCTTTGAACATAAAGTAATGGTTTCTTTAAGAACTCATCAATTGCTTTAAGTTCATATTTTCTTCTATTAGTATTTCTAAGTAAAAGTTCATTTAACTCTTTCATCTTACTTGTAGAATCATCTAGTGTAAAGTACCAGTTATCTATGTGTTTTAAAACTGGAACTGTTCCTGATAATTTACTTACAGGGTTTAATAACTCTGAGGGCATATATTGATGTCCTAGTGAGCATTCATCAGCATATCCTTTATCTGAACTACAACCATCAATAGGACATTTTCCAACTACTTGTCTTCCATTAAGAAAAGTTTGCTTTTCTTCATCATAGAATTGTGATGTTGACATTTTTTTGATATATCCATGGTCAAATAAAGTATTAAATACTTCTTCTGAAACTTTATTGTGTATTTCACCACTTCTTCCAAATGCAGAAGTTCCATAAAGGTTTAAGCTAATATCATACTTAGCTAAAGTTTCTTTTTGACTAAGGTGATTTGTCATTACATACTCTTCCATTGTATGTGTATACCCTTCTTCTTTTAAGTTTCTATAACTTTCAAGTATAGGTGAACCATAGCAATCAGTTCCTGATACAAAAATAACATTCTCTTTACCAATTCTATCTCTTAAAAATCTTGCAAATATATCTGCATGAACAAACATACCTCCAACATGACCAAAATGAAGGTTTTTGTTACCATAAGGCATACCAGCAGTAATTACCGCTCTTTTAGGGAAAACTGGTTTTTCGTCTCTTCCAAGTCTTTTACTTATCATGATTTGTCACTCCTCTTAATTTAAATTGTTTTTTAAAAACAAAAAAACCCCTATTAGAACCTTGTTCTACTAGAGGCGAATTTACTCCGCGATACCACTCTCATTCCTTAAAATATTACTACTTTAAGCTCTTCAAGTACATTTCACACTAATCTTTGTCTTTAAAATATACTCTAGTTCTGTAACGTGAACCTACGTCATAGCATCACTTATAAAATAAGATCCGTATGCAGCTCCAAGTCTTGTTTCACTACGATTTGTAATTTTCTTGCACCACCCGAAAACTCTCTATATACATCCTCATACCTACTCTTCTCTTCATAGCCTTTATTTTCTATAATTATATACCTTCAATTTTTGAATGTCAATTACGTTATTTTAAGTTTGACTCACAATAAACTAGGTAAATATTGAGCCTTTGAATATTCTTTTCTTACAATTTTTAACTTTAATCTAAAAAAATAAGATATCCCTTAAGGATATCCTATTTTGCAACCACTTTATATTTAGAAAGCAGCGAACGTATATATGTTGTACTAATAAATCCCCACGTAAACATTGCTAATATTTTTATAAAAAAGTTATTAACAGTAAATGCTAAAACTATTATCGGCATAATTGCAATTAGAATAGTTATTATTTTTGATTTCTCACTTTCCGCAAGTAACACTCTACAACTTGGACATTTAAAATTCTCAACAGTTTTTACTTCTTTTATGTAATTATTATCTATTATTTTCTTACACTTTGGACACTTAATACTCATAAATTACCACTCTCCCTACAAAAAATATAGCCACAGCATATTAAGTACTGTGGCCTATTATTATTTTATCTACCTTCAAGTAAAGGCATTATTTTATCAAGTCTTCTTAAACCGAAATCTGATGGCTTAACTGATAAATAATCTACATTTATTGTATCAAGCTCTGCTTTTATTTTATTTTCTGTAATTAAAACTTCTGGTGATATTATAACAACATCAATATTCTCTGTCTTAACAACATCTAAATAATCTACTTCTTTATTAAAAAACCACTCTACTGAAAGATTATTTTTAGCTGTATATTCTCTAGCCTCTCTCTCAAATGCTTTTGCCTGTGGTAATCCTTTACTTACTACTAAATACTTTTTCATTTTGAACTCCCCCTAAATTTATTAAATTATCATATGGATTAAGTAACCATTTTATGAAACATAATTTTTTACTTATCACCATTTCTATTTTCAGACTGCACAAACTTCACTCTAGAAATTTATCTGTCTCCACTTTATTATTGATTATAACACTAATTTCTTACGCAAAAACTATGCCAACTCTTTTAAAACCTTTGAAATAGCACATTTCTAAACACCTTTTTAAAATGTGTTTAGTTGTGTATACAATCTGTATGATTGGGAATTTTAACCTTTTCACTTTATTCACCTTATTTACTATACATATTTTTAGTTTTAAAAAAATATTAATAATTATATCCTTTTTTTGCTATTTTTTCGCTATTAAGGGATTTAAGTGTTTAATTTGAAAATTTAATAAATATACACACTTACTTTAAACTTTAAACACATTTTTCTGTAAAAATTTAGTATAGGCATTTTTTACTTTTTAAGCGATATTTTATTTCATATATTATGTAAGTACTAAATTTATTTTTTATAAGAGGGTGATTGGGTGAAACGTTATACTAACAAAGAATTAGTTTTAAATTACATAGAGGAAAATTCCAACAAACAAACACAAGGTAATCCTTCTATTGTTGGTTGTGAAACAAATGAACTAGCAGAAAATCTTAATATAAAAAGAGCAAACGTCAGTAAAATTTTAAATGAACTTTATACCGAAGGTAAGGTATTAAAAATAAAAGGAAAACCAGTTCTGTACAAAATCAATCCTAGTAGTACATCACATAAAGCATCTTTTATTGTTAATATAGATAATATAATTGGTGGTACACAAAGTTTGAAAAATTCTATACAACAGGCTAAAGCTGCTATGCTTTATCCACCACATGGTCTGAATACTCTATTACTTGGAGAAACAGGTGTTGGTAAAACTATGTTTGCTGAATTGATGCACAGATTTGCTATTGAAAGCAGTATTTATACATCAGAAGCTCCTTTTATATCATTTAACTGCGCTGACTATGCTAACAATCCACAACTTTTACTTTCAAGACTTTTTGGTTGTAAAAAAGGTGCATATACAGGTGCTGATAAAGATCAAATAGGTTTTGTTGAAAGAGCTAACAAAGGTATTCTATTTCTTGATGAAGTACACAGGCTTCCACCAGAAGGTCAGGAAATGCTATTTTATCTTATGGACAAAGGTGAATTTACACCGCTTGGAGAAAGTGAAAATGTAAAAAAGAGTGAAGTTTTAGTTATATGTGCGACAACAGAAAATACAAATACTACTCTTCTTCAAACATTTAGAAGAAGAATGCCAATGAATATAACACTGCCTTCACTTACAGATCGGACATATAATGAAAGGTTTGAACTTATTTGTGAATTCCTTAGAATAGAGGCTGCTAGAATAGGAAAGGAAATTATAATTTCTCCAAATAGCCTTAGATGTCTTCTATTGTATAATTGTCCTGCAAATATAGGGCAACTTAAAAGCGATATACAACTTGGATGTGCTAATGCATTTTTAAAGTGTATATCTAAAGGCGAAAAAGCCATAAAACTTTTAAACACAGATTTTGCCCCACATGTAAAACAAGGTCTAATTTTATATAAAAACCACATGGATGAAATTGATTTAGTTGTTCAATCAGATAAACAACTTTCTTTTAAATCTAATGGTTCTGAAGAAGTTCTTGAAATTGTAAAAGGAGAACTTCCAGATAACTTTTATGAATCAATGGCTGATAAAATAGAAGCTTACCAAAAGCGTGGCGTTGATGAGGAAGATATAAATATAGTTCTTACTAATGAGATTAATAGCTATTTTAAAAAACTTGTGTCTGACTTTGATAAAGATATTAATAAGGAAGAAATTGCAAAGCTTGTTTCCCCAGATATAATTGAACTTGTTGAAGATTTCATAAATATAGCTGTTACTGGGCTAGGTAGAATTTTCCCTAGTAAAACTTTTTATGGTCTATGCTTACACTTAGACTCTACAATTAAAAGAATTCACTCTGGAAAAGATATTACAAACCCTACTCTTCAATCTATAATTCAAGAACATAGAGATGAATATGCATTGTCTCTTACTTTTGCAAGTAGGATTGAAAAAAAGTTTTCTATAAAACTACCACTTGATGAAGTTGGCTTTATAGCACTCTTCCTTACACTTGGAAAAAATCCTGACCTTGATGAAATTAGTCATCCTATTGTAGTAGTTGCTATGCATGGTCAATCTACTGCAACTTCAATGGCTGATGTAGCTAGAAAACTTATCAATGCACATAATATATATCCCTATAACATGAGCCTTGACAAAAGTGCTACTATTGCTTATCAAGAATTAAAAGACTTAATAATTGAAAACCATAAAGGTGCTGGAGTCTTATTGTTAGTAGATATGGGTTCACTTAAAATGTTCTCGTCATTAATAGAAGAAGAAACTGGGATTAAAATTAAAGTAATCGAAATGGCTTCTACTCTTACTGTTTTAGAGTGTGCTAGAAAATCTATTATCGACAAAGATATGGAAAACATTTGGTATTCCGTTCAAGAAAGCCATCTTAACTATATAGATTCAAATATAAACAATTTAAAAGATAACTTTAAAGTTAAAAATGAAAATATAATAATTACAACTTGCTCTACTGGAGAGGGTAGTGCTGTAATATTAAAAGAAATATTAATGAAAAAAATTGATACAGAAAAATATAAATTGCAAATAATACCACTTAATATAGATACTGTTCAGCAGTTTTACTCGACAGTAAACTCACTTGGCGATAACAAAAATATTATTGCAATTGTTGGAACATTTAATCCCCAAATATTTGGTGTTCCTTTTATTCCAATATCTGATGTATTTAAAGATTCTAATTTAACGGGTCTAAAAACTTTAGTAAATAATACTTGTGTTGATACCCTTTCTACTATAATAAATACACATAAAGATAAGATTAAAAACATTATAGATGAAAATGTTTATGAAGAATTCATTTTAGGCCTTCTTAAGTTTATACATGATGATTTAAATATAACTCTAACTGAAAATACAGCTATAGGCCTTATACTTCATACAACTTGTGCACTTGAAAGAATTAAATTAAATAATGACTCAAACATCAGTTGTGGAATTAAAGAAAATATTTTACTTGATTACAAACAAGACTTTTATAAATTAAAAAGCTTATTTGTTTCATTCGAATCAAAACTTGGTTTAATTTTTTCTGATGATGAAATCTGTTTCATTATTAGAACCGTTAAGGAATTGTAAGTATACTTAATAGTAGATTTTTTTCATTAAAATATACTTTCCCATTAAAAACTCATGTTAAAATCTTAAGTTGAAATTACAAAAGTCATAAACAATTAGGATATTTTCCTTAATTGTTTATGACTTTTCTTTTTCTCTTAATAACTCTAACGTGAAATATTTTTTCTTATTTTTCACAGCCCTAAAGGCTTTTTATTCACATTAAATCCTTTTCATTTCATTATTTCTTCAATCTGTATATGTTTCCATTATATCTGTATAAAAATATATATGTTTTTCTGAAAACATTATCTTTTTAGATATACATTAGTATATTTGTAAAATTATAAAGTTAGAAAAATAGCCACTTTGAAAAGTTGGCACGCGTCTTGCTATATAAATAAGTGTAAAATTAAATAAATAAATAATTTTTAAAACTAACAGCAACTGAGGTGATTAACTTTGAAAATATTGTTTATATGTTGTGCTGGGATGTCTTCTAGTTTAGTAGTAAAACGACTTGAAGATTATATAAAACAGCTTAATGCATCAAACGATAAAAAAATAAATTTATCAATTGAAGCAATTCCACTTGATAAATTTAAAGATTTCAATAGCGATTATAGTCTTATACTACTCGCTCCTCAAATTGCATATAAGCTAAAAGATTTCAAATCTCTTGTATCTAATAAAAATGAAATAATTCCAGTAGGTGTTGTTAAAGGATTAGATTACGGTCTACTCAAAGTTGATAATATATTATCTTCTGCTTTACAACTACTTTCTGAAAATAGTTGATTTTATACTTGATATAAAAGATTTAAAATAAATTTTTAATTGTAAAGGGAAAGGGGTTTTTATTATGAAAAAAATATTATTAGTTTGTTCTGCTGGAATGTCAACATCATTACTAGTAACAAAAATGCAAAAAGCAGCTACAGATAGAGGATTAGAGCTTGATATATCTGCTACTGGCTCAGGTACTTACAGAGAGATAGCAAAAAATGCTGACGTAATACTTTTAGGACCTCAAGTAAGATTCATGTTAAGAGAAGTATCTACTGCTCTTCCAGAAAAGCCAATCGAAGTAATCGATATGAGAGCTTATGGAAAAATTGATGGATCTGCTGTTTTAGATCAAGCTTTAGGATTAATGAAATAATCAATTTTTGATTAAGATTACTGCAATAATTTATCTTAATCATTAAAAATTTTTAGTTACGCTTAAAAATAATTTATTATAGATTTATTTTTAAAATTTAATATTCAGGGGGAATTATCAATGAACAAACTTAGTGGTTGGTTAGAGAAAGTTCTAATGCCTATCGCTGCCGTAATCGGTGGACAAAGACACCTTGGTGCTTTAAGAGACGGTTTTATAGCTACTCTAGGAGTTAACATGGTTGGAGCCATGGCTGTATTATTCAATAATATTATATTTACAAGCGGTTCTTTAATAGGTAAAGAATTAAACAAATCAGCAGGGTACGCTGAAAGTGTACAACCTATATTTGACAAATACGTTATTCCAGTAATGGGAAGAGTTTGGTGGGCAACACTAGCTATTATAGCAATATTCTTAGTTGTAACAATATCATATAGCCTTGCTAAATCTTATGAAGTAGACGGAATAGGAGCTGCAGTTACAGCTATCGCTTCTTACTTCGCAATACTTTCAGAACTTAATCCTAAAACAGGAGATATCATGTCATTTGCAAACGCTGATGGTGCAGTAGAAGTTGCTGCTGATGTCTTAAATGGTGCAACTCAAGCAACAGTAAATACGTGGGGACAAATTGCAATAGGTGACTTTGGTTCAACAGCAATGTTCGCAAGTATTATCGTAGCTATGATTGCTACTCAATTATTCGTTATGATTACTAAAGCAGGATGGACATTTAAAATGCCAGAGCAGGTACCTCCAGCAGTAGCTAAGGCCTTCTCATCAATCATTCCAGCTGCAATTACAATATTATTCTTCAGTATCGTAGGAGTTATATTCACTAACTTTATTGAATTACCATTCCTTGCTACTGTTAATAAATTCATTCAAGAGCCTCTTGTAAGTCTTGGACAATCTCCAGTAACTTATATTGGGTTAGTTCTTTTCTCACAATTATTATGGTTCTTCGGATTACATGGATCAAACATTATCGATCCAGCTATGAACACAATGTACAGACCTCCACTACTAGACAATATGGCAGCATACCAAAGTGGTTTAGGTCAAGAAGCTATGCAAACATTAACAAGAAACTTCGTAGACGTTTATGCTCAACCAGGTGGATCAGGTGCTACACTTGCATTACTTGTTGCAATATTCTTCTTCGCTAAGAAACAAGAACAAAGAGAATTATTCAAGCTTGCTATCGCTCCAGGTTTATTCCAAATCAACGAGCCAGTAATCTTCGGTATGCCACTTGTATTAAACCCAGTAATGTTCATACCATTCGTATTCACACCAGCTATCTGTTTAACAATAGCGTATATCTTTACAGAGATAATACCATTTGCTAATAAGATATGTGTTGAAACACCATGGACAACACCTCCAGTGCTTAGTGCATTCCTTGCAACAGGTGGAGATTTCAAAGCTGCAATACTTGCTGCTGGATTATTCGCTTTAGCAGTATTAATATACACACCATTTATCATAGCTTCAAACAGAGAAGAAGCTTAATAAATAGTAAAAATCAGATTGTAGTAAAATTTATGGTATGAGGCTTTGCCTCATACCATTTTTATTTATCTACACTACACTCTTCTATTCTTACTTAATCATTACATTTTATTATTATGCAATCTTATTCATTGTTTATATATATTTTTATAGTATAATTTTTATATAAAAAAGTTAGAGGTGATTTAATTTGAAAGGATTCAAAGAAACGGCAGAAATTAACTATTCAGCTAAAGAAATTTTTAAAATTTTCAAAAAAATGATAAAGCAAGATTTTCCAAGGTTTAATGAAAAAGAGGCTATTGGGACTTCTACAAAAAAAACAATAGGTCATTATGCCACTAAAAGTGCCGAAGCCTATGTAGAAATTACTGATTATAAAGAAAATGAGGTTTATGAAATAACTACTGTGACTTCTAAAACTCAAACTACTTTTGTATCAAGATATGAACTTGAGGTTGTCGATGCTAACACTACTATTTTAACACTACAAGAACATCAAGCTGGTGAGGGTTTCTTTGTCGCAATTAACTACTTCGTGCAAACAATGTTCTTTAAAAACAGATTTAAAACTAGATTTAGTTTTCTTAAACAAGCTCTTGAAATAGAACTTGCAAATCAAAAAGAAAGAACTGAACCTAAAAAGAAATCTGAAATCGAATCAGATGATACAATTGCTCTTATAAGCGAGTCAGCTGTAACAGAAGATATTTTAGATATTGTTAAAGAAAAAGAAAATATATCAGAGTAGCTTCTTACTCTTTTTTCAAATAACACCTAGAATAAGGTGTTATTTTTTTATTTTAACCATTTTGCAATCTTCTGTGTAATTTTCAATATTATAATGATTTATCACATAAAATAATTTTTTCATATATATTTTGTACTTTATCAAAAAATTATATTTTTTTATTGACTTATTATAATATATATATTACTATTAACATATAGTAATATATGAGAATAGTTATCATTTATAGGTGTAATAGAATTTAATGATCACACATATCTTAAATTCAAAATGTAAACATTAATTATATCCCTAAAATATAATTATAAGTTTTTTTAATTCTTAAACTAAAAAATAACGCAAAAAAAAGCAAGGTAACACTACCCTTGCTTTTTTTGTATCCCTTCAAATAAATTTTGAGCTAATATATTTTCTGTATTCCCAAATGCTTTAATTTCTCCCTCATAAAAATATGCAACATAATCTGCTATCCTTTTAGCTTGTGCCATATTATGAGTTACTATAACAACCGTATAATCATTTTTAAGAATTTCTATCAAATCTTCTATTACTTTTGTTGATATGGGATCTAGTGCTGATGTAGGTTCATCCATTAAAATTATATCTGGCTCTATCGCTATTGTTCTTGCAATACAAAGTCTTTGTTGTTGTCCTCCTGATAAACTAAGTGCTAATGAATCAAGTCTCATTCTAACCTCTTCATATAATCCAACTTTTATTAATGAGCGTCTTACTATCTCATCTATTATCTTTTTTTCGGTTATTCCATGTATTCTAAGTGCAAAAGCTATGTTGTCATGTATGCTCATTGGAAATGGATTAGGCTTTTGGAATACCATCCCTATATATCTTCTTAATTCTAAAACATCAAAATCTTTTTCTATATCTTTTTGATTGTATGTTATATCCCCATTTATTTTTACACCTTCAATTACATCATTCATTCTATTAATGCATCTTAAAAATGTTGATTTACCACAACCAGATGGTCCTATAAGTGCTGTCACTTTATTTTTTTCTATATCTATATTAATTTTATCTAATGCTTTTTTATCTCCATAATATAACTCTAAATTTTTCACTTCTATTATATTGCTCATCTTTTTCGCTCCCATGTTTTATTTACCCAAATATTCCATTTATATAATCTCTAGTTTGTATTCTTTCTGGGTATTTAAATATATTTTCTGTTGTATTAAACTCTATAAGTTCTCCATTTAAGAAAAAACCTGTATAATCTGCTATTCTATAAGCTTGTTCCATATTATGAGTTACTATAATGACTGTGTAATCTTTTTTAAGGTCTTTTATAAGTTCTTCTATCTTTATAGTCGATACTGGATCTAATGCTGATGTAGGCTCGTCCATAAGTATTATTTCTGGTTTTGCAACTATTGCCCTTGCGATGCAAAGTCTTTGTTGTTGACCACCAGATAGTCCAAATGCTAATTTATTTAATTTATCCTTTACCTCTTCATATAACCCAACATCTTTTAAACTTGTTTCTACTAATTCACTCAGTTTATTTTTATCTTTTAACCCAAACCTTTTAGGTGCATAAATTATATTTTCAAATATGCTTTTTGGAAATGGATTCGGCTTTTGAAACACCATTCCAACTTTTTTTCTTAGTTCAATAGTATCTGTTTTCTTTAGTATATCTTCACCGTTAATCTGTATACTTCCTTTATATTTAGTGTTTTCTATAATATCATTCATTCTATTTAAACATCTTAAAAATGTAGATTTACCACATCCTGATGGTCCTATAAGTGCTATAACCTTATTTTTTTCTATACTTATATTTATATTGTTCAAGGCTAATTTATCTTCATAATAAAAATCTAAATTCTTTACTTCTATAACTCTACTCATTTTACACCTCACTAATATCCTGAATTTTTTTTATATTTATTTCTAAGTAATATCGCCACTGTATTCATTCCAAGTAAAATAATTAGTAACACTATTATTCCTGATGCTGCAAGTTCTTGAAACTGAGGTTGTGGTCTTGATGTCCAGTTATATATCTGAAGTGGTAATGTTGTATATGATGAGAATAATCCCTCAGGCAAAAATGTTACATAACTAGCAGCTCCAACCATTATAAGTGGTGATGATTCTCCTATCCCTCTTGAAATCCCAAGAATAGTTCCTGTGAGTATCCCTGGCATAGCAAATGGTAAAATAACCCCTACGACACTTTTCCATTTGGTAACTCCTAATGCATAAGACCCCTCTCTTAAAGTATTAGGAACTTGCTTTAAAGCTTCCTGTGTTGTTATTACTATTGTTGGCATTATCAAAAGTCCCATGGTAAGCCCTGCTGTGAGTATTCCTCTTCCAAGATTCATAAACTGAACAAAGAAAGCTAGTCCAACTATTCCATAAACTATTGCTGGAACACCTGCAAGATTTGCTATATTAAGTTCTATAAACTCCTTTAGTTTTCCTCTTTTCATGTATTCTTCTAGGTATATTGCACTACCTATACCTAGTGGGAATGCCACTATTATAGTTACAAATATAACTGCAAAGCTTCCAACTATCGCTGGTAATATCCCTGCTTTTTCTGCTATTCTTGATGCTGAATTTTTTAAAAACCCAAAATCTAAATATTTTAGTCCATCACCTAATATTGAACCTATTAATACTAAGAGCATTATTATTCCAAATACTGTACAACTCCAAAATAACGCCTTAAATATATTATTTTTAATTTTTCTTTTTTTTATATTCTCTTTTGAATATTTCCTAAATAAACTTACTTCTTTTATATCATTAAAGTTACTTATCTTTGCCATTAATATATTCTCCCCTTCTTAACTACTCTTTTTGCTATAACATTTAAAACAAATGTCATTAAGAATAAAATTCCCCCTACTGCAAATATCGTTTTGTATTCCATAGATCCAAAACTAACATCTCCCATAGCAACTGAAACCATATAACCTGTCATAGTTTGTACAGATTCTAGTGGATTAAGTGTCATCTGTGGCTTTGCCCCTGCTGCAATTGCAACAATCATAGTTTCTCCTATTGCCCTTGATATAGCTAAAATAAATGATGATATAATTCCTGATAATGATGCTGGTATGATTATTTTTCTAATAACTTCAAATTTAGTTGCTCCCATTGCATAAGCCCCATTTTTCACAATACTTGGTACACTGCTCATTGCATCTTCACTTAAAGATGATATAAGTGGAATTATCATTATTCCTACCGCTATACTTGCACTTAAAACGTTAAATATTTCTATATCAGCTATAAATATTTTTAAGAACGGTGTTACTACTGTAAGAGCAAAATATCCATAAACGATTGATGGAATTCCTGCTAATATCTCTAATATTGGTTTCACTATATTTTTTGTTTTTCTTGATGCGTATTCACTTAAATATATTGCTGCTCCAAGACCTATTGGAATTGCTATTACACTTGACCCTACTGCAATAAGTAATGTTCCATTTATAAGTGGCAAAACTCCAAAATGTTGTGGTTTCATAAGTGGTGACCATTCTGTCCCTGTCAAGAACTCAGTCATACTTACCTCTTTAAAGAACCCAATACTTTCCTTTAGTAAAGTCATAATTATTAATGCTGTTATCCCTATACTTATTAGTCCTAATACTTTTAACACAGTCTCAATAAACTTCTCAAATTTCGTTCTCATACTAGCCAAAACTCCTTACTTTTATTTTGTAAGTTAATTCTATAAGAAGTTTGTTAACTTACAAATCCTAATTATTAAGTCTATGTTAAATAAAAAAACTTTTTTCTTAACTCAATTAATATGAACATTGATATTTACAAGCTTTAAACTGTATGATAAACTATTGTTGTCCTATCTGGACTATTCTAGACTTATGTTAACATGAGATTTAGAATAACATGAATTGCCAGTGGCAATTTTTGCGTACTTTATGCGCAATAAAATTTTTATTTAAATCTATACAGAAAAGACCAGTAAGGATAACTGTCCCCTTACTGGTCTTTTTCATTTATTATATAAAATTTTATTTAGGAGCAAAATTTTATAACATCTTATTTTTGTACTTTTTCAAGCTCTTTTGCATAATCTTCTGCTATTAATGGAATGTATCCCACTTCTGGTACAATAGCCTCTGCATTACTTAAATAATATTCTACAAAGCTATCAACTTCTGGTCTTTTTAAACTTTCATTATTAACATATATAAATATCTCTCTTGATAATGGTGCATATACTCCACCTTTAATATTATCAAATGTTGGTTCTATTCCACCTTTTCCAGCATCTATTTTTACACCTTTAAGCTTATCTTTATTTTCTGTGTAATATGAGAATCCAAAGAATCCTATTGCATTCTTATCACCTGCAACACCTTGTACAAGTACATTATCATCTTCACTTGGGTTAACATCTGTTCTCATTGCTTTTGCCTCACCTGTAATTTCTTCTGTAAAAAATTCAAATGTTCCCGAATCTGGCCCTGGTGTATATAATTTAATTTCATCTTTAGGCCATTCTTTTCTTAAATCATTCCATGTTTTGATTTTACTCTCTGGTTCCCAAAGCTTTTTAAGTTCTTCAACTGTTAGAGTATCAACAAAATCATTTTCTTTACTTACAGCTACTGTTACTCCATCATATGCTACTGTTAAATCTGTATATGTTACATTATTTTCTTTTGCCTTTTCTACTTCTGAATCTTTTATTTTTCTTGAAGCATCTTGTATGTCTGTTTCACCCACAACAAACCTTTTAAATCCTCCACCAGTTCCTGAAACTCCAACTGGAATTTTCACATCTTTATTTTCTACGTTAAATTCCTCTGCCATTGCCTCTGTAATTGGTGCTACTGTTGACGACCCATCAATTTTTATCTCTCCTGCTAAACTTGCACCTTCTGTTCCTTTTGACTCTTCTTTGCCTCCACATGCTGCAAACACTCCTGTAACACCTACTAATGACATAACTATTGCTAAACTTTTTATTTTCTTCATTCTCATAATATAATATCCCCCTCAAAATTTTCTTTCATTTTGTTTCAATCAACTCTATGTTTTAATAATAAATCTTCAACTTTAACTTTAAATTAGCATTGTGTTAATTTAAAATAAGTTAATGTTAAGAACGTCTTAACATTAACTTATTGATTAAATTTAGCTAGCTACTTCAATTTACTTTAAATATATATTTTCCTCATTTTATTTACTTTATTTTACATAAAAGGTATAATTTATATTGTGAATTTATTTTATCGGGGGACATTATAATTCACAAATATTTTATTTATAAAAGGGGAAAATATGAAAAATTTAAAAGTTTTAGTTATGGTAGGTATAGTTACCCTATCAACATCAATTTTTACCGCTTGTGGTGGACCTAAATTATCGGCAAATGAAGTAGCAACTAATTTCTTAACAGCTACTTTTAAAAAAGATTTAAGAGTAGAAGAAAATGCTAATGAAATGTTGGATTATGTTCATAGTAGTATAAGCAACAAAGAAGATGCACTTGGCTATGGAGTTGATTTTTATGACACTATTGATGATATGGTAGAAGATTTAACTACTGATCTTAAATGTGATGAAACTCTTGTTAATAACTTTAAAGATGCCTTCTGCAATAATATAACTATTGCAGAAGGTGAAACTGTTACTGAGGAAGATGAAACTAAAGTTTCTTTTGATGTAACTGTTCATTATTTTGATTTAGAGGGTATGACAGATACTATATTAGAAATTGCTAAAGAAACTACTGATGAAACTAAAGCAGTAAATAAATACTTAACTACTTGCACAGAAGAAATAGCTAGCAAAAAATTTCCTGAAACTGAAGAAGTAACTGTTATTCTTGAGAAAGATGGTTCTAAATTTGGAATTACCGGAGTGGAATAATTAATATTTAAAAGCCAAGTTAGCAATATAACCTAACTTGGCTTCCTTTTTATTTTCAAAAATACTATCATCTTTAATTTATAACTTCAATGTCTTTTTTCCTTAAAGTCATAAATCAACTTAGTATTCATATTTTAGTATACGTGTTTTTTAAATCTTTTTATCGGTAGTAACATTATAACTATTATACTTAAAAGTCCTACAACCCCTGATGAAGTAATATTATAAACTATTGAATACCACCAAAGATTCATTCCTGGCGGAGCGTACATTCCATAGAAATATACACCTGATATTATATTTGCTAATACACTTAAAATCACTGCTACTATACATCCAGATAGTATCTTTAATTTATTTTCATTACCAAACATACCAGCTAGCCCAAGTGTTACACTTGCTAACATGTAGTCCATAAGCGCTTCTGCAATACCAACTATATGTCCTCCTGTCATAAGTAATAAAAGTCCATATATAAGTCCACAAGTCATTCCCTCTGTAATTCCATAGAATACTCCAACAAGCATAATTGGTAGGAATGGTAAAAGATTTATCCCTCCACCCTGTGGGTAAGAAATAAACTTAATAAATGATAGTACAAATGCCATAGCTGCAAATATTGCAATTATTATCATCTGCTTTAAAGTTGGTTTTTTCTTTCTAAATCCAACTCCAATAAATATTATAATAGCAATACTTATAATGTAAGTTAGTATGTTGACAATCCCTATATGTTGTGCAACTTGATTGTATTGTGACATAAAAATATCCCCTCTCTTTTATTATTAATTGTCTACCATATAATGCTTAATACAAAAAAAAACAATATTCCTTCGCAGAAATATTGTTGTATATTCGTATCAAGCATTAAGAAGCACACCTCAAAATGACTTAAAAAGAAATAGCTTTCCTACGTTGGTCTTAACCAAACAGGTTCAAGGGTTAATTCTAAAAAGAATCTCTCAGCTAAACTAGCACCCCTAGCAAGATATTAAATTTTAAATAATTATCATTATCATAATATAATAAGTGCATCTAATTGTCAAATTTTTCTTGAAGTCTAATCACATATAAATTTATACCCAACACCTCTTATAGTTTGAATAAACATTGGATTTTTGTCATCTTTTTCTATTTTTTGTCTTAGATGTCTTATGTGTACATCTACTGTTCTTGTTTCACCAATGTACTCATACCCCCAAATTTTATCAAGTAAAACTTCTCTTGTAATTATTGAACCCTTATTTTTAATAAGTATTTTTAATATTTCAAACTCTTTTAAAGTTAAATCAACAAGATTGCCTTCTTTTCTAACCTCTCTAGTCTGTAAATTAACTGAAACATCACCAAAATTAACAAGATTGCTTTCTGTTTTCACTCCTGAACTTCTTCTAAGTTGTGCTTTTACTCTCGCAACCAATTCTCTAACCGAAAAAGGTTTTGTCATGTAGTCATCTGCCCCGATTTCGAGCCCAACTATTTTATCTATTTCTTCACCTTTTGCAGTAAGCATAATAATTGGTGTATTTCCTATTACACTATCTTTTCTAATCTCTTTACAGACTTCAAACCCATCCATAACAGGAAGCATTAAATCAAGAACTATAAGATCAACTTGTCTCTCTTTTGCAAGTTCTACTGCCTCTCCCCCATCTGCTGCCTGAAGCGTTTTAAAACCATTTTTTTCTAAGTTGAATTTAATTAACTCTCTTATATGCATTTCATCATCAACTATTAGAATTCTCTTATCTAACATAACGCACTCCCCACTAATTAATATATTTTAAAACATTTTATTTCTATCTTAATATTACTTTAACAAACTCATTATAACAACCTTGCTATTATCATTCAATAAGGCTTGTCCTAAACTTAATAGAATCTTAATCCACGCTTAACATTAAAACCCATTTTACTCTTTAAATAAAAAAAAGAGCATTAACAAAGCTAAATTCAGTAACTCTGCCATACCCGTTCTTAAGCATTATATTCTATCTTATTTTAAAAATAATTTCTTCATCATCCTTAATACTTTAATCTGCTTTAACTTTAAACTATTCAAAAATTTTTCCTTATCAGTTTCTGAATCAAAAATTGACTTTGGTAAAACAATCTTTTCAAATAAAATACTCTTATTTCTAAAATATAAGTTTTCTTTATCTTCTAAAAGTTCTTCTATTTTCTTTAACTGAAATGTTATAGTTGAACTGTTCATCTTTATAGTCGAAACTCCATTTAACGTATCTACTCTTATTGAATCTTTATTTAATATTTTATCTTTGTTCAAATGGAGTTTTAAATAATCTATCATAGATATTTCATTTTCAACTATCCCTTTTAAAATCACAATTTCATATCCTAATATAGTCTTTATTCTAACATTTTCTTCTTCAATAATCTCAATTATATCTTCTCTATCTAACTCAAAAACAATGTCTAATTCCTTAACAATTAGTTTATCATGATAAAATACAACTTCTATATCATTAACCACATCATTTTGTATCTTTTTACCATTTGTAATTTCTGCATATTTATTTCTACCTAACTTGTAAATTACCCCCATTATAATCCCCCTAAAACTCACATTAAGAGAATTATAAACATAATTTTTAAACTACTCCTTAATAAACTAAAAATCATTTTTAAACTTTATTTTTCTATCTTTTTTCACTAACTAATTATCGTTCTTTTGTACTGTTATATCAACACCAGAACTATTGTTATTATTAACTGCATTTGCCTCGCTAATAATAATCTGTTTCTTATCGTGTGCTTCTCTTTTATGTATTAAATAAATTCCTAGACTCACTGTCCCAACAACGGCAACTAAAATCCAACCTATAACTCTTGTTTTCATATTATCCCTCTTCATATTATTCCTCTTCACTATTAGATTATATTTAGATTTTACCTTTATTTGTTACTTTAATTGTTACTTTTTGATTACCTTTTCATAAAATTATAATAAAAAAATACAGTAAATTTAACTTCACTGTATTTTAATAAACTATCTTGGTATTAAACCAATTTTCTTTTGAACTTTTCTTAAAGTTTTTGTTGCTATATAGTTAGCTTTTTCCGCACCTGCTTTGTATATAGTTTCAAGTTCCTTTTTATTTGAAAGAAGATCTTTAACTCTTTTTTGTACTGGCTCAAGTTCACCTACTATTATTTCAGCTACATCTTTTTTGAAATCAGCATAACCTTTACCTTCATATCTTGCAACAATTTCTTCTGGGCTAACCCCTTCTATTGTTGAAACTATGTTAATAAGGTTTTTAACTCCTGGTTGTTCATCCGTATAGTTTACAACCCCTACACTGTCTGTAACAGCTCTTGAAATTTTCTTTCTTATAACTGCTGGTTCATCCATTAATAGAATTGAAGCATTTGGATTATCTTCTGACTTAGACATCTTTCTTGTTGGGTCTTGAAGGTCCATTATTTTCGCTCCAGCTTTTGGTGTATACCCTTCTGGTATTTGGAATGTTGGGCTATAAGCTCCATTAAATCTTGTTGCTATATCTCTAGCAAGTTCAAGATGTTGTCTTTGATCTATTCCTACTGGAACTAGATCTGTTTGGTATGCAAGTATATCTGCTGCCATAAGAACTGGATAATTGAATAATCCTGCACTTATTGACTCACCTGAATCAACTGCTTTTTGTGACTTATCTTTATACTGAGTCATTCTGCTAAGTTCACCCATATATGAGTTACATGTTAAAAGCCATGATAATTCAGCATGTGCTGGCACATGTGATTGTATGAACAATGTGTTGTTCTCTACATCTATTCCTGATGCTATGTAAATAGCTAATATCTCTAAAGTTCTTTTTCTAAGTTCTGCTGGTGTTTGCTTAACTGTTATAGCATGTAAATCTACTACACAATAATAGCACTCATAATCATCTTGAAGTTTTACCCATGACTTGATAGCTCCTAAGTAATTTCCAAGTGTTAAATCTCCAGAAGGTTTAATTCCACTAAATATAACCTTTTTCTTATCTTCCATTGAGATGATTCTCCTTTCATTATTAAAATTTTACTTTGCATAAGTTTTGTGCAAAATAAACTTCCTATGACTATTTTACTAAAATCATCATAAGTTTATTACTCTTTACAGTATACATTATATCTTACCACAATTTAATAATTTTTAAATGCATTACCATAACAATTTATACTCTTACCTCAAATATTGTTTTATTTTCAACTTTATATTCATCAGTAGTATAACTTTTATCTTTATTGAAATTAAATATAAGTAAATATCCTTTTTCTAAACCTTCTATTTCAAGATAATTTTGCAACTGGCATTTGCCCTTTTCATGCGCTTTATTTCCATGCCAAATTTTTGTTTCTATTATATACTTATGGTTGTTATATTGAATAACTATATCTAATCTTTTTTCCTCTGATATTTGTACTTCTTTATACTCAAATCCAGTTCCATTTATTATTGGTTTTATAAATGCTAAAAACAATAATACACCATGTCTTTCTAAAAACTCTAAATCCCTTGTACTATAATTTTCTTTCATGAATTGTTGAAATTTTAGAAGAACTCGTTCCATATCAAGTCCATTATCTTTAGTTATAAAATTGTCTTTAAAATTGTAACTAGACATTTTCTCTATATCAGTTTTAGAAACCATATAATTATAAATTCTTTCTTTTATTATCTGGTTCGCTATATCTACATTATTTGCCCCATCTTTAGTTAGATATCCAAACATACATCCAAGGTCTATTGCAGGATTATCTGGGTTATAAACTTTTCTATCTCCTCTAACAAGTATTTCATATATAAACTTATATAAATCTTTGTTATTCTCTAAATTCTTTATAAGGTCATCAAAAAGTGTATTTTTTTCTGAAAGCAATATTTTAATGCCCTTCTGAATATCTAAAGTAGTCCAAGTTCGTTTATCTAAACCAAGTATTTTCTCATCAATTATCTGACATATTCTACTCACTAAAAAAGGATATCCCGCTGTAAACTTATATATCTCACTACTAATACTTTCACAATTCATTTCTACATTATTAGCATTAGAATATTCTCTTAGCATACTCTCTATTTCAAATTCATTAAAACTCATATCTATATCAAAATCTACTGCTATATTCCAAGGAGAATTATACTTAGCATTCTCCTCCCCCTCTTTGAACTTCAACTTCAAGTTTTTTATGTCATGCACCCCTGCTAAAACAACTGACTTAAAAGTTGTACAAAGTTCCATATCTCTATCTAAATACAAAGACCTAAGCATTGCTAAAAAGTTTAAAAATAGCTTATTATCTGCTGCCCTATCAACTTCATCTATAATAAGAATTATTTCTTTATTTTTTGTAATTCTTTTTATCAAACTAGCAAGTTCTGAAATTGTAGTTATACTACCTGTATTTTCAATACTTATGTAATCTTCCATCATCCCTAAAAAGCTCTTGCAAAATCTTTCTTCTGATTCAAACTCATACATAATTGCTTCAAAACTCATTCTTATAACTTCATACTTAGATTTAAGCTTTTTGTATAACTCAAATAAAGTTGTAGTTTTCCCATACTGTCTTGGTCTATTTATAACAAAATAAAATTCATTCTCTATAATTTCTTCTATTTGCTCAATTTTATGAGATATATCAACCATATAATGTTTTTTTGAAATACAAACACCTGTCGTATTAAATCTTTTCATTTCAATATCTCCTCTTCTTTTAATCTTATTTTAATTATATACATTAATTTAACTTTCTAAAAGCTAATAAAAATAGAAGTCTGCAAATCTTATTGCAAACTTCTACTAGGTTTATTTTACTTTAACTATTATTGGTTGCAGCTCTTTTAAAATTGGTTCATCTTCATCCACTTCTACATTTTGATTTGTGTTATGTGTAACTACTGGTATTAACTTCACAGTATCGCCTGTAATTTCACCACTATATTCTCTTCTTATAAGCCCTGTAACTCCTTCTATCTTGCCTCTACTTCCAAAATCTCCTTCTCTTCCACCAGATGCACCTGTATCTTTTATTACAGTTCCATCTTCATTTTCAATTATGAACTTAGTTATTTTATAATCCTTATCTTTATGACTTCCAAAATCATATAACAGATCTATCCTTCCATCTGGATAGTCTATAAGTTCATATATATCTAAATCTCTCACACTATCTACATTATATGAATAGTCTATCGGTACATACTTAACTGAACTCTTTTTATTAGTGCCTTTAAATGGTATATTTAAAAACTTTTTATTTGAGTTCACAGCATATTTATCATCTAAACTAATTCTATAAAGCTCTACCTCTAAATTAAATTCTTTATCTCCCATCACCTCTTCAGGTATCCTTAAAGCAGTAGTCATCTCATAATAGTCATCAGTCATATTTTCCCACCCTGTACTATGAATACTATCATGCTCAAAGTCATTACTTCCATTTATTTTATATCTAATATCAGCAACTGTTCTTTTCCTTATAAAATCTGCATCTGACATTCCCCACTTATAATATTCTTGAACCTTTTTAGCCTCTTCTAAAGAATATTTTCCTTTATCATCATTTTTTTCTATATATTCTAATTCCTCTGATATATCTTTGCCTTCATATATTTTTTTATAAAGTTCTTTTTTATAATCGGCATCAAATATATATTCTAGATTACCATTACTCCATCTGATAATATTATCTGTATTTATATTAGCATTTTTGTTTTTAGTATCTAATTTCCAATCCTCTAATTTTATATTGCTACTATCTATTCTTTCTACTATTTTTATAATCCCTGGAATACTCGTATCAATATCAAAAGTTATTTCCACTCCCATATGCTCCATTTTATAAGTAGCTTCAAAACTTTCTGTTCCATCTTCTAAAACCACATTATAATTTCTAGTTTTAAATACTTCTCTAATTTTTTGAATAGTTGCCTCAACATACTCTGGGTTTGCTATCATAAATCCTGAAGTTACTGCAAATGCGAGTCCTGCTGCAATGGCAACTTTTTTTCCTCTTTTACTTTTCTTATTCTTTTGCTTGTAAGTTTTATCTACTGTGTTTTTTATTCTCTCATCAAAATTATCTGGAAGTTTAATTTTATCTATATCATTATTATTTAATCCCATATTAAGCCCCTCCTAAAATTACTCTAAGTTTTTTGAGTGTTCTATTTAACCCACTTTTTACAGTACCCTCTGGCACATTATTGGCTTTTGAAATTTCCTTAACACTCATATCATCTATATACCTTTTAAGTATCAAATCTCTTTCTCTATCATTTAAGGTATTTATAGCATCATATAACTCACTATCATCATCTAATCCCTTATCTTCATATGTTAATTTATTTTCAAATTCACTTATTTCTACTATGTTATCTCTTTTTAACTTCTTTAAATTATTTTTACATGTATTCACCACTATCGTTGCTATCCAAGAATTGAATGTTTTATCTGACTTACACTTATCTAGTCCCTTAATAGCCTTAACTATTGAATCTGAAAGTGCATCCATAGCATCAACCTCATTCTTCATATACATAAACGATATTCTATATAACTTTCCCTTAATTGGCTCAAGTAACTGATTAAAACTATCAGCATCACCCTTTTGAGCTTTCTTAAAAATTAAATTCTCTGTCATTCTTTTTATCCCCCTTATCAGCGCCTTCATACTTAAGACAATTAACTCTATAAAAACGTTCCATAATTTCAAAACTTTTTTTCAAAATAAAAAAGATTATATCTTTATATTGATATAACCCTTGTATTATCTATATTCTTCTTAAATATTAACCATAAAATATGAAACTACTATTGCTAAGTTGATAACTTATTGAAAAAGGAACTTCTCATATTATAAGAAATTCCTTTTAACTAAAATTATTTAATTTCACTTTTTCTTAATTCTCTAACCTCTATAATTGAAAGACCTGTTTTTATTGATATTGTTTCATCATCTAAAACATCTAAAAGATTTTTAGCAACTTCAATCATTGCTTCTTCTTTACCTTGTTCTCTTGCTGAATATAATGCATTAGCTTCATCATGTATTGCTTTTTGTCTCATTTCATACATTGCTCTTTGTTTTTTATCTGCACTTATTTTCACAAGTTCATCCTTAGCCTCTCTAATTATTTTTATATCATTTTCTAGATTTCTAACTTTTTCACTCTCTGGATTTTTTAAAAACTCAACCCAAGCTGCAAGCATATCTTTTTCTTCACTTTCTTCTGTAAGTTTAGGTATTTCTATAAAATGAATTTCCATAATATCACTTAGTTCTTTATCTGTATCAACATCTTTTAATCTAAACATACTATGAAACTTATTATTTTCTAAATAATCAAAATTTAAAATATTAATACAAACTGTTCTATTTAAAATCGAATAATTTCTTCCTTCAGTTAATTGTTCTTCATACATTTTACTCCAATAGTATAAAGTTCTTTTAATCATATTTTTTTCATTTCTAAGCTGTATTTCTATATTTATTTTTTCACCTTTATTAGTTGTTGCTTTTATATCAAGTCTTGAAAATTTATCTTCAATAAAATTCTTCTCAACATCAGTATTCTCTAGAGTAACTTCCTTTATTTCATCTTTACTATTTAAAGTTGCATTTAAAAATGATATTAAAATGTTTTTATTTGACTCACTTCCAAAAATCTTTTTAAATATAAAGTCTGTTTTTGGATCTAATAATCCTTTTCCCATTGAAACTACCTCCTATCTTCATTCTAATTCTTACCACATTTTTATAATTTTATTATATCAATTTTTATTTCTAATTGATATAATCCTTTTTCTTTAACGCAAAAAGGAATTTCTCATATTATAAGAAATTCCTTTTAAGTTTTATTCAATTATATTTTTGATATTTTCATATACTCTATCAATATCTTCCTTAGTGTGCGAACTCATTAAACATACTCTAAGGATTGCCTCACCTTTTCTTACTGTCGGATATCTTATTCCTGGTATACAAATGCCCTCTTCTAAAAGTTTATTACTTATTTCTACTGCTTTTTTCTCATCCCCTATTGGAATTTTTATTATCGCACTCTCGCATATCAAATCTTCAAATAGATTTTTAAACTTCTGATTAAAGTACTCTATATTTTCTCTAAGACTTCTATTTAAATCTTCACTTTCCATTATCTCTAGTGATTTTATACTTGCCATGCATAGTGATGCTGATATAGCTGTTGAGTATATAAATCCTCTTGCTCTATTTTTTAGAAACTCTACTATATGTTTATCTCCACTTATAAAGCCACCTTCTGTTCCTATTGCTTTACTTAGGGTCCCCATATAAATATCAACTTCTTTATTTATATTAAAGTGACTTAATATCCCTCTACCTTTTTCACCTACAACTCCAATTCCATGTGCATCATCTACCATAGTTTTTGCATTATACTTTTT
The DNA here is from genome assembly GCA_051650125.1 of Sarcina sp. Classification (GTDB taxonomy): domain Bacteria; phylum Bacillota; class Clostridia; order Clostridiales; family Clostridiaceae; genus Sarcina. The sequence goes on along the minus strand of JBOFIK010000013.1, from coordinate 92,580 downwards.
AGCAAGTTTAACTATTTCATCAAGTGGACTTATATCCCCACTCATACTAAAGACACCTTCTGTTATTATAAGTTTATTTTCTGCTATACTTTCTTTTAATTTAATTTCTAAATCTTCTATATTATTATGCTTAAACACTACTGTTTTAGCTTTTGATAATCTACATCCATCTATTATACTTGCATGGTTAAGTTCATCACTAAATATGATATAACTCTCATCACATATAGCTTGTATCGCAGTTATATTAGCTGTATATCCACTATTAAAAACTATTGTATCTTCTCTATCAAAGAATTTTGAAAGCTTGTCTTCAAGTTCTCTATGTGCATTATAACTTCCTGTTGTAAGCCTTGAACCACCTGTCCCAACTCCATATAATTCTATCCCTTTTATAGCTTCTTCTTTTAATTCTTTTCTATTAGCTAGTGCAAGGTAATTATTAGATGCCATAAGTAGCATTTCTTTTCCTTCTATTATAATGTTTTTTTCTTGTGGCGATTCTAGGTACTTAAGTTTTCTTAAAAGGTTATTTTCTTTTATACTTTCTAGCTTCTGTTTTAAATCATCCATTTAACCCACACTCCATTAATTTTTCTATATCAACATTTTCGTTAATCTTTATATTATCTCTAACTATAACTCTTTGCTTTTCTAAATAATTTATGCAATCAACTAACTCACCTTTTGATGAATCATATAAAAATACTCTTCCACCATTTGAACTTCCCTTTTCTTTTAGATGGTCAAACCTTACATAGCCAAACTTTTTAGTAGCCACATAACCTGCTGTATAATCTGGGTCATCTGAGTAGCATATCTCACCTATAATTTGTGGACATCCCATAACCTTAGTTGCAAGAACTAGAGCCTCTATAAAATGAGTATTATATTTTTGCGATTTAATTAATCCCTTTGCATCTCTATTTTCTAAATCCATATAAGTAACTCTTACACCTTTAGACTTATCCACTTCTAACCTTTGCATAGAATTTATATCAAGTAAAACTGCCCCTCTCATGCCCTTTATATTATGTAAAATTTCTACTGCCCTTTCTACTTTATTTGAATCAATCCCAATATCCCTTAGAACTTTTTTAACCCCTGCAAAGCCCTCTTCCTTATTAGAAACATTTATAGTTGTAGCTTCAAGTGGCTCTAAATATTCTATATTTTCACTTTCAACTTTTTCTATCTTTATATTTATAAAATCTGCACTTCCTTTAGAGTGTTCAAGTGACCTTTTTATAAGAGCATTTACAACATCCTCAAGCTTGTCCTTAGTAACAATATTCTCTGCACCTGATATATGAGCTTCCTCTTTTGAACCTCTCATTTTCACACTATACAACTCCACACGCTCACTTCCTAACCTTTATTACTTATATTCTACTTTTTTTCGTCATTTTTCTTACTTTTAACTCACTTAATAATCCCTTAATAAACTGGTACTTTTCACATGCTAAACTCCTAATAGTGACAATAAAAATTTTAACACCTTAGGAGGTTTTATGAAAAATAAACATGATAATTTTGGCGATATTTTCTTTGGGTTTATGCTTAGCATAACACTATTTGTATTTTGGGTTTATGGAATAGCCCTAACATCAGATATTTCAGTATCAGTTAGCAACTCAGAGGCTATTAACCAGTCTATCTTTTGTTATATAAGAATTTTTATACCCATACTTCATCAAGAACCATATTTTTATATTATATTATATTTACTTTTTTAACAAAAAATGGTATTATTATATTGAAAAAGGAGGGATTAAATGAGAAAATTATTAGTTACAACTTTACTATTAACTACTTTCACATCACTTTTTGCTCTTCCTGTGTATGCTGATACCACTGATAACTGTGAGTCAACAACTGAATATACAGATTCTCAAAATAATGAAAAATTTGCTATACCTATCGGACTTTTAACTTCATTTGCAAGCTTTTTAGGAAGGGATACTGTTCATGCTAATCACACTATAACAAATTGGGTAAGATCAAATTCGTCTGGTTATTCTAGGTATGTTTCAGCTTTTAACGATGGTGGTAGACATTGTTATAACAACTGTCCTACACACCGTTCAATAAATCCTTATAACTATGGATTTAAAAACTCGTACAAATGTCATCAGTAAAAGTTATGATTAAAAAAATAATAAACCCAATTAATTTATTATGTATATTAGCAATATTAATTATTATATTCTTAGATTCAAATCACATATATAATAATATATTTCTAGATATACTTTCATATCTACTAATTTTTTGCGTTGCCTATTCTATCACTAAAAAAAGAGATATTAATTTATAACCAGTGATTAAAGCTTTATTTTAAGGTGCTGTATCAAAACTATAATATTTTAATTATAGTTGATATAGCACCTTTTTTTATTACTCGCCTAAAATTTCTATAAGGCTATTTTTTGTCTGTTCTATCATAAAGTCCATATCTTCCTCATTTATAACATAAGGAGGATTAAAGTATAGAATATTCCCAAGTGGTCTAAGTAAAAGCCCATTATCTAAAGCTTTTTTATAGATTTGGTATCCTATTCTATCTTTTGAATCAAAAGTTTCTTTAGTTTCTTTATCTGTTACAAGTTCTATTGCATTAATCATTCCTATATTTCTGATTTCTCCAACATTCTTATGCTTAAGTAACGCTTCTTTTAATTTAGTATTTAGAATTGCTCCTTTTTTATTTACCATTTCTAATATATTTTCATCTTTAAATATATTTAAAACTTCAACTGCAATTGCACAGCCTAGGGCATTACCTGAATATGTGTGTGAGTGCATAAATGCTTTGTACTTATTATAATCATCATAAAAACAATCATAAACTTTGTCAGTAGTCATAACTACTGCTAGTGGCATATACCCACCTGTTATTCCTTTTGATAGGCACATAAAATCTGGACTTACCCCTGCATTTTGAGTTGCAAACATCTTACCTGTTCTACCAAACCCAACTGCAATTTCATCTGCTATAAAGTGAATATCATATTTATCACAAGCCTCTCTAAGTTTTTTAAGATATAGAGGTGGATAAATCTTCATCCCTGCTGCTGCTTGAACAAGTGGCTCTACTATAACTCCTGAAAGTTCATCTTTATTCTCTACCATTGCTTTTTCCATATGTTCAAAACATTCACATGAACATTTATCTCTAGTTTTTGAATATGGACATCTATAACAATCCGGAGCTTGTACCCTTTCAACATCTATCATTAAAGGCTTATAAACTTCACTATAAATATCTAAATCTCCCATTGATAAAGCACCAATAGTTTCTCCATGATAAGCATCTTCTAACGCTATAAATCTCTTTTTATCTTGCATGCCGCTTTGCTGATGATAGTGGAAACTCATTTTAAGAGCTGCCTCAACTGCTGATGAACCATTATCACAGAAAAATACTTTTTGAAGATTATCTTCTGTAACTTCTACAAGCCTTTCACAAAGTTCAATAGCTGGAAGGTTAGAAAAGTTAGCAAAAATAACATGTTCAAGTTTATCTACTTGGTTTTTTAAAGCATTGTTAAGTCTTTCATTTGAGTGTCCAAAAAGGTTACACCACCATGAACTAACACAATCTAGATAACTCTTTCCATCAAGATCATAAAGATACGCACCTTTTCCTCTTTCTATAATAATAGGACTAAGTTCCTCATAATCTTTCATTTGAGAACAAGGATGCCATATATTTTTTAAGTCTTTCTCTATCAATTTTTGTTTTTCTAGCTTATCCATAAATTAATCTCCCTAAATCATCTAAATTTAAATCATTAATATTTGTTATTTCTCGAACTGTTACTATATTTTTGATACCTGTAAGTTTTTCAATAGTCTTTTTATTATCATTATGCATAAGATTATTCTCATCAAAGTTATTTAAAACAATTCCCTTGATTGAAACTCCCATTTGCTTTAAATAGTTAACTGTTAAAAATGTATGGTTTATAGTCCCAAGACCTGCCCTTGCTATAAGAACTACTGGAAGCCCTGTCATTTTAACAATATCCTCAAGCATTATTTCATTTCCATCTGCAAGGCTTATAGGACAGATAACTCCACCACTTCCCTCACATAATGTAAAATCAAATTCTTTTTTTATATTAAGATAATCATTTTTTATCTTTTCAAATGATATATCAATACCTTCCATTACACTTGCAAGGTGAGGTGAAACTGCATTTTCAAATGTATAAGAAACCATTTTATCATAGTCTTTTTCAAGTCCTGAAGTTTCACATACAAATCTGCAATCCCCGGGGATTAACTTGTCATCTTCCTCAATTTCTGCTCCACTTAAAACAGCTTTGAAATATCCTGCATTCATACCACCTTCTCTAAGTTTTTTTAGTATAAGCCCACTTACAAAAGTTTTTCCTATATCTGTATCAGTACCTAAAACAAAAATCCCTTTACTCATTATTCACTAACCTCTAATCCTAATTTATTAATCATTTCTTTATCATCTTTAATCTTATTTCCACAAGTAGTTAAAAGATTACCTGTGATTGTGGCATTTGCACCAGCTTTGAATGCTGATTCTCCAGCTCCTGTTAAAAGGTTTCTTCCTGCTGCAAGTCTAATGTTTGCAACCGGATTAACAAATCTAAAAGTAGCAATAGTTCTTAGGATATCTTCCTCTGTAAGAGCTTTTGCATTTTCAAGTGGAGTTCCTTTGATTGGCATAAGTGCATTAACTGGAATTGACTTAATCTCTAAATCTCTTAAAGTTAAAGCAAGGTCAATTCTATCTTCTATACTCTCGCCCATTCCTATAATTCCACCACTACAAACTTCTAGCCCAAGCTCTTTTGCATATTGGATTGTATCAATTCTCTCCTTATACGTGTGTGTTGTACAAATTTCTGCATAATATTTTTCTGAAGTTTCAAGATTATGATGGTATCTTTTAACCCCAACATTTTTAAGTTTATTTAAAGATTCCTTATTCACAATCCCGTGTGATGCACAAAGGTTTATTCCACAGTTTTTCTTTAATCTATCATAATAATCTACAACTCTATCAAAGTCTTTTCCATATAAACCTTTTCCAGAAGTAACAATAGAAAATCTATTAACTCCCTCTCTCTCATTCTCTTTAGCTAACTTTTCAACCTCTTCATAAGGCATTAATGGGTACTCACTAACCCCTGTTTTAAAATGAATTGACTGTGCACAGTACTTACAATTCTCTGAACACTTTCCACTCTTTCCATTAACTATAGAACAAAGGTCAACACTCTTTCCACAAAGCTTTTCTCTAATTTCATTAGCTGCCTCTTTAAGCTTGTCCACTTCATTTGTATTATATAACGCTAACGCCTCTTCTCTATTTAATTTATATCCATTTAAAACTTTTTCTTTTAATTTATTTATCATAAAAACATCCTCTCTTAAACATACTTATCATTCCTAATATTGAATTATCTTATTTATCACAAACATAGGAATTTTGCTTATAAAAAAAGCCCTTAAAAACTATGTTTTAAAAGCTATTCATACTAAAATTCGACATAGTTTGATTATCAAACTATTTTAAATATAATTAAATAATATAGTTTGATAATCAAAATGTCAAGTTAAAACACATTAATCTATTTAAGGTAAAAGAAAAAGCTATGACATAAAATCATAACTTTTTATCTAAAATTCACCATTATACTAATTTTTTATTTTAATTAATTTTCTTAAAAATTTCTCTGATACTCGTTTTAAGAATTAACTAATGCTTTTTTTAAGACTGCACTTTTCTTATGTGATTTTATCATCTCGTACACATCAAGATATATAAGCTTTTCACTAAGTTTTTTTACTGTACTAGAATATCTCTTTAAAACTTCTTGGCAAGCATGCTTGTCTTCTACTGGAATAACTTCAAGTTCACTTTTCATAAGCTTTATTCTTTCCATTCTTTGAAGTCCATTATCCATAAGTGAATTATCTGAATACTCTACACGATTTAAAATATTATGTATATTAGAAAGGAATCTTCTTTGCTCATTTCTAAAAGCTCTAAGCTTATCACTATCTAAAACTGTATTATTTAAAATCATTTTATTTTCAAAGCCTTTAGCTACTATTATCAGTCTTCTAATTTCTTCTCTTGTCCCTTTTTGAGTATAAAGATACATTGTTTTTTCTAATATCTCCCCACAAACCTTATAATATTTTTCAACTAACATGTTAGTTTCTTTTTCTAGACTATATGGGAAAATTATTTTATTACCTATTAATACTACTATAATTCCTAGTGCAACAAAGAAAATTCTATCTTCTGCATATAGCATTATGTTTTTAACATCAATTGTTACTACTCCAAGGAATAATATTGTAAGCATTGCTGTACTGTAAGCATATTTTTTAAAACTAATCATAAAGAATACTGCTATTGCTATAATTACTATCCTTGGTTCTACATTTGTAAATACCATTGATAGAGGTAAATATATAGCTGCACCCACAAGGGTTCCTATAATTCTTCCCTTAGCTCTACTTTTAACTGTATTATTGTAAAGCTGTGAAACTGATGTTATTGTGAATATCATCCATTTCCCAAGTGCTAGATCAAAATATCTAACAACAAAATATGCTCCTGCAACTAGTAATGCTGTTCTAAATGCAAATATAAACCTAACTGAATTTCTATTAAAATCACCTTTTAGTAATCTAAAAGCCTCTTTTGCTTCACTAACTAACTCTCTTAGAGTTAATACTTTAGGTTTTCTAAATCTAATTTTTTCAAATTCCACAAGTTGATCTGTTAAATTATCTATAACTTTTAAACTTTCTAAAATCTCATAAACCTCTACTTCACTTTTTCTACAACTGTACTTTTCATTAATTCTTATAAGTTCTTTATCAAGGTTATCTATACCATGTGCCTTATTCAAAAATCCTTTTAACTTTGAGAGTAGAGTATTTACATCTGAAAGCAATAGTTTATAATCTAGACTACCTTTTTTTATCTTTTTTGAAAGTTCAATTCCTATATTTCCTATATGTTCAAGTGCTGCTATAAGATTAAGTTCTATATTTTCATCTTCTTGTAGATAAAAACTATTATTTCTTTTTTCTAAAATATCTCTGCTCCACTCAGTAGTTCCTTCTTTGAATTTGTCTAAATCTTTATGTATTACCTCTCCACTACTAAAGTTACTTATATTTATAATAAGAGAATCTAGTATTTGAAGTAAGTTTTTATTTTCTAAATCTTTTTTTCTTGTAATTTTTATAAATACAATTTGGAATACAACAGCTACTATTCCAACTACTATCATTCCAAAAACTCTATCGGTTAAATTAACTCCTGTAACATTCGTAAATAAAAGTAATGTATATCCAAATAAAAATGGAAAATAAATCGTTTTGTTAAGAGTATAAACAACTAAATATATCATTATAAATATAGCTATAAAGTTTATAAAAAATCCTATGTACACATTCAAGTTAACAAGATATGGTACAAATCCTATAAATCCTGTTAAAAATGAAATTTTAAGAATTCCTCTCACAGGAGTTCTTGAAAAATCCTTATTAAGTATTGCTATTAAAAGAAATAATCCTGTAATTCCAACCATTAAATTATTTTGCCCAAGATATTCTACCGACACAAAAATCATTGCTGCTGAAATTAAAAAAATTAATATGTTCCCTAAAAGGGATTCTTTGTCCATCTTTTACACCTCTATATAGCACTTTATTTATTTTTCTTATAAAGTGCTTATTTTGTATTTTATCTTTTGTATATTTACTGTATTATACGCCTAGTATTTACCCTTGTCGATTCGCTTTATATCTACTTTTCTGCCTTATTCATCTAGTTTGTGAATTTAGTTATCTTATTTGGTCTTTTGCATTGCATTTCTTTTGTTTGCGTCATTTTTTCACATTTGTCTTAACAAAAAGTTTTCATTTTGAAAATACATGTGTTTTTTTGTGAAATTCATAATGAAAATGTCATATATGAGGTTTTTGTTATCATTCATTTACTTTTTCCACAGCTTCATTATCAAATTGGTAATTTTATATGTTAACATTTACCCATTCGTTATTTTTAATAGCTGAAATATGTTGAATCGTTAAATGTTTTTTGTTAAAATTTAATTATCAACAAAAAACAGGGGCATTTTACAACAAATTGTTCATTCTAATATTTTTAAATTTTCTAAGAAAAATAATGTGGAAACTTAGAAATATTAGAAAGGTATGAACAATTCAACACTGGACTTTCCATAAGATTCAGATGTAAATTTAAAAGTTACTTAGAAGAGGGGGCATTATATATGAATAAAAAAACTAGAGATTATTTAATTATCGGATTCGCACTATTTTCAATGTTCTTTGGAGCTGGAAACTTAATATTCCCACCATTTCTTGGACAAATGCTTGGGGAGCATTACTGGCTTGGAATCATTGGATTCACTATAACAGGAGTTGGACTACCTCTACTTGGTCTTCTAGCTGCTACAAAAAATAACGGAAACTTTGAGGAAATGTCTATCAAGGTTGGAAAAAACTTTTCAAAAATTTATTCAATCGTTTTATTCTTAATGATTGGACCAATGCTTGCTATTCCAAGAACAGCAGCTACAACTTTTGAAATTTCAATACTACCAAACTTCAAAGGTTTTAATCCATTCTTATTTGTAGTAATATACTTTGCAATTAACTTAATTTTTGTTTTAAAGCCATCAAAGATTATTGAAACAATTGGTAAGTTTTTAACACCAGTACTTTTAATAATACTTGTAGCACTTATTGTTAAAGGAATTGTTAATCCAATAGCTGATTACTCATCAGCAACTGTTTTAAATCCATTAGCTGGTTCATTAGTTGAAGGTTATCAAACAATGGATGCTCTTGCTTCTATTATTTTTGCTTCACTTATTATTGGTGCAGTTAAGTCAAAAGGTTACAAAGAGAAACAAATTGTACAAGTTACTGTTAAGGCTTCTATTATTGCAATAGTTGGACTTGGAGTTGTTTATGGAGGACTTATCTTCCTTGGTTCAAGAACTGGAATATTTGCAAATGAGATGTCTAATTCAACATTATTATTATTCTTATCAACATCAATCCTTGGAAATGTAGGTAGAATAGCAATTGGTATTGCACTTGGACTTGCTTGTTTCACAACATCAATTGGACTTTTATCAGCGGGTGGAGAGTTCTTTGAGAGAATATCAAATGGAAAACTTAAGTATAAAGTAAATGTAATTGTAATGTGTATAGCTAGTATAGGTATAGCTAGTATGGGACTTGATAAAATAGTAGCATTCTCTGCTAGTATACTTAACATAATATACCCTATAACAATAGTATTGATCCTTTTAAACCTTGCTGATAAGTGGGTTAAAGGTAAAATGGTTTATAGAGTATCTGTATATGTAACACTTGCAATAAGTATCTTAACATTCATTGCTGGATATGTATTACCACTAGATAATATCTTATCTGTACTTCCAATGTATGACCTTGGATTTGGATGGGTAATACCAGCTATCGTTGCTTTTGTAGTATCAAATATCTTTGTTAAAAGAAGTACTGATACACAGAGCGAACTTGCATAGTTTCCCTTATATTTGAGCACTCCCGCTCAAATAGTTTATATATTATAATAGGACAAGTGATTTTTTAACCACTTGTCCTATTTTTAATCTAATTTTATACATAAAATATCAGAACAAAAAAATTGCTCTGATATTTTCACTTCTACTAATTACTTTGGAAAAGTTTTATCCATGTATTTTCACCAATAGTTCCATCAATTCCATTTGGTGTATGTACTCTTTGGAAGTTTAAAATAGCGTTATGAGTTGCTGGTCCAAATTGCCCATCTACTGTTAGTATTTTGCCTCCTGCATATCTCATCCAACCATTTAAAGCAACCTGAGCTGCCTTAACAATTTCACCTCTTGTTCTATAACTATAACCAACATAGTAAGATCTATCACTTACTGTAAACATTATATCAACATCATTTTCTACACTAATAATAACCATAATTTTTGTCTGTGGATTATATTTCATGTAACCATCTTTCCATCTTACTATTTGCTCACCTTCTTGAAGATTTTCTTCTAATCTACTTTCTTCTTGAACAACATTAACTGAACTTTCAGTCATAGCCTCTTTTTCTGTTGTTGCTAAAACTTGTGTTCCTACTGAACTACTTATAACTAATCCTAATATTACTGCTATTGATTTTTTCATTTTTTTAATTCCTCCCCCTTTTTTAACATATGCCGTTATTAACTAAAATTATCTTTATATTTTTCAATATTTTTTTCACTTCTTCTAGCATACCTCTTTTTTACTCTCAAATATTTTTTTCACACTATCTAACTCTTTAAGATTATCAATCTCAAAAACACTATTTCCACTTAAAGTTTTTACTTTTATATTAAGTATATCTATATTTTCTTTAACTATATCATCCCAATATAAATTTTTAAAATCTTCATTATTAATTTTCTCTTCTAATTTTCCGGCTATCTTTTCAGCATCTTCTTTGTTCCAAAATGATACTCCTGAAAGTATATAACCATTTCCACTCTCAACTTCAATTGAAGTTAATATATTATTCTCATCAAAATAAACTTTCCATTCATTTTCAAACCCAATCTTATTTGCACAGAAATACATTGATGTTTCTGGTTTTTCTAATATAAAGTTTTTATTGATATATATATCAGCATCTATAACATAACTGTCGCTTAAATATTCTCTTACAAGATGCATAGTGTATATATTATTATACACATCATACTTATCATTATGAACAAGCTTTACTCCATACTTTTCTACAAGATAATCAAATTTTTCTTTTAGATATCCTGTTAAAACTATTATTTCTTCAACACCTTTTTCTCTAAGCATTTCGATCTGCCTTTCTAACAAAGGTTTGTTATTGACCTCTATTAGTGACTTTGGCGTTGTTAATGTTAAAGGTCTAAGTCTTGTTCCCATTCCTGCTGCTAAAAGTATTGCTCTCATTCTTTTGTTCCCCCTAAATTTATGCACTTATTTTTTCTGCATTTTCTGTTTCTTCTACATCTTCTTTACTAGGAATTGCAACCATCATACATCCTACTATTATAAGAATCGCACAAATAATCATCTTTCCTGTTATTGTATTTCCTAATATAAATCCATCTATAATCATAGCCCATATAACATAAGTTATATTAATTGACATAGCCTTTGTAGCTCCAATTTCATTAATTGCTCCATAGTAACAAAGATATGAAATTGTTCCTGCTATTGAAATAAGAATCAAAAACCATATTGTATTGCTTGTTGTAACAACTTCTTTTAATAAAGATACTGCTTGCATAATTGGAATTATTATAATTCCATAGAATATAGCTGAAGTAAGTTGCCTAAGTTGTAATGCTTGCTCTGGATTTATTTCATCATCTTTCATTCCATATGCACATACTACACACTCACTCCCCCAACCAACAACTGTAAGCATTGCACATCCAAATCCAACTAAATTAAAACTTCCACTTTCTCCTGTAAATCCTAAAAGTCCAATTCCAAGAATCATAATTATAATTCCCATCCAAGCCTTTTTATTAACTTTCTCCTTTAAAACTATCGCTGCAAGTATTGCTCCAAACGCTGGATATATAGCTGATATAGCAGCAGTATTTGATGCTCCCATATTCTTCATTGCTAGATAATATCCTGTCATTCCAACAGGACCACCAAGTAATCCTCCAAGCATTGCAAATTTTGCACTTCTAGTCTTAGCACTTTTAATAAATTCCTTAATTTTCCCCTTATAAGTTAAATAAACCAAAACCCAAATACTTGAGAAAAAGTCATGTAAAAACACACTCACAAACGGTGCTAAAAATATAGCTTCTTCAGTCTTGATAAATGGAGTCATAGCAAGCAATACAACCGTAAATGCTGTATCTATCCCCCAAGTTGCTGCTGATATAACACCTTTTCCTGCCCCTTTGTAAAAACCATTATTCATCATAAATCCTCCCTTTTTATTGACTACTCATTATGCAAATGCATATTCACTTTTTAAAACTTTTAATAACTTTTTGCATCTGTTAAATCTGTCAATTCCATATGTCCCAAAATCATCCCCCTTAGCTTCTTTGATAATTGTCCATATAGCCCAAAGGAAGTCCTGTGCTATTTTATAACATAATACTCTTATCTTATCTTCCTTTTTAACTTCACTCTCAAAGTATATTTTTAATAAGAGTTCTTCTTCTTCTATTGTAAAACCACATTCAACGCTATGTGCCGCTAAATCCCACATAGGATCATTAAGTCCACCATATTCCCAATCTATAAGGTATAACTTCCCTTTCGAATCCTTTATAAAATTCTCTGGTACCGTATCATTATGTGATGGCACTAAATGCATTCCATTTTCTCTTAATATATCCTTAAGACACATTACTTCTTTTCTAATTAAATAATAGTTTTCATAATACCTAGCATCACACTTTTCAACTAACTCTTCATATAAATTTATATTTTCAAAAACATCAAAAGTATTTTTCATATCTATTTTTGAATTATGCAAAGTTCTAAGTATTTCAGTAGTTTTTTTCATCATACTCTCTTTTTTAGCCATCGCTGCATTTACTGTTTCAGCACCTTCTATCATAACTGAAATCTTAGTTCCAGTTCTATCATCATAATAAAGAATGTCTGCATCAATCCCTATATCTGCAACAAGTTTAGAATTTCTTCCTTCACTTACTCTGTCCATCATTTCAGATGTTCCTGTTCCTGGAATTCTTATTACATATTCTTGCTCATTAACTTTCGCACTATAATTCTTGTTAGTCATTCCACCTATTGGCGCAACTTTCTCTATAATCTCACTTCTTACGTTAAGACCCACAGTTAAAATTTCTTTTACTTTCTCAACTTTATCTATAATTTCTTTTCTTCTTATTCTTGGAAGAATATTTTTAATTATTTTGTTATACTGTCTTACATCATCAATCTCTCCCCAAACAAGATCAATAAATTTCTCATATCCAACATCATAATTCCTAGCTACATCTAACATTGTATATTCATAATTCATATATGGGTTTAAATTAGTAATAAATTCATCACACATAAGCTCATATAATTTTTTACTTATCTTACTTATACCTATCATTTCACCATCAATTTTATTAAATTGATGAATATCCTTTGACATCTTGTAAATAAATCCATCTCTAATTTCAATAAAAGCCTCATCGCCTGAACCACTCTCATTTGTTATAAGAACAGAATCTCTATATTTACTTTTTAAAATTCTTTCTATCGCATTACTTTCAAAGACTAAATCATTTTCTATAAGAATAAAATCCCCATTAATATACTCTTTTGCAATTGAAAGTGATGACATACTTCCTGTCCATTTATAATTTTCATTATAAACACAAATCACATTTTGATAGTTTTTTGCAAACTCATCATAATACTCTTTTTTATAACCTGTAACAATAATTATTTTTTCTATACCATTATCTTTCAGGATTTGAACTTGTCTGTCTATAACTCTTAACCCATCAAGCTCCAAAAAACTTGCTGGCATATCAAATTCTTCTTTATTTCCTGCCGCTAGAATAATGCACTCTTTTATTTCTTTCTTTATTTCATCTGTATGTATATTTAACCTTATATCTTTGAACTCTTTAACCTCTAATTTTAGTAATTCAAATCCTCTTTTTGTAACCTTATACCTTAAACCCTTTTCTAATAATTCAATCTCTAAAAAACCTTCATTCTCTAAATCTTTAATAATAGCATTAATCTTCCCAAGTGATATACCAAGTTCATTCGATATCATTCTTTGACTAAAACCCGAATTTTTATTAAGTAACTTTAAAACACTAACTTTTTTACCTATCATATAATCCCCCAATCATATCTAAATACAAAAAATAATACTGTTCATTTTCTGAACAGTATTATTATAGCATTAATTCCATTTATTAACTTTTAATATTTTGTTAACCTTTATACACACCATATATATATTTTGATAAAATTCTAGCTTTAATTCTTTCAAATGGATAATACTTCCCTGGACAACTAGTATGTCCAATGCCTGGTGATCCATGCTTAAATACCTCCATCATCCCATATTTTGATATTAAATAATGCCCTAAATTCACTATAGCATCCTCTTGCGCTTTAGGCATTTGACTATCTACACCTATATGTGATTCAGGATGATAGTTACCTTGTACGGAAATTCCTAGTGAAGTGGCATTTGTATCATTCAACTTATCGCCATCATCTGGTCCTACCTCCGCAGCATGTGCACCTCTCCAATTTTCTTCTCTACCTTTGTAAATAGTTCCATCCTTATGAATATAAAAATGATATCCTATTCCAGCCCATCCATTTGTATATTTATGAAAATTATGAACACTAGTTGCTGTAGAATTTCCTGCTGCATGATGTAAAATTATTTTATTAGGATTATTAGGTTCAGGACCCGCTACACCAAAGTCAAATTCAAAATTTAAATCAACAATATCTATTATTTTATGTTGAACCTTTCCATCCTCACCAATTTGAAATCCATCAATAACCGTATTTTTTTGCATTCTCCCTGCACTATCAAAATAATATCTATTTCCCTTTATCACTTTCCATCCAATTGACATTCCACTATAATCTAGATAATATTTATTTCCATCAAGTTCTAGCCACCCTATATGTTTTATACCATCATTAAAGTAACTCCACGCCCCATCAACAAACTGCCAATATCTTTGCATTCTTCCAGATTCATTGAAGTAATACTCTATTCCATCTATTACTTCTCTTCCTTGAGCTATTTTACCATCTGCTTTTAAGTAGTACCAATCATCTAATAATAACCAACCGATATGTTTTATACCATCATTAAAATAACTCCATGCTCCATCAACAAACTGCCAATGTCTTTGCATTCTTCCAGATTCATTGAAGTAATACTCTATTCCATCTATTACTTCTCTTCCTTGAGCTATTTTACCATCTGCTTTTAAATAGTACCAATCTTCTAATAATAGCCAGCCAATGTGTTTTATACCATCATTAAAATAACTCCATGCTCCATCAACAAACTGCCAATGTCTTTGCATTCTTCCAGAATTATTGAAATGATACTCTATTCCATCTATCGCTTCTCTTCCTTGAGCTATTTTACCATCTGCTTTTAAGTAGTACCAATCTTCTAATAATAACCAACCGATATGTTTTATACCATCATTAAAATAACTCCATGCTCCATCAACAAACTGCCAATGTCTTTGCATTCTTCCAGAATTATTGAAATGATACTCTGTTCCATCTATTACTTCTCTTCCTTGAGCTATATCACCATTTGATTTTAAATAATACCAATCTTCTAAGAGTAGCCACCCTCTTACCATTTTCCCCTCTGCATCAAAGTATTTCCAATTAGCCCCTATAAAATTCCATCCATATTGCACATATCCTTGCTCATTCATAAAATAAGTTGATCCATCTATTGTATTTAAACCTGTAACTTTCTTTCCTTGATTATTAATATAATATTTTTGACCATCTATTTCATGCCACCCTAATTCTGTATTTTCCTCATTTAACAAATCATAATAACGACTTAAAATCTCTTTTCCATAAGTTGGACTTGGAGCCCATTTCCCACCTAGACTCTCAACACTTGGTGCTGTCTCTAATAAAAATGGAAAATGTCTAGGATCAAAAGTATTAGTTCTTGGATATCCCTCTGCCCCTGCATACAGGGCTAAATGATCTAAATGAGCTTGTACTCCTTGATCCCAGTTTTCAAATCTCTGATGTGCATTTGGATCATTATCAGCTCCACCTTCGGTTATTTTTAAACCACATGGATTCTTAAAGCTTGCATCAATTATTCCTCCAAATTTTCCAAACCCAGTTTCTTTAGCAGACTGAATATATGCTATTGCTGGATTCACCCCTCCATTTAAATTCCAATATTTCCAATATAAATCAGCTAATCCTATAAATTCATCTGTTGCTCCATTTTCTTTTGCCCATTTTTTCGCTGTTTTTTTTTGTATTGAAGTTTCTGATATTATATCTATATTTTTATTTTCATTCAAAATCGTTCCTTCAATGCCCCATGCTTGTCCACCATTTGTCTCAAAACTAAATATAACTATATCTTCTGCACTACTTTCATTTTCTACACTACTTTCATTTTCTGCACTGCTTTCATTTTCTGCACTGCTTTCATTTTCTGCACTGCTTTCATTTTCTGCACTGCTTTCATTTTCTGCACTGCTTTCATTTTCTGCACTGCTTTCATTAACCTCTATATTTTTTTCAATTGTATTTTGAGTTGTAGCTGCACTTACACTCAATATATTATTACTAATAAAAATGCTTGTTAATATTAGCAAGGTTATTTTTTTCTTTCCCATAATATTTTTACCCCATTCATATAAATTCTTTTAAACACACTTCTAATTTTCGAACATCTTCTAATAAATCTTTAGTCATAATTTCTTTTCTTTCATATAATTTAAAATTTTTTATTGACTTCTTCGGATCAAAATGCAAAAATTTATCCTT
Source organism: Sarcina sp. (assembly GCA_051650125.1). GTDB lineage: Bacteria > Bacillota > Clostridia > Clostridiales > Clostridiaceae > Sarcina. Next base: position 75,987 of record JBOFIK010000013.1, on the reverse strand, counting down.
ATGATTTGAAGAGTCTATATTTAAAAATATAAGTATTTTATCTAATGTTTCCTCATAATTAATAATAAAATCTTCAAATTTAACTCTTAATACACTTTCATTTGATTCCTCCATTTTATTTATTCTTATTGATTTAAACCACCTAATGAAAATTTCTATATCATCAGTAGGAATCCAACCTTCCTTCCAATATAATTTATTCAATATATATAAATCTCTTGGATCTCTATCAACAACAATTACTTTTAGATTGTCAAAATAATTTAAATATCTTGAAATATTAGTAGGTGGAACCAATTGATCAGTTGCAATATAATCAAACTCTTCCTGTGAATCTAATATTTCAAATAAGTTATTAAAATATTCTTTTGTTTGAATAAAAAATATTTCTTTTTGTGTTCCTAAATACATAGGGGTTCTTCTTTGCTTTGGAACAAATTCATAATCGTGTTTCTTTTTTCTAAACTTATTTTTAATTCTCTCACGTAAATATGGAAATTTATATTTCAAAACTTTCTCTAATCCAAAGTACCGCTCTTCATGTTGATGCCAATATCCACTCCACTCTGCTTCTATTAGTGCATTAATATAATTTTCTGTAATACTTGTAAATCTATCATCAAAAAACTTGTTATATTCCTTATCAATTCTTTTAACTAAATTTTTAAAATCATATACTGCTGCATCATTTTTTAATCTATGAAAATCATTTACCAAATAATGTTCTAAATCAGATATACCACCATATTCATGAGCTATTGTAACTTCAAAATCACCTGTCGATTTTACATTACTAAACTCTTTTAATAAATCTGTGATAACTGATGATCCTGTTCCACCATAACTTGCACATGTAACTATATTTCTCTTCATATTTATTACTCCAATAATTTCAAAATTTCTTTTTTCTGTATGCTATCATCATATTTTTTAACAAATTCACAAGAATTTCGACTCATACTATTATAAAGTTTTTTGTTACTTATTAACTCTATAATATTACCAACCATTTCCTTTTTACTATAAATTACTCTACCACATTCACCATTATTTGATAGCTCTTTAACTCCCCCTACATCAGTACTTATAAATGGTTTTCCTAATGCTAATCCTTCCACTATAACTGTTGGAAATCCTTCTGTCTTTGAGCTTAATAATAGTATTTTAGAATTTTTTATATATTCATAAACATTTTTTTTATATCCCAGTAATTTTACATTTTCTATTAATCCCAATTCTTTTATTTTATTTTTTAATTCAAATTTCTTTTCACCTTCACCTATAATATTTAATGTTAAATCATATTTTTTCAACTCATGCATTACCTCTAATAAAAACTCAAAATTTTTATTATCATCTAACCTGCCAATTGCTACTAAATCAGTTTTTTTATTTATACTACCGTTTGATAACTCTATAATTTCACTAATCTTAAATCCATTCTTTATCACAATTGATTTTTCTTTATATTCTTTGTACATATCATGTACTGTCTTTTGTGTTGTATTTGCTATACTCACTATTTTATAAGCTGTTCCAAATGCTCTTCCTTGCATTTTACGTAATATAAAATTTTCTTTTAAATTATTTATAGTACCATGTATCCACATAATTTTTTTCCCTTCAAATTTTGAAGCTAAAAAACTTGGATACAAATAATTAAATGCTATTATATATTCATATTTTTCTTTAAAATATTTCTTTTTTATTATAGCTGGACTATATATCAATAATATCATTTTTAACTTTCTATTAAATTTTGTAACTATTGTATCTTCACTACTCTTTTTTTTAAATAAATATCTAAACTTTAGTTTTTTATATTTTTGTATATAGTCTATATGATTACCTCTTTGGATTTCAAAAACTTCAATATCTAAGTTTTCATTCTCCAAACTTGCTAAAACATTAGAAAGGATTTTTTCTGAACCTCCGCCATCACTTATAGTCCATGGTATTATAAGAATCTTTTTCATTTTAATTCCTCCCTAACATTTCAGTATAATTATTTTTTTTCATTATTTTCACTTTTATTACTATGACTATAATAGCTTGTCCAAATAAAGCTATTACAACTCCTAGTAAACCAATATTTGAGATTAATATAAATAATAATACTATATATACAGAATTAACCGCTAGTAGTATTGGGATTGTGTATTTTATATAATTTAAAGCTAAAAATAAACTATGAATTCCTACTGTTGCATTTATAAATACTGTAAAGAATAAATATACTACTAAAGTCCCAATGTAATTATTATAATTTTCAATAAATAAACCTAACCATAACTCGTGTGTTATATATGCTAAAATTGTTATTACTACTCCACTACCACCTATTCCTATTAGTAACTTATCACTAATCTTTTTTGCACTCTTATATTTTTTTTGTGCTATTCGTTCCGTAAGTTCTGGATATATTATCTGACTTATTGGTGAACCTATTTTACCAATTATAGAGCCTATCTTTTCAAATATTTTATATACAGAAATATCTGAATATCCTAAATATTTATTAATCATTATAGTTGTAAGTGTTCCAACTGGAATATCTATTGTTGATGCTATATTGCTATAAAAATTAAACTTAAAAAATTCTTTATCCACGGCAAATTTGTAATTATAAAAATCATGCAAATTATTCGCTTTAAGTGTTTTATAAGCTAAGTAATTTAAAATTATATTAGGAAATATATATAGAAAAATTTCTACATACATATAAAATGTAAGGTCAACATTATATATAATACCTATCACATAGAAAATAAATCTTAATATTCCAACACCTATATTGTTATATGTTATATAATTAAACTTATTAAACATCCTTAATATGCCTATTGGTGTTCCTTGCACTTGAAATATTATTGCAATTATAAATATATATGAATATTTAACTAATTCATTATCCCACCCCATAAACATACTATATGGTTGAACAAAGATAAAACTAACTACCATAGTTACTATAGCTGCTATAATATCTAAGATATAGGATTGCTGTATATACTTCTTCATAGCAACATAATCATTGTCAGCTAAACTTTTTGAAAGATACTTTATTAGTGCTTGAAATGATTTAAAACCTAATATATTAGTTAAAAGTAAACAATATGTTTGAATAGATAATATCTTACCATTGCCCTCTAGTCCTATTGCTTTTACTATTATAATTACGGATAACATTCCTAGTAAAGAGCTTAAGCCTTCACCAGTAAATAGCACTATAAAATTTTTTAAAAATTTATTACCCATTATCAAATTTTTATACTTATTCATGAATGCCTCCTTAAATTAATTCTCACTAATATATATATTTTTTTAATATACAATTTAATTAATTTTAATTTTAATCCTAACTTAACACCCTCTAACTTTTCAAGCTCATTAAAAACCTCCTTTTTTTCAATATTTTTTAATATTGTATCTATATAACTTCTATTAATTCTGTAGTTATTTATAATTTTTTTATATTTAGCTACATCATTTTCCACTTGTGAATTAAGACTTAACCACTCAATCAACCTTTCCCACATTTCTATATCTCTATAACTAAATTCAAAGTCCCTAGTTAATGAGTGAGTATTATCTACTCTATAATTTACTAAAAACTCCTTTACATATGTACATTTTCCTTTTAAAAGTAATTTTGAAAAAAACTCTATGTCTTCTCCCCAACTGCATCCATCTGTAAATTTCAAGTCTACTTTTTTAAGTATTTTTTTATCAATCAACCATGTACAAGTTTGAGGAATAGTATTTTCATTTAAATAATCTTCTAAAATAAATCCTTTTTTAAATTTCATATTATATTTATTATATGTATTTTTCTTTTTTTCCCAAAGATTATATCCACAATAACATATATCTGCTTTATCCCTCTTTATGGCTTCAATTTGTTTTATCACCTTATTTTCATCTAAAATATCATCACTGTCTAAAAACATTATATAATCACCACTTGCTAATTCTATCCCTTTATTTCTAGCTACTGATACACCTTTATTTTCTTGATAAAAATAAAAAATATTTTTATTTAAATATTTTTTAATAACTTCTCCTGAACCATCATTACTACCATCATCAATCAATATAATTTCCTTATTTTCATAAGTTTGATTAATTGCTGACCTTAAAGTTTCCTCTATATTTTCAATGGCATTATATACTGGTATAATTATTGTTACTTTCACCATATACCCTCCAATAAACCTATTTATTATTAGTTAAATTTTTTATCCACTCTTCATTTTCTAAATACCACTTAATAGTTTTCTTTATTCCAACTTCAAATGTTGTTTCTGGGTACCACCCAAGTTCTTTTTTTATTTTTGTTGGATCTATTCCATATCTTCTGTCATGTCCTTTTCTATCTTCAACATACTTAATTAGAACTTCTGTTATTTCCTCATTTACATTCTCATTTAAATACCCTATAACAGTTTTAACTATTTGAATGTTTGTCCTCTCATTATGACCACCAACATTATAGACCTCACCGTGTCTACCATCATTAATTACCATATCAATTGCTTTTGCATGATCTTCTACGTATAACCAGTCTCTAATATTAAGTCCATCACCATATACTGGTAAGTCTTTTAACTCTAAACAGTTATTTATTAAAAGTGGTATTAATTTTTCTAGAAATTGAAATGGTCCATAGTTATTTGAGCATCTTGTTATGTTAACTGGCATTTTATAAGTATCTGCATAAGCTTGTACTAATAGATCAGAACCTGCTTTGCTCGCTGAATATGGACTATGTGGATCTATCGGTGTAGTTTCCATAAAGAATCCTTCATCTCCAAGTGATCCATATACTTCATCAGTTGAAACATGTAGAAATTTAACTCCTATTTTCCAACCTTCAATAGTTTCCCATGCTTTTTTAGCACAATTCAATAAATTATTAGTTCCCATTACATTTGTTTGTACAAACACTTCTGGATTCTCTATACTTCTATCAACATGTGACTCAGCTGCAAAATGTGCTACATAATCAATATCATATTTTTCAAATAAACTTGCTACAAGTTCTTTATCGCAAATATCTCCTTGAACGAAAATATGTCTTGCATCATTTTCTATTGATTTAAGGTTTTCTAAATTCCCTGCATATGTTAATTTATCTAAATTAATTATTTTTATTTCCTTATACTTTTCTAACATGTATAAAACAAAGTTTGATCCTATAAATCCTGCTCCACCTGTTACTAAATATGTCTTCATTATTACTCCCTCATCTTCCCTATCAATTTATCCAAATTTCATATTTTCAACCTTACATTTTTTTCTAATTTCTTCTTTTTTAGCTCAGTTAATTTCCCACTAAAAATATCTATTATTTTTAAAAGAATAATTGGCAATACTATTCCCACGATACTATACCAAATATAAAGGTTGCTATTAGATACTGGATATCTAGAAATTTCAATTTTTTCTTTATTGTTGAGAATTACATCAATTATATTTATTAATTTAAAAGATAATATATGTAAAGCCATTATATGAAATGATTTATTTCCGATTGTTGCCAATACTTTTTCTATTTTTTTAGATTTTGATAAAATTTTTGCTATATAAAAATTTAAATATATTCCACTAAGAGATACTAAATAAAAATTAATTGGATTTCCAATTATATTAGCCCCTAAATCTATCACAGTATTTAACTTTATGTTTATAACAAAAATAATACACGCTACAATTAAGATTATTTTATTTTTTAATATACCTATTGCATATTCTTTAATGAGATAACCTAGATACACTAACGGAATTACTAAAAACGATATTTCACTTCTCCACGGCAATATATGATTTGTATCAACAAATTTACATCCAATTATCCCCACAAATAAAATAATGAAGTTTCTCATTGCAAATTTTATTGTTTTATTATCTGTTATTTTATCTGTGAAATAAAATATTAAACTTAAAAAAATCATAACCATAAATAATGGTTTTATAAACCACATAGATCCTGCAATCGGTTCCCACGTATTCATCGTTAAGGAGCTTGTTAATGCCCCTATAAAATTTTCAAAATCATATTTATATACCTCTGTTAAATTCGTATTTCCAACTGGAAATACGTAAATTTTAAGTTTTAAAAATAAATTATGAAAACAAGTAAAAATAATGTAATATTTTATAGTTGGAAAAATCAAATTTTTTATTTTCTTAAAAATATATTCTGATGGCCTTTTAGTATCCTCTTTTTTTAATAAATAACCTGATATAAAAAAGAATAATGCTAAATGATATAAATATACTATTTGAATATTAGGCCCAGCCGCATGTCCATATACTACAGCTATTATAGCTAAACCTTTAATAACATCTACATACGAACTACGTTTGCTCATTCTCTCTCTCCTGTATTTTATTAACAAAAATTTCTAATGCTTCTTTCCATGCTCTCATCTCATCACCAATTGTTTCTCTAAGCATTTTATTATCTAGTGATGAATACTCTGGTCTTTTTGCTGGTCTTGGAAATTCTTCTGTTGTACATGGATTAACGTTGCAATTAAGATTTGATAATCTCATAATCTCTGCTGCAAAATCATACCATGAACATTCACCTTTCCCAGTACAATGATATACTCCATAGGTTTCAGTTTCTATCATTCTAAGTATGTGATAAGCTAAATCATTTGCATGAGTTGGATTTCCTCTTTGGTCATCCACAACCATTAAACTCTCTTTAGATTCACCAAGATTTCTCATTGTATAAACAAAGTTATTTCCAACATACCCATAAAGCCATGCTGTTCTTACAATAAAATGTTTAGTACAAAACTCACTTACAAATTTTTCTCCGTCAAGTTTTGATCTACCATACTCACTTTGTGGATTCAAATTAGAATTTTCTGTAAATGGTACATTGCCTGTTCCTTCAAATACATAATCTGTTGAGACTTGAACAAATTTTGCACCTATAACTTCACATGCTTGTGCTAAGTATTTAGGTCCGACTGCATTTATTTCATATGCAATATTTTTACACTCTTCACACTTATCCACGTTTGTATATGCAGCACAGTTTATTACTACATCTGGTTTTTCTTCTATAATAAATTCTTTAACTTGTAATTCATTCGTTATATTAAACTTATCTACATCAACTGCAATAACCTCTGCACTCACTACCTTTTCTGAAACTTTACCTATTTCCGAATAACCTTTTCTTATAATATCTTGAAGTTCGTTTCCGAGTTGTCCATTTGAACCAGTTATTAATATCTTCATAATTTTATCCCCTAAAACACTAATTTAATTTTGCCTATTTACCGCACGTAAACGGTACGTCTAAATCTTTTAAAGTTTTTTGTATTTTATCTTTTTCAGATAATAGAATTTCTTCAATACCTTCTAGTGGCCATTTAATGTCCACATCACTATCATTCCAAATTAATCCACTATCATATTCTGGCGCATAGAAATCAGTACACTTATAATTAAAAGTTGCGTACTCAGATAAAACTAAAAATCCATGTGCAAATCCTTCTGGAACATAAAACTGCTTTTTATTTGCAGCTGTTAAAGTTACACCTTCCCACATTCCGTAAGTTGGTGAACCTTTTCTAAGGTCTACTGCTACATCAAAAACTTCTCCCTCAGTAACTCTTACAAGTTTCCCCTGCGTATGTTTAGTTTGAAAATGTAATCCCCTTAAAACACCTTTTTTAGATCTTGATTCATTGTCCTGAACAAATCTCATAGCAAGACCTGCTTCTTTAAAACTGCTCTCATTGTAAGATTCCATAAAGTATCCTCTATCATCCCCAAATACTTTAGGTTCTATAATATATAAATCTTTGATTTTAGTTTCTATAAAATTAAAATTACTCAACTTTAATCCCCCTCTAAACAGTTACTATTTTTTTAGCTTCTATTTCTTCAACTATTTCCACTAGATATTTTCCATATCCAGTTTTCATTAACGGCTTTGCAAGTTCTAAAACTTCCTTACTTGAAATCCACCCTTGTCTGTATGCAATTTCCTCAAGACATGCTATATATGTACCTTGTGTATTTTGTACTGCTTCCACAAAATTTGAAGCTTGAAGCATTGATGCATGTGTTCCTGTATCCATCCAAGCCATCCCTCTACCAAGCAAATTAACTTTTAAAGTTTGCTCTTCCATGTATATTCTATTTAAATCTGTAATCTCAAGTTCTCCTCTAACAGATGGCTTAAGTCCTTTAGCTTTTTCTACGACACTATTATCATAGAAGTATAAACCTGGAACTGCATATTTTGATTTTGGTTCTTCCGGTTTTTCTTCAAGTGAAGTAACTTGTCCACTCTCATTAAACCCAACAACACCAAAAGCCCTCGGATCTTGAACATAATACCCAAATACCATAGCTCCAGTCTCAAGACTCGCGGCTTCATTTAAATGTGAACTAAAGTTTTGACCATAGAAAATATTGTCACCTAATATTAATGCAACATTATCTTCACCAATAAACTCATCTCCTATGATGAATGCCTCTGCTAATCCATTAGGTTGTTCTTGTACCTTATATTCTATATTAAGTCCTAATTCTAAACCTGTTCCAAACAATTCTTTAAAATTCGGTAAATCTCTTTCTGTTGAAATTATTAAAATATCTTTTATCCCCGCAAGCATCAAAACTGACATTGGATAATAAATCATTGGTTTATCATAAATTGCTGCCATTTGCTTTGACATTGCCTTTGTAACTGGATAAAGTCTCGTTCCTGATCCACCTGCTAAAATTATACCCTTCATTTTGCCAACTCCTTAAAATTAAATATTATTCCATCAATTATATTTTTACCACATAATGTTATTATGGGAATAAATACTAGTAATTCTGTATATAAAAATAACCCATTGAAAAACATTATAAAAATTATTATAAATGAAAATATATACTCTTTACTTTTTACTATATAAACTTTCAAAGCATTTATGTACATATATAATCCAATTATTCCACCACCTACAAATGTTTCAACCAAATCATTGTGACTCCATAAGCCTTGTTGAATATACATAAAATTAATGTTTATTGATTGTGCAAACCCCACACCAAAAATATAATTAAGTAAGTTTGAATAATCTTTTGTGTAATTAAACATATTCATCCAAATATAATTTCTCCCATTTAAGAAACCAGATGGATCATTAAGAACATTCATAAATTTTTCAAATAAAGGGATTTGAGAAAAATCAATAACCTTAAATATGATATTTCCTGCTAAAAATATTACTAAAGTTATTAATCCATACTTTAATATTTTTAGATTTTTACTAACTACATAAAGAATCAATAGCCCTAGTACTCCTAAACTTAAAATTCCAGTTGTTCTTGCCCCTGTAAGCATATTTAACCCACTACTTATAATCGCTAGCAATAAATTTATTTTTTTGTCTTTATTTTTTAAATATCCATAAATAAAAATACTCATTATCCCTAATAAAAAATAACTATTTACATGCGGACTATAAAATATCGATTTAAAATATTTACCTTCCCATACTTTTTCATAAGCAAACGCAAATGGAAATGAAATAATAATTATAGCTAGTGTTATTTTTGTCACTCTTAACATTAACTTGATATTTTTATGCATATATCCATCTATGGTTCTTAATACTCGACCTTCAGCTAATACGTTAAAATAAATGATAAAATGTGACCATCTTATACAAAATTTAGCCATATTACTAACACCCTCTAATGTCGTTGAAAAATTCAAACTGGTAACTAGTATAAACACTTGCGAAAATCCTATTATTAGAAATCCAGCAAATAAAACTTTAAATTTCTTTATATTTAAATTATAGATGTACGCTAATCCTATTAATGCATATATCAAACTTAGAAAAACATTTGGAATTTTGATTATTTCATTTATAACAAATATTAATGGCCATAATAAGATTGACAGATAAAATATTCTTGCTATTCTTTTATCTCTTTGCATTTATTAATACCCCACTTCTTTTAATAACATCATAGTAAAAATATTAAAATAATTTTTTTTAATTTTTTTTATCTTTCTAATATGATTTTTTCCAATTTTATTCCTATAATATAAGTTTTCATCTTCTAAAATCATCTCATTTTTTTCCCAATTAGGAAACTTATTTTCTAAAACCTCAAAATTCTTTTTCACCATATTACTTGTTTTTAATATATTGATACCTTCATACTTTATTATTTTAGGTATTTGCCTAAACATTGTATTTCTCAAGAAAATATATTCTATTTCTTTCTTCTCTTGGTCACTTAATTGAAAGTCTAAAAAAAATCTATATAAGTTATCACTTATTTCCCACATATCATATATCTTACTTGATTTTTGTGAATTCATAATAGATCCACTTCTTGTTCTTCTATAAAAATAGTATCCTTCATCTATCTTGCAAACCTTTGAAGCTAAAAATAGTAACTTGTATGTAACTGCATTATCTTCATACCACAGCCCAACTGGAAATTTAATATTATATTTAGTGAATAGGCTTCTTTCAAAAATTTTATTACAAACTAAAGACTCATATAACATTTTAGAGTTAGCTTTATCCTCTATATACTTATTTTCATTTTTATAAACTTCAATATAATCACAAATTACTATCTCCGACTTATCTTTCAAAGCTTTTTCTAGCATATCTGAAAACATATTTTTTGATACCCAATCATCTGAATCGACAAAACCTAAGTATTTACCTTTAGCTTGTTCTACTCCAAAATTCCTTGTGTCTGCTAGCCCAGCATTTTCTTTAGAAAATACTTTGATTATTTTGGGATATTTATTTTCAAGCCGATATAAAATCCCAAGTGACTTATCAGTACTCCCATCATCTACACATATGATTTCAAAACTTTCAACTTTTTGAACCACTAAACTCTCTAGACATTTTTCAATATAAGCTTCAACATTATAAACAGGAACTATTATACTTAATAACATATTTACCCCAAAAATAATTTTTCATACTTAGCTATTATAAACTCCCAAGTATAAAAATTATTTATCCTTTCTTTAGCCTTTAAAGCTATAACTTCGACCTCTTTAGAGTTCATCTTTTCAACTTCTGCTATAACTTCACCTAAATTATTTTTTTCAAAATAAATAGCTCCAACTTCACCAACTTCATTATTAAAACCCACATTTAACAGTATATTAATTCGAGTTGTAGCCAAAGCTTCTAATAATGATGGGTTTGTCCCACCTACCTCATGCCCATGTAAATAAGCAAATGCATTCTCTCTTATTTTCTTTAATAGATCCTCATTATAAACTGTCCCAACAAATTTAATTCGTTTATCTTTATCAAAACCTGTTTTTTCTTTTAAGCTCTCATAAAATTTATTTTGCTCAACATTTGTTATAATCACTAAGTCTTTTTTAGTCTTTGATTTCATAAATTCTACAATCATAGCCTCATAATTATTTTCCGGAACAAATCTGCCTACAATTAAATAATACTCTTCCGCTTTAACACCTTTACTTTCGTACCATTCTATTATTTTTTTATTATCATCTTCTACTTTAGATTTTTCCAAATCAGCTCCATATGCAATAAATGTTGTTTTAGGATTAAACTCTCTATAATCTTCTTTTATATACTTTTCTATATTTTTCGAATCACAAATTAATAAGTCTGAATGTTTCACCATTAACTTTTCTGATATTTTCCAATATTTCTTTATTGCAAAATTCCATTTCCCTCTTTTCCACTCATGACCATCTGGATTTACGTACACTTTAATTCCTAATTTTTCAGCTTCTCTTTTATATTTTTTAATAAAAGGCCCTATTCGACAAGCAAGAATATAAATAACTGCATCACTTAAATTATTATCTTTGATATACTTTATACTTTTTTTCAAAGCTATCACATCATAATAAATAGCCTTTCCAGCTCCTATATTAGGTACCTTGACATTAAAACACCTCGCATCATTATGATAAAACTCCTCTTGATTATCAGCTAAACATGATACATGATACCTAATCTCCTCCGACATTTTCCCCTCTGTAAGTTTTTCAACAAAAGTTTCAAATCCACCATAGTTTGATGGAATGCCTTTTGATCCTATAATAAATATATTCTTCATTTGTACCTCCTTAACTTGCATTCTTATCCCCTAGTAATACTGTAAAAGTTTTTAATATAAGTTTAATATCTAAAGCGAAACTTCTTTCTTTTACATATTTAATATCTAATTTCATCCATTCCTTAAATCCTATATCATCTCTCCCCTGAACTTGCCAATAACATGTAAGTCCTGGTTTTACATCTAATCTTTCCATCATCCACTCATCAAATTGAGCTACTTCTTTTGGCAAACTAGGTCTTGGTCCTACTATGCTCATTTCACCTTTAAGTATATTTATAAGTTGTGGCAATTCATCTATACTCGTTTTTCTTATAAACTTTCCAATTTTCGTTACCCTAGGATCCTCTTTTATTTTAAACATTGGTCCTTTTCTTTCATTTTGTTGTTTCAACTTTTCTTTTAATTCTTCAGCATTAATTACCATCGATCGAAACTTGTACATATTAAATACTCTTCCATCTAAACCAACTCTTTCTTGCGAGAACATTATTGGACCTTTAGAATCAACTTTAATCCAAATAGCAACAATTATGTATAGTGGCATAAGTAAAACTATACCTACTAAAGAACCTATAATATCCATCCCTCTTTTAGATATTTCATATAATTTAGCTTTTTTATTTCTCGAGAGTTTATCCATTTTGACTATCTCCTCATTTAACATAACTAATCCTCTCCCTAAATATCACCAATTTATTTATATCAAAAAGCAATTAAAATTACTTTTTTTTCAAATTATAGATAATTTTATATCAATTGATTTCAATAGTATTATATCATATGAATGGCTTATCTAAAGTAATTTAGATAATTTTTTACTCACTATTAATACTTTTTACTATTTAATTCATCTTTCTATTATCATATTAATAATTTATTAATATGATATTCCATTATTTGGTTTTTTTAATCTTTGTTGTATTATTTTTTCTATTTCAATTAATAGATTAAAGTTTCAATTTAATATCCACTTAACTTAAAGGATGACAACCCATTTATAAATTGATATAATTACAGAGTATTTAATTCAAAATAAACGAAGATTCAGTTTGGAGAAATTTTATATTTCATCTAAACACTTAGTCGAGTTATCTAGGAGCATGTGAATGTTTGTATCTCACGAAAAGAGCATATTCAATTATTACATTCACTAGCTATCAGATAAACACGAAAACATTCGTATTACCTGGGGGTTTAACATATGCCAATTAGAATAGCAATTCTTGGAGGTCCAAGATGTGGTAAGACAACTTTAATTCAACAAATTTATGTTGATATGAAAGTTAGAGGTCTTAATGTAGGTGCTGAAACTGAATACAGTACAGAGTATTTAAAAGAAAAGGGAATGATTGAAACTATTTCCGAGCAATATGGAATATATCTTGGTCAAGCTAGACTTGAAGCAAATCTTAATGATTTTGATTATGCTTTAACAGACTATGCAACATTTGTACCTTACATATATGGTAGATTTATGCTTGGAGATAAAAAAAGAACTCAAAAAGAAATAGAAATTCTTAATGATTTATATAAACTAGCATTAAATGATGTAAATAAATATGATCATATATTCTATGTTCCAAGAGAATTTGGGTATGAAAAAGATGGTGTAAGATGGCAAGATGAAGACCTTGCTATTGCAATAGATGAGGCAATCAGAATATTCCTTGACTCAGAAAATATTAAGTATACTGTTTTAACTGGCTCAACAAGAGCTAGATCAGAATCTATACTTAAACATATTGGGTTAGATAAACTTGAAGTAATTCCAACAATTACAGATTCAATGAAATCTAACACTCAAAAAGAAGCTAAATAATTTTAAACTCTATGTAAAACTAGGCTAAGTTAAACTAAGCCTAGTTTTATTTTATGCCAATATGTTATAATGTTTAAGTTAATAATGAAATTTAAATGTTGAAAACACCTTATATAGATTATTTAAATAGCCTATATAAATTTAAGGAGGAAAATAGATTTGTCTAATTTAATTAATGAAATTGAAAAAAGAAGAACCTTCGCTATCATCTCTCACCCAGATGCTGGTAAAACAACATTAACCGAGAAATTCCTTTTATATGGAGGAGCTATCAGAATGGCTGGTTCAGTAAAAGCTAGAAAAGCATCTACTCACGCAGTATCTGACTGGATGGAAATAGAAAAACAAAGAGGTATTTCTGTATCATCATCAGTTATGCAGTTTAACTATGATGGGTACTGTATCAACATCCTTGATACACCTGGTCACCAAGATTTCTCAGAGGATACATATAGAACACTTATTGCAGCAGATTCTGCTGTTATGGTTGTTGATGGAGCTAAAGGGGTTGAGCCTCAAACAAGAAAGCTTTTCCAAGTTGCATCACTTAGAGAAATCCCAATATTCACTTTTATAAATAAAATGGATAGAGAAACTAAAGACCCATTTGAACTTTTAGATGATATAGAGGCTGAACTTGGAATCAAAACTTATCCAATAAACTGGCCAATAGGTTGTGGAAATGCTTTTAAAGGGGTATATAATAGAAGCAACGAAACAATAATAGCCTTTTCTGGTGGTAACCATGGTCAAACTGAAGTTGTTGAAACAATTATTTCAGTACATGATAAATCAGCTAGAGAACTTCTTGGAGATATCTTATACGATAAACTTATGGAAGATATTGAACTTTTAGATATAGCTGGAGATGACTTTGATGATGATGCTGTTCAAAAAGGTGAATTATCACCTGTATTCTTTGGATCAGCTCTTACAAACTTTGGTATTGCACCATTCCTTGCTGAATTCTTAAAACTTACAACAGGACCTTTATCAAGAAATTCAAGTAAAGGTATAATAGAACCAACTAAAGAGCCATTCTCTGCTTTCGTATTTAAAATACAAGCTAATATGAATAAAGCTCACAGAGATAGACTTGCCTTCATGAGAATTTGCTCAGGTGAATTCAAAAAAGGTATGGAAGTTTACCATATGCAAGGTGGTAAAAAACTTAAACTTGCACAACCTCAACAATTCCTTGCTCAAGATAGAGAAGTTGTTGAAGAAGCTTATGCTGGAGATATCATTGGTGTATTTGATCCAGGTATATTCTCAATAGGTGATACACTTTGTTCTAGTGCAGAAAAATTCAAATTCGAAGGAATTCCTGTATTTGCTCCAGAACACTTTGCAAGAGTTAGACCTGTTGATACTATGAAGAGAAAACAATTCATAAAAGGTATCACTCAAATAGCTCAAGAAGGAGCTATCCAAGCTTATAAAGAGTTACACATTGGTATGGAAGAAATCATAATAGGTGTTGTTGGGGTACTTCAATTTGAAGTTCTTGAATATAGACTTAAAAATGAATATAACGTTGATATCAAAATGGATAGACTTGCTTATAGATTTGTTAGATGGATTGAAAATGATGATGTTGACCCTGAAAAGTTAAACCTTACATCTGATACTAAGAAAGTTAAAGACATGAAAGATAGAAATCTTCTTATCTTCCAAAATGACTGGGGAATTAGCTGGGCTTTAGAGAAAAATCCAGATGTTATTCTTTCAGGAATAGGTAAATCAGACGATTAATTTTAATCTATAAAAAAGAGGCTATATTTCAAAATTGAAATATAGCCTCTTTGCTATTTTAAGGTTACAAAATACTTTGTGTAATCTAATCTTCTTCTAATACAAACTTTGCAATCATTTTACCAACGCCACAATTAGAATTAGTATCTGTAATATAATCTGCATTTTCTTTTATTATGTCAATTGCATTCCCCATAGCTACTCCAAGACCTGCATATTTAATCATACTTAAGTCATTTTCACTATCTCCTATACAAATAACCTCTTCTCTTTTAATACCTAATATTTCTGCTAGTCTTTGAACTGCACTTCCCTTTGAAGTTCCTGCTGGCATAACCTCAAAATTATTAACCCATGAACTAACTACTTCTAAATCCTCAAAAGATGCAAGTTCTGCTTTAGCCTTCATAAGCTCAGTTTGATCTGTTCCTTCTTCTATACAAATAAACTTTAGGATATCATTTGAATACTCTTTATACACTTCATCAAAATCTCTTCCCTCAACAAACTTAATTTTCCAAGCATCATCAAGTTCATTATTAACAAGTTTATATGCATGGTCTTTTGGAACCATATCCTCTGATATAACTGTATCTGATGTATTCATATATACTTTAAAATTATATTTTTTAATAATACTCATCACTTTATCAAACTGCTCTTTTGATATATTTGATTCATATATAACATCTTCGCTGTTTTGTTCTCTTATATAAGCACCATTAGATGAAATTATAGGAGAATCTACTCCAATTATTTCTGAATACTTTTTAGCTGATGCAAAAAGTCTACCTGTTGTAATTGCTATCTTAACACCTTTTTCAGTAGCCTTTTTAATCATTTCCTTATTATACTCCGCTACTTCATGCTTATTACTAAGTAATGTTCCATCCATATCAATTGCTATTAACTTATACTTCATAGTTATCACCCTTCACCTTTCTAACAAAATATTACAATTTATCTAATCATAATTATATCACACTAATTATTCTTTACCTATCTAGGTTCAAATATTAAAAGTCTAGAAATTAGCTTAGCTTATTTCTAGACTTTTAACTTTATTATTCTTTTATATCTTCAAAAATCCACTTATGAATCTTATCTGTTGTAACTTGTTTATTAAATGTTAAACATGATTGTCCGTTAATCATTTCACTCTTTAAATCTGCATCTGCTGGGAATCTATTTTGCTCTAAATTATTTCCTATGCTAACTGCATCTGTCCCCATTTCCATAATTGCACCTGTTGATAAACTTGTTTTAACCATCGGGAATATTTCATTTAATAACCCTGGGTACTTAGTTGGTGACATACTAAATAAATTATTTGCAATTTGCTCTAAAACTTCTCTTTGTCTTTCAGTTCTTTTAAAATCATCACCAGCTGTGTATCTTATTCTACAATAAGCCATAGCCTGGACACCATTTAAATGTTTCATTCCAGTACTTCCAATATGACCTGAATTAGTACCTGTTTTACTGTTAATATCATTGATGTAATTATTAATATGCTCAAGTTCTGCTGAATCAATTTCTATATCAACCCCTCCAACCTTATCTACAATCTTTGGTAAACTTGAAAAATCAACTGTTACAAAATCTTCTATGTTCAAATTGAAATTTTGATTTATAGTTTTAATTGCAAGCTCTTCTTGACCAAAAGCATAGGCTGCATTAAGTTTATTACTTTCTTTACCTGCAATTTCAACGTATGAATCTCTCATTAAAGATGTAAGTTTAAGTTTTTTATTTTTACTATCCACAGTAGCAACCATTATTGAATCACTTCTTCCACCAGCCCCATCAGCTTGATCCACTCCAAATAATGCAATATTTTTTATATGTGAATACTCATCATTAAGTTGTACATTAGACCCTAAATTTTCTTTATCTAACTCTACCTTATCCATACTACCAAACAATGCCCATACATATCCCCCAATGCCAGCTACTATACCTAGTATCGCAATTAATGAACCTATAAGAATTTTACTTTTAACAGAACCCCTTTTTTTAGTTCTTTCAATTCTATTTGAACGCATAATAATCCCCCTAAAAATTAATATTATTACTTTTAACTATTCTTATTTACTATAAAATATTCCCCCTAAAACATTTTTCCAATTAATTCTACATTTTTCCATTATATAGTTTTACAAATTTACTATCAACAATTTTAAAGAAGATTTAATTCTATTAATACATAATTTACAAAAAAATAGGACAAAATATATCATATAAAGGAGTGATTACATATGAATGATACTAAAAATCCAAAATCAGTTTACCCACCAGAAATGAGAAATTTCGCAACATCTTGTAATGGCGAAAAGTTATTTTCATATAGTACAAAGACCTTTATTTCAATTCCAGAACATGAAATAGATCCTATAGTTTCTAACAATATTGCATGTCCTGAGTTTGATTACACTGAAAACTTAGTTGATAAAGATACAACTAAGTAAAAGAAAAAGATTCTACCAAAATAGCCTCCCCATCTATAACTAAGGAGAGGCTATATATAATCAAAAATACACCTATGAAAATTTTCAACTTCCATAGGTGTGTTTTAATTTGAAACTTACCAAATATAATGAAATATTATATTTATAATAATTCCATTTTTTATTTATTTAAAATTTTATTAAAATCACTTAAAAATTCATTAACCATATCTTCTCTAGTTGCCCATGATGTACAAAGTCTTATGCAACTTCTACTTTCATCAACCTTACTCCAAAAAGTATAGTCATAATTCGCTTTTAATATTTCCAAATTCTCATTTGATATTATAGGAAATATCTGATTTGTTGGTGAATCTGTTAAAAACTCAACACCAAGTTCTACAAGTCCCCTTTTAAGTTGCATTGCCCTATCATTTGCATGTTTACCAAGTTCAAAGAATAATTCATTCTTAAATAATTCTACAAATTGAATTCCTATAACTCTTCCCTTAGCAAGTAATGCACCTCTTTGTTTTATATAATATCTAAAATCTCTACTTAAAGTTTTATTGTTTATAATAAGTGCTTCACCTAGAAGCGCTCCATTTTTTGTTGCTCCGATATAAAAGGCATCACTTAAATGTGCTAAATCTTCTAAAGTCATATCATTATCATAACTTGCAAGGGCTGAACCAAGTCTTGCACCATCAACAAAAAGAATTAACTCATTGCTTTGGCAGAAATTATAAATCTCTTTAAGCTCTGCTTTAGTATAAATAGTTCCGACTTCTGTTGACTGTGATATATATACCATCTTTGGCATAACCATGTGTTCATCAACATGTTCATCTAATATAACTTGTATATCTTCTATTCTAAGTTTTCCATCTTCTCTAAAAGGTGCCCCGCAAACTTTATGTCCCGTTGCTTCAATAGCACCGGTTTCATGTACATTTATGTGCCCTGTATTCGCTGCAATAACTGACTCAAAAGGTCTAAGTGCTGATGATATCATTATTAAATTAGTTTGAGTTCCCCCAACTAAAAAGTGAATATCTGACTCTTCATTATTCAATCTACCTTTTATTAGTTTTTTTGCCTCTTCACAATAAGGATCATAACCATATCCATCTGTCTGCTCTAAGTTACTGCTTACTAATGATTTTATAATGTTCTCATGCGCTCCCTCACTATAATCATTCCTAAAGCTGTATTTTATCGTATTTATCATATTAATAGCCCTCCATTTTAACTAGGTAAATTCTGTTTTTTATTCCCCAATAAAAGAACTCACTACAAAATATATATTTAATCTATTATACACTGTAACGAATTATTTTACACTAAGAATTTTAATCATTCGTTTGATTTCCCTCAAAAAGTCATGCTAACCTAAATTAGCATGACTAAAATATTTTATATACATATGAACCTTAGCTCCAAAGTCGCTAAGTACTTTCGAATAACTAAATCATAGATTTAGATTCTCAATGTAGCTGAGTAAGTTCCACCATCCAAATTAAAATTTGGGGTGTAGGAAACTCGACTCACATTCGCTCGCTGAGTAAGTTCCACCATCCAAATTAAAATTTGGGGTGTCACTTATCGCTTCCCTGCGTCAAATGGTTCTCCTGCTGCTTTTGGTGCTTGTGATGATTTTGAGAATATCACAAGAGCTAAAAGTGTTACTATATATGGGAATACTTTTAATGCTACTGGTGGAATTGTTGCAAGTTCTGGAATAGCTTGTGATACGTTTGCTATTGTTATTGCAAATCCAAAGAACATTGTTGAACCAAGTATTCCAAGAGGTTTCCATTGTCCAAAAATTAATGCTGCAAGTGCTAAGAATCCAAGACCAGCAACACTACCATTAAATTCTCCAGCATAAGTTACGATAATTATAGCCCCACCAAGTGATGCAAGACCACCTGAAATCATAACTCCTATATATCTCATTCTAAATACATTTATTCCAGCTGCCGCAGCTGCTTGCGGATGCTCACCACAGGCTCTTAATCTCATACCAAAACTTGTTTTATAAAGAATAAACACACTTAGTAAAATAAGTCCTAAAACTAACCATGTTGTTGGATAAGTCTTAGTAAATAATAATGGTCCAATAACTGGAATATTTGATAATACAGGAATATCTCTACTTAAGAATCCCATTTGAATACCTATATTTCCACTCCCTGTAATTGCCCTTGCAAGGAATATTGTTAAAGCACCAGCTATCATATTTATAGCAGTTCCACTTATTACTTGATTTGCACTAAGATTTATACTTGCAAAAGCATGTAATAATGAAAATAGTGCTCCAACCACAACTGCTACAAGTAGTCCAATCCAAAGATGATATGAACTTCCTGCTGGAACTTTATCCTGTAATTCTACTATTGTAAAAGCTCCTGCAAATGATCCAACAATCATAAACCCTTCAAGCCCTATATTAACAATTCCACTTCTTTCACAGTATAAAGCACCTAAAGCTGTTATCAGTAAAGGTACCATATAAGCCATAGCAGATGGAAAAATTTGCTCAATTATACCCCACATATTAAGACTCCCCCTTTGTTGAACTATTACTTAATTCTTTTTTAAGCTTTCTCTTTTTTGAAAATTTATCCATAAATTTACTTACAATCACACTTGTAGCCGCAAAATAAATTATTATTGATATTATTGTATCTGCTATCTCTGGTGGCACCCCAGTCATGGCACTCATAAATCCTCTTCCTGTATATAAAAGGCCAAAGAATAATGCTGAGAATACAACACCTATCGGTGAATTAGCTGCAAGAAGTGCAACTGCGATTCCATCAAATCCTTGACTTGGCATAACACCAATTTGCATTGCAGTTGCATTACCCGTATACTGGACAACCCCTGCAAGACCTGCAAGTGCACCAGCTATCATCATTGATAAAATAATATTTCTATTAACAGGCATTCCTGCATACTCTGCTCCATCCTTATTAAATCCAACGGCTTTAAGTTCATATCCTAAAACTGTTTTATCTAAAATAATAGCAATTATAGTAACTGCTATTAAAGCAAGTACTATTCCAAGATTTATAAATGAACCATCAAACATATCTGTAAGAGGTTTTATGTGTAAAGTTGCAAACTCTGGAAGTGCTCTTGATTCAGTTTCCATAAATTCACCTTTAAAATAAGCTGGAACTGCATAAAACACTATCCAATAAGCAACCCAGTTCATCATAATTGTAGCAACAACTTCATGCACATTAAATTTCGCCTTTAACACCCCGGGGATAATAGCCCATAAAGCTCCACCAATAATCCCCGCTAAAGTCATAACTATAATCATTGCAAACTGTGGTAATTCTAAAGTAAGACCTACACCTAAAGCACAAAATCCTCCAAATAGCATTTGGCCAGGAGCCCCTATATTAAATAGTCCTGTTTTAAAAGCAAAAGCTACTGAAAGTCCAGTTAAAATAAGTGGTACAGCTGTCGCCACTGTATTACCTATTCTCTCCATACTTTGAACTCCACCCTTAACTAAGAATGTATACCCCTGAGCTGGGTTATACCCCATTGCAATCATTAATAAACCACCTGCAAAAAGTCCAAGTAACACAGCAAGTAAAGATAATCCTGCTTTTTTATTCATTACTGTTACCTCCTTTATCCACTCCTACTACTGTAAGCTCATCATTTTTTCTAATTCCCGCCATCATAAGACCAACTTCATTTTCATCAGTTGTCTTAGCATCAACTATTCCTATAAGTTCTCCACCATTGACAACTGCAATTCTATCCGCAACATTTAAAACCTCATCAAGTTCTAATGAAATTAATAACACTGCTTTCCCCTTATCTCTTTGAGCTACAAGTCTGCTATGAATATATTCAATAGAACCAACATCAAGTCCTCTTGTAGGCTGAACTGCTATTAAAAGTTCTGGATGCATTTCAATTTCTCTTCCTATAATAGCTTTTTGTTGATTTCCTCCTGACATAGACCTTGCACTACTTTTTGCCCCTTGTCCCGACCTAACATCAAAAGCATTAATAATTCTTTCAGCATGTTCTCTTATAGCCTTTCTATTAATAAAACCTTTATTTGAAAATGGCTTATTTTTATAACACTTAAGGGCAATATTATCTTCTAAATTATAATCAAGGACTAATCCTCTTTTATGTCTATCCTCTGGAATATGAGCAATTCCCTTATCTATCCTATTTCTTATAGATAAAGTAGTTATATTCTCCCCCTTATAATCAATAGTTCCAGAAACTACTTTTCTCATTCCGGTAATAGCTTCAACTATTTCACTTTGTCCATTACCCTCAACCCCTGCTACTGCAAGTATCTCTCCCGCTTTAACATCAATTGAAAAATTCTTAAGCCCTAAAACTTTTTTATTATTATTAACAGAAAGATTATTTATTTTAAGCACGACATCACCTGGAGTCGCATCCTTTTTTTCAACTTTAAATGATACTTCTCTGCCAACCATCATTTTTGCCATATTAGCCTCGCTAGTATCCTTAACATCAACAGTTCCTATATATTTACCCCTTCTTATAACAGTACATCTATCTGCAACCGCCTTAATTTCTCTAAGTTTATGAGTAATTATAATAACTGACTTACCCTCTTTAATAAGATCTCTTATAATATTCATAAGTTCATTAATTTCCTGAGGTGTTAGCACTGCTGTTGGTTCATCAAAAATAAGCACATTAGCATTTCTATAAAGCATTTTTAAAATTTCTACTCTTTGCTGCATACCAACAGAAATATCCTCAATCTTTGCATAAGGATCAATATTTAAATTATATTTTTCTGAAATTTCTGCTATCCTCTTTGCAGCACTTGCTTTGTCAACAACTATCCCAAACTTCTTAGGCTCACACCCAAGTATTATATTTTCCGTAACTGTAAAATTTTCAACAAGCTTAAAATGCTGATGAACCATTCCTATCCCAAGTTCATTAGCCTTATTAGGACTAGTAATCTTAGTCTCCACACCATTAATTTTTATCTGTCCTTTCTCAGGCTTGTACATACCAAAAAGAACACTCATTAAAGTTGATTTACCAGCTCCATTTTCACCTAAAAGAGCATGAACTTCACCTTTTTTTAAAGTTAAAGTAATGTTGTCATTAGCAACTATTCCAGCAAACTCTTTACGGATATTAAGCATCTCTACTATATATTCCATTTTTATTCCCCCTAATAACAAGCACTATTGCAAGTTATGTATTTTAAAGTAACGCAAACTATCTCTAGTTAGAAAAATAGACGGAATTTACATCCCGTCTATTAAAAAATAAACTACTTTATTAAATCACCTTGTTCAGCAGAAACTTTAATTTCTCCTGACTTCATTAACTTAACAACTTCATCAACTTTAGCTGTAGTTTCAGCTGATAAATTAGGATTTTCTGTTGGAAGCCCAACATCATCTGTCTTAATATCAAATATTAAAGTTTCTCCACCTGGGAATGTTCCATTTAATTCGTGTTGAATCATTTCAAAAGCTGATTTACCAATTTTCTTAGTAGCTGATGTAAGTACTACTGACTTATCACCCTCATATATTCCATCTTCATATTGATCAACGTCAACTCCAATAACCCAAACATCCTCACCCTTAGCTGCTCTTGTCTTAGCTTCTGTTATAACTCCAACCCCAACTTTTCCAGCTGAAGCAAATATAGCTTTAACACCTCTATCATACATAGCATCTGCTATCTGTGTACCTTTAGCATGCTCCTCAAATGACTCTGCATAAATAACATTTTCTTTTTTAATTGTAACTTTAGTTCCAAGCTTTTCATTAGCATAAGCTATACCTTGTTGGAATCCCCAGTTGAATTTTTGTACTGGAGGTATTTCAAGACCACCGATAAATCCAGCATCGCCTTCCTTAATTTCTAATGCTGTTGCAATACCAGCAAGGAAACCAGACTCATGCTCGGCATAGAATATAGAAACTGTATTTTCACCAACTGTTGGCTCAAATGTATTAGCATCTTTCTTTGGTGAACCATCTAATAATACAAATTTAGCATCTTGATATTTTTCCTGTGCTTTGTATATAGCTGTTTCAAATTTAAATCCTGGTGTAATAATAAGCTTATTACCAGCATCATATATATTTGTAATTTCTCTCAAATAATCTGCTTCTGTTTGACCTTTTGGTTGTAAGTACTTTTCTTTAATTTTAAGTTCTTCTTTAGCTTTAAGAATTCCTTCCCATGTACCTTGATTAAATGACTTATCATCAATTGTACCTGCGTCAGTAATCATACCAACTTGCATTGTTGCCTTTCCCTCTGTAGCTATATCTGCGCCCTCTGATGAGCCACCACAGCCCGCTAAAACACCTGTTGCCATTAAAGCAGTTACTGCCATTGCAATTACTCTTTTTTTCATTGTAATCGTCCCCCTAAAAATTAAATATTTATAATACAAATTCAACATAATTTAATAAATTAACATTCAAAAAACTCTAAAATATTACTTTATATGTTTATACATTGAATTTATTATCATTTTGATAGTTATTATAGCATATAATTATCATAAAAATATTCTTATCCTTATTAAATTCTTTGTATATTAACGTTTATTTAATATATTTTTCAGATTATAATTCGTTATTTATTTTATTCAACTTTTTTATAATTATATTAATGAAACATAGTCATAATAACAAAAAAATCTCATTTGAAAATTTAAAGCTACATTTCAATTAATTAACAATTTATGCCATATAAATATATTAACATTTAGTGTAAAAGATTACAATAAATGTTTTGTATATTTTATCATATAATTTTTTTTTAACAAAAAAAAGGTCAAGATAATTTTTAATTTCAAACTATCTTGACCTTATATATTATTTTGTAAGTACTATATCACTCAAACTATGAAGTGCTCTTGTACTCATTATATACTTAATTAAATCTTCTTCTCTTAAATCTTCCTCAAAATCTGCCATTATAACACCATCAAATTCTAAACCTTTTGCAAAATAAGCTGGTATTATAAGATTTCCACCTTTGTAGAATACATCCTCAGTATCAAACTTAACAAGATGTATTTCTTCTTTTAAAAGATTCCAAACCTCTTTTAATCTACCTGAATTTCTAGTTATTATAGCAACACTTTCTAAACCTTCTGCATTTAACTTCTTAATTTGAGATAATATTTTATTCTTAAACTCTTGAACATCAGATGTGATTAAAGTTTCAACTTTTTCTCCTTCTCTTACAAGAGGTACAATCTTATCTTCTTTTAAGAATTTATTAGCATACTCCATAATCTCTGATGTACTTCTGTAACTGTTATTTAAATTATAAATCTCAGCCTCTACATCGTTAAATATATCTGCAAGTTCAAGCATAGCTGCCTTATCTGAATATTTTATAAGTCTTTGGTTAACATCCCCAACTACTGTAAAATACTTGCTTCCAATAAGTTCTCTTATGACTTTAAATTGAAGTGGTGAATAATCCTGTGCTTCATCAATTACAACATGTCTAAAGTCCTTGCTAGCCTTTTTACCCTCAAGCTTAATCATAAGATATAAAATTGGAGCTAAATCATTTACTGTAAGAATTCTATTCTCGTTAAATCTATTATAAATAGCAACGCAACTTTCTGTTTGTATCCATTCATCAAGTGCTTTTCTACTTTGGATAACTTCTTGAACTAACTCCCTTACTTTAATTTTTCTTTTAAATTCTATATCATTTTCTTGAGTTAAAAGTTCTTCTGGAGTTAATGACTCTTTTAAATCTTTTATTTCCTTAACGAGTTCTCTGAATTTTTCATCTCTTTTATCTTTTATCTTAATTGTAAGTATTCTTTTCACTTTTTCTGCTCTTCTAAATAAAGGCATATATGCATAATGCTTATCAAATAACTCTTTTATCTCCTCAGCATCAACTACTATTTCATTGTAGTATTTAACCGGTTTAATATCAAAGTATCCCTGTGATAATTCATCAGCATAATTCTCTAAATCATTTACAAACTCATGAGAATTTTTATAAGTTTCTCTCTCTACAATCTCACCATCTTTTTGAACTATTTTCTCTAAATATTCCTCATATGGCATAATTGTAAGTTCTTCATCTATCTCAGACATTGCAAATCCAAGGAAAGTTTCCTGCTTAACCCCAACCTCACCAAGACTCGGTAATACTTGTGAAATATAATCCATAAAGATGCTATTAGGTCCAAGTATTAATACTTTTCCTTCTAATTCTTCTCTATTGTTATATAAAAGGTAAGCTACTCTATGAAGTGCTATTGTAGTTTTACCACTACCAGCAACCCCATTAACCACTATATTCTTAGTTCTTGGAAGTCTTATTATTTTATCCTGTTCTGCTTGAAGTGTCATAATAACATCTTTAAGTTTTTCTGATGTGTTATTACTTAAAACCATTTGAAGTATTTCATCTTTTACATCAACCTCAGAATCAAATAAACCTTCTAGCATAGCTTTTTTAATAATTAGCTGTCTTCTGCTTGTTATATCAACATTTATATCTCCCTTTGGAGCTTTATAAGATGCCTTTCCTAAACTTCCATGATAAAAAAGTGATGCTATTGGAGCTCTCCAGTCAACTACTACTGGTTCAAAAGTTCCCTCTGGTGTAACTCCAAATCTCCCTACATATAAAGTTCCTATTTCATCAAACTCTGTATCAGTATACCCAATCCTACCAAAATAAGGTGAATCTTTTAAAATAGTAAGCTCTTTAAGTTTTCTATCTATCATTTTAAAAGATTCTTCTCTAACATAGGATTCATGATCAAAATATTCTATAAGTTTATCTTCATCATCTCTATATTCTGCAATAGCAGTTTTTCTTTGTTCCACTATATATTTTGTTAAAAAAGTTCTTTTATTTACATAGGCTAACATTTCTTCTGCAATTATATTAGAAGTTTCTTCAAGTTTTCTTTCCTCTACTAAAAACTCTATATTTTTTGTTCTATCTATATCATGCTTTGACATTTAATCAAATCCTTTCACACTCTATATTTTAAGTATATCCATTATACCACGAAAACTAACAATTTATTTTAAATCACTTGATCCTTAAGCGAAAAAAAGAGCTGCCTTATCAAAGACAGCCTTTTTTACTAGCTTAAATTATTCTAATTCATCATCTTTCTTTTCAGTGATGACTTCTTCATTCTTTTCCTTTAAAACAGGTTTTTCTTCTATTTTTTTCTCTTGAGCATCAAAAATAGTTTCCTCTTTCTTCTCTGAATTAAAAACAATCTCTTCTTTATCAGAAGCTGGTCCTGCAATCATATCTAATTCATCTTTAGCAGCTTCAAGTTTAGCAAGTCTTTCTTCTTTCTCTTTAGCTTCAAGTGCTATCGCTTCCTCTTCAATTCTTTCTCTTCTTTCAGCTTCTCTTTCCTCAGTAAGCTTAGCTTTTTCAGCTCTTCTTACTTTAGCTCTTTCTTTTAAGAAATCTTTTTCTTTCTTAAGAGCATCATATTTTTCTTTCTTCTCTGGATACTTATTATAGACTATTTCTAAGAATTCATCACCCATAATAGTTTCCTTATCAAGAAGAACATTTGATATCTCATCAAGTAAATCTTTATTCTCTGTAAGAACATCAACAGCTCTTTTATGAGCAGCTTTTATTATCTTAAGAACTTCTTCATCAACTATTGTAGCTGTCTCTGCTGAGCAGTTCATAACATTTCTACCATCCATATATCTACTTGAAGCAGACTCAAGACCCATCATGTCAAATCTATCACTCATACCATAAACAGTTACCATATTTCTAGCAGTTTGAGTAGCTCTTTCTATATCATTTGAAGCACCTGTTGTAATTCTTCCAAACTCAACTTCCTCAGCTGATCTACCACCAAACATAACCGAAATTTGATCTATCATTTCATCTTTGCTTAAAAGATATTTTTCTTCTTCTGGAAGTTGCATCGTGTAACCAAGCGCTCCCATAGTTCTTGGTACAATAGTTATTTTATGAACTGGATCTGTGTTATTAAGCATTGCTGCAACAAGTGCGTGCCCTACTTCATGATAAGCAACAGTTCTAAGTTCTTTATCATTCATTATTGTATCTTTTTTCTCTTTACCTGCAATAACAAGTTCTGCTGCATCCTCTAAATCTTCCTGAATAACAAGCTTTCTACCTTGTTTAACAGCTCTAAGTGCTGCCTCATTAACAATGTTAGCAAGGTCTGCCCCAACTGCTCCTGGAGTTGATTTAGCGATTGCCCCAAGTGAAACCTCTTTTGACATCTTAACATCTTTTGCATGAACTCCAAGTATAGCTTCTCTACCAATTAAATCTGGCTTATCAACTATAACTCTTCTATCGAATCTTCCTGCTCTTAATAAAGCTTTATCAAGAACTTCTGGTCTGTTAGTCGCTGCAAGAATTACAACTCCTTTTGAACCATCGAATCCATCCATCTCAGTAAGTAATTGGTTAAGAGTTTGTTCTCTCTCATCATTTCCTTGGATTGAACCTTCTCTACTCTTACCAATAGCATCAATCTCATCTATAAAGATAATACATGGTGCTTTTTGTTCTGCTTGCTTGAATAAATCTCTTACCCTAGCAGCTCCCATACCAACGAACATCTCAACAAAATCTGAACCTGCAAGTGAGAAGAAAGGAACTTTTGCTTCCCCTGCAACTGCTTTAGCAAGTAAAGTTTTACCTGTTCCTGGAGGGCCTACAAGTAAAGCACCCTTAGGTAATTTTGCACCAATTGACACATACTTTTCAGTATCATGTAAGAACTCAACAATTTCTTTTAATGACTCTTTAGCCTCTTCTTGCCCTGCTACATCATCAAAAGTTTTTCCTGTTTCATCTTCAGCATATAGTTTAGCATTATTTTTACCGAATGACATAACTCCGCCACCCATTTTTTTATCCATTTTACCAAACATAAGTTTTCCTATTATAAGGAAGAATACTAATGGTCCTACCCAGTAAAGCAATAATTCAGCTAATGGGAATGTTTGTGGAAGCGCAGCTCCAAATACAACACTCTTAGCTTCTAATTGATTAATTAATTGTGGACCCTCTCCAACATTTACAGTATATAAAACCTTACCGTACTCTGGAGTATCTTTTTTAGGAGTTATTTTAATCTCTCCATTTACAAATTCAACTGCTTGAACTTGATTTGCATTTAACATTGTCTTAAACTGACTATATGGTACTTCTTGCGTAGACATCTCTACTTTAGCATAGTTAAAGCTTATAATTAAACCCGCAACTATCGCACCATAAATCAGAATATACTTAAGTTTCTTATTACCCTTAAACATCTTCTCGCTTCCTTTCTACAGTCTTCTTTAACAGTTTAATTGTTATCCTTTAAGAACCCAAACCTATTAAAAGGATAAACTCTTAGCCACGCCTTAGCTACTATGTTGTCTCCTGGTATATATGGATCTTTCCAATACCTTGAGTCCCTACTATTAGCTCTATTATCACCAAGCATGAAATATTCACCCGCTGGAACATGATATGTCCCACCTAATGGATCAGTATATTTAACATAAGGCTCATTTAAAAGCTCTCCGTTTATATAAACCTTTCCTCCATCCTTTATTTGTATAGTATCCCCTGGAAGACCTATTACTCTTTTAAGTAGAAGTTCTTTTTCACCTTCTTTTTTGAAGACTACTATTTCTCCTCTTTTTACTTTAGATGGATTATAAATTTTTGTAGCAAAGATTTGATCTCCTGGCATTACTGTTGGTTCCATTGAACCAGTTGGTACCACTACTTTAAAAACAAGAAATTTATTAATTAGAGTAGCAAGTATAATAGCGCATACTATTGGTATTATCCAGTCTTTGATAATCTTGAGAAACATATTGTTACTCGTGTTCATTCAACCAATCCCTTTCTCTAAAAGTCTAGTACGCCAAACTTCCTCAGAAATATTGATATATTCCTCATAAATCAAGTAATTATCTAAGATAATACTAAACAACTTAATTCCTTTGTTTATTGATGTACATTTCCACTCTTTTATATTTGTCATAATACTACCATATTTTTATAACAATTATATGTCAAACAACTCTTACTGCATTGAGTTCTCCGTAATTTCATCAATAGAAAAAATTAAATTTTCTTTCTAATTCAAGATTTCTGACTGATTTTTTGTTAATAATAAGTATATCATATTTCAAACTTATTTTCTCTTACATATTTATTATTTTTCACATACTTAGCATACTATATACTAAGTAAATAACAATTTTATTCTAACTATATTAAAATATACATAAAATAATTGTATATTTGATTATATTTACTTAAACAATTAACTTATACTAATTTAAAATTAACAATATTTTTATTTTAAAAATCCCATATTGTTAAAAGGAAAAACTCTAAGACCAGCCTCAGCTATTATATTTTCTGCTGGAATATATGGATTAGCCCACATTCTTGCATCCTCACTACTGGTTCTATTATCACCCATCATTAAATAATTATCCATAGGCACTACAAATGTCCCTGTTAATGAATCCGGATGTTTTACATATCCCTCATCTAAAAGCTCATCATTTATATAAACTTTTCCATCATTCTCAACTTTAACAATCTCCCCTGGAAGTCCTATAACTCTCTTAAGTAAAAGTTCAGTTTCCCCCTCTTTTTCAAAAACAACAATATCTCCTCTTTCAATTTTAGATTTATCGTATATTCTTCTAACAAAAATTTGGTCATCAATTTCAACTGTTGGTATCATTGAACCTGTTGGAACTTCTACCTTGAAAAACAAAAATTTATTAATTAAAATGGCTATTACCATGGCACATACAACAGGTACTACCCAGTCTTTTATTAGTTTTAAAAAATTATTACCACTTCTCTCCATAATTAATGCCCCCTTAAATTTATTTTTACTACAATTATAACATATTATGGAATTTAATTTTGTAATATTTGTATAAAATAAAAGAACCATTTAGGAATATTAATTATCCTAAACGGTTCTTTATAATCTATATTGGGTTATATACATTCTTTAATTATTGATTTTTATTAGATACATTCATTTTTAATCATGTCATCAAAACTTTCTTTTTTACAAACAACTCTTGATACACCATTTTGAACCATAACCATTCCTGGTCTTGGCATTCTATTGTAGTTACTAGCCATTGAATATCCATAAGCACCAGTTGTCATCATAGCAAGTATATCTCCTGTTTCAAGCTTTGTTATATTAGCATCATTAACTAATACATCGCCTGACTCACAACATTTCCCTGCAATAGTTACAACCTGATTTTCCCCCTCAATTCTATTAGCTGTGCAGCACTCATATTTTGCACCATATAAGGCGGGTCTAATATTATCACTCATTCCACCATTTGTTGAAGCATATGTTCTTATACCCTCAATTGTTTTAATAGCTCCTATTTCATATAAACTTGTTCCTGCATTTGCTACTATACTTCTACCTGGCTCGATACTTAAAATTGGCATTGGGTAATTAAGTCTTTCACAAACTTCTTCTACTTTATTTAATATCGCTACGCAATAATCACTTGTATTTCTTGGGTTATCTTCTCCTGTGTAGTAAACTCCAAACCCACCACCAAGGTCTAATTCATTTATTCTAATTCCACATTCTGTGTAGATATTATCCATAAGTTCAAGCATAACTCCTGCTGCATCTTCAAACGGTTCTAGATCAAATATTTGTGAACCTATGTGACAGTGAAGTCCTACTAACTCAACATTTTTAAGTTCTTTAACCTCATTCATAAGTGTAATTATATTATCACCGATAACTGGGAATCCAAACTTTGAATCTAGCTGTCCTGTTTTAATATACTCATGTGTATGCGCTTCAATCCCTGGTGTAATTCTAATATATATTTTTTGAATTATACCTTTCTCACTAGCAATTCTATCTATATTATATAATTCATTATGGTTATCAACCATAAATCTACCTATTCCATATTCAATTCCCATATTTATTTCCTCGATAGTTTTGTTATTACCATGAAAATAAATTTTTTCCATTGGGAAACCACTTTTATAAGCTGTATAAAGCTCTCCTCCTGATACTACATCAAGACATAAGCCTTCTTCCTCAGCTATTTTACACATAGCCATTGTCATGCATGCTTTTCCTGCAAATACAACTCTATTATTTCTCTCTTCACATTTAAAACTTCTAAAGAAATCTCTACAATTATTTCTCACAAGCCTCTCATCCATAACGTATAATGGTGTTCCATGAGTTCTTGCAAGTTCTGTGCAGCTAACTCCTCCAATATAAAGTTCATTGTTTTTTACTTCCATTGCCCCAAACATTTTCATTTTAAATTACCTCCATATATTTTCTTTAAATTAGTTTATAAAAAAACTTGATTTAAAATAGCCCCTACAAAAATATATAATTAAAATAAAAACCCACTGTTTTCACAGCGGGTACTAATTTACAAAATGTTACAACAAAAACCTATACTAGCCCAGTATAAATTTTCTTAAACTAACACTCAGTAGCACTCCACTTAATTATTACAATTCATTTTTGCAATTAATGTGACAGCCATATGTATATTTTACATATGTCCAGGATGATATTTTGCACTACCAACCTTCGGCTAATCTTCCTTTTAGTATTTCTCACAGCTTGCAGCTCCTAATACTTACTTTTAATCTTAGCACCTCTACAAAAGTTTATTTTATTCAGTTTTCTTTATATTATATTAATATTTGATTATAATGTTACCATATTTCCAAATAAAAGCAATACTTTTTCCAAAAAATTATATTTTTCCTGGAAATTTTATACTTCTTCAATATATTCGACTTGTTTAAACGGGTAAATTGCACTATCACCCTTTTTCTCTAAAACTTTTTTTATAACTCTTTGCCCAACAGTATCCTCTTTCATCTCATCAAGCGCATCACAAAGATTAACCCAATCTATAAATTCAACTTCTGATGATTGATTTATCTCTCCTGATTCATACTGTGCAACATATGTTAACATAGAAAGTTCTTTCCCTGCAACATAGTCACTGCCTATATATTCAATATTTTTAACTTCTATACCAGACTCTTCTTTAACTTCTCTGTACACAGTTTCTTCTACCGTTTCATCTATCCCTACATATCCTGATAATAGAACTTTACTATCTTTGAATATATAGCTCTGTTTTAATAAAAGTACCTTATCGCCTTTTAATACTGCAACAACCGCACAAGGTTTAGGTAAATCAAAATATAACCTTTTATGTTCTTTACAGTAAGGTACTAACCCCTCATCATAATTATCTCTTAGTTCTAATTCCGATCCACATTCTGGACAAAACTTAAACTTCATCTTATCACCTTCATCCTTTTTTCTTCTGTTATTTATCTCTATATATTTTATACTAAATCTTAATTACTAACTCTCTTTGTTTTAATATTATCATAACTTTTTTAAAATTTCTAAAATTGATTAAAAATTTAATTTTTCTATATTCAATAATATGTACAGATTACACTTAAATTGCGTTATAATTATATCAATTACATTTTTTAGGAGGTTTTAATGAGCAAAAAAAAATTTATTATTATATCATTTGATGCAGTTGATGGAAATGACCTTAAATTCTTATCAAAACTTCCACACTTTGGTAAGTTAATCAAAAGGTCTTCTTATTCTATGGAAGTAGAAAGTATCTATCCATCTCTAACATATCCTGCACATACAAGTGTAGTGACAGGTATGTTACCTAAAAATCATGGTGTTATAAATAATATAAAACTTCAAATTCAAAATTGCTTAAGTCCTGATTGGTTTTGGAAAAAAAGCGAAATTAAATGCGATACGCTATTTGATCTTATAAAAAGAAATAGACTAACTTGTTGTTCTATCCTTTGGCCTGTAACTTGCAGGGCAAATATCAAATATAATATGCCTGAGGTCTTCCCTAATAAAAGTTGGCAAAGTCAAACAATGGTCTCTGCCTTAAACGGAAGTATTAAATACCAATTAGCACTCAATAATAAATATTCATCACTTAGAGATGGTTTAAGACAGCCTCAACTTGATAATTTTTCTATGAACTGTTTCCTTGAAACACTTTCAGATTATAAAGTTGATGTAATGTTTCTTCACCTAACTGATGTTGATACAAATAGGCACAAACATGGATATAACTCTAAAGATGCTGAATATGCACTAAGACGACATGACTCAAGACTTGGTGATGTTATCACTAAACTTAAAACAATAGAAGCATATGATGATGCCTCTATTATACTCCTAGGTGATCACAGTATGAAAGATGCCCATAGCGTTATTAAACTTAATAAACTATTTCTTGATAAATACTGGATACGCCTTGATAAAACTAATAAAAAAATAGATTATCATGAAGTTTTTTGTAACTTTTGTGATGGCTCTGCCTATATCTACTTAAAGGATAAAAATAATAAATCATTACTTTCAAAAGTTGAAAATGAGTTAAAGCATTTTTCTGAAAATAACCTGAATTGCATAAAAACAATTTATAATTCTAAAGAAGCTAAAGAACTTGGAGCTGATATAAATTGCGACTTTATGCTTGAGGCAAATGATGGTTATTATTTTATAAATGACTTCCTTGGAGATAAAGTTATCGAAAAGGTTGGTACTAAACATGACAAAGCAACTCATGGATACAAACCATCAAATTATGATAATGGAACTTTCTTTATGGTCTGCGACCCTAGAGTAAAAGAAGACTTTAATATCGGTCCTATGAAAATAATTGATATAGCCCCAACTATTGCAAAGCTTCTAGATGATTCTATGCTTGATGTAGATGGAAAGCTTTTAAGAACTATTTTTAAATAATTTTAAAAAAACAAGTGTCTTGAATAGTTTCAAGACACTTGTTTTTCACTATTTTTCAACTTTCTTTACATACTCATTTATCATTAATTTATTTTTTATTGATGCATACTTTATATATTTTGGTATCACTATTTTATATTCTAAAATTCCTTCCTTAGTTTCCTCACTCGCTTCTTTTAACTTAAAATTTTCTACTTTGATATCATTATCAAAAAATGTATTTTCAACATGATACATCACTTCTTTTTTATTCAAATATGTTATTTCTAATTTGTATTTTAAATTTTTATTTATTAACTTATCTTGTAAAAAACCAAGCAATATGAGAGTTATCAATGCAAGTCCAACCCCTAGAATCGCTACCCAAGTTTGACCATATCCCACCGCTATTCCAAGGCAAGCTACTACCCAAAGTGATGCTGCTGTGGTAAGACCTTTAATCGAACCCTTATGAACTATAATTGTTCCTGCCCCCAAAAAACCTATTCCACTTATAACCTGAGCTGCAAGCCTCCCCCTAGTAAGTTGTATTCCACCAGTATCAATTCCATAGGTGTAGTATTCTTTTAAAAACTCTTCTTCCATCCTCATTTCAATTAAAGAAATTATACATGCACCAACACACACTAATATATGTGTTCTAAATCCAGCTGCCCTATTATGTTTTTCTCTCTCATATCCTATTACCCCACCAATAATACAAGCCAGTAAAAGTCTTATTACAATAGTATCAATCCCAACTTCAATTATCATATATAACCCCTAAATCATAGATTTATATATAATATTCAACTTATTAATTTTTGCTATAAAAAAACTCCCTACCTAGAATTTCTAAGTAGAGAGAATATATTTTTTATTTCATTTTTTTATGTGTTACATGCTCAAAATGGTGTTTTGATATTTGGAAGATTATAAGTGCAATTATAGTAAATATAATCGGTCCTGCTATCATCCATAATGTTGACTCCCAATCTCCAGTTTGAATTACTGGTTCAATAATAGTCATTATGTTACCAAGTCCTACAACTAGAACTACTGATAAAACACCTACTAAAGCCCAACCTTTTGATTTATATAGCTCAAATGGTTTTTCAATAGATTTATTTTTCTTAAATTTATAGAATGCTCCTGCTATAAATATATTTGGTATAGTCATAGCAACGTTAGTCATAAGAACTAACTTTGAGAAGAACTCTGATGCATTCTCTCCACCAAATGATGTTAAGAATATCATAACAGCAACAATAACACATTGTACTGCCATAGCTCCGATTGGCATTCCAGCTTTATTTTCTTTTGTAAGCCATGTAGGCCACATTTCTTTTGGTGTTCCTTCTATTAACTGCTTTACTGGTGAGTAAGTTAATGTAAAGAAAGCTCCTGTTAAAGCTATAAACATTGAAAGCCCTACAAATCTAGCAACCCAAATTCCTATTGTAGCTGCTGTTGCAGCAGTAGTTCCTAGTGCTAGTCCAAGTTGAACTCCAAAGTTTTTCATTAATACATAAGCTACGTTTGCCATATTAACTGAACCACCTGATAAAGCTGAATCCCAGTTAGTAAACATACCACAAACAAAAATCCCTATTGCATAAGCAACGGCAATTATTATAGCTGCAAGTGTAATAGCTTTTGGGAAAGTTTTTGTAGGGTTTTCTGACTCATCAACAAGTCCCCCAACAACCTCTATTCCACCAAAGGCAAATATTGCAAATACTGCAAATGACATCATTGCAAGTGGATTTCCATAAGCAGGATTTGGTCCTACTAAAAATTCTTTAGCTGATGTTATAGGTTGTGCAAATTGTCCTTTATTAAGTATGAATATTAAAATTGCTCCAAGAATTAAAACTACATTAAGAAGCGCAACTACCGTTCCTGCTACTCCTGTAACTTTTTTAATTTTATCTAATCCTCTTGAACCAATTATAGTTACAAGTATAATCCAACCAATTCCAAGTATTCCTATTGTTTGTGTTGGATTTAGTCCAAATAAATGCCATGTTGATGTCATGTCTGAACCAAATATTGCATTTGAAAACGGAATCCAAATACTTGATGATGTACTAACCATCCAAATTACATATGATGCAAACCACATGAATGTTCCAACAAAGGCATATCTAGGTCCTATTGATTTTGCCATCCATGAATATATTCCACCCTTTTCATCTTTAAACGCTGCTCCATACTCTGAAACCATAAATGCATATGGTATAACAAATGTTATCGCCCCAAATAAATACCAAGGTATAGCTGAATACCCCATTAAATAAAAGGCTCTAGGCATATTAGCAAATCCAAATACTGATGTAAATATCATTAATATTAATGGTATCAAAGTTAATTTCTTTTTATTAGTATTATTGCTCATTTTTTTCCCACCTTTTTATTATTACTAATCATAATTATACTTTAATATATTAATGTGTAAAATTCTATCTAAAACGACATTGTTATTATTTTTTAAACATTTTTATTAATTTGATAACATTTTATCTCACTTTTTATTTAAAATTCTTAAAATTATGTAAAAAATCTCAAAATTAGTTAATTATTTTATTTTTAACAATCTTCCAAGTGTATAAAATTTATTCATATTTTCATATGTCTCCTGCAATTTTTCTTGCATTTTTTATTATTTTAACATTTTAACTATCAAAGATTTAATTTTGTCATTTTTTATTAAAGATTTTTACTAAATTGCTTTGTAAACATTTTTTTAATTTAATTTCAATAATAATCTTAAATTTTTATTATAAATATCTGGATTTATTGTTATAAAATCTTTTTTCTGTATAATAATTAAATAAAGATACTTTTTTGATACCTTTATTATGGTAGGAGGAATGAATGAAACTTTTTAAAAATGATGATTCAAAATATTTGAAAATTTTTGCTGTTATAATAATTTCCTATGTACTTATTAAATTAATAGATAACTACGCTAATTTATTTAGTGCAATCAATACTGTTTATAATTTATTATTCCCATTTGTACTAGCATTTGTAATAGCATACATACTAAATCCACTTGTAAAACTATTCAATAAAAAACTAAAACTATCAAATGGACTAAGTATTGCACTTACTTATATCTTATTTGTAGGAATTTTAGCTATTGGTGCATTTGTATTATGTCCAAAGCTTTATCTAAGTATTATAGAGTTAATAGATGCAATACCAACTCTAACTAAGGATTTCCAAGGTAAACTTACACTTATACTTGCAGATGTAGAAAATCAAGCTCACTTAGCACAATTTAGCGCTCTTAACTTTGATGTAAATACTGTAATCGATAAATTTTCTAGCGTATTCACATCAATGTTTAGTGGGATATTAAATACTGCTATCACATTTACAAAATCACTTGTAAATATTATATTTGGATTCCTTATTTCAATTTATGTTTTATCTGATAAAGAAAATTTCTTAGCTTTTGGTAGAAGACTTTCTTTAACTATCTTTGGTAAAAAAAACGGAACTAGAGCAATTACATTCCTTAATATTCTTAACAAAAAAGTTGGAACATATATCTCAATAAAGGCCTTCGACTCACTTATAATTGGCTTTATAGCTTTTATAGGCCTTTATATTATGAATTCAAAATATGTACTTCTTCTTGCTGTAATAGTCGGAATTACTAATATGATTCCATACTTTGGACCTTTTATAGGAATGATTGTAGCATTCTTCGTAAACTTATTTGCTGCTGACTTCAAGCTTGGGCTTATGTCATTAATCTTCCTATTCATTCTTCAGCAATTTGATGCTTGGTATCTTGATCCTAAACTTATAGGTAATAAAGTTGGATTAAGTCCTTATCTTGTAATTCTTGCTATAACAATTGGCGCTTTCATATATGGCCCAATTGGAATGATACTTGCAAGTCCAGTAGCTTCAGTTATTAAAATATATACACTGAAAATTCTTGATAGATATGATTATAGAAGAACTGGAAATAAAAAGAACGAAGACGAAGACGAAGCTACAAGCGAAAAAGTTGAGGTTTAAACTAAAAGAACACCAAAATGGTGTTCTTTTTTATATTTATTTTACAAATTATAACTTCGACCTTAAATTATTTTATATATAAAAAATAATTCCCATTACTGCACTAAATATTATAACTAAAATTGGATGTATCTTTTTAGATAATAACAAGCTAAGTGTTATTACACTAATTATGATACTTCTTATATCCGTATAGGAATCCTTTGCTAGTGAAACAAATGCGCTTATTATAAGTGCTATTAAAACTGGTTTTAATCCTGCAAACACTCCGTTTAAATACTTATTGTCCTTAAACTTGTCCATAGATTTACTTATAAACACTACCGCTATAAATGAGAATATAACCACTCCAAAAGTTGCTACAAGTGCCCCAACTACTCCATCAACTCTAAATCCTACAAATGTTGCAGTATTTATTGCAACAGGTCCTGGGGTCATTTGTGAAATTCCTATTATATCTAAAAACTCTACATCTGTTATCCAAGAATTATTTATAACTACTTCTCTTTCAATAAACGGAATCATTGCATATCCGCCACCAAATCCAAACATTCCAATCTTAAGGAAAGTTAAAAATAGATTAATTAATGCCATCATCTACCTTTCCTCCTTTTGAACACAACATATTAGCCCATATGCTATTCCTATCATTATTGCAAGTATTGGACTCAAATTAAAAAATATTAGAAGTATACTCATAACTATACAAACTATCATATTTAAGGTTGTTCTTTTAAAGGACTTAGCTAATGAAATAATTGCAACTAATACAAGAATCGGAACTGCTGCACTAATCCCTTTAAATGCTAAATTAATATACTTGTTTTCTCTAAAATCAGCAAGAAATATTGCAACTCCAATTATTATCATAATTGAAGGGAGTATTGTACCAAGCACTGCTACAAGTCCACCTTTAAACTTCGCTATTTTATATCCAACAAATATAGATGTATTAACTGCTAACGCTCCCGGTAAGCTTTGAGCTACAACAAGTGAATCCATAAATTCCTCTTTAGTTAGCCACCCTTTCTCTTCAACGACTTCTTTTTCTATAAGAGGTATCATTGCATAGCCTCCCCCAAAGGTAAATGCTCCTATCTTAAAGAAAGAGAAAAACATTTTAACATAATCTCTCACAGAAAGTTTCATAATTAAAATTCCCCTTTTCAGTATCAAATAGTCTTTGCCACCTGAAACTTTATTTATATTCTTTTCACTTGTCCTAAATTATACTATATGTTATTTCTAAAATCTCAAAAGTAACCTAAATTCTACATATTGTTAAAATTCTCCCCAAAACTTTTTGTATACTTTTGTCATTAATACAAATACTAAAAATGTAATTAAACTATTTTACTTTAGGAGGTAATTCTTATGGATGATAATAACCTAGAGCACGGCGGAACTATTTGGGGTATCTTTATAGTAATGGCCCTTTCTCTTATTGGACTTTTAGTTCCTGTATTTTAACTATCTTCCTACTTTTTTTGTTTTTTCAAACAGTAAAAGCAATCCAAATTTTAAAAATTGGATTGCTTTTACTTATTCTAATTCTTTTTTAGCTTCTTTATCTTTATACTTTTGCTTTATAGCATCTTCTAAGTCTTTATTGCTAAACACCATTTTTATTTCTATTTTTCTATCTGCTGCATACTCATTTTTCTTATATCCTTCTTCACTTTGATTTCGCTCTTGGTGACTTGGATTTGTTTCAAACTCAGACATACCAGCAGCTTTAAACTTTGGTCCATATTTTTTCTCTAAATCACTATTCATTGGCATAATTTCATTTAAGAAACTTATTGCCCTCATTGTTGAAAGTTCCCTATTATCAATAGTTGTACCTGCATAATCTGTGTGCCCTATTATCTCTATATAATCAATTTCATCATTAATCTGATCAACATCTAAAAGCCCTTCAAATATTTCACCAAACATGATAGCTACTCTTTTTCCTTCTTCTTTTAATTCTGCTGAATCAGTATCAAAGAAAGTCTCGGTCTTTATATCGATCTTTCCCTCTTCCCTATTAAAACTTATCATACCTGAGTCTACATTATTTTCCTTAAGTTCAAGCTCTATTCTATCGTATAATTTTTCTCTCTTAGTTGATATATCATCTACAAACACAGTTAAAAACCCCATAGCAAGTATCATTATAAAGAAAAAAACTAAGGCTGTAATAGACATAACATCTACAAAAGATGGCCAGTAAGATGGACTTTCTTCTATTTCCTTATAATTTTTTCTTCTTAATTTCATTCTCTTCGACTCCTATAATTACTATTTTCCTGTTTTTTTCTATTTGTACTATTCATTATCTCCCTAGAAGAATCTATAACATGGATAGTTTCATCAAGTGTTCTACTTGCCTCTACTATGTCATTTCTTATAGTCCCCATATTATCATCTATATGCCTTGTTATTTTGATTCCTACATCATCAAGATATTGCTTTAGCACATGCGAAAATCTTTCTGCAAGAAATATTGGAATATGCTCTGAACTTTTTGAAAATGTTTTTAAACTCTCATCAAGCAACTTAGTTTGTTTATTAAGCACAACTGTTTGATACGCTACTTCTTTGTTGCTAACATCATTATTTTTCTTAACTTCTGATATTAAGTCTTTTATGTTATTTTGATTAATTACAAGATTATCAGTTTCTTCTTTTATTGTAGCTGCAACTTCAAGCGAGCTCTCTGCGTTTGTAAGAACTGCATTACTAATTCTAATAATACTTTCATCTAAACCATTTTGGACTTTACTCATTGAATTTTCAAACTTCACAGATATACCTGTAAAGCATTGCCCTAAATTAGCAGATAAATTATCTAGTGAAACATCCATAGACCTACTCATTGACTCAAATGATGTATCTATATTATTAGTTAAATCAACCATTGATTTATCTAAATTTTCTGCTGAATATACAAAATCTCTAAATCCTTTTTCAACACTACAACTAAGATTTTCAGAAGTTACAACAAAGTTTGATACAGATTCATTAAATGACTCAACTGGAGCCTCAAAACTATGAACAGTATGTGAGAATGTCTCAACAAGTCCCTTAAATTCCTTAGTATACTCTTGCAGACCATTTGCAGACTCTGTTAAATCAATCGAACTTGAATTTATTTTTGTTACAAGTTCTTCAACGCCATTTTTAAATAAGTTAGTCATTTCCTCTGTTAAAGTTAACATTGTAATTTTAACAGTCTTGCTAAACTCCTCAAATATAGTATTGAATGTCTTCGCATGATTAGCAAATATTTCATTATCTAAAAAGTCTTCCATCTCATTATAAAATTTATTCTTTGAGTGTTTTGTTCCTTGATTCACAAAATTTAAAATCATAGAAGTAAGAACTCCAAATATACTTGTCCAAAAAGCAGTTGCCATACTAGCTATTGGCGCTTGTAAATTTTCAGTAAAAACATTTATACTCTCTATACCTGTTAACGCCTCTTTAGTTTCAAATATAGCAAGTGTTAATCCTAAAAATGTACCTAAAAGTCCAAGTGCTATAAGTATTGCTGGAATAAGCTTTGCACTATCCTCAAGTTTTGTAAATTTATCATCTAAATTTTTCTCTATAATTACCTGTGTGTTTATATTATCAGTTCCACATTCCGTACTCTTTTTAAATCTACCTAAAATTTTATTAAGCTCTGGAATTTGGAAATAAACATCCCCATCTCTATTTATCCCTTCTAAAATATCCCTATTCAAATCATCATAATATCTTTTTATCATAACATTTAATATAATTCCACTGACAAAAGTTATCACAATTATCCCTATAACAAGCCACCCTAATAAATTTTGTGCTGTTATCGAACTTATTGTTTTTGACAAAACATCCATTTTAACCTCCCACCTCTAATAAATTACTATATCTATCTATATGTAACAAATCTTATGTAATATGCAATAAGTCATTACTTAATAAATATTTAATTATAGAAGTTAAATATGAGCATTTCTCTTATCTCAACTAAAAATAAACAAAAGAAAAACTGCCCTTACAGATATTATTCTATAAGAACAGTTTTGTTAATTATTTGTATTTTGATTACTAGAATTAATATTTGTACTATTTCCATTACCACTAGCATTAGCATTATTGCTGCTATTGCTAGTGCTATTATTGTTACTGTTATTGTTTTGTGTATTGTTACTAGTATTCCCTTGCGTATTAATATTATTTACTTTTGCGCTTTTGCCTTGAGTTGAATTTTTATCATTCTCATTCTCATTTTTAGTATTTAATATTTGAGTTGTAATTTGTGCAACCTGAGTTAAACTAGCATTATAAGTTTCTATATTAGTATACCCAGACATATTAAGCATAAGTGTTAGGAAGGCTAAATTTCCTTTGTCTGTATTATAGAATAATAATACATCGTCCTTGCTAATCCCTTTAGAATTAAATAATTGTTGTAATTGACTTACAGGCTTTATTGTTCCATTTGGATTTAACATATCACTTAATTTTATCTGTATAACCCCTTCTACTGGTGGGTCAACTTCTGTATCTTGCTCATTTGTTTTTAATTGAACATTGTTATCTATCTTATTAGCAATTTTCTGCTCATTATTATTCTTTGTATTCTGTGTATTCTGTGTATTATTTTCATTATTAGCAGTATTAGTTAAGTTTTCTTGATTTTCTTTAACATCATTTACTAGTTCTAATATTTTTATTTTTGATATATTTTTCTCTAAATCATCTGTTTTAATAGCTTTAATTGGTGTAAAACTCTTAATCTCCATATCGCTTTTTGTAATACTTGGTACTACTGTTGTAGTTTTAAATCCTTGTGACTTCCAATTTTTATAACCACCGTTAAGCATTTTAGACTGCAAACCTACCATTCTAAACATCCAAGAAAATTTCCCAAGTTCTCCTAAATCATCTCCATTTGAGTCACCATAAATTACAACTGTCGAATCCTTGT
Source organism: Sarcina sp. (assembly GCA_051650125.1). GTDB lineage: Bacteria > Bacillota > Clostridia > Clostridiales > Clostridiaceae > Sarcina. The sequence goes on along the minus strand of JBOFIK010000013.1, from coordinate 31,993 downwards.
TAATTCCAAGACTTTGAAGTTCATTAGTTAAAACCTTTTTATTTATTAAATTTGTCCAATTTGTTGTATCATTAGAAATATTATCATTATTATTTTGTGCATTATTGCTTTGCGTGTTATCACTTTGTACATTATTGCTTTGCGTATTATCACTTTGTGCATTATTACTTTGCATATTATCACTTTGTGCATTATTACTTTGCGTATTATCACTTTGTGCATTATTACTTTGTGTATTATCACTTTGTGCATTATTACTTTGTGCATTATTACTTTGAGTATTATTGCTTTGCGTATTATTACTTTGTGCATTATTACTTTGTGTATTATCACTTTGTGCATTATTACTTTGAGTATTATTGCTTTGCGTATTATTACTTTGTGCATTATTGCTTTGAGTATTATCACTTTGTGTATTTTTATCAATAAACTGACTCCAAGAAACATTTATAGCCCCTGGAATATGACCTTTATCATACTCTTTACTACTTCTTATGTCTAATATCACTAGCCCTTTTGCACCTAATGCATTTTCTAGTGATTGAATTCCAATTAAGTAATCATTATTTATATTATTACTATCTGTAACTATTTTCTTTGCTTCAACAACGACCTGTTCTCTTGTAGAACCGAAAAATGTTGCAAGAAATACAACTATTGCAACTATTGCAACTGTAGCTTTTTGAACCTTATTATTCATGCTAACCTCCTGAAAATTCTCTCTTAGAAATTTTATCACCTTAAAGTGTCTAATTCAAAACAAAATATCTTGAGAACAACAATAACTTAGTTCTTTAATTGAAATATTATCATATAATTAGTATTTTTATTAATATACTAATTATACTTTCGAGCTTTTATTATTATTAAGTTAAATTTAAGCCTCTTTTCTTGTCAAATGCTATTTATTTTTTTATTTTTATGTCATTCAACTTTTGAATCACTCATTCTCTTTCTGACTTCTATCTTCCTCTATAAGTAAATTTAAATTATTTTTTATTTCTGTAACCTTTAAATTTTCCCCCGGACAAAGTGTTTGACCTAAATCTCTATGTCCCTCAAGGTCTTGTATTTCATACTTTGAGTATAAATAATGCAATAATTTTAGTATACTTTCATTTTGTTCTTCTGTTGGGTTATACTTCTCAAAATTACCTTCAATACAAATCCCTAAAGTATTAATATTATTATCTTTTACATGTGCACCAATAATATTTTCCTCTCTCCCCTTATATATTTTCCCATCTTTCCCAACAAAATAATGATATCCTATGCCAGCCCAACCATTTTCAATATGTTTTTCATGAACTTCTTCTATTGTCATATCTTCTATTGCTGAATGATGCAAAACTATTTTACTTGGTTTATTGCCTTTTTCCAATTTATCAACCCATTCAAAATCCGTCTTAGTCACATTAAGTCCTACATACATCTTTTCTATTTCAATTTCTTTTTCCATCTCATCTGCTCTTTTTATTGCCGCTATATCTTCTTCTGATTTTTTACTACTAACCGTTCCAAAACTAATAACACCAGCAAATCCTAATAAAACTAAACCACCACATATAATTCTTCTTACAAGATACTTTTTTTTAATCTTCTTTTCCCCTCTACCCAAAATCCAATCCCCCACCTTATAAATCTATTCTCAAACCATCACTAGGTAATGCTCTACATCCATCTGATTCTAATATTCTTATTTTCATTTCACTTCACCCCTAACCCTCTCTTAATTGTACCATATACTATAAAACTTTATATATTTGTATAGTTAAATATACCTATACATGTTAATTTCAAAATATATTAAACTTTTCCTATTATATATTAAATAGTATACTTTTTTTAATATACATATAGGGAGTGATTAATATGGAAATTCAAAAGATTGGTATCTTAGGAACTGGAACTATGGGTAAAAGTATTGCCTTATTATGCTTACAATCAAACTACGATATTATCGTATATAGTAGAAGTGAATCTAGTTCTGAAAACTTTTTAACTTATATCAAAGAAAACTTAGATATAAATCAAGATATTTTAAATAAAAAAATTAAGTTTTGCTATACTCTAAGTGCACTTTCAACTACTGATTTTATAATTGAGGCACTTATTGAAAATTTAGACTTTAAGAAAAATCTTTTCAAAGAATTAGACTCTATATTTAATGAAAATATAATTCTTGCATCAACTACTTCAGGGCTATTGCCAAGTGATATATCAACAGAAATGATTCATAAAAAAAGATTTGTAGTAGCTCACTTTTGGAATCCAGCACATATTGTCCCATTAGTTGAAATAGTTCCAAGCACTGAAACTAGTAGAGAAACTCTTAATCAAACTAAAATTGTTTTAGAATTACTAGGCAAAAAAACTATAACCATGTCCAAAGAATGTCCTGGATTTATCGGCAATAGAATTCAACTTGCAATCATCAGAGAAGCTACAAACATTCTAAAAAATGAATTTGCTAGTGCTAAAGATATTGATGATGCGGTAAAATATAGTCTTGGCTTTAGATATGCAGCTACTGGTCCCTTAGAAAGTTGTGACCTAGGTGGTTTAGATATATTTAATAATGTTTCTAAATATCTCTATAATGAGTTATCTAATGAAAAAGATGGTTCTCAGCTTTTAGATAGTTATATCTCTAATGGTATACTTGGTGCTAAAACTGGTGAAGGTTTTTATTCTTGGAATGAAAATTTAGTACAACAGGCAACAAATAAAAGAAAAGATGTTATTGATAAAATTTTAAAATAAACAAAAAAATAGTCTAGAACTAAAAATTCTAGACCTTTTTAAACATTTGAAGTTTACTTATATAATTTTTTCAAAGTATATTTCTATAAATCATTATACACTCTTCATCACAATCCCACCAATAATGTTAACAACCGCTTCAAAAGAATCCACTGTGTTCTCAAATGCTTGGTATAGGTCTTTCCATTTTATAATTTCTAAGACGTCTATTTCTTCTTGTCTGAACATTTTTCCAACAATCTCTCTGAAAAATACGTCAGCATCATTTTCAATTTTATTTATTGCTATAATTTTTTCATGTATAATTTTTTGTGCTGTTTTTTTCTTCATCTGACTTAATACTTTCATTAACTCTAAAAGTTCTGTTGCACATTGCACTGTATAATTTGCAAACACTTTTGCACCTTCTGTACATTCACTTACATTATATATAATAAAACTATTCACTATTGAATCTGTATAATCTATACAATCATCAAGTCTTTTAGTTAATTTATATATATCTTCTCTGTCCATTGGTGTGATAAATGTATCATTTAAGTCTGCTATTATTTCATGCACTATTATATCACCCTGACGCTCTAATCCCTGCATCTTTTGAGTGTAAGCTGATTCGTTATTCATAGTATCTAGGAAATCTTTAAGTACTCGTGTTCCTTCTAAAACGTTCTGTGCTTGTTCGATGAACTTAGTATAGAACTTATCTTCGTTTTGGCTTAAATTAAACATTTCTCCATCTCCTCGAAATCAATTCCAATTTAACCATATTTTCTTCATAAATTCTTTATACCAGTACCCAAAATACATATATGATAACATTAATTTTAATATCTAGATATTACTTTTGTTTATAATAACTTAATTCTTAGCAGATTACTTTTTTTGATAATATTTAACCTCTAAATAACCTACTTTTAGATGTGCTTTAAACTCTTAACCTATTTTTATAACCTAGAATAATATTTTAGCTATAAATTGACCAATTACAACACCTATTAAACTTAAAGCTAAGTTTAAGATTATATTTAATGATCCAAGTCCAATATTTCCGTGTGAGAATATTGTCATTGTTTCTAATGAGAATGTTGAGAATGTTGTTAAACCACCCATCATTCCTGTTGTTATAAATGTTTTTGCTGTTGGAGAAACGATATTTGTTCTTAAACTCATTTCTGTTACAAATCCAATTATGATAGCCCCTAGTATATTTACTATTAAAGTTCCAAACGGGAATCCTGGTCCTATCCCTTTTGTTGCCCATAATGATATAAGATATCTTAATGATGCTCCTATAAATCCTCCACAACCTACTACGAATACTAATAATGATTTTTCCATATTATATTCCTCCTACTATTACAAGTTTTTCTTCGCTAGTAATAAACTAAGAATTAAGTTAATTTCCCTATCTTTAGCCCTACACTATTTTACAATAAGGATTAAATATGTAGGAGTCATTAGCATTTCTGCGGTTAACGGTTGACTCCATAACCAAAATAAAATCATAGCCTGTCTCTTTGAAATTACTCTAAGTATAATAACTTTTTATTACAGTTTTGTGTCTATTGTTCAAAAAATATTAATAACTGCTTTCTAACCTTTTGTAATAAATTATATATTTATCACCTTATCGTATTTATTATTATTATTATATATTTTTCATTTAATAGTATATATTATTAGTTATTTCTCTATTAATATACAGTATTTGCGAAATATCTTATATGCTTTTTAAAATGTTTTTCACACAAAAAATATTATGATATAATTAAAAATGCAAATTTTCTGTAAAAAAAATTATTAATAAAAAAATACTAACTTAGGGGAACAGATTATGAATTTAACTAATGAAGAAACAAATGGCAATAACATTCCAAAAAAATCTTTTGTTCATAACCTACTTAAACTAATGAGACCTAAGCAATGGGTTAAAAATCTATTTGTAATTGGACCACTTATTTTTTCAGTTAGCTTTTTAGAGCCTAAAAAAATAGGTTATAGTCTTTTAGCTTTTGTTTTATTTTGTCTAATATCATCAACAGTTTATATAATGAATGATATTGTTGATGTTGAAAAAGATAGAATACACCCAAAGAAAAGACTCAGACCAATTGCAAGCGGGGCTATTAAAGTTCCAGCTGCTATAGTCTCTTTATTTGTTTTACTAACAATTAGTTTAGTTGGATCTTATTTGATTAATTTTGAATTATTTATTGTTATAATACTTTACTTTATAAACAATGTACTTTACTCATTTAAAATAAAACATATAGTTATAGTTGATGTTATTTCAATTGCTATCGGATTTATTTTAAGAGTTGTTGCCGGTGGTATAGCAATTGATGTTAAACTATCAGGTTGGATTTTACTTTGTACATTCTTTATCTCATTATTCTTAGGTTTTGAAAAAAGGAAGAATGAGATAATAAAATTACAAGGAAATGCAAATGAGCATAGAAAAATTCTTGATGATTACTCAGAAGAATTACTAACTCAAATTTCCAATATTTCAATACCTTGTACACTTGTAAGTTATGCAATGTACACTTTTATAGGTCATCCAAATCCCTATATGATGATAACAAATCTATTTGTTGTCTATGGATTATTTAGATATAAATATCTTGTAATCAAAAAAGGTGAAGGTGGAAGTCCTACTGAAGCTTTAATAACTGATAAACCACTTATCATAAATATTATTTTATGGGCTATTACAAGTATGATTATTTTACTTTGGTTTAGTTAATAGGAGGAGAAAGATGGAAAGATTAAAGGACAATAAAATTGCATTCTACTCAATACTTATCTCTTTTATGTTCTTGATATACATAGGAAGTGTTTTCATTGGAAGCACTCTTCTTTTTGTAATACACGTGTCTATGACTAGTTTTAACTTTTTTGTTTTTCCTATCATAGCTATGTTTATTGCAAAATACTTCCTTGATAAGGACAATTCAAAAGTTACTTGGAAATTTATGATTTTTTCTATTATATTCTTTTTTGTTAGTGCTGCACTTTTAGCATGGGCAAATAATATAATTTGGGATTATTCATACGATTCTATGGCCTACCACCAAGAAGCTGTTATTGCTCTAAAAAATGGTTGGAATCCTTTTTATCAATCAACTATACCAATGAACTTATGGGTAATGCACTATGCTAAGGCATCTTGTGTATTTGCTGCAAGTATCTTTAAAATTACCGGTAGAATTGAAAGTGCTAAAATACTTTCCTCATTTTTACCTTTAATACTACTTGTACTAAGTTTTGGTACATTCTACTTAATAACTAAGAAAAAGATGATTTTATCAATTACTGCTGCTGTTATTCTTGTTCTTAATCCAGTAGTGCTTGGACAATCATTTACTTATTATGTAGATTCAATGCTAGGAGTTTATGTTATTTTCCTTATAATAAACTTAGTTTTAATATTATTTTTTAAGGATCTAACTTTATTTAAATATCTAACACTATTTAACATAGCAATCTTCCTAGCTAATATAAAATTTACTGGACTAGCTTACGCTGGGGTTATATTAACAGCATTCTTAATTAGTAGTTTCTTCTTTAATAATAAGAAATATAATATAAGACTCTTAATATTCCTTGTTTGTAGCCTTGTTATAACAGTATGTATTGTTGGATTTAACCCTTACATTACAAATACTATCAATAATGGAAATCCCCTTTATCCACTTGCTGGTAAAGGAAAAGTAAATATAATGACAGCTAATACACCTTTAGATTATAGATATGATGGTCAGTTCGAGCAGTTCTATAAGTCTATGATAGCCGTACCTTCAATAAAAAACCCTAATGGAAAACCTGCAACATCAGTAGGTCAAATGTTTGAGGTTAATAAAAATGTTCTTAAATTCTACGCAGGTGTTGATGCTAGAATGAGAGGCCTTGGAATTTACTCTATCATATTCTTACCTATATCATTTATAGGTCTACTTTACCTACTAGCTACTTGTAGAAATAAAAAAGTTCTTATATACAGTACTTTAACGCTTGTATTTACAATAGGAACTCTTCTTGCTGCCGGTTCATTTTGGTGGGCAAGGTATATTAACTTTATATGGCTTATCCCAGTTGGAGTTGGAACCTTTATGGTGCTAAGGAAATCTAAAGTATCTAAAATTATTGGTATATTGCTTCTTATTTTAATATTTGTGAATTCAGCTATATTAATTCCGACTATGATTAGTTATAAAATAAACCAATCAAACGGAGTTAAAAATTATGTATTTACAAAGCCTCTTGTTATTTATCAAAATAACTTTGAGCCTTCATTCATAAATAAAGCTAAGGAATTTGATTTAAAATATACAATAGTTAAATAATTTTAAGATATAATCACTTGAGTATTGCTACCTAAGTGATTATATTTATATAAAAATTACTACGGAGGTATTAATTATGATATCTAAAAAACTTGCTATATTTGATATTGATAAAACAATAATTAAAGGTGATTCTATGTTTCACCTTTTAAAATATACAAAAACAAAATATCCTGCTGCAAAGGCAAAACTACCAACTCTATTTGTAAAACTTGTTTTATATAAATTTGGTGTTATAAATACACACAAAGCGAAAGAAGCTATGTTTTATACATTTAATTATCTAAATAATGATGATTTCAAAGACTTTTATTCTTCAATGCTAAAAGATGCAATGTTTAAAAATGCAATTGAAAAAATGAAGGATTTAAAAGAAAAAGGTTACCTTATACTTTTAGTTTCAGCATCACCTGAGGCATATTTAAAATATTTTGAAGATGAGGAATATGTAGATTTTGTTATCGGAACAAGGTTCAAATATACTGAAAATAAATTTATTAACCAAATAGATGGTATCAACTGTAAAGGTGATGAAAAAGTTAAAAGAATAAATGCTTATCTTTTTGAAAATAACATTTCAATAGATAAAAATAATTCTGTTGCCTTTTCTGATTCACTTTCAGATACCCCTATGTTTAATCTTGTAAAAAAAGCATATCTTATAAATTTTAAAAAGACTAATAATACTTATGAAATATTAGATTGGAAATAGGTGAATATATGAAAAGCAAAAATTTAACTAAAGGAATTATTCTTATAATAATAGCTGCCCTTTGTACATCTTTTGGACAACTTTTTTGGAAAATAGGTGTTGGGCATAACTTACTTTTAATACTACTAGGATTTGTCTTATATGCAGTTGGTGCTTTAGCAATGATAGTAGCCTTTAAATTTGGAAATCTATCAATCCTTCATCCACTCATGTGTGTTGGATATATTTTTGCACTTATTAATGGTGCTTTATTCCTTGATGAAAAAATCACTACAAATCATACAATTGGGATAGTTATAATAATTATTGGAGTTATCTTCATAGCAAGGGGGGAGAAACATGAATAAAGCATATTTATTGTTTCCTATAATGACTTTATTTGGGTCACTTGGAGCATTTTATTTCAAAAAAGGAACTGATACTTTAACTGGAATATTATCTTTATTTATAAACTGGAAAATTTATGTTGGTGGTGTCTTTTATGTAACTGCTGCAATACTAAATATAGTAGCACTAAAATTTTTACCTTATAGTGTAGTTATTCCACTTACCTCTATTACTTATGTTTGGACATTAATAATCGCAAGAATTGCTCTTGGCGAAAAAATTACACTTTCTAAAATCATTGGAATCATATTAATATTAATAGGCTCAATTTACGTAGCAATCTAAATATTTTAGCCTAATTAATAGAAAATATTTTCTTTTTTCTATTAATATTTATGTATATTTATCTATTTTTGTGGTAAAATAAACAAGTAACTTACTCTTTATAAGAGTAAAAAATTGTTTTAACAAAAGGAGAATTATATTATGGAAGATAATATCGTATGCTACTGCTTAAATATAAGCGAAGCTGACATAGTAAAAGCTATCAATGATGGAGCTAAAACTTTAGATGAAGTTCAAGATGCAACAGGAGCTGGTACAGCTTGTGGATCATGCCTTGGTGATATAGAAGAATTAATTGCTAAACATGCTAAATAATTAATAAAAAAAGGATTACCTCAAGATAGAATAACAATTTCTATTATGAGATAGTCCTTTTATTTTTTACTTATTATATGACTTTAATACCTCTTCCTCATCTTTTATTATTATTTTATCATCAGTAAAATAATAATCCTCAACTAAATCATTTGATATTTTTTCTTCAAATTGGATTTTCATTTCTTCTTCTAAATTACATCTCATAAGTTCTTTATTTTCATTTATATAATAGAATTCATTCAAATCTTCTTTTTCTTTATACAAGTCACGCTTTAATTCAAATGCTTTTCTATTACTTAACTTTTCTATGCTCTTATTTGACTTTATAATATACAAACTATTATCATCATCACTATTTGTAGCTAGAATAAAGTTTTTTAATACAGTAAAACTCTCAACTGAAAAATCAGTCAATTTATATCTTTTGTTCTCTTTAACATCCATTGCATATAGCTTATATCCATCATCTGCATTTTGATAAAATGATACTGCATTTGCATGAAGGAACCTCCCTGCCCTATCTTGAGTTGTAGCTTCATCAATCTTGCCATCATAACTTACAAAGTAAACCTTATTCCCATCATCCTCATTTATATAACTTATCCCATCACTATGCATAACTAAATCTCTACTTTTGCTAATATTTAAAGGTTCTGCAACAACATCTTCATTAAAATCAGAAATTTTAAATGAATATATTCTTCCATTATCTAAGGAGTTAGAATAATATACTCTATCCCCATTATGTACTAAATCTGTACCTGCAAGCATAGATACTTCAGACTTAAGTTTAGTTGGTGTATTAGTATTATTTGTTTCCTCTTTAATAGGACTTCTATAAATTCTATTATTATCTTTTTCTGATGAATAAAAATATTCTGTTTCTGTCTGTACTATTCTACTCCCTGGTTCATGATCTATTACAGCTAGATTTAAATCAAAAGTTTCATCCTCTGTAACCTCATCTTCTACCTTAATATGACTATTCACCTTAATCTTATCAACTTTTTCTTCTACTACTTTCTGTTCTTCACCACAACCGGCAAGTAGCCCACCTAGTAATATAGGTACTAAAAGAATTGTCTTTTTCATCTTTTCACCATCCAACGTATATTTTTTATATTATCGTGTGTCCCCATCCTAAACTTTATCAAAAAAAATACACTCTGTTATAAACAGACTGTATCTTTTCTATTATTTTCAAATAAATATAGCACTTATCTTCATTTTATTTTGACACTATCTTTTGATACTACTATACAGATGATAAAACAGTACTGAAACCATCGGTGTCAATACTGTTAAGTTATGAATTCAATCTATCATATTGTCTTATTTAAAATATGATATTAATGCAGATTGAAAGTTAATAATTAAAGTCGCTTCCCTATTTCTAGTTAGAAATACATTTAATACATTAATTAAAACATATAAACTAATACTTATTACTAAATAGTAATTTCCAATTATATCTGGTAATAAATTTTGAATCATTTTATATGAAATTATAGTAATAGTTATTCCTATAATATTAAATAATGCCAAAAAAGAAAATTTAGCAAACTTAGGATTTTCTTTAAAGAAAAATAAATTAAATTTTTCTTCAATTAAAATAACTTCATTTTTTTCTAACCTATTTAAATTAAATTTTATTGAGTCTATATCATTAAATTCACTACCTCCAACAGTAAATAAAATGCTATTATTATTTTTTACTACTATTAAAGGTTTCCAAAATTTACACACTAATTTAGGTAATAAAAATGCTACTGTAAACATAACTACCATAAATGCTAATGCAAAATACAAACATTCAAGAAAACCCTTAAAAATATTGAAATAATGAACTTTTAAAGTATCATACATAAGCCAAATACTATAAGCAAAATATATAATTGCGATTGGTAGTGCTACTAAAGCACCTAATAATTCAGAAATACCTATTTTAGTTTGTTTTTTATATTCATAATATTGTTGTTTATTTTTAAAATCTTTTTCTTTTAAACTATTAACATTACCAGTTCTAAAAAAATTTATAGTATAATTATTATCCAAAATCCACCTCATATAATTAAAATTTATTTATCTTGAAATTATAGTTATTTTACATATAACCCCAAATTTTACACCTTAAATTATTTGTCAATATTACTAAGATGTTCTAGTTCTTTTTTTAATTCAAATAGCTCTTTATCTAAAGCTTGAATTTTTATATCTAATTTATTTTTATCACTTAAGTTCTTTCTTTTTTTATAATCTAATCCTAATTTCTTTTTAAATTCTTGCCACAACTCTTTTAAATGATTTTTGAAAACTCCTAAAAATCCATAAAGGGTTAAAGTTGTTGTTAATGCTATACTAACATGTGATGAACTAAGCTTTGGTGTGTTTCCATAAACATAAAGCCCTAAAAGAGAGGCTAATGCAATTATACTAATAGTTTTCACCATCAACTTTATATTGAACTTATCAGATCCTTTAAATATAAACAATATAAATTTCTCTATAATATAGAATAATAATAAATATCCTAAAAAAGCTAAAGATAGTGTAAATATTTTAATTGTTCCAACGCTATATATAAATGGTATTAAGATATAATTCATTTCAATATATGCAACTACTAAACATATTATGGGAAATATTATAACCCCAACAAAAATTTGAGGGAATTTTTTTAAATAATAATTCAAGTTGCTAAAAAACATTCTAATTTTATCATTAGTAAATCTTGAAGCATACCAACTAATAAAGACATAATATATAATCAAATTCAAAGCTATTGATAATTCAATATTACTCCCAGAAATCACCTCTAATAAATTTCCATTATCAATTTTATAAATATAAGATATATAAATAACAGGTATAGCAATTATTATTATTATACCTATCCAAGTAATATATCTCTTTACATTCCTCTCAATTTTTTCACCATAGATTTCCAATTCACTTTCAGAAAATTTTTTATTATTTATTTTTTTATATCCAATAACAAAAATAATAACTGAACTAATTACAAAACTTAATACTAACCAAAATGAAATAAATCCGCTAAAAATAAAAGCCATTCTATAAACTCCTCTGCTACTAATTATTATAATTTTTAATCATACAGTATTTATTCGTCAATTAAATATCAATTTATGAAAATATTAGATTATGTTATTGAATAACGATATAGTACTTCTCGTTACACCATAAAACTATTCACTTTTTGAAGTTATTTTTATATTTCTTCTTGTACCCACACGCTAAAACAAGTGGATATACCATTTCACAAAAGCACTTCCGAAACGCCTCAGAAGGCGAATAACTTTGTACTAAAAATATCATTCTTATAGAATTTACATCAGCTCTAATATCTTAAAGCAAAAAAGACTATATCAAATTAATTTTCATCAATTTGATATAGCCCTCTTCTTCTGCTAATATACTTGCTTTAATAATCTCTTCATTACATCATTAAGCTTTAATTCTCCAAGTCTTTCAGGACATGTAGCAACAACAAGCTTTACTACTTTCTCAAGCTCATAAACTGTATATGCTCTAATATCCATAAATGCATAATCAGGCATTAACTCTGCTAGAGTTTCCCCAATATCTTCTGCTGCATTTAAATATGTATCAAATAAATCATCCTCTGACATTGAATCTGTGTCTACTTCATTTTGTGCTAATATTTGTTTTACATAATCTAATGACAATTCAAGTTCAAAAGCTGCAAAGTCTTCTCTCTTTGTAGCATTAGTAAGGTCTGTAATAACCCTAAACTCACTTCCACCTTCTATTTTTTCTTTTAATTCATCTGTATCTACAACTTCTCTTATAAAATTAACGTACATTTCTATTCCTCCTACTTATATCAAATAGTCTAAGCTACTTAATTCTCGATTTATAATACTTTGTATAACTCTTATACAAAATAAGAATACATTTAATTTTAAAGGTTTAATTATTATATGTCTAGCCTTTAATTACTCTATTCTCTTGAATTTCTAACTATAACTTAAAATATAATAAACCTTGATATGTAACTACCCTAAATCTACATATCAAAGCTTATTTTTTATAATATATTACATTCTATCAAGAAGTCCTTATCTGCTAAAACTTCATTATAATCTCCATCTCTTACAATCTCGTGATCTTCTGAGAAAACTAACACTCTATTAAAAATCCCTTCTATATATCCAAATTCATGAGTTGAACAAATAAGAGTTTTACCACTATCTCTAAGTTTAATTAAAAACTCTCTTAAGAATCTTTTACCCTTAGGGTCAATCTCATTCATTGGTTCATCAAGAACTAATATATCTGGATTAAGAGATAACACACTTGCCATAGCAACTTTTTTCTTTTCTCCACCACTTAAGTTATATGGTTGTCTGTCTTTAAGTTTCTCTATTCCAAGTAATGATAAACAATCAGCAACTCTTCTTTCAACTTCTTCTTCTGAAAGCCCCATTTGTCTTGGACCAAAAGCTATTTCTTCATATACTGTTGAATTAAATAGCTGAGCATCTGAATTTTGGAATATAAATCCTACCTTTTGATGAAACTTCTTTGAATATGTACTATTCTCTAATTTTTTTTCAGTAACTTCATCACCATCAAATATATACTTTCCCTTCCCTTGGTGAACTAAGCCATTTATAAGTTTTAAAAATGTAGACTTACCACTCCCATTAGGTCCTATTAAAGCAATAGCCTCTCCTGCTTTAATCTCTAAATTTATCTCTCTAAGCACTACTGCATCCTTATAAGCAAAATAAACATCTTCTAGTTTTATCATAAGTTTTTCTCTCCTTTAATACCTTAATTAAAATATGAAATATGCCACAACTATTGCTAGTGTAATTACTAAATATACTGCATCTACAAACCCAAATTTAAACTTTCTATAAGAAACATACTCACCTGTAAATCCTCTACATTCCATAGCTGAATACATTTCTTCTCCCATAGTTTTTGTCTTAAAAAATAAGTTTCCCATAAGCCCTGAAACTGCACTAAGTTTCTTTTTATTTCTACCAACTGACTTCAATCTAAGTGCATATAACATCTCTAGTGCAAACTCACCTAATATGTATATATATCTAATTGTAATATCAAAAACAAGTATAAATAAATCTGATATAAATAAGATTTTAAATGCCTTAGTTATATCATGCCACTGAGTTGTATGTGATAATAAATTAACTGCAATAAGTGTAATTGCAACTTTTAGTACAAGTATTAAACTATTTTCTATATTCCCCATAATCATAGATGGAATAAGAATTATCACTGTAAATAAAGGTACTGTTATACTAAGTATCACTATTTTTCTAACTAAATTCCCATCAACTGTCGCAAGTGATATTAAAAAATATGCTCCAATTAAATATGTATACATTGGCTGTCTTGATAGTGATAAAAATACTATTAAAATAATAGTTGATATAAGCTTTAACATAGGATTTATTTTATATAATATACCTGTTTCCATACTAACATCTCTCTTTATTCTTCCAAGCAAACCTATAAAAGCAAAGATTGTTTTATTTATAAAACCATCTTTATCTTTTGGTGGTTCATAATTTTCTTTTTTAAATAACCAATCCATCTCTTCCATTTATACCACCTCCTTATATTTTTAGTAGAATGTCATCCTTTGCAATTTAGCTAAGGATGACCTCTATAATAACTTTTCTACTTATCTTTTTTTCTACTCTCAAAGTTTGGCTTATCATCTTTCTTAAAACTAGCTAATATTTTAAATAAGATAATAAGTACTACCACTCCAATTACTGCTGATAGAATGTATCCTGTGATTTCATTCATTCCACTAAATCCATAACCACTACCAACTGCATTATAAATATCTCCATGACTCATTCCCTTTGGAAGATACCCTATCATATCTTTAAGTTCTGAACCATCCCACTCACCCCAAGCTGATCTGCTTGCTGCAAATAATCCTATTGGTACTAAAATAACCATTGCTATAACAAGTCCAATAAATCCTTTATATACCTTTCCTGTTCTCTCCTCACCATCATATTTAACATCTGAGTTATATATTGTTTCTGGTGAAGTTTTCTTTATGTATCCGTAAACTACTAGTGTAACTGCTCCCTCAATTAATCCTATAATTGAATGTGCTGACATCATTGCTGGAATTGAAACACTTAACGGATATGGACAATATAATGCTTGTCCTGCTGCATTATGGAATAATAATGGTTGTATTCCAAGTTCAATTGCTGCACAAAGTGCTGCAAGATTTAATGCTATGTACCCAGCTATAAACGCTGCTATAAGTTCTCCTTTTGAGCCTTTAAATTTCTTTGCAAGAATCATCTTTGCAAACTTAAATATAAAATAACCTGAGAATGCCATTACAGCTCCCATATTAAAAGCATTCGCTCCGTAAGCTAGAACTCCTCCATCTCCAAAAAATAATGCTTGAATTAGTAAAGCTATTGATGTTGATATAATTGCTGCCCAGGGTCCAAGGATTATAGCTGCAAGTGCCGTTCCAACAGCATGAGCGCTTGTCCCACCCGGAGTTGGAACATTAAACATCATTATTAAAAATGAAAATGCTGCAAATACCCCAAGTAAAGGTATTTTTCTCTTACTTAACTCTTTTTTTACTTTTGATACTGATTTTACCCATATAGGTATCATCACAACTCCCATGACCGCACACGTTGACGGACTCAAATAATTATCTGGAATATGCATTCAAATAACCTCCTACTATCATAAATAAATAACTAATCACAATTGCTCATGTTAACGTTTTGAATTATTTGTTAACATTATGTTGCTTTTTTCTAACTCATAATACATCAGTACTTTACAATAGTAAATTCTATGTAACTTTATTAATTATTATTTTTCATTATTTTTTCATTATAAATTAATACTGATTTTAATATTTACTTGTTAAATTTAATAGCAAAAAGGTTTTTTTTACAAAAATTCATTATTTTTTCACTGAAAATATATTCTCAATTAGAATTAGCAAATGATAATATCTTTTCAATTCTAAGAAGAATTAAATTAGATTAATTTTAACTTAATTCTTCTTTTACTATCCCTAAAAATGTTATTATATATATAATAAATGTATTATGGATATGCAAATATACTTGGAGGTTCTTTTAATGGATGATATTACAAAGCACAATAGCAAAATAAATGAAATCACTACTGATTTAACAGAAGAAATAAAATCACTCAATACACTTAGAAATTTAAAAGCGATAATAGAATCTAATAGCCTAACTGAAAAGATTCAGTTAGATATTGATACACTAGTTCTCACTAACTTTAAAAACACAGAACTTCAAAAATTAAAAATTGAAATTCTTTCTATATATGAAACTTTAGAAAAAGAAACTAGAACATTCTATGGGTTCACTTATGCTACACTAGCTGAAAAAAATAAAGCTGAACAAGAGTATAAAAAAATTTCTCTTTTAAGAAAAAAAGCAGAAAATGCTAATAATGATATTAATTTGCGAAAAAATATCTTAGCTAAAATAAATAGTATGAGTTTTACAATAAAGAATATAGCACCCATTCTTTATGATATAGATGTTATATGTAGAACATTCCATGGCTTTACTTATAATTCAATAAATGAACTTGAAACTGCCGTTAATGAAAAATCTACACTTGAAGAATTTATAAAAATTGACGAAATTCTTGATAAAACAAGAGAGATATATGCAATTATTAATATAAAAAATAAGGTTACTGAAATAAAAAAACATAACTACTCTAACATAGAAATAAAAAATTATATAAAAAAGATAGATGCTAAAATTTCAAAAATAGAGGCTGAACTAAAAAAGTATAATAATAAAACATATTCTTCTCTAGAATATGTTCAAACTATCAAAGAAGAAGTTTACTATGTTGAATCTGAGGCTGCTAAATTTGATTTATTATCTAGAGAGAGCTTAAAATTATTTCTTGAACTAATGGCTCTTCGTGAATTTAAAACCGAGGAAGCACAATTAATTATAAAAGATTATAGAAAGCAATTTATTGCTATGGAAGATAAAGAAATTATCAAAGAGGAAAAAACTCAAAAAGAAATTCAAAAAAAGAAAAAAAGAACTAGACTTAAAATAGCTATTGGAATCCAAATAGCAACTTTTATAGGCTTAATCCCTAGTATTGTTGCAATAGCTATTGGTGGTTTTTCTCTCCATGGTACTGCTTTTGGTCTAGGTATTGCTGGTGTTTTAATTTTTGCATTTTCAGTTCCATTTTGTCTTGGGTATATATTATATTACAATATATCTAACGGTATTGATTTTGTTAAAAACAAAACTAAATCTATTTTTAAATAAGAAAAGCAGTTTGCAAAATCGCAAACTGCTTTTTGTATGTTTTACATACTTCTAACTGAATTATTATCTCTAGACTTTGATCCTACTTTAGTGATTACTACTGATAGCTTGTCTATTATAACTATTAAAAGTCCAAGACCAATAAATGCTGGTATTAGAAGGTGTATTAGGTTCTGTATTAAATCTCCTACTGTTAGAACATTCATATTTAAGAATGGATATGGATAAACATGTATTATGTGTCCTATCCCTATTGCGTAGAATAAGTATAATATAGGGAATATAATCCACTTTAATACTTCTTTGAATTTATAAATTCCTTTTTTCTCAAATAAGAAATAATCCAATAAGAATGCTAGTGGTGAGAAACCATGTAATGTGTATTCTTCTAATTTAACTATTCCATGTGCATGCCATGCTTGGTTTAATACTAGGAAAAATACAATTCCTGCAACCCATATATACAAAGTAATTGCTCCTCTTACAGAGTCTTTGTTTAAAAACTTAATTTTCTTTTTGAAAAACACTCTATTAAAATACCAAAGCATAACTAATATATTACTTAATTCTGTAAAGTAAGAAATATATCCTAGGAATCTCCCCCCTATTGTTGGTATTGTTGTCGCTGTTAATTGATCAAATAACGAAATTAAAAGTGCTGCTAAAACAATAAGTCCAACTACACCTCTATAAGTGTTCTTTATTTTATTCATATTATCTCCTCTTTTGTTCTTTACTTTTAAATGCGCGCCTTTAGTTTGTACATATTTTATTCACGCCATATCCATATATAATAAATTATATTTATTTGATTGTCAAACTATACTGTAAGTAATTTACATCCTTCTAAAAGTTAAATTTTCCTTTCTCTTTACCTAAATTTAAATATAAAATTCCATCATCCTAATTAATTTCTATATTATTAACAATATAGTCATTTTTTTATCAATATTTTAAATTTACATGATTTTTACAACTCAAAACTTTATAAATACCCATTTTTATAAATCATTTTCGAAATATACCATTATGAAAATATCTTAATTTCCTATTATAATTTAACTTGCAAAAATTTATTTGTAAGTAATTTTATTTATTAAAAACATTTTATATAAAAGGAGATTTAAAGGCTATGAAACAAAAGGAAATATTCACTACTTTAGCTATTGCTGGAGCCATTGTCGCAACTCATCATAGCACTCCCACTCATAATGATCACACTGTGAAAACACACAGGACTAGGGAGGTAACTTTGTTAGCATCACAAGGTAATAATACTATTGGACAAGTAAGCAATACTTCTTTTCTTCATTTTAGAAGCGGTCCTACTACAAATGATTCTATAATTAGAACACTTAATGGTAATCAAAAGATGATAATACTTAGTACATATGGGGACTGGTACAAAGTTAATATAAATGGAACTATCGGTTACGTTTATTCTAGCTATATAGAAATACTAAATAATTCAGAAACTAACTCAAACTATACTGGCGAAATAGGAACACTTGTTAACACAACTTTTCTCCATCTTAGAGATAGTGCTACTACAAATTCTAATATTTTAAAAACACTTTATTCTAATGATGAGATTATTGTATTAGCTAAAGATGGGGCTTGGTATAAAGTTAATGTTAATGGTCAAATTGGTTATGTTTATGGATACTATTTAAATGTAAGTAATCAATCAACACCAGAATCTAATAATAACAATGATACTACATCAACTGCTCAAGGAATTGGAAATGGAGCTTTAATAAATACTACATTCCTACATTTTAGAAGCAGTGATAGTATTTATTCTGATATTTTATCTACATTAAATACTTCTAGTAATATAACCGTTTTATCAAAAGATGGAGAATGGTATAAAGTTGAAGTAAACGATCAAGTTGGTTATGTCTATGGATATTACCTTCAAGTAAGTTCAAATCAAGATAATAATAGTTTACCTTCATCAAATACAAATAGTAGCAATAATTCATCAACACAAGGTAGTATAGGAACTGGACATTTAATTAATACCACATTCCTACATTTTAGAAGTGCTGCCACTCTTGATTCTGACATCATTTCTACTTTATCTGAAAACAGCCAAATCAAAGTATTAAAAAAAGTTGGTTCTTGGTATGAAGTTAATGTTAATGGTCAAGTTGGTTATGTCTATGGGTATTACTTAAGTGTAACTGGAAATAGTAGTCCAGATTCTAATATAACATCTAAACCTGTTGCTCCAGAGTCACAAGGAATTGGTAGTGGAAATTTAATCAACACAACTTTCTTACATCTTAGAGATAGTGCTACTACAAACTCTAACATTTTAGAAACTATTTATAATAATGATAAAATAACAGTTCTTTCAAAAGATGGTGCTTGGTATAAAGTTAACGTTAACGGCAATATTGGTTATGTTTATGGTTATTATTTAAATGTTGATTATAACAATACAGCTAATACAAATATTGGTGATAATACAACAAATCCAAGTTCTAATATTGTTGTTGGGCAAGTTATAAACTCTTCTTACTTACATGTAAGAGCAGGCGCTGGTACTAACTTCTCTATCCTTGAAGATATCTATCGTGGAAATAAAGTAGAAGTTATGAAAAAACTTGGTAATTGGTACGAAATTAAAGTAAATGGAAAAATAGGTTATGTTTATGATTATTACTTAGAAATAGTATCTGGTAGTTTATCTGATAATTCAAGTAATAATGATGATAGCAATAATTCTACCACTAATATTGAGCACGGTATCGTAATTAACTTATCATCTCTTAATATCAGAAATCAGCCTAGTACAAACTCAAAAGTTTTAGGAACTTTAAGCAAGGGAGATAGCGTTTCTATACTTTCTGGTAAAAACGGTTGGTTCAAAATTTACTATAATGGTTCTGATGCTTATGTTAGTGCAAACTACATAGAGCTTACTAGTCCATATAATAATACTGAAAATAGTAATGACGATAATGTTGCTTCATTTAGTGCTACTGGTAATATAAATTCTTATATGGCAAATATAAGAGCTAATGCTTCACTATCATGTGCTATTATAGGTCAAGAAACTATAAATTCGCCTGTTGTTATAACTGGAGAAAAAGGTGATTTTTATCAAGTTAAACTTGGAAATAAATATGGATTTATATCTAAGAAACTTATTTCAGTAACAAGTACTTCTGATAGTTCTAACGATACTAAACCAGACTCTAGCAATAGCACTAATACTACAAATACTACAACGGAAATAAATACAAATTATCCAATTAACTTAAATGATTATGTTAATATGGAATATAGTAACTGGCCATTATTCTCAAAACAAGAATTTATGAATGCTATTGATCCACAAGATATTGATAATATGTTCGAGTTCCTTAGAATAGACAAGTTTAGAAATATTAATATATCAAAACTTAATCAGTTACTTAATGGTAAAGGGGTTTTATCAGGACAAGGACAAGCCTTTTCAAATGCTTGTCAAAAATATAATATAGACCCACTTTATTTTGTAGACCAAAGTATACTTGAAACTGGTTATGGAAGAAGTCTACTTGCTAAAGGTGTTACTATTTCTGAAATAGCCATTCAAAGTAAACCAATTTATAATTCACAAGGACAACTAGTTGGATATCATATGCAGCAACTACCACATCCGGTAACTGTATATAACCTATTTGGAATAGGCGCAGAAGATAACAGTTCTGTTTTCCCTGATCGAGCTTTGATTCTTGGGACAACTTACGCTTATACTCATGGTTGGACTTCTGTTTCATCAGCTATTGCTGGTGCTGCTGAATTTGTTTCTAGTAACTATATTCACAATAGTTACTATGCACAAAACACAGTTTATAAATTAAGATTTTCACCACAAATCTCAAGTATTTGGCATCAATATTCAACTGATGTTTGGTATGCAAAATCAATTGCTAATTTAATGAAAGAGCATATGGATATATATAGTTCATCAGATCAATTCACTTATGATGTTCCGGTATTTAAATCTTAATATGAGAAAGAACAAGCTATTACTTAGTAGCTTGTTCTTTATTTAATCTTCCTAAAATCTCTTTATCTTTCTCTCTATATTCTCTATTATCAAACGGAGAATTTATAAGAGCCTTAATAAATAATTGTGGATAAAACTCTTTTAAATGATACATATAATCCACCCATTTTCCAGCAAGCACTCTATATACAACATCTATATCTCGTTTAATATGAATCTTTTCATATTCTTGCATATTAGTTTCTCCATATCTATCATCAAGCTCACTTTTTAAATGAAAAACTGACATTACTATTTTATTAAACTCATCATTTTTTTGAAGATTTGGATTTGTCATAAGATCCATAATCATAGGAGTTTCATCCTCTAAGGTTTTCTTTAATAATCCTAAATCTATTTTTTCTAAATCTATACAGTATTCAAAATTATCAAATTTATCAAATAACTCTTGATACTCCTCTTCCTCCCAATAATCCTTAATCAAAGCAAATTCTCTTATATCTTCAACACAATCATCTGATTTAATTATAATTTCTAGAACTTTATTTCCAATTTCATTGTAAAAAATATCAATGAGCATATTAACTTGTTTTTCCTCTTTTTTATCATCCTTTCTATTTAAAATATAATTAAATAAAGATCCTGTTACAAGTATATTGAAAGGTGTATTAATAATTGTTTTAATCATATTATCATACATTTCTTGCATATCATGAAAAATAAGATAATATACACCTGTAAATACGACTGTTAACACAACTAGTAAAGCAATTTTTTTAAACTTTCCTATTTTACTACTATCACCTAACATATATAAATACCTCACTACAATACAATATATTACGATGTATCAAAATTGGTGATTATTATGTTGCATAAATTTTTATTTAAAATCAAAAAAAGACTACCAACAACAGTTGATAGTCCACTATTCTATATCATTTTCATTTTAACTAATGCTTTATATATACCCTCATCTTCAACAGAATCTGTTGTATCATATGCATGTTTCAGTAAATCTGGATGACTGTGTCCCATTGCTATACCATGTTTAACAAGTTCAAACATTTCTATATCATTTTCTCCATCACCAAAAGCATATGTTTTTTCTACCGGAACTTCAAGTTTTTCTATAAGATGCTGTATTCCGTAGGCTTTTGTACATCCTTTTCTATACATATCATAAGAATTTTGTCCTGGATGTTGCATAAATATAAAATCATTATCATATTTAAGCATAAAATCTTTAAACTTCTCTTGACCATCATCAATTATAACTATCTTACTTACTGATATTTCATCTTTGTGCCACTTATCAGTTATGTTTTCAAGTGGAAGTGCAAAACCATCTAAAACTCTTTTACTTCCTGGAGTTTCAAAACTATTTATATAACTTTTAGCTTGTCCCTCTAGTAAATAATCAATCTTTTCTACATTAAGCTCTTCTATAATTGTATCCATAACATCTTTTTGTATGGCATCATCAAAAATAGCCTCACTATCAAGCTCTATGTATGTTCCATTTGATGTAATATATCCATCAAGTCCTAGTGTTAGTAATGGTTCACCAAGGAAACTCATAGGTCTTCCTGTTGCAAGTATTGTTAAGTATCCATTTTCTTTTAATCTTTCAATAGCATTCTTTGTCTTTTGACTTGGCTCATCCATCCCTCTTCTGCAATCTATTAATGTTCCATCAACGTCAAAAAATACTATACCTTTTATATTATTCATAAAAACACCCCCAACTAACACTATACCATATATTTTATTTTTCCTTAAATTCATAAAAAGCTATTATTCTCTAACAACAAAAAGGAGTACCTTAGCACTCCTATAACTTATCCTTTTTCAACTTTTCTAATTTTATTAGCTCTTACAAAAGCTAATACTCCAAACACTAAGTAAAATACGCCAAATCCTGTCCTATTACTAGAAATATTTAATAATCCTATTATTACCCATGCTACACACATTATAAACCAAAATTTTGAATTACCTTCCCCTTTAAACATAAGATTTACCTCTCCTTATCTAAGCTTTTCTTTATATTTACGCTTCTTTTTATCGTACTTATAAGTAAAAGAGTGGTTAATCCTATATACCAATATGCACGAGTTCCAAATCCATATACCTTAATCTGCTGAATTGTGAGTGGTACCCACACTATCGTAAGTATCCATCTAGAAATTAATATCTTTTTATTATCGCTCATAAAATCTCCTCCCAAACTACTGGTAACTTATTTTCTCTTCACTCTCAAAATAATGTTTTATATAAATATTATTTAAAACCTCTCTCTTTTCATTAAAGAACTTTTTAAGCTCACCAATTTCACTTTGGCAGTTATTAACCACATTAACTCTATCCTCAAAAAATGCTGGCAGAAGATATAATGTTCTTAATGTATCCGCATTAGTATTTTTACTCATTTCATCATTCATTTTATCTACAATCAAATTACAAGTATTTTTAACTTCTATATTACCATCTGATAATTTATATGGACATATATATTTACTAGCTATAACAACCACCACTGCTGCTAAAACTACAAATGATAATCTAGTCACTGCAAATCCAAGTACATTCCCTGATGCTCCTATATCTGCTAAAACTGATGTAGTTACAATAATCATAAGACTTCTATAATGTTTAGCATATGGATTGCAATATCCTGCACATAAGACCACAAGACCTCTAATTGCTGGTTCTTTTATAATTGCAAATAATAAAAGAACCAAAACTGCACCAAGAATAGTTCCTTCTATTCTATATCTTGCTCTTTCCCTTGTTAGCTCTGAGTAAGGCTGAAGTAGTGAGAACATAGTATAAACCATCCACCTTCCCTCTGTGATATTCATAATATCAACTATAAATGCTGCAACTGTAAGTAGTAAAGCAAGTTTAAATCCATAAGAAACTTTAAGTGTATCTCTCTTAAAATTATCTTTAAATATTCTAGTAACCTTAAAAGCCTCTGGAACATCTTTTCTCTCAAACTCTTGCTTTTTAGTTTCTACATTTTCAAGTTCCTTAATTTCTATAATCAATTTATTAATGCAGTACTCTATTTCTGAGCTATCTTCACTTAAAGAATTAGCTTTTAACTCCGTAAAATCATTTTTTTCTACTGCTAATAAAACTGAATTTATTAGACTAATAACTCTCTCTTTTTTATTCTCGTCATTCTCTAAAACTTCTCTATTAAAAGCAAGAATTATTCTTTCAAGTAAACATACTATATCAGTAAATCTAGCTCCTCCATCTGTTAGGAAAAACTTATGTTTTCTACTCTCATAAATAACCTTTTTTATATTATTAATTTTTGCTAAAGCCAAATCTTTATTGTCAGTCTTTTCTTCTATATTAGTTTTTAAATCTCCTAAAACACCTTTTAAAGTTGATATAAATGACTTTTTAACCTTACCCTTATTAAATATAAATTGGATAATCATAGTCACAAATGCTCCAAAAATAAGAGCTACTATTCTAAGGATAAAATCTCTTCCTTCAACTGGCTTATACATCATAAATAGATACTGAAAACCTATTGGAATAATAAGAGGCTCCTTAAGCTTTGAACTAAAGAAATATCCTATGATAAATAGTGAGAAAAAGTTAACTGGTATACCTATCCATGAATTCACTAATGCAAGACTAGCAAACACACCCGTAAAGATATTAAGACCTATAAGCTTAATTAAATTTTCAACTGGTGCAACCGTTAAATCTCTTTGTATAAATGCAAGTGCACTCGTGATAACTGCTACCCCTACTATTTGATTAGCATCTCCAAATAAAAAGCTTGTTAAATTTACAAAACCTAATATAAAAACAAAGATGATAGTATTCCATATAATTTGACCTTTGTTTAATTTCAACTAAAAACACCTTCTTTTATATATTTTTCGTTAAAAAGCATTGTACCACTTTTTAGGTTTTTTTCCAAATGATGTAATATAATTTTAAGAATTGATAATAAAGTTATTTAAACCATAAAGGCAGTACCAATATTTAATATATTAGTACTGCCCCTAAAATGTTATTTATCTAAATTATTTTTTCAAAATCAAAATAATATTTCTACTTTAACTTTATAGTAAATGGCTCTCCAAAGTTTTTATATTCACCTGATAATTCTCCAGTTTCCTCTTGTATTTCATCCTCACCATTTGGATAATCTACATATGCCGCTTGAAGTGTTATTTCTGTTGCTTCATCTGAAAGTCCACCCTCTAATTTATAAATTTCAAACATTGCCTCTTTATCATTTCTAGACCTTAATCCAAATTCAACTGGATTTCCTAAATTATCAGTTCCTACAAAAAGCAAATCAGAATCTATTAATGTATTCTCTCCATACTTAGCATACATTTTTTGTCCTGCCTTATTACTAGTAAACTTTTCAATAGTTACCGTTTGCTCGCCTTCTGTGAGAACTATATTAGGCTCTTGAATTTTTGTATCAGCAATTATCTCACTTGGGTCTACTGTAAACTTAAAATTCCAATTTCCTTTTACAGATTTATCTTTTTCACTTCCATCTGTACTATGCATTTTTACATCTTTTGTTTTTATTTCAATATCTAATGGCTTACTTAAATCAATTTTTTCTAAATCTATAAAATGATCCATCTCATTAGCAAAAGTATTCTCTGCAACTTTCCTAAGTCCCCCTCCAATCCCACTTAAAGATTTTTCTCCATTTATATAAATAATTTCATCCCCAGATGCAAAAGTATATTTTTTGCCATTATCTTCAACATATATCGTAGAAGAAACTCTAAGCATATTTTCATCAAAAATAACTTCATTAAGCTTTATAGTAACCCCTTTATCTGTAACACTTTGATTTACAACAGTTTTATAATCACTTAAATCTTTATCAATTCCTAAAAGTTCTTCAAACTCAAAACTCGGTAAATTTATACTTGCTAAAACATCTTGACCAAAAGGTGTAATCAAAAGCCCAGCTCCTACTGCAACACAAACGCCTGCAACTTTAGCAAACTTAAAACCTTTTTTCTTCTTAGTCATCTTCTTTGCAAATTTCTTCATCTTCATTTTTTCTATATCATTCATTTCTTCTTTTTCATAATCATCTAAATTTATATAACTATCATTTAACATATCAAATATATCTTTCTTCATAAAATTCACCCCTTAATTAAACCCTTGCATGTGCAAATAAATTCTTAATTTTTCTTTTCCCTCGAGAAAGTCTGTTATAAATAACGTTTCTATTAAGCCCTGTTTCCTGTGTAACTTCATCCATCTCTTTATCCTCAACATAAAGCTTTATAAATAACTCTCTATCAGTTTTCTTTAAACAAGTTAGAAACTCTTCTGTTTCATCACTAAGCTCTATCTTTTGTGATGATAAATCCAAACTCTCTTCTACACTAACAGCCACATCATCTATATCAGTAAGTTGTAAATCCCTAAAATACTTTCTTTTAAAATCTATGGACTTAAACCTTGATATTCCTGCTATCCAATTTTTTATGTTTCCCTTTGTATCATCAAATCTATGGCTGTTATTCCAAATATCCATTAGAACCTCATTCATACAATCATCAAGTAAACTTGGAAACTCACTAAGATGCTTTTTACACACAGTCTTAATAACCCAACCATAATTATCAATCAAAAACTCTAAAGCTTTCTCATTTTTCTTCTTTAATTCTTTTATAAAATTCTCTTCTGAAACTTTCATACTTAACCCCTTTCACCAAGCTTGGAAGTAAGTGTTAACCCCTTACACCTATTAATCCGAAAATCATATGTACAAATCTATCAAAACACTAAAACTTTTTTCATTTTTCCTAAAAAAAGAAGTATCAACACTTATGCATCAATACTTCTACAAATCTATTTACCCAAATTTGATATGTCTGTTAAAAATTCTTTTAGTCCAATATCTTCATATGTTGGCTCTTCATCATAAATTGGTGAAATGCTAATAACTTCACCATCTATATATTTCTTAAGAAAAACTTCTTTATTTTCCTTTTTCACTTTTTTATAATTTGTATTTAATAAACTCCACTGCAATCTTGTCCACTCATCAATTTCCTCTTGTGTATTATCTTCTATATTATACTCTGGAGATATCTCCCTTAAAGAATTCTCCATCTCATACACTATAAACTCTTGAGTTTTATCACTTATATCTTCATTTTCTAATAAGTGCATAACACTATTTTTTATTTTATATACATTTCTACTTTTATAATCTATTATTTCCTCATTTGCTTTGTAATACTTGTCCCCTAAAATCCCTACAACTAAAAATAAACCTAAAATTATCCCACCACATATTTTAGTTTTTTTACTCATATTCTCTCCCTTAATCATTTCCCTTAATTAACCATTTATTTAATTATAACATCATAACTCTTTTAAAATCTATTTCTTTTTCTTGAAAAGTCCAAATTTAGTGTTAGAATTGAAAATGATAATAAAAAAGAAGATTAGTCTGCCCGCAAAGTAAACTAATCTTCCAAAATACTTAATATAAAATATATCAAGCCGAATCTATCTCCGACCTATCCTTACCTATATTATAACATATCTTTTTTAATTTCAATTCTGAATATTTATCAACTTATTCCATTATTAGACTTACTACTTTTCCCTCTTTAACATCTATAAGCCCCTTATCAGTTATCTTAAGATTTGGACTTACAGGAAGTGTTAGAGTACAAAGTGACATTATAGGATTATAATGTTTATACCCAAGTTCTATGAGTGATTCTCTAAATAATTTTATCTCTTTTCCTAAAATATTCATAGGAGCATCAGATAAAATCCCACCTATATTAAGCTTAACTTCTGTTTTAGGCTCACCCTTATACGAAGTTGAAAGTCCCCCATTATTTTTAATTACTGAGTTTGCTGCTATAACCATATCGGCAGCATTTTTCCCAACAACTAAAAGGTTATGACAATCATGTGCATATGTTGTTGCAACAGCCCCTTTTTTAATAATATCCCCAGTTGCAAGACCTATTCCAACTGATGAATTTTTACCATATCTCTCAAAAACAGCTACCATAACACAGTCACTATTTTCAAAATCTATTTTGCCATCTACAACATCAAATTCTTTTATAACTTCTTTTGTGAATGTTCCTCCATCATTAATTTCCATCACTCTACAAGTTACTTTCCCCATTTTGTCTGTCTTTATAACAAAGTCTTCCTTAGATAACTCAGAAAGTTTCACACTATTACAAAGCTCTTTTGAAAATCTATAATTAGCCCTTTTAATTTCTTGCTTATCACTACTGTTATATATCATCTTGCCATCTTTAAATGTACAAGCAACCTTTAATGTGTCTAAGTCATCTAGCAAAATCATATCTGCAATTTTCCCACAAGCAATTGCCCCTCTATCATGTAACCTCATCCTTTTTGCAGGAGTCATAGTTGCACAATAAATTGCCTCATTAACTGGGAATCCTTTTTGAATTGCTTTTCTAACCACACTATCAAGTTGCCCCTCTAAAAGATAATCTGGCATAACATCATCTGTTACAAAACTCATATATTCATAAAGATTATTCTCTATTATATGACTTATAATTTCTATTTTTAACATCTTCTCTTGAAGCTCTACAAACATTCCAGTCTCAAAATGCTCTATGATTTCCTCAAGATTATGCTCTGTATGATCTCCATCAATTCCAAGGAATAAAAATTTACTTAAATCCACTCCTCTAAGTTTTGGACAATGCCCCTCAATGACCAAATCTTTTCTATGATTTCTAACATACTCTAAAAACTTAACTATCTCTAAACTATCATCTTTAATAACCCCTCTGTAATTCATAACCTCCCCAACACAAATTACATTATCAAGTTCCGATATTTTAACCATATCCTCATAATTTAGAACAGCCCCCGTTGTTTCTAAATTAATATTTGTAGAAGGCACACTACTTGGAATTCCATAAAAAACATCAACTTCACACTCAGAATTTGAATCTAAAAATTGTGTAATTCCATCTATTCCAGCTACATTAGCTATTTCATGTGGCTCTGCTACTATTGTTGTAACCCCAAACTTTTTTATATGATTTGTAAATATCTCTGGTGTAGTCATAGAACTCTCAATATGCATATGAATATCAATAAGTCCCGGTATAAGATATTTCCCCTCACATTCTATTTCATTCTCACACTCAAAAACTTCTTTTTTAGTCTTATCTACGTGAAATATTTTCCCCTCTAAAACTGCTAGGTTAGCCTCAAAAAACTTTTTATAAAAAGAATTAAAAACTTTTGCATTTTTTAAAATTAAATCTACTTTCAAACCTCATCCCCCTAAACTGCTACTGTGTAGAAATAGTAAGCAAGAACTACTGATAATCCGTACATAAGTCTTGGAACTTTTGAATAAACTTCTCTTCCTGATGCAACTTTTAAAATTACATAAGAGATAACCGCCGCTGCAATTCCATTTGCAATATTGTTTGAGAATATTGTTAAAACTATAGCTATGAAAGCTGGAAGATATTCTGTTATATCATCATAATTTATATGTCTCATTGACCCAAGCATCTTAATTCCAATAAGCATCAAAACTGGTGCAGTAGCTGCCGCAGGAATCATTAGAGCAAGTGGTGTTACTAAAAGTGTACAAAGGAACATCATTGCTGTTCCGATAGCTGTAAGACCAGTTCTTCCACCTGCTTCGACCCCTGCTGCTGATTCAAGATAAGTTGTCATACAAGGAATGCAAAGACAAGCCCCCACAGTCGTTGCCACAGCATCAACTTTAAAGCAACTATCTATCCCTTCCATATTTCCATTTTCATCAAGGTAGCCCGCCTTAGCACCAACACCTATAATAGTTCCAAATGTTGAGAAGAAATCTGGTACAAAGAAAGCAAATAAGAATGGTATATATTCTATATTAAATGAACCTATAATATCAATATTAAACGCAAGTTCTGAAATACTTGATGGAGCCATAAAGAAAGTTTCCGGAATAACTGTAACCCCCATTGGAATTCCAATTAAAGTAGTTACTGCTATCGCAATTAACATTCCACCTTTAATCTGTCTAACTTCAAAAACAAGTAAAATAATAAATCCAATAATTGCAAGTACCGCTACTGATGAAGTCAAATCACCAAACCCTAAAGTATTCTTTTTTGCATTTGCAACTATAATTCCCGCACTTTTAAATCCAAGTAAAGCTATAAACAACCCTATTCCCGCACTAATTGAAATTTTTATACTATGTGGAATAGCTTTAACTATCGCCTCTCTAAGTCCCACAAAAGAAATAATCATAAATAAAACTCCACTCCAAAAAATAACACCTGTTGCAATTGAAACTGGAATTCCATCACTCGCTACCATAGTAGCTGCAAATACTCCAACACTTCCAAGCCCTGGTCCTAGAGCAAATGGTTTGTTTGTAACAAAAGCCATTGCCACAGTTGTTCCAACTATCAAAAGTATGACTGCTGTAAGAGTTGCCCCTCGATCAAATCCTGCATTAGTCATTATGCTTGGAACTGTTGCTAAAACATATGCCATAGTTGCAAAAGTTGTTATTCCAGCTATAAGCTCTGTTTTAATGTTCGTATTATTTTCCTTTAATTTAAATCTTCTCTCGAAGAAACTCGCCACCTTATTCATTGTAAAATCCCCCTAAATTACTAAAATGCTAATATGTATAATGTAAATTAATTACAAATTAATAATAACATCATTGTTCGTATATAACAAACATTATTTTGTTAAAATTGTGTTAATATACGTACCATTACAAATTTTAAGCATGTTTTGAACTTTTAAAAATCGCATTATAACTCTAAGAAAAGCTCTTCTTAATATTTTTACGAACATTAAAAGAAAACACTTCTAAATTCTATTAGAAGTGTTTAAACTTTTATTTTAATTAATTATCATTCTTCTCCCCTATATGCACTAATGATGTTAATACTGAAATTCCTATTGATATTAAAAGTGCAGAGAAGAAACCATTAATGCTTATTCCTGGAACTAAAGCTGATGCTAAAAGTATCATTGCTACATTTATAACAAGAGCAAAAATCCCAAAAGTTAAACAAGTCAGTGGTAGACTAATAAGTTGAATTACCGGACGTATAACTAGATTCACTATCATTAACACAACTGCAAATATAATTATTGGTGTTATCCCTGTGAAATGTCCCATCCCTAAATATCTTATTCCTACATAAGTAACTACAAAAATTATAATTAGCTTAATTAGTGCTTTCATAAAAATCATCCTTTCAATTTACAAATAATTTTTTAAACTTCATTATTAGTATTCCTAAGTTTTTTAATTTTATAGCAAATAAAAAAGGTAGCACTTTTACTATTCTAAATTTATTTTAGTTTAGTAATTTTTTTCTCTCTACAAACACTATCGTTACTTACAACTTTTTAAGCACAATAGTAAAGCTATGCTAGAATATTTCTTCTAACATAGCTTTATTATTGTGCTTTATAGATAAAGAATTAGAAACTTTCTACTTTAATTTTTCAATTTCTTCTACTGATAGTCCTGTTAAAGTTGAAATGATTTCTACATTTAACCCTTGCTTTATTCCATTTTTTGCAATTTCAATTTGTTTTAATTTTTCCCCTTCTTCTCTACCTTCTTCTTTTCCTTTTTCTATTCCTCTTTCCTCTAGATATATCTCTCTTATTTCATCAATACTCATTTCCACTGCACCTCCAATTTTATCTCTAACTTCCTTAAACTCTTCTGATAATTTATTATCTTGTATTAAAAATAGATATTCTAAGAAATACGTCAATGCTTTTCTTTGAT
>JBOFIK010000012.1:0-10960 GCA_051650125.1 Sarcina sp. | reverse complement strand
AAGAAGCTGGACTAGATATAGGATTCTATCACTTCATTCACTCTTATGATGATGGAGCAGTACAAGCAAGATTCATGTTAGAAAAAATCAAAGGACTTGATTATAATTGCAGAATAGCAATTGATATAGAAGTTACAGATAATCAAGGTGCAGCAATAATAAACAAATGCATAAATGATTTTGCAACAGAAATAACAAATCAAACAGGACATTATCCTTGTATCTATACTAACTTAAGTTTTGCGAATGAGTATTTAGATTCAAGCTTATCAAAATATGGCTTATGGCTTGCTGAGTATGGAGTAAATGAACCAGAAAAAACAAAAGTTTGGGGTAATACTGATAATCTTATAGGATGGCAATATGCTGATAATGGAAACTTTACTGGATCAACGGACTTAGATATATTTAATACAGGAATTTATATCCCAGGAATGAAACGAACTTTAGCACCTGGTGATTATGTAACAGTAACTACACCAACTCTACATGTTAGAAGTGGAGCAGGCTTAAACTATCCAATTATAGGAACAGTTCATCAAGGGGATAAAATTGAACTATCTAATAAAGTTGGAGATTGGTGGTCTACTTGTTGGGGTGAACATGGTGGATTTATGTATGCTGAATATTTAAAATAACATCTTAGACTAGTGAGATTATTTTCTTGCTAGTCTTTTTTTGCATTTAAATATAAATACATTTGCATTTCATATCTTTTTCATTTACATTTCTTTTTGTTTGTTTTTATATTTAAATTCAAATAAATTTTCACAAAAGAGTAATAATTTAATAATTTACATTATAATTCACTTATATTATACTTTCAGTATTATATAGAAAAGGAATGATGATTTTGAAGGTAATAAGTGTATTCAATCAGAAGGGCGGAGTCGGTAAAACTACATTTTCTCTTAACTTAGCTACATATATTTCGATAGAAAACGGTATGAAAGTTTTATTTATTGATAATGACGGGCAAGCAAATAGCTCTTATATATTATCAGATGGTAAAAATGATGATTACTTTAGTTCTAATGACATTCCAACAATAGAAGAACTTTATTTGAGTAAAAAAGACATAAATAAGTTTATAGTTAAATCTAAATTTAAAAATATTGATTATATTGCTAGTTCAATAGATCATGTCTATACTGATTTAAATTTAAAGAATAATAGAACAGATATTATAAAAAGTAAATTAGATAACCTAACTGAAGATTATGATTTTATCATTATAGATAATCCTCCAGCTATGAGTAATACAGTTTTAAATTGTCTTAATATTAGTGATATGATACTTGCTCCAATTGAAACATGCGTTTTTAGTATGAGAGGATTAATTAATTTAATCAATTTAACAAGTGATTTAAATAAAGATCACGTAACTAAATTTTTCTGTTTCTTATCTAAAGTTGATAATAGAAAAATAACTAAAAATATGGAAGTAAAAGGAATACTTAAAAGTAATTTAGGACCTAGTTTTATAAATAAACTTCAGGTTAGTTCTTTATCTGCATATCCTAATACAATAGATAAATTCGAAACAGTAATAACTTCAAAGATTAATAATAGAGCCTTTGATGAAATAAAATATTTAAGTGAATATATAATAGGGAGAGTATAAAATATGAAAAGTGGATTAAATGAAAGTATGAAATTACTACACCAAAATACTGAAAGCAAAAAAATCACATCTGAAATATCTTTAAATATACCAGAAAAGAAACAAAAAGTTCAGGCTGCATTTACAGTTGATTCAGAGATTTATGATAAAATAGATAAACTTGCTAAAATAAATAAAACTACTAAAACAGTCATTGTTAAATCAATCTTTGATGCTGTATATGAAGATGGTAACTTTAATATTGATATTGATAGAAAAGAAGATGAAAACAAAAATCTTCTTAATGTAAAAATAGATAAAGATTTAAATAGATCATTAAAGAAATTAAGTAAAGATAAAAATAAAAGCTTTGGTGAAATATTAGAAGATATATTCAATAATATAAAACAAAACTAAAAAAAGGAGAATGTAAATATACATTCTCCTTTTACATTTAATTTATTTTTTATGACATTCACACATTCTATCTATAATAGTTCTAGAACGATCTCTAAATCCTGGAGTAGAATCATTTTCATATTTCTCTAATAACTTTTTTTCACAATGAGGACAGTCAATTAATGAATAACTTATATCCACATATTCACTTCCAGAATCTACATATAATTTTTGATTATACGCTATTCCTTCTTTTGATTCGTAACATCCTAATTCCTGACTTAACCAGCTTTCTTTTTGTCTTCCCATTTGTATCCACCCCTTAACTAAACTAATCTAGTTAAAGTATATACTTTAACTATAAATATTTTATTGCTAATTTAAAAACATAATATAAATAAATATTTTAGCCCATTAAAATATTTATTTTCCTACTTTAGCTTTCTTCTTTTTTAAAACTTCTTTAGTATCAAGTTTTATATTATTGATAATTCTTAACAATTCTTTTTTAGATAACTGCATATAAATATCAGTTGTAGTAAGTGCATGACCTAGTAATTGTTTTATAGCTGAATATGATACATTTAAATCAACTAAATTCTTTGTATATAAATGTCTTACAGCATGAGGACTTACTTTGTCTTTTTTCATTCTTGAAAGCCCTGCATACTTCTTTAGAATTATTAAAACTGTATTTCTAGTAATTCTTCCTCTTTCACCATTAAAAACATACTCACTTGTATCTAACCTTTCTTGCTCTATATAGTTCTTTAATGCTTCATTTAATTTTTTAGGAATAAGAATTTTTCTATATTTACTTCCTTTACCTTTAATCATAATTTCATCTTTTCCAATATCTTTAACTTTTATCTGCAGCATTTCTGATACTCTTGCACCAGTGTAAAATAAAGTTAATATAATTGCTTCAGCTCTTTTATCATCAAACTTTTTTATTTGCCTTAAGATTCTAACAATATCATCATTAGTCATCATATCATCAATTAAAGTTTGAGTTTGTATCTTTTCACTTTTAACATGATAACTAATATTTTTAAACTCCAAGTAAGCATTTAAAGAATTGCATTTTCTATTTACTGTTTTAATTTGATACTTTTCTATAATTTCATTTTTATAATCTTCAATAAGATCATTAATTAATTCTCTATTTTCTAACCAATTAACAAACTGTTTGATATCTAAACAATAATTATAAATAGTATTTTGAGACTTACCTTTCAAACTTTTTTCAAACTTTTCAATTTCTAATTTTATATCCATTTTACTAAAATCCCTCTATTTCTTCAAAAGTATTCATTCACTTAAATACCTTTTAACCTCGCTCTATATCTATCTTTCAACTATATCACAAATACGATACATAGTCTATACTATGTATCGTATTCGACATTTTTAAAGGCATTTTTTATATTTCATAAAATTGCTGTATTCCAGATATATCAAGACTTAAAGGTGCTTTTTCTAGTTTTACATTATTAGGAAATATACTGTTATTATTGAAAAAAAGATGAAATACTATTTTCTATATTCGATACATAGTATTTAATAAACTTACTTAATAAAAAAAGAGATTATAAATTAATATAATCTCTTTAATCCCATCCCATCAATTCATCTTCTACTTTTTTGTGATCATAACTGCGTTGGTCGTAATTCGAGAATTTAGAAGTTTTATTTGATGAAGTAGTAGTACTTGTTTTTTCTTTTGATAAGTTTTCTATAATTCCTTTTAAATATTTAAGTGGAGCTTTAACATTTTGAGCATCTAAAAGGATATCAATAGCTTTAGTTACTTTTTCAATTCCACTTTCTTTAATAAGTCTATTTATAGTTTTTACAGATAACTTTGCTTTATCTGCAAGAATTTCATTATCTGACTGACTACTAATTTGATAGTCTTCTATTTCTATCTGACCATTTAAAGGAATATTTCCATCACTATCAACTTTCGCCCTATTACCAAAGTCATAATTTCTAGGCTCAAGATCCTTTACATAAAATTTAATACGTTCCACTTTACGACCAACTTTAATATATTCAACATTATGTATATTCATTAACTCTTTTTTATTGATTTCCTTAACTGAAGCTTCAATAACTCTACGTTTGAAATCATTAAATTCCTTATATGCTTCTGTTAAATTTAAATATTCTCTAAGTTCTTCTACCTTATACTCTATAATGTGTTTTGTACCTGTCCACATTCTTAAAAATTCATATAACCTTTGTGCATTACTACCACCAATTTCTAAGTACCTAGTAACATTCAAAGGTGCAAATCCATGTTCTCTGTATTCTAAAATCATATCTACAAACATTGGAGCTAATGATATAGTGAAAGTATTACTTTCCTTATCAAATCCATGCGAAGCAATAATATAAGAAGATATCCAAGAGCCATTATCTTTTATCTGAATAACTCTATTTTTCATAAGTTCATCTAACATTAACTTAATCCCTGGTATACATTGATTATTTCTATGTCCTGTAATTTCTTTCATATCATCTAAAGTAAAATATGCATACTGACTATTATTTTTTTGCATATAATGAAAAGCTTTCTGCATTACTCTATTTTGAGCTAAAGTAAAATCATATTTAGCTTTTATCATCTTATTATTTTTAAATAATATATCTAAGCTTGTTTCTTCCATTTTTACACTCCTTAAAATAATATCTTTCACCATTATATTACATAATAAGGACTAAGTAAATCCCATTTGTCGGGGTATCAGTACCAATTTGTCGGGGTATCAGTATCAATTTGTCGGGGTATCAGTACCAATTTGTCGGGGTATCAGTACCAATTTGTCGGGGTATCAGTATCAATTTGTCGGGGTATTATTCTCTAACCTATTGATATAACTAGCTTGTAGAGCCTCTAAATACATTAAATACATTAAATACATTAAATACATTAAATACAACTGTTGTTTTAAAGTATATTAAAAGATATCTTTTAAAAAAAGAATATTTATAGTAAACTATTATAAATAAAACTAATGGGAGGATTTATGAAAATAATTGCAGCTAAAATAAATATTAATGAAAATATATTTGCAGAAAATTATAAAGATTTAATACCATTTATAGGCCAAGCTATTATAAATAATAATAAAAAAGAATATCAATATAGAAATAGTGCTTGGACGTTCAGTGATATAAATGAAATACAAATAAATAAAGAAACCCTAATAAAAGGGAAATTATTTAAATTAGTTAAAAAAAAATATGAAAAAGAATGGGATAAAGAAAATAGGCAACCGAAAAAATGTGATATAAAATTTGCTTATGAAAGTATTTTTTTATTTGATCCTAAATCTGAATATATTATTTTTAGTGAATCATCTAATTTAAAGCGAGATAATTTTTTGAAATTTTTTCCTAAATTATGTACATATATAGATTGTAGATTAGGAAATTTAAAACTTGAGTTATGCTTAAATCATTCTGAAGTTGATGAAATCTTAAAAATGTATAATAATGTATATCAAGCAACCTTTCATATAATCCCAGCAAATTTTAATTCTAACAAAGGATTTACTAAATTAGATGGATTAATGAAAGAAGAACATATACAAGAAATGAAGATGGAATTAAAAAATGAAAATGGAGAGATAGCAACAAGTGAAGAAAGTATTTTTTCAAATGCATTAAAAGCATCTAAAAGAGCTTATGGCAAATTCAGTTTAATAGTTGGGAATAACAAACAGAATAAACAAACATATAATTCTGAAAATATGCCAGAAGAAAAAGAAATTGATGAAAAAGAATTTGATGAAATTGCTAGTAAAATGATAAATAAAATAAAAGAAGAACATGAAAATTTAAAATAATTAATAGGGGAGGAATTATAGATATGAATAGTAAATCTAAAAATCTTTTACAACAATATGGAATAAAAAATATTTTCTTTTCAAAAGATGTTTTAATAATAGTTATTATATCTGTAATTTCATATTGTCTAATAAAAGAAATTAGTTTTATTAATTATAAAGATTTAACAAGTACCTTTCTAAATATTACATTAACAATTGGAATTGGACTGTTAGGTGTTGTAATTACAGCACTTTCTATTATTGCAAGTATGTTTAGTGGACGATTTGGGTCTATGGTAGATAGTTCTGAAGCCTATTTTGATTTTACTATTCCATTCTTATTAAGTGCAATTACATGGATCATATTAATTATTTTAAGTATTTTAGGTATAGTATTTTTAAACATTGATAATACAAAATATTTACTTATTATTTTAGTGAGCCTTACATTAGGTATTTTATGTGGTGGATTAAAAGGGATTTTAGATTTAATTAGTACATTAATTAAATTAGGTAGTTATAAAAATATAATTGAAAATAAAAAAAATGAAGAGTAGGATTACCCTACTCTTCATTTTTTTAGCAAGATATTGTTTTTAAATATAGATATCACAGATCAAGAACAATAAACTTTGAATTTAGTGTGAATAATTTAAAATATATAGTACATAGATAAATTAAATGAGTTATTATTTAATAGTTTGATAAAATTTAAGGGGGAATAATATTGAATTTTAAAGAAAAACTATTAAATCATAAGAAAATGCTTATAGGGGGAGTAGTTGCATTAATATTTGGAACATATGTATCACATTCTAATTTAGTACCAACTGCTGAATACAATAAGTTAGTATCACAAAAAGCAGAAGTTGTAACTGAAATAGCAAATACAGAAAAATTAAGTGCAACTAAAACTGAAGAGTTAGCTAAAGTTACAAAAGAAAAAGAAACTTTTGAGAAAGAACTTCAAGTGATTCAAACAGAAAAAAGAGTTGAAGAAGAAAGAATAAAAGCTGAGAAGTTAGCAGCAATAGAAAAAGCTGAGAAAGAGAAAGAGCAACAACAAATAGCATCAAGCAATAGTTCATCTAGTAGTTCTTCAAATGGAGGCAATACATCAAGTGGAGGTAACTCTAATGGAAACTCTGGTGGAGGTTCTAATGAGGTATCTAAACCAGTAGTAGAGAATACAACACCAGTTGCTAAGATGGTTTGGGTAACTAAAACAGGTGGGAAATATCATAGCCATGGTAATTGTGGGAATTCAAAATACGTTTCACAGGTTTCATTGTCTACTGCACAAGGTAGAGGATTAGGACCATGTGGGACTTGCTATTAGAGAGGTGTAAACATGGAAGTTAAAAAGAAAAGTAATAAGGCTGTATATTTTGTGAAAGGATTTCTTATATTTTTAATGATGGGCTTTGGTATAGAAATTGGAGATGCTATATTTGATGGTGTTTCACAAGATGAATATGATGTGTTAAATCGTGAATATCAAACAAGTGCAGAAACTTTAAGTGAAAAGAAAGAAGATTTAGAAGAAATTGATTCTAATATAGCTGGAACTAAGTTTGCTATGGAAAATGTAAAGAAAGCAATAGAAGAAGAGAAATAATATTAAGGAGTAGTTTTAAACTACTCCTTTTTTAATCTATAAATTCATTTATATAATTAGTTCTATCTTCAACAACTTTAAGTTTATCAGTAAAATCTAAGCTGAAAATAAAAGTTGCTGCAATAAGTATCATCAATGAATAAACACATAAAGTTATCATGTGCTCTGTTAATCTTGAACGCAAAGAGTCAACTCCTTTAAATTTGATATTTAAAGTGTTAACTCTTTTTATATATTTTATACTTTTTGCCATTCAACAGTTTTATTATTATCGCTTAACAAACCCATTTCAGAGGTTTTACTCAATTCATAATCAGAACCTTTAGCTAATGATCCTTTACTAAAAGCACCAGAACTTGTTATAACTATTCCAGTAGTATTATCCTTTATATTTACTAAAGTTATATAATCACATTTAGATTTTGTAACTATTTCATTATAAAAATTAGCTAATGATTCTTTAGTCAAATCAGAATTATAATAAGCAACTCCATGGGAACCTATATCAGTACCATTACCACTTAAGCTAGGTAGTACCATTAACAATTCAGGTTTACTCATTCCTTTTATTCCTTCAAAAGACTTATTCATATCAACATATATCTTTCCAGTTTTAGTTGTTGCTTGAGTCCCAAGTGGTATAGATTTAATTGATTTTATCTGTTTGACTACTGGGCTAGGGACTTCACTAGTAGTAGTACTTTGAATTTCTTTTTGATGCTCTTTGGGAAATATTAAATTGGTAGTAGCACCAAGTACAAGCCATACTGCAATGACTAGTATAGTTATTTTAAATTTTCCTATTGGTTTACGATTATTCTTTTTATTTATACGACTTAATATAACAGCAAGAATAATAGCTATTATAAGAGTAAATATCATAATCATTAAAAACACACCCTTTCATAATTTCTAAAAAAGAGTATATGAAAAAAAATAAAATGTAAATATATAAAAAATGTAATAATTGAATTTGAAGTGTAAATTTAATGTAATAAATAAGAAGATTTAGTTTTTTTAGTGATAATATGCTAATTTATATACTATGAATATTATCAAAATTATGAATATTTTATACTAGGAATAAAAATCATTTTTTTGAAGTGATTTTAAAAGAAGGTAAGTTATGGACTATATCTCTTAAAAAGGTATTTTGATAAATTGTTAATTTTATAAAATTGAATACAGCTAAAATGAGAGTATTATATAAATTGCAGTAAATAAAAAATATTAACAATTTGTAAATTAGTATCATTGAAGACTTTTAAATTATAAAATTTAATTATACAAAAGATTAAGGAGCTGTAACTATGAATAAAAATGAAATAGATTATAAAGTAGAAATAATTAAAATAATTGAGCAAGAAGAAAATGAGTTGAAATTAAAATATATTTACGAAGTGATAAAAAAATTTTTAAAAAAAGAAAGATAGACATATTTTGTCTATCTTTCTTTTTTTTCTAGATATTTATCAATTATAGGGAGTAATGTTTCTATTTCATCAAAATCTAGAGAAAGGATTTTGTTTATAATACTTAAAATTAAAGGATCATCTGAGTTTAACTTTTCAAGAATTTCAGTTAAAAGTATTAAATTTTTAGATTCTTCTGAAAACATTTCGGCAGAAAGCCCTAATAACCAATCTTTATTTACACCATAAATATCAATGATGCTTTTTATAGTTCTTGGACTTAGTTCTCTTTTATCATTTTCAAATAATGATATAGATGCTTTGCTTAATAATAATTTATCAGCTAATTCTTGCTGGCTTAAATTAAAATACTCTCTAAGGTTTTTTAATCTGTTTTTAATCATCTAAACAGCTCCTTTTCTATGTAATTATATTTCAATGAGTTTACAAAGTCAACATAAAGGGATATAAGTAAACAAAATATAATATAATATTCAATATATGTTTACTTTTTAAACATATATGATATAATTATGTTAACAACTAGATTTAGGAGGGCTTATGAACGAAGAAAAAATGGATCATATAAAAAGAAAAATATTGGATTTCAGCATTGAACTTCAAGATGTTGATGAAGAAACAAAAAAATATATTAATGCATACCTTGATGGTATTTTGCATTGTAAAAAAATTAAAAAGATAAATACAGGAGAATAGGGATATGAATAACAAAAGATTTTTTACATTGGAGACGGAAAGTAGAAATAAATATTATCAAATACCTAAAATATTTATGGTTAAAGAAAGCAAATACAGTTCACTATCACCGATGGCTAAATTAACTTATGGGATATTAGCTGATAGAAATAGCATATCAATAGAAAATGGTTGGATTGATGATAAACAAAGAGTTTTCTTTTTGTTCAATCAAGAAGATCTTTGTGAAGTTCTTGGAATAAGTCAACCTAAAACATTAAGAAAATATTTAAAAGAATTAGAATCTATGGATTTAATATTTATTGTTAGACAAGGGCTTAACCTTCCAAATAGATTGTATTTATTGCAGGTTGAAGTATCTGAAAGTCAGTCATATCAACTGATAGGTAAAAAATACCCATCAAGAAAGGCAAAAAATACCCATCAAGAAGGGCAAAAAATACCCACTAATAAGACTAATATAAATAAGACTAATATAAATAAGACTAAGAAATCTTCTTCTAAAGAAAAAGTTGAAGAAGAAGAAATAGAAAGTGATATAGATTTAATTTTAAGAGAAACTTCTAAAATAAATTTAAAGCTTAGTAGGAAAGTAACAGAGCAACTATTACTTGGATATAACTTAAAAGAGATATTAAGAGTTATTGCAGCAATAAACAATCCAAGTGAAATAAAGAATGTTGGTGCTTATGTTAAAAAAGCTTTAGTAGAAAATTCTAAATCTAAAGAAGTTACTATAAATAACAATATTACAAAAGAAGTAAAGGCTAATGGTAACTTTAAAGGTAGAGAATATGATTATGAAAAAGAAGAGAATGAATTATATGGATTTTATTAGTGATATAAGCATAAATGATATAAAGGTGCATATGTGAGGTTTTTATATTTAAATAATATATTTTTGTTGGTAGAATGTAAAATGCGCTTAAAAACGAATGTGAGGAGTTAAAAGGATATGATGAAAATGAGTAAAAGCGAATTTGTTAAAAAGTTCATCAATGATACTTACAATGATAAATTTAAACAAAAACAAATTAAAAAAGAAATAGATGCATATGATTTTGTAATTATAAATAAAAATAGATTTAGATAATAATGCATTTCAAAATAAATTTAAATACAGTTAAGTTAAAAGTAAAACATAATTAAGGAGAAATAAAAATGAATGATGCTGATGTTTTGTTTATGGATGATGCATTTAAGGGAAAAATAACTGAGAGTGATATTAACATAATGTTTGAAATTGTAAATCACAGATATTTAAACAATATGCCAATGATCATTAGCACAGAACTTAATACGGACAAGCTCTTAGATATTGACGAAGGGCTTGGAAGTAGAATTATAGAAATGTGCAAAGGGAATATGAAAGAAA
>JBOFIK010000011.1:0-28836 GCA_051650125.1 Sarcina sp. | reverse complement strand
TTGCATAAGTAATGGATCTGTGTAAGTTTGTCCTTCTGTTGCTTTGATATAACATACTTTATATCCTTGATTTGAAACTTCCTCTAAATTTATATTTGGTTGAAACATTGATATATCTATTCCTTTAATGTTCATCATTTTTAATTCCTTCTTTCATTTTTATTTTATTTATTTTGAATTTAGGCAATAAAAAAAGAGCCTTTACGCTCTAACCTTCTATTGCCATGAATATTATTATTTGCTTAAACCTTTTGTTGTTGGGTTATTTAGTACACCAAGTGCTACTCCAATACCACATAAGGCATTTATTATATACATTATTTTTTCATTATCCACTATTACTCCAACATTATTTAAAATTAAAATAATTGCTCCTGCTATTGCTATAATAGTTCCTGTATTTTTTAATCTTTTTCCTATTTCTTTTAATTTACTCATTGTAAATCCCCCTAATTTTAATGTATTACAAAATGATTTTGAATCATCCAAACAAAGAAACCAAGTAGAAATCCAGCAAGTGTCATACATAAATATTTCATCATACTTGTTAATCCATCTACTGATCTACATAGATTCTTTAAATCATTTCGAGTTTCTGCAATTTCTGTTATTTGTTCAGATATTTTTTCTTCTAATTTGTTTATATTATCCTCATTTTTAATGATTCTTTCTTTATGATCCTGTAATATAATTTCTAATTTTTCTTCATTCATTCTTTTATTTCCTTTATGCTAAAATTGTATAAACTATATTTCCATACCCTCGCCATGATGGGCTTGTTTCTGTCCTAGGATTGAAGGACATGATACTTACTTTTATACTAAATGTTAGATTATCTTTATCATTAGATAAAAGTTCAACATCATAACTGTTAATGCAATCAGTTGCATTCTGTGAAAAAACATTCCCAAGCCAGTAAGCAATTTTATAGTCTTTTCCTCTAAATATCTCTGGGACTGTTATAGTTCTACTTTCTCCACTTTTTACTTTTGTAATTGAATCATGATAATAAAGACAATGATAACTATACTTTCCATCGCCACTTTTATAATAAAATCCGTCTTCTCCGATAATAGCCTCACTACCATCTTTAAATTTACAATCAAGTTCTTCTTGAGTAATCTTCAAAGGAGTATTACCTCCAATTGTAAAATCAAATTCATTTAATTGTTGTTTTAATTCAGAGCTCATATCAGCACTAGATATTTTATCGCTTATTTCATTTGAAAGTTTTGTAGTTGTACTTTCAATATTTGAATTTATATCTTTAACAGTTTCTTGTATTTCATTAGCTG
Organism: Sarcina sp.; assembly: GCA_051650125.1. Classification (GTDB taxonomy): domain Bacteria; phylum Bacillota; class Clostridia; order Clostridiales; family Clostridiaceae; genus Sarcina. Next base: position 27,541 of record JBOFIK010000011.1, on the reverse strand, counting down.
ATTGAGTTCTATAAGTTTCAAAATCAGAACTTGATACCTTTGTTTCTAATTCACTGCCTATTGAAACTATTTCTATCTTATTAGAATTTATTTGAGCTATTGCACTACTAACATTATCGTTAGCTGTAATATCACTCTGATTTAAATCAAATGTGCTTTTAAATGGATTATTTAAATCTAATGATATAGAAACTATTTCATGAACACTATCATACTCTAAGGCTTTATTTATAACTCTTACAGGGGTGTATAGTTTTAATTCGTTAAAATTATTGTCTATATAACTTAAATCTAGAGCTGTTAATTTAATACAATCAGCATTTAATTTTACTTGTGAAAAAACTGCTTTAGCCTTATTGAATAAATTTTGAGGAATAGTTACATCCTCCCATTTCATCACTTTTTCAATAACTCCATATTTAGTAACTAAGTTATCATCTTGAACATATTCAATACCATTATTGACACTATTGATACCGATATTGTTTTTGCCAAAAGGGATTACTCTAGTAAATATGTTTGTATCGCTATCATCTATATCAATTGATTGCATATTAGTACCAAGCTCTACGGTTTGAACATTAGTTATTGGACTATTAAGTAAGTAATCTAAATAGTTTATACCATTTTCATATCGTATAATTAAATATCCATCGTGCCTATTTAAGATCTTAGATATTAAATCTTCTAAACTACTTTCGTAATTAGTTTTTATATATACAGGGTCATTAATTTCTATAGTACCAAGTTGGATTTTCTTCTCTTTTCCAACTTTAGAATTGTGGTTATCTAATAATTTAGTTAAAAAAGTGATAACTGTAGCATTTGCTATTGCGCCTACTGGCGATTTTGGAGGTACTTCTAAAGGATGAAATTCCCAAACACCTACGTAAGTATCATTTAAGTAATTAAGACTACTCTCACAAACTATTGTATTAGTAAATTCACCAGTGCTATTCATACCTATTGAGTTCGATATAACCCTACCAGTAAAAACTAGTGTATTAGTTCTTTCATCAACTACCTCTATATAATCTAAATACTTTTTTAATTTATTATATTTTGTACTATTAATACCTAATTCAAAAGTTAATATTGAAGCTGTATTTTTTGTGAATTTTATAGATTTAGTTAAGCATTTAATTTCTTCATTAGTTCCTTTTATCCTTACTTTAAACATATAGATTCCCTTTCTTTAATAAAATGCCTACACATCAAAATTAGTATGTAGGCATAAAAATAACTACTAGCTTTAGCTAATAGTTTGTGTTGTTGGGTTAATAGTTTCTACCGGTACTTTAGGTTGAGTAGTTACCTCTGGTATAATCGGTTTAATATCTACTGGTTGAGTAGATATGTCCGGCACAATTGGTTTAACATCTGCTGGTTGAATGTTAGTTGTTGCTGGCTCACTTGGTTTAATACTAGGTACAGTGATTATATAATCATCTCCTGTAATTTCTTTGTATTGAGCTATTGTAAGTATATTTTGTTTTACGGCTTGTTGTAATTGCTCTTTTGAGGCAAATCCCCATCCATAAAATTCTTTCCATGTATTAAAATCCATATTTATCATCCTCTCTTTATTTATTTAATTTCATTTCTATAATTATTTGTGCAAGACTTTTAACTTGTGCTTTTAGTTGATTATTTTCTAGCATTAATTGACTTGTAGCAACTCCTAATCCTTGTGTTTGTTTTTGTGTATTTGTTTGAGCTAACATCATTTGTGTTGTTTGCTTACCAATTGCTGCAAGTTGAAGTGGTGTTTTTCCTTTTATATCTGCAATGCTAGGAAGCCAAGCTTTTCGTTTTGAACCATGGACCAGGGTATACCAATACAATGTACAATTAATATTATATCCAGTTCCATCGAATGCTCTTGAATAAAAACCAAAATTATATTTATCTGTTTTAGTTGGAATAAAAGTTACACTCATAATTTTAGGATTATTTGTTGGTTCAAAGAATAAATTAACTGATTGAGACCAATCGGAATTATACATAAGACATAGAGCTCCAGAATTATTTGTGTTATTTTCTGAACTTGCACTAGCTGTAAATGTATAAGGTTCATTAGCAAGCAATTCTACTTCTGTTGTATTCCAATATACTCCGTTAACACTTGTAGTATTTCCAACACTTCCAAAATTACTATTACCAAATAAATTAATACCACCATCCAAGTCAAGTGGGCAAGGCATCCATTTATCACTTGCTATATCTCCTTCAACTAAGCAATACCATGATGTTATTCCAGAACAAGTTGTTACAATTTCTCCATTTACAACAGTATAAGAAATAGCTTGAAAATATTGAGTTGTTGTTGGGATAAATACAACTGATTGAGTTGTTGGGGTGAGTGAATTAAAAAACATTAAAGCATCATCATTAGAAAATGTATCATCCTGAATTGCAATTTGAACATGTCCGCCTTGCGCATTAAGTTCTTTAGTAACATTTGCCTTTGCTGAAAACATATATTTCTTCCCTGCTTCTAATTGATATCCCGTATGTCTTATTGCATATTCACCAGAACCAGCAATCCCGTTATTTGCATAATCTCCTTGAAAATTAGAATCTGGTATTAAATTTATTCTTTGAACCGTGCTATTTATATCATTAAATTTTTGCACGTTATCATTTGTTGAATTTACAATTGTGCTTCCAAGTGTTGCAACCTTTTGAGCTAAATCTCCTGCATTGTTAATAATCTCTTTTGAATTATCTACAACTTCTTTCATTGCAGCAATATCATTATTTGAAGATTCTATTTGGTTATTTATAGTAGCTTCAAAAGCGGATTGACTAGTTGACGCAGTTTCTAGTTGCCCAGTTATATTAGCTTCAAAAGTTTGTTGATCACTTGAAAGTGTTTCTACTTCATTATTTACAGCTGTAAGTCCATTAACTATTGATTCTGTAATTTGATTACCGTAGATAGATGTTTGAATTGTTTGAATTTCTTTATCTATATTTGCCATTAAATATATTCCTTTCTAAAATTAAATTTTAGAGTAGCATTATCGCTATCTAATATTCTTATATCATTTTCTCCGTTGGATAAAATTAACCCAAAGGGCTTATTATCGCCAATATTTAATTTATAAGTATTGCTATTAAATATTAAAGAAACTTCCTTATCTGAGTTAATTACAGGATTTATTGAACTTCCTTTATTAACAATAGTAACTATATCATTTGAATTAACAGTCCATTTTGAAACTTCTGCAACTCCTGTCTTTAAATTAAAAGGATTCCATAACCAGTATCCGTACTCACCGCAATCCAAGAAGGGATTACATGTAAATGTAGCTGTGAATGTACCAAGTAGTATAAATGTTTTTAAATCACTTATTTGAGTGCATCTACCGGTATAAAATCCATTGATATAATTAAATGTTAAACTACCTTTTGGTCCACTTAATAACCAAGAGCTTACTTTTGAAAAAGTTTCATATACCTTACTTATACTTTTTTCTAAATAATTAAAATTCACTGTTATAGTCCTATCACCATAAGTCATAAGTCCACCAGTCACAACTGTGCTAAAATCATAACTTCCATTGCAATAAGGTAACTTTTCTATAATTAGATTAGGACTAGGAACACCTAAATTAACACTTAGAATTCCTAATCCAAAATCTGTTGATGAATAATTGTTAAATTCTAAATATTTCATGTTATACCTCTCAATCTTTTTTGCAATTCTATTTCTTTTCCGTTTAATCTGTTTTGATAGCTATTGCTGGCATAAGCTATTTGTTTACCATCTAAAATAACTTTTAAATTAATTTCTTTATGATCTTTATCATTATCAATTTTAGAAATTATTTTATCCATAGCATTATTTATTATTCCTTCAATATTTATTTCATCAATTGAATCTTTCAATATACCACCAGTGCTAGATACTCCTGTTGTTAAGCTATTTAAAGAATTTAAACTTGTAGCAGATTGACTTGCTAAACTAAAATTAACAGGCTTTTTCTGATTAATAGGCATAGCTAAAAATTTTGATTGCTTATTTTGAATAGGTTCATTAGCATGAGGAATGACTACGCTAAATCCAATTGCTTGTGCGGCTGCATGTCCAATTGATGAAGCTGCGTGTCCAACAGCATGTATTCCGCTCATTAAACCTTTAAATGCAGATGAAATAGTATTTATAATTGGCATAACAATAGATAATACGGCATTCATTGCATTAGATGCTATTCCAGAAAGTGAATTCCAAATACCTGCAAAAATTTCTTTTAATCCTGCAAAAGCTTTTGACCAATTACCTGTGAATACACCTTCAAAGAATTCTATAAATCCATTAAAAATAAGTTTTATACTAGTCCAAGCAGTTGCACAATTTTGCATAAAGAAACGAAGTGGAGCAACTAAAGCTCCTAAAACTCCTGTAAACTTTCCTTTAAAAACATCTGAAAAGAAGTTTAAAAAACCTTGGAATAATATTTGGATTTCTTTCCAAATATAATCAACTTTATTTCTAAACCAAGCACAATGCTCATAACATTCATATAATGCAACTCCAATTGCAACAATAGCTGCAATTATTAGAATTATTGGATTTGCAAGCATAGTAGCCCATACTGCTCTTAATCCAGATATAATACTTTTAGCGCCTGAACCTATAACAGATGCCATTTTACTGAATCCGTTTCCGATTGCAGAACTAGCTGTAAGTATACCTGATTTCATTGCACTAAAGCTTTTAATAGCACCATCTTTAATGAATCCAATAGACTTAAGAGTTCCAGTTTTCATAAGATTAAAAGCTTTGATAGAACCTGTTTGTATACCTTCCATAGATTTCATAATTCCAGTTTTCATTAAACTAAAGCTTTGTACAGCACCTTTAGAAATCAGTTTAGCAGAATTTGATATTCCTTTTCCCATAAGAGAAAATGTTTTAAGAGCTCCTTTCCCCATAAGCGAAAATGCTTTTCCAATACCTTTAGCTGATTTAGCTATAATTGAACCTGTGCCTTTAGCTATTTTGCTAGTACCTTTTAATACTTTGGTAAATCCGCTAATGCCTTCTTCACCTTTCATAAAGAATTTAATGCTACTTGATAATCCTTTTGCAAGACTTCCAAGACCTCCAGTAACTAAACTTAATACTTTCATAAATCCAGTAAATGCAATGATGCTTAAACCAACTTCAGTAATTATTTTAAGTTGTGCTGGAGATAATTTATTTATAGATGCAGCTATTTTAGTAACACCTTTTGATATTATAATAATTATAGGTGTTAATGAATCACCAAGTTTTATAGAACTATTTTGTAATTCTATAAAAGCTTTTTTTAGCTTAAATCCAGTTGTATTAGTCATTTCTTTAAATGATTTATCAGTTAAACCAGCACTGTTTTTAATTTTCCCTAACATTGTATTATAAGAACCTAATCCAGCTTGACTCATTGCTAATGCAGCTCCACCAGCTCTAATATTCCCAAATAAATTATTTATTGATGTATGACTTTTATCTGCATACCCTTGTAATAATTGAATGACTTGTCCTAAACTCATTCCACTTTTCATAAGTTCTGAAAATGATTTGTGAGTTAATTTCTCTAATATATTAGAACTTTTACTACCAGTTTTATTTAGTTCTGCAATCATTCCTTTAAGCTGAGTTGCAGATAGTGACGTATCTCCACTTGCTTGAGTTAGTAATGCCATAGAAGTTGTTAAATCATTAAAACTAACATGTGCACCACCTGCTATTTGAATAACAGGTGCTAAAGTTTGCCCTAGCTCTTTTACTGATGTGATACCTAAGTTTTGAACTTCTAATAATTTATCTGAAACACTTCCAACTTGACTAGCTTTCATTCCGTATGAGTTCATAGCAACTGCTAGTGTTTTAACTACATCAGCACTGTTAGCAAATCCAGCTGTTGCGAGTTTATTTGCTTGTGCAACAAATTCTACTGCGTCTTTCGTTTCTCGTCCAGCTGATATTGCTTGATAAGTAGCTTCTGCAATATCACTTGCGCTAGTTCCAGTTTGAGTTGATAGATTAAGTATTTCTTTTTTTAATGTTGATATTGGAACTTGAGAAGTATCAGCTATTGTTCCAACTTTAGACATTGATTCTTCAAATTTGATGCTATTATAAGCACTCGCAGCACCAACAACCCCAATACCTAAGCTAAGTGGCATTAATTTACTTGCTACTCTATCTGCTCCAGTTGAGATTTTCCCCATTCCGCTAGCAAATGAATCTAAATGCCTCGTAGCAAGTTGTCTATTTAATCCATTTAAGCTAGCCTCGGTTCTCATTGTAGATATTTCTGTTCTATTAGCTTGTGCACTTGCTCTTGCGAGTGAAGTATTATTTGCTGCAATGCTTCTATCAAGTGCTACGTATTCTTTATTAAGAGATGCAATACTTATATCTAAAGCTTTTACTTGCTCACTTTCAGCTCCATATTCACCTAATGCTTCTTTTCTTTCATTATTTAAATCGGCAAGGGATACTTCAACTGCTTTTTGAGCCTCAGCGAGTTTTAATTGATTTCCTTCAAGCTGAGTTATAAATACTTTTTGTTCTTCAAGCATCGCAGTTTCTGCTTCAAGCTTTGCACTAAGCTTTTCAACCTGTGCTCCAAGATAATCTGTTGTTGTACCAAAGAGTTTAGCTTTTTCAGATGCTAAATCAAATTCAGACATTGATTGTCTTAGTTCATTTTGCATTTGTCTCATACCTTGTTGAAACTCTCTAGCTGATAAACCTATCTTTACAACTACTTCATTACTCATTCTTTGAAACCTCCTTTCTAAGATCTTTCATTCTTTTTATTTGCTTCTTCAAGTGGCACAATAATATTTAAATAATAATCTGCCCACTTAAGGAATCTTATAAAGTCTATTTTTTCATCGATATCATAAAAACTCTGATTTTTTTCTAATGCAATATTATATAAAGATAGTAAAATATTAAGTTGGTTTTCTGCGTTATCTTCATATTTTTTAATATTTTTTTCTTTATCATATTCATCAAATAAAGATTTTTTCTTTACAACTGGTTTTTCGGTAGTTATAAAACGCTTAAAAGCTTGTTGTAGCAAAGGTTCTATTAAATACTGTATATAATCAAATAAAACTTTAACTTTATCTTTAATTTCATTTAAACCGCTATTATTAAGAAGTTGGGATGCTGATACATCTATTTGTAAAAAGGTACAACATAAGTTCGATAGTAATGTTAAATACTTATTATTATTTTCAATATCAACTATATTTTCTTTATTTGATTTCTGTAAAAATTGTTTAAGCTCTAAATAAGCGAATATATTTTTGCCTTTTATAGAAGCTGTATGAAGTTTATGATCAATACCATTTACTTTAATAAATAATCCTAATTCATTTTCATTCATTAAAGTTGTTCAGCTAAATTTTTATATTTAGATATTGATTTTTCATTTCTTTCGCTAACCGCTCTATTACTTTCAGTGCATAGCATAAATATATCTCCAAGTTCAAATTGGTTAATAATATCGTCTGTTGTAAATTTGTTATCAAATACACTTACTATAAAATCAGCCATAGTAACTAGCATTTGTCCCATGCCACCTTCTTTTATAAGTTCTTTTTGAACTTCTTCATCACTTTTATTTGCAAATTTATTCATAACTTCTAATACTTTTTCAGATTTTATAATAGATGATGCCATTATCTTTTCTGTTCTAAACTCTTTTCCATTTACTATAATTTTCATTTTTAAATTACCTCACTTTTATATTTTTTATATTAATTAAAAAGAACTGAGATGCTTATATCTCAGTTCTAAAATTCAAATAATTATACTGTTGGCTTTTCTGGTATTTGAGGAATTGGCATTGCTGGAGTTAATATTCCATCTGGCTCATATACTTTTGAAAACCAAGTATCAAGTATATCTTGCGCAGTTTTTATACCTACATCTATAAAATCATTTTCACCATTTCTAACTCTAATATGATTATCTTTTTCTCTTGAAAGAGCTGTACCTTTAATTGTTATATCTTGACCTTTCATTTTATCAGTTTTAGAATCATAAGAACTTACTGGGTCTGCGAATGTAACACAATAAACCCAAGTAAGTTCTGCTGTTCCATCTGATTTCTCTGATCTATAACCTAATGAAAAAGTTGGTGCTATATCATTAGCGCTATCTATTACAGTTCCATTTTTGTCAACTGTTTTGCCGAGTAATAAAGCTACTCTATCAAGTGGAAGTGTGGCTGTTTTAACTTCAATATCAGATTCTTTAAAAGAACTCATAACTTGTTTTGCTATATTATTGCCATAAAATGTTTGTGAATCGTATTTAGGTGTATATTTAATAGATAATGAATCTGCTAAATATATTGGAGTATCTGTTATAAATTCTGTTGTTGTATTTTTTAAAACTTTGGCTATAACTATGTTTGATAAACCTATAAACTTACCAAAAGTATTTAATTCATTTGTTGTCATATCATCAATTCCTTTCTTTTTACATCATTTGTATTATTGTAAATCTGATGCAATATCTATAAACTTTAGTATCTGTTTCAAAAAAATAACGAGAGTCGTTAAAGTAACAACTATCATTATCTAAGATTAATTTAGTTATTTTAGCTTTAAAATCATTTAAACTCTTTCTATCAAGACTCCATATATCAACCTGATAAGATGATTTTATTAATTTACACTTATCATTTGCATAGTCACTAGCATCCGTAAAAATATTATAGGGTTGATATGTTATATGAGTATCTTTTATAGAAGCGTCGTACCAACCGAATCTTACTGGTATACCTAGATTATTTAGCAATTTATATATATAAGAATCTAAGTCTATATCTTTATTTATCACATTTTCTCCTATTCTAAAGCACTTTTAACCATCTCAGAAAATGTTGATTGAACTAATTCAAAAAAATCATCTTTATGTTTTTCAAGTGCTGATTGTAAAAATGGATGCGGAGCATGTCTTGATGTTCCCCATTCTTCAAACTTTGCATAAAAATATGGACTAGTATCACTTTTGTCCCATCCAATCTCTGCAAAATTCTTTTTAATTTTAAGTGGTATAGCACTTGCCATATGCTCTGGTGGTTGCGTTCTAAAATGTCCTGATTTATTCCACCTTCCTGAGTCGTGATGGTCCGCACTTACTGGCGCTAATTCTTTCGCTGTACTTTGTATTTCTTTACCTTCTTTAGTAATAATATTTTTAGTTACTTTAGCTATTTCATAAGGATTAGATAATTCCATTACCTTTGTCATAAGTGTATCTAATCCACTTATATCAAAAGTGCAATCACTCATGAGCTACTGCCACAATTACTATATATTCTTTTGGATATCTGTACGGGTCTACGCTAGCTATTGTATAACTAATGTTATTGAATAGAATTTCAATATCTTTTACAGTTTCATCAGATAACAATTCATTAATTTGCTTTGAATATCTAATTCTTATATTAAGACTTTTATTTATATCTAAATTTATAGATGCAAACTGTAATTTACTAAAGTACTTATTAATATCCGCCCAACATTTATATTCTATATTAGGTTTATTAGTTATTCTATATCCATTATCATCAAGAAGATTTTCTTTTTTATAAAAACTAATTCTATTATTTAGTTCCATCTGTATCAACTCCACAATTTTGTAGCTGTGCCATCATTGATGTTAAAGTATATCTAATTCTATCAGAGACTTTCTTATCAGCTCCTAGTTGTCTATGAGTATACCAATCATAAACTAATACTTTGCAATAAAGAACTGCTATATTAGATTCTGCTGTAAATCTTATTCCAGTTGCATTAAATAAATATTCTTCAGCAGCAAGTATAAGAGCTGTTACGAGATTATCATCATCACTCGCATCAACTCTTGCATACTCTTTAGCTTCTTCTAATGTCATTATCATTTATTTAAACTGTTGGTTTTTCTTCGTTTGTTCCTGAATTTGCAACTTCAATTCCGTCTTTTGGAATTTCTAAAATTAATAAAGCATCAGAATCTTTTGAATTTCCATCCATACTCATCATGATTCGTGCTTTTGTTGTATTAGTCTCAAAAGCACCAGCACCAATATTTGTTGTAGCGAGTTGATATGCTCCATCTGAAACATATTTATAACCTTGTTTTGGATCTCCAAGTAATATAGGAATATTAGCATCTGTTATCATTACATCATTAGGTAATTCAATAACTGGAAGTCCTAAGAATAAATATTGTGTTGATTGTTTTGGGTCAGGTTGTAAATAAGGTTTTCCAAGCTTATCTTCAAGTGAATCTAAATAATTAAATCCATCTTGGTTTACAATCCAGCTAGATGTTGATTTAAAGATATTTAAAAGAGTAACATTTTTTGCTTTTTTAAAATCTGCAAGTTGTGGTGTTTTAGGCATCTCAACCTTTGTATATGCATTTGATTTAAATATTCCTGTTGCATGATCATCACCACCCACACCATATAAAATTTCTGAGTTTCTTGTAATTCTAACTTTATCTACAAACCAATTAATAATCCATGTTTCAAGTGATGCATCAGCATATTTTAATAAATCATTTGGAATAGACATAAAATCACCTAAATCTTTAAGGCTCCATGTAAATTTTTGTAGTTTTGGATTGTCTCCAGCACTTGGAATAACTTGGCTTTCTGTTATTGGCTGCATAGGTTTTTGTTTAGCTCTTGTTTCATATACTCTACTACCACTTTTAGCTACAACAAGCTCATAATCTGTTAAATTATATAAATCTGTTGTATCTTTTAATATTGTATTGATTTTAGTTTGCATATCTACTGGAACTGCATATCCACCATCTTCACCAATATTTCCTGTTATAACATTCGTTTCTTTATCAGTAAACTTTAAGCCTGGTTGATTTCTCTGCTTAAGAAGATTATCTGCAATTGCTTTTGTAAATAATGCACTATTATAAACAACATTATCTGAACCACCTTTAACTGGTGTACTATTATCAGGGTCTTCAAAGTTTTTAGCTATTTCATCAGCTTTTTTTTGAGCTTCTATCTTAGTTTGAAGTAAATCTATTTCATTTGATGCATTTTTTAGTTCTTCAATAGTTACTCCTTCTTTAGAATTTAAAGCTATTAAAGCCTCATTTTTATTTGATAATTGGTTTAATAATTCTCTTAATTGCTTTGACATAATTTATATCATCCTTTCATTTGTGCATAATAAAAAGCTAGAAACACATTTACTTTTGAGTTCTAACTTTGCTTTTAACATATTTAATTCATTTTCTTCTTTATTTTCAACTATTTTAACCTTAGCATTTTTATTATTTTCATTTAGAACTACTCTAATAGGTGGATTGGTATCATCATTTTGAGTATTGATATCTTTATTTTTGAATGATTCTGGTCCAGCGTTTCTCATTTTATCAATAACAAGTTTAGAAATCATACCTGAATCTATACTATTAGTTAATTTATTTGATGTATCAAACATTATTTCATCAACAAAACCAAGTTCCTTAGCTTTAGTTGCGTTCATAAACGTTGTTTCATCCATTAAATTTAATAAATCTTCTTTTTTCATACCTGTTTTTAAAGCATATGCATTTGAAATAGCTTCATTACAATCTTTTAATACCTGTGCATTATGAGTCATATCTCTATAATCGCCACAAACTCCACCACTAGCATTATGAATCATAAGTCTAGCTGTTGGTGAAATCATAATTTTATCACCCGCCATAGCTATTACACTTGCTGCACTTGCTGCCATTCCAACTATTTTTACAGTTACATTGCCCGCATAATCTTTAAGCATAGTATAAATTGCAGAACCTTCGTCAACATAACCACCTGGGCTATTAATTGAAACTTCAAGTTCATCACCTTTAGCCATATTTAAACTGTTTTCAATACTTTTTGATGATGTTGCATCTATTCCAAAGTAATTATAAATCCATTGTTCATCACTTGATATAATTGGACCATTAACATTAATCTTAGTTGCCATTATCAATCACCTCCTTTGGTGTTATCTTGTGTTCGTGTTCCTGCTAAACTAACAGGAATCATATTACCATTAACAATTAAAACATCTGCCCCATCCATTGGAGCATCTTCTTCAAGTTCTCTTATTTCGTTTGGAGTTTTAAAACCATTTTGTATTGCTATTTGATAACTTTGATATCTTGTTTGTATATCTGCTCTAAGAATTGTATCTATACCAAACTTTGCATATATACCATTTCTAATTTGGCTTGTTAGGAACAACTTATAGTCCATTTCAAGCTCATACATATTTAAAATGGGTTGAAGCGTATCAACATAGAAACTTCTATTCTGCTCTGATACATTAGAATGAGTTGCTTTTTCCAAATCATTTATTTGATGCATCTTAATACCAAAAGCTGCTGCTATTTGTCTTATATTAAGCTGTGTATTCTCAAGGAACTGAGCATCAACAAGTTTACTACCTATTGCTTCATACTTATATCCAATTGGAAGTAACGCTACTCTATGAGCATTTTTAAGTCCACTGCTCATTTGCTCAAATTTCTCTCTAAAAGTATTTTCTGCTTCTTTATTTAAATCACCTGCATATTGAATGATTCCTTTTACCTGTAATCCGTTTTTAAAGAAATTATTTAAATATACTTCTGAACTTTTTCCACTTTCAACTAAATGTTGCAATTGATCTATAACACTAAGTCCTATAAGTCCATTTGTAGTAAGTCCTTTAAAATGTAATATCTCACTGCTCATAAACTTATGTTGGACTCCGATATTATCAGTATATAAATACCACATAACATTGTCTGACCCAAGAATACCTTCATTATCAATGAAAATTTGCATATTAGAAGATTCAAGTGGATATAAACCACTAACCTGTCCTTTTCCATTAAATTCTATTGCCACAAAAGCATTGCCATATATATTTCTTTGAACTTCGACTGATTTCCAAAAATCACTAGCACTCATAAATTCATTAGGTCTAAATCTTAATAGATATTCCAAAGGACTATTAGAAATTCTTTTAATACCATTATTATTTTGATATATCTTTACAGGCAATTTACTTACGTTATCACTTAGAATCCTTATGCAACTAAATACTGTTGTTTGTTTTAAGCAACTTTTACCATTTATAGATGTATCAGATTGTTTTATTCCAAGCCAATCTAGTATATTTTTATCATCTATCGAGATACTTTCCATTTCATTTTTTACTTTTTTTCTAAAAAGCATAATCTATTCCCTCCTATTCAAAGGATTTCTAGCAAAGTAAATACCTAAAATTATAAATATTACTCCTATAACATACATACCAAGCCAGATACTAAACAGTAATGTCATTGTAGATATTATAATAAGACCTATAATGATTAAAAAATCTTCTAAGTAATTACAAAAAACATTTTTAATTTTTTCCATCTAATCAACTCCATAATTTATTTAAGAAATCTTTATCAGCATATTTATTAACATCAATACTTGAAAGTCTTTCTTGTTTAAAGACCAATTTATAAGCATCGATTATTGCATCTACTGGATCTATTCTTTTTACTCTTTTATTTTTATCAATTTTAATTTCTCCTGCTGCATTTGAAACTGTTTTAGCATTTACAACACTCCAAGCAAGTAATTCATTAGAATTGTTATACTGAATATTTTCCGCTTTAACTTCTAATTGAAAATCTTCCGTTGGGTCGTTAAGATACTTACAAGTTTGATATATCTCAATACAATCACATCCAAGTTCTTCTAAGTCTTGTAAAAATGCATCTGCATTATGGGGATCATATCCAAGTTGCTCAATTTTTAAATCATATTCTTCTACTAAGTTGTTTAAATATCTAACTATATATCGATAATCAGTTTTTATTCCTCCAAGTGTTTCTGTCACTGTAAGCAATCCTTGATTTATCCAAACATCATATGGAACATCATCAGTTTGAATATGTTCTATAACTCGTTTTGCAGGAATAAAACTATGAGAATGAATAAAATATTTTTTAATTCCATCTTCATAGTAAACAAAAATAAGTGCTAAAGATGTTAAATCCCCACCACTACTTAAATCTAATCCTACAAAACAAACTTCACCTCTGAAATCATCCAAAGTTTTTTTGCATCCACATTTTTTAAACTCTGTTGGGCTAATATACTGACTATCACTAAATTCATACCATACATTTAATGACTTAGTTAAAAAGTTTCTTAAATCTTCTCCACCTTTTTCTTTAGATTCTTTTGCAAAACGCTTTAAGTTTTCTAAAGCCTGAGGTAAATTTGCTACTAAAGGATTCGCTTTTACCCAATTTTTATAATCCCAGATATCATCTTCTTTATCCATTTGAGCTATATAAACAAAATATTCTTCATTTTCTGTTGTTCCAGCAAGTATTTGTTTGCAATATTCCCATTCTTTATAACATGGACCATTTAAATTAAATCCTGCTGTTGTAATAATTAAAATTAAATATTCATCTTGGTTAACTGCTCCATCTTCAAGTAATTTAACCATTTGGTTAGTTTTATGACTATGATATTCATCAATAATTCCACCATGAGGATCAAATCCATCAATACTTCCTGTATCTCTACCAAGAGCCATAATTTGAGAACCGTTGACCCTACAAGTAATCGTAGATGAATGATCCTGAACTCTAAATATTTTTCTTAAAGTCGAATCCATATTAATAAAATTAGCTGCTTGTTTCCAAACTATCCTTGCTTGCTTCATTTTTGTAGCTGTTGCATATACTTGAGCATTAGGATATTGGTCGAATCCACTAAGTTTAATTGCATTTCCTCCACTAAGTAATGATTTAGCGTTTTTTCTTCCAAGTTGAAGATACGCTTTTTTAAATCTTCTATATCCAGTTTCTTTATTCACCCAACCATAAATTGAACCTATTATAAAATCTTGAAACCCAAATAACTCTATTTGTTTTCCTGCCATTTTACCATCTGTAAAACTTAAATTCTCAAAGAAATCTATATTAGATAAAGACTTTTCTATTATAAACTCATATTTATAATCACTGTATTTAG
Source organism: Sarcina sp. (assembly GCA_051650125.1). Lineage (GTDB taxonomy): Bacteria > Bacillota > Clostridia > Clostridiales > Clostridiaceae > Sarcina. The sequence continues at coordinate 12,500 of JBOFIK010000011.1, read as the reverse complement.
ATTTTTCTAAATCATCTAAATGTCGCCGACAAGCTTGTTTTACTAGCTCACCAGTAATAATAATTCCATCAAGAACTTCATTTGCATATTTAGTTACTCTATCTATCATCATTTTCACCTACATAAACTTTGAAAAATTATTTTCTTCTTCATCTTCTACTTCTTGTGGAACTACTAACTTACATCTACTTGAAATAGTAAGCCCAAGATCACCTGCACATTTTCTGCAAGTTTCTAAAACTCTAATTTGCATTTTTAAAAGAGCCTCATAGTCTTCATCTAATATAATTTCTTCATGTTCATCAATAATATTCCCATCATTATCACGATCTAAAATTTTTATAACTTTAGTTGGTGCACGAAGATCAACATCTTTTGTTATTTTTAAATATTCTTTTCTTATTTTAATAAAAAAAGATAGTGAATCAACATCTAAATTAGACATAATTCCTATCTCAATTAACTCTTTTGCTATTTTATTGAACTCTTTTTTCTCATTTTTCTCTAAATAAAGTGGTGCTTTTACCTTATCACAGTTAGCTTTCACCTCATTTGATTTTCTATTTTTTATCTCTGTTTTTGTTAAATGTTTCTTACCTTTTAAAATTAGTAAATCAGTTGGTTGCCTAGGTCTAGCCATGTTACTCACCACCTTTCTTTTTTCATTAAAATTTAAAAGCTTTTCTTTTTTTAAAATCAATTTTTGTGGATTCCCTGACAATCCCACCCACGCAAAAAATTTCATTTAGGGAGTTTTTGCACGAGAGCACATATACATATGGACTTGGACGACATTGAAAAATATTTTACTATCCCCCCTACCCAGCTATATAAGTTCTTTTAATTTTTGCTGCATAGCTTTTTTATCTTCATTACTCATTTTATATTTTTTATGTACGTAAAAATGGCATCTACCACATAAACAAACTAGGTTATTTAGATTCAATCTAAGTTCCCAAGCTTCCTTAAGCTCTTCAATATGATGCACATTATCAACAAAGCTTAACTTACCTTTGTTATCACACAACTTACATAAGCCTTTGTCTCTATCCTTTGCTACATCTCTTGTAAACTTCCAATCGTTACTAACATAAAACTTTTGCTCTTTATCATCACTTCTTTTATTCTTATAGTTTTGATAGCCTTCTTTATTTTGAAGTTTCTTCTTATATTCAAACTTCTTTTTGCACTCATCACATAACTTTTTTTCTTGTAGTATGATTTTTCCACACCTACAAAACTTCTTTAACATTTAAATTCACCTCAATTAACTTTATTCAAAAGAAATAACTTAGCTACAATCTCGTAGCTAAGTTATTTCTTTTGAATAAAGGATAAATATATTTGGTACACATATAATTCTATCAGATTTATTACATAAAACTTTTCTATTTTTTGCACAAAAATTTCACTTTAATTTCACAAAGTTTGCATAAAAATTTCACTATTTTGAATTTTAAAATCATTATTATTTTATTATTTATATTGTTTTTCAGTACGACATGTAGTATAATTATATTATAAGGAGGTGATAATTATATGGGCAAAAAGAAAAAATCAGGCATAGAAAAACTTACAAAAGTAATTCTAAACCTGACTACTTGTGTACTAGCCTTTAACGGTCTGCTACTAGCCCTAGCAACGGTTTGGCACACAATCAAAAAGTTATAAGGTTAAGGGCTTAGCCCTTAATCTTTCTAAAAAAATTATATCATTTGCTCATATTATATACAATGAAAAAAAATACAGTAAAAACTTATTTCTTTTTTATATGTGCACTTTTTGCTTTTTGTCTTTCAATAGCATTAACTGTATTTATAATTAAAACTATGTTTTAAAGAAGGTGAAAAATTTTGGCATTAACTCAAAATGAACGCAATAAAAATTGGGAGTCTAAAAATAAAGAATATAGTAATTATTTAAAATCTCGCTCAACAGCTAAAAGCTTTATTAATAAAAAAGCTACAAAAGAAGACTTAACAAATCTTAAAGAACTTATCGAAATTAAACTTTCTGAATTTAATTATAACTAATAAAAGAGCAGTTCTATAAAATGGGTTCTTACTCAAGTATGGGTATAAAAAAATAAGCATACAACAAAAGGGCATTTTCGGATGCCCTTTTCTGATGTGTTAGTTATTCTATTTACCCAAAGATGAGAAAGAACCATAAAATGGAGCTGCTCTTTTTACTATTTAGAGGTATCATAATTTTTTTAAAAATCTAGCATAAAAATCAGACTCTCTATAAGCTGTTAATGTTATCCCCAAATGAGTATGTTGAATATTCTTTAAAATAGCTTCTTTTCCTTCAACCATTAATTTATCTTCATAAATTAATTTTTTTTTATACTTTTCAACGGGCGTAAATATTATCTTTGGACAAAGTTTTTCTTTGATGCAATTTAAAATGCCAATATCATTTTTTGAAATTTTAACTCCTACAATAATTTCGTCAATGCAATCTATTATATTAAAAAGATAAATTTCATCTGGTACATTATCATATTTTTTCGATAAATCTTTTATTAATGAAATAACAAATCTATATTCATTTTCATGCTTCCACTCAATACTTTTAGAAAAATATTTTACAGTTAATAATTCTTCCAATCTATTATTTATTAATAATTTAAGAGCCTTATCATTAATACTTTCTAAATCATTATAGTTTTCATATTTAACTATATCTTGTATACCAATAAAATTGGTATCAATAACAAGCTTATCAAATATTTTTTTTAATTTAGTTTCATTAAATTTTATAGCTACTCCTCTACTTTTATCTCCGTAATATCCCCACAAACTAAATTTTTCATATATTGATTCATTTTTATTTAACTTATTAAATGAACATATAAATATATTTTTTTTTATATGTTCAACATTTTCTCTTAGCTTATTTTTATATTTTATTATTTCATATGGATCTTTTTTATGTTTATTTCTTTCATCTTCAAATTGTATCTTAGAATATGTTTCTTCATTATTTAATAGAAACATATTATCATATAAGGCTTCACTCTCTGTTAAATCATTCATATTTTTTATATTATTTAATAATAATGAATCAGTTAAAATAATTTTAATTAAAGCATCTATACTTGTAAAATGATATATCCCTTCATTTAACATAATTAAATTCCTCCTATATAATATATATCTATAATATCATTTATTAATAAACATACTATTAATAAATATTTAAATAAAAAAAGAACTTAGCTGCAAACCCGCAGTTAAATTCTTTCTTTTTATATAATTTTGTCTGTAAAATGGTTTTTAAGCTTTCACTTTTCCTATAACTATTATATCATATCAAATATAAATATAATTTTATCTCTCAATCAAAAAAATTCACAATAATTTCACCTTTTTTTTAATTTATCAGAGTTCAAAAGAATTATTTAAAACACTTTCTAACTCCTCTTTAGTTCTCTTAGTATATATTCTTGTAGTCTCTAAATTCTCATGTCCTGCAAGTTCTGCTATTGCATCTATAGATACACCTTGTTCCGCTAGTCTCTTGCAAAACAAATGCCTAAAACTATGTGGATGTCCTTTTTCTTTTTTTATATGACCTTTTTTACTATACTTACTCAAAGTATAGTTTATTGTTTGTCTTACAAGTGCTCCTTGTCTTCCTGTAAATAACTTTACTTCTTTAGTTGCTGGTCTTACTTCTAAATAATCTTTGATTGCTTTTCTCGTTACTGCTGGTAAAATAATTTCTCTATGCTTTCCATATTTACCTTTAATAAATATGGATTTTTTGCTTATATCACTAACTTCTAATTCTAAAAGTTCTGATACTCTAATTCCTGTTCCATACAAAGTTAAAATAATTGCTCTATCTCTTTTAGAATCACAGTTAGCTAATAATCTTTTTACTTCTCTAGAACTTAAAACATCTTCTAAGAATAGTTGTTTTTGAATTCTTAATCCCTTTGCCCATACATTCTCTATCTTAAAATATTTATTAAATTTATTTAATGATATACATCTTCTATTTATAGTTTTAGGTTTATAGTCTCTTTTTAAAAGACTTTTTAAATATTTATCAATAACCTTTTGTTTATCTTCTATCTTAAAATAGTTTATTTCTTTCTTTTCTAAAAACTTATTAAAATCATTAAGATCATATTTATAACTTTGTATTGTTAATTCATTGAATTTAAGCTGCTCTATAAATTCTTTTATCTCTTTTTTCATTTATTCTACTCCTTTAACCGATAATTTAGTCTTTGAGCTTTACATTTCTTAGATATTATGTTAAATTCCATTTTTTAAATCTTAATATTCCCATACTCTTTATTTCTCTTTTATACTTTTATATTCTTATAGTTTTGTTTTTTCTCAATTAACAATATTAAGATATAAAAATAAACTCATAAATATTCATAGATATTTATGAGCTTATCTTTATATTAATTTTTATATTTTTACATAGAAAAAGACCCAGTTACCTATTATAACCGGGTCAAAAAACTTAATGATATTTTAAACTTCAAACAATTAACGGAATATTTAAAGTTTATAATACCTATTATATCATAAGAAACTTAAATTTAATTTCATATTTTAATCAAAAAATTTCATTTAAATTTCTATTTAATTTCATCATTAATAACTTATATTTGTAACATGGCCTCCATTTGAACCACCCATCCATGTCACAGTTATAGTATATCCATTTCTTTCAGCAGTCCAAATTGTACTTAGCCAAGCTTGTGATGGGAATGGTGAGTTTTTTAAATTATCATACAACCAAGGTAAATATTCTTGGCGACAATTTCCATATGCTCCGTACCATGTATAAGTAATATTATCAATATAACCATCTACTATAAATCTTGCTGGTAAATCAAATAATTCTGAACTCTTACTCTTTAAACTATTTGATATGGATTTATTGTATAATTCTACTTTTCTTGTTAATAAAGATTTATTTACATCATATGCCTGCACAGTTACTATATTATTTTTCCTTTCAACTTTAAATTTTATATCACCGGCTAAAATTTCTTTATTTAAAGTTGCTAAATGATTGTTTAAAATATTTAAAGTATTACTATCAATATTTTCAATTGCAGCATTTTTTATATATAATGTTCCATTAAGATTTTGCATTAAATAATGGTTTTGTATATAGTTAACAGCACTATTCCCTGATAATTTTTCAGCACTATTTTGGTGCTGCGCTAATAACATTACATTTTTAGAAATTGGTTTCACTATATGATTTGAATGATATCCTATCCCTGCTATTACACCAATTGTTGGGATTAATAGAAATTTATAAATTTTATTCATTAAAAAAACACCTTGCCTTTCCATATTTAATATCCGTTAATTAATATAACATAGAATATTATTCCAAATAATAAAATTTAATATAGATTAATTAAACTTTATTTGTTAAAATAATTATAATATATCCAAATATTTAAAAACTTTAAACTAATTGATAATTAATAACTATATAAAATATGAATATATAAATATTTTGATTCATTAAATTAGAGGTGATATTATTGTTTGATCAATTTACTAATGCACAAGTTGTTCATTATACTAAGCTTTTTTTGATATTAAGTATATTATTTTTTTTGAGTATACTATTTTTAAATATTCTTTCAAGAACACTTTCAAATATACCGCCTTTAGCTGATATAAAAAATTATAAAAAAAGAATTTATATTTCTTTATGTTTAATTTTAATATTATTAATAATTCACCTTACTGTTAATATATTTAATAATTATATATTTACTTCTTTTACAATGATTATTTGTTTCCTATTAACAGCAAGTTCAATTATATTGTTGCCTAGTGCTTTACCCAATGAAATTATAGAAAAGAAAAGAAATAAAAAGTTCTAAAATTTTTAGAACTTTTTATTTTATATCCATATCTCATATATTTAAATAAATCTATTTTTATTTAGCCTTTCTTTAATTTATATGCAAAATAAAGTTTCTTCCCAACTATCTATTACTTTTAATGCTTGTTTTTTTACTCTTGTTATTGTTGCTTCACTCATATTCATTGATATTGCTATTTCTCTATTTGATTTTTTCTCTTTATATTTATTTGTTATAAATCCTTTAAGCTCTACTTTCAACATCGTTATGTTCTCTTCTATTATTTGATTATTTAATTCAAGTCTTCTTATTCTTGTCTCTAAATCAGATATCTCTTTTTTCACTCTACTTTTTTCATTTATTAAATTATCTACCATTTCTATCATCATTCTTTCAGCATAACCAACTCCATCACTACTACTTTGCACTCTTTCTTCATAGCTTATTGCTTTTATATCTGTATTTATTTCAACATCAGCTGTTTTAACTTTCTCTTCTAATTCTTCTTTATACTTTAATAAACATTCTATTTTATGTTTATAACTTTTTATTAACTTATCTTTATCAAAATAGTTATATAATTTTTTTTCTGTTTTTCTAAAAATATCTTCTCTCATTCTATCCATTTCTCCTTGTAACTTCTGTCTTTTTATTGTATAATTACAACAATAAAATATAGTCCATTTTATTGTTTATAGTAGCCGATAACATTCTCGGTTGCTATTTTTTTGTTCTAATTTAAATATTCACGTATTTTATTTCTTAATTTATTTTTATATTTCGTATTTTTTCTTTTTCTAATTGAGAATGATAAAAAAAATATCATTCTCATTAAATTTCTATCTTTTTCAATCTCTATGCGCTTGTCATATCAACGTTTAACGCAAAGTTGTTCGCATATTAGTTATTATCGGAAGTGTTTTTTTAGTATGGTTTTACGAATTATATAGATTTTATCCTTGTCTATAAATCATCTATTCCACAACCCTTTCACCATTTTGCTTAATTTTGAATTTATAATTTTTCTTATCGTCATTTCATTGAGCTTATACTTTTTAGAAAGATATTTAATTGAAATTCCTGATATATATTCATTCTTAATCTTTTCTCTAATTTCATAAGGTACTTTTCTTCCCACATTAATAGCCTCCAAATTAATTATTTTTTGCTTTAATGATCATAGCAATATTGAAAATTCCTACGATCAATACTCCTATAATAATTATTAATATCTTTCTATCGCTCATCAAAATGGTATACCTCCATCATCAATTGGCATCATATCATCATTATTCTGATTAAAAGCCTGATTTGCTGCATTAAAATTATTATTTGAATTATTAGTATTTTTCTTATCTCCACTTACGAATTCAAATGTATCTACTATTACATCTGTTGTATATCTTACTTGTCCATCTTTCTCATAACTTCCTGTTCTTATATTTCCTGTAATCGCTATTTGATTACCTTTTGTTAGATATTGCGCTATTGTTTCACCAGCTTTATTAAAAGCTATACAATTTATAAAATCTGCTTCATCTCTTTTCATTGGTCTTGCTGTTGCAATAGTAAATCTAACAACAGCTTTTCCACTTCCTGCTGCAAATCTTAAATCTGGATCTCTTGTAAGTCTTCCAAGTAATATAACCTTATTCATTCTCTGACTCCTTCGTATGTTTCGCTTTAACTATTCTGTAATCTGTTGTATTCAGTGCTTCTCTAATTTGTTTATATTCATACCCTAGCTCTAAAAGCTCTAAGATATTTTTATTTAATTCTCGTTCTTCTTCCCTTGTTATTCCTTTTATAGTTTTTTTAAAAATTGCTATTAGAAAATTCACAGCAATTTCCCTATCTTCCATTAATGCTGCATACTTCATTTAAAAATCCTCCTTAAAATTTCTTCTGTTACGTTGCACTCTTTTAATAATTCCTTTAAATCTTTGCCTTCAAAGTAACATTTGACTATCATTTCAATATTTTCATCCATTTATCTATCCCTTTCTAAATAAACTGAATATCAGCCATCCTTACTTTTCTATTTAATTCAAATATTTGTTTTTCTAATGAATAAGGTAAGTGATAATTACTTATTATATTTTTTGCTATGCCTAAATCTTTTCTTTTGATTGCTGCAATACAACTCACTTCAAATTGTCTCCAAAGTTCTCTATACATATCGCTAAATACCTTTTTGCTTATTTTTTCATAAGCTCCTGATTTTTTTCCACCGAGTAGTTCAACTGCTTTTCTCTTAACGCAATTGCTCACTTCTTTAGAATCAACGCTTAAAAGTGGTAAGTTATCAATTTCCTTCTCATTTTTTAATGCTCTATTATTAATTTGATTGAGTTGCTCTTTAATTTTCTTTTGCTCTTGGAGTTGATAAATCATAATATCTTCATCACTCTTAATCTGATTTAAACCATTTTCAAGTGTTTCTCGCATTTTAAAGTAGCCATCGATAAGCTTGTCCATAACTTCCCATTTCTTTTCATTAGAGTTATCCATCATTGCAACAAGTTTTGTGTATCCTCTTTCAGATAATAAGAATATATTATTAGCTTTTGATACCTGCATTTTAGTAAATCCCATATTAATTAATTGTGGTTCTTCTAAAGAACTACTTTTTAAATCAATTAAATCATTTTCTCCAAATCTATTAATATTATTATTTATTACTTTATTTATATATTTAATTTCAACTTCATGTTGTATGGCTATATCACTAACCAACATGCATTTTTGATTCTCACCAAATCCACCTTCAATTACTTTAATTTCTTTTCCTTCTAATAATTGAGTTCCTTTTATAACTAAATTACTCATAATATCATCCCTTTCTAATTAACTTTTAAAATGTCTATTATCATTTCTAAACTTTTTTCAGCTTCACTATAATTTCTAAACATATTTAAAGTTCTTTTATCTTCTTTTAAAAATGCAGCTTTTTTAATTTCTAAATCTTTATTAATATAAAAATATTCATCTGCAACTTTTAAATTTTTATTAAACTGTTTAACTTCTACATATCTAAGCTTATTAATATTTTTAAATGTATTCGATAGGCGTATGTCTTCTATTCCTGTAACTTCCTCATTTCTAAAGTTTATAATTACAAATCTATTTTCAATAACTGCATATCTTTTAAAATGCATACCAGCCTCATTTTTTGATTTAAATACCTTGTTTTTATCAAGTTTAAGCTCTTCTAAAACTTCTATTAAGTCATAATCTTTTTCCATTTTAAAATCCTCCTTATTTTTCTATATAATTTTTAACTCTTTTAATCAGAATATTTACTGTGCCATCACCATTTCTTATAACTTCAAATTTATCATTGTCGTTATACGCTACATCATCTATATAAATATCTATCTCCCTATCAATATTTAGTCTTATCCTTTTTAATTTCTTTTCTACAAACTCTTTATCTATTGTGATATCGCGCTCTAAGCCTTGTGATTCCATATAGTCATTAAAGCTATTTTGCTTGTCTAAATCTTCTTTAAATACTTCTCTTGAAAATTCATTAACATTAATTATCTCTTCTTCTCTAAGTTTTGTTTTTATAGAATCTCGCATATTTATTGCTTGTCCTACATCTTCTGTTAGATTAACTCTTGCCCACGTTTCTGCTGCTTTCATAAAGCCTTTAGTTAAATCTCTTTCATTTTCTATTACTTCACAGCCAATGTAATGATCAGTGAAGTATCTCGCTCCAAAATCTTCACCATCTTTAGTTCTTTTTTGTTTATCTATAATCATTAAATCAACTTCTTGATTCTCTTTTATAGGTCTTATAAACGTACATTTTTGAATACTTTGAGTTGATGAAGGTAATCCTTCGCTTTGCTCTACAATTCTAATTCCAAGTTTTTCATTAATAAAATCAATATTGTGTGTAAAGTTTTTAACATAATCCATTTTCAATATACCAAGCATTGGACCTTGGTCTGTTGAAATATATACAGTTATAAGATTGCAACTTGGAATACTTCTATTCGCATTCATAATGTAAAACATTTGTTTTGCAAATTCTTGTGAAGTTTCAATTATTTCTGTTCTAAGTCCACTTAAAAATTCTTGTGCTACATTTTTTACGACTCTGTTTTCTGGATTAAAAATTGCATATTTTAAATCCTCACTTTTAAATGCTTTTTCTAAATGTTTATATAAAAATTTATAAACTTCATCAGTTAATTCTAGTTTAAAGTTGTTTAAAATAGGCTCATTGCTTGCACTGTCAAGTACGTGTATTACAGCGTCTATAATATTAATATCATTTACATATTCCATCTATTTTCTCCTCAACTTCTAAATACTCTAATCCAGCGATATAAATATCTCTATTAGATTTATTAATCTTATTTTTTCTTTCTTTAATTTCTTCTGAATTATCACTATTCATAAATTTAATTACTAATTGTTGTTGTTTTTTTCTCATATTTATCATTCCTTTATCATCTGACATATGTCTGATATTGTCTGACATATGTCTGACATTGTCTGACAATATTATTTATTGTATTTTTCTTTGTATTCCTTAAATTTTCTACTAACCATTTCTGAATATTCATCAGCTTCTTTTTGACTTGTACAAAGTTTAAAAGTTACCTTAGTTCCTTTTTTAGAAGTCTTATTTATCTTTGTAACCATCATGCTATTTGGCATTTCTATTGTATAAATCTTAAGAATTGCTAAATCATATATTTCATAATTACACCTCTATATGTTATTTCTTTTCTGTTTCAAGATTAAATGTATTATCACATTCTTTGCAATAATAAAAATAATCTAATTCATCTACAAACATTCCCCAATTATCAATGCCAATATCTTTACAACTACAATATGGACATACCTGTTTTTTTAAATTTTTTTCTCCTCAACGTCACTTCAACAACTTCTAACACTTCAATATCACACTCCGTTAAATGCACTTCAATATCACAATTAGGACAATAGAAATTATTTTCCCATTTAGTTTCTTGTAATTCTTTACCGTTACAAGATAAACATCTTAATTCTACTTTCATAGCACCATTACTCCTTCTTAAATACTTGTACTACCAAGTCCATAAAGTCTTATTCCTAAAATACAATATTCTTCTTCTAGCCCATAAGCTCCACCCTTTAGAACATATGACACCTCATATTCTAAAAACCTTCCAGTAAAGCTATTATCTTTAATTTCTTTTAACTTTAATGAATCACCAACTTTAAAATCTCTATCATTTTTTCTTAATTCAAAAGTTTTACTACCATCAGCTAATGCATTAAAATATTCTTCTAATATTTTTAATTCATGTTGTTTCATTTCACACCTCTCTTTATGTCGCCAAAAAAATCAATGCCGACTATTGCTCTGTTAAAATTTCAAAGTGCATTTCTCTAAACATTTCACTTTCAAATACCCAATCTCCAATATCTTTATTAGTAAATTCAACATCAGCAGTATATAAAATTTCACCTTCATATATCTCTACTTTTGTAACTTTCTCCTCAAAAGCATTAAAATCTTCATCATACATATAAGCTATTTGTCCTAATTTAAACCTCTGTTCCATCACTAGTACTCACTATAACTTTATTGGTTTAGCAACTTCTTTAACTTCTGCTGAGTAATTAACTACTACCTCTCTATTCCATTCAAGTACAGCTCCACAACCACAACAATCACACTCACCCTCATCATCACTCAATTCCCAACTATCACTAACTTCCTCTCCACAAATAGGACATTTAACTTGACCTTCATCAAATGTTTCAGTTTCTTCAATATTAAACTTTTCCAATTCACGAATTTTATATTTATCACCTTGGCTACACCATACTGTATAAAATTTATTATTTAAATTTATAGCACTCTCCCATAAATCAACATTATCTTCTACCATTAAAATTTTAAAAGGTTTTACGCTATCCCATTCATCCCATACTCCTTTTAAATCTTCTTTCAAATACAACTCTATTTTTTTCATATTTCCACCTCATATTTTTATTTTTAACATGTCGCCAAAGAAATCATTGTCAGCATCTCACAAGTTCAAGTTCTTTTAATCGTACATATCATCTATAAGAACATTTTGTCTCGCCTTGCTAAGTTCATTTTTTACAAAAATTGAGCGTAAAGCCCATGACTTCAGTCATGTTGGATATAAGCGACGCTCCACCGACACATATTTCCAGTAATAAATTTCTTTATATTTTGGTATAATATAACCATAGTCATGCAAAAGACTCTAAAACATTAACTAAATATAGGTAGTTGCAAGAAGTAGCCATTTCTTGCGTAAAATATTTAATGCCAGTGGTTAGTCAGTCCACGAAAAACAGACTGTATAATTTGGTAACAGAGTTATAGCCCTAGAACCTATATGGTCTGTCTAGGGAGGGGTATTGGCATACCCTTAACTTAGGTCATACTTGCATACTAGAAATAGAATTGCATTTAATCACTAAGAATCCCACTGCTTTAGCTGTGTGGAGTGTCAATATGTTGCTAATTTTATTAGAAATAATAACACTATCATCATGATCTTTTGCATAGTTATTAACTAAATTAAAAACTAACTCTTTTAATTCTTCTATTTTATCTTCCATCTAAACTAACTCCTTTTTTTCTAACTCTTCT
>JBOFIK010000010.1:0-74604 GCA_051650125.1 Sarcina sp. | reverse complement strand
TAGGGTTCGTTGTACCCGAATTAAAGTCTTGGGACTGCTAAACAAACCAAAGTAGTATGTGATTTATCACTATAAAATGGAGCAGGGTGAAAAAGAAATTAAACAAGATTTATAGATATTTATAGATTTTTGGCAACGGGTATATGAGAAAGTGTTGTAGATGTAATATTGCAATGACTGAGAAGTGTAGAATAGACAACATTGGGAAAATTAGATTAATAAAAGAAGAAGATATTTCACAAACAGTAACAAGTTATGTGGATGCTGCAGTTTGTCCGAGTTGTGGAAAAGTGGAGTTATATGTTGAAAATTCAACAAATTTTGTATAAACTAAAGTTAATATAGATAAAAAATAAAGCTAAGAATTTTAAAATTCTTAGCTTTATTTTTATCTATTTTTTTTGAGTTTTTTATCCATGTAGAAGTATATAGGGAATCCTATAAGTGTTATTATAACTCCAGATATTGCTATTAAACTTGATTGTAAGCCAGACATAAATAATTGATTTATAATAACAAATAAACCACCTAAAATAGCGATAACAGGTATAACAGGGTATCCTATAACTTTATAAGGTCTATTCATATTTGGTCTTTGTTTTCTAAGTTTAAATACTCCTATAAATATAAGAGAGTAGAAAATCCAAATTGTGAATATTGTAAGGTTGCTTAATAAATTAAATTGTCCACTAAGTGCATAAAGTATTCCGAGTATAGCTATAAGCCATGTTGCATTAGCTGGTACATTAGCATCGTTTAGTTTGCTAAATACTTTACTAAATGGAAGGTATCCACTTTTAGCTAAAGCAAAGGGAACTCTAGGTGCTGTTAATGTATAGCTGTTAAGTGTACCAAATATAGATATAAGAATTCCAATATCTATTAGTTGAGCACCGATATTACCAAATAATTTTTGAGCAACAATTGATGCTGGTGTTGCACTTGCAGCAAGTTCAGATGCTGGTACAACCATTACAAAGACAATGTTTATTAAAATATAAACTGCCATAACAATCATTAATCCACCTATAATTGCCTTAGGTAAATCTTTGCTAGGATTTTTCATTTCTCCAGCTATGTTTCCAACATAAATCCAACCATCATATGCGAATAAACTCGCAACAAGCACTTGTCCTAAGGCTGTTGCAAAATTAATATGAGGTCCAATCATTGGAGTTATTATATTATTTGTACTTGGATGCTTGATTAATCCAATAACTATTATAAGAATGATAGGAATTAGTTTTCCAATAGTTGATACTATTTGAATAAATCCACTAGTTCTTGATCCTATTAAGTTTAATAATACAAGTAAGATAATAATCCCGATTGCCATTGGTATTTTTAAATAAGGCATTCCAAGTAGTTGGCAAGCCTGTTCTGAAAATAATATTGCAAGTGCAGCAATAACTGCTGGGAAGTAAAGTATAGTTTGCATCCATGCTGTAAGATATGATAATTTTTGTCCGTAGATCTCTCTCATATAAATCATCATACCACCAGTTTCAGGGAATGCTGCTGATATTTCAGTGGCTGTAAGTCCTGCTGCTATTGTGATAATACCACCAAGTACCCATGCCATTATTCCAAGTCCAGGGGCACCACCAGTTGATTGGAAAATTGCCTGAGGTTTGAAGAATACTCCAGACCCTATAACAAGTCCAATAACTGTTGAAAGCGCGGCCCAAAAAGTAACGTTTTTCTTTAGTTCATTGTGTCCCATTGGTTTTCCTCCTAAGTTGAATATGTAAATATTAAATTGTAAATAAACTCTAACCAAAACTAAAAAATAAAAAATAATAATCCTTTATAAATATAATTTGGGTTTAAATAATAATAATTATGTGTAAGTTTATTATTACATAAAAATTAGAACGATGCTTTACAAATATGTAAAGCATTCTTCTAATTTTTATTTTATATATAAATTCATCACAAGAGAAGTATTTAAGAGGAATATTTTCCTCATCTTTATATTTAAATTTTATGATATGGTTAGATAAAGATTGTGTAATTTTAAGATACATTTCATAAATTTGTTAAAGAGTTATATATTTGTATTCACATGTGTAAGTAAATTGGGTATAATTGAAAAGACCACTATTAAGACTAGGGGGTAGTACACAAGATGAAAATAACAGGTAGAGTATTAATTTCACTTATAGCAATTGTTATAATTGATTTGATTTATTCTTTCTATTTAGGATTAACAATAGAAGAAAAGATGGGCGCTGGATTAATATTACTAGCACTGCCTATAATATCAGCTATAGTGTTTATAACTAAAAAGACACTACAAAGAAAAGTTGTATTAATTGTACTTTTTGTGCTAACTATAATTATGATTTTATTTGAGTTTATAATACTTGGATTTACAGGTACTTTTAACCCAGTAAGTAATGTTTATAGTTATAGAGTATTAGGAATGATGACACTTACATTTAGTCCATTAATTGCTTCATATATATACTTAGCATATATGCAATTAAATGAAATAAAAGGAAAATATCATGGCAGACAGAGGAATCTATTTTAGACCTCTGTTTTTTTATATATAAATTTATCTTAATTATACCAAAAAACCCCAAACTTTTTAGTTGGAATTTGAAGAAAAAGTTAAAAAGTGCAAATAGAAAGAACTAAAAAAGTAAAAAAATACTAATATTATTAAGTAAGTATTAAAAATGTTAGTATTTTAAAAAAAGGACCTCTGCATAGAATCTTTTACTATATAATAAGTATTATCAAATAGAAAAGAACGGATGAGCAAAGGTAAGGAGAGGATTTTTATGGGTATTTTTAAATTAGAATTTTCAGTTGTATTATTTGTTTTGTGGGTGGCTCTAATTTTTTCTTTTATAAATGCTCGAAGAAAAAAAATAAAAAAGTTTGAAAATAAGGATAAAATATTTCATATAAAGTCTAAACTAGGAAATGTAATTTATGCAATTGTTTTAGCTACTGTTGTGATAGTAGTTCCATCTATATTACTATATTAATATGAAAATGGAGTAAGAGGTAGATACTTAAGGGAGTATCTACCTCTTACTATTTTGTTTTTTTATATAGCAATCTTACAAAATTGAAAGGTTAGTGAAATGTAAATCAATATGAGAAATAAGTTTTAGAGGATATACTATTAATATAGACAGGCAAGGCGCTTAAAAAGAAGTAAGGAGATAAGAAGATGGAAAGAATTTTAGAAGTTAAAAATATAGAAAAATACTATGGTAATAAGGATAGTCTTACAAAGGCTATTGATAATATAAGTTTTAAAGTTGAAAAAGGGGAGTTTGTTGGAATTATGGGACCTTCAGGGTCTGGTAAAACAACACTTTTAAATTGTATTGCAACAATTGATAGAGTTTCAGCAGGAAACATAATAATAAATGAGAGTGAAATAACAG
Source organism: Sarcina sp. (assembly GCA_051650125.1). GTDB lineage: Bacteria > Bacillota > Clostridia > Clostridiales > Clostridiaceae > Sarcina. The sequence goes on along the minus strand of JBOFIK010000010.1, from coordinate 71,197 downwards.
GACTTAAGGGAAAGAAACTTGAGAAGTTTAGACGTGATGAATTAGGGTTTATATTTCAAGATTTCAACCTTCTTGATACATTAACTGCTTATGAAAATATTGCATTAGCACTTACTATTCAAGGTAGAAAACCTATGGAGATTAATAGACTTGTAAATGAGGGGGCTAAAAAACTTGGAATTAAAGATATTTTAGAAAAGCACCCGTATGAGATGTCAGGAGGGCAAAAACAAAGAGTTGCATCAGTTAGGGCAATTGTAACAGAGCCAAGTTTAATACTTGCAGATGAACCAACAGGGGCTTTAGATTCTAAGTCAGCATCACAACTTTTAACATCATTTGAAAAACTTAATGAAGAATTACAGGCAACTATTTTAATGGTTACTCATGATGCTTTTACTGCAAGCTATGCAGATAGAATTTTGTTTATCAAAGATGGAAAAATATTTAATGAACTAATAAAAGGAAATGACACGCGAAAAGAATTTTTTAATAGAATTATGGAAGTAGTGACACTTTTAGGTGGTGATGCTGATGTACTTTAATATAGCACGAAACAATATTAAAAAGAGTTTTAAAGATTACACAATATATTTTTTAACATTAAGCTTTGCTGTATGTGTATTTTATGCCTTTAATTCAATTGGTTCACAAAGTGCTATAACTACTTTAAGCAAAAGTCAGAAGGAATACATGCAAGTAATGAACAATGTAACTAATGTGCTTTCAATTTTTGTATCAATAATACTTGGAGCACTTATAATTTATGCAAATAACTTTTTGATTAAAAGAAGAAAAAAAGAACTTGGGATTTATATGACACTTGGTATGGGGAAAAATAAAATATCAAAAATACTTGTCCTAGAAACTTTAATGGTTGGGATTATATCATTAATAGTGGGTCTAATTGTAGGACTTATAGTATCTCAAGGATTATCTGTTTTAACAGCAAAGTTATTTGGTGGGATCATCTCTAAAATGGGATTTGTAATTTCATATAGTGCGATAGGTAAAACTATTTTATATTTTGGGATTATTTTTGTACTTGTTATGATATTTAATACAGTTATAATTTCAAAATACAAACTAATTGATTTGCTTACAGCTGTGAAAAAGAATGAGAAAATTAAAATTAAAAATCCTGTTTTATTATTTACTATATTTATTATAGGAGCAATTATTTTAGCTAGTGGATATGTAGTAATTCTTAAAAATGGATTAACTGAAATGACAATGTTGTGGGTAGCAATAGGTCTTGGGACAATTGGAACATTCATGTTTTTCTATGGACTTGCTGGATTTATGGTTATAGTTAGTCAAAATAACAAGAATAGATATCTTAGAGGATTAAACATATTTGTTACAAAGCAAATGAATAATAAAATTAATACAAGTTTTGTATCAATGGCATTAATTTCACTTATGTTATTTGTAACAATATCTGCTTTATCTACTGGTGTAAGTCTTAAAAATGCTATGAGTGCATCTGTTAAAAATAATACACCATTTGATGTTTCAACAACAGTGTATCAACCTAGGGATTCAGTACTAACTCCAACTCAGGCAATAGGTCAGCTTAATAAAATTTATCCGAATTATAGTGAGGACTTCAAGAGTGAAGTATACACAAATTATAGTTATAACAATCCTGTAACTATAAAAAGCAAAGCAGGAAGTAATACTCAAAAATATACAAATTATATGACAATTGATGATTATAATAACTATTTGAAATTATTAGGGAAATCACCTGTTAGTTTGAATAAAGATAGTGTATTAATTATAGGAGATACAAATAAGGCAGATAAAGATATAAATAAAATTTTAGGTGCTAAAGCTAAATTAGAGTTTAATAATAAAGAGTATGATATACAAAATGTAGAGTTGATTAACGAACCTTTAGAGAATTCACCAGCAGGAAGTATTATTCTTACAATTGTATGTCCAAAGAACTTTGTGGCAAGTGATTTTAAATGGGATGATGAAACAATCGTTGTTAATGCAAATGCAAAAAATAAACTTGATACAAAGAAAATACAAGAGAATTTATCTGAGAAGGCAAACGAGTATGAAAAAGAATTTATGCGTAAATCTAATAATGCAAATACACCAATGCTTTTCACATATACAAGGGAAAGTGTTATTGCAGATAGTCAGGGAATGAGTACAATAGTTCTTTATATAGCTATTTATATAGGAGTAATATTCCTCTTAACATCATCAGCTATAATAGCCCTTCAACAACTTGTTGAAGCTAGTGATAGTAAGGAAAGATATGATGTTTTAAGAAAAATAGGAGCTACAAATAGTATGATAAATAAAGCTATCTTAAAGCAAGTTACAACAGCATTTATGCTACCACTAGGACTTGCAATAGTTGATTCTATAATAGCGATAAAAGTAGTTTCAAAATTTGTTGAAACTTTTGGAGCGTCAGGAATAGTTGGAGCATCTCTTATGACGGGTGGAGTTATTGTTGTGATATATGGTGGTTATATGATGGCAACTTACTTTGGATTTAAGAATGCGGTAAAAGAAAATAAATAAAATAATACCAAAAATACAAAAGTAAATTTATTGTTTAATATATTCTAGGGAACACATCTTAATTGGTGTGTTCTTTTTTTGTATATTTTTTTGATTTTATAAAATACTAAACTAAGATACTAAAGAGAAAAGAGAGGGATTTTTTTATGAAATTTACAAAAATAGATATTGATGAGTGTTATGCTTATTTGATTGTTACACAGAAAGATAGGGCTATTTTAATAGATCCAAAACTTGATTATGCAGAGTATTATCTACATATTTTAGATGAAAAAAAGTTAGAACTAGAGATGGTCATAGATACACATTTACATGCTGACCATTTAAGTGCTGGGGCATATTTAAGTAAGGAAACTGGTGCTACATATGCAATGTATGAGAATACTAAGTGTGATGCAGTGACTAGAAGATTTTATGATAATGAAGAGTTTAAGATTGATAATTTGAATTTTAGGATTATATATACCCCAGGGCACACTGATAACAGCATGTGCGTAATTTGTGAGGATAAGATATTCACAGGAGATTTTATATTTCTAGATGGTAGTGGAAGAGATGATTTGCCAACAGGAGATAGTGAGGTTCATTTTTATAGTTTAGATAGACTAAGAGGTCTTGAGGAATATTATGTGGTTTGTCCTGCTCATAATTATGGTGCTAATGAATTATCAAGTCTTCATCAAATTAGAAAAGAGAATCCAGTTTTAAACTGTAAAACTTTAAATGAATTTAGAGAACTAACTAAGCCAAAAGAAGAGGCGGAGGAGTGGATGTATGATGTTGTTAAATTTAACTCTAAAGGTAATAAAGATATTAATTCAATCAAAATTCCGAAAAATAAATCTGTGTGCCAAAAAGGACAAGAAGAAGGGGGCAGTCTTGATAGCGTGGCGTTTATAACTAAGCACGAAGTGAATGAACTTTTAGCAAGGGAGGATAAGCCAGTTGTACTAGACGTAAGAGAAAAAACTGAATTTTATGAAATAAAACCAATTGAGGGCTCTATTTTTATAAACATAAAAGAACTTCCAAGCAAAATGGAAGAGTTAGAAGAATTCAAAGGAAAGACATTTATAACTGTTTGCAAAAGTGGGGTAAGAGCTACAAAAGCAGCTAAAATGATACATGGTGCACAACTTGGAACAGTTTTTGTACTAAAGGGAGGAATACAAGAATATAGAAAATAGTTATAGAAAATACATCTATTGTAAGCTTTAAATAGATGTATTTTTGCTTTTTTGAAACAAAAAAGAAATACAGGTAGTATAAATGACATAATTCTACCTTTTTTCTAGTGTAGACTAATTTTATATAAATACAAAAGAAAAGAGGTTTTTATGAAAAAAAGAGTAAAAATAGCAATAATAGCAATAATAGCTATTGGATTTATTAGTGGGGGAATAGTTTATTTAGGAAAAAAAGAAGTTAATGCAGTTGCAATAACTAAAAGCCAAAAACAAGAGAAAGAGGGACAAGCTGTTCAAGATAATGATCAAACTAAGGCACAAGCAAATAATGAGGCTGAAGCTAAAAAACAAGTTCAACAAGAAAATAAAGTTAAAGAAAAACAAATTCAAAAAGAAGAAAATTCAAAATCAGTTTCATTAAAGCAACAGTCAAAATATATAGATTCAGTTTTACCAGTAGAACAAGATAATAGGAATTATAAATCACCAAATAAAATTATGACAGTTATAAAAAACACTCCAGTTTATGCAAAAGCAGATGAAAGTTCAAGTAAGGTAGGTAGTGTTGAATATTCAGAGAGAGTAATTTGGAAAGGTACAAATGGAAATTATACAAAAATAAATTACTCAAATTCACAAGGTATGAAAGAGGGATATGTGTCGACTAATGATTTAGAAGTGGCACCAATAATACCTAATAATTTTAATGATTTAGTAGTTCCGAGTAATGTTACAAAAGTTCAATATGGGACAAGTGGACTTGGACGAGCATTGTATTATTATAAAATAGGGAATGGTAAAAAAACTATTCTTATGAATTTCCAAATTCATGGATATGAAGATTCGTGGGTACAAGACGGATATGTTTTAACTCAGATAGGGGAGTATCTTATAAAGAATTTATCAGAGAGAGAAGCTAAAAATGGAAATTTAAATGGATGGACATTTTATATAATTCCGTCTGCGAATCCAGATGGACTTTTAAATGGTTATACTAACAATGGACCAGGAAGAGCGCAAGTATCTGATAAAATTGATATGAACAGAGATTTCAGTGGACCAAAATTTGTACCGAGTTCTAGTCCAAGAAATAAAACTCAAGAGGAGCCATTTACAGCACCAGAAACAGTAGCACTTGCTAAACTTGTTAAGAAACTGGCAAGTGAAAATAGTGATTTTATAGTAACGGATACTCATGGTTGGCTTGATTTTACAAAAGGTAATGCTAGTGTAGCATCTTATTTTGATAGTGCTTTTGGCTTAAAGAATCAGGTTATTCATAAATATTTTGGTGGTTATTTAGTTGGATATGCAAAAATGAAGGGGGCAAAAGAAGTTTTAATAGAACTTCCTAATCCAAGTTCACCAGCAAATGCAAAAAAAGAAAAGTATAATCAAAAGATGTTATTAGCAGTAAATAATCTTATTGATAATTATAAATTTTAAAATAATCAAAAAATTTTTGTAACAAATTAATCAATATTAAAATTAAAATTAAAATATTGATTAATTTGTTATTTTTTTACTTTAATACATAAATAAGTGGAATTATATGTAATTATATACTATATTTATGTTAAAGAGAAAATAAGTTAGGGGGATGCTTATGTATTGTGTAAGGTGTGGAAAAGTTACAGATAATCTAGATGGATATTGTAACGAATGTCTTAATGAGACAGGAGATATATTTATGGGTGATGATTTAGATTTAGGTAAAGCTACTCAGGAACCATTATTTAATAATTCATGCGATGATCAAATTTTAGATAGACCTAGTAATGAGAGTGAGTTTGGGAACGTAAGAGTAAATGATTCTAATGAAAGACAAGAAAGTGTAGAGCAAAATCAAGATGTAAGTTTAGGTGTGAATTTAGAAAAACCTAGTAACAATCAAAATCAGTTTAATTATCAACAAGAAACTTATAATAATAGACAAAGTGGAGGCTATCAGAATAGCCAAGAACAAAGTAAGTATTGTGTAGGTTGCGGTTCAAGATTACATGTTATGGCGAAACAATGCCCAAAATGTGGCGTTGAGGCTGGACCTTTAGATGATAATGGGAATTTAATCTTAGGTGGAGTAGCTTGTTGTATTCCAATAGTTGGATGGATTTTGTACTTTATATATAGAGAAACAAAACCGAAAACAGCTAAACATGCATTGATTGGTGCTATATTAAGTATTATTGGAGTATTTTTAATTTATGGACTTATGATACTTGGAGTTATCGGAATGTTAGGTAGCGGAAGCTATTATTATTAATTGGAGGAGGTAGAGTTTTATGAGTAATTGTAAATATTGTTATAAATGTGGAGCAAGTTTGGGTGTTGATGCAAAAAAATGTCATTCTTGTGGTTCTGATGCAAGACCTCTTCCAGAGGATAAAATGGGGATATTAGCTGGATTATGTGCTTGTGGAAACTGGTTAGTTGGACTTGTATTATACTTAGTATGGAAAGATACAAAACCAAAGAGTGCAAAGACAGTTTGTGCTATATCAGCAGTTTCAACGATATTAATATTCTTACTTTATTTTGTAGCAGGATTAATGTCAGGTTACTAGGATGTATTGTGAAAGATGTGGAACAAAAATAGTAGATAAAGTTTACTATTGTCCAAGTTGTGATTTTAAATTAAAAGATACAAGAAGTAGATTTTTAAGATATATGTTTATATGTCATCAAAAACCTGAAAGGTCATTTTTTATAAAGGGTCAACAGATGCCAGTTTGTGCAAGATGTACAGGAATAGTTATAGGGTATATTATTGGAATGCTTTTATATTTTTTTGTGAAAAATGAAAGTTTTATAGCACCAATTTTATTAGCAGTTCCAACTGGAATTGATGGGTTTGGTCAACTTTATGAAAAATGGACTAGTAATAATTTTAGAAGATGTTTCACAGGTATTTTTGCGGGAATAGGACTTATGCTATTGTTACAAGCAACATTTTTACTAGGGGTAAGAGTTGCAAAAGGAATTTAATATACTACAAAAAAAGCCTCAGACTAGCTATTGTCTGAGGCTTTTATAATAAAATTATTTATTTGGAAAAAATCAAAAGTTTATTTAAATCTTAAAGAGTTGAAAGGTCAGCAGCTGGTCCAAACATTTCGTAGTTGATTGAATCATCTGCAACTCCCATACCTTTTAATGTGTTAAACACATGCTTCATGAATCCTAAAGGTCCACAGAAGTAGAATTCTCCGTTTTTAGGAAGATTTGCTTCTAACCATTCTTTTGTAGCGAATCCTTGTACATCATAATCAACACCGATTTTATCATCAGTTGTTGGATCGCTGTAAAATACTGCTGTTTTAAGGTTAGAATTAGCATTTGCAAGCTCTTTTAATTCATTTTTGAATGTGTGAGCTGTTGAGTTTAAACCAGCTTGTACAAATATTACCTCTCTTTTTTCTTCAAGAGCTTTGTAAAGCATTGACATAACTGGAGTTATTCCAATTCCACCACTTAATAATACTAGTGGCTGTTTTTTATCTTCTTTTAAGAAGAACTCTCCAAGTGGGCTTGTTAATTCTACAACATCTCCAACATTTACGTTCTCGTGCATATATCTTGAGATTTTACCTTGGTCTTCTCTCTTGATGCTTAATCTATAAAAATCTTCACCTGGTTTCATTGATAAACTATATTGTCTTACTTCCTCAGCAAGTTCTCCTTCTTTAACAGGTTTAACTGATAAGAATTGACCAGCTTTGTGAGTTTTAACTTTAGCTCCATCTAATGGTTTGAAATAGAATGAAGTAACAACATCATTTTCTTTTACTTTTTTAAATAATTCAAAGTTATGGTAGTCGAAATCATTTCCTTCTTCAACTGAGAAGTATCTTTCTAATAATCCAGCGAAAGCTTTTCCATGTCTAGCTTCATCTTTACACATTTCATGAACTGTATCATGGATAGCATCAAGATTTAATTCTTTAGCAAGTTTAGCTAAATCAAGTTTACCTTGGCAAGCACCATGCTCGGCATTAACTCTAGCCTGTAAGTTAGCTTTTGTATCAGCTTCAACGACTTCACCAAGCATTTCTGCAAATTTAGCAGCATGCTCAGCTTCTTCGAAAGCTATTCTTGTGTATGATCTAGCAACTTCAGGGAATCCTTCTCTGTCAGCTTGTCTAGCCATAGCAAGATACATTCCAACTTCAGTACATTCACCCATAAAGTTAGCTTGTAACCCTTCTATAATTCTTGAATCTGTGTTTTTAGCAACACCAATTCTATGCTCATCAGCAAAAACTAAGTTATCGCTTTGCTCGATAAATTTATCAGCTCCTACTTTACATAGAGGGCATATTTCTGGAGCACTTGCTCCCTCGTGGATATATCCACATACTGTACAAACAAATTTTTTCATAATACAAATCTCCTAAACAATTAAAATATATTTCTAAGCTAAATAATTAGCTCCTGTTATCTATAATATGATTATACAACAATAATAATAACTTGTAAAGAATAATTATTATTAATTAGTATAAATAATTAAAGAGTTGTATTGAGTAGTGTTAGATTTATTAGAATTAAAAAAGTAATATAAAAAGTAATAAAATGATGTTAAATTTCAATAAATATGTCTTTTTTATTAGATTGAAAATAAGGACATAGCTATATATAATCATATTTATATTAATGAGATTTACAAAGTAGTAGGTGAGGAGGATTTATGAAAACAATAATAGCTATGATAGTCGGAGGGGCGATAGTATTAGGGTTGTTTTTAGGAGTAACGTCTAGTAGCAATTTTGTTTTAGATAGTCAGACTGTGTTAAAAAGTCCTAAAGTTAATTCAATGAAAAGCAATAATATTTCTAATTTAAATAATATAAATAAAACACAAAGTAATATATCAAGCAATGGGTCTACAAATAATTTAGATACATCAATGAGTGAGTTTGCTTATTTGATAAAAAATGAAGGCATACTTTATGGAGTTGTATCAGATGGAGCTAATATTATAATACCATGTTCACAGGGGAAAATAGAAAATGGTGAATTAGTAGTACCAGAATATTATACAAGCATGCCGTGGGAAGTGTTTACTGATTATATAAGTTCAAATGGAGCTGGAAGTTTTACTATTAAAGAATTTTATAAGGGGACACAAACAGGTCAGTTTAAACTTAATGAAAGCAAAGGATCTTTAGTTGGAAGTTTTAAGCATATATCTAATGGTGCTATGAGTACTGCTAAGTTTAGGAATATGAAGTATTTTGATGCCACAGGTCAATTAGCAAGAAAGCCTTTTTATATAGGTGTTATTGGACAAACGGCAGTTACACTAACAAATGAATTTAATGGAAAGTATACAGAGTACTATCATGGAGACGAGCATTTGTTTAATATTGTGAAACAGGAGAATAGTGCGAATAGTAATTATGATATTCAACTAAATGAATATCATAATAATAAGTTAACAGGAGAATATTTCTTAAATGATGTAGGGAATGATACATATACAGGAATATTTATAAAGGACCCAACAAGTACTAATCCAGTTAAAAGTACAGTTGGGTTAACAGGAAGTATTTCACCTTTTAGTGTTTAAAATAAGAAATTTTATTTAGGTAAGACTTATTCAGTTTGGATAGGTCTTATTTTTTTATCTAATTTTATTATTTACTAAAATTAGATAAAAAAATAGGCAATCAATGATGGTGGTTACACAATACTATTGGATATATATAGAAAAATTATAATAATTTTGAGATATAGAATTAAAAAATAAAATAAAATTATTTATAAAAGCAGTTTTGTGATTTTAATAATAAAATTATTTGAGTTTTATGTTATAATGCTTAATTTTTACAAATTGAAACTTGCTATTACTAGGGCTATTATTATGACATAAGGACAGGTTAAACTTATAATAGTAGGAGTGATTTATATGGCAAAAATAGAAACAATAAGTCAAGCAGGGAATACAGGCGTAATAAGAATTAATGCTGAAAAAGGTGATCTTTTCACAGTGGCAGAAGGAACATTTCTTTCAATGACAGATACTTTTGATGTTGTTCTAAAAAAACAGAAAGACTTTAAAAAAACTTTAGAGAAAGCAGTATCAGGTCATAAAGTATTTTTAGAAGAATATACAGCAAGAGAAGCTGGTGAGTTAATTCTAACAGATGATAAACTTGGGGATGTTTTAGTCTTAGAACTTGATGGAACTAAGGAGTACATCTTAGAACAAAAAGAATTTATAGCATCATATGGAGACATAGAATATACAGTTGAAGAAGGTAAAATATCAAGTTTATTTGCTGGAGAAGGTTTATTCAGACTTCATATGAAAGGTAAAGGAATAGTTTGTGTATCAGCATTTGGATTACTTCTTGAGAAGGAATTAAAAGAAAATGAATCTTTAGTTATAGATATGGATCATATAGTTATTAGAGATGCTAGCTTAAATTATGAAATCATTGAAGTTGAAAATAGTAAAAGAGGATTCTTAGAGGGAGAAGGTAGAGCTGCTAAAGTCACAGGCCCTGGTACAGTTTGGTATCAAGCTAAAACTTATAGTGCTTACATGAGCAATCCAGAACTTTAATTAATAAAGAAGAGTAAAAATAAAAGAGGTTACCTTAAAGTAGATAATAAAGTCTACTTTAAGTTAGCCTCTTTTCGCTTTATATAAAAATAATCAAGTTTAGCCTCTATGAAGATGCCCAATTAAAAAAATACCAAAGTTTATTACATAGTAGATAAGCACAATACTTATTCCGAAAAATGTATATTGCATTTTTTCACCAAGGTTATTTTTAAGTTTTGTTTGGTTTTCTACATCATTATCATTTTTAGCTCTTAAAAATTCTATGTTTGTTGTTATTAAATCGGTAAAAGCCAAAATTAATAAAGCTATAATAACTAATACAGTTTGTGTAACTGGATTGAGTGATGGCATAGAAAAATCTCCCCTCTGATAATAGTTAATAAATATATTATAGCATTAAATTTAATCCTATAAGTGGGATTTATTATATTAAAATTAAAAAAATAAAATGTAGTTTTCAGAAAATTTATAAATTAAAAATATTTTTATGTATAAAGCCCTAGATAAAGGGGTTCATACTTAGATTTTGTGATGAGGTTGTTTGTGTAATTATACCGAAATTTAGAAATTGAAAGAAATAATTCATAATTTAGAAATTTTAAAACTAAATATATAAAGAGATTATTTGAGAAAAGGATGATAAAAATGAGAGAAAAACTTTTAACAATTCTATCATCAGTTGTAAATGGCTCCAAATTAGAAGGGTTTGAAAATTTAGGTGATAGAGAGTGGAATAATATATATGATGAGGCAAGTGCACATTCTCTAGAGAGTGTTGTATACTATGCAATCAAAGAAAGTGATATAGAAATAACAAGTGAAAAATTTGAAGAATGGAAAAGAAGTGTTTTTTTATCTAATATACATCAGAATAAGCATATTTCAGTTGTTTCAGTAGCATTAGAGAAACTACATAGTGCAGGGATACCAGTTATGGTACTAAAAGGTTTAGTCTTAAGAGAGTTATATCCAAAGTCAGAACTTCGATCAATGTCAGATGCTGATATTTTAGTTAGGGTTGAAGATTTAGATTTAACTTGTGATATTTTAGAAGGACTAGGTTATACAAAGCCTGAAGTAATTACAGGTAATGAATCGCATATAGTTTTTGATAATGAGACAACAAGAATAGAAGTACATTGGGATTTAGTAAATGAAAATTTTTTTAGTGGGAAAAACAATTTTGATATTAATATTTGGGAAGATGCAAATAATTTAAGTATAGAAGGCGCATCATGCTTTGCTTTAGGAAATGAAGATTTAATTTTGCATATGCTAACACATATGATGGTTCATTTGTATTCTATGGGGTTTAGCTTACGACAAGTTTTAGATTTAGCATTTGTTATTAGCAAAAATAGAGAGACTATTGATTGGGATTTAGTGATTAAAAAAATAGAAGATGCTCAAATACTTAAGTTTGCACTATATGTTTTTGAAGTTTGTGAGATGATATTTGGAATTGAATTGCCGGGGGATATCAAAATGTTAGTGCTAACAAATAAATTAGACAGTAAGTATACAAACTTATTTATAGAAGATATTTTTAGCAGTGGAGTATTTGGAACTGGGGAGCGAAATGAAAGTTTTGGAAAAAACTTTGCATATGATAAAAAAACTAAAATTTTATTGCCTTTTGCATGGACACAACATATATTAGGGGCAATGTTTAATAGAAATTACTGCTTTAGTGAAAAGAAAAAAATTTTTAGTACAGTTAAAATTGCTAAAAAAAGGAAAAAGTTACTTGAATATCTAGAAGTAAGTAGATGTTAGTATATATGATTTATGCCCTTGTGTAAGTAAAATGTACAAGGGCATAAATTTTGTTTAAAATTCAATAGTTATAATTGAAATATTAGGAACACAACAAAATCTAATAGGTAAACTAGTACAACCAATACCAGAATTGACATAGAGGGGAAAAGTTCCATCTTTACGTAGTTTATACAAGCCCCTATCATAACTTTCAGCAAGTCCCGTATTTACAATTGTACCGTATAGTGGAATGTAAATTTGTCCACCATGACTATGACCAGCAAGTGCAAGGTCTATTGGTAAATCAAGAAACTTTGTGGCAAGGTCGGGCTCGTGTAGCATAAGTAAATTAAAGTCATTTTCATTTATATCGCTAGTGGTTTTTGAAATATCATATTTACCTTGAAAAAAGTCATCTAGTCCCATTATATTTAAAGTTTTATTATTTATATTTATTTGAGTATTTTCATTTTTTAGCAAAGTAAAACCTGCATTATCTAAAATTTTTGCATATGTGTATCTGTTACCAGGGTAAGAGTCATGATTTCCATAGACTGCAAATTTGCCTATTTTAGCTTTTATATTAGATAAGATTTTATCTGCAATACCATCTAGTTGATAACGTTCCATACTATCAACTAGATCACCAGTAAAGATAACTATATCTGCATTAAGTGAGTTGATTTTTTTTACAAGTTTTTTTAAATCATTAATTTTATAAAACTTACCAAGATGCACATCTGTAAAATGAGCAACTTTAATTTTTTCGGTTAAAGTAGTATTTTTCTTTTTTATATTAACTTTTTTAGTTATAAGTAATTTTCGTTCAATCAAAGTTGAGTATGCAATTCCAGTAATTCCAGCAAGTGCGATTAGTGTTAAAATACCTGTTCTCATAAATCACCTCTTTAAATCTTATATTAACATTATATAGAAAAAACTTAGTTTAGAAGTTAAAAAAATCTGATATTTTAAATTAAAGCACAAATTAGACTTATATTACATAAAAAAATACATAACATATTAACAAGTTGTGAATATAATATATAAAGAAAATAAGTTATTTTATGTTATAAAATTAGGAGGAAAGTCAATGAATAAGAAAGTTATAGGAATAACTGCAAATGTTATTTCAGATATTGATATTCCATATTTTGATCACTGCAAACTAATAAGAGTTTTTTCTGACTACTCAGATTCTGTTATTAGAGCAGGTGCAATACCCGTTATAATTCCATTTACAACAGATAAAGATATTTTAGATGAGTATATGAAAATTATAGATGGACTTATAATTACAGGTGGTTATGATATAAATCCATTTAGGTATAATGAGGAACCGCATGAAAAGTTAGAGATGATTTCGCTAGAGAGGGATGAATACGAATTCTACCTTGCAGAAAAGGCTAAGGAAAATGATATAGCAACATTTGGGATATGTAGAGGACATCAACTTCTTAATGTAGCCTATGGTGGGACTTTATATCAGGATATTTCACTTATAGATGGGGCAAACTTAAAACATAAGCAGCAGGGTTTATGTAGTTTTCCAACACATAGCATAGATATAAATAAAGGTACTATGCTATATGAAGTATTAGGTGAGAAATCAATGGTAAATTCTTTTCATCATTTAGCTGTTAAGGATATTGCAAAAGATTTTGTAGTGTGTGCAGTTTCAAAGGATGGAGTAATTGAGGCTATTGAAAAACAAACTGGCAATTTTGTAATGGGAGTTCAGTGGCATCCGGAGTGTTTAACAGAAAAATCTAGCGATATGTTAAAATTATTTGCATACTTTATAAAAAAATGCAAATAAAAATCAGGATATATATTTTAGGAATGTGTGATTAAAAAATAAATATACTAGACCTGGGGGTTAGAAAAATGGAAAAAAGCAGAAGAGGAAAAATTGGGATACTAAGTATGATATTACTTGGGTTTAACTCAATTGTAGGAACAGGAATATTTTTACTTCCTAACAAAGCAATGAAACTTATGGGAACAGCAAGTCTTGGAGTTATTTTATTTGATGCATTACTTGCAATAAGTATTGCACTTTGTTTTGCAGAAGCGGGGAGTATGTTTAACAAAGGTGGAGGGCCGTACCTTTATACAAAGAAAGCATTTGGAGATTTTCCAGCCTTTGAAGTTGGGATAATGACATATGCAGTTTGTATTATAGCGGCAGCATCAATGGCAGTTGGATTTGCAACAGCATTATCTGTATTTTGGCCAGCAGCAGCCCATGGAATGACAAAAGATATAATAGTTATATCTGTAATAGTAGTTTTAACAATAATAAATCTACTAGGAGTTAACTTTACTAAAATAATATTAAACGTTGCAACAGTAGGTAAACTAGTGCCACTTATATTATTTATAGCAGTGGGAGTATTCTTTATAAAAGGAGCTAACTTTACACCAGTTCTTCCACATGGAGTATATACCCCGGGGAACTTTGGGGCAGCAGCACTTTTAATATTCTTTGCTTTCACAGGATTTGAAAGTTTAGCACTTGGTGCAGAAGATATGGAAAATCCACAGAAAAACATACCAAAAGCAATTATAATAGTAATGATAATAGTAGCAGCAGTTTACATGCTTATACAAATAGTTTCAATAGGAATACTTGGTCAAGGTCTTGTAAATGATTTAACACCAGTAAGTACAGCTACTACACAAATTGTGGGTTCATTTGGTGGAGATTTTGTAAGTCTTGGAATTTTAGTTTCTATAATAGGAATTAACGTAGCACAATCATTCTATACTCCAAGAATAGCAGCAAGTTTAGCAAATGACGGGTTACTTCCAAAATCTATGGGGAAACTTAGCAAAAGAAATGTACCATACATAGGAATTATAGTTAGTGCAATAATTGCAATACCAATAGCATTATCAGGTTCATTTACAGAACTTGCAGTTATCAGTTCAATATCAAGATTTGCACAGTATCTTCCAACATGTTTATCAATTCTTGTATTAAGAAGAAAAAAAGAATATACAGGAACATTCAAAATGCCATTTGGACCAGTAATTCCGATAGTGGCAGCAGTAGTTAGTATATGGCTTGTATTACAATCAAGTTTAAAAAATATAGCATGGGGACTTGGGGCACTTGTGGTAGCAGTTCCGTTATATTTCTTAATGAGATATTTAAATGGTAAAGAGAAAAAAGAAGAAAAAAGTATATAAAATAAAAAACCATCAATGGGGGAATCCAGTTGATGGTTTTTTCTATTCAATAATAATAAAAAAATATAATTGCTTTTACAAAATTTATAAATAATAATTTCTAATAATTTTAAGTAATAAATAAAATTTAGATTAGTTCATTTCGTATGATTCTTCAAATAAATCAACTTTCTCATCTCTTGAAGTTAATGAAGAAACGATAGCAACAACACCTACAAATAATCCGATTGTGAATATAGCCATAATAAATACCTCCTAATTTAATATTTTTTAATTTATAATTCTTAACATTTATGTTTTGATTTTTCTTTGCTTTGTTTAACTTATAATTTAATTATACGGTATAAAAATTACAAAAAGATTTCATTTAAATTAAAGAAAAATTTATTTTCCATAAGAATTTATTACGAAATTTTATGTAATCGATAAGAATATTACAATTATCGTAATAAATTAATAAACTGTGAACTTTAGAAGCTAAAATAAGTAACAAAAAGATTAAAGAGATTGATGAGAATAAAGAGATTGATGAGAATAAAGAGATTGATGAGAATAAAGAGAATAAAAAATAGTGATTCAAAAAATCACTATTTTAAAAGTTTTTATTTATGATAAATTAATGTAAGGTCTGCATTATTTGAAAGGAGTACCTTATTTAATGGAATCCCACTTCCAGGTTTTATATTTTGTCCACTACTAGAGTAACTAAAATCCCATGTGTCAGAATCAGAGTTTGAACTTCCTTCTAATGATGTAAGATATGTATTTCCATTTTCAGTTTTGAATTGAGGATTGAATAATTGATAATTTTTCTTTAAAAAATCAGCGACATTTTTAGAATCAGTTGTCATTTTAAAATCACTTAATAGTGTCGTATCATTTACTTTATTTATAACTGAAACAGTAATATTAGATTGGTTTTTATCCTTTTTCTCCATTTTTTTATGGATAACAACAGCCCCGCCAGCTATCGCAATTATTAGTAATACTATAATTAGTTTAATATGTTTCATTTTAATTGTCCCTCCGAATTAAGTCTCTGTTAATAGAGTATTTTACTTAGGACAAAAAAGAAAGAAGTAAATTGATTAAGTTTAATTACAAAATAATTAAAATATAAATTGACAATTAAAATATAAGTGTGTAATATTTAGTTAGTTGACTAATTAGTTAACTAACTAAAGCGGGGGTGAGTAAAATTTATAGTGAAGAAGATCAGGAATTATATGATGAATTAAGAAAAATGATGAAAGGACACTTTAGAAAAAGTAGATGTGTTCTAGAAAAATATAATTTATATGCAGGACAACCACCTTTATTATTTTCACTTATGAAAGAAGAAGGTCAAAGACAAAAAGATATTGCTAAGACTTTAAACATACAGGCAGCTACGGTTACTGTTATGGTTAAAAGATTAGAGAAGGCTGGATTTATAGAAAAAAGAGAAGATGAAAAGGATAAAAGAATATCTAGATTGTATCTTACAAATCAGGGGAGAGAAGCTTGTATAAGTGTAAGGGAAGCTATGGATAATATTAATATGAGAGCTTTTAATGTACTTACTGAGGAAGAGAAGATTACATTTAGAAATCTTGCAAAAAAAATTAATGCAAACACAGAAAATTAAAAATAACCAAAAGATGAGGATGGTGAAATATGCTTAAATTATACAAGCATTTAAAACCTTACACAGGTCTTCTGATTTTGATATTAGCATTTTTAGGTATTCAAGTAGCAACTAGTTTATGGTTACCTACTTTAATGGCAGATATAGTTGATAAAGGTATCATCAAGGGTGATACAAGTTATATCGTAAGTGTTGGGGGAGAGATGATTATTGTTACTATCATTGGAATGATAGCAATGATAATAGCAACTTTCTTTATATCAAAAGTCGGAATAGGCTTTGCAAGGGATTTAAGATTAAAATTATTTAAAAGAGTAGAAAGTTTTTCACAAGCTGATATTGATAAAATTGGTATAGCTTCACTTACTACTAGAACTACTAATGATATTACACAGGTTTCAACAGTTACAATAACTATTCTAAGAATGATGGTAACAGCACCTATTATGATGGTGGGTGGAATTATAATGGCAATAGATAAAAGTCCAAAACTTTCTATTGTACTAGCCTTTTCAATTCCAATTCTTATAATTGTTATTGCGGTAATTGGTAGCAAGGGAATTCCTTTATTTAAGTCAATACAAAGTAAACTTGATAAGGTAAACCAAGTTATGAGAGAGAAACTTAATGGAATAAGAGTAATAAGAGCTTTTAACAAAAGTGAATTTGAAAGTGCTAAATTTAATGAAGCAAATAAAGATTTAACAGATACATCAATAAAAGTAAATAAGCTTATGGGGGCATTACAACCAGTGCTTGTGCTTATATTAAATCTTACAACAGTAGCACTTGTTTGGGTTGGGGCATTAAAAGTAAATGATGGTTCAGTTCAAATAGGTAATCTGATGGCAGTTATTCAGTATGCGATGCAAATAATGTTTTCACTTATAATGATGGCAATGATGTTTATTATGATTCCAAGAGGAGCAGCATCAGCAAAAAGAATAAATGAAGTATTTGATATTGAACCATCTATTAAAGATGATGTTAAGGTTGATAATATGAAATCAGAAAGAGGAAGCATTGAATTTAAGGATGTAACTTTTGCTTATGAAGGCGCAGAAGAGCCAGTTCTTAATAATATTTCATTTGCAGTTAATGCAGGAGAAACTCTTTCAATTATAGGTGGGACAGGTTCAGGTAAATCAACACTTGTGAGTCTTATACCTAGACTTTATGATATTACATCAGGAGATATTTTATTAAATAGTGTTAGCATAAAGGATGTTTCACAAGAAGAGCTTAGAGAAAATATAGGATATGTTCCTCAAAAAGCAATTTTATTTAGTGGAACAATAGAAGAGAATATTAGATATGGAAAAGAAGATGCCACAGATGAAGAAGTTAGACATGCAGCAGATGTTGCTCAGGCTTCGGAGTTTATAGAGAAAATTGAAAATGATTATAAACATGAAATTTCTCAAGGTGGTACAAATGTATCTGGTGGTCAAAAACAAAGACTTTCTATTGCAAGAGCTTTAGTTAGAAAACCATCAGTATATGTATTTGATGATAGTTTCTCTGCATTAGATTTTAAAACAGATGCAAAACTTAGAGCGGGACTTAAAGCTGAAACTAAGGATAGTGCAGTTATTGTAGTAACTCAAAGAATTAGTTCAGCTAAAGATTCAGATAGAATTATAGTTCTTGATAATGGAGAAATAGTAGGTATGGGAACACATAAAGAACTTGCTAAAAACTGTCCATTATATAAAGAAATTGCATTATCTCA
Source organism: Sarcina sp. (assembly GCA_051650125.1). Classification (GTDB taxonomy): domain Bacteria; phylum Bacillota; class Clostridia; order Clostridiales; family Clostridiaceae; genus Sarcina. The sequence continues at coordinate 52,580 of JBOFIK010000010.1, read as the reverse complement.
ACTTTCAAAGGAGGAGATGGAAAATGAGTTCAATTAATGATAATAAACAAAAATCATCAGCTTCAGCATCTCCATTTGGAAGAAGTAGAGGTATGGGAGGTCCAACAGTGAAAGCTAAGGACTTCAAAGGAACAATGAAAAGATTATTTAGTTATCTTAAAGAGTTCAAAATAAGGATGATAGTTATATTTATTCTTGCTATTCTTGCAGTGGTATTTAGTGTTGTAAGTCCAAAAATTCTTGGTATGGCAATCACTAAAATTGGTGATGGAGTAATGGAGAAATATAAAGGTGTGCCAGGTGCATCAATAGATTTCCACTATGTATTTTGGATATTAGTAATACTTGCGAGTTTATATGTTCTTAGTTCAGGTTTCTTATTTGCGCAAAAGTATGTTATGGCTTCAGTTGCACAAAAAGCAGTATTTAAATTAAGACAACAAATTGAAGATAAACTTAATCAGTTACCACTTAAATATTTTGATTCACACTCAAAGGGTGACCTTTTAAGTAGAGTTACAAATGACCTTGAAAATATAGGGTCAACACTTCAACAAAGTTTAAATGAGCTTATAACATCATTAATCACTGTAATAGGTGTCGCTATAATGATGTTAACTATTAATATATGGCTTGCACTAGTTTGTATTATAGTTATTCCGATAGGAATATTTGGAATAAAACCTATAATGAAAAGATCACAAAAACACTTTGTGGCTCAACAAAGAGAGATAGGTAAAATTAACGGGCATATAGAAGAAGTTTATTCAGGACATAAAGTAATTAAGGCATTTAATAGAGAAAATATTTCTATTAAAGAACTTGAAGTGATGAATGATAAACTTTATGACTGTGGATGGAAAGCTCAATTTGTATCTGGTATAATAATGCCATTTATGAGATTTGTAAGTAACATTAGTTATGTTATTATTGCAGTTCTTGGGGGAATATTTGTAACTAAGGGTTATATAACTCTTGGAGATATTCAAGCTTTCATAAGATATGTAAACCAATTTACAGAACCTATGAGTCAAGTAGCTAATATAATGAACGTACTTCAATCAACAGCAGCTTCAGCAGAGAGAGTTTTTGAAATTCTTGATGAAAAAGAAGAAGTTAAAGAGGCAGTAAACCCAGTTAAACTTGAAAATGTAAAAGGAAATGTTACATTTGAAAATGTTAAGTTTGGATATACACAGGAGAAAACTCTTATTACAAACATGAATATAGATGCAAAACCAGGTCAAACAATTGCGATAGTTGGTCCAACAGGGGCTGGAAAAACTACTCTTATAAATCTTCTTATGAGATTCTATGATGTAAATTCAGGTTCAATAAAAATTGACGGAGTAGATATTCAAGAGATGACAAGAAAAGATTTAAGAAATACATTTGGAATGGTTCTTCAAGATACATGGTTATTTAATGGAACAATAAGAGATAATATAGCTTATGGAGTGGATAATGCAACTTTTGAAGAAGTAGTTGCAGCAGCAAAAGCAGCTCATGCAGATCACTTTATAAGAACATTTGCTGATGGATATGATACTGTTCTAAATGAAGAGGCATCAAATATATCACAAGGACAAAAACAACTTATAACAATAGCTAGAGCAATTCTTGCAGACCCATCAATATTAATACTTGATGAGGCAACAAGTAGTGTAGATACTAGAACAGAAGTGTTTATACAAACAGCTATGAATAAGTTAATGCAAGGAAGAACAAGTTTTGTAATAGCACATAGACTATCAACAATCAAAGATGCTGATATAATTCTTGTAATGAAAGACGGTAATGTAATTGAAAGTGGAAGCCATAACGAGCTTATAGCAGCTAAAGGATTCTATGAAGATTTATATAACAGTCAGTTTGCAGAGGATATGTCAGCTTAATAAATACTAATTTAAAATAAAATTAGAATAAAAAAGAGAATTATAAAACCAAAAGGTGATTTCGGCATTAGATCGGAGTCACCTTTTCAAATTATATAATACAATAATTATTATAATTTCGCTCTGAATTTGGAATTTAAAGGATAATATGAATAATATTCAGTAATTATATGAATAAAAAAATATATTTATGACGAAATTATATCTTTAAAGTGTAAAAAATTAAATTAAAAAGTCAATAGGGGATTAGCTGAATGTCAATGTTAAGAGGATATATTTTTTTGTTGACAGTAAAGTGAGATAGAACTATTAGCGATGTTGCAAGAGTTTTTTTAGAGAATAATTATTCATAAATATATAATAAATATGCAAATGAAAATAATTATACAGAATCATTATTAAAAAGTTAATAAATAACATTTTAATGTTATTTATTTGAAAAAAAATTGCTGATTAATTTATTAATTAGCATTTATTTTAGTTTAGACAAACTAATTGAATTTATATATTCTTTGTGTATAAACAATATTTAAATTCAATTAGTTTTAATTTTATAAAGAGGTGATTTATATGATAAAAAAGAAAATAATAGGTTACTTAGCAATCGCGGCTATTTTAACAGGTGCAGTAGGAGCAAGTAGTGCTTTAGCTACAACAAATAACACAAATAGTAATAATAATCATATTTTATTAGCACAACATACAGCTAATAGCGGGAACCAAGCAGTAGTAATAAATGGAAGTTCAAAACTTGTATTATATTCAACAACTTCAAAAAATTCTTCTATAAAATCATATTTATCAGTTGGTCAAATGCTCACAATAAATTCAAATGATAACGGTTTCTATAATGTAACGGTCCATGAGACAGGTTCAACTGGCTATATCTCAGCAACTGATTTGCAAAAAATTAGCAGTGGAATAAATGATCAGTTTAATCCAATGAATACTAAGGGACAAGTTATAAATGTTAGTAATCGTGTTAATTTAAGAAATAATCCTAGTATGAGTTCTTCAGTTATTAATACTTTGACTAATAAAACTAATTTAAAAATATTAGGAAAACAGGGAGATTGGTACAAAGTTTCCACAGGTTCTCAAACAGGGTATATGTATGGGTTATATGTAGGAAGTAATTCAAGTTCATCAGGAATAGCTACAAACTCAAGTAGTAATGCAAATGTTACAAAACCAAGCACTAGCACAGCTACAAAGCCAAGTAGCAATGCAAATATCACAAAACCAAGTACTAGCACAGCTACAAAGCCAAGTAGCAATGCAAATGTCACAAAACCAAGTACTAGCACAGTTACAAAGCCAAGTAGCAATGCAAATGTCACAAAACCAAGTACTAGCACAGCTACAAAGCCAAGTAGCAATGCAAATGTCACAAAGCCAAGTAGCAATGCAAATGTTACAAAACCAAGTACTAGCACAACTACAAAGCCAGATAGTAATGTAAATACTACAAAACCAACACCGGTTGGAATTAGTAATTCAGCAATAGTACCTGGAAACAATATTATTTATTCAGCTCAAAGTTATGCTGTGCCAGCAAATCAAGTTCGTCAAATGGTAAATGGAAATTATAAAGGTGGCGGAAAGCAAGTGTTCTTAACATTTGATGATGGGCCAAGTGCAACTTACACACCACAAGTTTTAAGTATATTAAAACAAAATGGTGTACATGGAACATTCTTTGTTGTAGGTTCTCAATTACAATCATCAAATGATAAAAACATTCTTAAGCAAGAAATAATGGATGGTAATGCTATTGGTAATCACTCATATAGCCATAATTATTCAACATTATATCCATCAAATAGCATAAATGTAAATTCATTTATGAATGAGTTCAATAAAACAGAAAGTGCAATGCAAGGAGTTTTAGGGTCTAACTTTGATTCAAAAGTTGTAAGAATGCCAGGTGGGGAAAATAGTAGACAATACTATCACGATAAGAATTTATCAAGCCTACAAAACACATTTTCAAAAGATGGAATAACATCTATCGATTGGAATGCTGAAAATGGAGATGCTACAGGTAAGACTTATACACCACAACAACTTGTACAAAATGCAATAAATCAATCTAAAGGTAAAAATCAAGTTGTTTTACTTATGCATGATGTAAAAGGATCAACAGTTAAGGCGTTACCTCAAATCATTCAATACTATAAATCACAAGGTTATACATTTAAAGTAATTTCAAACTCTAACTAATAAATTAGTTAATTAAAATACAAAGTATCACAATCAGAAAAAATCTGATTGTGATACTTTTTTTTATATAAAAAAGTATGTAATCCTATGACTTGATGTAAAAAAATGGTAAGATTAAAATGTAAATATTTTCAAGGGGGAAGGGTTTTATGTTAAATAGTAAAGTGAAGTTAATAATACTTGCAGCAATGTCATCTTCGCTATTCATGGTAGGATGTGGGGAAGCAGCAAATGATAAGAAAGTAGAAGAAACTGAGTCAGTTATGACTATGGAAGAATTATTAGATAAAGAGAAAAATATACTTGTTGATAAAGATGGAGATAGGTATTTGTATTTAACAAAGAATGATGAACTGTGTCTTTGGGACGAGAGTGATAATAAAGTTCAAGTTATAGATAAAAAAAATGATAATTATGATGTAGTATTTGCAGATATGTTCGGAGATAAAATAGTATATAAAAAGATAACTGATGATGGAGAAACAGGAGTTCAAGGTTATAATTATGGGACGTATATAGGTAAAATTAATGAAGCAGGAGGGTATGAGGGTGGAACAAGTTTTGTATCTGAGAAAGGATTGTTAGAAGGGTATTTTATAGATGGTAACAGGCTTGTAGTTTCATATGATAGCAAAACTGATGAGGCAAATACAAGTGTTATATTATACGAGTTTGGTTTAGATTATGGATTTGAGCTATTTAATTCAGAGGATTATTTCCACAACTTAAACATAGCTAATAATCTTTTAGCTTTTAATATAGGAAAGACTACAACTAACCAAGGAGGAGAAAAAGCGGTAGAGATTGTTAATGATGCATATGTAGTTAATATAGAAGGAATAGACAGAGAGGGTGTTCTAACAGAAAATATGACTAGTAAAATAGAAGGTATGAGAAAACCTTTAGTATATGGCGAAAAAGTATATGGACTGAGAAGTGCAGAGTATGGAAATGAAGATTTAATTGAGTATGATATAAAAACAAAAGAAATAAAAGTTATTCTATCAGGTGAAGAGCATCTAATCGAACCTAATTCAGCTATTTATCTGCTTGGAGATAATTTATATATATCAGGATTCAACTTTGGAAATAAATCATTTGTAGGTTCAGTTAACTTAGCAGATGAAAAGCATCAAGTTACAAAACTTGAGGGGAAAGTATTAATTAGAAAAGAGTTTGATGATAGTTTACTTATCGAAAAAATGACGAATGATAATTATGATGCACCTGAAACTATATATGAAATAATGAAAGTTGATATAGAAAAGAAAGTAAAAAAAGCAGAAATAGGTGAAGAGAAAAAAGAAGAGTCAACAAAAAGTGAATAATGAAAAATCCCCACCGAGTGATTCAAGCTCAGTGGGGATTTTTTCTATACCAAAGTTAAATAGCTAATACCTACATTAAGTATTAGGTACAAAAGGAGATTTTGGATTAAGGCACTATAAATCAATTTCATATAAATATAAAGGAGTTAGAGTGAACTACTCTCCACTTAGCTAAAGCTTGAAGTGGGAGCTTCTTGGTCAAGATAACTATTGTTACCAGTTTACCCAAGCTAACCCCGTCGCACCGACGGTTTGTGATTAATCACTAATTGATACCAGTTTATGTCTTCTTGGCAGAAGTCACCCCACATTTTGGGATTGTCGATTGTCTAAGTCATATAGCTATCATGGCGTGGTTTTTGCTCCTGCTATATAAAGTGCGAATGGTTGAATATTTTACGCTACAAACCTAAGTTTCTTGTAGCAACCTCATATATTCAGTTTTGATAGAACAATACATTACTTATATTATAACCAATTTTAGATTATTGATACATGGGAACATTTGACGTTTAGCTAAAGCTACGTCGATTCATCTCCCACCTGCAGAGATAGGAGAATTCTCTCAAATTTTAGTTAAAATTATAAGTGCCTCAATCAAAGTAATTAGATTACTTGTAAATTAGTATAACTAGATTATGGTCAAAAAAAATAATTTTATACAATAAATCCATTATGTCTAAATAAAAATTATAATATGATTTAAGTTTATAATTTATATAGTTTGAATTTATGCGAATTATAACTCGCTCTTTTATTTGATTATGTATAACTATTTGTAAAAGTAATTTCTGTTTAACGAAAAAACGAAAACGTTGAATGCAAAAGTAACTTCCGTTTAAAGGCGAGGTCTTGCTATTGCAAGATTAAGGTCAGTTTTTTACATGGATTTTAGTGATTAAAATAAGTAAAACAGGGCATAATTTCTATAAGATACTAATTTTAAGACAAGCTTAACAAGCCTACGGATTTTCCTTTGTAAAACTAAGTTCCGTTTGCTTCAATTTTGTAGTATTAAGTTCCGTTGATACTTGCCTTAAAAAATTTGGTGTTTTATTTTTTTAAAAGTGCAGGTTTTAGATACACATCATCTGCTGGAATATCTTTTAATAAAAGTTTGTCTAACAGAGAATTATTTAAAAGCATCTGAGCTAGTTTGAATGGCGTATTTCCGTTTAAGCTAGCTCTTGCTGTACTATTAACATGATTCATCATTAATGTAATATCTTCTTGCGTTAAATTATCTAATGACTTCCCTTTAGGTATTATATATCTCAAGTATTCATGATTTTTTTCTGCGTGTGGTTTCTGGTAAGAAGCCATAGGATTGCAATAAAATATTTTAGTTCTTTGATTTCCAAAGGCATCTAATTCTAACATCTCAGGATTTTTAAATTCTGAGCCATTATCCGTTAAAAGAATAGGAAATGTAGATTTAAAAACATCAGAACCTATCAATTCATAAACTTTATCTAGAGGTCTTTTTACTGCTAACTGGTTACAAGAATCAAGAATAAAGGCTAACATTAATGAGCAATTTCTGAACATAAGAGTAAGAAGCACTTTACCACTTCGAGTCCCATGAACGGTATCCATTTCAATTATAGAAGTATTAGGATTTTTTGCGATAAATTCATTGAAATCATTAAAGTTTCTTCCGATTCTATAAGAAGGATCTTTGATTTCAGATGGTTTAGATTTTTTGCGTGGTTTATACTTCACTTTTCTTGGTAAATCAATGTTTCGAGCAGTAAACACATTTTTATCAAAATAAGAATATAGCGTCCTTTCACAGCAATTTAGTTCATCTTTATGATGAGTGAAAATATGACATATTGATTGCCCCTTGAAAACAAGAGGTGAGATTATTTCATCCATCTTCTTTAAATGAGAAGGAGTTATATTTAGCCCTTCTCTAGATGAAACTAAAACCTCTTTATACTTTGTATTGGCAGTTTTAGCTTTATAATATTGTTTTTCACCTTTACATGTAGTGCCTTTATCACAGCCGTTACAAACGTAGGGGTATCGGTCAAGTTTAGAACATTTTTTTATTGAGTATTCCTTGCAGTTTCTATAGCAATTTACAAATTTACACTTCTTACATTTTTTATTACAAGAACTGTTACATAAATTAGTCTTAGTACAATTTTTATGATATTTGCAAGGCTGTAAGTCATTTACCTTTATTTTACTTACTTTAAGGAATCTATTCCTTTTAATCTCTTTAGAGACTGTAGTTGGATCCTTTTGAATTTTTTAGCAATTTCTTTTAAGCTATAGTTTTGATCTAAGGCATATTCAATTATAAGTCGTTCTTCCGTTTGAAGGTGTTTACCTTTACAAGATTCTTTATTTAACATAATTAAAATCCTCCTTGATATATTAGGAACAAGTATCATTTTTAATTATGTACAACTATTTGTAGAAGTAACTTCTGTTTAACGAAAAAAACGGAATTTAAGTTTTCAATTTACCGAAAAAACGAAAATTATATTTTCAATTTACCATTTAAATATTATGTTGACAAAAAAAGGAAAAAAGGTATTATTAAACTATAAAGGGGGAGGGAGTAAATATGAATAAAAAAATAATAATTTTAGCAACTTTAGTATCTATAATAGGAGTTGGTGCAGTAACTGCAAATGCAGGAACTAAAACTAAAAGTTTTTCGCATGGTTCTACAACAGCCAAGGGTTATCTAAAAACAGATTGGTCAGCTTTTAGCCCAGACCAAGGAAAAGCTATGACAAGTAGAGGTGCAGGAAGTTTAGAAGTAGGGGCTTATATTGAATCACAAAATGTACCGAATGGTCCAAGAACAGACTACTCAACAGTAACTGGAACAGACGTATATACTAAAAATATTACTAGAGATGGTGTATGGAGATATAATTCATCTCATTATATTCAGCAAGGTGGATCAAATGTTCAAATCGCATATCAAACTGACTGGTAAAAAGTAAATAGTTTTAAAAATAGATTATATTAATAAATTTAAATTAATATAATCTATTTCATATATTAGGAGGGGAAATGAATTTTTTTGAAATTTTAAAAAAACAATTAAGAAGTAATCCAATAACAATAGCTATATTTATTATTATATTTTTAATTTCCTCTTTAGGTTTATCAATTTTAGTAAGTGTAATTAGTAATTTTTCAAATAGATTTACTGATTATTATCAATCCTTTGAAGAATACACTTTAGAAGCAAATTTAGCTTATAATTCTGAAGGGTATAATCATAAAAAAATGATAGAAGCATTAGAATTAGTGGATGGTGATTTTAGAATTCGAAGTTCTTTTGAATATTTTGAAATAGAGGGAATAAAAAATAGAGAAGTCAATATAACTGAATATTTTACTGAAGAGTGGGAAAATACATATCCAATGTTGTCAGGTGAATTTTATACTAGTCAACAAATAAAAGATAAAGAAAAAGTTGTTTTGTTAGGTAAAAATGTTGCAGAAGAGCATTCGAAAAAAATAAATGATTCAATAAATATTGATAAAGAACATTATAAAGTAATAGGAATAATTGGATATAAAAATAAAAAAAGTGCTTTTGATAATTCAATTTTTACACCAATTACAGCAATATCAGGGATGGAAGAAAAAGTTTTTAATAGTATACCTTATAAAGCTTTTTATATCAGTGGAAAAGAAAAGAATCAAACAATAGAATTAGAAGAATTAATTAATAATCTAAAGAAAAATAATGAGCAGGTTGAGTTGGTGAAAGTAGAGGCAATTGAAAAAAGTGAAAAGGGAGTTTTAAATGCTATATCTATAAATTCAGGGCTAGTATTGATAGTATTAGCAATAACAGTTTGTGCTGTTTTAAATATTATTTTGATAAATTATTTTTGGATAAAAGATAGAAGATTTGAAATTGGAATAAGGAAAGCTTTTGGAATAAAAAATAAATATATAATTTTATTGTTATTATCAGAAATTTTGGCAATAATGATAATTTCTTCATTATTAACAATAATAGCTAATTGGAGTATATCAATTATATTAAATGAATTTTATGCATATACTTTAAATTTTGATATTTATAATATTTTATCGATTATTATTTTTAATATGTTAATTTCAATTATTATTTCAATAGTACCGATAAGAAAAGCAATAAAAATAGAGCCTATTGAAATTGTCAAAGGAGAATAGTTTTATGTGGAAATATCTAATTTCTTCAATAAAGAAAAATAAATTTATTAGTATAATATTTATTTTTCAAATAATAATAGGTATTTGGGGATTAGCACAAATAAGTTATTATAGTGATTATAGTAAAATTTATGAAAAAAATGCTGAAAATTTAAATGTAGAGCAAAGTGAAATGTATAGTGTAAAAAGTCGTGGAGGAATTTTTAAGTTTAATGAAAATAATAAATTTATTGAAGATATAGAAAGAGAGTTGGGAGAAGAGACTATTGGAATATCAATAGAGACAATTTTAGAGTTAGAAAATGATAGCAATAAAATGGTTAGAAATTTAAAAGTATCTAAGTCAATTTTAGATATAATGGATTTGAATATAATTGAAGGAAGAAATTTAAATGAAAATGACCTTAAAAGAAAAAATACTACACCCGCAATAATTAGTGAAGAATTAGATTCAATATTTAAAATTGGAGATAGGATACAAACTCAGTATGGTAGTGATAGAGAAGAGTTTGAAATAATAGGTTTTTTTGAAAAAGGAACTAAGTGGTTTACAACTGATTTTATATTTGCTGAGTTTAGAAATTTGAAAGATGTTATAGTCTCTCCTTATTATTATGATGAAGATAATAATCATAATGTAAATTTATTTAACTCTTTATATTTATTTAATAATGGGAAGAATCAGATGGAATTTGAAACGTTAATGGATAAAATTATAAGTGAAAATAATCTTTTTATTGAAATTCAATCTGTAGCGGAGCAGGTTAAATTAATAAAAAGTAAAAATGAAGACCTCATAAAGTCATTTACTATAATAGCTACTATAGTAATTAGCTTTACTTTATTTTCTATAGGAATGGTAGTATTTTACTCTACAAAGTATAGTAAAAAAGATATAGGAATATTAAAAGTAGTAGGAATGAAAAGTAAAAATATAAAAATTATATTAATGATAGAATGGATGATATATATGTTAGTAGCTTTATTTATAAGCTTAATAATTATATATTTTAATGAAAAAAATTCTGAATTTATAGTGGATGGAGTTGAGTCATTATTAAGTTTAGCAACAATTTCATATACAGATGTTTTTAAGTTTTGGATGATATTTTTAATTTTAGTTCTGATTATAGTATATATTGCTACAAAAAAAGTAATAAATAAAGAAATTTCAGAATTATTAAAAGGGGGTATATCTCTTAAATAAAATATATAAACTCTTATAAAATACTAAACTAAAAGGAGGAGGTTGCTATTTTGTAAAGCATACTAAGGAATATATAAATTTATCTGTTGTAAAATCAAACAGTATGAAAAAGGAATCGGAACGCTTTACAGAGTTTTATAAGGTTGTGGCAACAATAAAATAAAATGAATATAATTGAATTGAAAAATGCAACTAAAATATATGAAGATGGACAAATAAAAAAAATAGCTTTGAATAATTTAGATTTACTTATTGAAAAGGGAGAGTTTTTAGGCATAATAGGGACATCAGGCTCGGGAAAAACAACATTATTAAATGTTTTAGGACTTATGGATAAATTAACACTGGGAAATTATAAATTAGAGGGAAAAGAGGTTAGTGGTTTAAGTGAAAATGACCTTAGTGATTTAAGAAATAATAAAGTGAGTTTTATTTTTCAACATTTTGCATTGATGTCAAATTATAATGTTTACGATAATGTAGAATTGCCATTGAGTTTTAGAAAGATGAATAAAAAAAGGAAAAGATTTTAAATATTTTAGATGAGTTAGGTATAAAATCAGAAATTTATAAATATCCAGAGCAACTATCTGGAGGACAAAAACAACGAGTAGCTATTGCAAGAGCGTTAATAAGCGAAAGTGAAATAATATTGGCTGATGAACCTACAGGCGCATTGGATCAAAAAACAGGAAAAGAGTTTATGCAAATTTTAAAAAGAATAAATAAAGCAGGGAAAACTATAATATTAATAACTCATGATATGAATTTAACAGAACATTGTACAAGAATAATACAAATAGAAGATGGAAATATAGTTGAAATTTAAAAAATATGGAACTTTTGATAAGATTCTAAGGGGTAGATTTAAGTTTTTCAAAAATAGACTTTAGAATCTTATATATTTTATAAGCTGTGAGTTATATTACTCATAGCTTTTTTGCATTTTATTTAAATATTACTGAAATATAAACTTTGAAGTATAAGAATTTATTAATATAAAAATACTATATATGCTATTTTATAAGGATACTGTTAAATAAAAGGTTATTTATATGAAAGATGAATGAAATAGGGGTTATTTATTAGAAAAAATACAATTAGTTATTTTGCGATTACATATTTTTTAAGGTATTATTCGATAAGTGTATAAAAACTTTATAAAAATCACATAAAAAACAAATATAATGTATATATATTCAAAAGTTATCGTGGAATAGGTAAAAAGTTGATAACTTATACAAAGGATAAAGAAGGGGGCGGTGTTTTGGAGAAAAAACTAGGTCTTATAGGATTAATTTCTTTAGTTGTCGGTTCAATGATAGGTGGGGGAATATTTCAACTACCATCAGAAATGGCAAATGCAGGTGGACCACTAGCAGCAATTATAACTTGGATTATTACAGGAATAGGAATGTTTTTCCTAGGGAAAGTATTTCAAACATTATCAAATGAAAAATCAGAACTTACTGGTGGAATTTATGCGTACGCTAAAGAGGGCTTTGGAAGTTATGTTGGATTTAGTTCGGCATGGGGATATTGGATAAGTCAGGTGCTTGGAAATGTATCATACGCAGTATTACTTATATATGCACTAAAAACTTTTTTCCCTCAAATGGGTGGAGTTGGATCGATAACAGGAATTATAATTTCAGTTGTTATGATTTGGGGAGTACTATTTGTTGTAAGTAGAAGTATGACATTTGCAAACAAACTTAATACAGTAGCTACATTTGCAAAACTAATACCAGTAGCATTTGCTATATTCCTATTATTTTTAACATTTAAACTACATACATTCACATCAGATTTTCATGGCAGCATATTATCTTTACAAGGAAATGTAGATTTAGGTTCTATAACAAATCAAATAAAAAATGGACTACTTCAAACTATATGGGTGTTCATTGGTATCGAAAGTGCTGTTGTTATTTCAGGAAGAGCAAAAAACAAAAAAGATGTTGGAAAAGCTACTATTATTGGTTATGTATTTACATTATTATGTTACGTTCTAATAGTAATGCTAAGTTTTGGTTCATTAAAGCAAGGGTTATTAATGAATTTACAAAACCCAGCTCTTGGTGGAGTTCTTCAACAAACTTATGGAACTTGGGCAGCGGCTATTATTAACGTAGGAGTTATAATTTCAGTTTTAGGTGCATGGATAGCTTGGACTATTATTAATGCAGAAGTTCCTATGACAGTGGCACAAGATGGGATGTTCCCAAAGATGCTTGCTAAAAAGCTTAAGAGTGGTGCTGCTATAAATTCATTAGTAATAAACTCAATTGTGATGCAGATAGCATTTGTTTTTGCAATGCTTGCAAGTAATGCATTTACAGCTATTACAAATTTATCAACAACAATGGTTTTATTACCGTACATACTTTCAGCTTTATATCTTATAAAATTAAAAATAAAGCAAAAAGAAAGAAAAGGAAAATATATTCCACTAATATATGCAGCAGTTAGTTTACTATTCTCACTTTATGCACTTTCAACAACAGGTGTAGAAGGCTTATTACAACTAGCAATTTTATATTCTATTGGGCTTATATTATTATTTATAACAGCAAGAGAACAAAAAAGAAAAATGTTCGAGAAAAAATGGGAGTGTGGACTTGGTATTGTAATAACTATTTTAGGAATTATAGGTCTAGTATACACATTCATCTTATAAAAAATTAAAAAGAGTAGAGAATTTTAAATCATAAATTCATCAAAAATTATTAAGGATAAACCTTAAAATTTGATAGATTTATGATTTTTTTATAAAAAATTTTAAATTAATTTTATAAAATCAATTTAAAATCTCTTAGTGACTGATATGACTGAGCTAAGAGTGAATTTTAAAAGTGATAAATTAAAGCTCTTTTTTAAGAGAATTATCAAAAATATTAGTCGAAATTTGCCGAAATGTTAAATTTGTGTTATGCTAAATATAGAAAACATACATTGTGCGTATTTTTTATATAAGAAAATTTTTAATAATTTCTAATCTGGAAGCTATTCCAGTCTACAATATATTTTTTATAATATATGTCGTTTGACAATCATATTGTTCAGTATTAAATAAAAAGTCTTGATTCATACATCAACTTATTTAGAGCAAATTTATGTTTATATATTTTAGTTGTGTCTTTTATACTAAATATAATAACGTCAGTAAATCGTATTTTAATCATAGTTAACTTAAAACAGTACAATGTATAGAAGGAATAATACATTTAGTAGTATGACTAATATACAAAGGGGAGTTTATATTTGAATAATAAAAAAGGAATAAGCAAGGGAGTATTTTCAGCCTTAACATGGGGGCTTGATACGGTAATCTCAGGGATAATACTGTCAATGGAACCGTTTGCGGGACATGTCAGTTTACTTTTTGCGCCTTTAGTAGCAGTATTTTTACATGATTTTTTAGGAGCTATTTGGTTATTAATATATTTAACAATCAAGGGGGAAGTAGTAGACCTCTTCAAAGTATTTAAAAAGAAAGAAGCCCTTTATGCAGCGGCAGCAGGAATTCTTGGTGGGCCAATAGGAATGGGCGGTTATTACCTTGCCATTAAATACATAGGACCTTCATATTCAGCAGCAATTTCATCAGTTTATCCAATTATGGGAGCTATACTTGCAGCAATTTTATTAAAAGAAAAACTTAATAAAAAAGGTTGGATGGGACTTTTTATAGGAGTTCTAGGAGTTGTACTTCTAAGCATGGATGGTTCAGGTGGTTCGATAAGTATCAAAGGATTATTATTTGCATTATTACCAGTTGTAGGTTGGGGTTCAGAGAGTATAATCTCAAGCATTGGTATGAAGGAAGGAGAACTTAAACCAGTTCAAGTTCTTAATATAAGACTTTTAGCATCAGGTGCAACTTTTGCAGCGATAGTCTTACCTGTAATTCATGGATATGGACTTGTAGAAAACTTATTTACAGTTAATATAAAAACATTATTATTAATTGTTTTTGTAGCTTTAATTGGGGCAATTTCACTTGCATCTTATTACAGTGCAATAAATGATATTGGTCCTGTAAAAGCAATGGTTATTAATATAACTTATGTTATATGGGCAGTTGTTTTTAGTTTGTTTATGGGAACAGCAACAATAACAGTTTCAAAGGTTTTATTTATAGGCCTTATATTTGTAGGTTCTGCATTTGTAATTGCTAGTAA
Source organism: Sarcina sp. (assembly GCA_051650125.1). Classification (GTDB taxonomy): domain Bacteria; phylum Bacillota; class Clostridia; order Clostridiales; family Clostridiaceae; genus Sarcina. The sequence goes on along the minus strand of JBOFIK010000010.1, from coordinate 37,567 downwards.
AAAATCTGAGGAAGCTATGCCAGTTATTGATGAGTACATAGAGACTAAGAGAATTAATCATATTGAAGTTGCTTATCAAGAAGCAATTATAGCAGCAGTAAAACTTAAAGAAAAAGAAGAGTTTAAACTTAAAAAAGCGACTATGAGAATCAGAATGAAAGCAGAACAAGATAGAATTAAGTTAGAATTAGAAGCTGAAAAAAGAAAAAGAAAACTTAATAGAGAACTTAAAGATTTAGTTTTTGAAAAATAGACTATGTAAAAAGCAGTGGGGTGTATTAAATCCTACTGCTTTTTATGTAGTCTATTTTTATGTAAATTTAATTTTATGTGGGAATATTAGGGAAAAATTTTGAAGATTTATAAATTATATTTATATTTTTATTAAACTTTTTTTTCTTGGTATGTATTTTTGAATAAAGTTAGCTTTTTTTTGAAAAAACAATGGTGAAAGATGGATATTTTCTATTAAAAAGTAAAAAAAATCAAAAAAAAGGTAAAAAAAATATAAAATCAATATTTATGCTAATTACATACTAATAGTATAAAATTTAAAAATATTCAAAAAAAAAAATAATGAAAATAGGTGAAAAGTTGAGTATGAAAAAGAAATACTAAAAAAAATAGAGAAATTAGAAAAAAAGAAATAAAAAAAAGAAAGAATTTAAATGCATAAAATACTTGAGTGATATACATTATCAATAAAAAGTAGAAAAAAAAGGATATTTATTAGGGGAATATCAAAAAAAAACCCAATTAATTGTTTGATTAGTAATAAAATGTGCATAAATGTGTTTTAATGAATTAAAAAATATGTATTTTTTAAAATGAAATTGTTAAAAAAGTGTTTTGCTAAGAGTTTTTTTTAGGAGTATATTACGTTTTGTGGATTAAGCACGTAGTTTAAACACAAAACAATTAAATATTTAGGAGGAAGATATTATGGATATTAATTTAATTGGAGTTCCATTATTTTACGGATGTGACAGACATGGAGTAGAAAATGGGCCAACATTATTAAGAGAAGAAGGATTAATAGAAATATTTGAAGAGAAGGGACATAAGGTATTTGATTTTGGTAATTTATACATAAAAGAAGAAACTGAATTTAATAAATATGAGCCAGATACAACTATGAAGTATCTTTCACATATTATTAGCACAAACGAAAATTTAGCTGAGTCAGTATATTCAAGTATTAAAGCAGGAGCATTACCACTTACAGTTGGTGGAGATCACGCTTTAGGATTTGGAACAGTTGCTGGATCATCTAAGGCTTTCGGAGAAGATTTTGGAGTAATATGGATAGACGCTCACGGAGATATAAATACTGAAGAATCATCACCAAGCGGAAATACTCATGGGATGCCACTTGGTGCTTCAATGGGATTTGGTGCAGATGCAGTTAAGAATATATATTTTGAGGGTGTAAAGGTTAAACCAGAAAATGTAATATTAATTTGTCAAAGAGATCTTGATGAGGGTGAAGTTGATTTAATAAAAGAACATAACATAAGCATGTGGGATGGCGCTACAGTAAGAGAAAAAGGAATTGAAAAAGTAATAGAAGAAGTTCTTAAAGATATGAAAGCTAAAAATATTGAAAACTTCCATTTAAGTTTTGATATAGATGCTATGGATTCAACTTTAGTTCCAGGAACAGGTACACCAGTTATAGGTGGTACAACAGTTGAAGAAACTAAATATATGTTAGACAAGCTTATATCTACAAGAAAAATCAGATCTTTTGATTTCGCTGAGTATAATCCAGGATTAGAATGTGAAATAACAACTAAAAACTGCGTAGAAGTTTTAAAAACAATCGCGGATTCATTTGGAAAACTTAATTAATTAAAATTTGAAGATAAAATTAAAATGTAAAAATCAGGAGGTATTCTATTATGAAAATAGATGTTATAGGAATTCCATTACACTACGGATGCGATAGATTTGGAGTTGAAAAAGGACCAAGAAAATTAAGAGAAAACGGAGCGATAGAAGCTTTAGCTAAATTTAATGAAGTTCATGATATGGGTGATTTAATAGTTGAAGAAAAACCAGCATCTGAGAAATTTGCTGCTGGAACAAGTATGAAATGGTTAGATGAGATTGTTTCATCTAATGAAAACTTAGCACAAGTTGTTTATTCAGCGATTAAAGCTGGAGGTTTCCCATTTACATTAGGTGGAGATCATGCTTTAGGATTAGGTACATTAGCTGGAGCAGCTAAAGCTTTCGGAGATGACTTTGGAGTAGTTTGGATTGATGCTCATGGAGATATCAACACAGCTGAATCATCACCAAGCGGAAATACTCATGGAATGCCACTTGGTGCTTCAATGGGATTTGGTGCAGATGAACTTAAAAATATTTATTTTGATGGTAAAAAAGTTGATGCTAAAAACGTTTACTTATTATGTCAAAGAGATCTTGATGAAGGTGAAGTAGAGTTAATAAAAGAGCAAAACATAAATCTTTGGACAAGTGAAGATATTAGAGAAAAAGGAATGAAAGCAATAATGTCAGAAGTTACAGGGAAAATGTTAGCTTCAGGAATAAATAATTTCCACATTAGCTTTGATATTGATTCAATGGATTCAAACATTGTTCCAGGAACAGGTACTCCAGTAATGAATGGAATCACAGTTCCTGAAACAAAAGAAATGTTATCAGAATTATTTAAAACTAAAAAAATATCAGGATTTGACTTTGCGGAGTACAACCCAGGTCTTGAATATATAACTACAACAGATAATTGTATGAAAATAATCGCTTACGTTTCAAAATTTATAGCTGATATGAAATAAAATTTAGCCTTATTATTTTGAATTTATATTTTAAACATAACATAACATAACAAAATCAAAACTAGATATTAAAATCCATATATTTTTTTACAAAACTGCTAGATATATATCTAGCTTTGATTTTGTTTTTAAAACTGAATAGGAGGATTAATTATGGAAAAGAAATTAGGACTTGTTGGACTTATTGCTTTAGTTGTAGGGTCGATGATTGGTGGAGGGATATTCCAATTACCATCAGAAATGGCTACAGCGGGTGGGCCTTTAGCAGCAATTATTGCCTGGATTATTACAGGGGTGGGAATGTTCTTCTTAGGAAAAGTATTCCAAACATTATCAAATGAAAAACCAGAATTAACTGGTGGTATTTATACATATGCAAGAGAAGGATTTGGTAAATATGTCGGATTTAACTCAGCGTGGGGATATTGGATAAGTCAAACAATAGGAAACGTTTCATATGCAGTATTATTCATATATGCGTTAAAAGCTATATTCCCTGATATGGGTGGAGTAGCTACTATTACTGGATTAATAATTTCTGTTATTATGATTTGGGGATCATTATTTGTTATTAGTAAAAGTATGACGTTGGCAAATAAGCTTAATACTATAGCTACATTTGCTAAGATTGTACCTGTTATATTTGCTATATTTTTATTATTTGTAACATTTAAATTACATATTTTCACAGCAGATTTCCATGGTAATATACCATCTCTTCAAGGTGGAGTACATTTAGGTTCTATCTTTGCTCAAGTTAAAAGTGGATTACTTCAAACTGTATGGGTATTTATTGGTATAGAAAGTGCCGTTGTAATATCAGGAAGAGCTAGAAATAAAAAAGATGTTGGTAAAGCAACTATTATTGGTTACTTATTTACATTACTATGTTATGTATTAATAGTTATGTTAAGTTTCGGATCATTAAAGCAAGGATTACTTATGAACTTACAAAATCCAGCTTTAGGTGGAGTTTTACAACAAACATACGGAACATGGGCAGCTTACGTAATCAATATAGGAGTATTAATTTCAGTTGCTGGAGCTTGGGTGGCTTGGTGTATTATCAATGCTGAAGTACCAATGACAGTTGCTGAGGATGGAGTATTTCCTAAAGTGCTTGCTAAAAAACTTAAGAGTGGGGCAGCTATAAATTCATTAATATTAAACGCTATAATAATGCAAGTAGCATTTGTATTTGCTATGTTTGCAAGCAATGCGTTCTCAGCTATTACTAATATAGCTACATCAATGGTTCTGCTTCCATATATCCTTTCAGCTTTATATCTTATTAAATTTAAGGTAAAAGAAAAAGATGGAAAAGGTAAAGCAGTAGCTATTATTTACGCAATAATCAGTTTAATATTCTCATTCTATGCATTATCAACATCGGGAATAGCTGGATTATTACAACTAGCTATCTTATACGCAATTGGATGGATATTAGTATTCATAACTGCAAAAGAACAAAAGAGAAAATTATTCGAAAAGAAATGGGAACTTGGTCTTTGTATCATAATCACAATCTTAGGTGTTATTGGAGTTATTTACACAGTAGTACCATTAATAAAATAATTTTTAATTATATATGTAAAATCTTTTAGATTACTATTAAGGTTCTGAGTTTTACTTAGAACCTTTTAGTAATTTATAAAAATTTTATAAGAACTTGGGGGAGGAATAAAAATGGAAAATGAAGAGCCAAATAGAGAATTGAAAAGAACCCTAAAAACAAGACATTTAACTATGATAGCAATGGGTGGGGCAATAGGTACTGGTATATTCCTTGCAATGGGAGATAGTTTAAGCACCGCTGGAGTTGGTGGAGCATTTGTTGCTTATTCAGTTATAGGGATTATGGTTTATTTCATCTGTACAAGTTTAGGAGAAATGGCAACATATTTACCAGAGAGTGGTTCGTTTGGGGTTTATGCAACTAAATTTATTGATCCTGCTTTTGGATTCGCTATTGGTTGGAATTATTGGTATAGTTGGGCTATTACCATAGCGGCAGAACTTGTTGCAGGTGCTTTAGTTATGAAGTATTGGTTTCCAAATGTTCCAGGGATTATTTGGAGTGTTGGATTTTTAGTCATAATTGTTTTACTTAATCTTATATCGGCTAAATCTTATGGCGAAGCAGAATTTTGGTTTTCAACAGTCAAAGTTGGTACTGTTATTATATTCTTAGTGGTTGGAGTTCTGATGATAGTTGGGATTCTACATGGGAATAATGGACAAGGAATTTCTAATTACTTTAGAAATGGGAATCCATTTAAAGGTGGAGTATTATCTATTTTTTCAATTTTCTTAATAGCAGGTTATTCATTCCAAGGAACTGAACTTGTGGGGCTTGCAGCTGGAGAAAGTGAAAATCCAGAAAGAGATGTACCAAAGGCTATTCATACTATTTTTTGGAGAATTTTAATTTTTTATTTAGGAACAATATTGGTAATTGGAGCATTAATTCCTATTACTTCAGGGGGAAATAGTGTTGATACTAGTGCCTTTACTATTATTTTTGAGAAGATGGGTGTTGCAGGGGCAGCAGCAATAATGAATGCCGTTATTTTAACAGCAGTCTTATCCGCTGGTAATTCAGGGATGTATGCATCAAGTAGAATGCTTGCATCAATGGCTAAAGATGGTATGGCTCCAAAAATATTTGGAAAAATAAATAAAAATGGAGTGCCAGTTAATGCTATTATACTTACAACTATAGTTTCATCTGTTTGTTTTTTAACAGGTTTCTTTGCAGAAAATACAGTTTATATATGGCTAGTTGCGGCTGCTGGTTTATCAGGGTTTATAGCATGGCTTGGAATTGCAGCTTGTCATTACAGATTTAGAAAAGCATATGTGTATCAACATGGAAATTTAGATGGATTAACTTATAAAGCCAAGTGGTATCCGTTTGGACCAATATTTGCTTTTTTACTATGCTTTGTAGTTGTTGTTGGGCAAGGATATTCTTATTTTAATCCGATGGATATTGGGGGACTTATATCATCATACATAGCAATTCCGATATTTTTAATTTTATATAGCTATTATAAAATTAAGCATAAAACAAAGGTAGTTCCACTTGAAAAGGTAGAGCTTAAAAAACATAAGCCAAATAGTGAGGTATAAGATGTTTATAGAGGTTAGTTTATTTTACTAGTCTCTTTTTTATTAATTAGGAGAGTAGGGAGATTTTTATGGAGTTTTTTAAAAAATATTCGAAGTTTCATAAGGGATATTTTATAATTTTCACAACATTAAACATAGCAATTTTTTTGTTATCTATATATAACAAAGCAATATTAGATAAAAATCCAAGTATATTTGATGTGTTAGCATTTATATCAACTATGACAGGAATGTTGTCATCAATTTATACTGCTAGAGGGGAACTAGGAGCTTTTACTTGGGGAGTTATTAATACTTTTACTTATATATTTGTTGCGTGGCATAGTCAAATATATGGACAAGCTATTTTGTATATATTTTTTGAAACGCCAATGCAAATAGTAAGTTATTTTATGTGGAAGAAGAGTATACAAAATTCAAGTGGTGCGGTAGTAAAACCAAGAAAGTTAAGTAAAAACCAATGGAAAGTTACAATTACATTTTTTGTGATGGCTTGGATTATATATGGTATTTTTATTAAAATGTTACCAGGGATATTTGAGAATGTGTTCAGAATACATATAGCAAATGATCCTTTATATATAGTTGATTCATTATCAACTACTATGACTATAACAGCTGTTATTCTAACATGTATGAGATTTTTAGAGCAATGGTATTTCTGGATTGCATCATCAACAATAGGAATAATATTATTCATAATGTCATTATGTATTAGTCATTTCTCATTAAATTCATTATCAGCATTAGTAATGTGGACAGAATTTTTATCAAATTCATTGTATGGATTTGTAGCGTGGAGAAAGTTACACAAGAATAGACTTAGCCACCCTGAGTCTATCTAAAAAGATAAATATAAAGGCAGTGGAGTATATTGTTTTCCACTGTCTTTTAGCTATTTAAATTGATTTTTTATTTGATAATTTTAAGTTTACTTCTTTTTTTCATTTCATATAGATAGAATGGCAGTACGGAAATTATCATAACTAATGATATTATAAGCAAGGCTGCAATGTTATGTGGTAAAAACTCTACTGCAAACATAATTAATGCTGAAATACCTATAACAATTGGATGTGTTATATAAATATTTAGGATATGATTTGAAAGGTTTTTACTTACTTGAAGCACTTTATAATTATTTTGTTTAACTATAAAATCGGCTACGTAATATAAAACTACGATGCTTAACATAGAATAAACTAAAATTCTAAAAGCACTTGGTGATGACCTATAATAATTAACATCTACAGAACTAAAATTATCAAAAGTATAATGATTTATATAAATAAAAGAAACAGTATATAAAGCTATAAAAATCTTTTTGTACTTTTGAATAAAAGCATAGATAAAATTAAAGTTTTTATACACTAGTCCACCGAATATAACGTAGTAACTCCAAGTGATGAGACTTCTATCTAAATAAGTGAAAATAGTCACAATGATAGGGCTTATCCCTTTAGAAAGTATACTATAAGCACTATTAGAAATAAAATACTGAATAAAAGTAATTAATATAATTGCTTTATATGAAAGTAAATTATGAAGCTTGAAAACTATAAATTTAAATACTGGGAAGAATAAATAAATTTTAATTAATGTGTTCATATACCAAAGGTGAGGTACTGACTTACTCCAAATAATATCTGTAAAAAATAACTTAATAGAGTAATCAGGAAGAAATAACTTTGGAATAATAAAAAGTAAGTTAGCACCTATATAAATATATAGTATCTTAAGAAACTTAGTCTTATAAAACTCAGTTAAGCTCAAGTCTTCATAACTTTTTATAAGTACAAAGCCAGTAATAAATAAAAAGGTAGGTACGGCAAATCTAGAAAAATTAAGTAATGTACCATAAATAAGATGCGTTGAAATAGTAGCATTAGCACTATTTAAAAATCTATCTATTATATGTTGATATACAACAAGAAAACAACAGAAAATTTTGATTAAATTAAATTGATTAAATATTAAATGTTTCATAAAATCCCCCTTAAATAACAAGTATAATAATACAATTTTTTCAAAAATAAGTATATAAAATCTTGGGGAATTAATAAAATGCTTACAAATAAAAGTGGACTAAATATTCAGAGGGAATTTTATCTGAATATCTAGTCGAAGTTATCTAGAAATATTAGTTATCAGACGAAAAAAAGAACATCAATTAAGATGTTCTTTAAAGTACTAATTATTTACCCATGTGAGGGTGACCAGCTGGCATTTCACCATGAGGGTGTCCACCTATATGTGGGTGACCTTCAGGCATTTTCATTCCTGGTTTAACTTCTGGGTGTCCAGCAGGCATTTTTCCATGAGGGTGTCCTGTGTGACCATGTCCACCTTGTGCAGCGTGAGGATCTTCCATAAATAATTTAGCATCTAACTCTGTTGAAATTCCTATGTTATAAAGGTAAGCATTAGCTATTTCATTTAAGAATAAAGTTTGCACTTCTTCTGATAATTCCATTTTTGATAAGTTTCCAATGTAAGCCATAGCTCTCATTTTAGAATCTTCAACTTCTGGGAACATGAAATAATTTAAAGCTTCATCTTCTATTTTGTAGCTATCTTTAACTATTTGGAATATTGTTCTTCCACCAAATAAATCAGCAAGGAATCTTGTGTAAGCATGTGCAACTAAAAGCATAGGCTCTTTTTCGCCAAGTTCATCTATTCTAGCAGCATAAGCTTTTGCTGATGGTAATACTTCAAAAGTTTTTCCTTTAGCTAAAACTTCTAAATCTTTTTCTATTTGAGTAGCTCTGTATAAATCCTTAGTAACGAAAGGTTTTAAACTTTCTACGTTGCTATATTTATCTAAGTTTCTTTCTATTGCTTCATAAGCAACTTTTAAGTTAAATAGGTATTCAGCATAGCTTTCTCTTGTAGCTCTACCTTCAACTAATCTAGCATTAAATCCAGTTTTTTCAGCAGCTGTGTGTAAGTTTTTATTTGAAGTTCTCATTGTCATTGCAAAATTATTATTCATCATAATATCCACCTCGTAAAATTATTTTTATATATTTTAAGTTTATTAATTCGTAATTTATAATAGATAGCATGCTAACTATTGGTATACTAAAAGTATATATTAGATGATAATATTTATCCTTACAAAAAAAATAAATAAAATTATCAAAAAGATTACATTAGATAGAAAATATATATCGGAGATTATATAGAGTTAAAAATTAAATATTATTTAACTCTAAAATGACTTAGAGAATAAGATTTTGTATATTTTTCCTAAACTTTATTTATACTCTTATAGAGTGTATTATTAGATAAATAGGTTAATTAGGTTAAAGCTAATTAATGATTATACAAAAGAAGAAAAGAAGGAAAGGAGAAATTTACATATGATAAATAAAGCTAGTGTTATAAAGGCTTTAATAGTGTTTGTTATTGTAGCTATATTTATGTATTTGTCGGGACTTATCTTAGGAGGTAATAATAGCGTGATGGGACTACTTATAGTCTTATCAGTGTTAATGTTACTTGGAAAAGATTTAACGGGAAATCCATACAGAAATATAGTGAAGCTTTCAGTGCTAGGAGTTGGTTCAGTTATTTGTGCTTATCTTGCTAGTATAAATATTTTTTTAGGACTTATAGTAAATTTAATTTGGGTATTTATAATAATTTACGTTAATATATTTAACCTTAAGATACCAATGTATTATTCATTTTTACTTACATATTTAATGTTATTGGTACTTAAAACAGACGGACATGAAATTATTCCAAGGTCACTTGCGTTAATATTCACAAGTATATTAGTAGTTGGAATTCAAGTTATTATAAGAAAGAAAAAACTTAAAAAGAATAAAAGACCAAATCTTTTAAAAAGTCTTAGAGTTTTAGATAAAGAACTTGATAATATAGTCAATAGCAAGGAGATAAACGAGGAGAAACAGCAGTTTACGGAGTCAATGAAAGTTTGGAACTCTAACTTATTAGAGAGAAGACAAAACAACTTTTATTTTACAGCAAAAGAAAATAGACAAAGTATTACTATGGCTAACTTAGAGAAGTTACAAAAGGAAATTTTAGAACTTAAAAAACTTTATAAAAAAGATGAGAGCTATGGTGTTGTCCTTGTTAGTTTAAGGCTCGTTATAAATGAAGTAATAAAATCTATAACACATAATGCAACACCTAAAGATGTGGAAGAAAGATTAAATCAATATTTAGAAAATTCAAAAGAGAAGATAAACAATTATCATGTTTATACTATTTCAGAAACTATGAAAAACTTACTTGACCTTGTGAAAGATAGAAAATTTGAAACAGAAGATAGTCAAATTTTAAAAGAAAGACCTACGCTTATTAGGTTAATAAAGTATAGTTTCAATAGAGATTCATTAAGATTTACATTTGCAGTTAGAATGGCAGTTTTAATAGCTATAACTTATTTTGTTGTAACAGGTCTAAAACTTGAGTACGGGAAGTGGATTTTATTTACTCTTATGGCAGTATGCCAACCATATGATACTACAACTGAAAAAATGGGGAAAAATAGAATTGTAGGAACTGTAATTGGGGCTTTAGTTGTATTTATTGTTTTTACAATAATACAAAGTATGGCAATAAGAATAGGGATTTTAGGAATAGGATTCTATATGTTTATTGCAGCTGATAAGCCTATTATAAAGGGAGTAGGAACTACTATGTTTGCACTTAGTATATCTGAGTTAACTGTAAAAGCTGGTTTTGCTACAATGATTATAACAGCAGATAGAGTTATGTACACAGTAATAGGATTTATAATAGCTATACTTGGTAGTAAAATTATTTTACACTATGATATTAGAAGAGAAACAAAGAATCTTATAGAAAAATATTATAGAATTATAGATGAAAATGCTAGAGCTTTAATGGATATTAAGGATATTAAAGATACAACATTAAAACTTAGAGCATCAATGATACTTACTAAATCAATTGAAAGTAAAATTATAATTAATAATACAGTTCTTAAAAATTCAGGAATAGAAAATTATATAGAAACATCGAGAAATGTTATGATAGGGATATATTCAAGTTTACAAAGGCTTAGAAAAGTTACAAATTCTGAAGATTTAAAAAACATAGAAAAAAAATTAAGTGATGTTTATAATAAGTTTGATACAAGGTTTGAATCTACAATAGTAGAAAGAATAGATGATGATTTTGTAGTGAACGAAAAAAGTGCATTATATGTATCTTTAGCGGAGGTTATAGAATCACTAGCTAATACAAGATATGCAAAAGCAGAAATAACATTATAATAAAAAGCCTTAAATTATCTAATTAATTTAGAAAATTTAAGGCTTTAAATATATATTTACTTAGATGCGTTTTCTTCAAATGCTTTTCTAAGATTAGAAAGTTCAAAACTATTATTTGGGTCAACACCACCAGCAAGTAGTTTTAAAATATTAGCAACTGATATTTCAACTCGTCGAGGAACTTCAGTCTCGTCTGAATCTAGATAATCTAATACAAGTTGTGCCTCACTTTGATGTTCAACCATAGCATCATCTGTTGAAAGTAACATTAATTTTAAAAATGTTTTAGTTGTTTTAAGGCTTTCCTCATCTTTTTTTGTAGATTCAATCCAATTTTTAAATTCATTACTCATAATAATCTCTCCTGTAAATAAGAATAAATTATAAGGTTTATTCTCTTTAGTTTTTTATTATATTCTTGTATCTAATATAACACATATCGTATTATGAAAAAAATTAATAAATTTGAAATTAAATAAGGTTTTTTATATGCTAGAATTTATTAGGACAAGCAATTTAATTAATGTTAAAAAATCAATTAGAGGATATAATATAAATAGCAGAATAAACAGGTAATAGGAGGAATTATGTTAAAAAGTATATTTAAGTCAAATGATGGAAGCCAAATAAGTGAAGAAGCAAGAATTAAAGAGGAAGAAAGAAGAAAAAGGTTAAAAAAATTCCTGAGAAAAGCAACAATAGATGAAATTAGAAATCCGGGCATGTATAAAACATTAATGAGAGTAAGAGATATTACAGAAGATAGTGTTAAAATAATAGATTCGCTAGATATTGAAAAATGGCTAAACAAACTTGTATTTAACAGAGCTCAAATTATTGATGTTTACTGCGTTAAAGAAAAAAATTCAATTAAAGAATATGTTGTTACATACTGGGAAGTAGTAGCGCCTAAAGATTGGGAAGCTAGAATACAGAACACAGTTCATTAACATAGAGTGCACCTTTTGGGTGCATTATTTTTTTGCGAAAAAGGCTATCCTGTAATTTTAGGATAGCCTTTTAGTATTAAAAGATTTATATTATTTTACAGCTACCTGAGCTTTTGAACTGGCTTGTATTTTTCTCCAACACATATATCCATAGATAGCATTTGATGTGAACTGAATCCACATTAAAGCACCAGATATAGCACTAGCTGTTATACTTCCTGATTCAACTATTGAAACTATGAATAATACGATTCCTATTGAATCTGATACAATCCATAAGTACCATTGCTCAACAAATCTGTTTGTTGCAAGTACAACTGCTGAAACCGTTAGCGTAGCAGTTAATGAATCTATCATAAATTGTTTATCATGTTTAATTGACACATCAAATAATGATTTGAAGATCTCAGGTAAATGATTTACATATGTAGCGTATACTGTCCAGAATATTACAAAGAAAGCAAGGAATATTAACCAGTGCTTCTTTTTCATAGTTTTAGCTTCTACCACTTCTCCAGTAGAGTTTTTACTCCAAGAGTAGAATCCTACAACTTGCATAGGTAACATATAAACTAAGTAAAGAGAAACTTCTCCGTATAAGTGTCTTGAAAGTGATACGAATATATAAGCGATTACGTTAATGAATCCCCATGTATATGCCCACTTTTGACCTCTTGCTGTATATATTGCTGCGAATAGTCCTGCTATTGTAGAAACTAAAGGTACAAGTGCATCAACGCTTATTAAACTATGAATGCTTCCGCTAGTAACTAATGGACTTAAAAATACCACAAGATTTACGACTAAGAAAAATATGAAGTAAATTTTATGGAACGGTGAAAATGTTTTAAAAAAATGCATGTAAAAAAAAAGCCCCTCTCGTCTATGTTTATCTTTTGTAAAATGTAAGTGAAATCAAAATCTGAATTAACACTTCATCAAATATCTAACTGAGTTTACAATGGATTAATAATAAATTCAATGATTTTTAAAAAAATAGTTTATTTTTACGAGATGCTTAAAGGTTAAACCTTTACCGTTATCTATTTTACATGGATTAATTTAAAAGATTTGATAGAAAAAGTAATTTATATACTTTTATTAGAAATTTTAAAGATATATAGAAGTTTTGAATTTAGATACAAGATACCATTTAAAAGAGGATTCTTAAAAATGGGTTAAAAAATTATTATAGTAGCTAATATAATACTTGTCAATAAAAAAAGAGCTACCCCCTACTCGGAAGTAACTCTTGTATCTTTAACTAATTTAATTTACTAACTAACTATTTTAACTAATCTAATTATTATCTATATACTAACTAATTTAATTTTACGCTAAATCAAGTTGAACTTGATTGTCTATTTGAGAAATTTCTGCATTAGCAGTAGCTTCTTTTTTCTTTTGAAGTTTTCTCCAAACTATGAATCCATAGATTGAGTTTATTGTGAATTGAGCCCACATCATTGCGCCTGATAAAGCAGATACTGAGAATCCACCATGACGAACAAGTGATGATATGTATAGTAATATTCCAATAGCATCAGCTATTATCCATAAGTACCATTGTTCAATAAATCTCTTTGTAGCAAGAACCACTGCACAAACAGTTAGTGTTGCTGTAAGTGAGTCTATTAAGAATTCCTTATCGTGAGGAAGCGTTATTCCAAATAGATTATCAAAAACTGTTGGAAGGTTGTACACAAGTGTTCCATATGCAGCCCAGAATATTACAAAGAACGCACCAAAAATTATCCAGTGTTTTTTTGTCATTCGCTTTGCTTCTACTGTACCACCATTTGATTTTTTTGCACTTTTTCTCCATGCATAGAATCCTATGAATTGCATTGGTAGCATATAAAGAGCATATAAAAGAACTTCACCATACATATGACCTGATATAGATACAAATATGTAAGATACTACGTTAAAGAATCCCCAGACGTAGGCAACAACCTGGCCTCTTGCAGTATATATCGCGGCAAAAATTCCTGTTAATGCTGAAACAAGTGATACTAGCATTAAAGGTGAAAATGCTTCTCTTAGTTCCTCAGCTTGTACAATATGTGTTATTGATAATCCAACGTTAAATGTAAAGAATACTATTAAAAATATCTTATGAAACGTCGAAAGGTTCTTAAAAAATTTCATTTGGCGTTCCTCTCCCTTAAGGTTTTATCTTTCGTGTTTTGTCGTTGAAAATGTTTTCTTTTGATTACTCTTTAATTGTAAACGAAATTTAACCTTTTTGCAATAAAAAATATAAAATATGTCGAAAAATGCAGAAAAACCAAGTAAATAGAAGGGCTGATTATATTAATAAAGTATGACAATAAAGCTTGTTAGATCTAATAAACTTATAGAGATGAAAAAAGTTTTGAAAAAATAACAAAATATATGAAAGGTAATGGCAAAAACTTACGACTTTATAATTAAGAATTAATTGTAGCGAAAAAAATATAATTATTAAAAAGGAGAATTTATAATATGGGAGCAAATAAACTTGCTTTAAAGTTTCTAGTGAGAGATAAAAAGTCTATGTTTTATTTAATTGCATCTATGGTTGTTGGATACACTGCATTATTTACTTTATTTAATATTTATTATAGTGGAACTATGCAAACTGACACTGACGGAGCGTTAGAGGCTGGGATAATAATTTTAGCGGTTATTTTTCTGATAGGTTATATGGGGTGGTTTATAAATGAAACATCTCTTGCAACAAGACGAAAAGAAATGGCAATTCAATTATTAGGAGGAATATCAAGGCCAAGAGCTATGAGACTTGCATGGATGCAGTCAGTAGTTTTATCAATAATTGCAATTATTATAGCCTTTTTTACATCAGCGGCAATAACACCGATAATTTGTATGCTTGTATTTAACGTTGTTGGGCTAGATTATATAGGAGTTAAAGTTTCTATGGAAGGGGCTTTTATAAGTGTTGCTGTTATTCTAATTCAACTTGTTGCTGTCTTCTTAAATAACGGAGGATTATGTTATAGAAATGAAATAGTGGGAATTATCAAAATGGCAGATAAAGATGAAGTACCAAAGATTGAGCCTAAAAAATCACTTGCGATACTTTCTGTTATAGCATGTATACTTCCAATTGGAGGTTTAGTTATGAAACTCGTTGGTGCAACAGAAATTGACTATACAATATTTATGGATTTTGCTAACTATGTAACTATATTTGGACTTGCAGGACTTGGAACGTATGGAATTCCTTATTTTATAGATGAAATTATAAGGAAATATTTTAAGCATCATAAAGAACATACTATTAC
The DNA here is from genome assembly GCA_051650125.1 of Sarcina sp. Lineage (GTDB taxonomy): Bacteria > Bacillota > Clostridia > Clostridiales > Clostridiaceae > Sarcina. The sequence goes on along the minus strand of JBOFIK010000010.1, from coordinate 22,112 downwards.
ATTGAAAAATTTAAAATATATAGTAATCAAGAGCATACCTTTATATATTGGATATGTGTTAATAAGAGTTTTAAGTATTATGGTTATTGGGTCAACACATAATGCAAAAGTTTTTGCAATTGGGACAATCTCTTTAAATATGATCACGATAATCATAACAGTAGCATTAATTTATAGAGTTGTATTTACAGCACTTAAAAGAAGAAGTGATTTTAAGGTAATGTTATGTCTAGGTTATAAAAAAGATGCTATTACTAGAATAATAAAAAATGAAATGAGATTATATTTATTTACAGTTGTAGTAATTCCATTACTTCACCTTCTTTTATCTATCATAGTGTATGGAAATTTTGCAAGTTATCTAATTTTTATAACTAGCTATCTAGTGATAAGTATTTTAGGAATTATAGTAAGCTATTTTATCTATAAAAAAATAGTTTTTGAGTATATAGATGAAAATCAAGAAAGGGAGGTAATAAGATAATGGGATTATTAATAAGGGCAGAACAACTAACTAAAGAATATAAAAAATTCAGAAAAACTACATTAACTCTAGAAGTAGAATCTGTGGTAAAAGCAGTTGATGAGGTTAATCTTGATATATATGAAGGTGATTTTATTGCAGTGATGGGACCCTCAGGTTCAGGAAAATCTACATTAGTTAATTTACTTTCTACAATAGATACACCATCAAGTGGTAGTGTATTTATAGAAGGTAAAAAAACAAAACAAATGGGAGAGAGTGAAATTGCTAAGATGAGATATAAAACACTTGGGTTTGTATTTCAAAATTTCAACCTGTTGGATATGCTAACTTGTGAGGAGAACATTGCAGTTCCACTTACGCTAAATAATGAGAAAGAAAAAGATATAAAAATAAAAATTGAAGAGATGGCACAGATACTCGGAATTGAAGATTTACTAAAAAAATATCCATCAGAATGTTCAGGGGGACAGCAACAAAGGATAGCAACAGCTAGAGCCCTTATAGCAGGTCCAAGAATTATAGTTGCAGATGAACCAACGGGAAATCTTGATAGTACAAATGCTAGAAGAGTGATGAATTTCTTTAATAGTATGAATGAAGAGCGAGATATTACAATTTTAATGGTTACACATGATGCAATGGTTGCCTCGTATGCAAAAAAAGTTCTTTATTTAAGAGATGGAAAAATAGAAAAGGTTATAAAAAGAGGTGCTAAAAAACAAAGAGATTTCTTCGGGGAAGTTTTAGAACTTGTAGCTGAGGATGCTATTTTCTAAAGTTTAAATGTTTTCATTTTAGATTTATATATTTACAAAGATTTAGCAAAGTTAAAATTTGTTTTTGGTATAATTTAAATATGGAAATAAACAAGCAAAAGATAAAGAAATTAGGAGGATATCAAGATGAAGAAAATAGTTGTTGTTGGAAGTATTAATATGGATTTAGTTGTGAGTGCTAATAGAATGCCAAAGGCAGGAGAAACTATAATAGGGCAAGCAATGAATTACTTCCCAGGTGGAAAGGGTGCAAATCAAGCAGTTGCAGCTGCAAGGCTTAGAGCTAATGTTTCTATGATAGGAACTGTTGGTAAGGATGCATTTGGTGAAGAGTTAATAAATCAGTTAAATTCAGAAAATATAAATACTTGCTGTATAAAAAAAGAAGATATAAGTACAGGTGTTGCAACAATAATAAAAACTTCAGTAGATAACTCAATAGTTGTTGTGCCCGGGGCAAATGACATGTGTGATAAGGAACTTGTATCAAGATTTAGACAAATTATAAAAGAGGCGGATGTCCTTGTAACTCAGTTTGAAATCCCAACAGAAACAATAAAACTTGCACTAGAAATTGCAAAGGAATATAAGGTTCAAACTATTGTAAATCCTGCACCAGCTAAAGAGATAAATCAAGAAATTATTGATAATACAAACTTTATAACACCAAATGAAACAGAATTTGAATTTATGACAGGGAAAGATTTAAGTGATTTTGAAATTTTAGAAACAGAGATGCTAAAATGGCAAAGTGAAAATAAAACAAGACTTGTTGTGACAAGAGGAAGTTATGGTGTTTCTTATATAGAAGAGGGAAAAGTTGAAACAATACCATGTATTGAAGTAGAAGCTGTTGATACAACAGGAGCTGGAGACACATTTAATGGTGTTTTTGCCTGTTGTATAGCAGAAAAAATAGAGATTTCAGAGGCTATAAAATTTGCAAGTCTTGCAGCTACAATATCAGTTACTAAATTTGGAGCGCAATCAGGAATGCCAAATGTGGAAGAACTAAAAGAGGCTGTAAGGCTAATTTATAATAATTAGATTTTTACTAAAATAATAAAATGTAAAATAGCCAGAAGTATTTATTATACTTCTGGCTATTTTGGTAATTAAACCTAATTTAATATTAGTTGTGAGCGTGTTTGTGATCTTCACATCCACAGTGACAAGTATCAGTATGTGCACTGTGTTCGTGATGGTGGTGATTAGCCTCGTGACCATGTTTATGTTCTTCACATCCGCAGTGACAAGTATTAGTGTGTGAATTTCCTTCATGGTGGTGGTGATTAGCCTCGTGACCATGTTTATGTTCTTCACATCCACAGTGACAACTAGTAGTGTGTGCATCTGTATCGTGGTGGTGGTGAGTAGCCTCATGATCATGATTGTGTTCTGCACATCCGCAGTGACAAGTTTCAGCGTGATTGCTATTTTCGTGATGGTGATGAGTTGTGTTATTTAATTCTTTAGTCATAATAAATTTCTCCTTCATTTTTCAAATTTTTTTATTTACGTAATTCATATCTCGTTTCATGTCTTGATTATAATTTAAAACAAAATGAGAATATTATCAATTGAGTTGTTTTGATATTTTATCAATTGATAAGTTACAAAAGTGTTAAATTGGTAATGAAAGGTAGGTGTATTATGTAAAATGCAAAAAAATATCACATAAATTTTGATATTAATATAAAAATAGCAAATTAATTAATAAATTGATTAAAAAATGTTAAAATAATTGTCTATTTAATTGATAATTATATATCAGTTAAATAAGTTGTTATTTGATAATTTTAAATTATCTATAACTCTTGGCTATTTAGAAGTGCTAAATAGGTATTAATATAAAATTATATAAATGAGAATGTCATAATGAGAGAGGTGTATCAATTTGAAATAATTTAATCAATTGATAATAGATGTATTATTTTGGATGTAAAATAAATGATATAATATAAATAGATTTATACGTAAAATAAGTAAAAAATATTTAGTAGGGAGAAAAGAATGAGTAAGATAATAATTGTAGAAGATTCGGAAGTTATAAGAGAGGAACTTAAAACTTTTTTAGAAAGAAATGCCTATGAGGTTATAGCGATAGATAAATTTGATAATGTGATAGATGATATTAAAATAGCGAATGGTGATTTAGTGTTATTAGATATAAATTTACCTATTTTTGATGGGTATTACATATGCAGAGAAATTAGGAAGGTGAGTAGGATACCAGTTATTGTTGTTACAAGCAGAAATAGTGAAATAGATGAACTTATGAGTATGAACCTTGGGGCAGATGATTTTGTAACAAAACCATACAATACTCAAATTTTACTTGCTAGAATAGAAGCTATTTTAAAAAGGACTAAGAGTACAAGCGATGAAAGTTCTAAACTTATATTCTCTAAAATTGAACTGAATTTAGAAAGTGGAGAGATACTTAATAAAATTAGGAATGTAAGAATAGAAATCAGCAAGAATGAAATGAAGATATTAGCTTATTTAATTAAAAATAAAAACAAGATAGTTTCAAGAGAAGATTTGATGAATTACCTTTGGTCAACAGATTTCTTTGTTGATGATAATACCCTTTCTGTAAATATTACAAGACTTAGAAAGAAGTTAGACTCAGTAGGAATTAGTGGGGCAATTGAAACTAGGAGAGGTCTTGGATATATAATGTCAGAATAATGATGCTTTTTCTATGTGAAAAGAGTTACCTTGAATAAAGGGAAAATTACTTTTAGTTAATATTTATTATGAATTATGGTAAAATATAAATAGCTAGATAGAAGAAATTTGTTTCAAGGAGAAGCAACTTAACATAATAAAATAAATTAAATTGGAGATGAAGAAATATGTTAGAAGTTGGAGTAAAAGCACCGAATTTTAAATTATTTGATAAAGATGAAAATATGGTTAGCTTAGAAGATTTTAAGGGAAAAAAAGTAGTATTATATTTCTACCCTAAAGATAATACAGCGGGATGTACTAAGCAAGCTGGATTATTTAGAGATAATATTGAAGCATTCAAATCAAAAGATGTAGTTGTAATAGGGGTAAGCAGAGATAGTGTTAAATCACACCAAAGATTTGCACAAAAGAATGAATTACCATTTATATTATTATCAGATCCAGAGCTCGAGGCTATTAAAGCTTATGATATTTGGCAAGAAAAGAAATTATACGGAAAAGTATATATGGGAGTTGTAAGAACGACATATATAATAGATGAAAATGGAATTATAGAAAAAGTTTATGATAAAGTTAAAACTGCTAAGAATGTTGATGAAGTCTTAGAATATTTAGCATAAAAATTTGAACTACCTAAAATACAAGGTAGTTCTTTTTTTCTTTAACTTAACATAAGAATTTTCTTAAAAAGAAATTAAGATAAGAAAAAATAGCATAAATGAGGGAGTATGTACATAGTTTTATAGAGGAGAAGTAATATTAAAAGGGAGGTACATTAAAAAATTATGTTAATCTTATCACTTATAATTATTGGATTGATAGTTTTTATAATCTTAAATGAGGCATATTTATTTTTAGCTAGTAAGTTTATAAAAAAGCCAACGAGGGAAAATTTATCAATATTCATGACAAGTTGTAAATACAGTGTAGGTAGGTCTAGAAATAATCCAGATACGTGGACAAAGCTAAGGAAAGTCCTACATATGGCTATGCTTGAAATTGATATTGATGATAAAGTGAAAATGGAATTAAAGCAAATGCTTATTAGAAAAGGACTAAAAGATACAAAATATCTTAATAAGATTATAAAAGCTAACTCGGAAGTTTTAGATGTCCTAGATAAAAAAAGCACAGGGGCACTTTCAAATAGTACAAATAGTTTATATCAAAATAATAAGAAAAAAGGTACTGGTACCTTAAATACTACAATGAAAAACAAAGGCTCAGGAACGTTAGATGGAGAAAGACAAGGGTCGAAAAGTGTGAATTTAAATGGAAACACTAAAAGAGGAACGGGTCATTTAAATCAAAGACGAAATCAAAATGGAAGAAACACTTCAAGAAATTTAAATAAGAATGCTAGACAAACTAATACACTTAATTCAGGAAGAACAGGAGAAGCTAAAGTCAATTACACATTAAAATGGTTAGCTAATGTTGGTGTTATAAATAATGTGAGACTAAAGGGTAGTGATGAAATTCAACAATTTGATAATATAGTTATTTCAAATAGTGGGATATATCATTTAGAGGTTAAAAATGTTGGTGGAGAAAATGGGTGCAAAATAACAATTCAAAATAGCGGTGATTGGATTCGTAAAGATAATGTTACTGGTATGGAAAAGGGAATGTCAAACCCAGAGTTTCAATTATATAGACACCAAAAAGTTTTAGAACAATTCCTTATAGATCAAGGATTTTCAGTAAAGCGATTAGTTAAGGGGATTATAGTTATTGCAAATGAAAATACCATCATAGAGGGTAGAGAGAATGCTAAAGAAACAATTGTTAAGGTTGATAGTCTTATAAATTATCTAGAAAGTAAGTGCAAAAAACTTCTTAGTGATGAAGAAGTTGTTGAGATATATAATTGCATAAATAAAAATGATATCAAAAATAATATTCATGCAGTAAACTAGAGGTCGCAAGATTTCTAGTTTTTTTTTATTTAGTTTTGTATGATAAACTAGATAGAGGGGTGAGGATAGTGAATTTTAAAAGTTATTTAATAGATAGAATAGGATTTTTAATTATAAATTTAGTTTCATTTTTACTTATTGCAAGTACGCTTTTTATAACTGAATTTAATATAATGCTTATAATTTTGCTAGGTATACTTTGGTTTTTACCACTAGGTATTTATATTGTTTATGAGTATGTTAAAGTTAAAAATTATTATAAAGATTTGATTGCAACAACTGAAAAGTTAGATAAAAAATATTTAGTTTTAGAAGTTATTAACGAACCTAGTTTTTTAGAGGGAAAAATTATATATGATGTTTTAAAAGAGTCTAATAAGTCTATGAATGAGTATGTAAGGGATTATAAACTTCAGTCAGAGGATTATAGAGACTATATAGAAGCTTGGGTGCATGAGATCAAAACACCTCTTGCATCAGCTAGCCTTATAATAGATAACAATGTAGATGGTGTAACAAAAAAGATAGCAGCAGAACTTGATAAGGTAGATGGATTTATAGAACAAGTGCTTTATTATTCAAGAAGTAATGATGTAGGAAAAGATTATATAATTAAAAAAACAAACTTAAAGAAACTAGTAAGCAAGGTTGTTAGAGGAAAGTCTAAAGACTTTATAGGTAAAAGAATTTCATTAGAACTTGAAGGTCTAGAAGAGGTAGTATTTATAGATGAGAAGTGGTTTGAGTTTGTTTTAAATCAAATTATTCAAAATGCTATAAAGTATTCACAGATTGAGGGTGCAAAAATTAAAATATTCTCAGAAAAAATAGATAATGCAGTAAAGCTATCTATTTATGATAATGGAGTTGGAATTTCACAGAAGGATATAAATAGAGTTTTTGAAAAAGGATTTACAGGAGAGAATGGTAGAATGTTTACTAAGTCAACAGGGATGGGACTTTATATCTGTAAAAAGTTATGTGCTGGTCTTGGTATGGGACTTTATATAAATTCAAAGCAAGGTGAGTTTACACAAGTAGATATTATTATTCCAATAGGTGGAGTTGCTAATGATTTAGTGTAAAGTCTAATAATCTTATGCTAAGTCAAAGCTTTAAGTGAGTTAGAAAAGTGAAGAAAGTAAGCACTCGTGGTAAAATATAAATATAGGATAAAGAAATGCGTGAAAAATACAGATGGAGGAATATAGATGCGAGTAAATTATCATACCCATACATATAGATGTAAGCATGCTATTGGTACAGAAGAAGAGTTTGTTAAAGCTGCAATAGAAAATAATGTTTCTATTTTAGGTTTTAGTGACCATATTGCATATCCAGATGATAGGTCAGGAAATAGAATGGAGTATGCAGAGGTAAAACCTTATGTAGCAGAGTGCTTTAGGTTAAAAGAAAAATATAAAGATGAAATAGACGTATTAGTTGGTTTTGAATCAGAATATGATATAAGTTGTCATGATTATTATGATTATCTTTTTAAAGAACTTAAAGTAGAGTATTTAGTTTTAGGACAACATTATTTTGAGGTAGACGGAAAGTTTTATAATACATTTAAGCTAGAATCAACAGAAGATTATGTTGTATATGCAAAGACAGTTGCAGAGGCTTTAAAAACGGATTACTTTAAAATACTTGCCCACCCAGATGTTATATTTGTAAATGATTTGGCTTTTGATGATAATTGTAGACAGGCTATTGAGATATTAATAAAAGCTATAAAAGAGTCGAATATAGTAATTGAATTTAATGCAAATGGGATAAGAAGAGGGTTGATTGAATCAGTAGATGGAGAAAGATATAGATATCCTTATATGGAATTTTGGAAAAGAGCACAACAGGAGAACCTTAGAGTAATAGTATCTTCTGACTGTCATAACCCTATACATATGTGGGATAAAGCAATGGTGAAAGCATATGATATGGCTACTGACCTTGGACTTAACTTAGTTTTTAAGATATAGAAATATAAAAAAATAGAAGTGGTGGGATTAATATTTCCACCACTTTTTGTTGTGCTAACAAATAAGGGCTAAAGTTAAAAAGTTTAAATACATTATAAAACTCTAAAGTCTACTAAAACACTCTGGATTAATTATAAATTTGATTGTGAACAACTGAATTAAAAAATGAATTTACAAATAAGGGGGTATACTTAGGTCGTAAAAGCTTAAATATATGCTCTTATTTTTATTAAAATGAGAATTATATCGAGTTGAATTTGGAATACTAAGGAGTATAATTCAAATTAACATAACAAGAGAAAACACAAATAAATACAAAGGAAGTGCTTATAAATGAGAAAAGTAACATTAGCAGGAAATTCAATGACATTAGCAGGAAATGAAATTAAGGTTGGAGAAAAGTTTCCAAACTTCATAGCAAGTAATAATGATTTAAGTCCTTATGATTTTTCAAAAACAGAGGGAGTAAGAGTAATTCTTGCAGTACCTTCAGTTGATACACCAGTTTGTGATATGGAAGTAAAAAGAGTAGCTAAAGAATTAGTAGACCTTGATGGTGTAAAACTTATAGCAATTTCAAAAGATTTACCATTTGCACAAGCTAGATGGTGCATAGATACAGAAAGCGAAGACTTTGATATAGTTTCAGATTATAAAGACGGTGAGTTTGGTAAAGTTACAGGAACTTATATAAACGAAGTTGGACTTTTAGCAAGAACTTCATTCGTAGTAGATTCACAAAACGTGGTAGTATTTGCTGAATACTTAGAAGAAGTAACTAGCGAACCAAGTTATGACAAGATTTTAGATGCAGCAAAAGCAGCTAAATAATATATATAAATGAAAAGAGTCTTTTTCTAGGAAAAGGCTCTTTTAGTGCAAAAAAAACTAAAGATAATATAACTAAAGGAAGTGCATTTTAATGAGAACAGTACAAACAGCAGGAAAAGATATGAACCTTTATGGAAAAGAAGTTAAAGTGGGAGAAAAGTTTCCAAACTTTATAGCAAGTGATGAAAAGCTTAATGACTATGATTTCTCAAAATCAGAAGGAATAAGAATAATTCTTGCAGTACCATCAGTTGATACGCCTATCTGTAACATAGAGCTTGCAAAAATGAGTACAGAAGTAGGAAAACTTGAAGGAATTAAACTTTTAGGAGTTTCAAAAGATTTACCATTTGCTCAAACAAGATGGTGTGCAGACACAGAAAGTGATGATATTGAAATAGTTTCAGATTTTAAATATGGTGATTTTGGTAAAGTTACAGGAACATTAATCACAGATAGAGGTCTTTTAACAAGAGCATCATTTGTCATTGATAAAGATGGTAACACAGCATTTGCTGAGTACCTTGAAAGCACAAGTTACGAGCCAAGCTACGATAAGATATTAGAAGTAGCAAAAGGTTTAAGATAATATATAAGGAGAATCCTTTCAATAAGAGAGGGTTCTTTTTTTATAAAATGATATAAGTGTAAAAAAATTACGTTTTTAAAAATAATAGTGTTTAAAAATTACAGGGAGGTATATAATAGTTATATAAGAGGTGATTTTATGTTAAAAAAAATAGGATTACAAAATTTTAGATCCTTTAAGAAATTTACAGAAATAGATTTTTCAAAAACAAATTATAAGATATTAGCTGACACGAATGTTAGTGAAGATGTCTTAAAAGGTGGAATATTTGTTGGTGCTAATGCATCAGGAAAAACAAGTGTTATTAAATCAATAGAGAAATTACTGCACCTCCTATTTGGGGAAGAACAAATAAATTTAGTATCAGATTTTTGTTTGTTTTCAGATACTGCAAATATGATACTAAACTACGAATTTGAAATAGATAATTCAAGCATAAACTACCATATAGAATATAATTTTACAACTAGATTTTTAGTGGAAAAATTGATTTTAGATGGGGATATTATTGTTAATAGATTAGGTGAAGTAGCAGAGTCTAAGATAACAGATAGCACAACATTTACAGATTTAGATAAAGAATCATTAGTATTAAGAGATATATACTTCAATACTAAATTTAGAGGAAATGATAAACTTAAAAAATGGTTTGAATATCTATTAAATTCAGTATATATTGATGCATACCAAGGTAATGTATATTCACCTAAAGGAAAGAATTTATTGCTTCTTAAGTATTTAGAAGAGAATGGAGTAGAAGAAATAAATAAATTTTTTGCAAAATCTAACTTTGAACAAAGTATAGAATATGACAATACATCAAGTGGTAATATGGTTTCATTTAATAGAGCAGATGAGAAAGATATATTCTTTAAAAGGAAAGGAATTGGAGAGCCAATACCATATCTTTTAGAGTCTTTAGGGAATCGAAAATTACTAAATTTATTGCCTGCATTTTTCCATGCTACTAAAAGTAGTGGAATGCTAATAATAGATGAATTTAGTAGTGGTTTTCACAATAGTCTAGAAGAACTTTTAGTTAAATATTTTATGAAAAATACAGAGAAGTCACAACTATTTTTAGTTTCACATTCAACTAATTTATTATCAAATTCAATACTTAGACCTGATCAAATATTTGTATGTGAATTTAATGATAATGGAAGTGAAATTAAAAGAGCATCAGAAGAAAAGCCAAGAGAGGCACAAAATTTAGAGAAGATGTATTTAAGTGGAGTATTTGGTGGAATACCAACTTTGAAAAATGATTAATGTAACTATAAATAAAAATAAAAGTATAGGTCAGGTTGTTTTTATTGTTGAGGGTCAAAAGACTGAACCTAATATTCTAAGAAATATTTTTACTAATATATTTGATTATCAATATGAAACTGCTATTAGAGGAAAAAAGTATAAGCAATATAATAGTAAAGAAAATCCATTTTCAAGAGTTATAGTTATAAATGCTGAAGAATCTAATTTGAAATTTATAGAAGAAGGAAATGAATATTTAGATAGTTTATTTTTAAGTCTAATTAATGAGTATAAGTTAGATATAACTAATTCGGCAATATATTATGTATTTGATAGAGATTGTGATTCAAATACAGATTGTAAATTAGTTTTAGATTTATTGACGAAACTTAAAAATTCGAGAGAAAATGATGATTATTATATGCAAGGAATACTATTGTTAAGTTATCCTGCTATTGAAAGTTTTGTACTCTCAAATTTTGATGAAGAAAGTAATGAAAAGTTATTTTCGCAAGGGTATGAATTAAAGAGGTATTTACATGAAAGTAAATATAACTATCAAAAGATTACTGAGGATAATATAATAAATGCTACAAAGCAATTGCATTTATCATTGAATGCTATGGGGATAGATGAATATAACTTAGATGATTTTTATGAAACAAATATAAAAATATTCGATTTTCAGGAAAAGTTTTATGCTAAAAATAAAAAATATAAAGTTTTAAGTTTAGTTTTAATAGCACTTTTAGATTTACAACTTATAGAAGTTGAGAATAAAGAAAAATAAATTGAAGAATCCTTTCAATAAGAGAGGGTTCTTTTTTTGTTATATTATAATAGCATTTGTTGGAGGGAAAGCTCGGATAATTGGGATTTCAAAGCTTAAATAAAAAGTAAATGGAATATAACTAATTTAAAAAAAGATAATATGCAGCATAATGGAGTAAATATGCATAGTTATATTATGTGGAATAACTCAATGCAATGTCTATAAATCCTTGTTGTTCGTGAGTTGAGTAGCTATTAAGAATTCTTTGGGAAATTTTGTCGAACGGTTTTTTATTAATATTGCTTGCATAAATATAAATAAATATTATATAATTATGCATATAGAAAAGGCAAATAATTGAAAAACATATAATAAATGGGGGGCAATAATATGAAAAAGGGAATAGTTAAAAAATTAATGGCACTTACAATGGCAACAAGCATGTGTATGGGAATAGTTGCATGTGGTGGAGCAGACAAAGGAACATCGGGGCAAGGAGATAAAGCAGCAGTTGAAAAAACTTTATTAGATGAAATTAAAGAAAAGGGTGAAATAGTTCTTGGAACTTCAGCAGATTATCCACCGTATGAGTTTAGAGCTACTATTGATGGGAAAAGTAAAATAGTTGGTTTTGATATAGAGATCGCAAAAGAAGTTGCAAAAGATTTAGGAGTAGAACTTAAAATACAAGATATGAAGTTTGATACACTTGTTGCAGCACTTCAATCAGGAACAATAGATATGATTGTATCAGGGATGAACCCAACACCAGAAAGACAACAAGCGGTTGATTTCTCGGAAATATATTATAAAGCAGAACATGGAATAGTTATTAACAAGAAGGATAAGGACAAGCTTAAAACTAAAGATGATTTCAAAGGTCTTGTAGTAGGAGCTCAAAAAGGTTCAATCCAAGAAACTCTTGCAAATGAGCAAATGGAAGGAATTACATTCAGAGGGCTTGGAAAAGTTCCAGATTTAATGTTAGAAATGCTTGGTGGAACAATGGATGCAGCAGTTATGGAAATTCCAGTAGCAGATGCAAATGCAGCAGCTAACGAAGAATTGTATGTTATTCAAAATCCAGGTTTTGTATTAGATGAAACAGAAAAAGGTTCAGCAATAGCAGTACCAAAAGATTCACCAGAACTTTTAGAGGCTATAAATAAAACAATTAGCAGACTTATTAGTGAGGGGAAAATAGAACAGTATATAGTAGAATCTAATGAACTTATGGAAAAAGAGCAAGCAAAATAATTAGAAACTAAAGAAACTAAAGAAACTAAGAATTAAAGAAGAAAAATATAAACAAGAGATCAAAATATTTTAAATGGAAACTTTTCTAGAAATTTCATGGTGAAAGTTGTTTTTAGAAGAGTTTCTACTTAAATTTTTTACTTAAAACTTTGATGAAGTCTTAAGCAAAAGATTTATAAAAGGGGTGAAAGTGATGGAATTAGATTTTTCGGCAATATATAAATATAAAGATTTTTTCATAACAGGTGCAATGCATACACTTTTCATAGCTGCTATATCGGTAGTTGGTGGAACAATAATAGGAATGTTCTTAAGTCTTTTAAAACTTTCAAAATATAAAATTTTAAGATTTTTATCAACAACATATATAGAAATATTCAGAGGAACACCAATACTTGTTCAATTATATTTGGTTTATCTTGCATTTCCATCAATGTTTGACATAAGAATGAATCCTCTAACGGCAGGGATTATAGCTCTTTGTCTTAATAGTGGAGCGTATGTAGCAGAAATTATCAGGGCAGGAATAATGGCAGTAGATAAAGGACAAATGGAGGCCTCAAGAAGTCTTGGGATGCCAGAGTGGAAAGCAATGTATCTTATAGTAATTCCACAGGCTATCAAAAATATACTTCCAGCACTTGCAAATGAATTTATAGTAATTATAAAAGAATCTTCAATAGCCTCAGTAATTGGGGTAACAGAACTTATGTACAATGCAGATACAGTAAGAGGAAATACATTTAGACCAATGGAATCACTTTTAGTAGCAGCGGGAATTTATTTTGTGATGACATTCACACTAAGTAAAACAGTAGCTTATTTTGAAAGGAGAATGGGAGATGTTAGTAGTAGAGAAACTTCATAAATATTTTGGGAAAAACAAAGTTTTAATAGGGATAGATGCTCATATAAAAAAAGGTGAAGTTGTTGTTGTTATAGGACCATCAGGTTCAGGAAAATCTACATTCTTAAGATGTCTCAATCTTTTAGAAGCACCAACAGATGGAAAGATAACTTTTGAGGATGTAGACATAACTTCTAAAAAATCGAATATAAATAAGTTAAGAGAGAAAATGGGAATGGTATTTCAACAATTTAACCTTTTTCCTCATATGACAGTAATAAAAAATCTTACAGTTTCACCTATGAAGGTAAGAGGCAAAACTAAAGATCAAGCAGAAAAAATAGGAATGGAACTATTAAAAAAAGTAGGACTAGAAGATAAAAAAGATGCTTATCCATCATCATTATCAGGCGGGCAAAAACAAAGAATAGCAATAGCTAGAGCACTTGCTATGATGCCAGATGTTATGCTTTTTGATGAGCCAACATCTGCACTAGACCCTGAAATGGTAGGAGAAGTTTTAAATGTTATGAAAGATTTAGCTAATGAGGGGATGACAATGGTAGTTGTAACTCACGAGATGGGATTTGCAAAAGAAGTCGGAGATAGAATTTTATTTATGGACAAGGGTAAGATATTAGAAGAAGGTTCACCGGATGAAATCTTCAATAATCCTAAAGAAGCTAGAACAAAAGAATTTTTATCTAAAGTTTTATAAAAAAACAATAACAAATTAGCCTTTAATTAAATATAACATATATATAAGTTGTCCTTGAAAAGGACAACTTTCTTTGCATATAGCTATATTTTTAAAGGAATATGAAGAATCAATGTAGAATAATAGAATGATAAGGATAAATTTTACAATTTTAATATATGAATTGCAAAGTATCAAGATCTTTCTATTTATGTATGTTGCGCATTGATGGGTAGCTATAAAGGGGGAGATGCATTTTGGAATATGATGTAATAATTGTTGGTTCAGGGATAGCAGGGCTTTTTGCATGTCTTAAAATAAGGCGTAATTTAAAAGTTTTAGTTATTACAAAAAAATCTTTAAAAGACTGTAATTCTTATCTAGCACAAGGTGGGATTTCTGTACAAAGAAATGATGATGATTTTGAAAGTTTTTTAGAAGATACATTAAAAGCTGGAAAGTATAAAAATAATAAAGAGGCAGTTAGCCTTATGATAAATTCATCAAGAGAGGTAATTTCAGACTTGATTGATTTAAAGGTAGATTTTGATAAAGATGGAGATGAGTTAAGATATACAAAGGAAGGCGCACATAGCGATTTTAGAATAGTTCATCATAAAGATATAACAGGTAGAGAGATAATAGACAAGTTAGTAGAAGAAGTTTTACAACGAAAAAATATTAAAATAAAAGAAGATGTAGCTATGATAGATTTACTTGTTGAAGAAAATAAATGTACAGGAATAAAGATTATAGAAGAGGATGAAGCGGGAATATACAAAGCAGATAGAGTTGTGTTAGCAACAGGTGGAATTGGTGGGATGTTTGATAATTCTACTAATTATAGTCATATAAAAGGTGATGGAATCAATGTGGCACTTAATAATGATATTGAGTGTAAAGATTTAAACTACATACAGATTCATCCAACTGCATTATTTGTAGAAGGAAAAGAAAGAAGATTTTTGATATCAGAGTCACTTAGAGGTGAGGGGGCATATCTTTTAAATAAAGATGGGGAAAGATTTGTAGATGAACTCCTTCCAAGAGATGTAGTTAGTAATGCAATATTTAAAGAACTTGAGAGAACAGGAGAAAAAAATGTTTACCTTAGTTTTAACCACAGAGGTGTAGAATTTGTGGAAAATAGATTTCCTAATATCTATAAAAAGTGCAAAGAGGCGGGGTATAACCTAGGTGAGGATAAAATTCCAGTAGCACCTGCACAACATTACTTTATGGGTGGAATATGTATTGATGAGAATGGTAGGACAAGTCTTGAAAATCTTTATGCAGTAGGAGAGACAAGTTGTCTTGGAATACATGGAGAAAATAGACTTGCAAGCAATTCGTTACTAGAAGCTCTTGTTTTTAGTAAAAGAGTCGCAAAGGATATAAATAGACAAACTATTCTAGTTGAGGAAGAAAAGAAAAGAATTAGAAAAGTAAGAAATCAATATGAAAAAAATAATGTAGAGGATACAACAAAAAATTATGAAGTTAAACTATCAGATGTAAAATTTAGAGAAATTGTAAAACGGGGGAATAGGGATTTTTATGATAAATGGTTTAGATAATATAGTTATAGACAAGTATATTAAACTTGCGTTAGAAGAGGATGTAACAAGTGAGGATATTACAACTAACTCGGTTATAGGAACAGATACACAAGGGATTTGTGATTTGATTTGTAAAGAAGATGGGATACTAGCTGGAATGCCTGTGTTTAAAAGAGTATTTGAAATTTTAGGTGGAGTTGAAGTTGAAGAATATTACAAAGATAGTTACATTATAAAAAAAGGTGATATAGTTGCAAAGGTAAATGGTAATATAAGACATATTCTTATAGGGGAAAGAACAGCACTAAATTATCTTCAAAGAATGAGTGGTATAGCAACTTTAACATCAGAGATGGTAAAAGAATTAGAGGGTAGCACAACGAAACTTTTAGATACAAGAAAAACAACACCTAACATGAGAGCATTTGAAAAATATGCAGTTAAAGTTGGTGGTGGATACAATCATAGATATAATCTATCAGATGGTATTTTAATAAAAGATAATCATATAGCAGCAGCAGGTGGGATTAAACAAGCTATCAAACTTGCAAAAGATTATGCATCATTTGTAAAAAAGGTAGAAGTAGAAGTTGAAACATTAGAAGGGGTAAGAATAGCTCTCGCAGCTGGAGCTGATATTATAATGTTAGATAATATGGATAATAAAAAACTCGCAAAAGCAGTTGAAATAATAGGCGAAAAAGCAATAACAGAATGTTCAGGGAATGTAACGATAGAAAGATTAAATGAACTTAAAGAAATAGGAGTTGACTACATTTCAAGTGGCGCATTAACGCATTCGGCAAAGGTACTTGATTTTTCAATGAAAAACTTAAAGAAATTATAAAATTAAATATATTTTATTGTAAATAAAATGATAAAAAAAAGAAGTGATTATTAAAATTATATTAAACAAGATAGCTATATTTTCGGTTTAGCTATCTTTTTTTTTGTGGAAAATAGTGTTTAAATTACAAGGAAAATAAAACATAAAAATATTACATATACCAATATATTAAATATATTATTAAAAAGTTAAAAAATATATTTATTGTATATAAAAAGGATATTTAGTAACGAAAAATTGATTGTATGAAATTGTTTTTATAGATAGTATAAGAAAGGTCTCATACAAAGTTTAATTCTGTATAAAAAAAATAAGCTGAAAATAAAAATAAATTACAAAAAAAAGAAAAAGTGTAAATAATATGACTAATATTTGAATAGCGATAAGATTTATAGTAGTATTTAAAACACAGAAATAGCAATAAGCTATAGCAATAAAAAGAAATAAACAAATAGATAACAGATAAATAACAAATAAATAACAGATATCTATACAAAAGAGGAGGATAAATAATGAAAAGTAAAAGGATAATGGCGGGGGTTGCAGCAGCTACAATAGCAGTACCAATTGTCGGTCAAGCAATAGATAATAGTCCGAATAATTTAAATATAAAAGATGAAGTGATGTTAGCAGATCAATCTCTTCCGATAGAAATAAATACTAATGCACCAGTTATAACAAAGAGAGGGAATGTTTATGAGGGGACAAGAAATAATACAGTTCCAGCAACAAGTGTTGCTACAAATTCTCCTAACGTAACAAATGGAGTTAGTGTAACATATGCAATTCCAATTTCTATTCATTCAACAAATGGTAAAAAATTCAATATACCTAATCTAGTAGTATCAGCTAATCCAGTTGTTACTTATGATGGTCCACAAACACCTGAAAAGACTGCAATAGCAAATGAAATTGCTAAGCAAATAAAAACAGAGATGTATACAGGAAAAGGTTTAAACTCAACATATTCAGGAAAACCATCTATAACAATTAATGTAGGTGACGTTGACTGGGGAATGACAATCCAACCTAATATAACAGTTAAATGTGGAAATCAAATAATACCAATAAAAGTTCCAGATTTAAAAACTACAACTAAATATTCAACAACAATTAGTTCACACGTACCAGAAACTATACCAGCTAATGGAATCGTTCCAGTACAAATAAAGATTCAACCTAATACATCAAATTATTATTATAACTCAACTAACAAGCAAGTAAAATCAGTTTCATTCAAAGCTTCAATTAGTGGAGATAATGGTAGGCTTGTATTAAATCCAGCATTTGCAAATAATTCAGATGTACATTTTAATGCTTCAACAGGAGAGTGTACTTTAACAGGTTCATTAGCAAGTGGGCAAAAATACAATGATTTATTTAAGATTGAATCTGTTGATCCAAGTAAGCTTACAGACGTAACAGTTAATATACAACCTAATGCTATAACATATCAAACTGAAAATGGTGATGATGCTGGAAGTAAGGTAAATGGACTTATTAATACAGTTTATCAAGGAAGTCATCCAAATTATACAGGGCTTCCGAATGCTGGGGAAGTTGGACACAGTGATATTCAAGTTCAGAATATTTGTAGCGTTAATGGTGGGGGACAAACAATACCAACAGTTAATTCTACATCTACAATTACTATTAGTAAGAATGATTTAAGTAATTGGAATGTACTGGGGATTTCGTATTTACCAAAAGGTAAAATTGTAACTAAAGTTGGTAACAATTGGACTTTAAATAAAAATGGAGTTTATTTCCAGTTTACAGCTAAACAGTTAAATATATTAGCTACAGGGACACCAAAAGAGAAAGATAATATGATTAATGCCTTAATAGAAGGACAAGGAATACCAACAGGAGCGGTATTTGGAAGTCAGATTGAATCAGGTCAGTCTCAAGAACCAGCAGGAGGATATAACGCGGTAATATATGGACTAACTCCAACTGGAAATGGAAAGTATACAGGAAGTACTACTTATCAAGCGATGCCAGATCAAAAAAATCCAAACGGAACATTATTATCAAAAACAATAGTGTTTGCAAATCCAATTAATTCAGCAAATAATTCAATTACTACAAATGAAATTTCAGGAATGAATGATGCCACAGATATGGTTACTTCAGCTAATGGAAAAGTTACATCAATTTTTGCTGGGAATAATAACTTGATAAGCACTGATACAGTTTCAGATGGAGGTACAGTACGTGGATTCTGGAATGGTCAAGGACAATCTAGTACAGTTAGAACAGGAGAAATTTCTCATGATTCTGCATCTAATACTTTTAATAGTGGGATTGGTACAAGTTTATGGATAGATAATAGCAATCAAGATAAAACATATAATTCAAGTTGGTTAAACAATACTCATACGATTGAAGCTAAGGTATATACACCTAATATTGGAGGATGGGGTAATTATACATCTAACTCTAAAATTACTTTTGATATGCATACATCTGAGTTTAGTATAACAGGTCTTGTAAGGATTAATAATACTGTTATACCACAGAAAGACATAGAAGTTAATGGGAATATTGTAACAATAAATATTCCAAAAGGAACAATGTACAGTGCAGGTGACAGTTTCTATCTTCCGGTAAAATATACTAATCCAGAAGCTAGTAAGGCAGGTGTTACTTTCAGTGTTACTGGTAAAGAACCAGGAACATCAGGAGTATCTTATTCAATAAATAATAAACAAATGGATGTAGAACAAGTATTCAATAAAACATTTGAGCCAAGCACATTACAACAGAATATTACATTCTCACCAGCGAATGGTTGTGTACATTCAACAAGTGGAGTAGATGCTAATAACAATGCAACTATGAATGCGATAGTTCAAAATGCATCAAGTAATACAGTAAATTATCTAAATATCATTCCGTTACCAGGAAATGAAAATAGTTCATTACCATCAAATGAAGGACAAGCATCTCAAGGGGGATTAAGTGCAAAACTTACAAGTATAGATAATCCAGATTGTCCAATATATGTTTTACCTAAATCAGCATTAGATACAACTGCAACAGCAGGTGGAATTACAACAAATGCACAGGCAATAAGTGCTACAAATCCATTTGATATGGCAGGGATGAAATCACAAATTGAAAGTGGGAAAACAGGATGGATTAAATATACACCAGGAATGGATTTATCAAATATAGCAGCAATTGCAGCTATGCCAACAGTAAAACCACATTCAATATGGAAATTAAACTATGGAGTTAAACTTAAAGGGGTTCAAAATGGAGCTTATCAATATACAACTTCAGAATTTAAATATTTCGATACAACAGATGGTGTTGGTTCATTATCTAATGTAGTATCTCTAGCACCTAAGGGTGTAGATTTAAATCAAATGTGGAACTCTAGTGCAGTAGTCTATCAAAATGGTTCAACAAGAGCTTTAACAAAAGCAGAGTTAGCTAAAACTGTTACATTTACAAATAGTTTAACAGGAAAAACACAGACTGAGCCATTAAGCTATATATTCTCACATGGGAACTTAATTGATGCTAACTATGATATAACACCAGGAACACCAGAGGACCATTTACAACAAAATGTAGACTTAGTTAATGCACAGGCTTCATTAGCTAAAGCAGGATTTAAACTAATTAAAACTACAGTAAAAGTTGGTAATAGTGGAGCGGATACAGTTGATAAGAATTTCTTTACAAATACAGGGGTAATGACAAATACTCAATTTACAAAAGTAGTATTTACATTAGAGCAAATTACACCAAAAGTTAGTGATACAGTTACTGTTCAAGTGAAGAACGCAGATGGAACTTATTCTAATGTAGTTGTTGGTGGAGATGGGTATCAAGCGGCAAAAGGAACAAATCCAGGAACACAAGCCCAAGCAGGACAAGAAGGTGATGCTAATAAAGGACCTTCAGATGTTAAAACACCAGTAATTCCAGCGGGATATAAAATTGATGGAGTTATTGTTAAAACAGAAAATTCAGATGGATCATGGACAACAACAACAGAGCCGGCAACATTTAAAGTTCCAACAACATTAGGAGCTACAAATGCTCATTACATTTATCAAATAAGTAAAGAACCTGCAAAACCAGTACATGATACAGTATCTGTAACAGTAAATGGTAAAACAGTTAATCCAGGAGCACCAGGATATGTAGCACCACAAACAGGTAAAGAAGGAACACCGGTAACAGGTAATTCAAATGTAACAACACCTAAAATTCCAGATGGATATCAAATAACAGGTGTTACAGTAATAACACATAATATAGATGGAACAACAACAAAAACACAAGAGCCAGCAACTTACAAAGTGCCAGGAAAACTTGGAAAAACAAATACAGATTATATATACAATATAACAAAGAAAGTACAAGACACTTTAACAGTAAAAGTTAAACAAAAAGATGGAACTTATAAAGAAGTTTCAGTAGGACAACCAGGATATGTTGCACCACAAAAAGGTACAGCTGGACTTCCGGAAAAAGGTGATTCAGGAATTAAAAATCCTACAATACCAGCAGGATATAAAATTGATTCTATTTACTTAAATGGTAAAGAAGTAGCAAGCACACCAGCTGAAGTAAAAGCATTAATAGCTAAAATACCAAGTAAGCTTGGAAAAGAAGATGCAAATTATGTTTATAATATTTCACCAATAGTAGGAAGTCTTACAACACAAGTAGTAGTTGAAGGAGCAGATGGAAAAGTTATTTCAAATGACCCAGCAACACAAGCACAAAAAACAGTTCAAGGGCAAGATGGAACAACACCAGAAGGAACTGCAATTGATTCTAAAGAAGCTAACACAATAACAATAGGAAAGACAACAGTTAATTTAGCTTCTTCAGATGCAAGTGCAACACTTCAAAAACTTGGATATAAATTAGTGAAAACTACTATAGCAACACCTAAAAATCCAACAGCTACAAATACTACACCTGCACAAGCTGGAAAAGGAAGTATAGAAGATGGGGCAACTCATATAGTTTATACATTACAAAAAAATGTTCCAGTAACAGTTAAAGTAGTAACAGTAGATGCTAAAGGAAACGCAGTACCAGCAAGCGAGCAAGTACCAGCGAAAACAACAAACGGAGTTGTAGTTAACGATAAAGATGCAACACCAGTACAAAGTGGTTCAGCAACAGATGTGATTAACTCAACAGATTCAGGAATCGTAGTGCCAAAAGGTTACCATGTAGCAGCTAAGAACACTGTAAATGGTAAAGATATAAAGGTTATAACAACAACTAAAGATGGTCAAACAATTGCTAACATACCAGCAAGTGAGATCGGAAAAGATGGATCAAACATTGTTTACACAATTACAAAAGATGCGCCAATAACAAAAGGTGTAACAGTAAAAGTAGTAACAGTAGATGCTAACGGAAACCCAGTACCAACAAAGGAACAAGTACCAACAACAACAGTAAGTGGTATTAAAGTTACTGATGTAGCGGGACATGTACAAACAGGTTTACCAACAGATAAGATTGATTCAACAGATTCAGGAATCGTAGTACCAAAAGGTTACCACGTAGCAGCTAAGAATACTTTAAACGGTAAAGATATAAAAGTTACAACAACAA
>JBOFIK010000009.1:0-52703 GCA_051650125.1 Sarcina sp. | reverse complement strand
ACCTTTTCAAAAAATGTTATCTAGCATTTCGGGCAAAACGCAAAGATTTTATATTGGAAAATTTAATAAGGACGAATGCATTAACATAAAGCATTCGTCCTTATTAAAAATTTATTTACCCAAAGATGAGTAAGAACCTAAAAACTTTTGCTCTACTTTTTTTATTCAATCTCCAAAATCCACACCAAGTTCTGGAACATCTGGTAATGTAATTTCCCCTGCTTGGTCTAACGGATTTATATCCTCTATACTTTCTGATTCAATTCCATTTTTCTCATATTCATCACCTAACGCATCTTTGATTGCATCTACACCTATACTTGTTCTTGGAACTTCTCCTAAAATTATATTATCAGTTATTGGAATTTGATGTTTAACTATAACCTCTCTACTTTGCAAAGGCAAAACTATTTTAAGATTAGTTTCAAGATTAATATAAATCTTATGTCTGGTTTGGTTTATACCTGCACTTTCAAATGTTGACTCATAACTTGTTTTAACTCTTCCTATCGGCTCCATTTTAACTGTGATAGCCGGTCCAAAATATGCTAAAATATTGTTTTTAAGAGCATATCCAATAGGAACTTTTACGCCTACACTACCTACCTCTTCAATATCTTTTTGAGCTTCTGTTGCAACTTTTGTGGCTAGTTCATTTAACTTCATAGTATCTGCACTTATAAAACTTATTTTTCCAAGGTCATCTTTATCAACTTCCATAATTTCTTCGTAAACAAATCCATTTCCATATATTTCTCCTATATTTTTATTTATTATGTCCATTGCCTTTGCTCTCATTTCAGCATCTGCAACTAAAAGAACTGTTGGTGCAATAACTTTATCAAAATAATATAAAAAAGTCGTAAAAATTATGCTAAGTGAAATAACTAAAATCGTACTATAAAACCTTATCTTATGTTCTATGATATATCTTCCCTCATGCGCCGAATTCTGTCTGTTTTTATACAAAATTGTATGCCCTTTAGGTTTCTGTCTTAGATACAAATTGTTCACCTACTTTTCGCTTTCTATTTCTTTCTTCTTCTATTATTAATATGCTATAATAAAATGGAATATTTTGAATAATTCAAATCTAGGGGGAAGATTTTATATAAAACTTCTCATAAAACTAAGGGGAATTTAAATAAATAAAAATTAGGAGGAAATTATGACTGAAAATAGAAATAAAAAGACACCTAAAAAAAGAAGTGACAGAAAATCATCAAAAGCTAAAAAGGTTTTTAAGGTACTTTCTTTTACTTTTATGTTTTTAGCTCTTACAGCTATCGTTACAGTTGCAGGATTTGCATTTGCAGTTATTAAAAGTACAGAAGACATAAATCTTGCCGATATTCAAAACTTAGCTCAACCGGCTCAATTTTATAGCAACTCTGGTGAAAAAGTAGATACCTTACTTACAACTGAGCACAGATTTAAACTACAATCAAAAGATATACCTCAAACTCTTAAAGATGCATATGTATCTATTGAAGATGAAAGGTTTTATAATCACCAAGGTATTGATATAAAAAGAATACTTGGTGCTGCAGTATTTAATGTAAAATCGAAATTATCTGGTAGTGATGCCCTTCAAGGTGGATCTACTCTTACACAACAACTTATCAAAAATACAATTCTTACAAACGAACGTAAAATTCAAAGAAAAATCAAAGAAGCTTACTTATCTATCGAACTTGAAAAGATACAAAGTAAAGATGACATATTAACAGCTTACCTAAACACTATTCCACTTGGTGGTGTTACTTATGGTGTTCAAGCTGCATCTCAAAGATATTTTTCTAAAGATGCAAATGATTTAAACCTTATTGAATCAGCATATATTGCCGGTATAACTCAAGCTCCTGGTTTATATGATGCTTTCACAGAAAAAAACCAAGAAGACCCAAGTAGATATATTAAAAGAGTTAAAACAGTTCTTTCAAAAATGTTAGAGCTTGGAAAAATTTCACAAGCAGACTATGACCAAGGCATTAAAGATTTAGATGCTGGAAAACTTAAATTCTATTACAAGGCTCCAAATAACTCTCTTAATTATGAATCATTCAACAGAGCTGTTATAGATCAAGTTACTCAAGATCTTCAAGATAAACTTGGGTATTCAGAAGAAGAAGCTATTAGTCTTATAGAAAAAGGTGGTCTTCACATTCATACAACTATGGATAAAGCACTTCAAGATGAAACTCAAAACATATTAAATGAAAGATCAAACCTTGGAGTTCCTGGTTCTGATACATTTGATGAATTCGGAACACCTAAACTTCAAGCCTCAGCAGTTATAACTGATTATAAAACTGGGCAAGTTAAATCTTTAGTTGGCGGTAGAGGAAAACAACCTCCTAGCTCACTTAATAGAGCTTATAATGTATTAAAACCAACTGGTTCATCTTCAAAACCATTACTTGCATATGCACCAGCTATTGATTTAAAAGTTTTAAATACTGGTAGTGTTTTAGATGACGCTCCTTTAGAGCCAGAACTTATTTCTAAATATGGTAATTGGCAAGTTAACAACTATACAAAAGGTTCATTTAAAGGATATACAACTTTAAATGATGGTATTAGATATTCTACAAATACGATTGCAGCTAAGGCAGTTGATAAAGCTGGGCTTAAAAATGCTGTTTCTTATGGTGAAAAATTCGGATTAAAAATTAATGATACAAATAGAAATTCTATCGCCGCTATTTCACTTGGCGAGTTCCAAGGTGGTATGGTAGATGATGAAAATTCAGATGGAAGTAACCCTTACTACATGGCAAATGCATTTGGTGCTTTTGGTAATGGCGGTGTTGTTACTGAAGCTAAACTATACACAGAAATTAAAGATTCTGATGGTAAAGTTATTTTAAAAGCTGAACCAAAGAAAACTCAAGCAATTTCAGAGCAGTCTGCGTATATTATGTACGACATGCTTAAAGCTTCTGTTGGTAGTAGAGCACCTATTGGTGGTGGAATTTCAACAGTAGGTAAAACTGGTACTACTAGTTATGATAAAAACTATTGGTTCTCTGGGCTTACACCTTACTATTCTTCATCAGTTTGGATAGGTTATGATATTCCTCAGACAATGAATAGTAACAGTTCTGCTACTAGTGCAGCTGTATTTAATAAAATAATGAAAGTGGCACATAAAGATAAAGCAGCAATCGCAGGAATACAAAGACCTGATGGTGTTGTTGGAATAACAGTATGTAAAGATTCTGGATTAATTCCAACAGGTTTATGTGCAAAAGATCAAAGAAAAGATAGAATTACACACGGATTAGCAATAAGTGGTTCTCAACCAAAATCTTATTGTGATGCTCATGTTAGTGTTAAAATAAACAAATTAAATAATAAAGTTGCTAATGAAAACACACCTGCTATTTTAGTAGAAGAAAGAGTGTTTATTAAAAAGAAATACGTTCATAAGGGTGTAAATGTGTTGGATTATAAATATATGGTTCCAACAGGTGCTGATGATATGATAGCTATACCTGAAGGAGATTCTGATACTGAAATTGATCCAGAAAATCCAGATGGTAGCGAAACTACTCCACCTAAACCTGATGGTGGCGGAGAAGTAACTCCTCCTGCTCCTGATAGTGGTGAAACTACTCCACCTAAACCAGAACCACCTAAACCTACACCACCACCTACTCCACCTACTCCACCTACTCCAGATTCAGGTGATGGTGCTCCAATAGCTTAAATATAAAAAGATGGAAAACATACAAGTTTTCCATCTTTTTTGTTATGTTTTTTGTTAATACTATTATTAATATATTTTTTGATTGTTTTAATTTAATAAATTTCATTTATAGCCTTCCCCTCCTTTCTATACTCGCACATATCCTTTAAATACTGCTATTCTATCAACTGTTTTTTTTGAATATATTAATTATCCTCTCAAATAATGAAACCTTTTTGTTATCTTCTTGCAATTTTCATTAAAATATATTACAATTTTAATAGATTAACTGGAATATTTTAAATTAAAGATATGTTTTTGGAAGGAGTTATGTTATGAATTTATTAAATAATTTAGTGAATGGAATTAATGATGTACTTTGGGGTTATATTTTAATTTTTTCACTTTTAGGTCTTGGAATATATTTCACATTTAAAACAAAATTTGTTCAATTCAGATATATAAAAGAAATGTTTAGACTACTTGGTGATGGATTTGGTGATTCTAAAGATAAAGAAAAAAAAGGGATTTCATCATTCCAAGCATTTTGCATAAGTACAGCTTCAAGAGTTGGTACTGGTAATATCGCTGGAGTGGCAATTGCTGTATCAGTCGGTGGTGCTGGTTCTGTATTTTGGATGTGGCTTATAGCCCTTATAGGCTCTGCATCTAGTTTTGTTGAAAGTACACTTGCTCAAATTTACAAAGTAAAAGATGGAGATAGCTTTAGGGGTGGCCCTGCTTACTATATGGAAAAAGCTTTAGGTAAAAGATGGATGGGTATTGCATTTTCAATCCTTATAACAATTTGTTTTGGATTTATATTCAATGCTGTACAATCAAACACAGTATCACAATCTTTTAGCGCTGCTTTTGGGTTCAATGAACTATATGTTGGTCTAGGACTTGCAGTTCTTACTGCTTTTGTTATTTTTGGTGGAGTTAATAGAATCGCAAAAGTATCAGAAATTATAGTTCCTATCTTTGCAGTTGCATATATTTTAGTTGCTGTAATTGTCATACTAATGAACATAACTCATATCCCATCTGTATTTAGAGAAATATTTGATGGTGCTTTTAATATCAAAGCAGCTGGTGGTGGTCTTTTAGGCGGTGCTATCATGCAAGGTGTTAAAAGAGGTCTTTTCTCTAACGAGGCTGGTATGGGTAGTGCACCTAATGCGGCTGCAACTGCTGAAGTATCTCACCCTGTTAAACAAGGACTTATTCAAACACTTGGTGTTTTCACAGACACTCTTGTAATTTGTACTTGTACAGCTTTCATAATTTTAGTAAAAGATACAGTTTCATATAATTCTATACTAGCTACTAATGGAGTTGTAAATCCAACTGGAGTTCAACTAACACAATATTCACTTGAGTCGCATCTTGGAATATTTGGAGGATACTTTATTGCAATATGTATTTTACTCTTTGCATTTAGTTCAGTTGTTGGTAACTACTACTATGGTCAATCTAATATAGAATTTATATATGGTGAAAATAAAGTAATTTTAAATATTTATAGAGTTTTAGTTGTTGGAATGGTTATCTTTGGTGCTGTTGCAAAAGTAGAACTTGTTTGGAGCCTTGCAGATTTGTTTATGGGTCTGATGGCGATCCTAAACATGATAGCTATTGCACAGCTCGGAAAAATTGCCTTTGCTGCACTTGATGATTATAGAAAACAAAAACGAAATGGAATTAAAGAACCAGTTTTCAAAGCATCTTCAATCCCTGGAGTTGTGAATACAGAGCACTGGAACTAAAAAATAGCCAAGAGCACAACCGCTCTTGGCTATTTTTATATTAGTCTCTCAAATGCAAATTCTTTTTCTATTTTACAATTTATCTTATCTATCTTTATTTTATATATTTTAGGACACCCTTCTTCTCTCCATTTTTTCATATACCTAGCCGTTGCTTTTTCTGCATAAAATAAATTCTCTTCATATTCATCAGAAAATTCTAAAAAACTTTCAATACATTTACTATCAATTTCAAATTTATTTAAGTCTAAGTTTCTTGCAAGTGGTACAAAATATTTAATGGGAATTAAATATGGATATACTTTATTACTCTTTATAATTTTACTTTCAAATAAAGCTCTTTTTATTATTCTATTTTCTTTCATCTCATCACTAATAAAAGCTCTAAATTTCACCTCACCAGTATCGCTACTCTCTATCTTAAATTTCGTCATTTTTTTATTACCTTTCTATATTTTCTTAATTCATTATAAAATTTAAAATAAAAAATTTCAATTAAGACACATTTTATTCCAATAAAATTGAATTTTATTAAATATTATGTTACAAACTTCTTAACTTTCCATTTTTCTCATTGTTTTTCTTATTTTTAACTTTTCTATGTTTATTATTGCATAAATTTGGTCTATAATATATATATACAGAATAATTATATTAAACTTTAAGGAGGACAATTATGAGATTATCACAATTACTAGAGGAAAAAAGAAAAGCTAAAAAAAGACAGGCTATGGCTAAAACTGCCAAAACTGTTGGGATAACTGCCGTTGTTGGAGCTTCAGTTGGTGCTCTTGGTGGTATTTTATTCGCACCTAAGTCAGGTAAAGAAACAAGAAATGATTTAAAGAATACTGCTATAGATACAAACGAAAAAATGAAGGTTAAAGCTTCAGAAACTAAAGTTAAATTTAATGAAAAGCTTCAAGAAGGTAAAGAAAATTTATCAGACGCAAATACAAAAATCAAAAATTACTTAAAAGCTAAAAGAAATAAATCAGAAGTTATAGACACTGAGGCAGAAGTTGCTGAAGTTGCTACAACAGAAGAAGATGTACAAGCTTAATTCTTTACTGAATTAAGAGGAGGATTTTATGACTTTAACAATTAGTATAGAAGATTTATTATGGGGAGCATTAGGGATAATTGCTGCAATAGCACTTATATACATAATAATCACTTTAATAAATCTAATAAAGGTTCTTAAAAATGTCAATACGTTACTTATAGAAAACAAAAAGAATCTTGATACTACACTTGATAATGTTGCTCATATATCTGAAAATGCAAAAGATGTTAGTGATGTTATCACTGAAACTGCTGCTGATGTTATAGTTGCTAAGGAAAATCTTTCTAGTCAACTTGATACTGTAAAAGATATAGTTAATATCATTGTTGGTGTATTCAAAAAATAAAATAAGCTAGGGTTTTGTCCCTAGCTTATTTTTATATATGATTTTTTATTTTTTCACGTTTATTTTTTCCATATAACTTTTCTACTAAGTGAAGACTACCTTCCATTACACCTCTAACGCCTTTTAATAATAAAAATTTACCATTATCAACAAAGTCATTATCAACATACGTGTAATTCCATAATTCAGTTCTATAACTCTCTCTTAGTTCCTCTGGCAATACAACATTCATTCCCTTTAAGTAATCAAGTTCTAAAAGAACTGGTATTGAATTATCCATTGCAACAACACTGTTTGCGTTATTAATTATATGCTTAAATATTTTCTTAATAGATTCACTTTCTGATGTTATATTGATTCCATCTAAAAATATTATCATATCATATTTTTTTCTAGTTGAAATAATTTCATCAACTCTAAATTCTACGCCTATATTACTTTCTACCATTTCTGCTTTTGACAATATATCTATATTTAAAGGGCCTAAATTTTCTTTTTCACATTTATTTAAACATTCAGTTATAAAGCCTAGTCTTGAAAGACTTACTCCATTAAATGCAATAATTCCAATCTCAATTTTTTCTACACTTCTTTTTTCTATAAACTCTTGTTTTTTTAGTCTGTAAGACCTTGGAGTTGTTTCACTAAATCCCAATTTTTTAAGAGTATTTTCTCCTCTTTTATTTTCCTTAGAAACTGTATCAACAATAACTTCTCCACCAAATTCATAAAAATAATATTCTAATAGCAATTTTATAGCCTCGCTACCATATCCATTTCCTCTATACTGACTTTGAATTTTAACATTAAGTCTAGCTATCTTATTCGCTGAATCGTATCCATGAAAACTAACTTCTCCTATTTGAGTTCCATCATTTTTATAAACTAAACAATAAAAGTTTTTACTATCTGTTGGGCTTACCATCTTTTTATAAAATGTACTTTTATGTCTCTCACTAAAATCATATATGCCACCAATGTCCTTCATGGTGTCGTAATCTCCCCACAAGGCTTTTGTATATTCTAGCTCATCAAACTCTGGTTTTTTTATATATAATAAACTTCCACTTCTTTTATACCCTTCATTTTTTAACCCCATAATATCACTTCCAATCAAAGCCTCTATCTCTTATAAGTAAAATTATACCATACATCTTGTCATTTACGAAAAATTTGTATTAATCTATGTATTTTTTGTGCTTTAAAAATTTTATCCTTACCCTTTCAATAGCATATTTATTTTTTTTGTCTTAAAAAAGAATTTTTTTTAATATTTTTGTAATTTTATTGATTTATACTATCATAAAATTTATAATAATTTAGGTTTAGTAATTTTAAACTTTGAGTTTAGCTAAAATTAACTTTACGGGAAGAGGTGAAATTTTGGATATTGGCAAAAAAATAAAACTACTTAGAGTTGAAAAAGCCCTTACACAAGAAGAGCTTGCAAACAGATGTGAACTTTCTAAAGGTTTTATATCTCAACTTGAAAATAATATCACATCCCCTTCAATAGCTACGCTAATTGATATTTTAAACATATTGGGCACTGACCTACAAGAATTTTTTAATGAAACTGCTAAGGAACAAATAGTTTTTGCAAATAATGATATGTTTGAAAAAGAAGACATGGACCTTAAGCATACTATAAAGTGGCTTATTCCTAATTCTCAGAAAAATGATATGGAACCTGTACTTTTAACTCTTGAACCTTTTGGTAAATATCATACTGAAGAGCCACATGAGGGTGAAGAATTTGGGTTTGTTCTATCTGGATCTATCTATCTGCATCTTGGCACTAAAAAGCTACTTGTAAAAAAAGATGAAAGTTTTTATTTTAAAGCACGAGAAAATCATTTTATACAAAATGCTGGAAAGGTACAAGCAAAAATTATATGGGTGGTTACTCCCCCATCATTTTAAATAAATTATAAAAGAGGTGTTTTTTTGAAAGATAATATTATACATTTAAAAAATATTTCTAAGTGCTTTGATGATAACAAAGTGTTAGATAACTTTTCTTTAGAAATCAAAAAAGATGAATTCCTAACATTACTAGGACCTAGTGGATGTGGGAAAACAACCACACTAAAAATATTAGCTGGATTTGAATTTGCAGATAGTGGGGAGGTTTTATTTAATAATAAAAATATAAGTGAACTTCCTCCATACAAAAGAGAGCTTAATACTGTCTTTCAAAAGTACGCTCTCTTCCCACATTTAAATGTTTATGACAATATTGCCTTTGGTTTAAAACTAAAAAAAGTCTCAAAAAAGGATATTGAAGTTAAAGTTAATGAAGTTTTAAAGCTTGTTTCGCTATCTGGTTATGAGAAACGTGATATAGAATCACTTAGTGGAGGGCAGCAACAAAGAATCGCTATTGCAAGAGCACTTGTTAATAAACCTAAAGTTTTATTACTTGATGAGCCACTTAGTGCACTTGATTCAAAACTTAGAAAAGAAATGCAACTAGAACTTAAAAAGATGCAAAAAACTTTAGGCATTACATTCATATTTGTAACACATGACCAAGAAGAAGCACTTACTATGTCAGATACTATTATTGTTATGAACAAAGGTAAAATACAACAAATGGGAACACCTGAGGATATTTATAACGAGCCATCTAATAGATTTGTTGCAGAGTTTATAGGTGACAGTAACATCATTGATGGAACTATGCTTGAAGACTATAAAGTAAATTTCCACAATGTCACTTTTGACTGTGTTGATTTAGGTTTTGAAAAAAATGAAAATGTTGAAATTGTTATAAGACCTGAAGATATTGAAATGTGTGATTTATCTAAATCTCAACTTAGTGCAGTTGTAAAATCAACTATCTTTAAAGGTGTCCACTATGAGATAAATGTTGAAGATAATGATTTAAATTGGATTATACATAGCACTAAAAATGCTAAAGTTGGTGAAACTATCGGTTTGTACCTTGACCCTGAAAGCCTTCACATCATGAAAAAAGAAGGACAAGCTGATGAGTAAAAAAGGGCAGCGTTCGCTGCTTGCATATCCATATATAATTTGGTCTGCTATCTTTATAGTTGTTCCACTTTTACTTATTTTATTTTTAAGTTTCACAATAGAAACTGATAATGGTTTAGCTTTTAGCATTGCTAATTATAAAAAAATAATGAACCCACTTTATCTTGGAGTTTTTTGGTACTCTATTTGGCTAGCATTTTTATCAACTGTAATCTGCTTAGTTCTTGGATATCCAGTAGCTTATATAATTTCAAGATATAACATCAAAAAAAGAAATTTACTTATATTACTTTTTATAATCCCAATGTGGATGAATTTCCTTCTTAGAACTTACGCCTGGATGGCTATTCTAAGCCAAAATGGAATTCTAAATAGTATACTCAATTTCTTTGGCTTTGAATCAGTTAAAATGCTTTATACAGAGGGGGCTACTCTACTTGGTATGGTTTATAACTTCCTACCATTTATGGTTATCCCAATTTATACAGTTCTTATTAAAATAGATAAAAATCTTTTAGATGCATCTTACGACCTTGGGGCAACAAAAATGCAAACTTTTAAAAAGGTTATATTACCACTTAGTCTACCTGGAGTAATTTCTGGAATAACTATGGTATTTATGCCTGCTGTTTCTACTTTTGTTATTTCAAGACTTCTTGGAGGTAGCAAGTACCTTCTTGTTGGTAACCTTATTGAACAAGAGATTAACGCTGTTGGTGATTGGAATCTTGGTTCTGCAATAGCAATATTTATGATGATATTAATACTTTTATCCATGGCATTTATGAATAGATATGAGAAAAAATATTCTGTAAAGGACGGTGCTAAATAATGAAAAATAAAATTTTAAACTTTTTATCAAAATTTTATATTTATCTAATTTTCTTATTCTTATATGCACCAATTTTTACATTAATGGTATTCTCTTTTAATGATTCTAAGTCAATGGCAGTATGGGAAGGATTCACTTTTAAGTGGTATGTTTCACTACTACAAGACGATAGAATTCTTAGTGCCCTATATACTACAATCATCGTAGCCATTATATCTTCTGTAATCGCTACTGTAATTGGTACTATTTCTGCAATTGGAATTCACAATATGCGTGGAAAGAAAAAGGAACTCGTGCTTAATATAAATCATCTTCCTGTTCTTAACCCTGATATTGTAACCGGTATAGCTCTTATGAGTTTGTTTGGAATACTAGGTATGGTTCTTCCATTAAAACCTGGATTTTTCACTATGTTACTTGCTCATATTACTTTTAGTATTCCATATGTAATTTTATCTGTTCTGCCAAAACTTAAACAGACTCCTAAAAATCTTATGGATGCAGCTCTAGACCTTGGTGCTACACCTGCGTATGCACTTAGAAAGGTTCTATTACCTCAGCTTAAGCCTGGTATTGCTGCTGGTTTTTTAATGGCATTTACAATGTCTATTGATGACTTTGTTATAAGTTTCTTTACTACTGGTCCTGGGGTTTCAAATCTTTCTATTGAAATATATTCAATGGCAAGGCGTGGTATTAAGCCTGAGATAAATGCATTATCTACTTTAATGTTTGTAGTTGTTCTTATTCTACTTTTAATAGTTAATAAAAAAGATTCATTGATAAAAGGAGAAAATTAAATGAAGTTAAAGAAATTACTAACTTTTGGGACTATTGCAATGGCTTCAGTAGCTCTTATTGTCTGTACTTCTACACAAAAAGATGATATTAAAGTTGATAGCCCCCCTCAAAAAGCTGAAAGTAATATTTTATATGTCTATAACTGGGGAGATTATATAGACCCATCACTACTTACTAAATTTGAAGATGAGACTGGTATTACAGTTAAATATGATGTTTATGATACAAACGAAATAATGTACCAGAAACTTAAGAGTGGAAATGTTCATTATGATGTTATTTTCCCATCTGACTACATGGTGCAAAAAATGATAAATGAAGATATGCTAAGGAAAATAGATACCTCAAAGCTTAAATATTATAATGAAATTGACCCTAAATTTAAAGGCCTTGCATATGACCCTAAAAGTGAATATTCGGTTCCTTATACATGGGGAACAGTTGGAATAATGTATAATAAAAAAATGGTCACAGACCCTGTTGATAGTTGGGATATACTTTGGAATACTAAATACAAAGATAATGTAATTATGGTTGATAGCCCTAGAGATGCGCTTGGAATAGCTTTAAAAAAGCTTGGTTATAGTCTTAACTCTACTAACCCAAAAGAGCTTACAGCGGCTAGAGATGCGCTTATAAAGCAAAAAACTTCTGGTATGATAAGAGCTTATATGGTAGATGAAGTTAAGGATGCTATGGCATCTGGTGAGGCTGCACTTGCAGTTGCTTGGTCTGGTGATGCAGTTACTATGATGGATATGAATCCTGACCTTGGCTTTGCACTTCCAAAAGAGGGTTCAAATAAGTGGTTTGATGCTATTGCAATTCCAAAAAATTCTCAAAATGTAGAAAATGCTTATAAGTTTATAGATTTCTTATGTCAACCTGAAAATGCTGCTATAAATGCTGAATATATAGGTTACTCAACCCCAAGCACTGGTGCTTTAAAACTATTACCAAAAGAAATAACAGAAAATCCTGTTGTCTACCCTACTGATGATAAGCTTAAAAACTTTGAGGTATTTATAGATATTGGTAAAAAAGCAACTAAAGAACTTGATCAAATTTGGGTTGAAGTTAAGGCTGCTAGATATTAATTCATATTATAAAACTACTCAACATTTGTTATTATTGAATTAGTAAATTTAATAAGCGAGGGATGTATTATGATTAGAAAAAGCTTTATAGCTACTGGAAAAGTTCAAGGTGTTGGTTTTAGATTCTTTGTTAAACTTAGCTCTATGGCGCTTGACTTAACTGGAAAGGCTGAAAACCTAAGTGATGGCTCTGTTTTAATTGAGGTTCAAGGAAAAGAAGCAGATATTAGTTTATTACCGCAAAAATTATTTAAAGGAAATGGCTTTTGTAAGCTTGAAAATCTTCTTGAAAATGATTTAGCTATTGTAGAAAATGAAAAAGATTTTAAAATGTGCTAAAAACAGAAAAATACCTTAGCAAATTAATTTATCTGCTAAGGTATTTCTTTATTGCAAACTATCCCAAAGTTCTTCTATACTCTCATATTCTTCAAACATATTTTCTAAAAGCTCATTTGCCACATCAATATTCCAAGTTTCATACTTAGGTTTTCTTATAAGACTTATGATATTTTCATCCTTTATGCCCTTACATACAGTTTCTTTTGTGCATTTTTCTATGTACTCCTTTGCAATACTTGCAACTGTACTTTCAATTTCTATACTTTTTATTCTTTCATTATTTTCATCTCTGAAATCAATTATAATTTTATCTGCAGTTTTTAAAGTTTCTAAAAACTCTTGATGCCAAAGTTCACCATAATTAAACCAAACGTCATAAGTTGTTTCAAAACTTTGTGCAAATTTAAACATAAGTAAAAATAATAGACAATCATCAGTACCTATTATAGAATTTTTCAAAGCAATAACATCATTTCCCTTGATATCTTCTAAAACTACTTTATAATCTTTTACAAAGAATATTGGGACATCTTTTCCTTCTACTTCTACTAAAAGAGGAATAATACTTCCTACTTCTGTTTCATTTAATATATCATTAACTGTTAAATTATTCATTTCTACACCTCAACTCCGTACTTCTATGTACAGTATGAAATTATAAATTAATTTCCCTTTTTTTTCAATCTAAAATTTAAAATAGCACAGTTTATATTACCTGTGCTACTTTTTTATTTATATATTAATTATATTAACTATGCTTTTTACTTTTAAAGTAATCCTGAACTTCTTTATCACTATTTAAATTTGGTGAGTTATAATTTATAAGATAACCTTTTAAACTATCATATAAAGGTAAATTAATATATCTAAGCTTTACAACTTTCTCATCAATGGTATTGAAAGATATGCTATGTTCTGTATGCTCTACCTCTCCTTCTATCGCAAAAATAATATCTTCATCCTCAAGTATAGTCTTAAATGAATTACTTCCTCTATCATAGTCTATACCATAACAGATATCACTACTTTTAATTCCCTTTTCATCATTTGTCATTGTGTAAAAATAAATATTTTCTTTTTTGCTCTCCATATAATCACCTACCTACAAAATTTAAACCATTTCATAAACGACTCTTTATAGTATATAAATTTTTTTTAACAAGTAGACCTGCTTTTTAGAAATAAACTCTTTATTAATTCTTGGTGAATTTTCACCTTTTAATCGTACTAATTTATTAATTTTTTATGGCCTTAATCTTACTTTTACAATCTGTTAATCTTTTGCATTTATTTTATTGATACACTATATTTGGAAAAATTAACTATATAGGAGAGAATTTATATGAAAAAGAAAAAAACTATTATATTAAGCACTATGTTGTGTCTATTTATTAGTATGTTCGCAGCTTTTCCCTCGACACATGTCTTAGCAGAAAATACAACTGAGAAACCTTCTATTGTTGGTAAATCAGCTATAACCATGGACCTTACTAGTGGGGAAATTATTTATGCAAAAGATATTGATACAAAAAGATACCCAGCTAGTATAACAAAACTCATGACTGCATTAGTATTTGCTGAAAAAGCTACTAAAGATTCAGTTATACCATTTACAGAAAGTGCTAGCAAGCAACCTGCCTATTCTTTAAATGCTAACTACGGTCCGATAAAAGTTGGTGATACTCTAAGCGGTGCAGATACAATGAATGCTTTACTACTTTTCTCAGCTAATGATTCAGCGTACATGATTGGCGACTACATAGCAGGTAGCAATGAGGAATTCATAAAGCTTATGAATGAAAAAGCTAAAGAACTTGGCCTTAAAAATACTAATTTTAAAAATCCAAATGGACTTCATGACCCTGAACATTATACAACAGCTTATGATCTTTCATTAATGGCAAAAGCTATGCTTGAAAATCCTTGGATTAAAGAAACTATGGCTACTAAAGAATCTCAGATTCAATTTATTGAAAGTCAAAAAAGAATAAATATTGAAAATAGAAATAAATTACTTGGAAAAGATGGTAATATTGGTGGAAAAACTGGTTTTACAGACCCTGCTGGTAGATGTCTTTTAGCCTTCTATGAAAGAGGTGGTAGAACACTTGTAGGAATCGTTTTAAATTCTGAGTATGGTGCAACTGACACCCAAGTATTTAATGATATGGATGCAATAATGGATTATAGTTTTGCAGCAAAAAAATCTCCTTACAGAAATTCTGGTGATATATTAACAGAAATTGAAGCAAAGTATAAAACATTTGGTTTCTTTGGTGAGGAAAAAATCATAAAAATCCCTGTAAGCATCAATGAAGAAATTCAAAAATATGATAATGGAATAAACAAAGATGATGTTATTCTAACTGTAAATACAGCTGATATGAATGCTTGGGACATAGCTGGAAATGATGAACTTCCAACTATCTTTAGTGAAAAAGGCAGTAAAATAGAATTAACATCTAGTGCAGAAATATCTAATTTCACTATAATTAAAGAAAACTTAGGATACTATATAATTAGACTCGGTGGAATAATAGCTATTATCGCACTAGTAGTTGTAATTCTTGCAGGTATCAGAAAAAGAAAGCAAAGAAAAAGAAGTTTCTATGGAAGAAGAACAAATATTTTTAAATAACAGTTAAAGCGGGTTTAATCCTGCTTTATTTTTTTGGAACATTTTTCTTTTTTTAGAATATTATACTTATATAATTTCATTTTTTAATTGACATTGTAATTTTCTTTTGATAAAATTTTTATTAAATTAAGATATAGCGAAGATGGGAAAAAGTAATTTAAGTATTTTCTTTTATAGCGAGTAAGTTATGGTGGAAGTCTTACAAGAAAGCTTTTATGAATAACATCCCTGAGCTTCTAACCGAAAGATTCATCTAGTAGGCTTAGACGGTACCTTACCGTTATAAAAGGCGAGTATCGATTATATTCTGTACTTTGTTGAGTTGGCTTGTTTTACAAGCAATTTAGGTGGCACCGCGGAAACCTTTCGCCCTAATTTTTTAGGGTGATGGGTCTTTTTTTATTTAAAAATTAAAAAGCTTAAAATAACAAACTTAAAAATATATAATTTTAGGAGGATTTTTTATGACTACACAGGAAAGATTAATATTACCAAAAGGCTATAAATCACAATTATCACTAAAAGAAACAGCTGTTGCAATCAAAAAGGTGAAGGACTTTTTTGAAAGCGCACTTGCAGATGAACTTTTATTAACTAGAGTATCAGCACCCCTATTTGTTTTAAAGAGTACAGGCCTTAATGATGACCTTAATGGTAGCGAAAGAGCTGTTAGCTTTGATATGAGGGCAATTCCTGATTCAAGAATTGATATAGTACACTCTCTTGCTAAGTGGAAAAGAAGTGCACTTAAAAGATATGGTTTTGAATATGGTGAAGGTCTTTATACAGACATGAATGCTATAAGAAGAGATGAAGACCTTGATAACCTTCACTCTATCTATGTAGATCAATGGGACTGGGAAAAAATAATCAAAAAAGAAGAAAGAACTAAGGAAACTTTAGAGGCTATCGTTAAAAAAATCTTTAGTGTTTTCAAAAAAACTGAAGATTATATTTGTTCACTTTACCCAACTATGCTAAAGCAACTTCCAGATGAAATATTCTTTGTTACATCACAAGAACTTGAAAATCTTTACCCTAATTTTACAGGAAAAGAGAGAGAAGATGCTATTTGCAGAGAAAAGAAAGCTGTTTTCATAAGTAAAATTGGATATCCCCTACTTTCTGGTGAAAAACATGATGGAAGAAGTCCTGACTATGATGATTGGAACTTAAATGGAGATATCTTATTCTACTACCCTATTTTTGACAAGGCTGTTGAACTTTCATCAATGGGAATCAGAGTAGATGAAAAAGCTCTTTTAGATCAACTTACATTTGCAAACTGTCTTGATAGAAAAGAGTTCCCATTCCACAAACAACTTTTAAATGGCGTTCTTCCTTATACTATTGGTGGTGGAATTGGACAATCTAGAATTTGTATGTTCTTCTTACAAAAAGCTCATATAGGTGAAGTTCAATGCTCTATTTGGGATGATGAAATGATTGAAATTTGTGCTAAAAACAACATAGATTTATTATAATATTCATAAGTTAAATAACTATTTATTTGGTTATTTAACTTTTTTTATTATGAAATATAAAATCTAAGTCTATTATTATTGATTTATTATCTTTAAACTTTTCGTCTATTAAAATCATATTTTTAATTTTAATTCTCAAAAACAGAGGATTTGACATGATTATTTATTATACTGCCTTTAATCTTGTCTAAATTCCTTTAGTCAATTAATACCTCTACTTTTAAGGCATTACACCCCCTAGCTACACTATACAATTCTATGCAATCATAATAGAATATGAAGGAACCCTATTTTACACTAGGGTATAATTTAACTTAAAATACTATGGAGGTTTTTTTATGAAGCTTTTAAGAGAACTATTGCTAATATTAGTAATATACTTTGTAGGCGAA
Organism: Sarcina sp.; assembly: GCA_051650125.1. Taxonomy (GTDB): domain Bacteria; phylum Bacillota; class Clostridia; order Clostridiales; family Clostridiaceae; genus Sarcina. The sequence goes on along the minus strand of JBOFIK010000009.1, from coordinate 35,245 downwards.
TTTCTTTCTAAAGGACTACATTTACCACTACCTGGTAATATCCTTGGAATGATAATTCTTCTTATTTTACTTTGTACAAAGATTGTTAAAGTCGAGCAAGTTGATGATGTTTCAACATTCCTTCTTGACCACCTTGCTTTCTTATTTATACCAGCAGGAGTTGCTGTTCTAAATGCTATGAATGTATTAGATGGACATATAATACAACTTTTAATAATTGTTATTACATCTACTATGGTCATAATGGCAGTAACAGGAACTATTGTACAAATAGTTATGAAAATAGTGGATAAAAAGAAAAACAAAAAACAAGAAGGCGGTGCTATAAATGAATAATTTACATCAAATCATGGAAAGTTCTTTATTCAGTATAATGATATGCCTACTTGCTTTTGAAATAGGAATATTAATAAACAAAAAAACAAGAATTGCAATATTTAATCCACTGCTTATCGCTATTGCTTTAGTTATTGGTTATCTACTATTCTTTAAAATTAGCTATGACCAATTTAATAAAGGCGGACAGTTTATAACAGACTTGCTTCAACCAGCAACCGTTGTTCTTGCAGTTCCACTTTATAAGCAAATCAACTTATTAAAGAAGCATCTTGTGCCTATACTTTCAGGAATATTCTTCGGTAGTGGAATTGGAATTATATACATATTTTTCTTAAGTTATTTCTTAAAACTTAGCCCTGAACTTATAAAATCACTTATGCCAAAATCAATAACAACACCTATCGGTATGCAGGTTTCTCAATCACTTGGTGGTGTAGTCCCTGTAACTGTTGTTGCTATTATTGTAACTGGTATAACAGGTGCTATTGTATATCCATTTATACTTAAGATCTTTAAAATTAAAAACCCAATTGCTGTCGGAGTTGCTCTTGGTACATGCTCACATGCAGTAGGAACTTCTAAAGCACTTACTATGGGAGATACTCAAGGTGCTATGAGTTCACTTTCAATTGGAGTTGCAGGACTTTCAGTAGTTGTACTTGCACCAACATTGTACGCTCTACTTTCACACTTAGTTGGATTACACTAATAAAAAACTCTAGGATGTTTTAAAACTTCCTAGAGTTTTTTTTATTCCTAAGGATAAATAATTTAATGTAGGGCAAACTAATTCCTAGAATTATAATTAGGAGGCTCTCTTATATGAAAAAACTTAGTAATCTTTTAATCGCATTTTTAATCGCTATTGCTCTTTTCTTATCACTACAAACAACTAATGTTCATGCAGCGCAAACATCACATAAGGTTCTTTATACAACTAATAATTTTAATATTCATGGTGAACATGTTAATTTTATTATAAACTCTATAAGTTCATCATCTGATAATCTAATAGTAGATGGATATATTTTAAATCTTGATAAAATAAATTTAAAAGAAATAAAAGATTTTCATCTAAAAATAACAGATGCTAAAGATTCTAGTGTACTTGATGAAGTGTTTTTAGACCTTCAACTTGAAGAAAATCTTGGTGCGCAAAGTGGCAAAAGAATCATCCTTACTTCACCACTTGCTGGTAAAAAAATAGATAATAAAGACTTTAGTAAAATAAATTATAACTTTAGCTATAACTACCTTGAAGCATAAAATGAGCTGAATTCATGTTTGAATTCAGCTCATTTTGATTATTTGTTATCTATAAAGTCCATTTCCCAGTTATAGTATCCAGACTTTTCATTTTTAACATATCTTAGATATGCTGCAAATGTAGTTCCTTTTTTACTTCTAAGGTTTCTAAACCCTACTCTTCCATTTGCAAGTAACAGTTTAACCATTGGTTCATTAACTTCTTTTCCTAGCATTGTTATAAACTTATCATTTTTCCAAAGAGTAAATTTACAACCACTTTTCCAGTTACTACAACCAAATCCTTTATCCCCTTCAACTACTGGGTTTCCACATACAGGACAATTCCCAAGACTCTCAACGCCTTTTTCAAGTTGTACTTTTACTTTACTAAGTGCTGACTCATCTTTTTTAATAAGGTCTACTGCATTAGTTGTAAAGTCTTTTATAAGTGTTAGGAATTCTTCTTTTTTAACTATCCCTTTTTCTATATCAGAAAGTGTTTTTTCTAATCTTCCTGTGTATTCAAGGTCTAAAAGTTCTTTTGCTGGGAATATTTCTACAATTGTTTGCCCAAGCTCTGTTGTTGTAAGACTTTTTCCTTTGCTCTCTATATATCCTATATCTTTTAGCTTTTTGATAGTTTCAGCTCTTGTTGCTGGTGTTCCTATACTAAACCCACTAAGAATAGCAGCCATCATTTCATCTGATGTATCTTCTGTATTTTCTTCATTTTCATTTTCTGAATCAGTAGACTCTACTTCATCTTTTTTAGTTTTCTTTTTAAAACTCTTTCCACAAGTTTCCATAAGTCTTAGAAGAGTTTTTTCTGTGTGTAGTTTTGGTGGTTTTTTAGTAACTTTAGCTACTTTAACCTCTGCTATATCAACCATTTCTTTTTCTACAACCATAGGAAGAATAGTATCTTTACTTTCTTGCTTCTCTACTTTTTTCCATCCCTCTACAAGTTGTACTTTTCCTCTTGATATAAATATTCCTTTTGCCTCTTCCTTATGAACCTTTGATGTTATCTTAGTTTCTTCAAACTCAGCAACTGGCATAAACTGCATTAAAAATCTATTTTTAATAGATGAATAAACTATCATCTCTTCTTTTGTAAGATTATTTGGTTTCATATATGTAGGAACAATAGCACTATGGCTCTCTACCTTTGAATTATCAAATATTCTTTTGCTCTTTGTAAACTTAATTTCAGACTCGTATGATAACCCTGTTTTAAGTGTATTAAGAACCTTTTGAGTTCTCTCTATTAAACTCTCCTCAAGACATATACTTCCTGTTCTAGGGTATGTTATAAACTTCTTCTCATAGAGTGCTTGTGCAGTCTTTAAAACCTTATCAGAGGTCCACCCCTTATATTTACTAGTTACATGACCTTGTAGGTTTGATAAATTAAATAAAAATGGTGGATATTCTTTTTTCTTTTCTGTTTGCTTTTCTATAATTTCAGCTTTTTCACCCTTTATAGCCTTAGCAATAACATCAAGATATGCTTTATCCTCAAACTTTTCATCTAATTTATCTTCTTTATTCTTCTCATAATAAAGTCCCTCAAACTCTTTATTCTCAGAAGTTTTAAAGTTTGAAGTCATTTTATAATAACTTGTCGCATTAAAGTTTTCTATCTCTTTATCTCTATCATAAATAATCTTAAGTGTAGGAAGTAAAACTCTTCCTATGTTAAGTATTTTATTATCATTTAAATTATATTTTATTGTAGCAACAGAAGTTAAATTAATTCCTATAATCCAATCTGCCCATTGTCTACCTATTCCTGCATCCTGAAGTGGTTGCATTTCTTTATTAGACTTTAGGTTTTTCATTCCCTTTTCAACTTCTTTTGCCGTCCATTCATTTAAAAGTATTCTGTAAACCGGCTTTTTCTCATTGAAATACATAAATATCTCATCTGAAATAACCTGCCCTTCCCTATCATAGTCAGTTGCAGATATAATTCCATCAACATCATCTCTATCTATAAGAGACTTTATAGTGTTAATCTGTTTTTCTGCTCCTTTATCTGTAATAGCTCTATTCATAGAATCGACTTTTACTTTATACTGAAAACTCTCTGGTATGAATGGAAACTTTTCTAATTTCCATGACTTCATACTTTCATCATAATCTTTAGCATCAAAAAGTTGTAATAAATGTCCAAACGCCCAAGTAACTAAATATCCCTCACCTTCAAAGTACCCATCTTTTCGACTTTTTATATTCAGTGCCTCTGCTATATTCTTAGCAACTGACGGTTTCTCTGCTATAATAACCTTTTTCAAAAAAAACCACTCTCCTAAATATCCCTCTATTTCATCTCTACTTATACTTTAATTACTTGCCCTTTTTAGGACTTTTAAAACATTAAGTAAGAAAACCCACAATATTTTCTATATTGTAGGTCTTATAGTATATCTAATTATAATATATAATCTCCAAAATTCAAAATTATAAAAGTAAATTTAAGACTAATTACTTTTATTTTTTACAAGAAATTCTTTAAAAGCGTCTGTTTCTCTAACTTTCACTAAATCATCATCTTTTAGAATATACTTCATAAAACCGTTGTAAAGTTCATGACCTTTTATTATATCCTGTGTTGCCCTCTCTATATCTCCATTTAAAGAATAAAAACAACCTCTATTGTAATATAAAAATTCTGAAGTAGGATTAAATGTAATTCCTTTAGTAAGCATATCTATACCTTTTTCAAGATTTCCCTCTTCTTTATATATAACTGCTAGATTTAAAAAACTGCTATCATGCCCTGGATTTTTATTTATAGCCCTAACATACATAGCTTTGCTTTTATCTATAATATTTAGCTTCTTATAAATTACGCCCATGTTATAAAGCCCCATATAATTATCACCATCAATTTCAACTGCTGCTACGAACATTCTATATGCTTTATTTAGTTCATCTCTCTCTTCATATATAGAACCTAGATTCATATGCCCCCAAAAATCACTCGGACATATTTCTAAAAGTTTTTTATACCATATAATAGCCTCTTCCTTCTCTCCATATACATCTAGTGCATTTGCAAGAAAAAATATTCCCCTATCATATACAGGATTAATTTCAACTGCTTTTCTATAATAGTCTATTGCATTCTCATAATCTTCACATTCATCAAATATAACTGCCATTCCATAATAGGCTCTCGCCTCAGAATCATTTATTTCAATAGCCCTTGCATAATATGATTTTGCTTTTTCTATTTCTGAAAGTTGGTCATATAAAAGAGCTATATTAATACATAGCTCTATATCATTAATTTCCCCTAAAAGTTCCTCAGCTCTTAAATAATAATTTAATGCCTTTAAATATTCTCCCTTATCATGTGACTTTTCACCTTTATCTATATAAACATTGATAAGTCTATTATCCATAATTCACCTGCTACTTTATTTTAACTGTGAAGTTATGTTCTATGTAAAAATTTTAGAACATCATCCATAACCTCATCCTTATTTTTCTCATTTAACATTTCATGACGTCCATTTTTATACAATTTATACTCCACATTTTCTACGCCATATTTTTTTAATTTATCAACTAAAGATATTAGACCTTTGCCATGTTCACCAACCGGGTCCATGCTCCCTGAAAATATATAAAATTTTGTTGATTTTTTTATCTTATTAAATTCTGCATCCCTATGTAATTTATTTATACCTCTTATCAAATCATAATAAAAAGAAGCTGAACACACAAAACCACAATCTGGATCTTTTATATAACTATCAACCGTTTCTTCATTAGCACAAATCCAATCATAATTTGTTCTAAGCGGTTTAAACTTGTCATTATGCGCACCAAATACAAGTTTATCCATTAGTTTACTTGTGTGTCTCCTTCCTAATAATCCAATTTCTATTCTTGCTATAACTGCTCCTAGAGTTGCAATAGGTTTAAGCTTACCATTAGTTCCTGATAAAATAACTCTATCTATATTTTGCCCACATTTCTCTAGAAATCTAAGACCAACAAATGAACCCATACTGTGTGCAAATAGGATAACCTCTAAGCCCTCATTTTCACTTCTAGCATTATCTATAAGCTGTGAAAGATTTTCTGCTAAAACCTCAAATCCATCATCATCAGCAACATATCCTCTATTGCTATCACCATCTGTTTTTCCATGCCCTCTATGGTCATGTGAATAAACACTATACCCCTTACTATTTAACACACTTGCAAATTCATCATACCTTACACAACTCTCTGCCATTCCATGTGATATGTATATAATAGCTTTAGGATTTTCCACAGTCCACTTATAACATTGTATAGTCTTTGAGTATTTATCAACAAATTTAAAGCTTTTCCTCATAAAATTAGTCCCCCATAACACGTTAATATTTATATATAATTTAACCTTACTTAATTTTCTCTGTCAAGGGACTTATTTCTTATTTGACTTTAAATAGCTTTCTATCCTAACTTCCCACATACAACCTTTTTTACTATTCACAGACTTTACAAAATTTAAAAATATTTTAAGTGCATCTTTCTTATAAAGTCCTTTCATTAAATGTCTTGGGTATGATACTTTTTTACTATAATTTTTCTTAGGGTCTATTATTTTGACCTTACCAGTTTTAAGATTGTAAAATATATCCTTACACCTTATATCAAGTCTTCTAAATTTTAGCCTTTCAAATTCAACAGTCATATCAAAAAGAGCCCTAGCTAGTCTACTATCCATTTTATGATCTTTAAGATACTTATCTAACCTCTCACCATCTACATAGTCTCTAACTATGTAATTATCTCCTACTTCTTTTATCTTTGGAAAAAACTTTGAACCATCCACTTTTTTTAATATATAAGACTCATCTTGCCAAGCATCATGTCTTCTAAAAAATTTAATTGTTTTACCATCCTTAAAAAGAAAAACAACTCCATTATGTCCTTCACCTATTTTTTTTGCACTTTGTAATCCTTCTTCTATATTCTTAGAAACTCCCTTAGAACTGTAATCAAAATTTTTGCTCATTTGTTCCCCTCATATAATATTACTTTATTAATTATATGAATCTAAATGACAAAAGGATACAGCTTATATTTAAAATACAAGCTATATCCTTCTTTAAATTCTAATTATTTAAAAATTAAAACCTTTTATATATAAAGATGTGTATATATTCTTATATGCATTTACTTTTTTTACATATTTATCAGTTTCCTTAAACGGTATATAATCAAGCATTTGCCCATCTTTAGAGTACTTATCATCATTTAACCATTTTTGAACATTGCCTCTGCCACCATTATAGGCAGCTATAACAAGGTCTTCATTTCCAAATTCTTTTGTTAAGTTATCAAGATACCAACAAGCAAATTGTATACTTACCTTTGGCTCTTTTAACATATCTACATTAAAGTTTTTCACACCTATTTGTTCTGCTATCCATGTTCCTGTACTACCTGTTATTTGCATAAGACCTCTAGCATCTTTTTTTGATTCTGCATTTTCGTTAAAATTACTCTCTGCCTTCATAACTGCCATTACAAGCATTGGATCAACATCATATTCTTTGCTATACTTCACAACATAATTACTATATTTAGCTGGGAATAAAACTCCCTTTAAAATAAGCATTCCACCTTGAAAAATTAAGTATAGTACTGCTATAAAAAATAACCCCTTAAAAACCTTCTTCAATTCTGCCCCCTACTTTTTATATAATTTCAAAAACTCAACTAAATCGTCTATTTGCTCTTTAGTTTTTATAAGATTCTCATTATTATCGATAATAAGATTAGAATACTGTTTTTTCTTCTCCATACTCCACTGTGAATTAATTCTATTCACAGCCTCATTTTGTGTAAGTTTATCTCTCTCTTTCATTCTTTGAATTTGAATAGACTGCTTTACAAAAACAAGTATCATCATATCTAGTTCAGTATTATATCCATTTTCAATCAGAGTTGCCCCATCTAAAATAACTAATTTTTCTTTATTTTTCTTATGAAGTGCAAACTCAGTATCAATTGCTACTTTTATAAAAGGCATTATAAGTGATTCATACTTTATTCTTTCTTTTGGAAATCTAAATATATGGTTTCCAAATTCTTTTCTTCTAAATGTCCCTCTCCAATCAAAGAAATTTTCTCCAAAATGAAGTTTAATTTCCAACAAAAGATTTGGATTTTTTTCTAAAACCTCTCTAGCAATAACATCTGCATCTATAACTTTAAAGCCCTCATTTTTAAGCATTAACGATATAGTGCTCTTACCTGAACATATTCCTCCAGTAAGACCTATTTTTATCACTCTTTCTCACCCTTTCTATTTTGCTTCATACCATGTCTTTCCTATACTCATATCTATATCAAGTGGAACATCAAGTTTTACAACATTCTCCATCTCTTCTTTGATAAGTGCTTTAACCTCTTCAAGTTCATCATTATAAACATTTAGTATAAGTTCATCGTGTACCTGTAATATAAGCTTACTCTTTAATTTTCTTTCTTCTAACTTATTCCATACATTAACCATAGCAATTTTTATTATATCTGCGGCTGTTCCTTGTATCGGAGCATTCATTGCAAGTCTTTCACCCATTGCCTTTACCATCTTATTTGAAGCTGCTATTTCTGGTATAAATCTTCTTCTATTATAAATAGTTTTTACATAACCATTAGTTTTCGCTTCTTCTATAACTTTTTCTATAAATATTTTTATATTAGGGTATCTATCAAAATAAATATCCATATATTCTTTAGCTTCATTTCTCATTATATTAAGATCTTTTGCAAGACTAAAATCACTCATTCCATAGACAATACCAAAGTTAACAGCTTTTGCTCTACCTCTCATTATTTTTGTAACCTCTTCTATGGGCACATTAAATACTTCTGATGCAGTCTTTGTGTGTATATCTGAATGGTGGTTAAATGCGTCTATCATATTTTTATCTTCAGAAATATGAGCAAGTATTCTAAGTTCAACCTGTGAATAATCGGCTGAAAGTATACATTGGTCTTCACCTCTTGCTATGAATACTTTTCTAATTTCTCTACCCATTTCATATTTAATAGGTATATTTTGAAGGTTTGGTTCTGTTGATGAAAGCCTTCCTGTTGTTGTTATAGTTTGGTTGAAGTTTGAGTGTATTGCCCCATCTTCATCTATAACAGCTTTTAATCCTTCTACATAAGTTGAATATATTTTAGCAAGTTGTCTATAATATACAACCTTCTCTATTATCGGATGTTTATCACCTAACTTTTCTAAAACTTCTGCATTAGTTGAATATCCTGTTTTTGTTTTCTTTATAACAGGTAAATCTAACTTTTCAAATAATATTTTTCCAAGTTGTTTTGGAGAATTTATGTTAAACTCTTCTTCTGATAGTTCGTATATTTCTTTTTGAGTCCTATCAAGTTCACCTCTAAATTTAATAGAAAGCTCATCAAGCATAGCTTTATCAACTGTGAATCCTATTTCCTCCATAGCAGCTAAAACTCTTGTAAGAGGAAGTTCTATCTCATATAAAAGTTCTTGCATATTAGCCTCTTTTATTTTTTCCTTAAGCGTTTGTGCAAGTTTTTCAAGGTACGTAGTTTCGACTAAATCCTTGTCACCTTCTTCATAATTTGGATACTCCTCAAGATGTATTTCTATAAGGTCCATCATAGGGTATTTACCTTTTGAAGAATCTAAAAGATATGCCGCAAGTTCAATATCAAACTCTAATCCTTTTACTTCTATATCATATCTTGATAAAATTCTCATAGCTACCTTCGCATTATAAAAAGTCTTTTTAATTTTTTCTGTTTCAAATAACTCTTTAAGCATAGGTTTAGCATCTGAATCTACTAATAAGCCATCTGATAAAAGTGAATCCATTAAAAGTACATAATTTTTACCATTACTATTTATAAATATTTTTTCAAATACTATTGTAGAATATAACTCTTCATTTTTAGCAATAAATTTTATAAATACTTCTTCATTTACATCACTTATCATTTCTTTTAAAGCTTTTGCATCTTTTATTTCTGTAATCTCAGCTTTAAACTCTTCCTCTTTAAGTTCATCAACATTTACACCTGCAAATTTAGCAAGATTTGTATCTGCTATTTTCATCTCAAGTTTTGTAAACATCTTTTTAAGACCGTCTAAATCATAATTAGCTGCTGAACGTATTTCATCTAAATCAAAATCTATTGGTACATCTACATTAATAGTTGCAAGTTTCTTTGAGAATATAGCTTGCTCTGCATATTCTGTTAAGTTCTCTTTTATTTTTTTACCACTTATATTTTCTATATTCATAAGAACGTTCTCTATTGAACCATATTCTTGAATAAGTTTATAAGCTGTTTTTTCTCCAACTCCTGGCACCCCGGGGATGTTATCTGATTTGTCTCCCATAAGTCCTTTAACATCTATAAATTGAGTTGGTGTAACACCAAAATCTTCTACCATTCTTTCTCTATCAAAACAATCAATCTCACTTACACCTTTTTTAGTAATACAAACATTTGTATTATCAGTTGCAAGCTGAAGTGCATCCTTGTCTCCTGTCATTATGAATACTTCCATACCTTCGCTCTCTGCATATTTAGCAAGACTTCCTATAAGGTCATCTGCCTCGAATCCGTCCATTTCGTATATACTAACAGATAGTCTCTCTAACATATCTTTAGCTATTGGAAACTGATCTCTAAGTTCATCTGGCATTTTTTTTCTTCCAGCTTTGTATTCTGTATACTCTAAATGTCTAAACGTTGGAGCTTTTCTATCAAATGTACAAACTATGTGGTCTGGTGCTATATCATTTTTCATTTTAAATAGCATATTAGCAAATCCATATACTGCATTTGTGTATACTCCATTTTTATTGCTTAAAAGAGGAATTCCATAGAACGCTCTATTAAGTAAACTGTTACCATCTAATATAAGTAATCTTTCCATCTTCTCTTCCTCCACATCTTCAATCTCAATTATCTATTCTTACCATTTTAAAATGGTATTATAATTCTTTTTTTAAAAAATACTTAAATCCATTTCTTCTGAAAGGTCTCTTAGTATATTTTTTCCACCAATACTATTTCCTTTTTCATCAAGTGCAGGACCATAAACCCCTATTCCCATTCTCCTTGGAACAGATGCCATAATACCTCCACCAACTCCACTTTTTGCTGGTATTCCTATATGTACTGCAAATTTACCAGAATCATCATACATGCCACATGTAACCATTATAGTTTTCACAATTCTGCAAACATCTCTTGATATAACTCTTTCACCACTCCAAGGAAGTACACCTTCATTTGCAAGCATAGCTCCAAATTTAGCTAAATCTTCTGTTGTTACTTCTATTGAACATTGTCTAAAATATATATCTAAAATTTCATCCACATTCCCTCTTAAAAAATTACTGCTTTTTAAGAAGTACGCTAAGGCTCTATTTCTATTCCCAGTTTCACACTCTGACTTATAAACCTCTTCATTAACTGTAATATCATCATTTCCTGTTACCTTTTTTGTGAACTCTAAAATTCTTTCAAATTTTTCTTCTTTTGATTCTCCCTCAATAAGTGATGTTGTAACTATTGCACCTGAATTAACCATAGGATTATAAGGTCTATCACTATGTCTTATCTCTAAATTAACAATACTATTAAAACTATCTCCCGTTGGCTCAACGCCAACTCTTTCAAAAACATTATCTTTTCCATTATCTAAAATAGCTAACATAAGCGATATTACTTTTGAAATACTTTGTATTGTAAATTTCTTATCCGCAAGTCCTGATTTATAAACTTCACCCTTTAATGTAACGACACATATTCCTAAATCATTAGCATCAGCCTTTGCAAGTTCTGGTATATATGTTGCTACATTTCCAGACTTAACTGCCTCTTTATTTTTTTCTATAAAACTATCTAATAATTTTTTCAAATTTTATCACCCTCTTCAGTCATTCTAATTTCTTCAAAAACTGTCTACTACTAACCTATTTTTACAATAATTCTATTATAAACGTAATTTTGATTATTATCTACCATTATAAGGTTCCAAGCTTTGCCCTATATCATATTTTAAAGTATAGCATTTTATATGGAGAAAAAAGATGAAATTAGAACTTGATTTAGAATACATCAACAAGTTAAATAATTACCCCATAAAAAAACTAAAAAAGAACTTTAAATTTTTAGGTGAGGGCATAGCAAGAAAGGTTTTTTCACTTAATGACAAATATGTTGTAAAAGTTGCTAAAAATGATGATGGTTACCATCAGAACTTTGTAGAAAGATATATTTACGGAAACTGTCCATCTCATATAAAAAAATATCTGTGTCCAATTTATTATTCTAATGACAGAATAATAATTATGGCTAAAGCTACACCCTATAATAAAATTCTAGGTAAACATGTTTTTGTTAACCCCTGTGATTTCAGACCTGAATCAAGTGTTGTATCAGACTTAAATCAACTTATTAATAATTTTTATTTATATAGAGAAGATATTTACGCGGCAAGGTCTTGGGGAGTTATTGATGGCGAATTTTTTTTAATTGATTTTGGTTGTACATCCGATTTTGGTGATATGTTTTATGATGGAATCAAAAGCATTTATTATATGAATAAAAATAGTGATAGTTTGGCAAAAAATAATCAGTAAGTAATATAAACATATATTTGTTATTATCTTTAAATTTTATTATAATAAGTTTAAATATAACTTAAGAAAGGTGTGTAACGTATGATAAAAGATTTAGATTTATTATTAGATAAATATGCAAAACTTGCAGTTGAAATAGGTATTAATATTCAAAAGGATCAAATACTTGTTATAAAATCACCAATAGAATGTGCTGACTTTACTAGAAAATTAGTTAAAGAGGCTTATGTACTTGGTGCTAAAGAAGTAGTTGTTCATTGGAATGATGAAAAAACAGGAAAACTTAAATATGACTATGCTCCAATGGAAGTATTTGAAGAATTACCAAATTGGGTTGTGGAATCAAACCTTAGCTATGCTAAAAAAGGAGCTGCTTTCCTTAGTATATCAGCCTCAGACCCTGAACTTTTAAAAGATGCTGATCCTAAAAAAGTTTCAACATTTAGAAAAGCTTCAAGTATAGCTTCAAGAGAGTTTAGTGAAAGACTTATGTCAAATGTAAACTCATGGTCAATAGTTTCAATTCCTACTATTGGATGGGCTACAAAGGTCTTCCCAGAAGTAAGTCAAGAAGAAGCTGTTGATAAGTTATGGAATCAAATCTTCAAAATCGTAAGAGTTGATAGAGAAGATCCTGTTGCTGCTTGGACAGAACATAAAAACAATTTAAAAGAAAAAATGGACTTCTTAAACTCAAAGAGAATCAAATCTCTTCACTATACAAATAAACTTGGAACTGATATAGTTCTTGAGCTTCCTGAAAAACACTTGTGGCTTGGTGGAGCTGAGGAAAATAAAGCTGGACATGATTTCATAGCAAATATGCCAACTGAAGAAGTATTCTCTCTTCCTAAACTTGATGGAGTTAATGGTGTTGTTTATAGTTCAAAACCTCTTAACTACGGTGGAAACTTAATCAACAACTTCTCATTAACATTTAAAGATGGTTTAGTTGTAGATTTTACAGCACAGCAAGGATACGATACACTTGCTCATCTTTTAGACACTGATGAAGGTGCTAAAAGACTTGGAGAAGTTGCTCTTGTTCCTTATGATTCACCAATATCAAACTCAGGTGTTATATTCTATAACACATTATATGATGAAAATGCATCATGTCACTTTGCACTTGGTAGAGCATACTCAGTATGTATCGAAAATGGTGAAGATATGACAACTGAAGAACTTGCAAAAGAAGGAGCTAATGATTCATTAACTCATGTTGACTTTATGCTTGGTACATCTGACCTTTCAATAATTGCAACACTTCAAAATGGAGAAACTCTTCAAATATTTGAAAATGGTGATTGGGCATTTTAGTATAGCCTAAAAAAGTAGTGGCCTTAGATATTTCTAAGACCACTACTTTTTTATTCAAATAAATTGATAAACTCAGTAAACACCTCTACTACTGAATTTTCACAAACAATTTTTCTATCTTCACCTTTATAGATATATCCCCCATTTTTAAAACCAATTTCCATATCGCCCTTAATTTCTCCTAGTAATTTTTCATATTTTTCCTTCTGTTCTTTAATTAACTTCATTTTTTGCACATCTTTTTTCCATACACATTCTAGTGATTCTATTGTTTTTTGCTCAGCTATAATGTAACCTATCCTATCATCTAAATTTAAAATCCTTTTTCCATACCAAAACACTATATTCTCATGTTGCTTTGTATTTAAAACATAATATCCTCTTCTGATATCTCTATTTTCTTTTATATAATTGTCCACTTTTAATATAAATTTGCTATTTGCTACATATACCTTTTCGCCATCTATATCTATATTCACATTTACATTTTTCACACCTATATACTCAATTATCATTTCTAACTTTTCTTTTATAATACTATATATATATAAATTTTTCTCCTCTAGAGTTATCTCCTTATACTTCATCATCATAATTTTTGTGAATATCTTTTTATCTTCACTTATAACTGAATAATTACCCGTCCACTCTTCATAAATTAACTCTTGTTCTTTAAGCTTTTCTAAAGTTACAGATAATTTATCTACTGAAAAATAATCATCTAAATCAACTAAAGAAAACTTTATAAACTTTTCTATCTCTTTTATATTTGTATCTTCTTTCTCTGAATTTCTAAATAAATATAATATTTTTAATATTTTTTTTGCTAAATTTTTATTTTCAGTAAAATTATCTAACCCATATTTTAAATTTTCAACTTCTACATCAGCAAGAATATTCTCACAGTACGCAAAATATATATCTATATTTTCTAAAACTATATTTGTAACAGCATTATAAATATAGTCATTATATTCTAAATTACTCTTTTCACCTTTTTCTAATTCCACTCTACTATCTATATATAATCTATCATTTGCTATATATGATATTCTTCTATCTGATATGCCATTGTCAATAATTCCTTTACTTTCTAAAATATCTCGAAGTTCATTTCTATCATATAAATAATCTTCTCGCGCTATTTTTATTCTAAGACCTGCAACAATACTATCACTTTCATTAAATATTTCTTTATTATTTATTAATTTATAAAACTTGTACCATTTTTCAAATGCTTTTTCAATTAAATTTCCCATATTACGTCTAAATCCTCCTAAGTCCTAAAACAAATGTTTATAGAATTACGTTTTATTCTTAAGTTATATACCAAATTTTACATTAAAATAAAATAATCATAAAATCATTCGCTATAATCTTCTTTTTACATATATTATAATATAATAGCAGGTTTTTGCTATTAATATTATAAACTTCAAAATAAAAAATAAGGTGATAATAATGAATGATTCCGATTCTAATGAACTACTTACAGTAAAAGAACTCTCATTTATTTGCAAATATAAATTCAACTCAAAATTATCTGAGGTAACTATACGAAGTTATTTGTATAAAAATATAAAAGATGGTACTATAAAATCTATTTTAAATGATAATAAAACATTTGTACATTTTGGAGACTTTATAACTTTTTTATCTAAAAATTATTCTAAACTTGGGTTTAGTTATAACCCAACGATAAATTAAAGGAGCTACCAAAATGATAGCTCCTTAATTTTCTATTATATTTTAAACTGAGTTAAGTTTTTTCTAAGCTCTTTAGCTTTACTTTCTATATCCTCAGTTGATGCTGTAAGTGTTTCCATAGTTGCACTTACCTCCTCAGTCGAGGCTGTAACTTCCTCTGTCGCCGCTGCAACTTGTTGTGAAATTGAAGCTATTTGCTCCATTTCAGTTACAACTGACTCCTTATTAACATTTATAAATTCAACAAAACTTTTAATTTCAAATGAACTTTTGTTTATTTCTTCCATATCTATTAAAATTTTATCAAATATTTCTTTTGTTTTTGTAACTACCTCTTCCTGCTCTTTCATAACAGAATTACTTTCTTCTATTGCTGAAGTTGCCTTCTCAGACTTATTACTTATTTCATCTACTATTCTCTTTATCTCTTCTGTTGAATTTTTTGACTGTTCTGCAAGTTTTCTTATTTCATCTGCAACAACAGCAAATCCTCTTCCAGCCTCACCTGCTCTAGCTGCTTCTATACTAGCATTAAGTGCAAGTAAGTTTGTTTGTTCTGTAATTTGAGATATACTATTTGATATCACATTAATCTTATTAGTACTTTCTGATACATCTAAAACTACACTATGGAATTCTAGAGAGTTTTTCTTACTTCTCTCGTACTTATCTAAAAGACTCTTAATAACTCTTTGACCTTCTTCTTCAATAAGTCTATTTGACTCCTCAGATGAATTACTCATATTCTCACTAATAAACATAATATCATTAAGTTGTGCTGATAATGCCTCCATTGATGTAACACTCTCATGAACATTATTAGCTTGCTCTATCGCACCTCTTGAAATAGATTCAATAGCCCTTGCAACATCTAATGTAGATGCTGTTGTTCCCTCTGCCATTGATGCTATATTTCCTGATGCTGTCAAAAGAACCTCTGAACTATTGTTTATACTACTTATAAGAGAATGCATTGTGTCTATGTTAGTATTTAAATCATCTGCTAGTTCTTCAAAATCATCATTTGTTTTAAGCTCCACTTTATTTGTTAAATTTCCTCTTGTTATATCTGCTAGAGAATTTTTTATAACGGTAAAACTTGTACTTATATCTTTATTTAACCCCCTAGCAACTATAATAGATAAAACTATACTTATAATCACTGAAACTATCAGCGTAAATCTCATATTTCCAATATTTGCGTCCATTATCCCATGATCACTTAATATATTTTTACACTGGTAAAATATGGCTAAACTTGTTATTAATTGTGTTGCTAAACAAACTTTTAAAATTGAAAAAACTACTTTTCTTCCAATTGTCTTTTTCACTTTTTTCACACTCATTCTCATCCCCCATTTGTATATATAAATTAGTCGTAGTATTATACTTATCGTTATAAATTTTATTTTATTTAGCTTTTTTTATTAAATTTTAAATTTATTCATTTTTATTTCTGTCTTTAACTAAAATTACTTATATATTTTCATATCATCGCAAAAAAAGTTGAATTTAGATATTCTAATCTAAATTCAACTTTTTATATTTTATTTATTTATTTATTTATTTATTTATTTATTTATTTATTTGCCTTAAACCTGCTTGCTTATTACTAAGTTCGATAAAGAAGTCATTAGTTTCAGAAATTACTACTTTCCTTAACCCGACTATTCCTACTAAATTCGGAAATGCCATTAATCCATTTACTATATCAGCAATGATAAATATAGTCCCAAGTGGAAGGAATGCCCCAATTCCAACCAACGCTATATAAATTATTCTGTAATACTTAATAGATTTAACTCCCATTAAATATTCTGCACATCTTTCTCCGTAATAATTCCACCCAAGTATTGTAGTAAATGCAAAGAACATTAGCCCAATGTTCACTATGTATGTTCCTACAATTTCTATTGGTAAACCTTCATTAAATGCTGCTGTTGTCAATGCTGCACCTTCAAGTGAAGGATTTGCATATGCCCCTGTGACAACTATAACTATTCCAGTCATTGTACAAATTACTATCGTATCAAAAAAAGTTCCTGTCATTGATATAAGCCCTTGTCTTACTGCTGATTTAGTTTTCGCTGCTGCTGCTGCTATTGGTGCACTACCAAGTCCTGCCTCATTAGAGAAAACTCCTCTTCCAACTCCAGCCTGTATAGCCATTGTTACTGTTATTCCAATTGCCCCACCCATTGCGGCCCTTGGATTAAATGCACTTTCTATGATAAGTGAAACTGCCCCTGGTACTGCCTGATAGTTAATAACTAGCACTACTACTACTGCTACTACATATAAACCTGCCATAAGTGGCACTACCGTTTCAGATACCTTAGAAATTCTTTTTATTCCCCCAAGTGTTACAAGTGCTACAAGTATCGTAATTACAATTGCTGTAACCCATAGTGGAATATTAAAGCTAATTTGTGCTGCATCTGCAATAGATTTAACTTGCCCAAAAGTTCCTATTCCAAAAAATGCAACCCCTATTCCTAAAAGAGCAAATATTTTTGCTAGCCATTTTAGTCCTAGACCTTTCTCTATATAATACATAGGACCACCAGCCATATTTCCATTCTCATCAACTTCACGATACTTTATTGCAAGAACACCTTCTGCGTATTTAGTAGCCATTCCAAAAAATGCTGCTGTCCACATCCAAAATAATGCTCCTGGTCCCCCTGCCTTGATAGCTGTTGCTACCCCTACAATATTTCCAGTACCAATAGTAGCTGATAATGCTGTACATAAAGCCCCAAAGCTTGATACATCCCCTACTACCTCATCATCCATATCTTCTTCCTTAGAGAAAATATATTTTATCGCTAGTGGTAATTTAAATATCTGTAAAAGCTTAAGCCTAAAAGTTAAATAAACCCCTGTACCAACTAAAAGTATCAAAAGTGGTGGTCCCCAGATAAATGAACTTACCTGAGTTAGTACATCATTAACTGATG
The DNA here is from genome assembly GCA_051650125.1 of Sarcina sp. Taxonomy (GTDB): domain Bacteria; phylum Bacillota; class Clostridia; order Clostridiales; family Clostridiaceae; genus Sarcina. Next base: position 17,007 of record JBOFIK010000009.1, on the reverse strand, counting down.
CTGCTGTTAACGTAGTAAAATTAAACATAAAAAATACCCCCTTAAATTTCTTTAGGAGGGATTACGAAATAGACTAACCCAATTTTGCAATAAGCTTAGTAATTTCCTATCCCCTGTCCTTTTACCTGAGAGTTTCAACAAATTAAATTCTAAAATAGAATTTGCCTTGCTCCTTCGGTGCTCGTAATGAGTCTCTCCAGAGGCTCGTCCAGCATTGGTCCACTTTACCTGAAAGATTCCCATCTTCGGTGTACTACTTCAAGAGTAGCATCTCTCCCCATGCCTTCATCCGAACTCTATTCTTTTTTCTTTACAACTAAATTTTATACTTTGTTTTTTGAAAAATCAATACCTTTCTTTAATAATATTCACACTTTTTTAAAATCATATATTTTAGATATCTATTTTTTATTAATTGCTAATTTGTAATTGTTTGTATTTACCAATTTAATAATTATTGTAAAATAAATGAGATAGTGCACTACCTGTATACTATCTCATTTATTTTTATATTCTATTTCTAGATTCACCTTTATAAAAAGCTCTAATATTTTCCATCATATCTTCAAATAGTCTTGTTCTTGCTTCTAAACTAGCCCACGCAACATGTGGTGTAAGTGCTAATCTTTCTTTATTTTTAACAAAAAGAAGTGGATTATCTGATTTCATAGGTTCAACCTCAAAAACATCTAGTCCTGCTCCTGCAATTAACTCCTCATCAATAGCTCTTGCAAGATCTTTTTCTACAATTATTGGACCTCTTCCCATATTTATAACTACTGCAGATTTTTTCATTTTTTTAAAATTCTCATAATTCATAAGACCTTTTGTATTTTCATTAAGTGGTGCATGTATTGATATTATATCTGATTTTTCTAAAAGTTCTAAAAGTTCTACTCTTTTATAATCACTACTCCCATTCCTTCCTGAAGTAGAATAATAAACTACATTAGCTCCAAAAGCTTCTGCAAGCATAGCTACTCTTTTACCAATTTGTCCAAGACCTACTATACCAAATGTTTTACCTTCTATGTCAACTATACTTTGATCTAAGTGAGTAAATGTATCTGATTTTGTATAATTTCCATCTTTAACATACTTATCATAATAACCAAGTTTATTTGTTAAACTAAAAAGCATTGCAAATGTATGTTGAGCAACTGTATTAGTTGAATATCCTGCAACATTGGTAACTGCTATATTTCTTGATTTTGCATACTCTACATCAATATTATTATACCCTGTTGCCATCTCACAGATTAACTCTAAATTTTTAGCTTCTTTTAAGCTACCTTCATCTAAAATAACTTTATTTGTTATTATTACATGAGCATCCTTAACTCTTTCTTTAGCTTCTTCATATGTACTTAATTCATATGAAGTAAAATTCCCTAGGTTTTTTAATCTCTCAAAATCAAAATTACCCATTGTCTTTCCATCTAAAAGAACTATATTTTTCATTGTATATCACCCCAATTTATTTATTAGACTCTATCTATATCTTATTTTATAACTTTTATAAAAGCAATAATTTACAATAAAAAAAAGATGCCATCTAAAAATGACACCTTTATATTCTATGCTTTTTTCATTTTGAAATATCTTATTCCATAATATAGAAGCATCCCAACAATAACACCTATTGCAAGGTCCGATGTTGCTAAAACCACTACTACTGTAACAATCATAACTATTGTATCTGAAATTGGTCTTTTAGGTATTGATGTTATAGACTTCCAATCACATGTTGTGATTGCTATCATTATCATAACTGCAACAACAGCAGCTATTGGTATCATTTTTACCCAGTGACTTAAAACTACAACATATATCACAAGAAATGTTCCTGCCATAAGTGTTGATAATCTAGTTCTTCCACCTGATTTAGTATTTATAAATGACTGTCCTACAAGTGCACAACCTGCCATCCCTCCAATAAATCCAGTCACTATATTTCCAAGTCCTTGCCCAAAGCACTCTTTACTTTTATTACTATCGGTTCCTGTCATTTCATCAAGCGCTTTTGCTGTAAGTAAACTCTCTACCGAGCCAACTATCGCAAGTGAAATTCCATATATAAGAATTATTCCTGTATTTCTAGCTGTAAATGCTATTTGTGGTAAATGTAGTGTTGGTAATGTAAGTTCTATCCCCTTTAAATCACCAAGCTTTATAACATTTAAACTAAATATTAACACTACTATTGTCACAACTATTATTGCTATAATAGCTGCTGGTATTTTTTTTGTTAATAATGGGAATGTATATATAACTAAAAGTCCTACTCCCACTAATATGTACATTGCAAGTCCTTGTCCTTTAAAATAATGCATTTGATCTATGAATATAAGTATTCCAAGCGCATTAACAAATCCATGCATTACTGCATCTGGTATGTATTTTATGATTCGTCCTGCTTTAAAAACAGAAAATAATACTTGTATTATTCCTGTTGCCACTGTTACTGGCATTATGTAATCTACTCCATACTTTCTAACCACAACTGCTAGTACAAGTGCCATTGAACCAGCTGATGCTGATATCATACCTTTTCTTGCCCCAAATAATGAAACCATCACAGACATAGCAAAAACTGCTAAGAATGACACTGAAGGGTCAACTCCTGCAATAAATGCAAAACCTATTGTTTCAGGTATAAGAACAAGTCCTATTACGGCAGTAGATAGTAAATCTAGACCTATATTAGAAAACCAATCTTCTTTGATCGTTTGTAACAAAATACCACCTTCATCTCTCGTTATTTTTTTAATTTTCTAAATTATATCCTTTTCGTTTCCAATTTAGACATATGTTTTAAAGTGTATATAAAAAAATTTTTTATGTCAATAAAGTAAATTGCTTTTTTTAGAAAGATTCAAATGCTTATTTATTAATATTTATATAGACAATACTTTTTATACATTATTTATATATTATCTTTTATTTTAATAATTTGTATATATATTGTATAATAAAATTTTACTTACTCATTAAAGGGCGTGATTTTTTTGATTTTAGTATTAACATTTTTAATATTTTTAACTATATTTATGATAGTTATAAATTTTTTTGCTATTTTATTTAGACTAACTGGAATCCCTATGCATAAAGCAAGGTTTCAAGTTATCTCACTTCTAACTAGCACAGGCTACACAACTAAAGAAAGTGAGCTAATAGCACAACATCCTGTTAGAAGAAAAATAGCAAGTTGGCTTATGATATTTAGCTATCTTAGTACAGCTATCTTTATATCATTTATAATAAAAATAATTTCTCATGGACTTAATAATGTTAAATCAATGTCAATAACAGCAGGACTTGTTGTTGGATTTGCTCTTGTAGTTTTTCTTATTGTAAGAAGTTCTATACCAGAGCGAATTGAGCTATGGATTGAAAGAATGATTCTTAATTCTAAACGTTGGCATAGCATGCATGAGGATAAAATAATAAATGTATTACATAGAAAAGGTTATGGCATATCAGAAATCTATGTAGGGAAAAGCAATTACCTTGTCGGTAAAAGTATAATAGATAGTGGTCTTAAAGACCTTGAAATTCAAGTTTTAAGTATTGATAGAGGTGATACACTTATAAATTTTCCTTCTCCACATTATACATTTGAAGTTACTGATAGAGTAACGGTGTACGGAAACATAAAAAACATATATAATAAATTTAACTACATAAAAGTTTCAGACAAGCAAAAAAATGCTCCATCTAAATAATAAGATGGAGCTAATTTTTTTTACTTTTTACAAATAGTTTCTTTTACTTCGCTTGATTTAGCAAATTCAAATTTTTCTAAATATTCAACTTTTTCAACCTTACAATTTTCACCTATTATAACTTCATCTGCAACTATAAGTTTACAGTCGGTATTTTCTACAAATACCTGTTTTGCTCTTATCTCATTACATTTAAACATAGTCTTTTTAAGTTTACTAAATAGTCCCTTTTTACCTTCTATTGTTTCTATACGAACATCATCTGCAATAATATCATTTGCACCACTTTTTTCACTAAAACTTATATTAATATCATTTATTCTTAAATCTCCTGACGTATCAACACAACCTGCTACTTCAAATTTATCACCTGTAAGGATTCCTTTTGAAGAAAAACTTCCGCTAATATTTGTAGTTGTGAATTTCACATCACCTTTTACAGTTAAAGTTCCTGCAACAGTAATTTCCTCGCATACAAGAGTTTTAGCAAAACTAGCGCTACCTTTTATATTTAAGCTACCATCTAATTCTACCTCTTTATCAGCAGTAAAGCTTCCTGCAACCATTAAACTATCTGATTTTATTGTACCAGTTATTTCACCTACTCCATTCACTTCAACAACTCTTGTTTCTATATTCCCTTTTATTTTCCCCATACCTGATATTACAACATCACTGTAACTTCCACCTTCAGCTATTTCGTACGCTTTAACTTCTAGACCTTTACTTAATTTTTCCATCTTCTTTACTCCTTAATTTTTCTTTAGTTTCAAAAAGGCATCAAGGGAAAACCCTTAATACCTCTTATATTACCATGCTAAAATTTCAATACCATCTTCAGTAACTAAAATTGTATGTTCAAATTGTGCTGATAACTTCCCATCTACTGTTCTAGCTATCCAACCATTATCTTCATCAACTTTAACCTCGTAAGTTCCTTGATTTATCATTGGTTCAATTGTAAATACCATTCCTGGTACTAGAATCATCCCCTCACCTTTTTCACCTACATGTGCCACAAATGGCTCTTCATGAAATTCATTTCCAACTCCATGACCACCAAAGTCTGTCACTACTGAATAACCTTTTTGCTCAACATATGATTGTATAGCATAACCTATATCATCTATATGACCCCAAGGCTTAACAGCTTCTACACCAAGTCTTAAAGCTTCTTTAGTTGTCTGAACAAGATCTCTTGCCTCATCTGAAACTTCACCTATCATAAACATTCTTGAAGCATCTGAGAAGTATCCATTTTTAATCGTAGATACATCAATATTTATAATATCTCCGTCTTTAAGAAAGATATCCTCTGAAGGTATTCCATGACAAACCTCTGCATTTATAGATGTACAAACACTTTTTGGGAATCCCATATAATTAAGAGGTGCTGGAATAGCATCATGAGCTACTGTATAGTCATACACAAGTTTATCTATATCTTGTGTACTCATTCCTGCTTTAATTTCTTTCCCTACAAGATCAAGAACTCCATTGTTAACCTCTGCTGATATTTTAATTCCTTCAATATCTTTTGGAGATTTTATTAGCTCTCTTGGAGGCATTTCTTCCCATGCTCTTCTTAAACTTTCGTATTTTTCATCAAATTCAAAATGGCATTTCTTATATTTTTTACCGCTTCCACACCAGCAAGCGTCATTTCTACTTAATTTCATATATTCTCACTCTTTCTTTTTAAAATTATTTGTTGTTCTAATTATACTCCTATATGTCCATTTTGTGAACCTGCTTATTGATTTCGTTTATCATCTATTTATATTTCTTTACTATATTCCATAATATACTCAACTTTATTTACTTCTTCACTCAAATTCTCTTCTACAATTTTAAAATTTTGTTTTTTATAAAACTCCACCGAACTATTATTATCCTTATAAACTTCTAGTGCTAAACACTCATGGCTTTCTTTTACAAAATCTATAAGTTTTGTACCTATTCCTTTTCTACGTTCATCATTATCAATAAATATTCCACCAATAAAATATCCTTTCAAAAGACTTATAAACCCTTTAATATTATTATCTTCTTCATAAACATAAGTTTCACAAATTGGCAAATAACCATTTTTCACTACATCATAATTATCTACCCAATAATCTTTAGATATAAAATCATGTGCTATTATTGATGTTTCAAGCCAAATTTCCATAATTTTATCTATATCTTTATCTTCTAACTTTCTAATCATTTTTATACCTCTTGTCTTCCTATTTACTCTCACAAACTTAATATAATACTATCTAGATTGCCATATAATAAGATAAAAAACTGATAGAAACTTTTCCATCAGTTCTCTAAACTTCCCTAACCATTTCAATGTGACTTAATCCCACTTTCATATATGGTTCTCCAACAACTTTAAAGCCAAGCCTTTCATAAAAACCTTTAGCATATTCTTGTGATGGTATTTTCACAATTCTTTCTTCTAAAACATTCTCTATAAATTCTAAAGCCTTAACACAAACTTCATATCCATAATTCTTTCCTCTTTGGTCTTTCTTTGTAATAACTCTACTTAAGACTGGTGCATCATACCATATTCCTTTAGGAACTATTCTACAATAGGCTCTAAGTTCATTATCCACCTTTAGCATAACATGATAACACTTTTGATCTAGTCCATCTAAATCCTCTGCCTTAACATTCTGTTCTACTGCAAAAACAGCCACTCTTTCCCTTGCAATTTCATAAACTTCCTGTCCTGTTAATTTATTAAACTCTTTTATAATAATTTCCATTTTTAACCCACCCTTTATTACCTTTACCATATTTATATATTCTTACGCTCTATTTCAAAATTATTATCAATAACTTCCTTACAACTTACATAATAATGCTTTCTCACTTTTCTCATCAAAATTTATATAAATTTTACCATAATACTAAATAATATTCTATATTCATTTATCCAAAATATTACTTTTATCCTCTAATATTTATTACTGTTACCAATATTTATTTGAAAAAATTTATTAAAAAAGGTACTATCTTATTAAAGAGTACTATTTTAGTGTGCTTATTTTAACTTAGGAGGAAATTTTTATGTTAAGTAAAAAATTATTAGATGCTCTTACAGAGCAAGTAAATTTTGAATTTTATTCATCATATACTTATTTAGCTATGTCAGCTTACGCTGAATCAATAGATTTCATAGGTGTTGCTAACTACTTTAGAGTTCAAGCTAAAGAAGAAATGGACCATGCAATGAAATTCTATGACTATTTATTCCAAAAAGGTGGATTTGTTGAACTTAAACAAATAGATGCCCCAACAATCAAATATGATAGTATTCAAGCAATATTTGATGAAGCATATAACCACGAACAAGTTGTAACTAAAAAAATATATAACCTTGCAGATATAGCAACTGAAGAAAAAGAACATGCTACATTAAGTCTTCTTCAATGGTTTATAGATGAACAAGTTGAAGAAGAAAATAACTTTATAACTATTGTTAAAAAAGTTAAAAGATTTAAAGATAATATAACTGGAATGTATATGCTAGATGATGAGTTAGCTAAGAGAGTTTATGTTCCAATTCCTACACAAGCTTAGTATGTAATAAGGTATCTAATAAATTTAGTTTAATCTAAATTTATTAGATACCTTTTTGAATCTATTTTTACGATCAAAAAACCTAGTAGATAAATCTACTAGGTTTCTATGGTACGACTAAGGCTATAAGCCGGGTTCTGTATTAGACAATCATCTATCTACGACTGCTGTTGCCAACAATCTCTAGCGACACACCCGAGGACTGAGCGGGTCACTCTTAAATGCCCTCTTATCGGTCTTGCTTCAAGTAGGGTTTACATAGCTATAATGTCACCACTATACTGGTGCGCTCTTACCACACCGTTCCATCCTTACCTAGTAAACTAGGCGGTTTATTTCTGTTGCACTTTCCTTAGGGTCACCCCCACTGGCCATTAACCAGTACCACGCCCTGTGAAGCCCGGACTTTCCTCCCCTTATTTCTAAGCGGCGATTGTCTGCCTTACTCGCAGAACTTATCTTATCATAGAATTTTAACTTTTGCAAGTTTTTGCAGAAAGAACAAGATTTCTAGCACTAAACTCTATAAATTTTACCATTACTTTCTTAAATATACTTTAGTATTTAAAGGATATCATTTTCTTTAATTTATCTTATTTATATATACTATTTTAATACCTACTTAGTTGAATATAGTAAAGCACCTATTAAACAAACAAAAAGTGCTAGCGGAAAAGTTATTACTGTTGACATTAATGTAAATCCTATAAGTCCTAAACAAATTGCTCTCATTGTCTTTCTATCATTACAACAATTACTCTTAGGAACTTTTATCTTACATCCACCTTTTTTGTTAAATAACTTTTTTACATCATAACAAAATTTATAAGCATCTTCTTTAATTTCATCATAATCGCTTACTTTTCTTTTTTCAGCTTTATATTTTTTCTTTTTACTTCCTCTATAATTATTATCATCCTTATGGCTATAATAAGTATACTTTGGTCTACTAAACACATGAATCACCTTTTATATTACTTATTATTATCATATGATTCTTATCCATTCTAAAGTTCTTTAAAATACTAAGTTTACAAAAAAGAGATTCAGTATTCACTAAATCTCTCCTGTTGTAAGTTTATTTTAGTCACCAACACCAAAGTCAGTATTTTCAAATAAAACTTCTATTTTTTCATTGTCTCTTAAATATGAATATTCTTTCTCAAACCATTTAATAAGGTCTTCATCTCTTTTGAACTTTGTTGTATTTTCAGTCCAAATATTTATAGTAGCTCTTGGAAACTGATTTTCTACAATTTCAATATCTCTTCTAACCATTTCTTTAGTTTGACCCTTTATTCCTACCATAAGACATATAGAATCATAATACTCTTTAACCTCATCTATACTCTTATACTTAACATTCTTAGTTAAAACTTCATTTCTAAATTCATCATCAAATGTTTCAATCCCTGTCTTAAACAGAACCTCAACACCTTTAAAAAAATCTTTCATCTCTTGAAGTCTTTTTCTATAACACCAATGCGCTTCAAAATATAATTTCTTTATATTTTTTTCTTGCACTATTCTTTTAATTTCATCCAAATCTTCCTGTGGAATTTCAAAAACACTTCCTGAGTTTATAACCTCAAGAACTCCTTTTTCTCCAGTAATTTGTGCTAAGATAGGCTTATTAACACTTCTAACCTCGCACTTATTCTCTGAATTATCTGAAATATAATCACAGAAACTACATTTTCCCCATACACACGGAAAACTTTTTAGTAAAACAATTTCTCTTTCATTTTTACCTGTTATAATACTATATCTATCCACTCATGTCACACCCTTTACTTTAATTTCTTCTTCATTGAAATAGTCATTCTTGCCATTATTATTAGCGAAACTCCTGTACAAAACAACTGATTACCATAATCGGTAATTCCCTGCATCACAAGTGCTGCTGGAACTGGTGCCATTCCCATAATTTTGTTTAAGAATATATAGATATAAGTTGATGCTGAAGGTGTTATGCCTCCATAAACAAAAACTGTAATGATTGAACTACTTGTGCTTACAAATAATATCACTATAAGCATAGACCAAAACATTTTTTTCATATCTATCCAGCCTTTTCTGTAAAGCCAGGCTATTATCAGTCCATTAAATATCTGAACCGGTGCATAATAGAATGATGATGGGTCAAAAATAAACCCTGATAATAATGAACCTACTACTCCAACTATGACACCTTCAACAGGTCCCATAAGCATTGCAATTAAGTTTGTCCCAATTGCATCTAAGTAAATAGGTATTCTAAATGTCATTGCGATAAATGGTGCTATAACATTTATTGCAATACCGATAGCCATAAATGCCATCTTGAAGCTAGTCAGCTTTTTCATTTGATTCTCTCCCTTGGTAATATAATTAACCACTGAAGAACTGCAAGTTACTAGAGTGTCTACTGTTTTCTAGTATAGGTTTTAATATTCTTTTTTTTACTAATAAATTTAATTCTAATAAAGTGTCTTTTATTATAATTTAACCTAAAAAATGCCGCAACAAGGAGTAAGCCTTTGTTACAGCTACAGTTCCTAGTTTTTTATAGAAGGATGGTTACGAACTTCTACTAGATTAAATTAACCTAGATTCTATTTAAATATTTATATTTTTTAAATATTCTTTTATATTATATCACCGTTTCTAATATAAAAAAACAGTTTGATAATTTTATCAAACTGTTTTTTTGTATTACATTCTAAATTTAAAGGGATCTTCTGCTTTTTCTGAAATTACAAATTCAAGCTCTTCACCCATATTTTTTAATTCTTTTTGAAGTTTTTTATTAACTTCAATTAACACTGGCCACTCTGATTTAAAATGTCCTATATCAAGTATAGACATTCCCATCTCTGTATAATCTGATACAAAATGATAAGTTGTATCTCCTGTTATAACAAGGTCTGCCCCTCTTTGAATAGCATCATCAAAGTAACTTTGACCACTGCCATTTACAATTGCAATTTTTTCTATAACTTTTTCTGGACTTCCTGAGTATCTAAGACCTTTTAAACCAAAAGCTTTATAACAAATATCCATAATTTCATCAAGTGTTAGTGGCTCTTCAAGAGTGACAACTCTTCCTATTCCAGCATTATTATCTGCCTTATGCCTATCTATTATCTCTTCTGATTTAAAACCTAACATATCAACAATAGTATCATTGATACCCTCTCTAACAGAATCCCAGTTAGTATGTGCTGAATATAAGTTTATATCATTTTGAATAAGCTTTATGATTTTTCTACCTTGTAATGTATCTGTTGTAATACTACTTGGCTTTTTAAAAATTAAAGGATGGTGTGTTAATATAAGTTCTGCTTCTACTTGCTTTGCCTCTTCAATAACTAAATCTGTACAATCAAGTGCAAGTAAAACCTTTTTAACCTCTTTATTTCTATCACCAACCATAAGTCCTACATTATCAAAATCTTCTTTTAAATGTGGTGGTGCTATTCTCTCCATAATTTCTATAAATCTGCTTAACAACATAAATTACATCCCCTTTTTTATTCTAAAATAAATTATTTTATCTTTAGTTCTTGTAAAATATTAATTTTATCTCTAAGTTCCTGCTTTTTAGCATTAGCCATTTCAGTATCATCTTTTATATGAGTTAGTATCTTCTCACATCTTGAAATTTTGCTTTCAAGGTAATCATTCATAAGTATATGCTTTTTCTTTAAAAGCACAGGACTTATTTCATAATATATTTCATCATCAAACTTTAATTTTTCAGCATTTTCATTATACTTAACTTTAAATAGCTCATAGTAAGTACCCTCATCAAAAATTAAATCCTCATCAATTATTTCATACTCATTATTATATAAGAATTCTCTTAAAACCTCTGGATTTTGTGCTGGTTGTAAAATCATAAATTTATAATTTTTAACCTTTTTCATATCTGCAAGAAGTATATCTCTTGTAAGGTTTCCACCCATTCCAGCTATTACTATTCCCTCAACCTCATTAACTTTTAAAGGTTTAAGTCCTGCTCCAAGATAACAATCAATTTTACTGCTTAATCCTTCAAAACTTACATTCATCTTAGCTTTATTCATAGGTCCTTTGTTAATATCTGATGCTATCGCACTCTCACAAATCCCTCTTTCAACAAGATATATAGGAACATATCCATGATCAGTTCCTATATCTGCTACACTCTTACATTTATCAACGCTATCTGCTATTGCCTTTAATCTTATGCTTAGTTCCATATTCCATCCTCTTTCTATAAATAATTAATTAGTACTTGTATTTGTATTTGTATAAATTCAAATAACAAACTAATCACAAGTGCTATATACATAAATCTAACAGCAAGTTTTCTATCATACTTAGCTGCAAAATGTGATGTATAATACACACAAATTACTATTATTATATTACAAATTCCAAAAATCATCTGCCTTACTGCAAATTCTTTACACGTTCCCATAGATACTATATTAAATATTGTAATATCCCCTTAGTATTATAACATATATTGTATATTCCAACTCATATCAAAACTTATTAAAAAAAGCCATATTGTCCGTAAAATGGACAATATGGCTTTTTACCTAATAGCTACAAACTATAATAATTAGTCTAAGTAATCTTTAAGCTTTTTGCTTCTGCTAGGATGTCTTAACTTTCTAAGAGCTTTAGCTTCTATTTGTCTAATTCTCTCTCTAGTAACGTTAAACTCTTTCCCAACTTCTTCAAGTGTTCTAGCTCTACCATCATCAAGACCAAATCTTAATCTTAATACTTTTTCTTCTCTTGGTGTAAGAGTATCAAGTACATTGATTAATTGCTCTTTTAATAATGTAAATGCCGCAGCCTCTGCTGGTGCTAATGCATCATCATCTGGTATGAAATCACCAAGGTGTGAATCTTCCTCTTCTCCTATTGGAGTTTCTAATGATACTGGCTCTTGAGCTATTTTTAATATCTCTCTAACCTTATCAACTGGCATATCCATTTGCTTTGATAATTCCTCTGGAAGTGGATCTCTACCAAGTTCTTGTAATAGTTGTCTTTGAACTCTTATAAGTTTATTGATAGTTTCAACCATATGAACTGGTATTCTTATTGTTCTAGCTTGGTCTGCAATGGCTCTAGTTATCGCCTGTCTTATCCACCAAGTAGCATATGTTGAGAATTTATAACCTTTTCTATAATCAAACTTTTCAACGGCTTTGATAAGTCCAAGGTTACCTTCTTGTATAAGGTCAAGGAATAACATTCCTCTTCCTACATATCTTTTAGCTATACTTACAACAAGTCTAAGGTTAGCCTCTGCAAGTTTCTTTCTAGCATAAACACTTCCTGCCTCAATTTTTTGTGCAAGGTCAATTTCTTCCTCTGATGAAAGTAGTGGAACCTTACCTATTTCTTTAAGGTACATTCTAACAGGGTCATCAATAGCTATTCCCTCTGGAACTGCTAATGTAGTCTTATCCTCTTCCTCTTCTTTTTCACCTTCATTAATTACCTCAACACCCATTGATTCAAGAACCTCATAGATTTGTTCTATTTGGTCTGGTGTTAATTCTATTTCATCAAGTTCCTCCATTATCTCTTTATAAGTTAATGAACCACTCTTCTTACCTTTATCAATTAACTTCTTTACTATCACCATTCTGGCATTTTTATCTTTAACTTCTATTTTAGTATCACCCTTTGCGTTTGCTTTATCTTTCATGGGTTTGCCTCCTTCCGATTTAAGAACCATCTACTTCTTCAAACTCCTTAGTTTACCCTGTATTTCCTTCGATTGCTTTAAATATGATAAGGATGCCTCTATATCTCCTAATCTTTCACTATCCTTAAGCTTTTTCATTACGAATTCTTGTTCCTTTTTTAACCTGTGAGTTTTAATTATAAATATATAATCTTTTATTAAATTTTCTGAATCTAAGTTTCCACCAAGATCTGCGAGCTCTTGTATCTTTAAGAGCTCCTTTATAAGGTCTGCCTGATCACATCTAAGCTCTAAATTCTTATATATGTCTGTGAATCCTTTATCATCTATAACACTCTGTGCAAGAGAGTATAATTTTTTATAAAGGTCATCTATACAGTCATCCTTAGAAAATCTTTCTTTTATAAAATCATAATTAATTTCACTAAGCATTAAATAAAAAAGATTTCTAATTGATTTAACATATGCAGGCTCTATATATAATTTTGTTCCATAATATTCCTTATTATTCATATTTCTATTATTTTTATTAAAACTGTTTAATTTAGCTTTAATCAAATCATATATAGCCTGTTCTTTAATCCCTGTTTCTTCTGATATTTTTTTAATATAAATATCTTTTTCTACCGGATTAATTTTTGCTAAAACTTCCGTAATTCTATCCCCATACTTTACAAGGTCCTCTTGTGACTTAAGATTTAAACCTTGTTTTGAAACAGTTAACTTATACTCAATTAATTTTTGAGCATTTTTTATAAGCTTTAAAAAAGCCTCTTTTCCATTAACTCTTACAAATTCGTCTGGGTCTTTTCCCTTAGGTATAGTTAGAACCCTAACATCTAAACCAACTTCTGTTAATACATCTAATCCTCTAAGTGTAGCCATTTGACCTGCCACATCAGCGTCGTAAGATATGATTACTGTATCGGCATATTTTCTCAAAAGTTTACCTTGCTTAACTGTAAGCGCAGTACCTAATGATGCCACAGCATTCATGATTCCATATTGATGTAATGATATACAATCCATATATCCCTCAACCATAATCATAGTTCTATCTTTTATACCATTATTTTTTATTGCAAAATTCAAACCATAAAGATTAGTACCTTTATCAAATACTAGCGTTTCTGGTGAGTTTAAGTACTTAGGCTTAGAGTCATCTAAAACTCTTCCACCAAATCCTATAACATTACCATACACATCAAATACTGGAAACATTACTCTATTTCTAAATCTATCATATGAAGTGTTCTTCTCTTCATTAAAAATTACAAGACCTGTTTCCTTCATTGTATCTTTACTTAAGCCTAAACCAGTTAAAAAGCCTAAAGTTTCTCTCCAACCATCCTTTGCATACCCTATGCCAAATGATCTTAAAGTTTGTTCTGTCAGACCTCTTCTAAAGAAATACTCCTTAATCTTCGTGTCTTTCTGAAGATTTGCAAAGTAATACCTAGCAGTTTCTTTATTAATTCTTCTAAGGACTTTCTTTTTCTCATCCCTTGGGTCTTTTTCACCCTTTTTAAAATCAATATTAATATTAACTCTATCTGCTAAATATTTTAAAGCTTCTACAAAATTCAAGTTTCTCACCTTCATAATAAAGCTAATTACATTACCAGCTTCACCACATCCGAAACACTTAAAAATTTGTTTGTCCTCAGAAACACTAAAAGATGGTGATTTCTCATTATGAAAAGGACATAATCCAGAAAAATTCTTTCCTGACTTTCTAAGCGTAACATACTCAGATATTACATCTGCAATATCATTTTCTTCTTTTACTCTTTCTATTATTTCCTCTGGAATTTTCAAAAAACTCCCACCTTACCTTTAAAACTTTTTTCTCTGAACTATTATTAATTCGACATAAACTCTTAAATTCCTCTTTTAATTTCGAAATTTATTTATTTTTCTTTATCTTTTATATATTTTTGTCTAATTAATAAATTTTAAATCATATTTTTCAAAAATTTATTAATCTTTTTTTACTTATAATCTTTATAATTTGTAATATTAAGCTTTTATATGTATCTTTTATCCTTTAATTTAATAAGAAAATGCAATATAAAATAAAATCCCCTTTTATAATATTCTATAAGAGTTTTAAAAATCCTCTTATTTAGGCATTTAATTAAAATTTCTTTCCAATTACTCCTTTATCCTAATTAATTCTTCTCAATTTAGTATAATATTTTACTCTATATAATATGTATATATTAGGTAATTTTATCTAGGAGGATTTACATGAGTAGTAACAAGAAATCTATTAGCACTGAAAAAGAGCTTTTAAGACTTGCAATTGATTTTGTTTTACCAAAATACCAAATAAAAAATGCTACTGTTGAGCAAATTAAAATTAAAAACACTGACAAACATAGAGCTGTTTATAAAGTCTCTACACCTACTAATACTTACTGTTTAAAAAAAGTTTATTTTGATGAAGGTAGACTTTTATTTATGTACTCTGCTATGCAGTGGCTCTACAAGAATGGTTTTAATGTTCCTGCACTAATAAAAACAAAAAGCGGGAATAGATTTGTAAAAACAAATAACCTTATCTTTATTCTTACTCCTTGGGTTCCTGGCAGCAAATGTGATTTTGATAACTTAAAACACCTTACTAAAGCGGCTGAAAATTTAGCATTAATTCATAAAGCTACCTTTAGTTTTGTTCCGATAAAAGGATGCTATGAAAAAAAAAGGTATGACAATTTATACATATCTATAAACAAACATTTCAATAAACTTTTAACTTGTTATAATTTAGCTAACAAAAAAAAAGATCGCTTTTCTAAAATATTTCTTGAATATTTTGATGATAATATCTCACTTGCAAAATTTGCAGTTGAGGTTGCTTCATCGATAAATTTTGATAACCTTAGTAAATCATTATGCCACGGTGATTATGTAAATAAAAATTTATTGATTAATGATGATGAAATCTACATGATAGATTTTGATAAGTGTTCCTATGATTATTCTATGAGTGATTTATCTTATTTTTTAAGAAGATTATTAAAAAGGAGTGATACTAATTGGGATTTTAGTATAGCTAGAAATATAATCATGACTTATAACAAAAACAACAAGCTTTCTGATGATGATTTAAAATATATAATGGTTTATCTAGCATTTCCTCAAAAGTACTGGAGAACCTCTCGTGATTACTTTGCTAGCATTTCTAAATGTAATAAAAAATCATCTAAAGAGTCTTTACTTTCAACAGTTGCTAAAACTCCTAATCAGAAACAAATGGTCGAAAAATTCAAAAGCTTTTTTTATGAAGAATTTAATTTAAAGTTCTAAAAAATGGACTGTATCAAAAAGATACAGTCCATTTTTTTTATTTATTATCTTTTATTATTCACCTGAGCTTGTGCTGCTGCAAGTCTTGCAACCGGAACCCTAAATGGTGAGCAACTTACATAATTAAGTCCTAAGTTGTGACAGAACTCTATTGAAGCTGGATCTCCACCATGCTCTCCGCAGATTCCAAGTTTGATATTCTTTCTTGTTTGCTTACCTTTTTCAACCGCAATCTTCATAAGTGCACCTACACCTATTTGGTCAAGTTTTGCAAATGGATCTTGCTCGTATATTGAATTAGTATAATAATCATTTAAGAATTTCGCTGCATCATCTCTTGAGAATCCAAATGTCATTTGTGTTAAATCATTTGTTCCAAATGAGAAGAATTCCGCCTCTTTTGCTATCTCATCTGCTGTTATAGCTGCTCTTGGAATTTCTATCATTGTTCCTACTTTATACTCAAGAGTTATTCCTTGTTCTTGCATTACTGACGTATAAACTCTATAATTTCTTATAAATACTTTATAATTTTCATAGATTTATTTCCTTTTTCTTAGAATCCGATTTTGTCTAAAGACTACTTTCGTTTGATATAATTCTCCAAAGGCTTAAATTCCGATTCGCCAAATCGTACATATTAACTTAATCTTTTAATTTGATTTTCTAAGCTAATTTATATCACTTGGTTTTCGT
>JBOFIK010000008.1:0-213954 GCA_051650125.1 Sarcina sp. | reverse complement strand
CTATACGTAAGTCCTCAATAGCGATAGATTGATTTTCTCTAATCAACTTTATTGATAACTTATGTAAGAAATCTCTTCTTTGGTCTGCTATTTTTTGATGTAGTCTAGCTACTTTTAATCTAGCTTTATTTCTATTATTACTACCTTTTTCTTTTCTTGATAAATCTCTTTGAAGTTTTGCAAGTCTTTTAGAACTTTTTCTAAGATGCTTAGGATTATGTTCTATATATCCATCTGAACATATTGCAAACTCTTTCAACCCCACATCAATACCTATTTTTTTATCAACTTTAGGTAGCTTGAAGTTCTCTGTATCAACTAAAATAGAAACAAAGTATTGCCCCGTAGGATTTTTTGATACAGTTGCGCTTTTAATTTCACCTTTGAATAATCTATGTTGTTTAATTTTTATCATAGACTTTAATTTAGGTAATTTTATATATCCGTTTTCAATATATATAGTTCCTTTTTGGTTATTGGTTTTGTAGCTAATTCTATTAGTTTTCTTTTTGAACTTCGGATAACCGACCGACTTATCTCTAAAGAAATTTTTATAAGCAGTGTCCAAATTTAATTGAGCATTTGCAAGTGCTAAACTATCAACTTCTTTT
Source organism: Sarcina sp. (assembly GCA_051650125.1). Classification (GTDB taxonomy): domain Bacteria; phylum Bacillota; class Clostridia; order Clostridiales; family Clostridiaceae; genus Sarcina. The sequence goes on along the minus strand of JBOFIK010000008.1, from coordinate 213,343 downwards.
AACCATTCAAAATCTTTCTTGAATTTAGAAGGTGTTAAGTGTAGTTTAGATATTTCTTTTGATGTCATTGTATCCTTATTTTCTTCATAGACTTCTATTCTATTAGCCAACATTTGATTATATATAAATCTACTGCAACCACAGGCTTTTGCTATATATATTTGTTGTTCTACATTTGGATAGATTCTGTATTTATAAGCCTTTAGCATATTTTCACCTCCTTATTTTTCACCTTGATTTTCTATATATTTTTTTATTGTTTCTATATTTGCTCCACCTGTCGTAACTAAACAATAACTTCTGCTCCAAAAATATTCTTTCCATAGTTTATTTTTTATACTAGGAAATTCCTTTTTTATAAGTCTGCTACTAGCACTTTTATAAGCATTTAGAAATTTAGATATTTCAGTATTTGGGGCTGACCTAAACAAGCAATGAAGATGGTCGATATCATGATTCCACTCTTCTAGTATTATTAGATATTTAGGTGCTATATTTTCAAATATTTCTTTCAGTCTTTCAGATATACTATCATCAATAACTTTTCTTCTATATTTTATTACTAATACTAAATGATAATTTAATTTGAATACTGAATGGTTATTTGTATCAAAATACAAGTAATCACCTCATTTTTATTATTACTACTGATTAGATAATAACAAAAACAAAAAGCATAGTCAACAGGAAATATTTATCGTGTTGCTACGCTTTCGTCGATTCATCTCCCACCTACCTTCGGTTGAGGAAGGAGAATTCTCTCAAATTAAGTTAAATTCATAAATCACTCTTCTCATATCTTGATTAGCTTATTATGCTTATCTCTTGAATGATGTTCTTTTAACACCATTTTATCTAAACGTTGAGAATCTATTTTATCTTGTATTAGCTTATTCCATTCACCTAACTTCATCTTTAAACTTTCAATATTTAGCTCTGAAGTTAATGTTAAATGAAACTTCCAATCAGCCTCAGATGTTCTAAATCTAATCTTTTCACCTTTATCTGATTTTGCCCTAACTAACTCATTACATAGCTCTATAATATGAGGTCCTTCTATGTATACTTCTTTTACACTTTCGTTTATATAAAATAATGCTGGTGAAAACTTGCAATACCACTCAAACCCTTCTATTCTCCAACCACTTTCTCTATTTATAAAATCTAAATATTCATCTAGTGTTGCAAACTTTACTTCCCTTCTAACTATAGGCATATTTCCATTTTGTACTAACATTTTCTCCCCACCTTACATATTTTTGTTTCTTATTATAATAATTTTTTACTTTTTAGATTGTTTCTTAAAATGCTTTAAAGTTCTTACAATTTTTATCACAATAAAAGCAATTATAATTATTAATATTGCAAAATTAATGATTGTTATAATAAATGTCTTATCAGTAACTACTGTGTGTGCCATAAATCCTCCTAATAAATTTTAGTTAATCTTTTTTCTTCTTTTGAAATGCAAGGATATAGCATCTAAAATTGCCATTATACCTCCCATACCTGTTAAAGTTGTAAAACATCCGCCGAAAAAGCCTGAATTTAAAATACTAAACTTAGAAGATATAAAATTAACTATAAATAATATTATTGCTAGAACTATTAATTTAATTTCTTTTTTCATTAAACCTCACCTCTACCATCAACTCTAAAACTCAAATATTTATATGCAATATAAACACCATTAACTATTACTGTATAAAATATAATGCTACTAAAAATTCTTTCGTGGAAAATTGGACTAACAATCAAAATAAATAATAATATACTCTGACTTTTTAGATATCCTTTTGGAAATGTTTTATCCAAACTTTCTTTTTTTGAAAACTCTTTAAACTTTGCCATTTTCATACCTTTTTCTTTCATTATACGCCCCTCTTCACCTTTGTCTTTCCTTATATTAGCCTAATTATATTGAACTAATTTCATTTAAGCAAACCTTCTAATTTATATATTTCCCGCTAAATATACTATTGAATTTATCAATATAAATTTTAAAGTTTATATCTAATATCAAATGTTTTATTTAAGATTATTTATATCTAACAATTCATTTCTCACTCATGTATTTGCTTTAAAGTTACCCCTTGACTTTCAATTTTAAACCACCCCAATTTATAATGGTGCATCAAAATTAATATTTTATTATAGAAAATATTTCCTCAAAAAATCTATTTTATCTATTATCAAACAAAAATATTAATATTCTTTGAATTAATTCATATTTTATTCATACTTTAAGATTTAAATGTATATATACAAGTATTTATAATTTCAATTTAAGTTATGCGAGGTATTTTTATGAATTCAATTGTTGATAAAATTATGAGTTTTTCAGTTTATTTAATTGCAACCTTAGGTTATCCAGGGGTTTTTGTTGCTGGTGCATTAGAATTTTTAGGTCTACCTATATCTGGCGAAGTCCTAGTACCTTTAGTTGGTTTTATGGTAAAAAAAGGAGGTCTAGATATTTGGATATCTTTTGTATTACTAAACTTAGGAAGCATTTTAGCCACCCTAGCTATGTATGCCATTGGGTATTTTTTTACTAACTGGGCTAATAATTTGATTAGAAAAAAGCTTTATAAAAACGAAGAAAAATTAGATAAATTAAATAATTGGTTTAAACGAAATGGTAACATAGTTTCATTTTGGTCAAGGTTTGTACCCTTTATTAGAGTCTATGTGTCTCTTATAGCTGGTGTAGAAAGAATACCTATTATTCCTTTCACTATTTATTCTACTTTTGGAATCGTTGCATGGAATGCTTTATTTTTTGTGATTGGATATTACCTTGGAGATTACAAAATTTATTTAAAATACTTATCTAACTATAAAGACATAATATTAATATTAAGTTTAACTCTTGTAATTTTAATTCTAGCAGTTACCTTGATAATCATAAACAAAAGAAAAAACAAAAGATGAAGGAAGGTTTTATTATGGTAAAAGGATTATTTTTAGGATTTCCTGGGCATGGACATGTAAATCCAACTATTGGTGTTGTCAAAGAATTAATTGCTAGTGGAGATGAAATTTTTTATTACTGCACAAAGGAATTTAAACATAAAATAGTTCCTACCGGTGCTAATTTTATACCTTATGAAGCTATCGGTCCCGAAGAAGCACTAAGAGGCGATTACATAAATTCTTTTGATCACTTAACAAGTGTATGCAACGGACTTTTGAAAGTTCTTTGGGAAACAAAAGAAAATCATTATGATTATATTGTTTATGATTCTATGATTAACATAGGAGATAAAATAAAAAAACTTCTTAATATCCCTTATTCCATACGTTCAATTACAACATTTGCATTTTCAAGAAGACTTCTTTTTGATTTGACAATGTGCAATTTAAAAATGGTTGAAAACCCCAAAAATAAAGAAGTTCATAAAAGAATTGTGGAAATGAAAGAAAAATATAATATTAATTTTAAAATGGATTATATAAAATGTCTACTTTTTAATAAAGCTGATAGAAATATTGTATTCACTTCATCTTATTTCCAACCAAGAATTTGGGATTTTAATGATAAATACAAATTCGTTGGACCATCTGTAGCTAATAGAGAAGAAAAAATAAACTTTGATATTGAAAATTTAAATGGTAGAAAACTTATTTATATTTCACTTGGCACAATAGCAAATAAAAATAGTAACTTCTATAAAGAAAGCTTTAAAGCTTTTGAGGACATGGATAATCTTTTAGTTATAATGTCCATTGGAAAAAAAACTGATATTAAAACTCTTGGAAATATCCCGGATAATTTTAGAGTATATAATTATGTTCCCCAATTAAAACTTTTAAAAAAAGTAGACATATTCATTACACACGGTGGAATGAATAGCACAAGTGAAGGTTTGTATAATGATATACCTTTAGTAGTTATTCCCCAGTTTGGTGACCAATTTATAGTCGCAAATAGAGTTCAAGGTCTTCATGCTGGAATTAAACTTGATAATAAAACACTATCTGCTAATCAACTCAAAAAATCTCTTATTGAAATTTGTTCTAATTATGATACATATAAAAAAAATGCTATAAAAATAGGCTTAACTTTAAGATCCTCTGGCAGCTATTTTGAAGCAAAAAATGAAATCAAGAAATTGATTTCTTCTAATAACAAGAAACTTACTCCTCTTGAAAAAATTTATATTTTTTTACACCTTAAAACAAAAACTTCTAGAGCCTAAAATTTAAATATTTTTAAACTAAAAAAGAGCAATCTCGAGTTATGAGATTGCTCTTTTCCTTATTTTATCTTAGTTCCATGAATTTACGTCATAGATTCCAAGTTCTGTTTTATCCATTCCATCTAACTGAACTTTTGCTAAAGCTCTTAATGTATCAAGTGCAGTCATAACACCAATATTTCTTTCAATAGCTGCTCTTCTGATGTGGAATCCATCTCTCTTAGAGTCATTACCTTTTGTAGGTGTATTAACTACTAAGTCTACTTCTCCATTTACAACCATATCTAAGATATTAGGGTTTTCTTCATCAATTCTTCTAACAACTTCTGCTTTTATTCCAACTTCTTTAAGAGCATTTGCTGTTCCTTCTGTTGAAACAAATTTATATCCTAATTTGTCAAAACCTTTAGCGATTTCTACAAACTCAGCTTTATCATGATTGTTAACTGTTGCAAGAATTCTCTTACCACCTTTACCTGTGTACATTCCAGCAGCTACGAAACCTTTATATAAAGCTTCTTCAACTGTTTTACCAACTCCTAGAACTTCTCCTGTTGATTTCATCTCTGGTCCAAGACAAATTTCAACCTGTGGAAGTTTTTGTGTTGAAAATACCGGAACTTTAACTGATACTAGGTTTGGCTCTTTATAAACTCCTGTTCCATATCCTAAATCTTTAAGTTTTCCACCAAGCATTATTCTTGTAGCAAGGTCAACTATTGGAACTCCACTTATTTTTGAGATATAAGGAACTGTTCTTGAAGCTCTTGGGTTAACTTCTATTACATAAAGTTTTCCTTCAAATTCAATGAACTGAATGTTTATCATTCCTTTAATTCCTATTCTTAAAGCAAGTTTTGTTGTGTAGTCTAATACATCAGCTTTGATTTTATCTGTGATATTTTGACTTGGATACATAGTAACACTATCCCCTGAGTGAACTCCTGCTCTCTCTAAATGCTCCATGATTCCCGGGATTAAAACATCTTCTCCATCTGATATAGCATCTACTTCTATTTCTCTACCATTAAGATATTTATCTACAAGTATTGGGTTCTTATTATCTCTTTCAAATGCATGTGCAAGATAATGTCTAAGCTCTGTTTCATCATGAGTTATTTCCATTCCTTGTCCACCAAGTACAAATGAAGGTCTTACAAGCATTGGGTATCCAAGTTTACTTGCTTGTGCAACTCCCTCTTCAACTGTCCAAACTCCCTTACCTTTTGGTCTTGCTATATCAAGTTCTTCTAATAAATCATCAAATTGCTCTCTATCTTCTGCAAGGTCAATTTGATCTGATGTTGTTCCAAGAGTTTTAATATTCTTAGCTTTTAAAAACTTAGCAAGCTTTATAGAAGTTTGTCCTCCAAATTGAAGTATAACTCCCTCTGGCTTCTCTTTATCTATGATATTTAATACATCTTCTTCTACAAGTGGCTCAAAGTATAACTTATCAGCTGTATCGAAATCTGTACTTACTGTTTCTGGGTTATTATTTATGATTATTGTTTCAATTCCTTGTGATCTTAATGACTTGATGCAGTGAACTGACGCATAGTCAAACTCAACACCTTGACCTATTTTGATAGGACCTGAACCTATAACAATAACTTTTTTCTTATCTGAAACTACAACTTCATCATACTCGTCATATGTTGAGTAATAGTAAGGTGATACTGCATCAAATTCCCCTGCACATGTATCAACCATTTTATAAACTGGCTTTATATTCCATATATTTCTTAATCTATATATTTCATCAACTGGTACACCTATCATATCAGCAATTGCTTTATCAGCAAATCCATTCTTCTTAAGCGCCATTAACCACTCTTTATTTAAATCTTCTACATTAGATGTATCAAGTTTTTCCTCTTCTCTAACAATGTTCTTGAATTTCTCTAAGAAGAATATATCTATTCCTGTAATTCTTGAAACCATATCAATTCTGTAATCTCTTCTAAGCATTTCTGCAAGTACAAATATTCTCTCATCATCTGGAGTTACAACTTTTGTTCTAAGCTCTTCCATTGTAAGGTTTGTGTACTTCTTGTGGTGAAGTGAAAACTTATCTATTTCAAGTGATCTTATTCCTTTTAAAAATGCTGACTCAAAGTTTGTTCCGATCGCCATTACTTCCCCTGTTGCCATCATCTTTGTTCCAAGTACTCTATCTGCATTATCAAATTTATCAAAAGGCCATTTTGGTACTTTTAAAACAACATAGTCAATTGTTGGTTCACAACAAGCATAAGTTTTCTTAGTTACTGCATTTAAGATTTCATCAAGTGTGTATCCTAAAGCAATTTTTGAAGCAACTTTAGCTATTGGGTAACCTGTTGCTTTTGAAGCAAGTGCTGATGATCTTGAAACCCTTGGGTTAATCTCTATAACAGCATACTCAAATGAATTAGGGTTTAAAGCAAATTGTACGTTACATCCACCCTCTATTCCAACAGCTTCTATTATATTAAGTGATGCTGTTCTAAGCATTCCAGCTTCTTTATTTGATAAAGTTTGACATGGAGCAACAACTATTGAGTCCCCTGTGTGTATCCCAACTGGGTCAACATTTTCCATGTTACAAACTGCTATTTTATTTCCTTTTGAATCTCTGATTACTTCGTACTCAATTTCTTTCCATCCTTTAACACTCTTCTCTAAAAGGACTTGTCCTATTGAGCTAAGTTGAAGTCCTAAAGCAAGTGTTACTTTAAGTTCCTCCTCATTAACTGCAATTCCTCCACCAGTTCCTCCTAGTGTATAAGCTGGTCTTACTATAACTGGATAACCAATTTTTTTAGCAACCTCTAAACCTTCTTCTAATTCGTGAACAATCTCACTCATTATAACTGGCTCATTGATTCTAAGCATCATATCTCTGAAAAGCTCTCTATCTTCCCCTTCTTTGATTGACTCAATTGAAGTACCAATTACTTTTACTCCATATTTATCTAAAATACCTTTTTCATATAACTCAACTGAAAGGTTAAGACCTGTTTGTCCACCCATTCCAGCTATTACTGAATCTGGTCTTTCTTCCTTAATAATTCTTTCTACATATTCAAGTGTTATTGGCTCTAAATAAATCTTATCTGCAACACCTTTATCAGTCATTATTGTAGCTGGGTTTGAGTTGATTAATACAACTTCTATCCCCTCTTCTTTAATTGCCCTACATGCTTGTGTTCCTGAATAATCAAACTCAGCACCTTGACCTATTACTATTGGACCTGAACCTATAACTAGTACTTTTTTAATATCTTTATTTAATGGCATAATATTTTCCTCCCCAATTTGAAATTACTTCATAAATCCGTCATATATAAATTCGCTATCTCTATCTGGCATAAACTGTACTGCTTCAACATTTAAACATTCGCTCTTATAACCTGCTGGCGTACTATCATTTATGTTTCTATAAGTAATTTCCATCTCTTGTGTAAGATTAGAAACTGTAAATCCTTGTGTTTGTGTAGTAGTATAAACTTTTCCATTTGAAAGATCTTTTACCGGATGATTTGATCCTCTGTGACCAAATGCTAGTTTGTCTGTTTTTGCTCCTAGAGCTAATGCTATAAGTTGACATCCAAGTCCTACTCCTGTAACTTTCACTTTTCCTAAAAGTCCTTTTATCATTTCTGATACTTCTTTAACATCCGCTGGATTTCCTGGTCCATTTGATAAGAACACCATTTCTGGGTTTGCATCTAAAACTGTTTCTGCTGTCACATCATATGGGAATACTGTTATATCAGCTTCTCTTTTGATTATGTTTGCAAGAACACTTTTCTTGATTCCAAGATCTATAACTGCAACTTTCTTACCAGCTCCTTTAACTACATAGCTTTCTTTTGTTGAAACTTCACTAACTACATTTGAGTTATTGTAACTTTTCATTTTATCCTCAATATCTGATAATCTGAAATCTTCAACTGCTATGATTCCTGTCATTGAACCTTTATTTCTTAATATTTTTGTCAAAGCTCTTGTATCTATTCCTTCAAGACCTAAAACTTTGTTTTGTTTTAAATAATTGTCTAGTTCTAACTCACATCTGAAATTGTTTGGGAATTCACATTTTTCTTTTACGATTAATGCTTTGATTTGTACTTTATCTGACTCCATATCCTCAAGGTTAACTCCATAGTTACCTATTAGCGGGTATGTCATTGTTACGATTTGTCCTTTGTATGATGGGTCTGTCACAACTTCTTGGTAACCTGCCATTCCTGTTGAAAATACCATTTCTCCAACAGTTTCTTGTAAATATCCAAAGGCTTTACCCTCAAAAATTGTTCCATCTTGTAATATAAGCTTTGCTTTCATAAAATAGACCTCCTAATAAATATACTAGAAAAACACACTTTAAAAGGTCTTCTATTCCTACTTGTTTAACGCTTTAATTAAACGAAAAGGTAATAGAGATATTATAAATAACGAAATTTTACGCTATAATACCCTATTACCTTCATATATGATTGGAATATAAAATCCAAAGCTATTCTTTTTTTGAAATGTAGTTTTATTGTTAATTATTTTGTTCATCCTTATACCTCTTTCTGGCCTCACAGGACCAATTTAAAGTGTATTTTCTAAATTCTTATTTCAAATTTTACTCTAAAAGGAATAAATAGTCAATATTTTTTTCAAAAAAAAGGTTCAAGCCCTGAGTATTGACACCCAGGGCTTGAACTAATTTCAACCTATAAACCTACTTCATTGTCCTATTGAAGCATCTACTATTATTATATATTCCGAGCATTTTGTCAATATTTTTTGCTATTTTCATAATATTTTTTAGCAATTATAATTCTCTTTCTATAATTTCTGCCACAATTTGTGTAACTTCTCCAGTTATTGCTATACACTGTTCTAGATGTTCTTTCTTTCCAAAATCCATTCCCTTAGTAAGTATTTTGCAACAAACAAATTTTCTTTTTTCTCTAAACTTTTCATGAAGTTCTGCTGAAAGTTTCATTGTCTTCATAACTTTTGGGTCCTTAGCATCTGCTCTACCAAAAACCATACCAAGCGCCATAACTCCACCACTAACTGCTCCACATGTACATCCTGAACCACCAATTCCAACAGGGAATCCTGATGCCATTTTTATAACCTCATCTGAGAAATCTAACTCAAAAGTATCCTTTATAGTTTTTACAACAGCTTCTGAGCAATAAAAATCTCCCTTTCTATAATATTCCTCTGCTGTTTCCCTAACTTTGTTTAAATCCACATTTTTCATTTTAATACTCTCCCTATAAAACAAATTTAATTCCTTATTCTATATAATTATATATTTTTTTTCTACTTTGAACAAAATAACTTTTTAAAAAAACAGAGATAGCACATGCTATCTCCTTTAAGTAAATCTAATATTCCATTTTAACTCTAACATTTTCTTCTCTTAAAGCTTCAAACTCTTCAAAAGGTATTTCCTCATACTCAGTCTTATCAAATTCCTCTGGTGGAGTATTAGTATACTGATAGTTTCCACACTTAGGATTCACCTCTTCATTTATAATCGCAATAAGCCCTACATATAAAGCTTCTTTAATTAAATCATTATAACACTCAAACTTCGTATTATTCTTAATAATTTTATCCATAACTAATTTCAAAGGTCCATCTATAACAATACTTGAAGCCTGAACAAGCTCCTCTGTTTCTGCAATATTATACTCCTCATCCATTATAATTATCATATCTCTATCATCCATTTTATTTTCACCTCAAAAGTCTTTTCTTTTTAATCTATACAACCAAGATGAAAATGGTCACCAACTACATATATTATTTTTATATATCTTTACCCGTTAAATAAACCATAGCCGTAAATTTATAATTTTCATTACTAAATTTTATTGTTCCATCATATTTTCTAACCACAGCTCTAATATTCTTTATACCATATCCATGATTTCCACTTTTACTAGTACCTAAATCTTTTTCTTCTAAACTATTTTTCTTCCTACTCAAATTATCAATTTTCATGAGTAAAGTCTGCTCAAAGAGTTTTATGCTTATATCTACATATCTTTTCTCTATTTCCTCACACCTTAAATTTTCTTCAATTGCATTATCTATTAAATTACACAACACAGTTGATAAATCAAATTGTTTAATCTGAATCTTACTTGGTATTTTACAATCTACATTAAATTTTATATTATTTTCCTCACATACTTTTTGTTTTCTCACTAAAATACTATTTACCAAAGGATTTCCCGAAAATTTATTTTTATATATTTTCAAAAAATTACCCTCAAATTCCTCAATATATTCTAACGCTTCCTCTTCATCCCCCTCTGATACTAAGTCTTTAATAATATTTATATGATTTTTCACATCATGCAACACTATATTCTTTTTTTCCTCTGTACTTTTATTTATCTCTATATGTTCCTGCAATACATCAACTTTTGTATTTAACTCTAACACTTTTAAATTAACATCTTTTTTCTGATAATTTATAATTATCAATACACAAAAAATAACTATCACCATTAAAAGTAAAAATCCTATTACAGCATACAAACTTCCTTTTACAGGTTCATATATTGTATTATTTTTTAATAACTCATATGGTATTCTACTTACTGCTATTTCACTTAATAATATTATTGCTATATATATAGTTATTTTTTTATCTTTTAATATCTTCTTTACCACTTTAACCTTATTTAGCTTACATAAGTAAATTTGCATCAAGATTAAGTTTATGATAAACATTGTTGGCGATATGTAAGTTGTTACTATCCTAGTGCTCATAACCTCTCTAAACACAGTATATTTAGCTAAATAATACAATCCATATGTCATAAAAAATGTAATAGTTGCTACTAATAGCTCCAACCTCAACACAAAAAAAGCTGTGAATATCTTCTTCCAAAACTTCTCTTCATATAAAACAATCACACTTAAATAATAACTTATGAATGTAAACCTATTGCCCCAATTAGCAGAGTGCATATTTATTAAAGTAAAAACTATACACTCTACAATTGTTAGTAGTATAAACATGCTATGCCTCTTTTTAAATCTCCATGTTAAAAATTTAAACATCATCAGATTTAAAATTATAATATATGCATACTCTTGTATGTATTCAATAATCATTTTTTTATTCTTCCTTTATTTCTAAGTTTATCTTTAGTTTTTGCTAGTTAATTATATAATATTTAACTTTTCTAAATTTTAAAATATACTCCACAATAAAATTAACATTGTTTAAAATAACAAAAAACTGTTGATAATTTTTTGAAAAGTTATCAACAGTTTTTTTAATTTATAAATTCTTTGATATTTTGTTAATTCTTTAAACTAAGTTTCAAATCATTTGTAATTTTTTAAGGATGATATAGAGCTATCAATCCATATCCTTCTTAAACATATGGACTATCAATCCATATCCCTCTTAAACATATGGACTATCAATCCATATCCCTCTTAAACATATGGACTATCAATCCATATCCCTACTTAAACATATATACATTCTATATGTATGTTTCCTAATCAAAAAAGCCGACCTCTTTCGAAGTCGACTTTTATATCTGTTAGAATTTTCTTTTTGAATAGTTTTGTTATTTTAGAATACTGTGTATTGCTCTTCCTTATCAAACATGTGTAATTTATTAAAGTTCATTACATATCTGATGTCTTGCCCTGGCTTAAACTCTTCTGGTGAGTTAGTTTTAACTACCATTGTTCTTCCTTCAACTTGCATGTAAAGGAATTTCTCTGCTCCAAGGTTCTCTGAAACATCAAGCTTACTTGTAAAGATTATAGCTCCCTCTTTCTTTAAGTCCTCTTCCTTACAACTTATAGCCTCTGGTCTAATTCCCATAATAACTTGTGCATTAGCATGTTTTGTTCCTCTAATCTTATCTGCTTTTGCTTTTGGAAGTTCTACTTCTTGATCTAATATTTTAAGCATTACTTTTCCATTAACCTCTCTTGTAGTTCCATATAGATTGTTCATTTGAGGACTTCCTATAAAACTAGCAACGAACATATTTACTGGGTGCTCATATATCTCTTTTGGTGTTGCAACCTGTTGAATTATACCATCCTTCATAACTACTATTCTTGTCCCTAGTGTCATAGCCTCTGTTTGGTCATGAGTTACATATATAAATGTTGTTTGTAACTTGTGATAAAGTTTTGATATCTCTGTTCTCATTTGAACTCTAAGTTTTGCATCAAGGTTTGATAATGGTTCATCCATTAAGAAAACTTGTGGGTGTCTAACAATAGCTCTTCCCATAGCAACCCTTTGTCTTTGTCCACCTGATAAAGCTTTAGGCTTTCTCTCAAGTAAGTGCTCCATATCAAGTATTCTAGCTGCATCTCTAACTTTTTTCTCTATCTCATCTTTTGGAGTATTTCTAAGTTTTAATCCAAATGCCATATTATCATATACTGTCATATGAGGATATAAAGCATAGTTTTGGAATACCATTGCTATATCTCTATCCTTTGGTGCTACTTCATTTACAAGATTATCTCCTATGAACAATTCTCCACCTGAAATTTCTTCAAGTCCAGCTATCATTCTAAGTGTTGTTGATTTTCCACATCCTGATGGTCCTACTAAAACTATAAATTCCTTATCTTTTATCTCTAAATTAAAGCTATCAACTGCTTTAACCCCACCATCATAAATTTTATCTATATTATTTAATACTACCTTTGCCATAATCTTTGTCCCCCTTAAAATTTAAAGTCATTAAACATTCTTGGATTTACTCTTTTACATTTAGCTAATAATTTTTTATCTAATGCAATTCTATAAGCTTTAATTTCATTTTTTTCTCTTACATATACAACTCTTTTGTCTAAACCTTTTTCATCTATAAATAAATCTTTAACTTTATGATTTGCATTTTTATCTACTTCGATCATGTTCTTCAATTCTATATTTACAATTTTCTTTCTTCTTCTTTTATTGAAGATTTTTGATACTGTAAGTTCATCACATATAAGCTCATACTCATACTCAACAAACTTCTTTCTCATATAAATAGCCATACCTGCATATGCTAGTGCACAGCCCACTCCAAGGAACATACTTCTTAGTCCAAAAAAACCTACTGCCGATACAAATAGCAATCCATTAGCAGTACCATTCATATATTCTTGCCCTGTTCCATAATCCCTTGTTAAAAATTGCTCATAACATTCTTCCATAGTTTATTCACCCCTAATTACTTACTCTCTACAACCGCAAGTGCTATTGCACCTAAGACTCCAGCTTTTCCACCAAGCTTTGCAGGTCTAACCTTGCAATTCTTTTTAATTGTACTTAAACATCTTTCTTTCATTTCTTCTTCTATTATTTCAAATATAATATCTCCACCATTTATAACTCCCCCACCAAGGACAATCATATCTGGGTCTAAAGTATTTGCTGCATTTGCAACTGCCACTCCAAGATATCCTATACATTCTCTAATTATTGACTTAGCAAGTAAATCTCCATTTCTAGCTTCATCAAAAACTTCTTTAGCTGTAACTTCTTCATACTTACTAAGCGTTGTTGTATTTCCATTTATACTATCCTTTGCTATAAGTCTTATAGCTGTCCCAGATGCTAAACTTTCCACACATCCTCTATTTCCACATCCACAAACTCTTCCATCATATTTAACAGTTGTGTGTCCAAGCTCTAATGCGTTTGATGTACTTCCTCTATAAAGCTTTCCATTAAGCACTGCTCCTCCACCAACACCTGTACTAGATGTTATGAATACCATATTTTCAGTTCCTACACCTTGTCCAAAAGTATACTCAGCTAAAGTTGCTGCATTAGCATCATTATCAAGATATACTTTCACTCCAAACTCATTTTCCATATCTTCTACTATATTGTAATTTCTTATTGGTAAGTTTGGTGGCTGTGCTATAATTCCTTTTTTAACCTCTAAAGGTCCTGGTGAGCCAATCCCTATCGCAGCTACTTCTTTTATAGTAACTTCCTCAGATACATATCTAATACTATCTTTTATTTTATTTATAATTTGCTCTGCACCCTTTTGTGCTTCTGTTGCTACTATTATTTCTCTTAAAATTTCTCCATTAGCGTTTGCAAGAGCTGTATATATTTTTGTTCCCCCAAGGTCTACACCTACATATAATTTTTGCATACTACTTCCCTCCCTTTAAGAAGTTTGCTACTGCACCAATCAGATTTGCATCTTTTTTATGTGTGCAAGTTACCACATTCGGCTTAACTTTTGCTATCTCAACTATTTCTAATATTTCATCAAGCTTTTCATTTATTTTTTCTACTATACCTTCTCTCTCACTAATAGCTCCACCAAGAAGAATCATTTCCGGGTCATAAACATATTGTAAATTGAAAATTCCTATTGCTAAGTTTTTGTAGAATGTATCAATTGCTTGTATACAAACTTCATTTCCTTTTGCAGCTTCCTCAAATACTTTTACACCGTCCCATGAATCATCCTGATAATGTGCTCTAACTTTTCTTACAAATGACATTGTTGATGCACACTCACTAAAGTTATAGAATCTTCCATCTTTTTCTTCCATAAGCATGTATCCAAATTCTCCACCATGTAAGTGCCTGCCATGATGAATTTTTCCATTACTAACTATTGCACCACCAATTCCTGTACCACATACAAGGAACATCATTTCTTTAACACCTCTAGCTGAACCTGTAAAAACTTCTGCAAGTGCTGCACAATTAGCATCATTTTCTATCCCAATTTCAAGACCAAGTCTATTTCTGATTTCTATTCTCCAGTTCGGTCCATGTATACAAGGAACTGCACTTGCCCCACCAACTACTCCAGTAATAGAATCTACTGCACCAGGCGAGCTTATTGCAACTGCCTCAATCTCATACTTTTCTTTCATTGAGTTAACCCAAGTAACTATATTGTCCATTAACTCCTCAAAAGTTTCTGCTACATTTACATTCCCTTTTTCAATTAAATTTCCTTCTCTATCTGAAAGAGCCACCTTTATAGATGTTCCTCCTATATCTAAACAAGCTATCATCACTAATTCCCCCATTTTCCCTTAAAGTATTATTTTGAACTCTTTTTTCTTTTCTTCTATACCTTTATTTAAATACTTAACATTCTCATCTTCATTATCAAAGCATATTGAAACTAAGTTATATTCACCATTTTTATAACCATTTGTGTTGCCATCATCATAATAATGAAGTAACTTTGCTTTTGAGCCATAAACCCTGTACGTAAATGTATCTGGTGTTTGCTCTGCATTCATATATTTCTCTCTGTAAGTTGGTATTATGCTATTCTCTTTAACAAAGAATAGTATTTCATCTATACCACAAGAAAGTTTATATCTTCTTTCTCCCTCAAACTTTTCACCAGTTTCATATCTGTACCAGCTACCCTTTGGAAGATAAACAACTTTTTCTCTTTCTCCCTCATGTACTACTGGTGCAACTAAAATGCTGCCTCCAAACATAAATTGTTCTTTTAAATCGTGCACATTTTTATCATCTTGGAATTCCATAACCATAGGTCTAAATACAGGGACTCCTTTTTTATGCGATTTATAAAATTCATTATATATATAAGGCATTAATTCATACCTAAGTTCTATTGTTTTTTTAGCTATTTTTTCTACATTCTTACCAAATGCCCAAGGCTCTTGTCTTCTTGTATACATATTAGAGTGATTTCTGAATATTGGTAGGAAAGTTCCCATCTGCATCCATCTTATAAATAACTCCTCTGTTGTATCAAGACCAAATCCTCCAACATCATTTCCTACAAATGAAAAACCACTAACTCCAAGGTTGCAATTCATTGGAATCGACATTCTAAGCTGACTCCATAAACTCATATTATCCCCTGTCCATACTGATGAGTATCTTTGACCACCAGCATAAGTTGCTCTAGTCATTGAGAATCCTCTTTTTTCTAAGTTAAGTTCATCTTGAGCTTCCATTGAGCATCTGCTCATTTCCATTCCATATCTATTGTGGAATTCTGCATGTTCTATCACTCCATCATCACTATTGTGAAGGCAAGTTTCTAACATTGTTTTATGATCATTATTAAACACACAAGGTTCATTCATGTCATTCCAAATTCCATCAATATCATATTTTCCTATAAACTCTTTAAGTTCATCTTTCCACCATGTTCTACATTCTTTATTAGAGAAATCCGGAAAAGCACTATCATTTGGCCATACAGCACCAACAAATAAATTTCCATCACCTTGTTTTGTAAAGTGATTTCCTTTTAATCCTCTTTGATAAACACCATACTCAGCGTCTACTTTAACCCCGGGGTCAAGAATTGTTATTGTTTTAATTCCTTTCTCCTTAAGTTCTTGTATAAGCTTTTGAGCCTGATCAAACTCTGGACTTTTAAAAGTCATAACTCTGAATCCATCCATATAATCTATATCAAAATAGATAACATCTAGCGGTATATTTCTTTCTTCAAAGTTTTTAACCACTTCTCTGATTTCATCGCATGACATATAACTAAATCTATTTTGCTGATAACCAAGACTCCATATTGGAGGTAATTCCATCTTACCAGTTAAATTTGAATACTCTTTTACGACTTCTTTAACATTTTCACCCAAAATAAAATAATATTGGATTTGTCCATTTGTAGCTCCAAAGAAAATTCTATCATCACACTGTTTACCCATATCATAGAAACTTCTATGACTATTATCAAAGAATAATCCATGTGTAACTTTTTCATTAACACCTACATAAAATGGAACTGTTTTATAATACATAACCGAATCATCATCAGTTTCTGGGTCATCTGTATTAAAGTTTTCTGTATAACAACCCTTCTTATTTAGATTTCCACCTTTCTCTCCAAGTCCATAATAAGCTGTACAATCATTTAACTTTGAAATATAGATTGTCCCATCTTTTTGTTTAAAACTTGGTTGAAAATCCTTGCAGGCTATATTCCCCTTAGCATCAAGGAAAGTTATCTCTGTTGTATCCTTATTGATTACAGTAGTAACTTTTTCTCCTATAATAACTACTTCTTTATCAGTTTCTTCAACTTGAATTTTGATGTCCTTTTGAATCTGCATACAAACTGCATTTGTATTTTTTTCTTCTTCAAATTCATCACCTAAAAAAATTTTTACTATATAATCACTAAAATAACTTACCTTAATCTTTATTGGTGAGAAATTTAATACTATCTCTGAATTTTCAACTATATAATTTTTAAAGACCCTTTTTTTATCTGAATAAACCTCAAATTTCTTATTTAAAATCTCTCTATACTTTAATAATTCCATAATAAAAACCTCTTTTTCATTTTTTAAAATAAGGGAGAGAGCCTAAACTTCTCTCCCTTTTGTTTTTTAATTACTTTTGACTAGCTGCCCAGGCATCTATTTGTGTTTGCATTTCTGTTATTATCTGATCAATTCCTTGTTCTTTAAGTTTTGCATTTAACTTTTCTACGTACTCAGCGTTGTTAACTGATCCACTGTATAATGTTGATTTGAACTCTTCAAGAACGTTATTTACTGCTGCTATTTGGTTACTTACTTTACTTGTATCAAATTTGAATCCAAGTGCTGGTGAGTTTTGAGCTGCATCATTGAATTTTTTGAACTCATCCCATTTAGTAGTTGGCTCATTGTGAAGTACATCTGTTATGAATAAGTTACCTACTGTGTAGTAACCAACACTGTAATCTTTAGCCTTATCTGTTGTCTTTATTTGATTTTGTGAACCTTCAACTTTTTTATAATGTGTTCCTTCTATTCCATAGTTGATTAAGTTTCTAATGTATGGGTCTGTATTAAGTAAGTTTAAGAACTCTACTGATTTTTCTGGGTTCTTTGAACTTCTTGAAACACCTATCATTGAACCTGTTGTTGAACCATTTGTGATGTATGAATCCATCATTTGAGTAGCAACTACATCATACTTTAAGTCTTTTGACCATAATATTTCAGCGTAAGGTTGTCCATCACCTTTAGTTACAAGTCTTTTAACTGATTTATCATCTTGTGCTGTTGCAGCATCTGCATTGATATATCCTTTTTGGTAGTATTTTGTTAATGTATTTAATGTATCTTTCATTTTTTGAGTTTCAAACATATTCTTAACTTGTAATCCCTCTTGACCATACTCGATTCCAATAGGGTCTACTAATTGGTCAAAATATTGAGGAGCTGAGAAACCTTTTGTGATGTATAACGGAACTACATCTGGCTCTGCTTTTTTAATTTTTTCAAGCCATGGCTCTAAATCTTCAAGAGTTTTTAAATCTTGATATGGAATTTCATATTTATCTACATACTCTTTTGTGAATACCCACATAGGTGCTGTTGAAATCTCTTTTTGGTTTGGAACTGCGTATGTCTTACCATCAACTTTTGCTCCATCCCAGAATCTTTGATCTATTGCTTCTTTCATATCTTTTCCTTGTGCATCAAGATATTGATCAAGTTCTAAGAAAGCTCCCTTTCTTGCATTTCCAAGGTAATCTCCGGCCCATGAACATGTGAATGCTAAATCGAACTGCTCACCAGTGTTAATCATAACTCCAAGTTTTTGTGTGTAGTCACCGTAATCTATGAAGTTCATATCAATATTTACACCAATTTTTTCACCAAGATACTCATTCGCCTTTGCTACTACTGCATCTTTATCCTTAGGCTCTTGACCGATTGTATACCACTTTAAAGTAGTTATTCCATTCTCGTCTGTTGAAGCATTGCTTCCACCACCACATCCAGCTAATACGCTAGTTGCTACTATTCCTGTAATTGCTAATGCCATAATCTTTTTAAAATTCATAATAATTGTCCCCCTTAATAAATTAATTTCTATTTAAATCCTCTTTATATCGTTTACATGATTTTATTATATAGGAAATTTTTTCTATCTTATAGTGGATTTATTTCATATTTAATTGTCTAAATTCACTTAAATAAAAAAAGCACCTAGAGCTACTATGATTGCTCTAGATGCATATAAAGTTTTAAGGGTTTCTATTTAAATTATTTTAATTTGAACTTAAATGTTTTGATTTCGAATGGCTTGATTGTGAAGTCAACTTTGTTTCCTTTAGCTTCAATAACTTCTAAATCTCTTTCTATTAAGTTACACTCACAGATTTCTGCAATCTCTTTGTAGAATTCCATTGTTACATTAGTTCTCTTGTTGTGGAACTCGTACATTCTTACTACTAAGTGGTCTGAATCCTCTGCTTTTTTAATTACTTCAATCATTACGTTCTCTGCATTAACTTTTACAAAACTTAAGTTTGAAGGCATTTCCCCGGCGTGAGCTTCCTCAACAACTGCTACAAGTGGATTATTAAGCTCGTAAGCTCTTTGTGTTGTTTTAGCTTCTTTCCATGTTCCTTCATGTGTATAGATTGAGTAAATGAAGTTATGAACTTCTTTATCAGCCTCTGGGTTTGGATCACAGCTTGACTTAAGTAATGTAAGTCTCATATTACCATCTTTGATATCATGTCCATATTTACTATTGTTAAGAAGTGATATTCCAAAATCTCCTTCTGATAAATCAGCCCATTTATGTCCACAAACCTCGAACCCTGCAACATCCCATGATGTATTATTGTGTGTAGGTCTTGTAACATTTCCATATTGAATTTCGTAAGTTGCTTCCTTTGTATTAAGTTCTACTGGGAATGCAGCCTTAACTAAAATATCTTTTTCTTTCCAATCTATTTGTGTATCAAAATCAACTCTTCCCATATCTGTGTAGATGTAGATTTTTTGAACTATTACTGAATCAAGGAACTTTCTTTCAATTTGAAGTGTACTTCTTACAGCTCCAACTTCTACAACTTCGATATTTTGAAGATCATCAATTTTCCACTCTTTTTCTTTATAGTAGATATCTATATCCCAGTTATCAAAGCACATTGGCTTATCTTCAAACGCTTGAATTTCATTTCCAATAGCTCCAACTTTTAAGATTTCTCTATTAGCAGCTTTATCTACTAATGATATGATTTGACCTTTATCATCAAACTTAATTTTAACAAACTTGTTCTCTGCATTTGTGTTTGTTAATGTTACAGATGGATCCACTGATGTTGTTGCCTCTACAACTTTAAAGCTCTTATGTCCGTTAGCTGGTACATTACTTGCAAAGAATATAGCTTTGTTATCTTCAACTTTTTGACAAGCTATTTCTGTTCCATCTTCATCTATAACTGCAACATTTTCTATTCCTGTTGGAATTTCAAATGTAGCTATATCACTTCTCTCAAATCCTAGTGTGTTTGAAACTACTACACTTCTATCTTTTAAATCTATTTTTGATGCTACATAATTTGCACCTTCATTAACTAAACCATTTGCATTCTCTATTAACTCTTTATACTCTAAATTTGTTACATCATAAACTTCTTTAATTGATGAACCAGGAATGATATCGTGAAATTGATTTAATAATACAACTTCCCATGAATCATTGATGTTCTTTTGAGGATAAGCTGTTTTTCCTTCTACTAAAGCAAGTGAATTTAACTTCTCTGCTGCTGTATAAAGGTTCTCACAAACTCTGTTATCTCTCTTATTTCTAGCCATTGAAGTATAAGTTCCTCTGTGATACTCAAGGTATAACTCACCTGACCACTTAGGTAATTTCTTATGTCCTGTAACTTTCTTATCTAACTTTTCAAAGTACTCTTTTGATGTTCCCATCTTAACTTTTGGTGCACCAGGGATACCTTTTGAAAGTCTTCTAGCATTTTCAAGCATTTCAAGTGTGGCACCACCACCACCATCTCCCCAACCAAATGATATTAATACATCATCATTGATATTCTTGTTTTGGTATCTTCTCCAAGCTCCCATAACTGAATCTGGTTGAATGTGACCATTGTATGTTGTAAAGTGTGAATCATGATCTTGTCCTGGTCCTGTTGTTGTTATAAAGTGTGTTAAAACTTCTGACCCATCAATTCCTTCCCACATAAATGTATCCATTGGTATTTTATTAAATTGGTTCCAAGCAATTTTTGTTGTCATGAAATAATCAACATCTGACTTCTTTAAAATTTGTGGAAGTGCAGCTGAATATCCAAATACATCTGGAAGCCATAATATTTTATTTTCTACATTAAACTCTTCCTTAAAGAATCTCTTACCGTGCATGATTTGTCTTACAAGTGACTCACCTGAAGTAACATTACAGTCTGCCTCAAGCCACATTGAACCCTCTGCTTCCCATCTACCCTCGGCAATTCTCTCTTTAACTTTCTCATAAACTTTTGGATGGTCTTCTTTTAAGAACTTATAAAGTTGTGGTTGTGATGACATGAATACGTACTCTGGGTACTCTTCCATTTGCTTTAATACTGTTGAGAAACTTCTTGAAACTTTCTCTCTAGTTTGTGCAACTGTCCAAAGCCAAGCAACATCTATGTGAGTATGTCCTACACAAGTAGCTGTAACTTCTTCATGTCCACATAATTTTTCGTAGAATTCTTCTTGAAGGAATTCATTAACAACAGTAACACTATCATCATATAAAGCTGTTTTTGGTTTTCTTAGATCTAATAGGTTTATAGCATCATTTAATACTGTAATCATATCAATTCTTTTTTTGTCTTCTTTATCAAGTTCTTTACAAACATCAACTGGAACTTTTAAGTTAAAGTATAAATCTCTTGAAGCCATATCTATAACAACAAGCTTACCATTTAAAGTTGGCTTTTTATCATCTAACATTCCAGCATAAGCATGTAAATCTACTGTATAAACTTCCCCTGCAATCGCGTCATGAGTTAATATAATTTCTCTGTGGTTTATATCCACACCTTGAATTTGCTCTCCATTTACATATAAGATAAATTGAGGATTTGTAGCATCCCAACCTTCTTCAAATGTACTAAAGTTTAAAGCTACTGTCTTACCTTGAAAATCAACTGGAACTTCAACTTCACACTTAAACCAACCATGTGCATCTCTACCACCCCAAAGATCGCCTTTTTTAAAATCAACCCATCCATCTACTGGAGCCTTAGCAATTTTATCTATATTGTGATAATTTCCTTCTATATATTTATAACCCTTAATTTCAACTTCATTTCTGTATATATGTTTTTTAACCTCATTACATGTTTTATCAATTCTTTCTAATAAATAATACATAATTTTCATCCCCTTAATCTTTTTTATTTATATATTTTTTGCGAATTCACTAATTAATTTTTAAGCATTAAGCTTATATAAAGAAAGAGTTTTTCACTCTTTTCTTATATAAGCCTAGATGAAGATAAAATCCTCATCTAAGCTAGTCCAAATTTACTCCTTAACAGCTCCAACTGTTAATCCACTTACAAAGTATTTTTGGAAGAATGGATAAGCAACTATTATTGGAAGTGTTGTTATAACAACAATCGCCATTTTAGCTGTATCCTTTGGCATATTTGCTACTGCCTCAATAGCATTTGTTCCCATTGTAGAAGCATTATTAGCAAGGAATTCCATTGAAGTTTCAAGTCTAACAAGTAAATATTGTAATGGTATCATAGAGTTATCATCTATATATAACATTGCATTAAACCAGTCATTCCAGAACCCAAGACTTAAGAATAATCCTACTGTTGCAATACCAGGTAATGATATTGGTAAAACTATTTTTAAGAATAATTTCCACTCTGTCGCTCCATCTATTTTTGCAGACTCAATAATTGAATCTGGGATAGTTGTTTTAAAGAATGTTCTAAGAATAATAATATTGAATGAACTTACACAGATTGGAAGGATTAATGCTAGTAAGCTATCCTTTAATCCAAGTAAATTAACTACTACTAAATATGATGCAACCATACCACCTGAGAATAGCATTGGTATAAATATAAGTTTTGTAAAGAATCCTCTGTAAGCAAAGCTTTTTCTTGATAAAGCATAAGCATACATTGTCATAATAGCAAGTCCTAAAGTTGTACCACATACAGTTACAAATATTGTAACTCCATAAGCTCTTAATATCTGACTACTTGATGAGAAAATGTATTTGTAAGCCTCTAAGCTCCACTCCTGTGGCCAAAAACTATAACCATTAGCTGCTAATGATTGTTCACTTGTTAATGATATTATTACAACAAAGACAAATGGTATAATACAAGCTGCTGCAAGTAGTATGAATAGTATGTTTATTCCTATGTGTGCACCATTTGATACTCTGTTAAATTTTCCCTCGTCATCTCCTTTATCTTTCGTAGAGAAGATATTTTTGATTTTTTCTAACACTACATTCACACTCCTTTCCTAGAAAAATGCATTATCTTTGTCAACTTTTCTAACAATTCCATTTGTTATAAGTATAAGAATCATTCCAACAAATGATTGATATAAAGCTGCTGCTGAACTCATCCCTATATTTCCAAGGTTCATAAGTCCTCTGTATACGTAAGTATCTATAACGTTAGTTACTGAATATAAAGCACCTGAGTTCTTTGGTAACTGATAGAACAGTCCAAAGTCAGCTCTGAATATTCCACCAACTGATGTTATAAACATAATTATCATTATTGGTTTTAGTAATGGAATTGTTATGTGTTTAATCTGTTGCCACTTAGTAGCCCCATCTATAAGTGCTGCTTCATAGTAACTCTTATCGATACCACATATTGATGCAAGGTAAACTACTGTTCCATATCCTACACCTTTCCATTGACTCATAAAGATTATTATAAATGGCCATGCCCCTGGTTCTGTATACCATGAAACTGGATCCATCCCCATTTTAGTAAGTATTGCATTTGCATATCCTTTATCTGGACTTAAGAATGCATATAAGCAATAACTTACAACAACCCATGATAAGAAGTAAGGTAAGAACATTGAAGTTTGATAAAATTTTGATAACCTCTTGTTAAATACCTCTTTAAGTAAAATAGCTAAAGTAACTGGTAACACAATTCCACAAATTATAAAGACAGCATTATACATAACTGTATTTTTTGTAATAAGCCAAGCATCACTACTTTGGAATAAGAATTCAAAGTTTTGAAGTCCTATCCATTTACTACCTGCTAAACTCTCAAAGAAGTTTCCATGTATTCTCCACTCTTTAAAAGCAACTATAACTCCAAACATTGGTATATATGCAAATACTAAAAACCATAAAGCTCCTGGAACTGTTAATAGTAATAATTCAAGATTTTGTCTGAATTTTGATTTTTTCTTAATCTTAAAAGGCTTTTTATCAACATCATTTATTTGTTCTGATGAACTATCCGTCTTTTCCTTTACTGTTGTAATTGTACTCATCTAACTCCCCCTTCCTGTAAACGTTTGTCATTTTATGAATTAAATATACCATAATACTCCAAACACATAATAGATTAAAAACTTTATATTTAGTGTACATTTTTAAGATTATTGAATTTTTATAGAAAAATTTTCACTAATCGAATGTTTTTTATTGAAAAAAACTCGTAATGAAATTCATCACGAGCTTTTTGAATTATATTTATTTTATTTTTAAAACTTAAAACATAACTTTCATCACTACTTATATTTTAATCTACATGGGTATATGCCTGGGTATATGCCTGGGTGTATACCCACCTGTTTGTTTCTTTATTAATTATATAAAACTTTTCAAATAAAATATTGTATAGCTAAACTCTTTAGTTATGACTATAGATATCACTTAGTGCAACTCTATACCCTAAGTTTTGCACCTCTATCAGCAAGACTTCTAAACTTTATAATCCGTAAACAAATTAATTACCTCTTCAGTCAAGACTATAGATATCACTTCTCCCGTTCATAGTGCTATCTATAGTCTTGCCATTACTTTACCCTAATTTATCTATTAGATATTTTGAAATATTAACTAAACGTTCTAGACACTCTTTTTTTATATCCTTAAAGTCATCATCTAATATCGAAACATTTTCCATCAATTGTAATATTTCCAATAAATTTTTCTTATAAAAATTTCTGTCTGAATTAGTTAATTCCTCATGAATTATTCTCTTGTTTTTAATTTCAATTTTTTCTTTTTTATAAACTACTTCCTCATTCTCAACTTGAAACTTTTCCTCTACAACTATTTCATCATTATATAAATCTATATTTAACGCCTCAAATAACTCTCTAATTTTTTCACTTTCTTTTTTTTCAGAGTACAACATAAATTCTCTAAGACCATTTTTATAAAAAATTATTATTTTAGGTACTCTACTAAATCTTTTTTTGCACTGTTTATAAGAAATTAATTTAAATTTTTTCAATCTATCTCCATCAAGAATATCATAATCTAACCCTTTTTTTAGCATTCTTGCCTCAATACACCTTGTAGTTGCTTTTGATGGATTAACATACCCAAACTCTCCACCTATTTCACTCCCTACCCAACACTTTTTCTCTTCAAAAAGATATGTACTTATTTCAGTTCCATCAAATTCATTCACTTCTAAACTATCCATTTTTTCTTCCTCCTTGCTTTTAGCTGCAAGGATTGATATAATACCACTTAACTTGAGTTTTTCTCAAGTCGAGTTGTATTTTCAACTCCTTGCTAAGGTATTTCTAGCTGATAGATGGTGTAGAAATACCTTTTTTTATTTTCATTTGTTTTTAATTCTTTTTATCTTTATCTTTTTTAGATAACTTTTCTAGTATTTCCTAAACTTCAAAATTATAATCTTCTGCTTTTTTACCCATATCTTTCATCACAAGTCCAAGAAGATATTCTTGCATTGTAGTGCTATCTATTACCATCTTTATTTTAAATTCCTTGTGTAATTCCTCTGGCATTCTTACTGTAACATTAACTGTTTTCATAATTTATTTCCTCCTAAATTTTATTATTGTATCTAGTAAAAAACTAAATACTTATATCCTTCAAACTTAGTATGTGTAAAAATTATAATAATATGCAAAAAAAAGCTATGAAAGAAAACTTTTCCTTCATAGCATAAAATTTAGTAATTTTTCATTTCTCTAAGAGTTGATGGACAAACACCATAGTATTTTTTAAACTTCCTATAAAAATAACTTGTATCTGTATATCCAACTTCCTTAGCAATATTATTTATCTTCATATTTGTATTTAAAATAAGTTCTTTAGCCTTAGTATTTTTAATCTTGTTGAGATATTCTGAAAATGAAACCCCAACTTCTTTCGAAAAAATCTGCCCAAGATATGAACTATTAATTCTATATTTAGTTGCAAGAGTTTTTAAACTTAACTCTTCCTTATACTCTTCATTTATAACCTTAACAACTTGTTGAACAACAGGGCTATAAACTTGTACATTATCACTTATAACCTTAATTAATTCTTCAAGTTCTGTTATAAGGAACTTTTCTATATTTTCTCTTGTATCTTCACTACAAAGGTCGACTATTGCATTACTCAAACTTTCTCTACCATACTTATTTTCAAGATTAAATTCTCTTAAAATATCCTCAATAAGCATAACTACTTTTATAGAAAAAGCATAAATATCCTTTGGTGTTAGATTTTTATTTTCAAAAACTTCTAACATATAATTTTTAACAGCATCTTTATTCTTTTCGATAACAAGTTTATTTATAGATTCTATCTCTTTCTTAAAGTCTATACTTTCAAAATCAGTATCATCAATTTCTTCACTAAACAATACCTTATCATACCCCTTAACAAGCACATACTTTTTAGCATTTTTACTTTTTCTATAACTCTGTGGTATATCCTTAAACTCTGTAACCATTGACCCTACCGATATAAACATTTCCGATTTTAATTCCTGTTTAACAGTATCTTTTATAATTTCATAGAACTCTCTAATCCCTTGATTTGAACTATAATTTTCAAGACTATTTATAAGTATAATACTTCCATCATGACTTGGAACTATTTCAAAGGAACTTAAAATATTAGCCTTAATACAAGCAATAACCCTATCAACATTAGCGGAACCTGGAAGAATAGTAGCAACTCTGTAAGCGTGTGTATCAAACCTTAACTTCATTATTGATTCAAATTCTATAAGCTCCTCTACATTAATTTTTGAATTAATAAAATCAATTATCTTACCATTTTTGATAACAAGATTCTGCTCTCTTTTCTTATTATTACTAATATCATCAACTATTGATTTTAGAGTTCGCTCAAGTTCTTCCTCATCAACTGGCTTTAGTAAATATGATTTAACACCAAGTTCTATTGCTTTCTTCGCATATGAAAAAGTATCATATCCACTTAAAACTATAAATCTAACATTATCATTAATCTCTTTAAGACTTTTTAAAAGTTCAAGCCCTGTAATCCTTGGCATATTAATATCTGTAACAACTATATCAACTGGATTTTCTTTAAACTTCCTTATCGCTTCCTCACCATCATTAGCTGTTACTACTACTTTAAGTCCAAGTTCATCCCACTCAATTATATTTTTTAACCCTTCAACAATTAGATTCTCATCATCAACTAACATAACCTTTAACATAAATTTTCCCCCTAGTTTCTTGGAATTTTTATAAGAACTCTTGTCCCTATTTCAACTTCCTCAATATAAGTAACTCCGTATTCTTCACCATACGTATTTTTAATTCTTTGATTTACGTTTATAATCCCAATAGAATCACTATTCGAATTACTATCTTCTAACTTATATTTTATCTGCTCTAATTTCTTAGCAGATATCCCTATACCATTATCTATTATATAAATATTAACGTCATTACCCTGTGACTCTATTTTTATCTCTAATTTATTATCACTATCTGAAAGTCTTACTCCATGAACAACATAATTTTCTATTATAGGTTGTAATACAAATTTTATTATGTTATTTCCTAGTAAATCTTCATCGCAGTAAATTTCATACGAAAACTTCTCTTGATACCTAAACTTAAATAACTCTAGATACTTTTTACAGTAATCAAGTTCAGTTTTAATTGTTATTATGTCCTTCTCTTTAAGTTGACTTCTAAATAAAACTGCTAAATTATAAAGCATTTTCCCAACTTCTTTATCACCATTACAAATAGCTTTCATCCTTATAACCTCTAAAGTGTTATAAAGGAAATGTGGATTTATCTGGCTTTGAAGATGCTTCATCTCAGCATTTTTTTGACTGATCTCTGCAAGATAACTTCTTTTAATATATCTATCAAGTTCCTCACACATTTCATTAAAACTATCACCTATATAGCTTAGTTCATCATTTTCATCTTTAGTTTCAATTCTGATTGTTAAATCTCCACCTTGAACTTTTTCCATAGCATCAACGGTAGTTTCTAGCCTATTATTAAGCTTTTTAATTTTTAAATATATTATCCCTTCTGCAATTGCAAAAACAATAATATCTATAATTATCAAAGCTAGATAAAAATCAATTGCTAGCATTGTTAAACTTTTTTTAGAAACTTTACCTGCAACAATAATTTCATCATTAACATAGCTTAGATTGTGATAATCTCCATCTTTTTTTATAAAAATAGACTTATCATTTAATTCTTTTGAAAAACTATCAAACCAAGTCTCATCATAAACTCCACCTGAATCATAAACTAAGTCATTATTCTTGCTTATAATAAATATATCATTATAAATTTCATGTTTTTTAATGATCTGCCTTAAATTATCAAGACTAAAAGTTACAAGTATTAATCCCTTTTCTTCTAGATTTGTTGTATCATTAATTTTTATTATATGTGTTATAGCATTATTCCCAGTAATCACTTTCTTATCTTTAATATCTTCATAATTGTCAACTTTTCTAAAGTCTATTTGAGTATTTTTATTAAATACTCTTGCTTCTTTTTCCTTTTTTGAAACAGTTGTTATATTTTTAAGTGTGGGATAAGTATCGAAACTCCTCTCAATTAAAGTCTCTGTACCATTATAACTAATCCCAGAACTCTCAACAATTGCATCTAACTTTTGCTTTTTGTACTCATTAAAATCTAACTCTATAAATTTTAATAAATCTAAAATATTTTCTCTATATGAGTAAATTCCATCTACTATCATATCTGTTGCTAAAAACTGGTTGTCTATACTTGATGATACTTCATTAACTAATTGTTGATTAACAAACATCTTATTATCTTTTGTCAGATTCATAGAATGTTTTAAAAAATATAAATCTAAAAGACCAATTAAAAGAATTATAACTGCAGTATAAACAACAAATAGCTTTCTATAAATAATTCTCCCCTTTTTATCCATTTCTCCCCCTAAAATATATAAACCTAGAATAAGTAATATAATTCTAATCTTTGTCAGATTGACAACAGTAATAGTTTTCAATATAATTTATTTTACTATAATTAACTAATTTTGTCTTTTTTGAAAGGAGTATACAAAATGACTAATATTATCAATGTTGAAAAAATATTAACTTTCTTTAATTATGTTTTTTGGTTTTTAACTTTAAATATCTTATTTCTTGTGGTTAACACTCCTTTAGTTTTATTTCTACTTTTTGTAGGAATAAGTAGAATAGGAACATTTTTACCACTATTCTTACTCGCAGCAATTCCATTTGCAGTTTCATTTACTGCTTTATTATATTGTATGGATAAACTACTTAGAAATGGTGAATTAGAGCCATTTAAAGATTTTTTTAAAGCTTACAAATCTAATTTTAAAAATGCAACTTTGATATGGATTGTGGAACTTATCACTGTTTTTATACTATACACAAACATAAAATTCTTCTCACAAGTTAATGGCAGTATAGTATTTACTGGATTATTTGTTGGACTTTTATTTGTGTTGTTACTTATTACACCACACATATTTATGCTTACGAGTAAATTTTCAATGAATATTTTAAGTACAGTAAAATCAGCAAGTATTCTTACTATCACAAGACCAATTGTTACTATTAGTAATATACTTTGTCTTGCTGTTACTCTTGTACTATTTGAAATCAATCCAGCAACTACTGTTTTATTTATCGGAAGTATTTCAACTTTCCTTATGGTTTTTGCAAATAAAGGTTTGATCAGACAACTACAAGAAAAAGCAAATGCTTAGTGTAAAAATTTCTAATATATAAAAATAATTCTAGTTATGTCCCTCTAACGTATTTAAAGGTTTTCAGTTATGGTTTAAAATCAAATCAACTGATACTAAAGTTAGGGGGATTTTTAATTATGACTACTGAAATAAAACTTGAGGCTTTAAAAGACCTTATAAAAAAAATAGGTGTGGAACTATCAAATAAAATAGAAGATGATAAATTAAAAGAAACTTTTTATAGATGTTTTATAGATACTATGGAAACTACGGTAATTCTACCAAAAGAGAATGATGCATTTATCATAACAGGTGATATTCCAGCTATGTGGCTTAGAGATTCAACATCTCAAATAGAGCATTACCTTCCATTTGCAAATGAATATCCATTAATCAGAGATATTTTCAAAGGTCTTATAAGCAGACAAATGAAGTGTATTCAAATCGACCCATATGCAAATGCTTTTAACAAAACAGCTAACGGACAAAAATGGGATGAAGATATCACAAAAGATAGTCCTTGGGTTTGGGAAAGAAAGTATGAAATTGATTCACTTTGCTACCCTGTGAGACTTATCTATAAATACTGGAGAAAAACTGGTGATACTTCTATCTTCACAGATGAAATTAAACTTGTTTTTAATATGATAGTCAAGCTTTGGGAAACTGAGCAATACCACTTTGAAAAGTCAGACTACTCATTCCAAAGATTAAACTGTTCAGATACAGATACACTTTGTAATAATGGACTTGGAAATCCAGTTGCTTACACAGGTATGACTTGGTCAGGATTTAGACCTAGTGATGATGCTTGTCAGTATGGATATCTTGTACCGGCAAATATGTTTGCATCTGTTTCACTATCTCAAATGTCTGAAATAGAAAAAGAAATATTCCAAGATGAAAATTTTGCAACAAGAACATTAAAGCTTAAGACACAGATTGATACTGCAATAGAAAAATATGCAATTGTAGATAATCCTGAGTTTGGTAAAATCTATGCCTATGAAGTTGATGGACTTGGAAATTATAACTTTATGGATGATGCAAATGTACCAAGTCTTTTATCTATACCTTACATTGGATATAGAGATATTGAAGATGAGATATATCAAAATACTAGAAGGTTTATTCTTAGCAAAAACAACCCTCATTACTATGAAGGTAAGGCTGCTAAAGGAATCGGAAGTCCACATACTCCAAAAGAATACATTTGGCACATAGCATTAGCAATGCAAGGACTTACAACTAACAATGAAGAAGAAATTGCACAGCTTATTGAAACATTAAAAAATACAGATGGTGACACTAATTATATGCATGAAGGCTTCCACTGTGATGATTCTAGTAAATTTACAAGAGATTGGTTTGCTTGGTCAAACTCACTATTTGCAGATTTTATATATAAACGCAGATTAAAATAAGCTAATTATTTTACACAAAAATAAAAACTCTATTTTTGAAACTACCTCTAAAATGTACCCTGTAGAGTAGGCACTTAATAAAAAGTCTACTCTATGAGGTTTTTGCGTTTATAATCAAAATAAGAAAATAAATGAGCTATTTAAATTCTTTTGTTTTTAAATGTAAATTACATAATAATATAGAAATCATAATTATTAAACCCGAGTGAGTTATAGAAAAAAGACTTGATCTTATAGTGGAATATTTGCCAATAGCTTCAATTAATAAATTGAACGGTAAAATGTTTGAAATTATATTATTATCTATAGCTGAAGTTATCATATAGATAATTAAAATTGCTATCGGAGAAATTACAGTAATGATAGTATTTTTACTTAATATAGCAATTAAAAATATAATGCTTGCTGTAGAAATACTACATAATAAGCTAATTAAAAACCATTTTAAATATGAAATTATTAATATAAAATTAATTGTTTCACCAAATCCATTAACTAACGTAAACATAATAGTATTAACAGATATAAATATTATTTTAAGAAGTATAATTCCTAATGAATATACTATAAACTTACTAATAAGAACATCAAACCTGCTATAATTATAAGTAAATGTCATATTTATAGTTTCCTTTTCAAAATCATTAGCTACAAAAACTGCTGCTAAAATAGAAAAGAAAAAATTCAACCATACAACGCCACTCATAATGTTATATAAAACACTTGCCCCTGTAAAACTATTTACTTCTCCAAGTTTATTTGTACAAAATAAGTTAATATACATGAATAAAAAAATAGCACTAACAATAGTTAATAACATTGCTATTCTTACGCCTCTACTTTTTCTAAATTTAAAAAATTCACCTTTAATTAGATTATTCACTATCATTGCCCCCAATTAATCTACTAAAATATTCTTCTAAGCTTTCTTTTTTTTGTAAAAGCTCATAGATGGATATATCATACTTAGCTAAAATTAAAGAAAATTTATCTAATGATATTTTTTCATATATTTTAATATGATTTTTTGAAAATATATCATAATTAACTATGTTTAGTTCATTAGAGAAAATTTTTGGTATATCGGATGTATCACTGACTTTCACGTGTATATATATCTTACAAATTTTATCTAATTCTTGATTTGATACTTCTTGAATTAGTACGCCTTTATCTATAAAGCCATATCTTGTAACTATGAGGCTAAGTTCAGATAGTATATGACTTGATATAAATATAGTAGTTTTTTCCTCTTTATTTAATCTAATAAGTAATTCTCTTATTTCTTTTATACCAATAGGATCTAATCCATTTAATGGTTCATCTAAAATTAATAACTTAGGTTTAATTAATAAAGAGATAGCTATTCCTAATCTTTGTTTCATCCCTAATGAAAAATGCTTAACTTTTTTTTTATTAGCATTATATAAATTTACTAACTTTAGTACTTCATCGACTCTATTCTGATCTACTATCCCTCTTTGAATTTTTATAATTTCAAGATTTTCTTTTGCAGTCATATTATTATAAAGAATTGGCTTTTCAATTAATGCACCTATATTTTTTCTACATATATAATTTTTCTCAATATTTTCATTATCTGAAAATTCAACTTTACCTTCATTAGAGAAACTAAGTCCTAATATAATGCGTATCATAGTTGTTTTACCGGCTCCATTTTTTCCAACAAATCCATATATATCGCCTTTTTTTATATTTATAGATATATTATTTAAAACTTTTTTTTTATTATATATTTTTGTGATATTAATAGTTTTTAAAATATTACAACTCATTAATTATTATTTCCTTCCACTTTTACTTTTTAACAATAGGATATTTTTTAATTTTTAATCATAATCTTATTTAATTGTTCTTTATACAATTTAATATAAGTACTACAATTAGAAATTAAATCTTTATGAGTACCTTTAGATACAATTTTCCCCTCACTCATCACAAGAATATTAGAACTAGATAATACAGTGCTAATTCTATGAGCTATTATTACTACAGTTAATTTAGTTGACAAACTTTTTAAAATATTTAATATATCTAATTCTGATTCACTATCTAAATCAGATGTTATTTCATCCAATAACAAAATTTTAGTTTTTTTAATAATCCACGTGCTATTGATAATTTTTGGCGTTGACCACCTGATAAATTAATACCCTCTTTGCCGAAAAGACCTATTATAACCATCACTTGTTTCACTTATAAAGCTATCTATATTAACGAATCCACAAGCTACAATATCATATTAAACATTATAATTACTTTTTTTTGAAAATTCAATATTTTTTTACAAAATACCCATTTATTATATTTTTTTCTTCAAAAAGTTATTAAAGTCAAAAACTTTGGATCCTTTATATATACTTCTCTTAAATCATCTTTAGTTATAATTTAAAAATCTTCAAAAAGAATCTTTTTTCGCACATATGAAGGATAAGTGTGATATTAAAGGTTGTATTAGCCTAGAGGCGTTGCAAACAAAAATTGATAATTATATGGATTGTTACAATAATTATATACCACACTGGAATTAAAAAAAGATGACTTCGATTCAATACCAAAATCATCTTCTTAGCTTATAAACTTAAGATCTTCTTTTGAAATGCCCTTGACTAAGAGTACACTTTACTCACTTAATACGGAGGTAGTTTTTTTATTTTATCACCTTATAGAATTCCTCTCATAATATATTATTGATATAAATTTACACAGGAGAAATTTAATATGGAAATTTTTTATCCAGAAGATTTTAATACTCTATTTGGTAGAGGTAGCCAAGAGGAACTTCCTAAAAAAGTTAATGTAGAAGTTGGCAAAAATATAGATATGGATGCACTTCTTGAAGATGATACTATTGAATGTATTTCTAAAGAAAAGAAACCTATTAACCATTCTACTCATGAAGAACTTAAAAGAGGTTGTCCTTGTGAAGATAAGGAACAAGATAAAGATGAAGATGGAATTTCTGCTCAAAGAAAACCTATGCAGCTTCCACCTAAAACAGCCCCACCTAAAACAAGTGATTATGTTGTTAATCAAAAAAAAATAGGTGCTGCTGATTATCCAACATATGCTGTTAGCCCAGAAGCCTTGTCTGTATGTTTAAACAAACTAACTTATATTTGGCAAAATAATAATAAAGAATATTGGGCATATATTTTCTATCTTGACCACGTTTCATATGTAGGTTGGCGATGGAATGAGTACATTAATGACTGGGTTTACTTTGGCATTGATATATCTAAAATTGAAGCTTTTACATGCAAAAGATAAGGAGGGATTGTAATGAAAATTATTTATCAAGAAAAAGATAATCCAACTAGTATTGGAGAATTCGAAATATTAGACAGAGAACAAATTGACAAGCTTTCAGGATACACAGATAACTTTCTAGAAACTTCAGACAAAGATTTTAAAATTCCTAATCGTATTGATGATGAAGATGATGAAAAAAAGAACAAAAAATACAACTATAAGCCAATTTCTCAAAAATATAATAGCCCTAATACTTCATATTCTCAAAAATATCAAAAACCATATAAGGAAAAAAGCTACTACAATCAAGAAGGAATTCCAACACCATATAATATAGGTTATCCGCCTTCAAAAAATCCAACATATAATTCACAAGGTATTGTAAAAGTACCTTATTACAACAATAATGAACATTCAAACTACCACTGCGACCACTGTAAAAAACTTAAACTTTGCACTTACAGACATACTTATTTATGGCTACGTAATGGAGAATCATTTTGGTGTTATCCAACTTATATAGGACTTACTACAATTTCAGGTTGGAAGTGGAATAATTATAAATGGAAATTTGTTAGTATCCCAATAAAAAAAGTTGGTAATTTCTATTGTCATAGGTGAATCTCCACACCCACAATGTGAGGATTTTTAGAAACTTTTCATGAATTTTTATATAAAAAAGGACTCACAGTTGTGAGTCCTTTTATCTTTGTTATTTACCTTCTTGAGCCTTAGCTTCTGCTGTTGCTTGCTCTTGTGCTATTGCTGCTTCCATGTTTTTAACATCTCTGTCAGCTCCCATTGCAACGAATGGAATGTAGATTAATGTATCTACTACAATAAGTATAATTGACAGTACAGCACCTTGCCATGAGTTAGTAGCTAATGCACCACTAAGGATAGGTGGTAATGTCCATGAAACTTCAAGTTGTACATATGGAACCATATGCCAAAGCATTGCAAAATATGCAACAACGGCATTTAATAATGGTACGAATAAGAATGGTATTAAGTATATTGGGTCTAAACATATTGGCATACCAAATATGATAGGCTCATTTATATTGAAAATACCAGGCGCTGCTGCTATTCCCGCAATAGTTAACTGAACTTCACTCTTTTTCTTTCTACCTTTATTTACAATAAAGATTGCCGCAATAAGTGTAAGTGTGGCTCCTGCTCCTCCGAAGAATACGAAAGAGTTAAGGAATTGGTCATTTACAATATATTGTGGTGCTAAACCTTTAGCTACATCATGCATATTATCTATTGTAAGTGGTAATAACACACCATTTATAATAGGTAACATCATGTTTGAACCATGTAGACCAAAGAACCATAATATTTGAATAACTGCGATAAGTACAAGTACTCCACCAAGTGATCCTACAACACCTTGTAATGGTGCTTGAATTATATGGAATATAAATTCTGGAAGACTTTGTGTACATACTAATTTAAATAATATTTCTGCTGTAGCCCCGATTACCATTATAATAATAGCTGGGAATAATGATGCAAATGATCTTGCTACTGCTGGAGGTACTCCAGGTGGCATCTTCATTACTAGTCTTGGGTTACCCATTAACCAGCACATTAAATCTCCAACTATTAAAGCAACTGCGATTGCAAGTAATAATCCGTTAGTTCCAAGATAAGGTGTAGTCTTTGCTAAGTCACCAAAGAATATAATGAATGTTGCAACTGAAACAACCCCAGCTGCTAGTCCATCTTTCCCTCTTGATTTAGCTAAGTTATAAGCAATTGTAAATGCAACAAGTAAACTCATAATTGCATATGAACCGTTCCAAATTGCTCCTCCCCAGTTTTTCCAATCATGTCCAAATATATTAACCATGAAATGCTGATATCCTGACCATGCAAAGTTATTAATTAATATTGCAAAGGCACCAGCCATAATAATTGGTATAATTCCAACAAATCCATCCCTAATTGCCCCAAGCTCTTTAATAGCTCCAATTTTAGCGGCAAAAGGAACAAAATGTTCTTCCATCCATGCGATGAATTTTTGCATATGTTTTTTCCTCCTTAAGTTTTTTCTTTTGTAAGCACTAATTTAATCAATTAGATATCCTAGTTATTTTAATAGTATTTCACTAGTATGTAAAGTATCTTATATAATTAAGTAAACATTTTCATGTTAAACATGTTATATAAATTTGCTAAACGAGTTATACACACATTAATAATATTAAAAGTCTACTTATTAGAATAGCAATTTGCATGCCAACATATTTAACTTTTTTACTTCTTTGTAAACCTAGTTAACAAGCCATTTATATTGTTTTGTTTTTTTACACATTTAAGTGTGTATTGTTCATATTTATTCAACTAATTACACACTATATCAAGATTTTCTTTTCTTATAAATATTTATTCATTTTCTCTAATCTTTGCTCTTATTAGCTAAATATCTAAAAATAATTTTTTTCTAATAATTCACTATATTTTGTTATTTTACATACTGTTAATAACAAATTTATTTTTTTGTTATATAATTTTTATCATATAACAAAATATGAGGGGACAAAAATATATGAAAATGAAGAAAATTAATCTTTTAGCATTAAGTGCTATAACATCTACTATGCTACTTTTTGCTGGTTGTGGAAGCTCTGCTATTGAAAATAATAAGGTAATTTCAAATAATGATAAGCCAGCTCTTGAAAGCACAGCAACACCTGAATCTAACAAGGTAGTTTCTGATAAAGAGACTAAACCTGTTACAAATGATAAAGATACTAACATTAAAACTTTTAAAAATAGTGAAATCCACTTTATCAATACTGGAAATAGTGATGCTATTTTAATTAAAGGCGAAAAAAATGTTCTAATAGATGGTGGGGATAACAATGATGAGAGCTCACTTGTTCAATATATAAAAAATCAAGGAATCAAAAAAATAGATTATCTTGTAGCAAGTCATAATCACGCTGACCATATTGGCGCGCTTGATTCTGTTATAGATAATTTAGAAATCGGAGAAGTTTTAGTTTCTAATGGTGATGGAGATACAAAAACTTATAAAGATTTTATAAACTCAATAAGCGCAAAAAAACTTTCTCCAAGTGTTCCCTTAGCAAATGCTAAGTTTGACCTTGGAAACGGTGCTTATATGCAAATGCTTAACACTAATGGTGGTTCAGATACAAACGAAGAATCATTAGTTACTCTTTATGTTAATGGTGAAGATAAATTCTTATTTACAGGAGATGCTGAAGAAGGGACTGAAAAAGAGATTTTAGCACAAGTTCCTGATGTAGATGTATTAAAAGTTGGACATCATGGTTCAAAATCAAGTACATCTCAAAGTTTCCTTGATAAAGTTAATCCTGAATTTGCAGTAATAACTGTTGGAGATGATAACAAATATAACCACCCACATAAAGTTGTTATGGATAGACTTAAATCAGATAGTGTAAAAACACACAGAACTGATGAATGTGGAAATATAGTATTTAAATCTACTGGAAAAGGCGTAGAAACTGCTTGTAAAGATGGTAGCTACTCTTACAGAGATAGTGAAAAAAAGGAAGAAGTTAAGAAACCTGTGACTACTCCAGGCACAGATAAAGTTGTAGATAAAACACCAAAACCTACTACTCCAGCACCAGAGCCTACCAAGCCAACAAATCCTGCCCCAACACCAGCTCCAGAGCAAGGCAGTACTGTTTGGTTATCAGCTACTGGTAAGAAATATCACAGCAAAAAAAACTGTGGTAGAATGAACCCTGATAGCGCTAGAGAAATTTCACTATCTGATGCGAAAGCACAAGGTTTTGAAGATTGTTCTAAATGTTGATATAAAAATAAAGGCAACTTACAGATTAAACTGCAAGTTGCCTTTCTCTTATTTATTCCACTTTCTTAAATCTTCATTCAGTTTATTTGCTTCTCTCTTATATTTCATTCTGAAAAGACTCCATACAATAAGAATTGCTAAAATATAAGTGATACTAATTGAAATTACACCACCAACAGTTCTTGTCATCCATCCAATATACCAAGCAAAAGGCAAGTATATACTTAATAGTAACCACTGTACTACTGTTTTTTTTAACAAACTCCAATTTTCAATTCTATATGCGAATGAACTTGCATAACAATACCCACCCACTATTCCTGCTAAAATATTTTGTCTTAAAAGTTCTTGACCACTAAAATCCCTTGTTGAAGTTACTGCTATTAGAGTAAAAATAATTTGTCCTATTAATACTCCCATAGGGATTCCCTTTATAAATAGTTTGATATAGTCCTTAATATATTTCATTTTATTTTCCCTCCATACCTATAAATTCTTTTACCTGTTTAACATATCTTCTTGATATAGTTTCCTTTTTCCCATTTGATAAATTTATAATTAAACTACCATTAAAGAAAAGTTCTATGTTCTTTATCTTTTTTACATTCACTATCGTAAATTTAGATACTCTAACAAAAGATGTCTTTGCTAAAAGTTCCTCAATTTCATACAACTTCATTTTAACTTCAAAATTCCCCTCACTTGTATCTGCTAAAACTTTTTGCTCTTCACTATAAAACATAATGATATCTTTTGGATTTAAAATATAAACTTTCTGATTTTTCTTTGCTACTATACTTTTTTCTTTTTTATTTTCACTTTTTAGCTTTTCCATAATATCTATAACGACCTCATCAATGCTTCGAGCTTTTATCACTACTGTAACTTCCTCATAATTATCATTAATATCTAAGTCAATTTTCAAAATTCAATCCTCCTTTTTACCACTTTCATTTTAATTTCTGTTTTCCCTCTAGCTATACTAAGATTATATCCCACCACTTTAAAATTAGAGATAGAATTTAAGTAAGTGGTCGTTTTAATCAACTAAACGGTATTTTAGATAAAAGAAAAAGACCTACAATTCTATGTAAGTCTTTCCTTAAATCTATTTTATTGCTCTTAATTCTTTACTTGTGAATAGTAAATATACTCCCATAAGTAGTGATATAAGCGCTACTCCTATTATTGAGTAAAGAGCAATTCCTGCTCCAAATCTGCTCCAAACAGCACCTGTAACTACTGAACCAACAAATGATCCAAAGTATAAAAATGTATTTATTATTCCATTTACAGTACCTCTATATTCATCCTTATCAATAACTTTGTTTGTTATTGTAGGAATTAAAGTAACTATAATGTTATACCCTATCATAAATAATGTTGTTCCTATTATTAAGTAAACAATATGAGTATTTAATAAGAAGAATGCCATTCCTCCACACATTAACGCAAGTGAAATAACAAAAATTTCTCCTGTTTTTCCTCTGCTTATAAAGTTCATAGAGAATCTCATAAGTATTACAGCGATTATAGTTGCAGGAACAAATATCTCCCACATATGTGACATTCCATGAGGTATCTTCCCAAGATATTCTGGCACTACAAAAAATATAGACATTATCACATAGTTAGCTATGAATGATTGTATATTTAAAAGTGTAAAAACTTGTACCTTTAATAATTTTCCAAGATAAGCCCAAAATTCTGAGTCCATCTTTCCTTTTTTAACAACTTTAGACTCGTCCACTTTTGGTGCCTTTAGGAAAATTAATATAAGTACAAATGAAATTATAACGCATGCTGCGTCTAAATATGTTAACTGCTCAAATGACATGAACGTACCAAGTATAGTCCCACCTGATAAACCAATAGCAGATGCTAGTCCAATTCCTATCCCTGCAATATTTATAGCATTAGATACCTTTGAATCTTTAACTCCCATAGAAAGCCATGCAAATGCTGATGCAGCTATTGCTCCTGCTCCTTGAAGTCCTCTTGCAAAGATAAATACATAAACATTATCACTTACTACCGTTAGTACAAGTCCTGCCCCAAGCATGAATAATCCAAGTAATATTATAAATTTCTTATTCAATTTATCACTTAAAACCCCAAATGGAATTTGGAATATAGCTTGTAAAAGCCCAAATATACCTAGTGATATAGCTGCAAGTTCAACTGTTCCAAACTGTAACGATTGTGCATAATTCGAGATGTATGCCGATATAAGTGCTGTCGCGAGTTGTCTTACCCCAAGTGCAAGACTAAGCAATGATACAAAAGTTAGTTCTGCTCTAGTAAATTTATTACTCTTCATCTCTTCTCCTTAGTTTATTAAATTTTCATCATATAATGTGTAAATTTAATATATTTTATTTAATCCATAAATTATTATAAATGAAAATTATAAAAAAAACTAATATAGATTTTTTCTATAAATAAAAAACCCCACAGATTTTTTCTGTGAGGTTTTTCTATATTAATTAAGCTACTGTTTCATTATTAGCTTTTTCTAAAGCTAACTCATTTTTAGTTGCTATACCAACGAATGGTAAGTATATTAACACTGACACTATGATACCAACTACTGCTACAACTCCACCCATAATTGAGTTAGTTGAAAGTATTGCCCCAAGTACTGGAGGTGTTGTCCATGATGCTAATATTGTTACTGGTGGTACTATTCCTACTAAAGTTGCTACATAAGCAATTAATCCTGAAGCAAGAGGTGCTAACATAAATGGTATAAAGTATACTGGGTTAAGCACAAGTGGCATACCAAATATAACTGGCTCATTGATGTTGAATAATCCTGGTGCTGTACCAAGCTTTGCAATCATCATTTGAGTTTTACTTCTTCTACCTGCAATATATATAGCTATTATTAAAGCGATTGTTGTTCCTGAACCACCCATATTTACAAATGAATCAAGGAATTGGCTATTTATAATATGCTCTGGAACTGCTCCTGCTTGAGCTGCTGCCATATTTGCTTCTGTAAGTGGTAATAATACTGCACTTATAATTGGTGCTAAAATGTTTGAACCATGTAATCCAAAGAACCATAATAATTGTTGAATTATGATTAGTGCTATAAGTCCCCAAACACTACCAACCATACTTTGTAATGGTGATTGTATCATTGTAAATAAAGCTTCGTGGATATTTAATACTCCAACGAATCCAAATAAATACTTAATTAATGCTGCAATTGATATAACTATAATAGTTGGTATTAATGCTGCGAAAGATTTTGCTACTGCTGGAGGTACTCCATTAGGCATTTTAACAACTAATCTTGGGTTACCTGC
Organism: Sarcina sp.; assembly: GCA_051650125.1. Classification (GTDB taxonomy): domain Bacteria; phylum Bacillota; class Clostridia; order Clostridiales; family Clostridiaceae; genus Sarcina. The sequence goes on along the minus strand of JBOFIK010000008.1, from coordinate 171,329 downwards.
AAGTCTAACAAAAATTTCTGTCCCAACTAAAGCTACTATAATTGCTACGAATAATCCTGACCCACCAAGGTATGTTGCTGGAATACTTCCATCAGCATTTGGTGTGAATAATAACATATTACATCCAAGTGATAGCATAGCTGCTGCTAAACCATCTTTACCATAACCTTTTGCAAGGTGATAAGCTATTGTACATGCTGCAAGCACTGACATTATAGCTAATGAACCTGACCATATTCCACCACCAAAATCTTTCCAGTTAGCTGGGAATATTGTATTCATCATGTTTTGGTACCATTCAAATCCTATATTGTTTATAAGAACTGCAAATGCCCCTGCCATGATAAGTGGACTGATTGTAACGAAACCATCTCTAATTGCTACTAAGTGTCTTTGTGAACCTACTTTAGCCGCATACGGCACAAAGTATTCATCCATAAAATCAAAAAACTTTTTCATCTGTATTTCCCCCTTGTTTGTTATTCTAAAAGTCATTTTTTATCCACATGTATATCAATTTTACTTGTACTCTAATTTAATTTTTATAACGTTTATTTTGCTTTTTTCTCAAAGTATTCTTTAAATTGTGGTAAATACTCTTTGTGTGCTTCTAATAATTCTTCAACTAATATTTTAGCTAATGAATCTGATGCTACTAAAGGATTTACTGTAAGTGCTAAAACTGCTTTTTCAACATTCCCCTCTACTGCTGCCTCTACTACTAATCTTTCAAATGTCTTAATTTCTTGAATCAATCCTTTTGACGCTAGTGGTAACTCACCAATTTTAAGAGGTTTTGGACCCTCTTTTGTGATTACACATGAAACTTCAACTACTGAATTAGCATCTATATCTGATATTGAATCACCATTTCTAAAATCAACTGGTTGAATATCTTGTGTATCATTATATATTGATGTTATAAGTCTACAAGCTGCATCACTATAATAAGCTCCGCCTCTTTTTTCAAGCTGTGTTGGCTTTTCTTTTAAATCCGGATTTTTGTAAAGTTCAAATAATTCTCGCTCTACACTTTTAACAATCTCAGCTCTTGTTTCACCTTTTGCGAACTCTTTAAGCTCATCCTGTAACATTTTCTCTCTTTGATAGTAGTATTTATGATATGGACAAGGCATCATTCCAAGCCCTCTTATAAATTCTGGATTCCATGAGAAATCTGCTATATTTCTAACAATTTGACCAACCTCACCATTTGCTAATGCTTCAATTAAATCATTTGTTCTATCCACTCCATTAACTTCAACTTTAGTTCCAAATACCATATGATTTAAACCTGCAAAAGTCATATTTAAATCTTCATGTTTAACATTTAAAACTTCTGCTGCTGCTTTTTCCATACCTATTGGAACATTACATAAACCAATGTATTTACCATTTTGTCTTGCACCATATCTGTTAAGTGCCTCTGTAACCATCCCTGCTGGATTTGTAAAGTTTATAAGCCAAGCATTTGGACAAAGCTCTGCAATATCCTTCTCAATTTCAAGAATAACTGGAATTGTTCTGAATGCTTTAAACATTCCACCTGCTCCATTTGTTTCTTGTCCTATAACTCCATGACTTAAAGGAATTCTCTCATCCTTTACTCTTGCATCTAAAAGACCTACTCTCATTTGTGTTGTAACAAAATCTGCATCCCTCAATGCTTCTCTTCTGTCATAACTAATATGAACTTCCATTGGAACTCCTGCTTTTTCTACCATTCTTTTTGCAAGGTTACCAACAATCTCTAATTTTTCTTTTCCTGCTTCTATATCAACTAGCCATAATTCTGAAACTGGCAATATGTCATATCTTTTTATAAATCCTTCAACAAGTTCTGGTGTGTAGCTTGATCCTCCACCAATTGTAACTATCTTTAACTTTTTCACTATTTTATTCCCACCTTTTCTTTGAATTAGGTTACATCTCTTTTCTCTTACACTAATATATAGTAGCAATATCCATGCCAAACTGAATTTGTACAAATTAGTATATACAAATATTTTCAAAACCCTTTAACAGAGCCATCTGTATCAATTCGACAAAATTTTACACACTCAAAATTTTTCTACACTAAATTTTACACTATGATAGTGTAATCCACTTTTAAATTACATTCTGTTAACTCCATTAACCTTTTAGTATCCTTTTATCAATAATATTCATATTTTATTAACTTTCATATTTTTAAAAACAAAAAAAAGCCCACACAACAATTAAAAGTTGTATGGGCTTTTATATAACATTAAATTTTTACTGTAAAATTATTTTTTCTTTGTAAATCCAAAACTCATCCAAGGTGTAATATAATCTAATAAGAATATTTCGTCTTCTGCAATTCTTCCTACTACACTTGTTTTACCTGAATTTTTCATATCTTTTATAGCAACTTGAAGTTCACCAGCATATCTTTTATATAAATCTGAGTCGATTAATATATCTCCTCTTTTTATATCTCTAGTATTTTTAGGTGGGAATTTCTCACCTTTATACTTAACTCTACTTTGTGTACTTCTAATCATATATGCAGATACATCACCTCTATTAAAGTGGTGTTCTTCAAATATTATTTTTTCTTCAAGGGCTGATGTTTCCTCAAAAACTTCAGCAGTTAAAGTAATCATTGATTTATTTAAATCACTTAACGCTTTTAACTCTTCTTCTGAGGCATAAGCATTAGCTATTATAACATCATCAATTAAACCAGTTGCAAATAAATGCTTAGCTTGTACAGTTATAGGCATATCTCTGTGCTCCTCTAAAGTACAAAGTCCTTCTGATACAGGCCATGGTCCATGAGTTGCAGCCTTTGAATCAACAAAAGCAGCAGTTTTAATTCCTAAATCTTTGTATTGCTTACTTGTTTTTATGAAATGCTCATATGATAATCCTGTATAAACGTGAGGATAGAAATTATGACATCCATAAATATTTTCTTTATTTGCACTATATGAAAGGATATTCTCTAAATATTTGTTTCCGTTACTTACATTTAGTTCAATCTTTAATCCAAACTTATTATATGACATTATTGATTCTTCATATCCACTGAATCCAGCATCAAGTCTGATACCTGAAAGCCCCATATCTTTAAATGCTTTTAAATCAGTTATAGAACCACCAAGCATTTTGAAAACGTTAGGGTCAAGGTCAGCTATAACTTCCATTTTTTCTTCATTCGCAGCTTTTAAAACTACTTTAAATTCTTCTATTACCTCTTCTAAAGGTCTCTCTGTCGCTGATATTAAACAAGTAAATATTCTTTCGAATCCATATTTTCCTGCTAAATGTACATAGTTTACAACCTCTTGAATGTTATCTTTATTAGGATATACTGATATTCCAAGTCTTCTCATATTAAGTCCACTCCTATTTACGTTTATTTTTATCTTTTACTAAAAGTAATTTTATTTTTAGTTTATTTATTTTCTTTTAAGTATATATAATAAGCACCTTTAGCTGCTGAAACTTCTGAATCAACATATGATACTACATTTATATGCTTAGCTAAATATTTTTCAAAAGTTTCTCTTACAACTCTACTTTTTCTTATAACTCCACCTACAAGGCCTATTGAACATTTTTCAAATCCAAGTCTCTTATAAGTATTTTGAGTAGTTTTAGCAAGTTCTAATCCTTCTTCTACCATTATAGAAATACAAATTTCATCTCCTGCCTCTGCAAGTATAGAAACTATTGGTGCAATTTTTGCTACTTCATCTTTAGTTGCAGAATAAACAAATGGTATTACCTCATCTGCATTACTTATTTTTAAATGCTCCATAACTTTATCTGTAAGAGGTGAATTTTCAATACTATTATCATTTTCAAAAATCATTCTCTTTATTGCATCAATAGAAATCTTATATGCTGAACCTTCATCACCTAAAAGATGTCCCCAGCCACCACATCTAGCTCTTTTTTCACCGTTTACTCCAAATGATATTGAACCTGTTCCTGCAATAGTAAGAATTCCATCCTCACCTTTAAGCATAGCTCTTAAAGCAAGTTCTCCATCATTCATAACAACTGAATTTGCAAAGAATTTATCTGCAACTTCTTTTATAAGTTTTGTATTTTCAGATGATTCTGAACCTGCAATTCCAAGGTATAATCCTTTTAAATCTTCTAAGCCATATTCATCAGTAAGTTCCTTTATAGAATCATTTATATTTCTTAGAGCTTCTTCTTTATTATTAAGCGGATTTCCAAAACCTTTTAAAGCTACCTTTAAAACATTTCCGTCTAAATCATAAGCAACTGCTTCTGTTTTAGTACCTCCACCATCAACACCTATAATATAATTCATTGTTTTTCCCACCTTAATTCATCATCTATTGTACTTTATTATATAAAGAAAGCCCTAATACTACGATTAGAGCTTTCATATAAACAAATTATTTATTGTCTATTTTTTCGTGTAAATCCACTATTTCTGATGCTAAGTCTTTTAATGTCATTGAAGTCATTAAGTGATCTTGAGCATGTATAAGTAATAATGAAACCTCTGTTTTATTTCCACCAGCTTCACCTTGGATTAAAGCAGTTTGTGATTTGTGAGCCTCTGCTAATTGTGCTGAAGCTTTAGTTATTAATTCTCTAGCCTCTGTTATTTTACCTTCTTTAGCTAAAGCCATAGCTTCCATTCCGTAACTTCTAGCCTCTCCACTGTGTATGATAAGATTCATGATTATTTCTTCCATTAAATTCACGTCCTTTTATAAATATAACTTGATATAACTTTACTTAAACTAACTAACTTTTAATTTTTTATATTAACCGATTAACTCTAAAGCTCTTGATAAAACTTTATCTCCGTTCATTGTTCCATAAGCTATTGTATCTATAACTTCTACTGGTACATTTTTACCCTCTGTTAATCCTTGGAATTTCTTTAATAAGAATCTAACTTGAGGTCCTAATAATAATACATCAATATTATCTACTTTGTTTGAAGCATCAGCTTCTGCAACTGCTTCTATGTGACACTCTATTCCTCTAGTTTTTGCTGCTTCTTGCATTTTAGTAACTAATAAGCTTGTTGACATTCCTGCTGAACACACTAATAATATATTTTTCATAAGTAAATCCTCCTAGTGAAGTAGTAACTACTTCTTCCGTTTTTTTATTTTGTTTGTTTATTTCTTTTAACTATGCTTATATATAAAGCAATTTGCATGCCAACTTTTATTTTACACAAATATCTCTTTTTTATACCCTAAACCTAGTATTAATGCCATTTTTAATTTCACAAAAAAATAAAAACACAGTGTGTATTATCTTACACACTGTGTTTTTTAAACACACTATTGATTTTTTACTAACTTTTTATTTAAAAATACTATTGTTTAATATCATTTTTACAATAAATGCAATTTCATTATCGCCAATGTTTACATTATATTCTCTTTCTACTAACATCAAACTCTTTTTAACCATTATAAATTCTTTGCTATGCTCTGCTCTATATTCATTAAGATTAACAAACGGAGTTTCTTTTCTTCCTTTTTTAATTTTATCAACAAGGAATCCCATGTGCATAAGCATCCCCATTTTAGCATCATCATCAATACTTAATTCTAAATTATTCTCCATATCTTTTATCCCAAGTCTTATACTATGCACTAACTCATACGAATCCATATCTTTAATTTGAGTTTTTAATGATTCTGCTATTTGGTCGTAGTCTATCTCTCTTTTCACCATTTTATTAAGTTTTATAAGCCCTTCGCCAGTAAATATATCTGCCCCTGATATAAATGGTATATTCTCTATATCCATATCAACAGTACCAACTATCGCAAGTATCCTATTTTCTTGCCTTACTTTTGAAAGATTTTCTATAAATTTATCTCTTTCTAATATATTCATAGGAATAATATTGACTCTTTCTATATTAACAAGCTTTTCTTCTATAAACTTTTTAAGTCTTTCCGCGGAACCTTCTCCTGTAAAACATGTTGTTACTATTGAAAGAATTTTTCTTTTTTCTTTCTCAACTACATATCTAAGGCCAAATTTACTTATATCAGAACAAGACTCATATATAGAATTTAAATCTCTGCCATTTAAAGCTTTTCTTCCTGCTTCAATAACTGCAAGAGTACTTACCATATCAACAGTTTTTATATTAACCCCGGTTTCCTCTTTTATCATATCTCCAAAGTTAACAAGTGATCCCATGTCAGCAAGTATAATTACTCCCATACCAACATTCATCTCTTTAACCTTAACTTTTACTTTTTCAAACATGAACTCTGCTTTCATATCAAGAGGCATATCTAGTGCCTCAACATATTCCTCACCAATAAAAGTATTTGCTACTTCTACCATACTAGAAGCGGTTGCTCTTCCATGCATTATAACTAAAACTCCAACCTTCTCTTCATATTTTTTCTCGAATTCATCTGCATCCGCTGCAAGAAACATTGTTATGTAACCTATCTCATCAAGCGAAATTGATATCTCAAACTTATCTTCTATAAGTTTTGCAATCTCCATAGCCACCATAAATTCTTTACTATATTCTTTTCTTACTTTGTTTAATTTAGGATGGTATATTTCATTTCCATTTATAATTCTTTCAATACTTCCTTGTAAATGAAGTGCAAGTCCAAAGTAAACTTTTTCCCCAAACTCTCTAGATAAAGCTTTTGCTGCATAACCTAAAGCCTCTTCTACAACATCAACAACTCTATTATCAACAATTTTTGAAATTTCTTCTTTTCTAAATGTACCTTTTAAATCTCTAATATACTTTCTAAAATATCCTTCTATATCAAGATTTAAGATATCATCAATCTCATTGTTAGTAAGACCTTGCTTTTTCAAATTATTAAGCTTATTTTCTATTGTTGCGTAAAAATGCTCAACAGGTTCTTCCTTATTACTATGAACAAGTAAATCACTATCTATAAGATTATTTATACTCTTATTTGAAAAACAAATTATATCTCCAATAGTATTAAATAGCTTATCTATCTCACTTCTTTTAGCCTGAATCTTCATTATTCCTCTCTTAACAGAATTTTGTAAATCAGACTGTTCTACAACTATAATATTTTTTTTACCACTCTTATAATTTAAAAATGCCTTAGCGCATGAGAGTTGTATATCACTCTTTAACTGTCCAATATTATTGTTACAATCATATAAAAGGAATGATGAAAGTGCAGTTCTATTATAATAAATAGCTTCATCAAGTCTTGCTGACTCATCCTTTATGAAAGCATCTAATAAATCATATCTCTCATTAAGACTTCTTTCTCTAAGTGGTGGAAGAATAATTGTCATAGGTATTCTTCTTGTAAAGGTCTGTAAAAGATATGATTGTGGGTCTTCTGTTGTCGCTGCAATTATTTGAAGTTTAACACTTATTTGCTTTTCAGTTTCTCCAAGAGGTCTAAAAACACCTTTATCAATAAAGGTAAATAGCATTTCCTGTCCTTGTGGTGATAATCTATGTATTTCATCAAGAAATAATATTCCACCATCAGCCTTCTTTAAAAGACCATCCTTATCCCTATCCGCACCTGTAAATGCACCTTTTTTAACACCAAATATTTGAGCCATAACAAGTTGTGGATTATCCGCATAATCTGCGCAGTTAAATCTTATAAACGGAGCTTTATCTTTTAACACATTAGTTTCCTTTGCAAATCCATACATAGATTCTGCAAACATTGACTTCCCGACACCTGTTTCACCTAAAATAATTGTATGCAATCCATTTGGTGGATATAAAATAGCAGCCTTAGCTTGTTGAATTGCTACTTGTAATGAACTGGTTGCACCAATTAATGTATCTAAACTATTTTTGCTTTTAACTTCTAAAGCTGGTGCAAAAGATTCTGTGTAATCTTTTTTCTCCTCTTGAACCTCAACTTCTACTAATTTTTCACCTAGCGTATATCTAACCGGTCTACCATCTAGTTTATCTAATTGCCCTTCTTTATAAAGACTATTTAAATACCTACTCACATTAGCTCTATCGAGTTTCATCCACTCGCTAACCTCATTAGCTGTAACTGCTTGCTTATTTATATTTTCAAGTTCTTTAACAGCATTTAACACATCATCTATTTTCTTTGCCACAGTAACGCCTCCATCTTGTACCTTATTATTTTTCACCAATCTTTTTTAACGCTCTTAAATATAGTAAATGTCTTACCTATTAACTCTATTATACAGTATTTACACACTATCAAGATAACAAAATATTTTATATTTTTACTTTTTTCCCAATATAATTGATTTTTTTCTATATCAATGCTATTTCTCTTCTTTTTTTTGACTAATTTTATCATAATTGATATAAAAAAAGACCTGTCTTGCAACAAATCTCTACATATAACTTTATTTCAACTTATTCATCTCTTTTACTAACTGCTGATAAATAATTTTTGTCTCTCTATTATTAAAAATATATGTTTTATCCTCGGCCTTAACTACTATTGTATGCTCATCATTGCTTGTATAAAGTTTACACTCGCCATAACCCTCAACATCAAAATCACCTTTATTAAAATTCCCAATTCCTGAACCAAAAACTTTATCACTTTCTGGTAACTTTTCTAAAAAATCAATTTCTTCAATTTCCTTATATTCAATAAAATTACCTTCTACTCTTAGTCCCTCTTCCTCTGCCATAACATTTATAGGTCCAAAAGTATAAACCATAACAAAAAGAAAAATTGCACTTGGAAAAAGCATTATGAAAAATGCACTCTTGACTTCACTATCATAAGCAATTCCTGTCACATAAAATCTTCGTCCACAAATAAACATATAAACAAGCGTTATCATCATAACTCCAAAAGCTATGATTTCTATATTAGGATATTTATTTTCTAAAATTCCTGCCACAATAAAAATTCCCGAGATAATATAGCAACAAATCCCCATAAGTTTCGCAAGCGCTCTAATATTTACGTCATCTTTTTGAGAATTCGTCATCATATTATATCCTGATATCAAAAAATGCATTTTGAATACATGAACCATTAATCCCATAGCTAAAAATATAATCGAAATAAATAACATCTTATTTTACCCCACTTTAAAATTCAAGTTAGTAATATTGTATTATATAGCCCTTAATATAATATTATAACTTTCTTAAATTTTTCTTAATTCTTCATTTTCCACGAATATTTTTTAGCTTTTTACATAATAAAACCTGTGGATGAATCTTTTAAAAAGTTATCCACAGGTTTTTCTTCTTATATTTATATACAATTTTAGCTTCTAAATAAAGCTTCTTCTCTATTAAACATAAACCTAGCAAGAACTAATGCTAATATAATATAAACTACTGACCAAACAAATGTCAGAATTAAATGCATAGGGTTATATATTCCAAATATAGCTTCCTTCATAACAAGAACTGCATTTAAAATAGGAATATTATAAAGAAGTGATCCCATACCATTAGCATCCATATACATTGTTCCATATGAAATAATCATAGGTGCAAATGTTAAGAATCCAAGATAAGTTTGAGCCTCCTTAAATGATTTAGCATAAACACTTATTGCGAGTTGTAATGCACTAAAGCTTAATGTTATAAGAATAGCAAGTACTGCAATTATAACTATCGCCTCAGGTTGCAGAACTATTCCCCCCTCAGTCATAAGCAAACTATTCGGAACAATCATAGACACAATTAGCCCTATGAATCCCGATAAGGTTGAGAGTATTCCCATAACTGTAATTGCCATAAGCTTTCCTAAAAGAATAGATGCTCTACTAGCTCTTGTGCTTAAAAGTGGCTCAAGAGAACCTCTTTCTTTCTCACCTGCTGCAATATCAGTAGCTGCTGCTGCTCCACCTTGTGCTGCGTAAACAAGAACAAACATAGGAAGTAACATTGCAACAAGTTGCAGTGCATGAGCTTCTTTTTCACTCTTAATTCCAACACCTATTGGATTTACATTAACAGGTGTAAGCAAACTATCACTAACTCCTAAAGTTTTTAATCTACCACTAACCTTAGTCTCATTATATTGATTTATAATCCCTTCAATTTGTGATAGAGCAATTTGTGATTTTTGGCTTGTATTATCAAAATAAATATTTACATTTGAACTTCCATCTTTAGTTTTGATATTTGCATCAAAATTTTGTGGAATATCTAAATATAAATAAATCTGTTCATTTTGCAACGCTTGTTCTGGGTTATCAACTTTTACAATTTGAATATTAGAATCCTGCTTTAGAGCAGCCTCAAGTGATGAATTTTGTTCACCAACTATTGCTATTCTAAGCCCCTGCTTTACCGTATTAGTATTACTAGCTGCTGAACCACCTAAAATAAGCATCATCACTGGTAATATAAATATTGGTAATATAACAGCACTTAAAAATGCCTTTCTATCTCTAAAAAGATCTATTATCTCCTTCTTAAAAACTATCCATGTCATATTATTCATCAGAATCACCACCTATTAATTTAATAAATAATTCTTCTAAATCTTGTTCGTTGTACTTATCTTTTAACTCCTTGATACTTCCTATTGCAACAATCTTGCCTTTGTTTATAATAGCAACTCTATCACAAAGCTTTTCTACTTCATACATGCTATGACTAGAAAGTATAACTGCCTTATTATCTTTTTTACAATTTAAAATAAATTTCTGTATTGACCTTGTTGCAGATACATCAAGTCCTGTACTTGGCTCATCAAAAAGCATAACTTTAGGATTATGAACAATGCTTCTAGCAATAGAAACTTTTTGTTTCATTCCTCTAGAAAACTTTCCAGCCTTCTTATCAATGTACTCTTCCATCTTAAAATCATTTATAAGCTTCTCAATATTTTGATTAGTTTCATCTTTTGAAAGACCACTTAGCTGTGCAAAATATGTAATATTCTCCCTTGCTGTAAGTCTGTCATAAATTCCAACCTCTCCACCAAAAAGAATACCTATGCTTCTTCTAACTGCAACTGGATCTTTATTTACATCATTTCCATCCACAATCGCTGTGCCTGCTGATGTCTTAAGCATAGTTGCTATCATTCTTAATGTAGTTGTTTTTCCAGCTCCATTTTCTCCTAATAGGCCAAGAATTTCACCTTCTTCTACATTAAATGTAATATCATCCACAGCTATAAAATCTTTGAACTTTTTAGTAAGCCCTTTAACCTCTAAACCCATCAATAATCTCCTTTTTTACTTGTTTAAAATAAACTTCTCTATTACCCTAGCAACCCCACTATTATCATTAGTATCTGTAATATGGTTTGCTATTTCCTTTATTTTAGGATTAGCATTTCCCATAGCAACTCCAAGTCCTGCAAATTCTATCATTTCATAATCATTGCACTCATCCCCAATTGCTATAACTTCTTCTGGTTTAATACCTAATTTCTCTATTAATGCCTTTAATCCTACACCTTTGTTACATCCTTTGTTTAATATCTCAAAGCACATAGGTAAACTCTTAACACAGTTATATTCTTCTATAATTTCTTTAGGTATTAACTTAATTTTTTCATCTAAAATTTCTGGAATCTCCATAAGTAATACTTTCATTATATCATCATCTTCATTAATATCTTTATAAAAATCTAAAATTTCCACTTCTGTTCCAACATGAACTTTTTCAAACTCTGTATATTCATTTTCTTCTAGTGCTACACATTTATCTAAAGTATATGCTTGAATTTTAAGACCTAATTCCTCATTTAACTTATATATTTTATGAAGATCCGCTCCTTTTATCCCTATTCTTGTAATAGGCTCTTTTGTATAACAATCATACGCAGCTCCACCATTCATAGTTAAAGCATATTGTCCTTCTTTTTCTAAACCTAATTCTTTTAAATACTTTTCAATCCCTACAAACCCTCTACCAGTTGAGATAACTACCATAGCACCTATTTCAACAGCCTCTTTGATAGCTTGTCTATTTCTTTCAGATAATTGTTTCTCACTATTTAAAAGTGTTCCATCCATATCTATTGCAACTAATTTATACATAATAAACCTCCTAAAGTTCCCTCATATAAATTTTTAACTCTACTAAATTATAATTGGAAAATATGTCTAAATAATATCAGACTTCAAGTTACTTATAAAGAAGTTTTTCCATATAGGTAACTTGTTTGAATATTTCTTCATAAAAATCACACTAATAAGATGTAGAATAAAAATATAATTTCACAAAACTAAATTTCACAAAACTAATTAATTAATTAACTTAAGGAGGATTATTCATATGAATAATTTTAATTTTTATAACCCAACACAAATAATATTTGGTAAGGATAGATTAGCAGAGCTTGATAACGTAATTCCTAAGAATGCAAAAGTTCTTGTAACTTACGGTGGTGGTTCTGTTAAAAGATTCGGTACTTTAGATAAAATAAAAGCTTCACTTAGAGATAGAGAAGTTTTTGAATTTGGTGGAATTGAGCCAAACCCTCAATTTACTACATTAATGAAAGCAGTAGAAATAGTTAAAAATGAAAAAATCGACTTCCTTCTTGCAGTAGGTGGTGGTTCTGTTATGGACGGAACTAAATTTATCTCACTTGCAAACAGCTATGATGGAAATGCAGAAGATATATTAACAAGCCCAAATAAAAGACAATTAGCTATTGCAAACACAGTAACTCTTGGAACTGTTTGTACACTTCCTGCAACTGGTTCAGAAATGAACTCTGGTGGAGTTGTTTGTATAGGAGATGCTAAACTTTCATTTGGAAACCCTTCAGTATTCCCTAAATTCTCATTTGTAGATCCAACTCTTACAATGACACTTCCAGACAAGCAAGTTGCTAATGGAATAATAGATACATTTATTCACGTATGTGAGCAATATGTAACTTACCCAGCAGAGGGAAGATTCCAAGATAGAACATCAGAAGGAATACTTCAAACTCTTATAGAGGTTGGACCAAAAACTCTTGCTGATAAAGAAGATTACGATATGAGAGCAAACCTTGTATGGTGTGCAACTATGGGACTTAATGGCCTTATAGGTTCAGGAGTTCCTCAAGACTGGTCATGTCACATGATAGGTCATGAATTAACAGCTATGTTTGGACTTGACCATGCTGTAACACTTGCAATAATGCAACCAGCTATCTGGACAGTAAGAAAAGATAAAAAACAAGCTAAACTTGCTCAATTTGGTGAAAGAGTTTGGAAAATCACAGAAGGAACTCAGTCAGAAAAAGCTGACAAAGCAATTGCTAAGACAAGAGAATTCTTTGAAAGTCTTGGAGTAAAAACACACCTTTCTGATTATAATATTAAAGAAGAACAAATCGAAGATATAGTTAAAGCTTTAGAAGCTCATGGAATGGTAGCTTTATCAGAAACAGGTGACTTAACACTTGAAGTAAGCAGAGAAATCTTAAAAAAAGCATTCTAATATTCTAACTTTATGTAGCTTTTAAACTTTATTAATTTAGATTGCCTCTTCAAATATTCCATTTAAGGAGTGATTATATTGACTTTAGAAAAAGAATTGAATGTATACCTTGCAAACCAAAGTGTACTTCATACAAAGCTACATAATTTACATTGGTATGTTTCAGGTGAAGGATTTTTCACTATTCACTTAAAACTAGAAGAATTATATACATCTATGGCTACTGAAATGGACGCAGTTGCAGAACTTCTTCTATCATCAGGATTTAAGCCAGTAGCCTCATTAAAAGGGCAACTAGCTATAACTACAATAGAAGAACTTTGTGATAGTAAAGTTGATGCAAAAGCAGCTATGAAAGTAGTTCTAGATGATTATGCGAAAATGAAAGAACTTGCTAAGAACCTTATAGAACTAGCTCAAGCAGAGCATAAACAAGCAATTGTAGACCTTATGGGTGGCTATGTTGCTGCGTTTGAAAAAGATATATGGATGTTTAATGCATATCTTGGATAAAAAATAATATAAAAAATGGCACTTGAATTTTCAAGTGCCATTTTCATATTTAAATTATCTAACCTGACCATTTCCATAGATAATATATTTACTTGTTGTAAGCTCTTTAAGGCCCATAGGCCCTCTAGCATGAAGCTTTTGTGTACTTATCCCTATCTCTGCACCAAAACCAAACTCACTACCATCTGTGAACCTTGTTGAAGCATTAACATAAACTGCTGCTGCATCAACTCTTTGAAGGAATTTTTCTGAGTTAAAGTAGTTTGTTGTAACTATTGCCTCTGAATGTCCTGTTCCAAATTTATTTATGTGTTTTATAGCCTCATCTACACTATCAACAACTTTTACTGAAAGTATAAAATCAAGGAATTCTGTATTAAAGTCCTCCTGCGTTGCATCAACTATATTTTCTACTATCGCTTTAGTTCTTGCACACCCTCTAATTTCAACACCTTTATCCATTAACTCTTTCAAAGCTATTGGAAGGAATTTTTCTGCTACATCTTTATGCACAAGCATTGATTCTGCTGCATTACAAACTCCTGGTCTTGAAGTCTTAGCATTAATAATTATATCTTTAGCCATATCCATATCACACTCTGCATCAACATATATGTGACAATTTCCTGTTCCTGTTTCAATAACTGGGACTGTTGCATTTTGAACTACTGCCTTTATAAGCCCTGCACCACCTCTAGGTATTAAAACATCAAGATAATCATTAAGTTTCATAAATTCGTTAGCAGTTTCTCTTGAGGTATCTTCTAATATTTGAACTGTTCCCTCTAAAAGTCCAACTTCTTTAACTGCATCTTTTATAATCTCAACTATTTTTAAGTTTGAATTTATAGCCTCTTTTCCACCTCTTAAAAGTGCTGCATTACCAGTCTTTAAGCAAAGTGCTGCTGCATCAGCAGTTACATTAGGTCTTGATTCATATATTATTCCTACAACTCCAAGTGGAACTCTTTGAACTCCAACTTTTAATTCATTCATCATCTTTTTCATTGAAGTAACTTCACCAACTGGGTCATCAAGTTTAACTATTTGTCTAACCCCATCGGCCATTGCCTCTACTCTTTCCTTAGAAAGTTCAAGTCTATCAACTAATGATTCCTTAGTTCCTTTTTCTCTAGCAGCCTTAACATCTTTCTCATTTTCCATAAGAATTTCATCACATCTATCAACAAGCTTTTGTGCTATTTGAAGTAATGCCTCATTCTTTTTAACAGTTGATGTTATTCCAAGTTCATAAGCTGCCTCTTTTGCAAGTTTACCTTTAACTATTAATTCACTCATATTAATTCTCCTTTCTACCAATAAATAATGTTCCAACTTTTCTATCTTCAACTAAAATATCTCTAAGGATTGATGGGTTTTCACCATTTGCAAGAACCATACTAATTCCTCTACTAACAACCTTTTCTGCTGCTGAAATTTTTGTCCTCATTCCACCAGTTCCAAGTGATGAACCAGCCTCACCTGCACAGGCTCTAACTTCATCAGTTATTTCTTCTATCTCACTTATAAGCTTTGCATTCTTATCTTTTCTTGGGTCCCCATTATAGAATCCATCTATATCAGATAATATAACAAGTAAATCAGCATTAGTTAAAAGTGCAACTATCGCTGATAAATTATCATTATCTCCAAAATTACATATATTCTCTATCTCATCTATCGAAACTGTATCATTTTCATTTACTACTGGGATAATTCCTTGCTCTAAAAGAGTATCGAATGTATTGCAAACATTGCTTCTCATTCTATCATCCTCAATTACATCCCTAGTTAAAAGAACCTGTGCTACTAAATGTCCATACTCTGAAAAAAACTTACTATATATATTCATTAAATGACATTGCCCAACTGCCGCTGCTGCCTGTTTTCCCTTAGTTGTACTAGGCTTTTCTTTAAGCCCCATTCTACTAACTCCAACACCAACTGCACCTGAAGAAACAAGTATCATTTCTTTCCCCATATTCTGAAGGTCAGATAAAACTCTTGCAAACTTTTCTATGCTTCCAAGATTTATATTTCCATTTTTATGTGTAAGACTTGATGTTCCTACTTTTACAACTATTCTTTTTGCATCCTTAATACTTACTGCCATTGTCTTTTTCCAGCCCCTTTTATCACTCTTTTTTTATTATTTATTATACACTATATGTATTTCTTCTATCTATATAATCATACGCTATAAAAGTGTAAATTTTATATTCATCAGTCACCTTTTAGTACCTTGATATATTTTTTACATTATTATAAGCTATTTATATAGACTAAATTTTAGAATGAAATAAAAATAATCGGGGGATTAATATGTATAAATTAATAGCAATAGATATGGATGGAACTCTTTTAAATAGCAAGAAGGAAATCACAAAAAGAACTCAAGATGCAATAAGAGAAGCAAGAAAACAAGGTGTTTATGTAGTGTTAGCATCAGGTAGACCACTTGAAGGATTACTTAAATCATTAGACCAATTAGAGCTTATAACTGAAAATGACTATGCACTAAGCTACAATGGATGCTTAGTACAAAATGTTGCAACTAAAGAAGTAATATCAGACATTACACTAAAAGGTTCAGACCTTTCAGACCTTGTAGCTTTAAGCAAAGAAGTAGGGGTTAACATACATAGTTTCTCAAAAGATAGAGGACTAATTACTCCAAAGCATAGCAAATACACACAAGTTGAAGCAGATATAAATGATATAGAAATTAACATAGTTCCTCATGACATCATAGACCCAGAAGAGACAATAGTTAAAGTTATGATGATAGATGAGCCAGAAATATTAGATGCTGGAATGGCTAAACTTCCTAAAGAACTTTGGGACAAGTATAGTGTAGCTAAAAGTACACCATTCTTCCTTGAATTCTTTAACAAGCAATCAAATAAAGGACTAGCTCTTGATAGACTTGTTAAACATCTTGGAATTACTAAAGAAGAGGTAATAACAATAGGTGATGCAATGAATGACTTCCCAATGATTGAATACGCAGGAATGGGAGTTGCTATGGGAAATGCAGTTGCAGAAATTAAAGAAGCAGCACAATATATCACAGATACAAATGATAATGATGGAGTTGCAAAAGCAATAGAGAAGTTAGTTTTAGGACTTTAAAAATATGCACATATTTTTATTTAAGTTTATATAAGAAAAACCTGTGGATAACTTTTTAAAATAGTTATCCACAGGTTTTTTATTTGAATTTATAAATCTTTTTTTACTAAAATAACAGCAGGTAAAATTATATAAGCTATCACCGCAATAATTAACCCTCCGATTACTAATATCTTCATGTTCTACACCCCTTACTAAAATATTATAATATTCTTCCGAATCTTTTAATGTAAATTTTCTTAGCAGCTTGTGTTAAGAAGAAGTAACCTATAATTACGAAAGCTATAAATATAAAGTAATATGGTGTTAGTTTAACCATTCCAATTGTGTGTCCAAAACTTGTGTAAGGTAAGAACCATCCAATAAGAAGTGAAACCACGATTGAAGCATTAAGTTGCCATGATGCATTACTTTGAAGGAATGGAATTTTCTCTGTTCTAAGCATATATAAAACTAGAACTTGAGTTGTGAAACCTTCTATAAACCATCCTGTTTGGAAAGTTGAAGCAGATGCAATTGTTGTACATCCAAATCCAAACCACATAAGTGCAAATGTACAAATATCAAATATTGAATTTGTAGGTCCAAAGACAATCATCATTTTCCCAATATCTTTTGCATTCCATTTTCTTGGTTTTGCAATAAGCTCCTCATCTACATTATCCCAAGGTAAAAATACTTGTGTAATATCATAGACTAAGTTTTGAATTAGAAGTTCAATAGGTAACATAGGTACAAATGGTAAGAAAATACTAGCCATTAGAACACTTATAGCATTACCATAGTTTGAACTTGCTGTAATTTTAAGATATTTAGTAGTATTTGCAAATACTTTTCTTCCCTCAATAATACCTTCTTTAAGAACCATTAAATCTTTCTCTAAAAGTATTACATCAGCAGCATCTTTAGCAATATCAACTGCTGTATCAACTGAAATCCCAACATCTGATTCTTTTAAAGCAATAGAATCATTGATTCCATCACCCATAAATCCAACTATCTTATCCCCATTTCTAAGAACTCTAACAAGTCTAGCTTTTTGAAGTGGATTAAGTTTTGCAAATATATTTGTCTTCATAGCTACTCTAAATAATTTATCATCATCCATTTCTTCCATCTCTGGACCTAGAACGATATTAGTTATTTTAAAATCAAGTTGCTGACAAACTTTTTTTGTAACAAGTTCATTGTCTCCTGTTAAGATTTTTACATCTACCCCATAATGCGCAAGAGCTTGTAAAGCCTCTTTTGTACTCTCTTTTGGTGGATCTAAAAATCCTATAAAGCCAACTAAAATCATGTCATCTTCATCAGTTACTCCAAATCTTTTATTTGGATCTTGGTCATTTTTGATTGAAACACCAATAACTCTCATACCCTCATTGTTTAAATCTCTAGCTTCTTTTCTGATTTTTGATAAAATCTTATCATTAATCTCAAGAATTTGACCATCAACCTCAACATATTTAGATACTAAAAGCATCTCTTCTAAAGCACCTTTTGTAATAATTTTCGCTCTATCTGTAAGCTCATCTTTTATTACAATTGACATTCTTCTTCTTGTAAAATCAAAAGCTATTTCATCAACTTTATTCATCTTGCCTTTTAACTCTTCATCAAAGTTCTTCTCTTTAGCAAGATTCATAATAGCAAAATCTATAACATTTTGAAGTCCACTTTGAAGTGAACTATTTATAAATCCGTACTTAAGTACATTATCACATATTTCACCGTTAACATTAATATGTGCTGCAACCTCTATTTTGTCATCTGTAAGTGTTCCTGTTTTATCAGTACAAAGGATTTCCATTGAACCAAAGTTTTGAATAGCACTTATTTTTTTAACAACAGTTTTTTTCTTAGACATTTTAATAGCACCTTTTGCAAGGTTTTCTGAAACTATTGTTGGAAGCATAATAGGTGTTAAACCAACAGCTACTGATGCTGCAAATAATAGTGAATTTAAAAAACTTTTTGTTTGATACCAATCAATAACAAGAACTAAAGGAACCATTACAAACATAAATTTAAGTAGCATAGTTGAAATTTTCTTAACACTTTTTTCAAAGCCTGTCTCTTCATCTATATCTGCCATTGAACTTTGCATAGCTCCAAAATATGTATGCTCACCAACTCCAATAACCATTGCAACAGCTGTACCACTAACAACATTTGTTCCTAAAAGACAAATATTCTCATAGTTCCCAGCCTCTTTTCCCTCTGCATGATTATATGTTTTTTTCTCAATTGGCTCTGATTCTCCTGTTAAAGCTGACTGACTTACAAAAAAGTCCTTACATTCAATAACTCTTAAATCAGCAGGAATAATATCTCCTGTTGTAAGTTTTATAATATCCCCTACAACTAAATCTAGCATATCAACCTTCTCATATTGACCATCATGTCTTTTAACATTACAAGTTGTCTTAATGAGCTTTTTAAGTGAATCTGCTGCTTTTCCAGACTTATGCTCTTGAACAAATGAAATTATTCCACTTGTGAATATAAGAATTACAATAATTATTACCTGTGACCAACTTTGTTGTGATTTTGGGACAAACACAATGCTAGTTAAATATGTAATAATTCCTATAATTAAAAGAACTAATACGAAAGCATTTGCAAAAGATTTAAAGAACTGCACAATTACAGGTACTTTTTTCTCTTCTTTTGTATCATTTTTCCCATATTTTTCAGCATTTTTAGAAACTTGTTCTAGTTTTAAACCATCCTCTGATGTAGCAAATTTTTCACATAACTCTTCTTTAGATAGATTAGTGTTTCTTTGTAGATGTTTTACAACTCTATCAAAGCCCTTTCTATCAAATTGTTTTTTAGATGTATCTTTTTTCATATGCGATCCTCTCCAATCATTTATTTTTGGTTTGGTCACCCTATAAACTAAAAATATGGTCTATAAAATGACAGAGGAAATGTCTGCATATAAAACAGCCTTCTGTTCTAAATTTAATTATTCAGTTTTTAAATATTTAAATTTATCAATGAACTAGGTCATTTTCATAGACATTTCATTCACACAGAATCGCTACTTCTGTGCAGTTCTCTTATGAACTTCTTATGCTTTCACACAAGCGTAGACTATCTCACCACCTGCTACTATAAAAGTAGTTAGGTGTCCTCCACTTCCACTATCAATAACTTATAGTGTACTGGCATTACGCCATAGTCGTTGAAGTTTCCTCTATTCGAGGCTTACCTGCTGATTATCTATTTTCCTTACTTACTTAAAGTAATTTAAGCAACAAATATTATGTTACTTTGGACTAACACTTAGGATTTAACCTTATGCTATCTAGCTAATTTTTTTTACTTTCGTAACATTCACACCTAGGTATATTTCACCCTTATGTTTTAGTTTAGCTAGCTTTAAGAGTTCCCAGCAATTCAAAGGATTTTGTGTAAGTAAATCAATACCTACCACTCCATGCTCTTTACGAACATGGGAGGCTAGCAGTCTAATCAATTAAATTTTTAAACCTAATTAACTGTTCGCCTCCTACTTAAAAGTTGTGAAACTTTACTATCAAAATGATTTAAGCAATCTACAAAAATTACTAATGCTAAATCACATTAGATTATACTCTCCTTATAAAGATAAAAAAATCAGGTTAATATACGATATTATCATATTTATGGTTATATATTTTATAATTTCGAAACTCATTTTATAATTAAATTCATATATTTCTTTTTTTATTGCTCTTTCTTTAATAATATAATAATTAATTAAGTATTTTTTTTGCCTTTTAGCAACTTTATTAGTATAAAAGCATTAATTTTATTTTTATTTTAAATTAATAAAAGCCTTTACATAAATCTACTTTATAAACCCAAAAGCATATTTATATAAAGACTTTTCTCTGCTCAATCTCAAAATAACTCATTGAAACTCCTTAAGCGTGAACTAGTACCTGTTAAAATTCGGAAAAGATTCTTCTGTATTATCTTTTGCATACTCATCTAGACCTGTCTCTAGATACCTCGCATCATCTTTCAATTTTGCTAATTCTTTTTCTCCCTTTTCCTTCATTTCACTTTCAATAGCTTTAATTTCTTCTTCACTTTTTTTCTTAATAATCTCAAACTTATTTTTAAAGTTTTTACTGTCCATAATACTATCACCTCGAATTAAAAATACTCCTTAATATTACAACTTTTAACGATAAAAACAAGTTATCAAAAATATCACCTTTAATAGTTATACCCAAATTTCCTATCAATTATTTTCACTTTTTAGTCACCTTGCTTTGGATTCTTTTAACGATTTTCGCCATTAATGTATAAGATAATATTTTTGATATAAAAATTGCTACCTTATTAAAGAATCCAGGAATGATAATAGCCTTATTTTTCATAAGCCCTCTGTACCCAATTTCAGCAACATCATCAGATGACATAGCATTATTTAAATCCTCTTTACCAGCCCTCTTACAAAACTCTGTCTTTGTAGCTCCTGGGCATAAAGTTACTACATTAATTCCATCTTTCTTAACCTCTTGACCAATTGCAGTAGATAAAGATAATACATAAGCTTTGGTAGCATAATAAACACCTATCATTGGCCCTGCTTGAAATGAACCTGTTGATGCAACATTTAAAATACTTCCACTTTTATTCTTTTTCATATGATTAACTGCCATGTATGAAAGTCTAGTTAATGCCCTCATATTCACTTCCATTATGCTCTCGTGATTCTCCCAAGAAATTTCTGAAAATTCACCATTAAACCCAGCACCAGCATTATTTATCAAAACATCAATTCTAGAAAATCTACTTTCTATATCACTCCATAAATTCTCTAGTTCATTTCTATCTGAAATATCAACTGCATATGTAAATACCTTTATTTTATATCTTTTCTCAAAATCCTTTTTAATTGATTCTAACTTTTCTTTATTTCTTCCTACAAGTATTAAATTATTTTCCTTCTCTCCAAAAATTTTAGCAAAGGAAAGCCCAATACCGCTTGTAGCTCCTGTTATTAAAACTGTTTTTTTCATATATTTCCCCTAACTTTTTTTATTTTTCTCAATAAAATATACCTTTTTAAAGAAAATTCATCTCTTCTTTTCAAAATTTTAACATTATTTTGATTTATATTCCATATTATTTTGCTATGATTGTCCTTGTCTTAATATATACTAGCGCTTTTACAAGGAGGTTTCTATGGATAAATTATTATTAATCATACCAGCATTTAACGAGTGTAAAAACTTGCCAAATTTAATAACAAATATAAATAAAACAAAATTTCCAGAAACTCTACAAGTTGATATTCTTATAATAAATGATTTTTCTACCGACAATACAGAAGAACTTTTAAAAAAGATAAGTAACATAAAATTTATCAACTTACCTTGCAATCTTGGAATTGGCGGTGCAGTTCAAACTGGTTATAAATATGCTAAAAGAAATAATTATGATTATGCTATTCAACTAGATGGTGATGGACAACATAACCCTGAATATATAGTTAATTTATATAATGAAATAAAAAATAATAAGAACTTTGTTATTGGTTCAAGATTTATTGAAAATGAAGGTTTTCAATCTAGCAAACTGCGAAGAGTTGGAATATCATTCTTCTATCATTTAATAAAATTTTTAACTGGAAAAAAGATAACAGATGCAACATCTGGCTTTAGAATGGCTGACAAAAAGGTTATTTCTATATTTGCCTCTAGCTATCCTATTGATTTCCCTGAACCTGAAACAACAATTAAACTAATAGCACTTGATTTAAAAATTAGTGAAATTCCTGTTGTTATGAATGATAGAAAACACGGCGTCTCTTCTATCAATTTACCTAAATCAATTTATTACATGATAAAAGTAACACTAGCTATCTTATTTGCAAAATTTAGCACAAAAAAGGAGGGTATAATCTTTGAGTAATTATCTTCAAATTATAATGCTTGTAGCATCATCTTTGTTTACTCTATACATACTGCTTATGGTCAAAAAAAATAAACTTCAATTAAGTTATTCAATTCTTTGGCTTGCAACCGGCATTTCTTTTGTTATTCTAAGCGTATTTCCTAATTTACTTGAATATATTTCTGGTGTTTTACAGATAGAAACTCCTATGAATGCCTTGTTTTTAATAATCATATTCTTTTTAATTTTAATAATTTTCACTCTAACGATAGTTATATCAAAACTTAAAACACAGATAACAAATGTGTCGCAAGCTTTAGGACTACTAGCAGAAGAGATTTCTAAGGGGGACTTAAAATAAAAACTATTTTACTAGTTCTTTTAAACTGCGTTATGCTTGTCAGTGGTCAATTACTTTGGAAAATTGGACTTGATCAAGTTTCACTTAGCAGTGCAAAAGAAATAATATTTGCAATTTTTAATAAATATATTTTTGGTGGTTTAGTTATCTATGCCGTTGCTACTATATATTGGTTTTACATCTTAAAAACTAATGATTTAACTAAAGTTTATCCACTACAAAGTATGAGTTATATCATATCTTTAGCTGCTGGATATTTCATTTTACACGAAAAAATAAATACTAATACTTTTATTGGTACAATCATCATCTTAATTGGTGTTACTGTTATATCAATTAAGTAATTTAAGGGGATTTAAATGAATTTTAAAAAATATTTTTATGAAGAAGATAAAAAATATCGAAATCTTATACTACTTTTAACTGTTATTATAATCGCAGTATCATCTATCCTAGCTTTAACTAATGGTGATTACTTCCTTCTTGGAGACGTAGCAAAGCTTAATAATGATGATGTTAGATATCTTAATACAAGTAGGGTTTTACTAAATGAAGGTAAACTAATTTATTACGGGACAAATCCTACAACTTTCATAATGCCACTTTTCCCAATATTTCTTAGTGGGGTGATGGCTATCTTTGGAACAGGAGAAGGTGGAACTCTTGCTATAAGAATTATACAAGCCTTCATGCAAGGATTATCTTTATACCTTGTTTATTTACTTGGAAGAGAATTATTTAATAAAAAAATCGGTGCAATTGCAGCAATTTTAACTGCACTTTATTTACCTGAATATATGGTTCCAAACCTTATATTAACAGAAGTCTTATTTAAACTACTATTTATCTCATTATTCTATTTTGCAATAATTGCGATAAAAGAAAACAAGATGCTACCTTATGTAATAACATCATTCTTGTGGGGACTTACTTCTCTTATAAGACCAAATGTTGCATCATTTCCACTATTTATAATTATCTTTTGGATAGTTTATAAATATAAATTTAAAGATATGTGCAAATATACATTTGTTGCATTCATAGCATTTACTATTTGTTTTGCTCCTTGGTGGATTAGAAATGTTAACCTTCGTGGAGAGTTTTTCCTTTTCACAGAATCATCAGCTAACCCAAAACTTATAGGTGCATTCATATTTAATGCAGAACCTTCTTTTAAGAATGAAATAGACCCTGAATATCAAGATTTATATGATAGAAGAATTGCTAAAAAATACATGTCCGAAGCAGAACAAGATAAACTAGGAAACTATCTTATAAAAACAGGTTTTGAAAAAGAACCACTTAAATATGCTACATGGTATTCACTTGGGAAAACATACACAATGTATAAGGAGCCTTATTACTGGCGACCTGTACTTGGTATTTCAAAGCCAATTATGTACACATGGCATGCAGTAATAGTATTAACTTCAATAGCTGGAATCATTCTGATGTTCTTTAAAAAGAACCGTTCAAAATCAAATGGTATGCTTTTAACACTGCTTGCAATTTCCACAGTAACATACTGGCCTTTCGTAGCCTTTTCAAGATATGGATATCCAAATATGTTTATGATAATTTTATTAGCATCATATGCAGTACATCAGATTTTACCGCTTGCTAATAAATATAAATCTAAATTATTAAAGAAATAATTAAACCCCTGAAATCAATTTTAGATTTCAGGGGTCTTTTTTATAAAAAGACAAAATAGTTAAATTCAAGATATTTATATTTAATTATGCGACCATTTAAACCCATAATATCTTTTATATGCTAAAATTTTCTCCTATTTTATTGTATATTAGGTTTTATTAGGTTATTAAACTGTGAATTCACTGAAATTTTTATGTAATTGTTTGAATCCTTATTGTACTATGCTTTTTACCTTGCTATAATATGAAAGTATTATTTGTAATACTTTTTACCTTATAATATGGGCGGGCGAGGGATACAACATTAACAAGGAGAAAAAAATGAATAGAATTTTTAAACTCAAAGAACACAACACTAATGTTAAAATCGAGCTTATGGCTGGTTTAACTTCTTTCTTTGCAGCAGTTTATATTGTTGTAGTTAATGCTAGTATTTTAAGTGATGGAGGAAAAGGGATGCAACCGCTAATTATAGCGACTGTTCTAGCATCAATAGCAGGTTGTCTGTTAGTTGCATTCATCAGTAATGCACCACTGGTTATTATGCCAGGTATGGGAATTAACGCCTTATTTACTTACACAATAGTCCAAACAATGGGCTTAAGTTTTGAACAGGCACTTACAGCTGTAATTGTCTCAGGTATATTATTTACAATTATTGCGGTAACTCCAATATCTAACTTACTTGATAAAGGAATACCACACTCACTAAAAGTAGCAATAACTGTTGGAATAGGATTATTTATAACATTTCTAGGTCTTCAAAAAGCTGGTCTTGTTGTAGGAGATAAAACAACTCTTGTAAAAATGGCTAGTCTTGGACAAGCTCACATACTAGTATTTGTATTAACTCTTATTCTTATGGTTATATTATTTATAAAAAAGGTTCCTGGAAACTTCCTTATCGGAATAATCTTTGGAACAGTATTATCAATAATTCTTGGAGATACAAACTTTAGCACTGCTGGATTCTCTGTACCAAGTTTTGCTGATTATGGTTCTATATTTATGCAATTTGATTTTAGCGGAATGCTAAATATGAACTTTTGGATTGCAGTATTCTCACTAACTCTTGTACTTGTATTTGAAAATGTTGGTCTTCTACATGCACAGGTTAACGGAATGCTTGATGCTCCAGAAAAAAACAAAAAAGCACTTATGTCAGTTGCACTTTCAACAATAGCTTGTGGAATCTTTGGAACAAGCCCATCAGTTTCAACTGTTGAAGGACAATCAGGTATAATTTCAGGTGGTAAAACAGGATTAACTGCGGTATTTGCAGCATTCTTTATATTACTCTCACTATTCTTTATACCAACAATAACACTTATACCAAACGCAGCAATTGCACCAATACTTATAATAATTGGATCACTTATGATGGCTAATGTAAAAGAAATTGATTTTAATGATTTTTCTGAAGCATTCCCAGTATTCATACTATTTGTATTGATACCTTTAACATTTAGTATTGTTGATGGTATGGCATTTGGATTTATACTTTACCCAATAACAAAAATATGTGTTAAAAAAGGTAAAGAAGTTCCAATTCCTACTTACGTAGTATCTGCAATATTCCTAGTGTATTTATTAATGCATGCATTCAAACTTTAAATTTAAAAGCCTGTTGAATTTTGTATTCAACAGGCTTTTATTAACACTTTTCTTCTTTTAGAATAATATATATCAAACCAAGTTTTAAAAAAACTAATAATGAACAAAAAATATCCTAGTCATATGAACTTGACTAGGATATTTTTATTTATTTTATAAATTTTATAAGTTTAAAGATCTTTCTTGATTAGAACTAAAGCTGGAAGCCCTAAGTAGGCAATTAATCCAGTAATAACTCCAAGAACCATTAATGCATCATTCATTTTGATTCCTCCTTCACTTTATAAAAGAGCTCCGAATCTCTTGATATAAAGTCTTTTAACAACTTGTGTTAGGATACATAATAATACCATCAATCCAACGATATATAGGATGTACCATGGTGTAATATAAACCATACCCATAGCATGCCCAATTGATGTATATGGAAGTATCCATCCAATTAGAAGAGCACCTATTATTGATAAGTTAAATATCCATGATGGGTTACTTTGTATAAATGGTATTTTTTCTGTTCTTAATGTATATAGAACGAAGATAGAGTTTGAAACTCCCTCAATAAACCAACCTGTTTGGAATAAGTGAGCTGTTAACATTGTTGTACAGCCAAACACAAACCACATAGTAAGGAATGTAATTCCATCAAACAGTGAGTTAGTAGGTCCAAATACTATAAGCATTTTCCCAATCTCTCTAGAGTTCCACTTTCTTGGTCTAGCAATAAGTTCAGGGTCAACATTATCCCAAGGGATAAATAATTGAGTAATATCATAAACTAAGTTTTGTACTAATAATTCAAGTGGTAACATCGGTACGAATGGTAAGAAGATACTTGCCATAAGGACACTTATAGAGTTACCATAGTTTGAACTAGCTGTAATTTTAAGATATTTAGTAGTATTAGCAAAGACTTTTCTTCCTTCAATAATACCTTCTTTAAGCACCATAAGGTCTTTCTCTAATAATATAACATCAGCTGCTTCTTTTGCAATTTCAACAGCAGTATCTACTGAAATTCCTACATCTGATTCTTTTAATGCGATAGAATCGTTTATTCCATCTCCCATAAAAGCGACAACCTTATTAGCATTTTTTAATACTCTCACGATTCTTGCTTTTTGAAGTGGGTTTAACTTAGCAAACACATTAGCTTTTAATGCCTTAGCTGTTAATTCTGCATCGCTCATTTTAGCAATTTCAGGTCCAAGTAAAGTTCCTGTTATTTTAAATCCAACTTGATCACAAACTTTTTTAGTAACAAGTTCATTATCACCAGTTAAGATTTTTACATTAACACCATAGTACTCTAACGCACTTATAGCATCTTTTGTAGTCTCTTTTGGTGGATCTAAGAAGCCTAAGAATCCTACTAAAGTCATTTCTGACTCATCTTCTAATTCAGCAGTTGTTTTACTCATTTGCTTTTTAGCAAGAGCAACAACTCTCATACCTTCAAGGTTTAATTGATCTATTTTTTTCTTAAGTTTAGAAATGATTCCAGCATTTATTTCAACTACTTCACCATTCATTTCTACAAATTTAGAAATTTGTAACATTTCTTCAAAAGCACCTTTAGTTACTAATGTAGACTCGTTATTTTCTTCTATTAATACTGACATTCTTCTTCTTGTAAAATCAAAAGCTAACTCATCAAGTTTTTTGAATTTGTTCTCTATTGTTTTATCAATGTTCTTATCTTTTGCTGCATCCATTATTGCAAAATCTATTACATTTTGTAATCCATTTTGACTTACACTGTTGATATAAGCATATTTAAGAACTTCATCTGAAGTATTTCCTGCTGTATCTATGCACTCTTCAACTCTTATGTGATCATCTGTTAATGTACCAGTTTTATCTGTACAAAGAATTTCAATTGAACCAAAGTTTTGTATTGAGTTAATCTTTTTAACAACAGTTTTCTTTTTAGCCATCTTAACAGCACCTTTTGCAAGGTTTTCTGATATGATAGCTGGTAACATTTCTGGTGTTAACCCTACTGCTAGTGATGCAGCAAACATTAATGAATCTAAGAAACTTCCTGTTTGATACCAGTCTATAACAAGTACAAGAGGTACCATAATAACCATAAATGTTAAAAGCATTTTTGATACTTTTCTTACACTTCTATCGAAGTCTGTTTCTGTATCTGCTTCTGCTAATGATGCTTGCATAGCACCAAAATATGTATTCTTTCCTGTTCCTATAACTACGGCTGTGGCTGTACCACTTACAACGTTTGTTCCAAGAAGACAGATATTCGTATAATCTCCCACTTCAGAACTATTAGAATTATTTACTGTAAATTTTTCTATCGGCTCAGACTCACCTGTTAAAGTTGACTGACTAATTAAAAGGTCTTTACACTCTAATATTTTTAAATCAGCAGGAATCATATCTCCTACTTGTAATTTAATTATGTCACCTACTACTAGGTTCTTTGTATCTATTTTTTCAAAATTATTATTATTTCTTTTTACTAAGCACACACTCTTTACAAAGTTTTCTAATGCTCTAGCTGCCCTACCTGATCTATACTCTTGAGTGAACTGAATTACTCCACCAATAAGTATTAAGGCAATAATGATATATATTTGTGACCAACTCTGTTGTGATTTTGGAACAAACACAACTCCAGTTAAGTAACTTATAATTGCAATTATTAATAATACAGCTGCAAATGGATTTACAAAAGATTTTAAAAATTGAATAATTACTGGCGTACGTTTATTTGAGTTTGTATCGTTATTTCCATAAGTAGAAATATTTTGTTTAACCTGTGATGTACTTAAACCATCAAGTGATGTATTAAACGACTTTAATAACTTTTCATTCGAAACTCCACTGTGTTCACGAATTTTTGAAGTGATCTTATTAAAATGTTCTTGATCAAACTTTTGATTTTTTTTATTTTTCATCAGTTATTCTCCTTGTATTATATTAGACTTTCAGATAACTAATTCTAATTGAGAATAAATTTTCACAAGAAAAATGTATTCTAAATGAGAACTTGTTTTCAAAGACGATTTTTATTTTACACAGAAAGTCTAACAAATTCAATCCCCCCTACAAATAGCTTCATAGATTTCTAAAGTGATATTTTTAATGTTTTTATAAAATTTCTAAAAGGCTAATTTAAAATCTCCCCTATGTTTAATAAAATTAATTTAAAACTAGCTCTTTTAACATTAAATTCACAAATTTAACTTTTTGTTTAAATTCATTTTTATCATTAAAATAGCATTTTTTATTAATTACTATTAATATAAATAGGTTTAAATTTATAAACAGATATAAATTCATGTTGTTAACTAAAAATCTCATTTTTGTAAGAATAAAAACTTTTTCCTTTCAATTAAAATATAAAAAGGTAAATTTAAAACTTCATTTAAGCATCATAAAATTCTTTTTTTTGTTATATTTCTATAAAGATTAGTGCTTAACCCCTATTCCGTCTAGTCTTAGCATAATTTCTTCTTTCCTATTATTTTACTCTCCATCTTTTAGTCATGTCGCCTTTTTAATTGAGGTTAAATATCAACTGAAAAGTTTAGATATAAAAAAAGAGTTATTTAAAGATATAACCTCTAAACAACTCCTATATTTAACTTATATTATTTTTTAAGAAACATTTTCATATCATCTTCTACATTAGTAATTCCACCAATTCCAAAGTTCTCCACTAGAACTTTTGCAACGTTTGGTGATAAGAATGCTGGAAGTGTTGGTCCAAGGTGTATATTCTTAACTCCAAGATGTAATAATGATAATAATACTATTACTGCTTTTTGCTCATACCAAGCTATGTTGTAACTTATAGGTAATTCATTAACATCTGTAAGTTCAAATATCTCTTTAAGTTTTAATGCTATAAGAACAAGTGAATATGAATCATTACATTGTCCTGCATCAAGAACTCTTGGTATTCCACCAATATCTCCAAGGTTTAATTTATTATACTTATATTTTGCACACCCTGCTGTTAATATAACTGTGTCCATTGGTAATTCTTTTGCAAAATCTGTGTAGTAGTTTCTTGACTTAGCTCTACCATCACACCCTGCCATAACAAAGAATCTTTTTATAGCTCCAGTTTTAACTGCATCAACAACTTTATCAGCTAAAGCAAATACTTGTGCATGTGCAAATCCACCAATGATTTCTCCTGTTTCTATCTCTGTTGGAGCTGCGCATCTTTTTGCATGTTCTATTAACATTGAAAAATCTTTAACTCCATTTTCATCAGCTGTAATATGCTTCATTCCTTCATATCCTGCTGCACCTGTTGTATAAACTCTATCTATATAACTATCTTTTGGAGGTACAATACAGTTTGTAGTCATAAGAACTGGTCCATTAAAACTTTCAAACTCTTCTTTTTGCTTCCACCAAGCATTTCCGTAGTTTCCTACAAAGTGACTATATTTTTTGAATGCTGGATAATAATGAGCAGGTAACATCTCACTATGAGTATAAACATCTACTCCTGTCCCTTCAGTTTGAGCAAGTAATTGCTCCATATCTTTAAGGTCATGTCCTGATATTAATATTCCCGGCTTAGTTCCAACACCAATATTAACTTTTGTCATTTCTGGATTACCATAGCTTGTTGTATTAGCTTTATCTAATATAGCCATTCCATCAACACCAAGTTTACCCATTTCAAGAGCCATTCCTGTAAGAACTTCTCCTGAAAGTGAATCATCCATTGTAGCTACAAGCATTTTTTGCATTTCAAAGTTTATCTGTGCATCATCATATCCTAATGCACTTGCATGTTTAAGGTAAGCACAAAGCCCCTTAGCCCCATACACTATAAGTTCTCTTAAACTTCTAATATCTTCATTTTCTGTTGAAAGAACTCCAACTGTTTTAGCTTTCTCTAACATTTCTGCTCTAGATTCACCCATCCATACTGCTGCTTTTGGTAAATTTTCTAAATTTCCACCGCCTACTATAACTTCAGCTTTTAATTCATCTCTAAGTTTTATAGTTTCTTTAACTCTTTCTATAAATACTGCATTATCAAAGTTAGCATTTGTTATTGTAGTAAATAATGATTCTACTATATATTTGTTGATAAACTCATTTGTTATTCCTACTTCTTTAGCCTTAACTGTAACAGCGCAAAGTCCTTTAGTTACATAAACTAATAAATCTTGTAGTCCTGCAAGTTCTGGGCTTTTACCACAAACTCCTTTAATAGTGCATCCTGTGCAACCTGCTGTTTCTTGACATTGAAAACAAAACATTTTTTTCTCCATGATAATCTCCTTATCCATCCGTATATTTATATTAATAAACCCTCAAAAGATTTCTCTCTTAAAACTTAACTTTTCTTTCCATAAATCCATAATATCAAGTTCTTAAGGAAAAGTCGGTAACATATGTTACACAATTGATATTCACTAAAGATTTTTTATTAACAACCATTCACTAAAAATTAACGTATATTTATGCAATTATATGTGATTATTTTGCATAAATATGTTGATTTGCATATTTTTGTAATATATAATTAACTTATGAGTTACGAGATTTTAAAATTCAAGGGGGAATTAAAATGTTAGAAGTTTCAAATAAAACTGTAAAAAAAGCTTATTCAGCTTCAGATATATGTAAATTCGTATTTCCATCATTACTAGGAGTCCTACTTTTTATGGTTCCTATAAAAACAGCTGATGGTATTACTATTCCAGTAGCATTTTTATCTAGCTTAATACGTAATTTGCTTGAGGCATACTTACCATTAATAATAACGGTTATAATTTCAGTTATAGCTATCATGTCAACAATCACAAAATTTATAAAACCGAGTTTTATAGTGAATAACAAAACTTTATATTCACTTTTTAATACATCAAATATTTGGTATGCAGTTAGAATTATTGGTGCTATATTTGCATTACTTACATTCTTTAGAGTTGGACCTGAATTTATAATCAGTGAAAATACATCTGGAATTCTTCTTACAGATCTTTTACCAACACTGTTTGGAGTTTTCCTATTTGCAGGATTATTTTTACCATTACTTTTAAACTTTGGACTTTTAGAATTCTGCGGAACAATGCTTACAAAAATTATGAAACCTTTGTTTGGACTTCCAGGAAGAGCTTCAGTAGACTGTTTAACATCTTGGGTAGGAGATGGAACAATAGGTGTTATCCTTACATCAAGACAATATGAAAAAGGTCATTATACAGAAAAAGAGGCTTGTACAATAGGAACTACTTTCTCTGCTGTTTCAATCACATTTAGTTTTGTTATCATTTCACAAGTTGGATTACAACATATGTTTGTACCATTTTATGCAACAATAACACTTGCAGGAATTGCAGCTGCTATAATATTACCTAAGATTGGGCCATTAAAAAAGAAATCAAATAAATACTATAATGATATGGAGCCTGCATCATCTGATGCAATACCAAAAGGTTACACTCCATTTACTTATGGTATTGAACTTGCAATAAATAAAGCTTCAAAGAATACTGGATTCAAAGGGTTTATTTCCGAGGGAATACATAATGTACTAGATATTATGGTTGGAGTTTTACCTGTTGTTATGGCTATGGGGGGCATTGCTCTTATTCTTGCTGAGTACACATCAGTATTTAAAATACTTAGTCTACCATTTATACCTTTATTCTGGCTTTTAAATATACCTCATGCTAATGAGGCTGCTAGTACAATACTTGTTGGGTTTGCAGATATGTTCCTACCTTCAGTTATAATAGCTCAAGATGGAATTGCAGAAATCACAAAATTCGTAGTTGCTTGTGTATCAGTTACACAGCTTATATATATGTCAGAAGTGGGAAGTGTTATCTTAGGGTCATCAATCCCAATAAGTATAAAAGAATTATTTATAATCTTTATACAAAGAACACTTATAACATTACCAATAATAGCGTTAATAGCACACATATTATTCTAACTTAAAGCTATAAAGAATCAATAAAAAAGGCAAACCACTATTTGAGGTTTGCCTTTCCCTATATCCTAGATAAATAGTACTACCTATCTAAACTCTTCTATTCTAATAAGATTATCAATTTTTTTAAGTTCTTTAATTTCATAAATATCATCAATAGCTGATATTATATTTCCTTCTGTTGTATGGTGAGTTTCAAGAACTAATGTTACATACTCACCTGTTCTTCTCTTACCTCTTTGAATTATAGATCTTATACTTACTTCATTATCACCAAAGGCTTTAGTTATTGAACCTAAAACTCCTGGCTCATCAATAGTTGTAATTCTGATATAGTATCTGCATACTGCATCCTTTATATCTTTAATCTCTTTCTTCCAAAGATTATTTTTAACTACTGGAATATCATTTTCATGGTCTACATTACTTCTTAAGATAGAAATAATATCACTCACAACAGCACTTCCTGTTGGTAAATCTCCTGCACCTTTTCCATAGAACATAAGCTCTCCAACTGCGTTACCTTTTATAAAGATGGCATTGAATGCATCATAAACATTAGCAAGCGGATGTGTTGCTGGAATCATTGTTGGGTGAACTCTTAAATCAAGTCCTTTTTCATCTTCTTTAACCGTTGCAAGAAGCTTTATTTTAAGCCCAAGTTCCTTAGCATACTTTATATCTGCTGCTGTTATATTTGTAATTCCCTCTCTATAAACATCCTCAACCTCAACCTTTGTACCAAAGGCAAGTGATGCTAATATAGCAAGTTTATACTGTGCATCATATCCTTCTATATCTGATGTTGGGTCTGCCTCTGCATATCCAAGGTCTTGAGCCTCTTTAAGTGCATCATCAAAATCAACACCTTCAAGCTCCATTTTACTTAAGATATAGTTAGTTGTTCCATTAACTATTCCATACATTTTTTCGATTTTATTAGCAGTAAGACTATCATTAATCCCACTTATTATTGGAATCCCTCCAGCTACACTAGCCTCATAGTTGAATTTAACTCCATGTTTATCTGCCTTTGCAAAAAGTTCATCTCCCATTTTTGCAAGTAACATTTTATTTGCTGTAACTATATGCTTGCCCTTTTTAATAGCTTCAAGAATATATCCTTTTGCAGGTTCTATTCCGCCCATAAGTTCAACAACTATTTTAATCTCATCATCTTCGATAATATCATTATAACTTGTTGTTAAAAGCTCCTCTGGAACTTCAACCCCTCTATCCTTTGACTTATCTCTAACTAGAACCTTAGCAATCTCAACGTCATACCCTGAACGTTTTAATACCTCATCTCTATTTGACTCAAAGATTTTCCACACACCACGACCAACATTTCCTAGTCCTAGTAATGCAATTTTAATTTTTTTCATCGTATATAACCCCCTTTTTTCTTAAATACCCCAATATAGAAACTAATCTATAACAATATTATATACTCAATTACCATTTTTTACCACAGTTTTGCAAAAATAAAATACATCTGTATTCCAGTGGCGTACTTAACAATAGGAAATTTTCTACTTTAAGCTAGAATTCCTCACTCTTTATAGGCTATAATTTAAATGATTTTGTTTAATTTATTAGATTTAATAAAATCATTATTACACAGACAATAATTTATTAAATCTATTTTTTTTTTTACATATTAAAGGGTTTTTAACAGAAAAAGTCTTAAAATTTATAACTATATTTAAAACTAGTACTTGAATATAGAAAAAGATTACTATATTCTTAATCAGAACTTATAAAAATTTATAAAATAAATCTATTTATACGCAATTAATAAAATAACCATTCTAGCAATTGAAAAATTATAAAATTTGGAGAAAACTAATGAAAAAATTACTTTTAATTATTCCTGCTTTCAATGAAGAGAAAAATATTCCTTTTTTGATTGAAAGAATACATAAAACAACTATATCAATCCCTTTAAAAGTAGATATCCTTATAATCAATGACTATTCTACTGATAACACAAAAGACGTTCTAAGCAAATTAGAAAAAATAAACTTTATAAATTTACCATGCAATTTAGGTATTGGTGGTGCTGTTCAAACTGGATATAAATATGCAAAAGAGAACGATTATGATTATGCAATTCAAATAGATGGAGATGGTCAACATGACCCAACATATATAAAAGATGCTTATGAAGAAATTACAAAAGGAAATAACCTTGTTATCGGTTCAAGATTTATTAAAAACGAAGGTTTTCAATCAAGTTTCGTAAGAAGAATAGGGATAAACTTTTTCTACTATTTAATAAAAATTTTAAGCAAACAAAAAATCACAGATGCAACATCTGGGTTTAGACTTTGTGATAAAGCAATTATTGATGTATTTTCAAAGTACTACCCAACTGATTACCCAGAACCTGAAACACTTATGATTCTTTTAAAAAGTGGTTTTAAAGTTTCAGAAATACCAGTTGTTATGAACGAAAGAGAACATGGTAAGTCCTCTATCAATATAATAAATTCTGTTTATTATATGGTAAAAGTAACACTAGCAATAGTGCTTGCATCTATTTTTAAAAAGAAGGTGAAATCTTGAATAATATATTTCATATAATACTTATAGTCGCCTCATTTCTTTTTACATTTTACATATTTTCTATGATAAAAAAGGCGAAGCTCAGCTTACAATACTCACTTCTTTGGATTGCTCTTGGGATATTTTTTATAGTTCTTAGCATTTACCCAAAACTTGTAAGTATGACTTCAGAACTACTAAGAATTTATAATCCAGTAAATACGCTATTTTTAGGAATAATATTTATATTACTTCTAATACTATTTACTCAAACTATTGCAATTTCAAAATTAAAATCCCAAGTAACTTGTATATCACAAGAACTTGGCATACTAAAGAAAAAAGTCGAGGATAACAAAAATGATGAAAATTAAAGACTATCTGTGGGAAAAAGAGAAAGGATATAGATAT
This sequence comes from Sarcina sp., assembly GCA_051650125.1. Taxonomy (GTDB): domain Bacteria; phylum Bacillota; class Clostridia; order Clostridiales; family Clostridiaceae; genus Sarcina. The sequence goes on along the minus strand of JBOFIK010000008.1, from coordinate 134,880 downwards.
CTATTATTTATAGCAATAGCTATTCTAGTTGGAATTTCTATATTTGAAGCACTACGAAATAATAACTATTTCCTGCTTGGAAGCCTAAAAAAACTCAACAATGATGACGTAAGATATTTTAATACAGCACAAATATTACTTGATAAACACGAGTTATATTACTATGGTGTAAGAACTGCTTTTATAATGCCACTTTTCCCTTTATTCTTAAGTGGAATTATGTCTATCTTTGGTACTGGTGATTCAGCACTTACAGCTATAAGAATTGCGCAAGCTATTTTACAAGGTATTTCACTATACTTTATATACTTAATAGCTAGAGAGTTATTTAACAAAAAAATAGCTATCGTAGCAGCATTCTTATTTGCACTATATCTACCCGAGGCAATGGCACCAAACCTAATACTAACTGAGGTTCTATTCCAACTTTTATTTGTATTGATGTTTTACTTTGCTATTGTTGGTATTAAAGAAAATAAGAGCATTTATTATGTTTTAACATCTGTATTTTGGGCTTTAACTTGCTTAACTAGACCAAATGCAGCAATCTTCCCATTATTTATAGTAATCTTTTGGTTCGTAAATAAATATAAGTGGAAGGATATGCTTAAATATATTCTAATAGCTTTTGTTACTTTTAGTATATTCTTTGCACCTTGGTGGATTAGAAATATTAATCTAAAAGGTCATTTTATACTATTCACAGACTCATCAGCTAACCCTAAACTTTTAGGAAGTTTTATAGATCATAATCCTCCAAGTTTTTGGAATGAGATTCCTGCAAAAGATGGAACACTAAAATATGATGAGCATGTATTTATGACTAATAAACAACAAAATGATTTAGCTAATTATATTATTAAAACTGGCTTTAAAACTCAGCCACTTAAATATGCTACATGGTATACACTAGGAAAAACATATACATTATATAACGAACCTTATTACTGGAGACCAATACTAAATGTAAACTTCCAGACAATGAAATGTATTCAGATAGGTTACATGTTACTAGGTATTTTAGGTATAATCCTAACTATATTAAATAGAAACAAAAAGAATATTATGTTACTTGTACTACTAGTTATGTCCACTGTAATCTACTGGCCATTTGTGACATTCTCAAGATATGGTTTCCCTAATATGTTTATGATTATAATTCTAGCATCTTATGGACTAACACAAATTTGTTCGTGGATAAAAGCTATCTATAATAGAAAAAAATATTAATAAAAAGCTCCCTAAAATTATTTAGGGAGCTTTTCATATCTCAATTTTCTATATAAACGCACCAATAAAAACAATTGCTATTAATATTGGAGTAATATACTTTGCTATAAATAAAACTACTTTTGCAATTTTTTCATTCTTTATAGCCCCGCCATTGGTTAGCTGGTCAATAAAGAACTGTCTTTTTATAAAGTAAATTCCAAATATGCACATTAGTATACAGTTAATCGGTAATAAGAATAGCTGTACAGCCTTATCATAAAAGTCAAAGAATGTATTACCTAAAATCTTTATGTGTGCAAGAGGCCCTTTTGGGTGTCCTGATAATGCTGCAAGCGATCCAAATCCTAATACAACTACTGCATTTATAACTTGTGCCTTTACTCTATTAAGTTTTAACTCCTCAACTAAAGCTGCTGTTAAAACTTCAAATAAAGATATCATAGCCATTGTAGCTGCCATTGCTGTTAGCATAAAGAATATTACCGTAAGTATTTGTCCACCTGGTAAATCACCAAAAATTAATGGAATTGTTTCAAATAATAATCCAGGCCCACTTGTTGGCTCAAGACCAAATGAGAATACTGCTGGGAATATAGCAAGCCCTGCAAGTATAGATACTCCCATATCTGCAAGTGAAACCTTTGTTGCCGTAGCTGGAAGATTATTATCATCTGTATAGTAACTACTATACGTAACCATAGTTCCTGTTCCTATACATAACTTAAAGAATGCAAGTCCCATAGCTGAAACTACGACACCTAAATTAATCTTTGAAAAATCTGGCTTTAATAAAAATTCTATTCCTTCCATCGCACCTGGAAGCATAAGGCTTCTAATTACACAAAATATTAAAAGTGCAACTAATACAGGCATAAGAGTTTTTGTTATTTTTTCTATTCCACCTTTAACGCCAAAAGCAAGAATTCCACAAGCAACTATTACCGCAACTATTTGCCATGAAATAGCACTAACTGGATTCGAACTAGTCTGTACAAATACTTCTGACACTTGTCCTGCATCCATGCCTTTAAACACTCCGCTAATTGCTTTGAATATATATGAGTATACCCATCCCGCAACTGCTGTATAAAAGAATAAAATAAATGATGTAGCTATAATTCCTATAACTCCCATAGCCCTAAAAATCTTTTTATTAGTAAATGTCTTTATTGCCCCATATATATTTTTTCTTGTTCCTCTACCTATTGAAAATTCAATTAAAAGCACAGGAAGTCCTATAAGTAATATACAAATAAAATAAACAAATATAAAAGCTGCCCCACCATTTTCTCCTGTTACATATGGAAATAACCAAATATTCCCTAGACCAACTGCTGAACTTAATGTTGCTAAAAATACTGCAAGACTAGATGAAAATTTTTCTCTGCCTTTTTCAGTTTTATCTGTCTTTATTGACATATCGTTGTCCCCCTAACATGTATGTTTTTTACATTATATACTATTAATTTAATAATTTTCAATACATTTATTTGATAATTACGAAATTCATAATGCATATTTTGAATGATATCGTAATCATATAAAAAAAGGATGTATTAAAAAATACATCCTTTTCTACTTTAATATAATCCAAATTGAACTATATCAATTACATCATTGCTAATTTTTATTGTCCCTTTAAATTTTTTCACTTCATCCTTATCTTCAACATTCACAAAAAACTCTATATGATGAATCTCTAAAACTTCCTTACTATCTATATCTACAAACTCTATGTCCCTTAAGTTATAATCCTTATTTCCATTGTAAAAACCAAAGATTTTTTCATCAATATGTTCTCTCATCAATAGCTTTATAATTTCCACTTCATTTCTATTGTGCCTACCAAACTTAGAATTTTTATAAGCTAAGTAGTCCTTAGCTATTCCCCATTTTTCAACACGATTATAATAAGGGAGAGCACATTTAAAATAAATAATAACTGGCGCTTTTAATAATTCCTCATTTGAATTTATAAGTCTCGTATCTGCTTTTAATATTCTGCCTATATAGCTCACTAGCCTACTTCTAATCATAGAATCTCTTAAAGCTACACTTTGAGCATTTTCATCTGCTTCAATGTTAATATGAAAATATAAAACATATCTATCATCTGATATTGCCCACTGACCTAAAATTTCGTTCCTATTTGAATCAGTATTTCTAGAATCAAATCTAAGACCAATAACAAGCTTATCATTCTTTTCTTTTTCTAAAAATGTATATCTTCTATGATTTATCGGTTGTTCTACACTTACAGACCCCTTGTACTCACATACGATAGCTCTCTCATTAGCATCTGCCATATCTCTCACCTTCCTTAATTAATTCATATTATTATATGTAACTAAGGTCAATGTGTGAGAAACCTATATTACGTTTCCCTTAAGAATTCCTAATTTTACTAAGTGAATATTTTCTTTGCTATCTCTACTGATTCCTTTGCATCTTTTGCATAATAATCTGCACCTATCATTTGTGCATAGTCTTCTGTTAAAACAGCACCACCAACAAACACTGTTGTTTCAAGACCAGCTTCTCTTATAGCTTGTATAGTTTCTTCCATGCTTACTAATGTTGTTGTCATTAATGCACTAAGTCCTACAAGTTTTATATCTTTTTCTCTAGCAACCTCAACAACTTTTTCTATCGGAACATCTTTGCCTAAATCTATAACATCATATCCATAGTTTTCTAAAATAACCTTAACTATATTTTTCCCTATATCATGAATATCCCCCTTAACAGTCGCAAGTATCAATTTCCCCTTACTTATTTTAGTAGCACCACTATTAACTAAACTTGCTTTAAGCACCTCAAAAGCGCCCTTAACAGTTTCTGCTGACCTAATAAGTTGTGGTAAGAATATCTCACCCTTTTCATACTTTTCGCCCACAATGTCAAGTGCTGGTATTAAGTCCTCATTTACTATATCAAGTTCTACTTTCCCCTGTGCTAAAAGCTTCTGGGTAGCTCCCTTTGCTTCATCTTTTAATCCCTTAACTACAATAGTTAATAAATCTCTAGTTTCAATTCCCCCACTAGACTTTTTTACCGGTTCACTACTAGCAGCCCCACCATATAATTCAATAAAATTCTCTGAATCTTTATCCTCATTACTAAGAACCTTAAATGAATGAACCACATCCATCATCCCTTGATTATTAGGATTCATTATTGGTAAATCAAGCCCTGCACCAAAAGCTAAAGTAAGGAATGTTTCATTTATAAGCTTTCTATTTGGAAGTCCAAATGAAATATTAGAAACCCCAAGAAGTGTTCTAACTCCAAGTTTTTCTTTAACTAAAGTTACTGCCTTTAAAGTTTCTTTAACTTCCTTTTGCTGTGCTGAGGCAGTTAAAACAAGACAATCTATATAAATATCTTCTTTTTTAATTCCATAACTTAAACATCTCTTAACTATTTTTTCTGCTATTTTGAGTCTATCCTCAGCTTTTGGAGGAATCCCATTTTTATCAAGCGTTAACCCAATAACTGATGCCCCAAACTTTTTAATTATAGGAAGAATTGCTTCCATAACTTCTTCCTCTCCATTTATAGAGTTAACAATAGCCTTTCCGTTATAGTACCTTAACGCACTTTCTATAACATCTGGTCTTGTTGAATCTATCTGAAGTGGCACATCTAAAACTGCCTGTATATCTTTTATAACATTTATCATCATTTGTTTCTCATTTATCTTTGGTAGCCCTACATTAACATCAAGAATATCTGCACCAGCCTCAACTTGCTCGATTGCTTGATTAAGTATATAGTCCATGTCTTCATTGATTAGGGCTTCTTTAAAAAGTTTTTTACCTGTTGGATTAATCCTCTCTCCTACAACTCTAACTCCATCAACCTTAACAACTTTTGAAGGTGTACAAAGTGCATTTTGAATTACCCTCTCTCTTTTAGGAATTTTACGTTCGCTTAAAATTTCTTTTACCTCACTTATAAATTCAGGAGTTGTCCCACAACAGCCCCCAATTATAGTTGCTCCAAGTTCAAAGAAATGCCCTGCTCCCTTTGCAAACTCTTTAGCAGAAACATTATAAACAGCCTGACCATTAGCAATATCAGGAAGTCCAGCATTAGCCTGTACTATAACAGGTAAATTAGTATGACTTACTATTTCCTCAACAACAGGAAAAAGTTGATCTGGTCCAAGTGAACAGTTAACACCAACTGCATCAGCACCAAGCCCCTCTAAAGTTAATACCATACTTTGAGCTGTACACCCTGTAAATGTTCTACCATTAGCCTCAAAACTCATAGAAACTATAACTGGTAAATTTGTATTCTCCTTCGCTGCAAGAACTGCTGCCTTAGCCTCATATAAATCTGTCATTGTTTCAATAATAAACAAATCAGCCCCTGCTTTTTCTCCTGCAATCATCTGATTCTTGAAAACATCATAAGCATCATCAAAACTTAAAGTTCCCATAGGCTCAAGCATTTCTCCTATTGGTCCAATATCATGTGCTATATAAACCTTTTTATCACCTCTAGCCTCTTTTGCTATATCAATAGCCTTTGTAACTATTTCAGTAACAGAATATCCTATTTCATTAAGTTTTCTTTCATTTGCACCAAAAGTATTAGTTGTTATAATATCTGCACCCGCATCAATATACTCCTTATGCACCTCAAAAATCTTATCCGCCTTTTCTATATTAAAAATCTCTGGATTCTCTCCAAGTTTTAAACCCTTCTTTTGAAGCATAGTCCCCATAGCTCCATCAAAAATCAAAATTTCTTTAGCTATTTTCTCTTTAAGTTCCACAAGTAATACCTTCCTTTCTAAATTTACACGTTCCATAATTCAAACAATTCTCACATGTTCTTTTAAATCTTTTGCTCTCTTCATTTTTAATCCCAAGTATTGCTGTTACAGACTTTCTTGGAGTTAATAAATTTGTATTAGTAAGATTTAAACCTATTAACCTTCTCGCATTTAAAGTATCCAAAAATTCACCTTGAACACTAAGTGGTAAATCTCCATACCCCGGGCTATATCTAAAACTAAGACTCTTCCCAAGTTTCTTATACTTCTGATATATCTCATCCTCAATTTTATCACAAACTTCTTCCACATAAGTTGTTGCAATAGAATCTAAAATAACTGTTTTAGTCATATCTCTTCTTTGCGATAATCTAATCATTTTTTCAATTTCATTTCCAAGTGTTACTGCCATAAGTACAACCTTATCACAATTTTCAAGGCAACTAGCAATGTCAAATCCAATTAATTTAAGTCTTGTCCCCTTTATGTTAATAACTCCATTTTCTCTTTCTATGTCATATGTTTCAAACACTTGCTTTGGAATTACTTTTTCAAAAACTTCTTTTATACACTCATCAATTAAACTACTCAAAGCCTCATCAACTTCTTGCCCTTTATGCCCTAAATATCTTAAAACTTCTAATTTATCTATGTTCATATTCCTCTCCAATTTATAAAATAAGGCTATCTAATGAAAGATAGCCTTTTAAATTTAACCGTATATTTCTAACGAAAAGCCTTTATTTAAAGCATCTTTTGCATATTCTTTTGCACCAAATAAAGATAAATCCTTATAATTTCCACATTGTATATCATTTGCAGCTGGAATTTCAGTAGCATCTAAAACTACTTTCAATGCCTTTTCTAATCCTTCTTTTATCTCACTTATATCCTTATCTCCCCAAATACTTAGGTAAAAACCTGTTCTACATCCCATTGGTGAAATATCTATAATATCCTTAATTTCATCTCTTAAATACGTAGCAAGTAAATGCTCTAATCCATGCATTGCTGCTGTTCCAAAACTCTCTTTATTAGGTTGTAAAAATCTTAAATCATACTTACTAACCTTATCCCCCTTAACTCCATCAAGTGTACAACACTTTCTAACATATGGTGCTTTAACCTTTCTGTGATCTAACTCAAAACTTTCTACTTTTTCCATTAATATCTCCTCCTAAACTATCTTTCTATTTAAAGATGTAACTATCGATGTTACACTTTCACTTATTTTACTTGCTACATAAGCATTATTCATTGTATAAAGGTGTATTCCATCAACACCACTAGATGCTAAATCTATTATTTGCTCAACAGCATAAGCTATACCTGCATCTCTTAAAGCAATTTTATCGTGCCCATATCTATCTACTATTTTCATAAACTTTTTAGGGAACTCAACTCCACACATAGAAACAATTCTATCAATTTGCTTACCATTTAAAACAGGCATTATACCTGCTTGGATTGGCAGGCTAATCCCTGATTTACTGGACTTTTCTAGAAATCTATAAAAATTATCATTGTCAAAAAACAACTGTGATACCAAATGTTCTGCCCCTGCATCAACCTTTCTTTTTAACATCTCTATATGTGTATCTAAACTTTCTTCCTTATTGTGTCCCTCTGGGTAACATGCACCAGCAATGTTAAAACCACCAAACTCCCTAACTGTTTTAATTAAATCCTCTGAATATCTATAACCTCCTTTTAAAGTTTCACCCTCTGGAATATCACCTCTAAGTGCAAGAATATTCTCTACATTTTTGCTCTTTAAATTATCAAGCACATCTCTAATTTCATTCTCACTAGAATTTATACAAGTTAAATGTGCTACTGATTCTATTGCGTACTTATTTTTAATAACCCCTGCTATCTCAGCCGTTCTATTATCCTTACTATTACCACCCGCCCCATAAGTAACACTGATATAATCAGGACTAAGGCCCTTTAACTCATCTAAAGTTTTATAAATTACATCAATAGATGAATTAGCTTTAGGCGGAAACACCTCAAAAGAAAATACTAATTCTTTACTATCAAAAAGTTCCTTTATTCTCATTTAATTTACCCCCAAATTACTCATTACTAAAACAAAAAAGATAAAAAAAGTGCCTAAAGGAGTATCCTTTAGGCACGAAATATCCGTACTAAAAATTAACTCTTATCTCTCAGAAAACTGCAGGAATTAGCACCCATAGTAAAATACTATTGGTTGCTGGGTTTCACAGGGCCAGTCCCTCCACCACTCTAGATAAGTTATTCTATTTTCTAATATTATACATTATTTACCTTTTATTGTAAATAATTTTATTTTAATACCATTTTAAAAAATATTGAATATTATAACTAATAATATAGTTTTTAAAACTCAATAATTTAAACATGGAGGAAAAATGGAATCTAAGAATTCAAATAAATCTTATAAAAAAAATGAAACATATAAAATTCCACAAGAAGCACAAACTTTAAACTATAATCAAACTAAACACAAAACTCCAATGGGGTCTGTTGGTAATTTAGTTGGAGTTTTTCCTGTTGTCCTTGCAGAATTTGAAACAGATATTTACTGCGAACTTAAATATAAATATCCAATTCATTCCGTTACTTCAAAAGAAAATAAAGTTATAATTAGAAAATTCAAACTCATATCTCAAAACAAAAAATTGCTCATTGATGGTTATGTAGAAAAAAAACTATCTATTTGTTTTGACTCCTTAAAAAAAGAACAAGATACTATAATCACAATCCCCTTTAAAACCGTTATCAACATAGATTATGCCCTAGAACCTAAATACGATACAGAATTTAAAACCAACAAAAAAGATACCGCATCTTGCGAATATTTCTTCTCACCAGCCGAACGATTGTTTTGGATTCATGAATATACAAGATTAACTGAAAATTTTGAAGAACTTGAATCTTATGGTTCAAAAGAATATGTAGCAAAACTTATAGTTACACTTGGAATATCAATACTTCAAAATCAGAAAGTTTTCATACCAGAACCTAGTGATGAAGCTAATGTAATTGCTGAATACGATGTTTGTAGAAATCAAAAAAATCTTGATGTAACAACTCATATAGAAGTTGGTTCAGACCCTGAAAAAGGTCTCATAGCAAGAATAATTAAACAATAAAATATTAGATTAAAATTGTGTCAAAGTAGTTTACCTAACATAGTATATACTATGCAAAGCAAATAAATTAATTAATTAATAACTTAAGATAAAACGGAGGTAAATTATTATTATGAAACTTAATTATTGTAACGAAGACCCTAACTGCGGCTGCGCACCAGAGCCAAGCTACTGCGAATGCGAACCTAGAAAATACTCAAAATGCACTTGCAAATTAAGCCCTTGTGCTCATCCTGTATTATTTGAAGCATCAACTGGCTCAACAACTAATGTTCCTCATTCATTTGATATAACAGGTACTATCGCTGTGACAGTTAACCCTAAATCACTTGTTTGTTTAACTCTTGATTCAAGTTGTTTAAAAAACCCTGCAAGTCAAATCGAATTCTCAGGACAAGTATTTATAAAATTTGCAGCTGCTCAAACAATGCCTGCAAGAATAGAATTTGAACTTGTTAAATGTGAAAACGGATGCGAGACAGTATGTGGAACATGGACTTACTCACACTTTAACCAAGCTGCAATTGCTAACGACGAAGTAACTCATAGCTTTGATTTCAAAAAAATAGAAGGTAATGCCTGCCCAGCTTGTACAACTTACTCAGTAAGAGTAATTAATGTTGTTAACAACCCAGCAGAACTTTTAATATTTGATATTAAAAACCCAACATTATGCGCTATGGCTAAATCAGGTTGCTAATTTAAGGGAAAATTCCTGATAAATTTATAAGTGAATAAAAACTTAATAAAAAGGGGATGCATATGCACCCCCTTTTTATTAGTTATATTTATTTATCACTTCATAAAAATCTTCCCTAACTTTTATTCCATTTAGTTCCTTTATACCTATTTTAACTCTTCCACCAACAACCATATTCTTCTTAAATTCAGGATCAGTTTCAATCTTTTTCTTTTCATTAACTGTATCCCAAACGAATACTTTTTTATCATTAAGTCTATTTGATATTTTAACCATATTCACAATACTTTGTTTATAGTTTTTTTCTCTATTAAGCTCATTCAATTTATGCCTAACTCGCTTATAACTCTCATTTATTTCTCCGACAATTAGCATTTTATATTTATCTAACGCTAATTTTCGTTCTCTTGTTTTAGGGAATTTTTCTATCTTCCAATCAACAACTTTTGATATATAAAATTCATATGGTTTTTCTAAATCTTTCTCAATTTTTAAAGGAATATAGACACCCTTACTATCTACTCTAAAAGACTCTCTTGCCTTTAACTCCTCTCCTTTTATTCCTTTTAATTCAAAACTTTTTATACTTCCCCTAAACACTTCATCTACATACTTATTTAAAGCCCACATTTCACACTTTAAAACCTCAATATCATAAAGGTATTTTGCTATTGTCTTTTCATCTATAATATGGGATATTTTTTTATTAGTAAGCTTAATATTTTTTAAATTGATTATGCATATTTCCTTGTTATAAATCTTTATAACACCTTTTAAAAGTTTTTCTTTTCTTATTAGCGATTTTGCACTTTTAGATAGTATGCAGCAAATTTCATCAGTATTTATATTTCCATTCACAACTAACTTATAATCCCTATAAATACAAGCGTCTAACTTTAATTTATTAATCTTATTTTGGACCTCACCTTTAATTTTAACCCTAACACCTATGTTTAATTTTTTATCACCAATAGTTATATCAGTAACCTCTCCAAATCCCATTTTAGGTCTTTGAAACTTATAATCATCCTCTACCTGTTTTTCCTTAATACCAATTCTTTTATATTTATATGAATAGTCCCATAATAACTTACATCCATCGTCATTCATAATTTCATTTAAAAGCTCTAAAAGGCATATAGGTTCACTATCTTTTTCTATCTTTAGATTTCTTTTCCCATTTTTGAATCTTTTAGACTTACAACTAATTAATTCATCTAAAAACTCAATTGCTCTACCTTTTTCTATAAATGAATTGCAATTTACTAAAGTATCATATGCATACTGATCACCACTAATTTCTATTGCACCTTCCATGCTAGGAACATCATCATGCTTTACATAATATCTTGCTAATGCATAGCTTAACTCATCTAGATACTCTCTTTTCACAGTCTTTTTAGTAGACTTAATCTCTATATCATTTACAACTAAATTATCATCAAAAATTACAACTAAATTATCTTCTTTTTTGCTCAAACTTATAATCTTCTTTTTCCCAAAAAATTTTTCTTTCTCATTAACACAAAAAATCTCTTCATTTTCAATATCAATATCTACTTCTTCACTACCATTTATTCTACTAATTTCACTTGTAGCTATTTTATAATAATCCTTAATATCACTCAGGTGATTGAAGCTACCATTATATGCTTTTTCTGATATCTCTTTTAAAAACTCTCTATCATAGTAACAACCAAGCCCTATTGTGCTAATAGATACTTTTTTCTTTCTCAACCCTTCAACTAACTTAAAGCAACTCTCTTTTTCATTTTTTTTAATATTTCCCTCAGCTATATATCCATCTGTAAATAAAATAATATGCTGATTTAAATTCTTCTCTTTTAAATCATTTATTATTTCTGTACTCACTTTTAATGCATTAGATAAAATCGTATTTTCTCTTGAATATATTCGTTCATCTATATTTTTATAAACCTTAGACATTCGGTATGAAATATCATCACACTTAACACAACGTGCAATTATGCTAGTATCTTCCTCACCTGAATACAAAATAATTGAAACGTAATTCCCCTCTTCTTTTCTTAAAACCTTTAAAGTTTCTTTCATACTTTTTTTAAGTTTTTCAATGTTATCTCTCATACTCTCTGAAACATCAACTAAAAGAATATGATGATTCGTACATTCTACTATTTCATTCTCTACTTTTAATTTATAAAATTTACAATTTCTATTGTTCCCCTCTACATCTAAAGCTCTTTGCCCTAGAAAACTAATGACAGTCTTCCCTACTTTCATACAATTTCTCCCACACTATTGCTTTCGGATTAAAATCCATTAATCTAATATATGAAAAATAGCATTTTTTAATGTGTTTTTGTTGAAACTTTATTTATAAAAAACCTACCACCACTAGCTTTATGTTAACCTAAAATCAAAAATGGGATATCTTAACAATAAGTTAAGATATCCCATCTTTTTTTATAAACCTGATTCTTTAAATTTTTTTTCCATAAAGTGTGTTTGTTTATGAAGTATTGGCTTTAAGAATCCAAGTAAGAAGAATATTCCTGCAAATATTAAAAGTGCTATAACATCATTTTGCACATAACTCCAAATAGGACCTGCAATAGCCTCCCTAAATCCATCAAGCGCATATTTAAATGGCCATAAGAACTCAAGTTTTCTAAATATCTCTGGATTTGTTTGTATCGGATAAATAGCCCCTGACCCTGCAACTTGGAATACCATAATTACAACACAAAGTGCTTTTCCCATACTACCAAATAAAGAAACAAGTGTATAAATTATCATTGTAAATGTAAATGAACATAACCAAGCTATTCCCATCATAAGCCACATATTATAAGGATCAAATCCTAAAACAAACTTATCCCCGAGTGTTACAATTGTTGTTTGAATAAATGAAATAACTAAAAAGAATAACATTTTTCCAAAGTGAACCTGTAATTGGTTTGGTTTTTGATCCTCATTATTTTTTGCCTCAACAGTAAATAGTGAAGTAAGTAAAAGTGCACCTACCCATATTGCAAGTACTGTATAAAAGGGCATAATTCCAACACCAAATGCAAAGTTACCATAAACTTCTTCTTGCTTAACATTTATAGGTGAAGAAAGGAATGATGATATTTGCTCTGGATTTTTACTAAGCATATCTATCATTTTGTTTAAATCTGCGTCATTAACTTCTCCTGCTTTTGACTGTAACTCATCAAGAGTAGTCTTAAATCCATTAATTTTATCCTTAAGTTCATTAGCTTTTGAAACTGTCATATCACTTGTTGAAATACCAAAATTCGCTAGTGACTGAAGTTGTGGAACTATTGATTTACTACTTTCAAGTAATGAATTTGCATTATTTAATCCCTGAGTAAGATTCGATGAAACTGTATTAACTGTTGGTACAACTTGTGAGTAAATATTGCTAGTTAAACTATTTGTACTACTAACAAGATTTCCACTAGCTGTTTTAAGTGCTGTAAGTTTTGTATTTATATCCTCTGCCTTTGCAGTTCCACTATCAAGTAAAGTTTTTATTGCACTAAGTTGTGTTTGCTCATTTGCTATAAGTCCCTTAACATCATTTAACTGCTTGATATTAGCTGTAATTATAGGATTATTAAACACATTGTTTATTCCTTGTAAAAGATTTATATTTTCATCTATAATCCCAGTAAACTTAGTAGTTAAAGCTAAAGCATTATCTATAATTTTCTTTTGACTTGTATTATCTCCAGCTGTATCATTTAAAGCTTGTAATTGCCCTATAAGTGCTGAAAGTTGATTATCCACATTTGTAATATTCGGTGTATTACTACTTATTGAACTTGCAACAGAATTTACATTATTTTGAGTTGAAGAAATAAGACTTTTACTCGCCTCTACAACTGACTGTAAAGAATTTATCTGCCCTGTAATTTGTGGTAAATCATTTTTCATCATATCAAGATAACTCGCAAGCTGCGTTGCACTCTCACTTGAATTATTTATATTTCCTTTTATCTCAGAAATTTTTGTATCAGCAGAATCCATAACTACTTTTAATTGATTTAAAACTGGCTCACTTTTCCTAAGCTTTTCACCTAAAGCATTTGCAAGAGTTACTGCCTGTTGATTAACTGCCTTTACAAAATTATCTGTAATCTGATTTGTTAACTGCTCATTTGCTACTTCTGTAATCTTAGTAGCTATAATATTAGTTTTATCATTTACTGTATATGTTATTGTTGGTCTAACAGGATTTGCAGTTGTAAGTGTTGCTAAATCCTGTGAAAAATTCTTAGGAATAACAATAAGTGCGTAGTACTTTCCATCCTTAAGTTCCCCTGTACCAGCCTCTACTGTTGTAATTTTCCAGCCTACATCATGATTATTTTTAAGTTCTCCTATAACCTGGTCCCCAACATTCATTATTTTTCCATTAACTATTGTTCCTGTATCTTCATTAACAACTCCGATAGGAACATTCCCCGTATTTACATATGGATTCCAGTTAGCCTTTAATGTAATCCAGGCATATAGTGATGGAATAAAACATATTCCAACTATAACAAGTATAGCTGCCTTATTTGTAAATATCTTTTTGAAATCTCTATAAAATATACTAAATATCTTTTTCATACCATCACCCCTATTCCCCTATTCCTGATTCTTCAAATTTCTTCTCAAACTTAGTTAATCTTCCATGTAATTTTGGTTTTAAGAAGTATCCTAAAAGTAAGAATATTATTGAGAATGTGGCAAGTGCTATTAATTCGCTTACAACATGTGAGAATATAGGTCCTGCAATAGCCTCTCTAAAGACATTAACGGCATAACTAAATGGCATTATTGGTTCTACTATTCTAAAGAATAAAGGTAAAACCTGAACTGGATATGTTCCACCAGTACCTGCAATTTGAACTACCATTAAAACTATTGCGATTGCTTTACCAAAGTTTCCAAAAATAGCAACTAAAGTGAAAATTATTATGCAAAACGTAATCGAAGTAGCCACTGAGACAAAGATAAATAATGGAAGATTCGCTGTTTGTACACCTAGTATATACTTATCTCCAAGTGCTACAATAAGCGCTTGTATTATACAAATACTCATGAATGTTAGTAATTTTCCAAAATATCTTTCTCTGATACTTATTTTTTCTAGCCCCTCAAACTTCGGAGGATTTGTTTTTAATAATGATGTTAAAAGAAGTGCTCCTACCCAAAGTGCTAACACTGTGTATAAAGGTGCCATTCCAGAGCCATAATCATTTATTTTAAACACTGATTTTTGTTGTACATTAAATGGAGTTGAAATGAAATTCCCCATTATTGCTGGATTTCCTTGGAGTACTGCAATAATTTGTTCTAGATTATTATTATTTATAGTTCCAAGGTTCTTTGCAAGTTCTGATATAACTCCACTAAATTGATTTAGTGTTGACTGTAACCCCTCTGCTGTACTTGCTGCCATCTGTGTATTTGAGCTAGCTGAGTTAACAACATTTTGAACTTTCCCAACTAATCCATTAGCCTCATTTATAAGACCTGCTGCTGTTTTAGTTGTATTTGAAAGATTGCTTCCAATTGATTTAAGTTGTCCTTTTGTGTTGCTATTATAGTTACTAACTGCATTTCCAAGTGATGTTGAAATTGAATTTGTACCACTTGTTAATCCATCTATAACTGACTGTTTAAGCTTACCTGCCTGGTCTATACTTCCACTAGCAAGACTTAAACTCTTCATTTGATTTTCTACTGAATTTTTAATGTTAGTAACATTATCAATCATCTGATTAACCACTTTACTATTACTTGCCTGATTTATCTTTTCAAGGAAAGTAATAATAGATTTTAATGATGTATCCACATTAGTAAGTTTAGTATTAGCATTAGCTATTATCGCCTTTGCTTGCTGTGCATTAACGCTATCAGTATTTATTGTTTTTAATGATGCATTAATATTTTCAACATTTGATTTTGCTGTTTCTAAATTCAAACCAATATTATTAAATGCTCCATTTAATGTAGCATTTGTATTATCAATAATTGAACTAGTATTAACCGTTATACTTTGAACATTACTAAGACTAGAACTAATAGCCGGCAATGCTTGTTTAACAGTGTTTATGTAAGAATCTAAACTAGTTGCTCCTGAACTAACACCATCTAAAACATTATTTATAAGCCCCATATTATTATTTATATTGATGATTGAATTTTTAAGATTAATAATATTTTCTTTGTTTTTATTCAATTGGTCACCAACTGTATTAAGCTTAGTAAATAATTCTTTATTAACAGACTCAACAAAACTTGTCTTAATCTGTGTTACGAGTGTTGATTCAGCAACTTCTGTAATCTTATTCGCCACTGGATTAACCTTTGTATTAACTTTATAAATTATATCTGCCTTTGTAGGATTGTCAGTGGTTATACTTGCTAAATCTTTTGAAAAATCAGCTGGTATCTCAATCATAGCATAGTACTTACCATCAACGAGCCCAACATTTCCTTCTTCCGCACTTACAAATGTCCAACCAATTTTATCATTTGAATGTAATTGGTCGACTATCCCATCTCCTATATTAATACTTTTTCCCGCAAGTGTTGCACCCTTGTCCTCATTAACAACTGCAACTGGAAGTGAACCTGTATTAGAATACGGGTCCCAAGCTGCTTTGATATTTACCCAAGCATACAAAGATGGAATAATGCAAAGTCCTGTAATAATCAAAAGTGCAATTGGATTAGTAAAAATACTTTTGATATCTCTTTTGAAAACTTTGAAAACATTCTTCATGTAACATAGCCCTCCTCTTTTGTTTGTTATTATATCTTCTACCTTTTTGTCTTATTTTATTTAAAATAAATTTTATTGCGCATATTAAATATATCAAAAATTAGTTTACAAGTAAACTAATTAACTCTAATTAATAGAAAAGTTCCTATAAAATAAAAATAGCCTTTGTGTAGGGATTACTACACAAAGGCTATTTATTTTTATATTCTAGTAAACTTTCTCTCTAGTTACATTCTCATATTGATCGACAAGGCTAGTATCATGTCCACCATCATCTTTATCATCATTCTTAAATACAAGTTTTAATAAAATTGGTGTAACTATTGTTGTTACAACTACAACGATAACTACCGGCGCAAGGAATTTAGGATTCATAAGTCCTACTGCAATCCCCTTACTTGCAACTATCAGTGCAACTTCACCTCTTGATACCATTCCCGTACCTATCTGCATAGATTCTTTACTATCATACTTACAAAGTTTTGCTCCAAATGCACAACCAAATATTTTTGTTACAATAGCAACTACTAAAAGTAAAATTGTAAATATAAATATATTAGCATTCATCCCTGTAAGCTCTACCTTTATCCCTATGCTTGCAAAGAATATTGGTGATAAAATCATATATGATAAAGTTTCAAACCTAGCATTTATATAATGTGTTTTTGTCGTATTAGATATAATCAGACCTGCTATAAACGCTCCAGTTATATCTGCTACCCCAAAGAACTCCTCTGCTACAAATGAAAGAAGTAAGCATAATGAAAATGCTACAATTACAAATCTTCTTAAATCTCTTTTATAATTTCCAACCCACTTCATAAATATAAAATGGAAAGTAATACCCATGATTGCTGCAAAAACAAAGAATAAAACTATCTTTAGAAGAACTACTCCTATATTTACAGAAGAATCAGCCATACTTGTTATAAGTGTAAGACCAATTACTCCTAGGATATCATCTATCAGTGCTGCACCTAGTATTGTATTACCCGCTCTAGTACTGAGCTTCCCAAGCTCTTTAAGCGTTTCAACTGTAATACTTACTGAAGTTGCAGTCAAAATAATCCCTATAAAGATATTCTCTAATACGGCTTTTCCACCAACACCATCATTAAAGAAATGTGCTACTATAAATCCCCCGATTAAAGGTAAAACAACTCCCATTATAGCTACACAAAGTGAAACTTTTCCTGTTTTTTTAAGCTCGTTAATATCAGTTTCAAGCCCTGCTGTAAACATTAGAACTATAACACCAAGTGATGATATCTGTTGAATAAAATCTGTTTCGTGTAGAATATCTAATGCTGCTGGTCCAAGTACCAATCCTGCAATTAATGCTCCTACGACTTGTGGCATATGCAATTTTTTTGTAACTAAGCCAAATAATTTTGTACTTAGCAAAATAATCGCAATGTCTAATAAAAATTTATGTGACATTACAATCGTCCCCCTTAAATTGAACTATAAAAAAATTATATTCCTATTTTTAACACTTAACAAACTTCCTATTTATTCCTTTTCTTAAATTTAGCTTTAAATTTATAGATTATTACCTTTACATTCACCAAATTCTCTCTTTAACTCCTTTTAACTCTCTTTAACTTTGATTTTTGAATTTTTAAACACAAATTAATTTTTTAGATATTATTTATACATTTATTTTTACTAAATTAGCAATTTTTTTCTCTTTTAATTTATATTTGCTAACATATTTTTTAGTTTAACTTTAGTTTAGCTATTATTGAAACGATAATTTAACAAAAAAGTGTCACTTCATTAAAATCTATTTGCACATCTATTCATTTTTTTAAAATATCTATTAAATCTTGAAAATTGCATATTATAATAGATATATAAATAACTAATGACGGAGGTGAACATTGCTTAAAAGTTAGCAATGTATATATGATAGTACGAGATAAATTCACTTGTCCTTTAGAATTATCACTAGATTTAATAAAAGGTAAATGGAAGCCAATAATTATATGGCTCTTAAGACATGGTCCTTATCAATTATCGTACCTTGAAAAAAATATAGAAGGTATAAACCAAAAAATGCTCATACAACACCTAAAAGAATTAGTAGAGTTCAAAATTGTAGACAAGAAAATCTATGATGGTTATCCTCTAAAAGTTGAATACTTTTTAACAGATTGGGGTAAAAGATATTTAGACGGATTAACTATTTTTCAACAAATAGGAAAAGAGTTCTTAGAGCAGCAATAATGCTGTTCTGAGAACTCTTTTTATATAGTGACAATATTTTTTGGTAATTACATTTTATTCGTGTCTGTATAATCCTGTTAAGTGAGCTTGCTCTAAGATGTGACCTCTCATTGCATTGTAAAGGTCATTTACAAAGAAGTTCTCTTCTAAGTTTAATTCACAGTCTAAAGCGTAAACTCTTAACTCGTATGTGTGTGTACAGTTTGGTGGAGCCATTCCGCCGTAAGCTGCTGCTTCTTCTCTTGATAAAGCATTTTCACCCATCATTCCTGCACCCCAGCTGTTTATTCCTTGTAAGAAATCTGTTGCTGTTATACTTTCATTTTCTGCAACCTTAGTTCTTTTAAGGTTAGCTCCTGCCCAGTGTACCCATGTAAATCCACAAACTGGCATAGCGTCGTGGTCATCTAATACGAAAGCAAAAGTTTTTGTTCCTTCTGGTGCATCCATTATTTCAAAATCTATTGATCTTGAAGGCATACCTTTTGTAAAATCTTCACCATGTTTACCGAATTTATCTTGGAAATGTCCTTTTGAATCAATTGAATTACTTAATATTTTCATCATTGAAAATTCCTCCTCTTATGTTTGTTTTATTTATTATAGTTATTCTTAGTTGTCATTTTATTTTTACTACTTACCATTATTATTCATTTTTTTCAGTCGACTTGTTTTTGCGTCGCTTACAAGTATTATTATATCTTCACTTAAAAACTTTTAAAAGTACCGACTTTTTTGTAAGTAGTCTAAAAATCTTTTTTTTTGTAAAATAAACAAAAGGAAAGTTACTAAGCAAGCCATTGTACTTGCTTAATAACTTTTTTTAAATTTCTATTCTACTCTCTCACTTGCTACCTCAACATAATCTTTAACAAGTTGTATACTCTCTTCCTCTAGATCGCTTTGACCTGGTTTATTTTTAAATACTATTTTTAATAATATAGGCGCTGCAATGGTAGTAGCAATAACCATTATAACAACAGGTACTAAAAATTCTGCTGACATAAGCCCAACTGCCATCCCTTTATTTGCAACTATAAGTGCGACCTCTCCTCTAGATACCATTCCCGAACCAACTTGCATAGCTTCTCTATTACTATATCTAAAGAATTTAACTCCAAGTCCTCCACCTATAATCTTAGTTAGTATTGCTACTACTATTAAAACAATTGTAAATATGATTGTCTTTATATCCATAGCATCTACATCTAGTTTTATACCTATACTTGCAAAAAATATTGGTGATAATAATATGTATGATAATGTTTCAAATTTCTTATTTATAAAGTGAGTTCGCTCAGTATTAGATATAACCATTCCCGCAATAAATGCCCCTGTTATATCTGTAACTCCAAAGTACTCCTCCGCTATGTATGATAATGCAAGACATAATACAAATGACATGATAACAAATCTTTTCATGTCTTTTCCATGTTTTTTTGTCCATTTGATAAATAATTTTCTTACTATAAATCCTACTATTCCTGCAAAAACAAAAAATAATACAATCTTAAGTAAAACTATACCAATACTAACTGTTGAATCTGCCATACTTGTAACAACCGTAAGTCCTACAATTCCAAGTATGTCATCTATAAGTGCTGCTCCAAGTATTGTATTTCCTGCTCTTGTACTAAGTTTTCCAAGCTCTTTTAATGTTTCTACTGTTATACTAACTGATGTAGCTGTTAAAATGATTCCTATAAATACATCCTTAAGCATTGCATTAGACCCCACTCCTTCATGGAATGCCATAGCTAACCCAATCCCTGCTATTAGTGGTATCAAGACACCTAAAAGTGCTGCTACAAGTGATGCTTTCCCCGTCTTTTTAAGCTCTGCAATATCTGTTTCAAGTCCTGCTGCAAACATTAAAACTATAACACCAAGTGATGATAACTGATCTATAAAATTAGTTTCATGTAATATCCCAAGCACTGTTGGTCCTAAAATAACCCCTGCAATAAGTGCCCCCACCACCTGTGGCAGTTTAATTTTTTTTGTTAATATTCCAAAAAGCTTTGTACTTAGAAGTATTAATGTAAGGTCTAATAAATATCCATGTGACATTAAATCCCCCCCTTCGTTTTATCTGATGACTAAGTAATCCTATATTATTTTTTGCATAAATTATATATATATCCTCATTTTTGTAATAAAAATAAGGTGTAGATTACTCTACACCTTCAAACGTTCTTTTAGATTCTTAATAACTGTCTAAAAATAAGGAATAAACCAACTGCAACCATTCCCCAAGTTATTAGATAGAATATTTTTTCTCTCATTGCAAATTGTTTTTTATCAAAAAGTTTTACCCCTCTATTAGTAAAGAACTCTAAGAACTTATCCATCTCTCTTACTTTCTTAGCGCCATGTATTACTAGTATAAAATATGCCTCTCCACCTCGAATCCAAAATTCTATTCCATTATCATCTCCTTCTCCATCATCTTCTCTGACTCTTCCTACTGACTTGATCTTCTCTAGTTTCTCTCTTCCTTTAGAAACCAATTGGTAATCTATTGTGAAACTGTACCAAATAAACTCTTTATCCGTAACATACGCATAGTTAAATATTGCAGAACGTCCCCAATAGATAATTGATGGTAGTTCGTATTCTATACTTTGTATAATGTTTTCACCCTTAAGTTCATTAGCTATTGTTTGTTCGATAATTTCTTTCATAACTTTTGAGTCTTTTACACCATAAACCCTTTTATCACTATCTTCACCTAAGTTATTTTTTATCACTTCAATATCATCTTCATTAATATTTATTTTAAACTCATCTAAATTTTTTTCTTGCAACTTTTTTATAAGTTTCATAATGTTTTCCTTAATTTTTTCTTTATCCTTTTGGTTTATATCAATATTTGGTAAAGTTACTTTTGAAAAATCTTCTATTTTATTTAAATAATCTTCTTGGTTTCTCATAATCATTCACGCTCCTTTAATTTACTCGCTAGAACTTTTTTCCCTCTCATAATCCGTATATAAACAGCATTTTCACTCATATTTAAATCTTTCGCTATTTTTGAGGTTTTCTCATCTCTATAAAATCTTCTAATAAATATTTCTCTATCTAAATCATCTAAATCTTTTATGGCATCTTTTAAAATTATTGAATCTTCTATATTTTTTTCTTTCTCTGGTATGTCCGTTATAATATCTTCTATATAAATATTTTCATCATGCTTTTTTTCTTTGCGCAGGATATCAATTGCCGTATACTTTGCAATAGTACATATCCAGTTTTTAAAACTTTTCTCATCACTATTAAACTTTTTTACACTTGCCCATACTTTAAAAAAAGTTTCATTTACACATTCATTTGCTAATTCTCTATTTTGCAAAACTCCATACGATACTTTAAAAGCTAAATTAGAGTATACATCTATCACATAATTTAAAGCTTTTGTATCACCTTTTTTCAAAATTTCTATATAACCCATCATCTTCATTTTTTTCCCTCTCTTATTGAACGCTCACTATTATAGTCGCAACACATTAACAAAACCTTTCAAATTTTTTCGCAATTTAAAATTAATCTTTTTGTAATTAATCCCCACTCATTTTTATATATTTCTAATTTTACTTTAAATATTTATACTTTTTAATACTTTAAAAGTCAATTTATTAACAAATTTTATGTTTAAGTGCAATTAAACTATTAATTCAATTGCAAACTCTTGTTTGAAATCCTTTTCATAAAGGTTTACAATTGAAAATGTAATAATTAATTGTAAATATTTAAAGAACAAATTTAAAACAAAAGATGAGGTATTATATATGGAAAATAGTAAAAAGTTTACGCCATTTCAGATAGGATTTATAGTATTCTTCTCTATAATAAGTATACTTGTATTCTTGTTACCTGCTTGGACACACAGTTCAACATGGGGAGAAGTATTTGGAATAGTTTCAATCATAAGTCTTATTTCAGCAATTTCAGGAGTATTTAACTCAATTTATATAGCAAGGGCAGACATTTGGTGTTATTTCTTTTGGATAATAAACACTTTAACTTATGCATTTGTAGCGTATAAAAGTCAGTTTTACGGACAAGTTATTCAAAACATCATATTTATCTTCCCACTTGAAATTATTGGTCTTGTATCATGGATGAAGGCTTTAAAGAGAAAGAAAGAATCAAGTTCTGAAGATGATAGTATTGATGTTAAAAAATTCGGTTCAAAAGAATGGATTCTTACAATTATCGGACTTGCAATTTTCTGGGTAGCTTATGGTGCATTCACTTACTACTTACCAAATATAATGCAAGCATTATTCCACATAAAAATTGCTCCTGATAGTGATCTTATACTTGATTCACTTACAGCTATCTTAACAATTTATGCTGTTTGGTTAACAGGACAAAGATACTTAGAGCAATGGACATTCTGGTTATTATCAAATGGAATAGGAGTAGTTTTATTCTTAAAACCAGTAATAATGCAACTTATTCACCACGGAACTGTAAATGTAACAACAATGTCAGGTGCCGTAGGTTGGATTCAATACTTAACAAGTGCTATCTACGGATTCATTTGTTGGAGAGCTTTATACAAAAAGAAACATGGAAATGCTTAATGTAATTTAATTTATGTGCGTACACACTCAAATGTTGTACGCACATTTTTATATTTGAAGATGCAACATTATTTTAAATTAAAAATCCCTTAGAAACTCAAAAAGTTTCTAAGGGATTTCTCATATATATAAATCTAGATAATTCCTAAAGGTCATCCACTAAAGCGCCTGCTTTTGCATAAGCTGTTGATTTTGCCTCAAAGAAATCTGTTTTAACCATATTAGGGTCTGAGTATTGCTCAACCCATTTAGCTGGATTTTCTGTATGTTCTGGATATAAAATTTCAAATCCTAAATCTCTAAGTCTTAAGTTACCTATATATTTAATATAGTTCTCTATAAGAGTTTCATTCATTCCTTTTATTTTATTTCCAATTACATAATTACCCCATGCAATTTCATTTTCAACACCAGTTTTAATCATGTTTCTAAGCTCTTCTACAAGTTCTTTAGTGAACACTTCTGGCATCTCTCCTATAAGTTCTCTTATCATATTTCTAAATAACCAAAGGTGAGTATTTTCATCTCTGTTTATATACCTAATTTCTTGTGCAGAACCTGGCATTTTACCATTTCTCTCAAGATTATAAAAGAACATAAATCCTGAATAGAAGTAAACTCCCTCAAGAATATAGTTAGCCATTACTGATTTTATGAAGTTATGCATTGTTGGATTTTCTATAAACCCATTATATAAATCACCTATAAATTTATTTCTTCCAAGAAGAATTTCATCATCTTTCCATTGGTATAAAATTTCATTTCTTTGCTCTGGTGAACAAATACTATCAAGCATGTAACTGTAACTTTGTGAGTGTACAGCCTCTTGGAACGCTTGAATTGTAAGGCATAGATTAACCTCTGATGCTGTAATGTAGTTATTTATATTTCCAAGGTTAGCTGTTTGAATTGAATCAAGGAATATTAAGAATGAAAGTATCTTATCATAAGCTGTCTTCTCATCATGTGTAAGAACTTTATAATCTTTTAAATCTTGTGCAAGGTTTATCTCCTCTGGTATCCAAAAGTTATTCATTGCTTGTCTGTACCAATCTGAAACCCATGTATATTTCATATTATTAAAATCGTTAAGGTTAGTAGTATTACCATTGACCATTTTTTTCTTTGATACTTCTATATCTCCAAACTCATTAAATAGAGCTTTCTTATTAATTTTCATTAAATACACCTCTTCTATTTTTAAAAACTTAAACCCCAATCACTCAAATTGGGGACTAAGTTTATTTTTTTCTTTATAATGAACCCTAGCTCCAAAGTCGCTAAGTACTTTCGAATTACTAAATCACAGATTTAGATTCTCAATGCAGCTGAGTAAGTTCCACCAACAAAATCGTAGATTTAAAAGGAAACTCGACTCGCTTTGCTCGCTGAGTAAGTGCGACTAACCAAATCGTAGAAAGGAAACCCGACTCACATTCGTTCGCTGGGTAAGTTCCACTAGCCAAATCAAGATTTGGAGTGTCACTTATGCTGAACACATTGCACATTCTTCTACTTCAAGAGATTTACTTCTTACGTAGTAGATACTTTTGACCCCTTGGTTACATGCCTGAATATAAAGATTAGCTATTTCTCTCATAGTTAAATCTGTTGTTATATAAAGGTTGAATGATTGTGCTTGGTCTATATGTCTTTGTCTTACAGCCGCTGCCTCTACTGACCATTCTTGGTCCATATCATAAGCTGACATATATAAATATCCATTGTCTTCATTTAAGCCTGGTGCAGTTTTAGGAATGATACTTCCTTTTTTCTCTTCTAACCAGAATTTAGCCATTACTGGGTCAATTCCTTCTGAAGTTCCTGCTATTGTTGCTGTTGAACCATTAGGTGCTACTGCAAATAGATATCCATTTCTCATACCAAACTGTGATATATCTTCTCTTATATTATCCCATCTCTCTGAATTATATCCTCTTAGCTTAAAGTAATCTCCATTATCCCAATCTGAACCTTCAAATAAACTATATCTACCTTTTTCTTTAGCTATTTTAGCACTAGCCTTTATAGCATAGTAGTTTATATCTTCATATACTTTATCAACAAATGCAAAGTGTTTTTTACTATCCCAAACAATCTTATTATTAGTTAACATATGGTGGTATCCTGAAGTTCCAAGTCCTACCGCTCTGTATCTTTTATTAGTTACCTCTGCATAAGGAACTGAGTAATAGTTAAGGTCTATAACATTATCCATAGCTCTAATTTGAGTTTCAACTATATCTTCAAGTTCTTCCTTAGAATTAACATCAACATTTCCTAAAACAATTGATGACAAGTTACAAACAACAAAATCTCCAGCTTTAGTTTTCTCAACAATTATCGCATCTCCATTTTCATCAACTATTTCAGTTTTTAAGATTTCTGAAGCACTCATATTTTGCATAATTTCTGTACAAAGATTTGATGAATAAATCATTCCTTTGTGCTTATTCGGATTCATTTTATTTACTGTATCTCTAAAGAAAGCAAATGGTGTTCCTGTTTCTGCAGCACTCTTAATTATAAGTCTTACAATATCTCTAACTTCCATAACTCTCTTATCTATCTTTTCATTCTCTACACACTCATAATATTTTTCTTCCCACTCCTGCCCATAAGAATCTTCAAGGGAGAATCCCATAACTTCTTTAATTTGATGTGGACACATCATATACCATTTAGATGACATATCTTTATCTGCAAGTTTCCAGAATAAATCTGGGTAACAGATTCCAGGGAAAACATCATGTGCTTTCTTTCTATCATCTCCATTATTAGTTCTTATTTGTAAGAACTCTGCTACATCTTTATGCCAAGCATCAAGCCATATAGCAACAGAACCATTTCTAACCCCTAGCTGATCAACGGCAATAGCTGTATCATTCATAAGCTTAACCCAAGGTATAATTCCACCTGAAGCACCTTTGAATCCTCTTATTGATGAGCCAAGTGCTCTAACCTTACCAATATAAATTCCCATTCCGCCACCAAACTTAGAAACCTTAGCAAAATTATCTACTGTCTTATAAATTCCATTTAAACTATCTTCTACCGTATCTATAAAGCATGAACTTAATTGGTAGAATGGTTTTCTAGCATTTGACATAGTAGGTGTTGCCATTGTTGCTTTAAGTTGACTTAATGAATTGTAGAATCTTTTAGCCCAGTATAATCTCTCTTCTTTTTTCTCTGGTATAGCAAGATGCATAGCAATTCCCATAAACATTTGTTGTGGAAGTTCCGTCTTTGTTCTATCAAAATTTTCAACTAAATATCTTTCAGCTAAAAGTTTTATACCACTGTAAGTAAATAGGAAATCTCTCTCTGGTTTTATTTCTTTCTCTAACTCTTCTACATCTTCTTTAGAATAATTTTCTAGGATGTACTCACCATATAATCTCTTTGAAGTTAATTCTTCTATAAGTCCATAAAAATTATCATAAACTACTTCATGATTTACTCCTCTGTTTTTAGCAATATCTTCTCTTAGGTTTAAAACATATATATGTGATGCTATGTCCTGCCAATTTGGTTCAAACTGAGTTGTTAATTCTAATGCTGTTTGTATAATAGAATTATTTAGTTCTCTCTTGTCCATATTAGGTGTTATTATATTCTCTAATGCCGCTCTTAATTTATCTTCTGAATAGCTTTCTGAACCCGCTCTGAGGTAGCCCATAGCCTTTGTACATGCCTTATTAATCATATTTCTCCCAATCCCCCTATACAACATATAGTATCATTTTATTTACGTCCAAATATTAAACACCATATCTAGTGTTTTGCCTTCTCTATTATAGTTATTATATTCACTATTGTAAAACTCACTTTGTTTTGTTTTTAACTGAATTTATTATGTAATCTAATGATACTTAAAAATACCTCTATATTTAATGTCCATCTATAATAATTATTAAAAAATCACGATTGTATTATTTTTCTATAAAATACTTTTAAAGGTAATTAATTAGAAGTCCTTTATTTATTTATTTATTAAAACATTTTAAATTAATAACGATAACTTTAATATCTTTATAAATTTAAAAGGAGAAAATTATGGATGTTGGAAGAATGTCTATGTCAATGAGTCAAAACTCACTTAAAAGTGCAGTTTCTATATCATTGCTAAAAATGACAATGAATAATAATGAGCAAGTAGCAACCGGAATGAACCAAATGCTTGAATCTACAATGGCAACTGATCCTAGTCGTGGTACTAAAATAGATACTAAAGCATAAAAAAAACCTGTGGAAAATATCCACAGGTTTTTTTATTGCTCTTTCATATCAATTATCATCTTATCACAACTTTGGCAGTAAGCTGATATAACTTGTGGTCTTGAAAGAAGACCTCTTCCTGTTCCTACTTGAATAGACCCAGTTGCAAATATTCCACCAACTAACTTTTTATCAAGTGGCATCCATTTTAAAGCATATCTATCACCTAAAATTTTTCCCATTACCATTTGACCATTACAACATGGACATGTCATATAAATCCCCCCTGCCTAACTTAATCTCAGCTCTAACATTACCACATATTACCATTTGATGATATATTTAAAATTTATTTTTACATTAAATTTATTTTCTATACGTAAGCTGTCTTTTATCAGTATCCACAACATCTTTTATTATTTCTTTTATTTCACTCTTTGTTACTTCTAGTTCTTCAAAACCACCTATTTGACACCCAAAAATCATCTCCATATTATTATAAATCATTGCATAGACATGCCTTCTAGTCTCAACAACTTCATTATCCATAAACATTGAATCATAAAGTGTTTTTGCCTCACTTCTAACATACTCCATATCCTTTTTCTTATAATCCATCACTTCTTACTCCTTCATCTTTTGATTTCATCTATGTATCCCTTACTTAATATTATCTAAAAAAAATATGTATAACTTATATGTAAAAAAAAAGAGCTACTTTAGTAAAAAAGTAACTCTAATAATTAAAACTCTACTCTACAAGGAGCATGCATTGACTCATTGAAAACTTCTGCTCTTTTTCTTTTATTAACTATATTCATAGCTCTCATTTTAAATCTTTCCACCTCTTTATATGAATAGAAAGTAGTTAAATCTGCCGCTGCAAATAAAACATCCATTGTTAAGTATTTTAAATCTTGAAGATTTTGCATATTAGCCTCATCAACCTCAACAACATCAGCTTTTATTTTTATATCTTCAAACTTAATTTGATAAGCTTTTAATTTATCTAAAACACTTTCATCCTCGCAAGTGCCCATATCTGAACTTGCAAGTTCAAATATATATGACATATATTCTGCTGCATATTTTTTATACTCATTATATAAAGTTACTAAATCCACCTTAAAACAACTCCCTATCAAATATTTTTCTATCTCCATTATACAATATTATTCAATACTACTAGTATATTTAATATTTTCACGCCTTTATACTATTGGTAATATATAGTTTTTTTGCATTTTTTATTTTTAAAATACTTTTTTAAACTTTTACTAGGGCTAACTGTAAAAAAAGTTTAAAATCACTTTAATTTTCACAATTAATTCTTAAAATACCCTCTAATAGCCTCATTTTTATTTTTTTACATTCTAAAATGCTAGTGATACTATGAAAATATATTAAAGATTTGAGGTGATATTAATGAGTGGAACAGGAGATAGAAGATTCAAAGAAAATGCAATTCATACAGAAAAATCTAAGTTAAATGAACTTAGAAAAGAAGAACAAAAACAAGAACATAAATTCGAAGGATCAAAATTTGATCATAAAAAACACTAATATTAAATTTATTTCATAGGAGGAAACAGACATGGAACTATATACAGAATTAGAAATAGACACATTATTTAGCAAGGAAAGTGACTTAGTAGAATTTGAAAAATTCTTAAAAGCCTATGGAATTGATGATAATCTTGAAGAGATAACTTTAAAACACACAAAAAAAAGATTAGAAACTCTTTTAGCATTAGCTGAAGAAGGTTCAGATAAAGATCTTGTGGCTAAAAAAGATTTACTAAAAAAATTATTAGAAAATCTTAAAGACCATAAAGAAAAAAGAGAAGCTATGAAAGCTGTTAGAGAAGTTTATGCTCACGAAGCATTAAGAGACCATATGGACCTTAGAGAACTTGATAAAACTATCAAACACTCACTAAGAGAATATAAAAAATATGAGCACTTCAAAAAACACGAGCAAAATATAGCTGATAAATGGATAAAAAACTTAAGTAAATAAGGTATTTAGCAAGTAATTTGCTTTATATAAAACCAAATGTAGTCCACAATGTATTTGGTAAATATTTTTTTGTCAGTATGTTTTTTAATTAATTACTCCCCCTAATTTAATTGATTTAAAAAGCATACGGCACTCCTAAATGTCTAAGAGCACAATCTCCCCGATTGTGCTCTTTTCTTTTCTAAATATTTTCAAAATTCTTCCGATAATCTATTAGATAAATTTCACATAATTCAAAATTTGGAGGAACGTATGAAAAACAATACAATTTCAAAGAAAATGTGGTCAATAGTTACTTTGAGTTCTTTAACTTTTACATTAATTATTTGCTCAACATTTTTCATCTTAAATAAAACACAAAATAGATTATCAAATGCACTAAATTCAAGAACTGACACACTAAATCTTATGAGAGCAATGGGAATTGATTCCTATCAAATCAACTCTTCACTAAAAGGTTTATTTCTTCTAGAAAAAGACACAGAAGAATATACTGAGCAGATTTCATTTTTAAATTATAATATGGAACAAATTGATGAAAGACTAGCTACTCTTAAAGCTTCATATCAAAATATACCAACTAATGAGGCTGAACCACTTAAAACTTTTGAAGCTAATTATTCAGAGCTTAAATCTCTTACTTTCGAAATTACAGGCTTATTAAATGGTTCTAAAAAGGATATTTCCCAAGCAATCAAACTGGTAAATACAGATTTTTCAGTGCTTTTCCTTAAAACTGAAGATGCAATTGATGCTGTTGCTGATACATATGTGGAAAATGGACACGCTCTTTCAAAACAACAGGAAAGTGATAATTTAATAGTCATCATTGGCTTATTAACTTTACTTGCAATCGCTCTTTTCATAGTATTTTCTCAAGCATACATAGTAACAAAAAATATTTCTAAAAATTCTCAGAGCTTAATGAGCTTTTTAGAAAAAATTAAAAACACTAGTGATTTAGGTGAAAGAATTGACATACAAAGTAATGATGAACTTAAATTTATAAGTATCTCAGTAAATGAACTTCTTGATAAAATTAATAAACTTGTTAGTAGTATAGTTCTAACTTCCGATAAATTATCAAACGCGTCATCAACTTTAACTGAGTCTACTTCTATATCACTACAAGCGTCAGAAAACACAATCGATACAATGAATAGTTTAATGAATAATTCAACATCTGAGTTTAATTCAATCGCTAAAGGTAAGGAAAATCTTACAAATCTTTCTACAAACATTGTAAATATGATAGATTCTACATCAAATATAAATATCCTTGCCGAAAATACAAATAAACTAACAAGTAAAGGTATTGAAACAGTAAAAATTCTTACTGATACCTCACTACAAAGTATAAATTCAGTTAAAAAAATAGATGAACTTATAAACATAATTGTTGATAGTTCAAAAGAACTAGATGCTCTAACATACAAAATTAACTCAATTTCAGAACAAACAAACTTATTATCTCTTAATGCCTCAATAGAAGCTGCTAGAGCTGGAAGTCATGGTGCTGGTTTTGCAATAGTTGCATCTGAAATTGGAAACTTAGCATTTGAATCATCAACACTTTCTAATGAATCAAAACTTCAAATAGATAATATGATTTCTAAAGTTTCAAGCACCGTATCTTCAATTGAACTTTTAAAGAAAAACTTTATAAGTCTTGATAACACAGTAAAAGAAAATGAAGATATTTTCACTGAAATTTTATCAAGCGTAGATTCTGTAAAAAAAGAAATAACTGAGCTTAATTTAAATAATTCTAAAATTGAAAATGAAAAAACCTCAGTAATCAATAAAATGACAGAGTTATATACTCTTATAGAAAAAAATAAACTTTTAATAAATTCAGTTTATGAACTTTGTTCTAATGGTATGTCTTCATCTAAAGAAATAAAAAAAGAAACTGATTTACTAAGTGGTATTTGTATCAACTTAAATAAAACAGTTAATGAATTTTAAATTTAACTTACTAAAAAGGCGCAAAATAAATTTATTTTGCGCCTTAACATTTACATTTCAATTATTTCACAATCACTTATATCAATT
This sequence comes from Sarcina sp., assembly GCA_051650125.1. Taxonomy (GTDB): domain Bacteria; phylum Bacillota; class Clostridia; order Clostridiales; family Clostridiaceae; genus Sarcina. Next base: position 103,138 of record JBOFIK010000008.1, on the reverse strand, counting down.
TCACCTTTATGTAAAAACAAATAAGTTCCTGCAAATAATAATGACCTAACTTCTTTACTATTCATCACTATATTCGCCCAATAATCTTTTGCATCTTCACTGTACTTAGTGTATTCCTCAAAATTATTTAAAGCCTCATCATCTAACGAAAAAAATTCTGCGTCATCTTCTGGATCAAAAGATAAATACAAACACAACTTTTTTTTGTCTAATTTATTCAAATCAATTTTATAAAAACTATTTCCCTCAAAGCTATATCCTGTTCTTCTTTTTAGTTCTTGATTTAAAATATCAGGTGGAATAGCTGTCATAAATATTACATCTTTTTTAAAACAATTAAGCATATCCACTTGCTGATTTTTACGTCTATATTGATTAGAGAACTTTGATATATCCCCCATACATAATTCTTCACTCGTTTTATATAAACTCCCTAACGGCACTATTTTTTTACCTATCATATCTTGCCTAACGGCATGGTACAAGAACACCTTAAAGCCACCTCTTTTTATATCGTATTATTAGTATAAATAATTATACCAAAATCACAAAGTAAATATATGTATTTTACTAAAAAATATTCTTATTGCTTGTATATACTAGCTAAATTCCCTTAGAGAAAGCTAATATCTTTTCACAATCTCTATACTGCTCTGAATAGATGTAAAGGGCTTTTTTAGGAAATTATTTGTTAAACTTCCTTAATAAATTTTCTATTTCAACCTCGCATCTCATCCTTCTTTTGTATAATAAAAAAACTGCTACTAAATATAGTAGCAGTCCTAATTTTATGCCTTAACAGCAACTATTAAGTTTCTGTTTATTGATTGATCGACTCTATGTAAGTAATTAATATATGGCTCATCATCAAGAACCTTAAATCCCTTCTCTTCCATAAGAACAGCAAGGTCTTCTCTTTTCATTGTGAACTCATTGAATGATAAAACTATTGAACCCTTTGTCTTTAAAGCTGTATGCCAACCTAGAAGCGCTGCTTGTAATAACCATAAAGGACTTCTATCCATATTTGATGTTCCCTGATTCTTACTTCCATGTTGAACTCCATATGGTAAATCTGAAATTATAATATCACATGATTTTTTCTTTAAAATTAAATCAGCTTTTCGAGTGTCAGCAGAATAAAGTTGCATTGTTTGGAAATCACCCTTTAAGTAATCTTCCTTTTCAACTGCTGCTGTTAAAGTAAAGCTATCAGCCATCTTTTTACCATTTGGTCCCGGTATTTTAGCTGTTTGAATTCTATGTTTATACTTTCCAGTTTTCATAAACCTAACTATGAAAGTCTCAATTTCATTAACCCATTTCTCATCTATCTCAATACCAGTAACATCAAACCCTCTTATTAATCCCTCATATAATGTAGTACCTTTACCACACATAGGGTCTAAAAGTTTTAAAGTTGGTGTTTTAGTTTCACATGCACTAACTGCAAGATTAACCATAAGTCTTGTAAACTGCTCATTTGTCTTTCCATTATACTTAAGTATTTGTGTCATACTCTCTGGGAAAGTCTTAAAATCTTTTGGAGCTATTGGTTTTAGTAAATCACCCTCAACAATTTCAAATAAAGCATAATAAATTGAAGATGTTCCTATCGCCATTAAAACTTCATCTGTTAATGGTTCTTCTGTTTTAAAACAAATACAAGCTGGTAACCCTATATTTCCTTCCTCTACTTCTTTAAGCTCTATCTCATAAGCTCCTGTTATAGCTTTAAGTTCTGAACAAGCTATACTCATAGCTGTATCAAAATAAATTCTGTTATGTCCTGGATTTGCTAAAATAGCATATTGATTCATTCTTTTGTACCTCTCTATATTTCTAATTTCTTATAATTATATTTTAATTTTACATTACATAATATTAAATTACTAGACAAAAAAAAGAGCTAGTAAAAACTAGCTCACATAATTATAACTTCTTAACAAACTCTGATTTTAAGCACATAGCACCAAAACCATCTATTTTACAATCGATATTGTGATCACCATCAACAAGTCTTATGTTTTTGATTTTTGTACCTTTTTTAAGTGCAAATACAAACCCTTTAACTTTAAGATCTTTAATCATTGTAACTGAATCTCCATTTTGAAGTATGTTACCATTTGAGTCTTTAACTACTAAAGCGAATTCATCTACGATTTCTTCGTCTTTACCCCACTCATGTGCACATTCTGGACAGATATATAAACTTCCATCCTCATAAACATATTCTGATTTACATTTTGGACAATTTGGTATACTCATTTTAAAATTCCTCCTGATAGCATTCTTTAAAAAATAATGCTAGTGTTTCGTATTTCTTTGCAAGTTGAATTTTTTCTTACATTTTATTTTACCCAAATATAAGTTATGTACTAATTACCTTAAGCAAAGAACATATAGGCAATACCCTATAAGACTATATAATATCATAGTCTTCGAACATTGACAAATGCGCCCCTTTTATACCATTTTAAGGGAATAAAATAAAAAGTCCAAGGCTTATTTTTACTAAAAATCAAACTAACAAATTTTAAATACACTCATACTAGCTTCTATTTTCTTCTTTCAAAAAATCAAATTTATTCACTTCTTCATATAATATAAAAAATTTCAGTTATTATGCACAAAATTATGTTAAGTAGAATAGTATGTACTATAAAGAGTCAACAGGGGGTGCCAGTGCATTAATGAGTAATGAAAATTTATCTAATTCAATTTTTAAGGATATTTCTGATCTCACTTTTTTAGAAAATATTTCTAAAATATCTTTTTTGAAAGATATTTTTGATCTTGCTTTTTTAAGTGATGATTTAAGAAATGATATTCCAGATCTCTCTTTTATTAAAGATATTTCTGAACTTAAATATTAAAAATTTCTAATTTAAAATAAATTTATAAATTAAAAGGAGTATATTATATATGGTAAGCACATTAAAAGCTTTAGAAGGAACTTTTGTAACATTTATCTTAGCACCTACAGTAGTAGTTGCCGGTGAAATAGTAACTGTAAAACCTGATCTTGTATTAATAAAAATAGGTGGTTTTAACTTTAATATTCAAATTGAAAATATTTTAGCATTTTTCTAAAATCCACAAAAAATAAGAGGCTAAATCACTTAATGTGATTTAGCCTCTTCTGCTATTCTTCTGGTAGCGGGGGCAGGACTCGAACCTACGACCTTTGGGTTATGAGCCCAACGAGCTGCCAACTGCTCCACCCCGCGATATTACTTTGCTCTTTCAAGCTATGAACTAAGTGTACCCTATATATATTATTAACGCAATACTTAATTTATCTCTATGAACACCTCACCTCTCCTATACTCCCTTATAGTATATATATACTAATTATCTTATCTATCTCATTTTCATAAAAAATTCTCAAAAAATAAGAAGGTAAATTATCCTAAGATAATTTACCTTCTTCTGCTATTCTTCTGGTAGCGGGGGCAGGACTCGAACCTACGACCTTTGGGTTATGAGCCCAACGAGCTGCCAACTGCTCCACCCCGCGATATTACTTTGCTCTTTCAAGCTATGTACTTAGTCTACATCATATATTTTTTTAATGCAATATCTTATTCATCTTTGTAAGAACTTCATCTCACTTAGACTTCCTTAGACTATCATTACTCTCCTTATACTAGCAACATAGCAATCTACATTACAAAAAAGGTCACCAATTACAATATTGGCGACCTTCTTATTATTCATCACTACAAACACAAAAAGAATTTTGAGTTCTAATATACTCATCATCTGATAAAGATTTTAAATACTCATCAAAGTGATTTTCATTACAAAACTCTCCTACCTTATTTGAATAATATTCTTTTTCTAATTCTTTTTTACAGTATAAGCACGTCTTCATTTCACTCCACCTCTAGCTAAAAATTAACTCTTAGTAGTATCCATTTTCACAAAGTAAATCATAACAACCATTGACTTCCTCATCAGTAAACAACTGTGCATACTGAGATTTAACAATTGTAGCTTCCATTGTCAGATCAAGTCTACTCTCTTGTAACAATCTATCAAAACAATCTGATGTTCTACCTTTTCTAAAAATCTCTTGGGCAGTTTTAACTATTCCAAACCTTTCTATTGTCTGTTTGAATTTAACCATTCTACACCCAAATTCTTTTTCTGCTATATCACAATTTTTTATAATTTCTAATTGTAATTTCTTTTCTAATCCTCCCATTATTTCCACTGCAACTTCCTCCTATGACTTCATATTTATAACTTATAGTTAATATCATTTTATCACAATTATTATTCTATATTTCTCTTTCTTTTAATCAACTTAACTAAATAAAAGATAATGAGCTAAATAGCCTAAACTATCTAACTCACTATCTCTTATACATTTTACACAAATATACTTGCCGCTGTTACCACACCGAGTACGCATGTAGCAACGTATATTGTAACTAAAACTATTTTTTCCCAATTCTTAAGCGCATATTTCTTTGGAAGTGCCTTAAAACCTAAAGCTATTAAGAACCCTAAAACTATTGGCAGTAAAAGTGAATTTAGAATCTCAACTCCAAGAGTTAAGTTTATAAGTGGTAATCCTGATAGAACTACTACTGCTGATAAAACTATTACAACAATATATATGCTATAAAAAACAGGTGCTTCTTTCCATGTATTATCAAGACTTGATGGAACATTTAACATCTCTCCAAGTGACCATGATATAGCAAGTGAAACAACTATTGCTGCTATAAGTGATGCTCCTATCATACCTACTCCAAATAATATTTTACCTGCACTAGCACCTACAAAAGGTGTAATTGCATGAACAATTTCTTGAACACTATTTAAAGGTGCATTTGGATTAGACTTACCTATTGTAGCTGCAACCGCTACAAGAACAGCTGCCATTATAACTTGAGTTACAACAGATCCAATAAGTGTGTCAATTCTAGAAGTTTTTATATACTTTTCATCAACCTTTTTATCTACAACAGCACTTTGTTGATAGAATATCATCCAAGGCATTATAACTGCACCAACGTTAGCTGATATTATTAACCAGTAAGATGCACTAGCAAATTCTTGTTGCCCCATACCTGATAAAATTTCTGAAGGTGATGGGTGTGCCATCACTGCTATTACTATGAATACTAATTCAAATAGCCCTACAAAAATTGCAATCTTTTCAATTCTTCTATATTTTCCAAGGATTGTTATAAGAATTAACCCTACTGCTGCAAGTGGAACTGAAATCCATTTTGATACACCAAATAAAATTCCAACACCTAAGATACCTGTAAACTCAGTAACCAAAGCTCCGACTACTGCTATAAATAATGTTACAACAGAAAATACCTCCCAATGCTTTCCGAATATATCTCTAATAAGCTCTCCATGTCCCTTACCTGTAACAACACCAAGTCTATTTGTTAGCTCTTGTACAAAATAAAGTATTGGAATTAATATAATTTGTAGTAAAAGTAATCTATATCCCCACTGAGCTCCTGATTGAGCTGCAGTTACTATTGACCCTGCGTCTGTATCAGCTAACATAACGATCATTCCTGGACCAAATGTTGCTAATAACAATGATAATTTTTTATAATTAAATTTATTTTTGTCCTCTTTCATCAGGACACTTTTGCTATTATTCATAACTTCACATCCCTTCTTTATCTATCCTAATTTAGAATATTTTTAAAAGAAATTTTCAATAAACTTATTATTGAATTGACCTTTTGTGCATCTCGTTTGCAATTAGTCTTTCTTTTAAATTGACATCCATACTCATAAGTTTCTCTCTTATAAAACATATGAATATTAGATTATCTAAACTCTAACCTTAATCTAACATTCATATATCTATAAAAAATACATTTTTAAGTCTTTCAATCTTTTAAGAAGGGTTTGTTAACCAATTTCTAATTTTTAAAAGAAGTGCCTGCTAAAAATCTTTTAGTAGGCACTACTTCCAAATTTAATTTCTTATGCTAAGAATGCTTTTAACATCCAAATATTCTTTTCATAGTTACTAATATTATTATTCATAAAATCTACTATTGATTGCTTTCCTTCAACTTCAGCAAGTTCTACTATTTTTATACAATCGCCTTTTAAAACTTTATAATCTTCTAATACTATTTTCATTGCTTCACCTGTTGATATTTTTGAATCTACAAGTTCTTTAATTGTAGCAAGTTCTAACTGACTTCTTAATGATGCTACTGGTTTCATTTCACTAGATAAAAGTAACTCTGCTACTAAATCAACTTCTGATGCAGCCGCAATATATAACTCTTCTAACTTAGCATGAGCTTCAAAAAATCCCATTCCTGTTACGAACCAATGTAGGTTATGTAACTTCATATGCATAACACTCTGATTTGATAAATAAACGTTTAATTCTTTTTGTAATTTCATCTTAATACCTCCATGTATTCTTTATTTGTTTCGTTATTTTTTAATTGATAACAATTATCAACTTGTTGTTGATTTAATTATAACATATCCCAAACAAAGGTCAAGCTAATTAATAATAATTATTAGTTAATAATATAAATAATTATTTGAAGTAACTTCTTAACCCTCCATCCTTGGTATTTGTATCCTAATATTACAATTTAAAATCATATTTATTTCAATAAATATATATGATTTGTTAATTTTCTTAAAATGTTATTAATTTTAAATTTAACATTTTAATCCTTTTTAGCATTTTTAATTACTAAATAATTATATAAATCCTATAAAATCCTATAAAATTTATATTTTAGACAGTATATAAGCAAATAAAACCTAGTATTTTTTAAATTCAATCGTGCTTTAAATTTGCTTTATCAATGAATATAGCTATATAATGATAAAAAATGAAACCGTTTACCACATATAGATTTATAAAAAATAAAAAATGAAAGGAAGGGATTATCATGGCAACACAAAATTCTCGTAAATTTAAATTAAATAGCAATATTATTTTTATCATCGGAGCACTTGGTGGATTACTATTTGGTTTTGATACTGGTATTATATCTGGGGCATCACCACTTATTCAAAAATCATTACAACTAACAGTTGGGCAAATCAGTTTTGTAACATCAGCAGTTCTTATTGGTTCTAGCATAGGAGCTTTAACTGTTGGTAGTTTATCAGATAAATATGGACGTAAAGTACTTTTATTTACCGCTTCAATATTGTTTATAGTCGGATCATTAATGTCAGCTTTTGCACCTGACTTTGTAGTCATTGTAATAGCTAGAATCATTCTAGGTTTAGCAGTTGGAGCTGCATCAGCTCTTACACCTCCTTACCTAGCAGAACTTTCACCAAAAGAAAGACGTGGTTCACTTGAAACACTATTCCAACTTATGATTACAGCCGGAATCTTACTTGCTTATATAGCAAACCTTGGATTCCTTAATCACAATATTATAGGATGGGCAGATTGGAGATGGATGCTTCTAAGTGCATTTATTCCAGCACTAGCTTTATTTATTGGTAGTATAATACTTCCTGAATCACCACGTTTCCTTCTTCGTAATGGACATGAAGAAAGATCACATGAAGTATTAACACAACTTAGACCTAATTACACTAAACAAGAAATAAACAGTGAATTCCAAGATATTAAAAAAGCAGATGCAGAAGACCATAAAGGTGGAGTTAAAGAATTATTTAGAATAGCAAAACCTGCTGTTATCGCAGCTATTGGTATTATGTTATTCCAACAACTAGTAGGAATTAACTCAGTTATTTATTATCTACCTCAAGTATTTATCAAAGGATTCCACTTCTCAGCAGATTTAGCAATTTGGATTTCTGTTGGTATAGGTATAGTAAACTTTGCCTCAACTATCGTAGCTACTATTATTATGGACAAGTTCCCTCGTAAGAAATTACTAATATTCGGAGCTATTGTAATGGGAGTTTCACTTGGAATACTAAGTATAATCAACTATACAATGCAAATTGAATCAGCTGCTATCTATACTATTATTCTTATAGCAATCTATATATTTGCATTCGCTATCTCATGGGGACCTATTGCTTGGGTACTTATTGGTGAAATATTCCCACTAAGTGTTCGTGGAGTTGGAGCTTCATTTGGATCAGCTGCAAACTGGATAGGAAACTTCATAGTAACTCAATTCTTCCTAATCATACTTGCTCTTTTCCACAATAATGTTGGAGGACCATTCGGAATCTTTGCAATCTTCTCATTCCTTGCAATTCCGTTTGTAATATTCTTCATTCCAGAAACTCGTGGAAAATCACTAGAGCAAATACAAGATGAATTACTAAAAAAAGAAAATAAAGAATAATTTAATACTTTTCAAATAGTAAAACCTGTGGATAAAATTAAATTTTAATTATCCACAGGTTTTATGTATTTTCCTAACTTCATAATATCTTTACATACACTTGCGATAATTTAAATAATTGATATACATACTCAACAAGAGTATACTGAATCTAAAAATACTAAGGAGGAATGATTATGTTTGGAAATAATACATATGAAGAAGATGTACAATTATTTGAAAAGGTAGAGGCAGCATCTGCAGATAAATTATTATCTAATGAAGAGGTAGCAATAGTTTATATAGGTAGATCAACATGTCCATACTGTCGTAAATTTGCTAAAAAATTAAGTGGCTTAGCTAAACAAATTGAAAGAACTATCTATTATGTAGACAGCGAAGATTTCTCAGATGAGGGAATTGACTCATTCAGAGAAAAACACAGTGTAAGAACAGTTCCTGGATTCCTAGTTAAGAATAACGGAGAAATTACAGTTGTTTGTGATTCATCACTTCTAGAAGATGAAATCTTAAGAATGACAAAATAAAACTTTCGATTAAATCTAAATACTTATTTAGAGAAAATAGATAGAAAATAGCCATAGATATTTAAGTGTAAATATCTATGGCTATTTTTATTTCTAAATCATTTTATTCCTTTATACTGATTCCTAACCTTATTATGATAAAGGATTGTAATAGCCTTCTTTGGACACACATTTACACACCTATTACAAAATGTACACTGATCCTTTGATCCTATTTTCACATTATCTACAAAAAGATTATTCATAGGACATACTCTAACGCACTTTGTACATAATATGCAATCATCATTAACCTTTACTATTTCCTTCTTTTTAGTCTCTAACTTTTCAAAACCTTTTCTTTGTGAGTTATATCCTATAAACTTTGAAAATTTATTAAACCCTCTTTTTTCAACAACTCCAGTCTTTATATTCTCACAAACTTTATCTAGTTTTTTATCAACTTTTTCAATTTTATGTTTTAACTTATCACCATTTTTAACATTAATAACAGGTACGTTTGGTATATTCAGTGGCATATCAAAATGCTCTGCATAAATAACCTCATACTTTATTCCATCTAGTAAATCTGTAAAAGTCCTTGCACCATCCCCCGAAAACATCATTTGACTAACAAGAATTACAAGCTTTTTATTATTTAAAAACTTCTTATATTTCATAACAAACTCAGTCATAATTCTTGGCACACAAGAACCATATATAGGATAGCAAAAAGTAACTCTATCACTTCCTAATATCAATTTTTCAAAATCTACTTTTTCCTCAATAGAATAACTTTCTGCACTCATTTTTTCAGCAAACTTATTTGCAAGATACTTTGTATTCCCTGTTCCAGAAAAATATAACACTACCATAATTATTTCTCCCCAAATTCACTTTATTATTTTACTATATTCCCAACTCTCACCATATGTGAAAATTCAAATTACTTATCTATTCTTCAACCTTATGATACTATCATCTAGGCATTAATTAAAAAGTTTTTTAGCTGTCTTTCCAATAGTTCTTGTCCCAAAACCATCCACAGTTCCACCAATTACTCCACCAACTAAAGGTATGCATTTCCCCAGATTAACTACACCTTTTTCTCCAAATTTAGTTAAAAGTCTAAAGCCTACCTTTTGATTAATAACTTTTATAACTTCTGAGGGTATTTTACTTACAAGCACTGTTGCCATTCCTTGCCCTATTTTAATTCCACTCTTCTTTAAAATCTCTGCTGCACCTTGCCCAGTTAAAGATAAATACACAAGAGTTTTTACCTGATCATCCCTTAGATTATACCCTCTCATACTTGCAATAGTTGCAATCATTCTTATTTGTATGTACAAAACTGAACTTATATTAGCCGGAACTGCAACTGGCAAAGTAATAATTCCTCCAAGCCCTGTCACAAAACCACTTGTTGCACATTTTGCCTGTTGCCACTTAATAAACTTATCTATCGCCTCATCTACCGACTTTGACTTACTCAAATAACTTTGTGCTAGCTCATCTGCTTTTTCCATCCCAGGCAAACCATTTACCGCCTTATCATAGCTCCAATCCATTACCTTTAGCATTTTAGACTCAGTTAAAATTTTTTTCATTTTTTTGCACCTCCTACTTATATAGAATAGTTTTCCCTAAGTATATAAAAAAATAATAACTGCTTAATTAAAACTATTTTTTAGAACTACTTTATATATTTTTCTACACCAACCTGCCGCTGAATATCTTCCTCTTATGTTCTGATAAAATATGAAAAATTTGTAAATTTTAGATTTTTATTGAAAACAATTACAATATAGTGTTAAAATAGATTTATAGATAAATTATATATATTTTAACTTGTGTGTGAGAGAGTATTCAGAGTTAAGCGCAAGAAATTTTAACGATTTCTTTTTTTGCTTGGCTTTTTTTATTCTCTTTAATTATCTAAAAATTTATAATATTGGAGGGTTTTTATGGGAGATCAATTTTTAGCCGAACTTGTTGGAACTGCACTTTTGATTCTTTTAGGAAATGGAGTTGTTGCCAATGTTAGTTTAAAAAAGACCAATGGAAATAATTCTGGATTAATTGTTATCGCTGTGGGATGGGCAATAGCTGTTGCGCTACCTGTCTATATCTTTGCTCGTGTAAGTGGGGCTGTTTTCAATCCTGCTGTCACAATCGCACTTGGAATTACAGGCACTCTTAGTTTTGCACAAGTTATTTATTTCATAATTGCACAATTTATTGGTGCATTCATAGGGGCAATACTTGTCTACTTGACTTACAAGCCTCACTTCGACAATACTGAAGATGGTAATTCTAAACTAGCATGTTTCTCTACCGGCCCAGCAATAAGAGATTTAAAATGGAATTTCTTCTCTGAGTTTATAGGTACATTCGTATTAATGTTTGGAATACTTGGTATTGGTGACTCACAAATGGTTGATGGCTTATCACCAATTGCAGTAGGTCTATTAATCTTAGTTATCGGAGTTTCACTTGGTGGTACAACTGGTTATGCTATAAATCCAGCTAGAGATTTAGCACCAAGACTTGCACACTTTATATTACCAATAAAGAATAAAAGAGATTCTGATTGGTCATATTCATGGGTTCCTGTTGTAGCACCAATCCTTGGAGCAATAGTTGCAACAATATTCTATACAGGAATTTTTTAATTATTAAAAATAATTTTAGGACAATTTTAAGGAGGCTATTTCATCGTGTTAAACTTTAAAAGAATACTTGAAGATAACCCAATTGTATCCGCAGTAAAAAATATGGACCAACTTGAAAAGGCTTTAAAAACAGATGTAAATGTAATTTTTGTTCTTTTTGGGAATGTATTAGATGTTGTGTCTATTTCAAAGAAAATTTCTGACACAAAAAAAATTGGGATACTTCATATTGATTTAATTGATGGACTTACAAATAGAGAGGTTGCATTACAATATTTGAAAGAAAAGACAAGCTTTAATGGTATTATCAGTACTAAATCTCAAACAGTTAGGACTGCTAAAAAACTTGGCTTCATAGCTATTCAAAGAGTTTTCATTCTAGATAGTCTATCTTTCCAAAGCACACAAAAACACTTAGTTGATGAATGTGATGCTGTTGAAATGTTGCCTGGATTATTATTTAAAGTAATAAATCAGTTATCAAAAACAATAAATAAACCACTTATAGTTGGTGGCTTAATTTCTGATAAAGAAGATGTTATGGAAGCTCTAAACGCTGGGGCAACTTGTATATCTACAACAAAAGAATCGATTTGGTATATGTAAAAGTTAAAGAAATTTAGTGTAAAAAAATAAGATATGAGGTGAATATTTATGGAGAAATATATCGTAGCATTAGATCAAGGAACAACTAGTTCAAGAGCAATAATCTTTGATGTTGAACAAAATATCATAGGAGTCAGTCAAAAGGAGTTCACTCAAATTTATCCTAAAGAAGGGTGGGTTGAGCATGATCCTATGGAAATATGGGCAACTGAGTATAGTGTACTTCAAGAAGTTATGGCTATGTCTAATATCACTCAAGAAAATATAGCTGCAATTGGTATCACTAACCAAAGAGAAACTACAATAGTCTGGGATAAAAACACTGGAATTCCTGTTTATAACGCTATCGTTTGGCAATGTAGAAGAACTGCCCAAACTTGTGATACTCTTAGAAAAATTGATGGTCTAGAGGCTTATATCAAAGAAAATACTGGCTTAGTTTTAGATGCTTACTTCTCTGGAACTAAAGTTAAATGGATACTTGATAATGTTGAAGGTGCAAGAGAAAAAGCTGAAAATGGTGACCTTTTATTTGGTACAGTTGATACATGGCTTGTTTGGAAACTAACTGGCGGAAAAGTTCACGTAACTGACTATACTAACGCTTCAAGAACGATGTTATTTAATATAAAAACACTTCAATGGGATGAGAGAATGTTAAAAGAATTAAACATTCCAAGTAGCATGCTTCCTCAGGTTAAAAACTCATCTGAAGTTTATGGTTATGCAAACCTTGGTTCTAAAGGAGGAATCAGAGTTCCAATAGCTGGAATTGCTGGTGACCAACAGTCCGCTCTATTTGGACAAGCTGCTTTTAATAAAGGGGATGTTAAAAATACTTATGGGACTGGTTGCTTCTTATTAATGAATACAGGTGAGGAATTAGTTCAAAGCAAAAGTGGACTTTTAACTACAATTGCAATCGGACTAAATGGTAAAGTTCAATATGCTTTAGAAGGTTCTGTATTTGTAGGTGGTGCTGTTATTCAGTGGCTTAGAGATGAACTTAGACTTATAAGCGATGCTTCTGATACAGAATATTTCGCTACAAAAGTTAAAGATAACGGTGGAGTTTATGTTGTCCCTGCTTTTGTTGGTCTTGGCGCTCCTCACTGGGATATGTATGCCCGCGGAACTATTGTTGGACTAACACGCGGAACTAATAGAAACCATATAATTAGAGCCTCACTTGAATCAATAGCTTACCAAACAAGAGATGTACTTGAAGCTATGATTAATGATGTGGGATATGACATAAACTGCATAAAAGTTGATGGTGGTGCTAGTAAAAACTCATTCTTAATGCAATTCCAATCAGACTTAGTTGGTAAAAAAGTTATTAAGCCAATCATCACTGAAACAACTGCTCTAGGTGCTGCTTACCTTGCAGGACTAGCTGTTGGTTACTGGAAAGACACAGATGAGATTTCAAAACTTTGGTTTGCAGGTGAAGAATTTATACCTACTGAAAACTCTGAAAATAGAGATAGATATTATAAGAAATGGAAAAAGGCTATCGAGTGTTCAAAAAACTGGTGCCTTGAAGATTAAATAAAAATATATGAAATTGTTTACACAGTTACATTTTTATGATATAATAGAATAAATTAACAATTAATTAAATTAGAAATTTTGTGTAACAGAGAGTAGAGAGTTAAACACAAAAGGGTTTGTTTATTACGCCCTTTTTGTTTGGCTCTTTTTTTATTTGATAAAAAAGGAGAGATATTTATGATTTATGATGTAGCAATTATTGGTTCAGGAATAATAGGAGGTTCAATCTTTAGAGAACTTACTAAATATAATTTAAATGTAGTTACCCTTGAAAAGGAAAATGATGTAGCAATGGGAACATCTAAAGCAAATTCAGCCATTGTCCATGCTGGTTATGATCCAAAGCCTAAAACACTTATGGCAAAATATAATGTTGAAGGGAACAAAATGTTTGATAAGCTTTGTAAAGATTTATCCGTTCCATTTAAAAGAAATGGTTCATTAATTATCGGATTTAATGATACTGATACAAAGGAACTTAGAATATTATTTGAACGTGGGCGTGAGAATGGTATTGAAGATATAAAAATGCTTTCTAAACAAGAAGTTTTAGAGTTAGAACCTAATCTAAATCCTGATGTTTACTCTGCTCTTTTCTGTCCTACTGGTGGAATTGTAGGAGCTTATGAACTTACAATAGCACTTTCAGAAAATGCCATTGAGAATGGTGGAGAACTTAGATTAAACTCAAAAGTTGTTTCAATTGAAAAAAATGAAACCTTCAAAATAACACTAGAAAATGGTGATACTATTGAATCTAAATTTATAGTTAATGCCTCTGGAGTTCATGCTGATACAATACATAATCTAGTATGTAAAGAAAGCTTTAAAATAACTCCAAGGCGTGGTGATTACTTCCTTTTAGATAAAAGCCAAGGTCAAATTTTTGAAAAAACTATTTTCCAATGCCCATCTAAACTTGGGAAAGGAGTTTTAGTTACTCCAACAGTTCATGGAAATCTTTTAGTTGGTCCTGATGCTATTGATACTGATGATAAAGAGTCAGTTGCAACTAATAGTGAAGGACTTGAAAAAATTAGACAAACCTCTTTAAGAACAACTACTAAAGTTAACTTTAGAGAAAATATTAGAAACTTCGCAGGGCTTAGAGCTGTTGCTGATGCTCCTGACTTTATTGTAGGTCAAGCTGATGATGTTAAAGGCTTTTTCAATGTAGCTGGAATGAAATCTCCTGGTTTAACTTCTGCTCCTGCTATCGCAGTTGATGTAGTTAGAATGATGGGCGAGGCTGGACTTAAGCTCATTTCAAAAGATAACTTTAAAGAAACTAGGGAACACATCCATTTCATTGAATTGTCTCAAGATGAAAAAGCTCAATTAATCAAAAAAGACAATAGATATGGTCGTGTTATTTGTAGATGTGAATATATCACAGAAGGAGAAATTGTCGATAGTATAACTAGAACACTTGGTGCTAGGAGTATTGATGGAGTTAAAAGAAGATGCCGTCCTGGCTGTGGTAGATGTCAAGGTGGTTTTTGTGGACCAAGAGTGCAAGAAATAATCTCTCGCGAGACTGGTATTGCAATTGAAGAAGTACCTTTAGATAAAAATAGCTCATATATAATAATTGGAAAAACAAAGTAGGAGGAATAAGTTATGAAATATGATTTAGTAGTAATTGGTGGAGGACCTGCTGGACTTGCAGCGGCTCATGAAGCATATAATAATGGTGTTAAAAAAATATTAATCATAGAAAGAGATAAAGAACTTGGAGGAATTTTAAATCAATGTATTCATAATGGATTTGGTCTTCATACTTTTAAAGAAGAACTTACAGGACCTGAATATGCTGGAAGATTTATAGACCTTGTTGAAAAAACTAATATAGATATAATGCTTGATACTATGGTTCTAACACTAGATGGGAAAACAGTCCATGCTATAAGTTCAGAAAAAGGTTATATAACTATTGATGCCCAGGCTATCATTCTAGCTATGGGATGCCGTGAAAGAACAAGAGGTGCAATCACAATGCCAGGTGACAGACCTGCTGGAATTTTCACAGCTGGTGCTGCCCAAAGATTTATAAATATGGAAGGCTACATGGTAGGTAAAAAAGTTGTTATCCTTGGTTCTGGTGACATTGGACTTATAATGGCTAGAAGAATGGCACTTGAAGGTGCACAGGTTAAAGCTGTTGTAGAACTTATGCCTTACTCAAATGGACTAACTAGAAATATTGTTCAATGTTTAGATGATTATGATATACCACTATACCTCTCTCACACAGTTACAGATGTTAAGGGTGATGGTAGATTAAATAAAGTTATTATTGCAAAAGTAGATGAAAATAGAAGCCCAATCAAAGGTAGTGAAATTGAATTTGATGTAGATACATTACTTCTATCAGTTGGATTAATCCCAGAAAATGAACTATCAAAATCAGCAAATGTAGAACTTGATGCTAGAACAAACGGACTTATAGTTTCACAGAGTATGGAAACTAATAAAGATGGAATCTTTGCTTGTGGGAATGTAGTTCATGTTCATGACCTAGTTGACTTTGTAACTGAAGAATCAAAAAATGCTGGTAGAAATGCAGCAAAATATATTCAAGGTAAAAAAAGACTTGATAACTACACTGAAATTAAAAATGGTGAAAACATAAGCTACACAGTTCCACAAAAATTTGAATTAGACTCTCTTGAAGAAAACCTTGGAATATTTATGAGAGTTCGTAACGTATTTAAAAATAAAGTTATCAATGTTAGAGACTCAAAAGGGACAATAATTCAAAGCTTTAAAAAGCCACATGTTGCTCCTGCTGAAATGGAAAGAATCGTTATTTTAAAAGATAAACTTAAAAACGCTAAAGGTACTTTAACAATTTCATTAGAGGATGGTGAATAGATATGGTAAAAAAATTAATATGCATAGTCTGTCCTAAAGGTTGTCACCTTACAGTAGATACAGAACTTGGAGAAGTTAGCGGAAACATTTGCAAAAGAGGACAAATTTACGGATTAAATGAAGTGAAAAATCCTACAAGAATAGTAACTTCAACAGTTAAAATAAACAACTATGACAATGTAGTTCTTCCAGTAAAAACAAAAGAACCAATTCCAAAAGGAATGATTTTTGATGTAATGAAAGAAATCAACAAAGCAACTGTCACTCTCCCAGTTACAGTTGGAGATGTTATTATAGATAATATACTAAATACAGGAGTTAATATTGTATCAACTAAAACAATAAACTAAAACAAAAGTCTAGGAGTTTTAAACTCCTAGACTTTTTCTCCTAAACTATCTAAATTTATATTATAAAGATTTTTTCTTCCCACTTTAGATTTTTTTAATACTCCCTCAACCTCTAACATTTTCATATAAGTTCTTATTTTAGTTGCACCAACATTTGCTTTATAAGCCAATTCAGATACACTTAATCCCTCACCACCAAACAAAGAATTTTGAACTAAAATAGAAACTGTATTAAATAATTTTTCATCATCACCATAATATTTATTAGCTATATCGTTAAAGTAATTTAGTCTACTAATTCTCTCCTCTAATGCAGCACATAAATCTTCTAATGATTCTATTATTATTTTTAAAAACCCCGTAGTGAAAAGTGTAAGATCGCCCTTATTCTTTTCCTCATTAGTTTCTTTAAAACTCTTATAATAAGAGTTTATATTCTTTTTAACAGTATATGCTAATCTATAAGCTACCAATTTGTTTAATTTTTTTGAAATTAAATAACTACTTATAAATCTACTCATTCTTCCGTTACCATCATAAAAAGGATGAATATATCCAAACATATAATGGAATACTGCTATCTTTATTAAAAAGCCATAATCTTTATTTTCTAGCATCCCTAAACATTTAGTCATATATTCTATAATTTTAGTTTCAGGATATACCCCCTCATGAATCACAGCATGGGACTCATTTTTTATAAACACTACATCAGTTCTAAAAAACTCACCATCTGGTTTATTTTCTTTATCTTCTTCTAAAACCTCATTTAATACAAACTCATTATATAGTTTTTTTATATCCTCACAAGTTTCTAGCTTAATTTCTTCCTCAGTTAGCATTTCATATTTTTTTACCAGCCCATATAATCTTTTCTTTTTAAACTTAGCTTCTTTATCATTTATAATTTCACTAATCTCTTTTCTTGTACTTGCTACACCCTCTATTTCATTAGTTACTCTTATCTCATCTATTAAACAAGTATTTATATACTCACTTAATGCTATTTGTGGAACATCTAAAGTTAGCTTAAATAATTCTTTATCCATCTCATGAATTTTTTCACTTAGCTTTAATATATCACTTGTTATAACTAAAAATGCAGGATTATTCTTTACATTAAATCCAAATCTATAAGTTCCCTCAGCATTGTATCTCTGATTATAAATCTGCGTAAACTCATTTTTATTACTATAAAACAAACTCGCAAGTTTTTTATATGTCATATTATCCACTTCTCCTTCACTAATTTTATTATTACTTATCATTATATCACCTTTTAGACATTCTATTCACTAATTTAGCTTTTAACTTATCATATTTAGCCTTTTCTGATAAGTTAAAAGCTAAATTAGATCTTTAACCCATCTATTTAGCAGAAATTAACCACTATATAAGCAACTTTAATTTTTTTCAAAATAAAAACCTAGGATTTAAAACTCCTAGGCTTTCATAATTAAAACTTTTCTTCCTCTATGTACCTCGGTAATTTAATACCAGCATCAAGATATATTTGCTTTATAAGTAAAAACTTATAAGTAGAATCAAGCGTTATATCATCAAGAAGTTCCTTAAACATCATTGCACTATCATAAGCAGTCTTTAACTTATCAATTTTACCTTCTGGAGCATTATGATTATTTTCTTTTGGTTCATTATTACAAGTATCCGTCTTATAATTAACTTCCATCTTTTTCTCATCACAAACATAATAACCTTTTGCTCTAAGAGTAGGCATTACCTCAACTCTAATCCAAATTCTGAACTCAACTCCAAGAGGCATTTCTGTGTATCCTAGGAATCCATATAAACCTTCTTCATAGAATATAACAACTTTAGGTGCATATTTTGTATCTCCTAATTCTTCTGCAAAAATTTCTTTAAATACTTTTAATCTTTCTCCCTCTAAAACATCATACTCGATACTTAATTGGAACTTTTCTCTTTTTATACAATCTGCAACTGATTTAGATCTTTGAGTATATCCAAATACATCTGCAATATCAACTGCAACCCAGCAAGGTCTATTATTCCAAACAAAACTTAAAATTCTTTTGTTTTTAAATATCTTTACGATTAAATCATTCATTTTCTCACCTCCTTTCTAATTTTCAGGGTGATTCCTAATATCCAAGGTGATAGGCATATTGCCTATCACCTCCTACACCCATTGATATGACTTACTCTCAGAGTGCAGTTTTTTTGATTTTTTCTTCAAAAAGCTAGTTTTAGAGACTTTTTTATAAGGTGATTCCACTTTTCCACAAGGTGATTGTCATTCCGACAATCACCTTCTACAAGCCTTGCTATAACTAGCTTTCAGTATCTACATATGCACCTCCTCTTTTATTTTTAAAATAAATAAAAAATCCCCTTAAGATACATCTAATATCTTAAGGGGACATACTTCAAAAATTTCTACACGTAATAATCAAAATATAAAAATCTATAGCCTTCAATGTATAAAATTCAGAACTTTGAACATAATACATTAAGAAGTCTTTGATTTTATGGTTCCTTAGATAGTTGTTATATCTAGCGAATTTACAAGTGTTTCCGCACTTATAAAATCGAAGGCTTTATTTATTTTGATATTAGTGTGTCTTTTAATCATTTAAAATATACATCATTTTTTCTATAAATTTCTATTATTTTTTCGTCTCTATTTCAAGCTACTTTTTTCATAAACCTTATCATTTAAGTCCAAATGATCATATTTAATGGTCATTTAATATATTAAAATGCAAATAAACCTTATCATTTAAGGTCAAATGATAAGGTTTATTCAATATTGTTATACTTAATAATATTTGATATACTATCTAAGTATTTTAAAGAACCGCATTGGATGGATGCGGGGGTTTTGTACATTTTAGCCTCCTTGGCTATTGGTGAAATTTCATCATAGTTAGGGGGTGGTATTGGACATGATAATTGGCTTAGTAACCCTTTTTACAATAACATTAATAGTTATTCTATTGATAATATTAAAGGCATTAGATTCAAAAACTAAAAACTTAGATTTTGAAATTAACATAAGTATAAAAAGTTTTAAACTAAAATTTAAGACAAAAGAAAAAAGCACTCCATCCAACAACGATAAGTAGTGCTTTAACTTAAAACTATTAAATTTCCAATAGCCCTAAAACAAATAAATGTTCTAAGGATCGCCTAGTGTTGACGCACTGGGCTTTTCTTATTTATATTATAACAAATTAATTTATAAATTCAAATCTAAAAATCAATTCTCTCACTTCTTAATTATTTACCATACAAAACTTTTTAAACTCTATTTCTTTCAACTTTCATAACTATTTTTTAATTTCTATTATATTTGTATAAGCCCCTTACACTTTCCACAACCAGTTCCAACACCAGTCATTTTTTGAATATTTTCAACCGTTCTAGCTCCATTTGTCATAGCCTTTCTAATATCACCATAACTTACTTGCTTGCATTTACAAACCATTCTATTAGCAGGTACTAAAATAGCTGTAACATATAAGTCTCCATCAGTTTTAAGAGAATGTTTATTTCCTGCATGTGCAACAAAAACATCTCCAACATTTAAATCAATCTCTTGATCCTCTAATATTCCAACCCCAGAACCTTTTATACAATAGAATATCTCATCCTGTGCTGCATGGTCATATAATGGCACTTTCGCCTCTGGTGTTATATGATAAACCTTTGTTTCAATTTCTTCTCTTACTTTATTTGTATCCATACTATCACTCCTAATCCATTTATTATTTATTTCATCATTCATATTTCTAAACTTAGTTGGGCTAATACTTATATACTTCTTAAAAAATCTTGTTAAATTAATCTCCCATCAAAAATAGCCTTACCTAAATAAAATAATTAGGTAAGGCTATAAACTTAGAAAAACTAGATAGATTATGTACTGATTCTGACTTTTGAATTTTTGAGCTACTTTCTTTTATCTGAATTATACTTTTCGTATTCTGTTGACCATTCCTCTAAAGCCTCTAACACTGGTAAAAACTTTATACCAATTTCAGTTAAAGAATATTCTACTTTAGGTGGTATTTGATTATAAACTCTTCTATTAACAAGTCCATAAGCTTCTAAACTTTTCAACTGTTTTGATAATGTTGCTTGTGTCATATTAGGTAATTTTCTATGCAATTCTCCAAACCTAAGAGTTTTTTTGCTCAGAATATTTTCATTCTATGCCCATTATAGGTAGCTAATACTACTAATCCATACCTTTACATCTCAAATTTAGTTAAAAAACCTTGATTAATTCATCACAAAATGCTGCTACATCTTGCCCTGTAACATCTAGCGCTTTTTTTCCTTCTAACGAACCCTCTTCAAAAAGGTCAATAATTCCACTAATAACTTCTATCCCATCTACTGATTCATTAAACCCTACCTTATATAAATACTTCTGAATTTCTTCATAAACAATTTTATAATCCATTGGAAGTGATTTTACACGCTGCATCTGTGCCTTCCATTCCTTTTTCTCTCTAATTATATCTTTTATACTCATAATCTCCTGCCCCCTTTGCTATTTCACCTAATTTTTTCTCAATATTACTATTTAATTTTCTACGCCATTTATCTCTAAAAGTGCTCGGTTTATTTTCTCCCATTAATTCAAAACAAAACTCCTTAATATTTTTTCCCAAAACTGCTTGAACACTTAATCCCTCTAAAGCAGTTTCCTCAAACATAGTAAGTATACTATCAAAAATTGGCATTAAATTTCTACCCGTAAAATCTGAATACTGCCAAATATCTTTCTTTATTTCCTCCCATGCCAATTGATACTCCATTGGTAACTTTATCACCCTACATTCAAAAGATTTAAATTCTCTAGTCATATCATTTCCTGTTATTTTATCCAAAAAGTTCATATGCTATCTCTCCTTTAACTTATTAATACGCGTTGATACAAACTCCCATTTAAGCCAAAACCTTTCTAATTCCTCACACCCAGCTTGATTAAGTGTAAAAAACTTTCTTGGAGGTCCCATATCTGATTTTTTCTTTGTAATTTCAACTAATTTATTCTTTTCTAGCCTTAAAAGTATTGTATAAACTGTTCCATCCACAACATCTGAAAATCCAAGTGCATTTAATCTTCTTGTAATTTCATAGCCATATATTTCTTCACGGCTTATAATCTCTAGAATAGTCCCTTCTAGTACACCCTTTAACATTTCCGTTATATTTTCCATTTATGTCTCCTTTATAATTCTCGTCTTTAGTATTAAGTATTACTTAGTACCAGTATATAGTATAACTTACTATTGAAACTGTCAATGCAGATTACCATCTACCGCAACTTAATCTGTTATAATAATAAAGCGCTTAAAACTAATTTTAGAATATCTAAAACTAATTTTGATAAAATATACAACTAAAAAAATCTCAATTATTATTAGATTACTAAAATTATTTCATATGTAAAGGAGATATTTATATGTCAGAATTTTGGGAAGAAAACTTTGTAGAAAAACAAGCAATGTGGGGCTTTGAGCCATCAAATATAGCAACTATTGTAGCAGATTATTTTGCTACAAATAATATAAAAAATATATTGATACCAGGTGTTGGATACGGAAGAAACATCAAACCATTCACCGATAATGAAATTGAAGTTACTGGAATTGAAATTTCACAAACAGCAATTAACATAGCAAAAGAAAAAGGAATTAACAATAAAATTTATCATGGTTCAGTGGCAGACATGCCTTTTGAAAATAAATTTTATGATGGCATAGCTAGCTTTGCTTTGATCCATTTGTTATCTGAAGATGAAAGAAAAAAATTTATTAACGATTGCTACAACTCATTAAAACCAGGTGGTTATATGATTTTTACAGCTATTTCAGAAAAGGCTCCTATGTACGGTAACGGGACAAAACTTGGAGAAAATTATTATGAAACTACCTATGGGGTAAAACTATTCTTCTATAATTCTAAATCTATAAAAAGCGAATTTGAAAATTATGGTCTTGTAGATTTTGTAGAAATTGATGAATTTTCTAAAAATCATCCTAGTAAACCTCCAATAAACTTTTTAGTGATAAAATGTAAAAAAGAAATATAGTACTTTTATTTTTTTGATAATTTAATATTTATTGAACTACACTCTAGTACAAGGCACAGTAGTTTTTGGAACTTTTCTATAAAAAAGGACTATATCACAACAGAATTAAATTCTTGATTTGATATGGTCCTTTTAACTAAATATATTTTATTGTTAACCCTGAAAGACTCAATTTTCCTTTTAATTTCAATGTAGGTGATTGCTCATTTATATTATTTTTTCCTTGCTCATCTGCCCCACTAAAAATATTGTTCATTCCATTAATTACTCGCCACTCTCTTGGCACATACAACTCAATTCCCGAACATGAAGCCTTTATTTCAAGTATTGCCTCCCCTTCTTTGATACTATCTCTATCAAAGTACATTTGCACACCCCCAAGTGAACACTCTAAATACCCTGATCTAAATTTATCAGTTACATACGTAACTGTCCCTCCAAAACGAGTTTTAGATTCTACATCATAGTCACCATCTAAATCAATCTTTTCTTTGTGAGTAAACATCTTTTTATACCCCTCTCTTTTAAATATAATTGATAACCCAACACTAAGTAACAATGCTGCTAAAAGAACCACTATCGTATTTAATCTATGCAAATGTAAGCTCTTCCCATAAATTATATAAATAAATGCTATTGGAAATATAACTCCAAAGAAATTCATTTGAACTATGCTCTCTATTAATATACCAACTAAAATTATAGTAATTACTATATCTGTTCCACTCTTTAAATCAAAACCTTTTAGGTCAGTTACAACTAATAGAATACTTGCTATTATCAATAATATTCCCCAAAAAACACTTCTTTTTTTCATATTATAACCTCTTCTCCGATAATTTTATTTTTAAATCTTTATAATAATTTCTTGAAACATATATCTTTTTCTCAGTGTTTTTAAACTCTACTAAACTTGTCGATGTTATATTTTTAGTTATTGAATGTATATGGTTTATATTTATAATTGCTGATTTTGATATTCTTATAAATTCACTTGGTAATCTTTCTTCTAATTCATATAACTTATACCTCACCTTATACACCTCATCCCTCGTATGAGCATCTATGTAATTTATATTAGTTTCAAAAAATAAAATATTCTCTAATGATAAATAGTACTCTTTATCATTTTTAAAAAACTCTATTGATTTGCTTTTATTTATATTTTCTAAAAGCATTTGTTGAATATTTTTTATTTCATTACTAAATGTTTTGCACTTAATAATAATCTCTTCTTCCTCTCCCTCATCAATCTCTATTCTTATTTTCATTCAATCACGCTCCACATTCTTTATTATATGGATTATAAATTCATTGTAAATACAGTTTAAGTAAGTGGTCTTATTATGCCTCTAAGACGTCATATTTTTACCCTAAAAGCAAAAGTCTAGAAGTTAAAACTCCTAGACTCTTATAATTAACTTCCATCTTCTCTTTATCACAAACATACTAACCTTTTAATCTAATAGTAGGCATTACCTTAACTCTAATCCAAATTTCAAACTAAAATTTAAGACAAAAGCACTCCTTAGACTAATTCTACATGTGTTATTACTATGATTTTTTTAAATTTCTTACTCTATTATCTACTGCTATAATTATTGAAACTATAATAGCTGCGATTATAGTAAAACCAATTCTATAACTCACAAGATATTCTGGTGAATAATTAGAAAGCATAGAATGCACTTCTAAAACGAAATAAGTAATAAATACCATTCGTTTATAATATGCCATTGGGAAGATAAGATAAAATATAGAAATTAATATAAATATATTTGAAAATTCCGGACTTGGTATAAACTTATGTATCACTAAGAATATAATAGCTCCTATAATTGTACCTAGCGTTCTATCTATAATCATTCGCTCTGACATTATAGGGTCTATAACTAAAATTGCTGATGCAACTATAATAATCCATTCACTCTCTGGACTTCCAAAGTACAACATATAATAAACTGCACCAGTCATTAAAAATGTTGAGATAATAGCATGTCTAAATTTATTTTTTTTAAATAAGTCCTCAGTATCCTCTTCCGTAAAAAAGTTACTTAACTTAAAATTTTCACCCCAACTTTTAAAATCTAATAATCTAGCGTCCTTATAATAACTATCACGAGTAAAGAAATAATAGAATGCTATTGATAAAACAATCCCTATGAATAAACATCCAAACACTTTTCCAAAATCAGCTTTTGGAACCTTCTCATTTAATAAAATAATATAAGTTAATAGAAATCCCCTAGCTCTTGCTGCCTTACCCTTATGTGTAAAGAAATAATACATCATAAAAATAACTAAAGCCGACACAATTACAGTAAGAATCTGATTAAAGCTACATAAATAAACTGCAACTCCAACAACCATTTGCATTACTATAACTTTTATAGATTCTAATATAAATCTTCCACTAAAATTTTTATCAAAATTAGTCATTCCTGTATATGCCGAAACAAACCCTACAACAAGACCTAGCTCTGGATTATAAACATATGTAATTGCTGAAATAAGTAACATCATTATAAACTTTTTAGCTGTTGACACATATTTAGGGCCAACTTCTTTATCTTTATATAAAAGTACAAATATTATTAAAGCTAAAGAAACTGCTAGTATATAGATTGGATTAATTTTCATAACCTTTCCTCCTTTGTATAAACTTTTTCTCTATAAAAGCGTATCAAATTTATACTTTTTTGTCTAACTTAGCCTCCAAATTATCCCCTCTTATCACTAATGTACATTCAACTAGAGAGTGTTCTACAAAATGATAACTATTTCGCTAATTCATTTCTTCTTTTATAAGAAAAAAAGCAAATGACTTTTTATATCCCTTTACATGTTTCTCAATAAAAATTTCTCCTGCATGCATTTCTATAACTTTTTTTGCTATCGCAAGTCCAAGTCCACTTCCATTTTTTGAATTTCTAGATTTTTCAGCACAAACAAAAGGATTAAATATTTTATCTTCTAACTCTTTTTCAATTTCAACTCCAGAATCTGCTATCCATACCTTTATCCTGTCTGCACTCTCCTCTACTCCAATTTCTACTTTTATTCCATCTTGATTATGAAAAATTACATTATTTATTAAATTATCTATAACTCTCGATATCTGAAGTTTATCAATTGAAATTATTATTTTATCAATTGGCAAATTTAAATTTAACTCCATATTCTTTTTTTCAAACTCACTATATCTATGTGCTACAAACTCCTTAACTAAACGGACTATATCTACATTTGACTTATTTAATTGATATGATGCTGATTCCATTTTTGCATATTCAAACATCAAATTTATAATTTTATCCATATGTTTAGATTTCTCTGTAATTATATGAGTAATTTCATTTTTCTCAATATCTGAAGCTACACCCTCTTCTAAAGCTCTTGATAATCCTATTACAGTAGTCATCGGACTTTTTAAATCATGTGCTATATTAGCAAACAACTGATTTTGCTCTTTTACCTGTCTTTGTGCTTCTTCTTTAATATACTTACTAATTCTATTGTCATACCAATAAGCGCATAAAAAAAATAATGTAATTTCTAAAATAAAAATACATGTACTTTTGACAAAATCATTCGTTAATTTGCTATGAAATATATCTAAACATATCCAATTAGATACTTTCCACAAATAAACACTCGTGATTACAAGTACTATTGATACTAGTATGTATTGATAAATAACATTTCTTTTTAAATTATTCATTTTCTTCTAACCTATATCCTAATCCTCTAATAGTTTTAATCTTTTTCTCTCCAATTTTTTCTCTTAACCTACTAACAGTAACTCTAATAGTATTATCATCTACAACATAAGAATCTTTGCCCCATGCACACTCGTATAACTCTTCTTTTGTAAAAACTTTTCCTGGTCGTTTCATCAAAGCTTCTAAAATCGCTAATTCTGTCTTTGTAACATCAATCTGACTTTCTTCAATATACACTATGCATTTATCTATATCTAACTTCATATTTCCATATTTTAAAATTTCATTTTCACAAACTACTTTTTGTTTATTTCTTCTACGCAACTGAGCCTTAACTCTAGCAACAACTTCAAGTGGCTCAAATGGTTTTACAATATAGTCATCAGCCCCAAGGTCTAACCCTAGAATTTTTTCATCTAACTGAATTTTTGCTGAAATAATCATAATAGGTATATCTTTTTTCACTCTAACTTTTTTAATTAACTCATACCCATCCATTCTTGGCATCATGATATCTGCAATTATCAAATCCACATCATAATTTTGCAATAACATATATGCCATCTCACCATCATAAGCTTCATAAATATTAATTTTTTCTTTCTCTAAAAATAATCTAAGGACCTTAATAATATCCCTCTCATCATCAACAATAAGTACATTGCATCTACTTTCCATCTTAATTCCTCTTCTGAATTTGTCTTATTTTTTCAAATTTATCTTCTTCAATAATTAAATCCTTACCAACAAATTGTTTTAATATATTTTTTTCTTGAACAAGCTCTTCATTATCTAGCTTAGCTATACGAACTAAAAGTTGTTTATCAACATCCTCAACTAAATAATATATACCAAAATCTGATAATGCATTTGCTGTTTTCACACCTCTAATAAATGGAGTGAAAAGAAAAACAGCAGCATTTATAATTTTTTCTGTATTACTAAAACTTGCTTTACTACGACTTAGGCTATAAATAGCTTCTGCATTTGAATAAATTTCTTTTACAATTTTATCTGTATCTTTTAATGATCTCATTTTATATCATCACCTCATTTTTTTATAACAATAAACTTATAATTTATATATTTATGATAATACTTAACTCTTACGCTAGTACATTATTAGTCTTACACAAACCTTACATCCCCACAAATATTAAATTTGCTCTTCTCCTCTAAAATTCACTTCTCTAATATACTATCTTATTTTAACCACACTCCACATCCTTTATTATATGGATTCTAAATCCATTGTAAATATAGTTTATTAAGCAAGTGGTCTTGCCTCTAAAACGTCAGATTTTCATCTTGAAACACAAAATTAAAAGCACCATTCCTTTAAAGAACAGTACTTTTAATAATTATTTTTTTCTTTGTAACTTATAAAATTTCAGATAAAATTGTTAAAACTATTAAATGAAGAGGATAATAAATGTAAAACATCCACTTACTAAATTTGTTTTTCAATCCTAATTTTCCGTTGTACATTAAAATTATAGGTAACGCTAATATCATCATCCATTGATAATCAAATAAAAATAATTTATCATACATGTCTGTAGATCCTATTGCTAATATTACAGGTAATAAACTGAATACCCCATATAGAATAGACATAGCAACTTTTCTTTCTCTAAAGAAATAAAATATATATGTCATCCCAACACCATATATTGATGCCTCGGTAACAAACGAAGCTAGTGTAAACACCACTAAACCAACTGCTGATATAGCTATTTTTTTCTTATTTTTTATATTTTCTAGCATAGACATTATAAGTACAGCTAACGCTAATGATAAAAAGATATTATTACTTATTTTAAGTACTATATCTATTGGTATCATAACTGCGCCAAATATACCTAACCTCAAAAGATACCTCTTCTTACTTCTTGTATGCACAAAACCTTCAACTATTAAAAAGAAAAATATCGGAGCTGCTATCCTTCCTAAATAACCAAACCATATCGGAATTTCAAGTCCTGCCTTTGCTCCAATAAAATATAAAATATGGTCTAATGTCATTGTTATAATCGCTATTATTTTAAGCGAAAATGAATTTAAAAACTTCATTTAGTCCCCCCCTAATGTCTTTCACCCTCAAAACATTTAATGTTTTTTAAGTTGTCTAATTCAAATTATAATACACTAATCAAAATTTAAATATTTCTTAACCTTACAATAACCTTCCATTTTTGTAAGATTTAAAAGCCTTAGAAATTTTTTTGAAATTACATCAATTCCTCACCAATAAACTTTGGAAGTTCAATCCCTGCATCAACAAAGATTTGTTTAAGACATAAAAATTTATAAATAGGGTCTTTAGTTATTTTGTCTATTGATGACTCAAACATCTTAGCAGTTTCAAAAGCTAATCTATAACGCTCCATTTTTTCTGTACTAAACTTATCAAAACCAGATACACTATGTACCAGTTCTGATTTTTGAATATTTTCAGTAGGGAGTTCTACTCCATCCATAACATAGTAGCCTTTTTCTCTAAGAGTTGGCATTAACTCACTACCAATCCACTCTCTGAATTCTATTCCTAGAGGCATTTTAGTATAAGCTAAGAATCTGTATAAACCACTTTCATATAAGATAACTATTTTTGGAGCAAACTTCATATCACCTAAAATTTCTGAAAAAACTTCTTTGAACTCTTTTAGTTCTTCTCCAACTAAAGTTTCATAATCTCTTCCCTCCTGTAAATTTTCTCTTTGGATGCAATCATAAACCGCTCTTCTAGTTTGAGTGTAACCAAAAAAGTTAGCAATCTCTGCTCCATTCCAACATACTTTTCCCTCCCTGATTAAACTTCTTATTTTTTGGTTTTTAAATTCTCTTGTTACCAAATCATTTATCATTTTTTAATTCCTCCTTATTTAATTAAGGTCGTACAGAGGTTGTTGGCAAGTTGCCAACGACCTCTACACACCCTGCTATAACTTGCTCTAGCCTGTGGATAACTTTCAAGGAATGTTTTCCACAACAAAATTGTTCCTATTTCTTATAAATATCTCACCTACCTGTGGATAACTTTTTATTGATTTTATCCCCAGCCTTTCATAAAATTAAGATAAAAAAATCCTCTAAAGATACCTAGCACTAAACTAAAATATCTTTAGAGGATATATCTCAAAATCACATTACATAATCATCAAAATATTACTCTATAAAAACTCTTTAACTCTTCTTGCATAAAATCTCAAAAACTGAACATAATACAATAGAAGTCTTTGATTTTAGGATTCTTTAGATAGTTACTGTATCTTTTGAATTTACAAGTGCTGATACACTTATAAAATCATAGGCTTTTTTTTACTTTGATATTATGTTGCCCTTTAAATTTAAGAATATACACACATATAAAAATAGGTCATCAAACTAAATTTGATGACCTATTAGCCATTATTAGAAAGTTCTTAACTCTTCCTCTATAAACGGTGGGAGTTCAATCCCTGCATCAACAAAAATTTGTTTGAAAAATAAAAACTTATAAATAGGATCTTGAGTAATCTTATCAACTCTATCTTCAAAGAACTTTACAGTTTCAAGAGCAATTCTATAACGCTCCATTTTTTCTGTACTAAACTTAGAATAATCAGAATTATTATGTACTATTTCTGGCTTTTGGACTGTTTCAGTAGGAAGTTCTACACCATCCATAACATAGTAGCCCTTTTCTCTAAGAGTTGGCATTAACTCACTACCAATCCACTCTCTAAATTCTATCCCTAGAGGCATTTTAGTATAAGCTAGAAATCTATATAAACCACTTTCATATAAGATGACTACTTTTGGAGCAAACTTCACTTCTTCTAACACCTCAGCAAAAACTTCTTTAAATTCTTTCAGCTCTTCTCCAACTAAAGTTTTATAATGTTTCCCCTCTACTAGTTTTTCTGCTTTGATACAATCAAAAAGTGCTTTTCCTCTGCCAGAGTATCCAAAGAATTCTGTAACCTCTATTCCAAACCAACAAACCTCTCCATCCCAAATTAAATTATTGAAACTTTTATTTTTAAATTCTTTAGTGATTAAATCATTTACTTTCCATCTCTTCAATTTTGACATCTCCTTTTTCATTTTAAATTAAGGTCATTACTCCACAATTAAAGGTTAAGAGAAATTTTGTTCCGACCTCTACAACCCTTGCTATAACTAACTCTATACTGTGGATAACTTTTTAAAAGCCCTTTTTCTAATAAAATCACCTCACTTTTTAGGACTTTTAATCTTTACCTGTGGATAACTTTTTATAATTTTTTCCACAGTCTTTCATTAAATTTAAAAACAAAAAAATCCCCTAAAGATACCTAGCACTAAACTAAAATATCTTTAGAGGATACATTTCAAAATCATATAATATAATCATCAAAATATTGCTCTATAAAAAATCTTTAACTCTTCTTGCATAAAATTTCAAAAACTGAACATAATACAATAGAAGTCTTTGATTTTAGGATTCTTTAGATAGTATCAGTATCTTTTGAATTTACAAGTGCTACTAACACTTATAAAATCATGGACTTTTTTTACTTTGATATTATGTTGCCCTTTAATTTTGAAAATATACTTTATTCAAAACTTATTACACTACAATAAGCATTTTTCCCCATAGTTCCAATTAAATATAAAGTCAATACTACTACTGGAACTAGTATCGTAGCTGAAACTCCTAATTGAGAGCCTATTAATGATGATATGCTGGATATTGCAGCTGTCTTAACATTATTATTTATTTTTAAATATTCTTCTCTATATTTATCATATGATGGATGACCACAAATAAACTTATTTATTTCACATTTAAATCTTTCCGAAAATTTTTCATTAGTCTGATTTGATTCTCCTCCAAATTTCACAGTACTTACGGGTCCGTTTGCAATCATCCATCTATCAATAGCCTCCTCAACTCCATATTTTTCAACAAGATCTCTTACTATATTTTTTTGATATGGTTTCAGTTCATCTAACCATTCATTTAATTCATATTTTGGTATGTTCATACACCCACTCTCCTTTGCTATATCATATCTTTTATATACTCTGCCGAAATACAATGAGTAGTTTGATGTAACTCTCTAGGATTAACTCCACCTAAATCTATTCCACACTTGGGTGCAAAAGCCCCAACTAATATTCCTAATATCTTATTTTTACAACTAGATAAAATTATAGAACCTGATTGTCCTGGTCTCGTTTGAGTATTAATAACAACATATTTAGATTTTATTCCTCCTGAATCTAATAATACTTTAGCTCCTATTATTGACTCTTGGTATGTGAGAATTCTCCTTCCCTCTACACAATGTGGGTATCCAATTATACTAACTTGTTCACCAACATTCACTTCATCAAAACTTCCAAGCGAAGGAATTTTCCAACTTCCTATCATAGGTATACTCTTATTATTGATTATAGGTGTCTGTAGGATTGTTATATCTCGGAATGGATCTGTCTCTAATATTGTAACCGGTACTGGTGTACACTTATAATTTGATGCATCTTGATATTCATTTATGTCTTTAATATGAGGAAGCATTACTACTAATTTTTCTTCATTATCTGCCACTACATGCCTCGATGTAACTAACTTTCCATCATTACTAATTATAAAACCTGTACCTAACATATTAATAATACCATCACCATCGATTCGCCCTATAACTAATACCAATTCAGTAAATATATTAAATATAAAATCTCCTCCCTTTAAATAACCTATACACTTTATTTCTATTTTATTATAAATTTAATAATATAACAATTTTTACCTAATTTTCACAAAAAAAGAAGAAGTCTTTCTAAATTAAAGGCTTCTTCACTACTTAAATATTCTATTAAATTATCATTTATCATTAATAACTTTTCATTTTTTTTAAACCTAATGTTTATTTTAAAATAAAATTGCTTCAAAGCTTTTTTACATTTTAACTTTTTGTATTTTTTGTAGAGTTAATCTCAAATTTACTTTTACTATTTTTATCTACCTTGATTAAGTAAATATTCTATCTATATTAATTTTTAATACTTCCTCTGTCTCACGCCCCTTAGATAAGGCAGCATATTCGCTTGCTACTCTAAATTTCACATAGTTACTACTAAGATATTTTATAATATTTTTTTTAACTTTATTAGCTTCTAAATCTTTAGCTTTTAAAATAGACTCGTCACCTTCTATCTTTGATATCAAAACTTCATCATCAAACTCAAATCTGGCAAAATCTAGTTTAATATCCTCACTAGCATCCTCATGAATAATATTCTTTATAGCTACATAATATAATTTGGGATTGAGACAATCTTCTATTTCTGTTCTTGCATACCATTGTCCATCTTTAAAAGGACTTACTAACTCCACTTTAGCTTTTTCATTTTGATTTATAATTTGTAATCTCTTTAATACCACTAATTCTTTTCTAACTTCAAATCCTTCAAAATTAGATTTTATTTCATCAGTATCAACAATACATAAGATTTTAGGATTAGTTATATTCTTCTCCATTTTCAACGACATACTTAATAAATTATATAAATTTGCTACAATCCGACAACCACCAACCGATAAAATTTTATAATTTTGACTTCCTAAAATAGTTTCAAAATAAATTTTATCACTACTTCCTTCACAAATAATCCATTTACTTTCTTTGTTACTTCTAATATAACTTAATATACTTGCTGATAAATCAAACATACTCTTAAATTCTATGTCATCTAAATATATTCTACTTTCCGTTATACAATCAAAAAAAGAAAATTCTTTTACTTCAAATCCACTTTCATAACTCTCTAGATGATATAAATTTCCTTCTTTAATTGCTGGCAAAAAACCATACCAATGTGTTGTTAGCAAAAGTTGATTTTTATAAAAATTAGATAATTTCTCTAATCTTTCAAATTGAGAAAAACAATTTGCTATGTTTAAAGATACTTCTGGCTCATCTATTGCTAAAATAATTTTCTTCTCTTTTTGCTCATTACTTGATAAAAAAGCATATGCTATATCAATTAAAGCACGACGCTGTTCTCCCGAGCTTAATTCTGTAATTTCTCTATTATTGTACTTTAAACTTCTCTTTTTAAAGTATGCCTCTAATATTTTTTCTCTTATGTCTGTTGGTCTTAAATTCTTTTTTGTAAAGGCTTGTGAGTTATAACTATAATCCTCATTAATTGCTTGTATAGACTCATTAACACTTAGCATAAAATTATTAAGATGTTCATTTAAAAATTTTAATATAGTTTTTTGCTTTCCTAATATATCAACTTTACTATCTAAAGCCTTATCTATTTCTTCTAATATATTCTTATCCATTAATATCTGCATTTGTTTTGCCTCAACTTTAAGTATATCATCTACATTTTGCTCTACTGGTATATATAAATATCCATAATATTGTAATAACATATCTTTTAATAAGCCTAATATTATATCCATTTTTTTATTGTCATTTTCAAATATCTTTGTCAAAAGATATTTTTCTAGAGGTCTAAATGTTGCTCTTCTATTTACATCTAATCCAATAATCACAATATAATATTTTTCTCGAATTTCTGCTTCATTTAATCCATCTATATACTCAAAAAACTTTCCTATATGAGGGCGTCTGGTTGCTCCTTGTATACTATGATTTAACTCATAAACATAACTCGTAATTTTCTCTAAGTACTCTAAAACACTTTTATTTTTCTCTATTTCAGAGTCATTATAAATATTTTTATTTATAGCTTTTTCTCCAAATTCTTGTTTATCAACTAAAAAAACTGGAGATATGTATATATCCCCTTTAGTTGCTCCTTTATTTATATTCCATTCACGCTCATTAAAAAAAACATCTAAAGCTTCAAAAATCGCACTTTTTCCAACTCCATTGTTACCTATATACACAGAAAAAGTATCTCCTAATTGTCTCAAAATAGGAATATAATGAGATTTTTTATATGATTTATATCCATTTATGAACATCCCTAATATCATCATTTTTCTCCTAAAATTAACTTTATAATCCATATTATAACATAAAATTGTATATTTAGCTTTATTTCTAGTTTCATAAATATTATAACCTAATCTCTTTAATTATTTGATATGACACCCGTGTGGATGTGAATTACAATTACTTATGCAATATTCTATACATTGCTCACTCAGACAAAATTTATTTTTCGGATAATTATGTCTCCCATTACATTTATATTTATATTTATTTATTCCTGATAATATAAATGCTTTACCAGTTCTAACATTTATAAGATTTAAATTCATCGGCATTTTTGACCCATGATGAGGAGTTACCCTATAGGCCAACCTGCGTTTTTTCTGCAAAATGGCACCAAAGTTTGTTCAATGCCAGTAAAATCAAAGGCTCTAGAGCTTAAAACTCTGGAGCCTTTATTTCTAGTTCTCTTAAACCATCCTTAGTTGTAATTTTTGAATCTTCAAGTATATATCTACCTAAAAAATTAACATGGGCAGTTCCTAAAGGACTAACTCTTTTAAATTCATATTCATTAAACCAATCTTCGTCCTTAACTTCTGTATAAACCTTCTCTAAGTATCTAGAATTCCAAATAATCAATGCACTTAATAATATATTTAAACAACTAACTTTCGCTAATTGACGTTCTAGTTTACTTTCGTTAAGTCTTCCTTGCTTACCAAAGAATATTAATCTTGCTACTGAGTTGATTGCTTCACCCTTATTAAGCATTTTCTGAACTTCTTTTCTAAGATCAGCATCCATATAATATTCAATTATATATTTTGTCTTTAATAGTCTTCCTATTTCTTTCAAACCCTTTGCAACAGCATGGTTTCTGTTATAAGAGTTTATTTTTTGAAGTATTAAAGATGCTTTAACCTTTCCACATCTAATAGACGCTACCAATCTCATAACCTCAGAGTAATTATCAACGATTACCTTCTCATTTAACTTCTTAAACTTTATAGTATCCATTTCAAAGCTTTCAAATGCATATAATTGCTGTTGAGTAATATTTTTTATTCTAGGTTTAAAATTAAAACCTAATAGATATGTTAAAGCAAACATCTGCTCTGTATATCCTGCTGTATCAGTAGAATGATTTTGTATTTCAAGAGATGTATCATGATATAACAATCCATCTAATACATGGTTACTATCCCGCCCCTCTAACATTTGTACATAATACGGTGTATATTGGTCGCTAACATGCCTGTAGATACCTCCACCTCTATTTCCATAATGAGCATTATAATCTGCATAGATAGTCTTTGAATTTATAGGTACTCTCATTCCATCAGAAGATGAACTTTTACCAGTACCCCAGTTATCTACGATATTTAAAGAATGATGATAATTAACCAATGTTTTCTGTGCTATTTCAAGGTTATCATAATTTAAATAATATTCATTAGCTCGTCTTAATATAAATTCATCTATACCACTAGCTATAGACATCTTTGCAAATCCTAGATTATGACCATCTGCTAATAACGATGCTACTAATACCTTTTGTTTATCTAATTTATCATTATGAAAGCCTCTAAAATCTTCTAAAAAGTTAGTCCATTGATTAACTTCATATAAAATTTCAGGCATTGATATTTTAGGGAAGTAAGCATAAACTTTATCACTAAATGTGCTTTTTTCATCATGTTCTATGTCTCTATTAAGTTCAAACTGCTTTGGAATTTGTATATATTCCTTTAACTTGTTAAAGAATTCAATTCCTCTTATATCACTTGGTGATTCTGTAGGGGATATAAGATAGTTATCATAACTATTATATTTTTTACTCTCTCTAACAAATAAATCTCCTGACCTAATACTATCTCGAATTGTATTGATTACAGTCATTCCAACTACTTTTTTACTATAATCATATTTCTTGATACTCTTTTGCCATTTAGGTTCAAAGAAAGATATGTC
Organism: Sarcina sp.; assembly: GCA_051650125.1. Taxonomy (GTDB): domain Bacteria; phylum Bacillota; class Clostridia; order Clostridiales; family Clostridiaceae; genus Sarcina. The sequence goes on along the minus strand of JBOFIK010000008.1, from coordinate 66,537 downwards.
AATTTTATTATTCTTTCGAGTATTGCTATTTCTATAATTTTTAAGAAAATTAACTAATTCAGGTTTGGTATTACTATCAAATTCAATAACTTCTAATAAGTCATTTATATAATCTATACTTGGATATGATTTTAGTAAAAAGTCCACTTCATCTAAATCATCCATATGAGCATTTAATTCTTTATCTATCGTCAGAAGAGAAGTGTTTTGATAATCTACAAATTCATTGAAATCACTTATACTAAGAAGGTCTTTTACAACTAATTTAAACCTTTCTCTATCTGATTTATAAATAGATTGATTCTTTGCATTGTGATCTTGAGATTTTTTCTTACTTCTCTTTTGAATCGTATAAATGTGATTAGAGGTAACCTCTATGACCATGTCCATAAGTTCTTTTTTCTTGAAATATAAGAACATCGCTAAATAACTATATTTCTTATTAGTATCTTTAAATCTCTCAATTCTAGTCTTATGTGATTTTTGAATTTGTGAGTTTAAGTACCTTATTTTTTCATCACTTAAAAAACTCAAATCAATTGTTTCACCATATTCATTAATTTCTTTTATTAATTTTAATAGCTCTTTTACACCGCTAGAGCTTACATTAACTGATGTATTTTTAATTCTAGAAAATGTTGAAATTCCATTTCTTTCAGAATGTAATAATTTCTCTAGAGTATCTTTATTTTTCAACTGAAAGTATATATTTTGATAAATAAATTCATCTGTCTCTAAAATATTTTTTGATATGATACTTTCAATAGTTGAAATTGTAGGTATTACTATTTTATTTACTTTTAAATAATCAATAAATCTTTTAATCATATCGACTTTACTACCACTATAAAGTACTATTTCATGTGCAACATTATTTATTTTATAATTTAGCTCAAACTTATTATAATTAAGCAATTTCAATATATCTTGCATATGAGGAGACTTAGTATTTTTAATTGAAAAATAGTTCTTAAGGTCTTTCTTAGAACATTTTAACTGCAATGATATATGCTCTATAACTTCCTTTGGTATTGAATCAGAATAATTTAATATAGATACTCCTCTATTTTTAAGATATATATATTGAAGAGCATATCCTAATGAAATATAGGGTCTATCAAATTTTTTTATCATATATATTTCATCGTCCGTTAACGTAAAATCTGTTGTAATATTCTTTTCAGAAATTAAAGATTGTATTATATTATTTTTCTCTTTACTTGATAGTACAGTATATCTAAATTTCATCATAATACTTTACCTTTAACTTATTTACATAATTGTAATAGCATTGCTTACTTATATTAAGTTCACTTTGAATATCCTTAGCTTTTACTTCTCTTCTTAAAAATCTTTCATAATAAACTTTAAAATCTTCAATAGAAACCTTTGAAGTTCTTCCAAATTTACGTCCCTCTAATACAGCTTTTCTACGTCCTTCTGAGGTTCTATTAATAATCTTTTTTCGTTCCTGCTCAGCTACTTCTAAAATAACATCTAAAAGAGCATTAGCCATTATTTCTAAAAAGCCCACATTATCCTTTATTTTATCAATTATAAATTCTTTTAAATAAGGCATTTCTAAGCATACTAATTCTATATTTTCTTTTACAAAGAATAATATAAGTTCTTTAGTTTCTTTTCGATTTCTACCTAATCTATCTATTTCTTTTACTACTAAAGTGTCCCCATGTTTGATTATAGTTAAAAGCTCCTTTAAGCCATCTCTATCTAGTGTCTTACCGCTATATTTATCAGAAAATATAAATCTTTTATTTACACCATAACCAATCAATGCATCTATTTGTCTATGAAAACTTTGATGTTTTGTACTTACTCTGCAATATCCATATGTCATAAATTCACCATCCTCATAGGTACTATTTTATTATAGATATTGGCTTTGGTACATTATTATTTAAATAAACATGACTAAGGTCAATAAAGAGCTATTTTAGCAATTTATTGACCTTGTTTTAGTGGTGTTTTATATAGTCAATAATATCTTAAATTTATTGACCTATTAAAAAAGGATGAGAGCTATGCTCCCATCCTTTTAGTTCGTAATATATTTATATTGCTCATATCTAATTAAATTAATTAAAACCCTCTTTACAGCATATTTTTTATGTTCTTAAGATATAGCATTATACTTTCTTCATCTTTAATATTGTACTCAAAATCAAACTTATAAGAAACCTGTTTTGCTATAATTGAAAAAAGTTCACATGAAGTAAAAATAGCATCCCAAAAATTACTTAAATCACAATCAGAATAAGTATTTAAGTACATATCATAAAACTCTATGGGTAGATATTTACTAAAATATTTTCCCCACATACCTGTAGAAATAGCAAAATTATTATCCATTCCAATATACCACTCAATCATTTTATCAAGCTGTGAATGTACAATTTCAGTATACATCCTCATCGCATATGGGATTTCATTTCTTCCAATGCCTTTTCCTACATTGTTTAAGCACCACCAAAATTCATTACAACATCCTAGATACATTTCCTTTTGGGTCGGTTTTATCCAATGAGTTCTATCATTAGATGGAGGAATCTCTGGCAAGAAATCATCTTTATCCAAAAGCTTTTGTGTTAATGTATCTGAAAAATATCTTTCCAATGCTATAGCTTTTACTTCTACGTGTAAATCAATTCTATTCCCATCTTCAAACAACATTAACCAAGTATATGAACTATTAAAATCATGGTTATTCCCCCAACCAAAATCCCTCGAATTAGGTTCTTGAACAATAGCATATTCTCCAAACAAGCTAATCCAATTCTTGTCATCTAAAAATGATTGTATTTCTTCAACCACAAAAACTATGTCATAATCTTGAAAAATATCTTTTTTTACATTAGGATTCACTCTTGAACCATTCATATACACAGCTCTAACACGCTCATCAGAATTTGCTGTATTTAATATAAGTTTCATCATTACTTGTTCATCTCTCAATTTATTCCTCCCATAATATATCTAAATTAATCTAATCTCTAAATTCCTATTTATCTAACTGATATGAAAACTATCATTATTTCGTATTATGTAAGAATTGCGAACCTTTTAAGATTCCTTGATATAATATTAAATCTTATTTATTAATATATCAACGTTAATATATACATTCATTGGAATTACTATACCTCAATAAACTTTGGTGCCATTTTGCAGAAAAAACGCAGGTTCCCCTATATGTAGGATACTCCAACATAAATCTTTCTGAGAATGCGCTATATTCACAATCTCCTGCCAAAATAGCATCCTCACTTGTTCCTTTTATTTTTAATATTAATCCTGAGTTATTTGCAAAGCTTAAAGTTGAAAATTGAAAATCCCCCTTCCCTTTTCCCAAAACAAATTTACTATTTGAAAAGTTTATGGTACGGTTCTCAGTAATAATTTTAAGTGCGGTTTTGTTACGTCAATTGCAACTTAGTTTTTTCATTTCTTAACTTCTCAAGAATTTCTCTTAACTCCGAGCAATTACTATATCTATTTTCTAGTTGATATGCTAGACACTTCATAACTAAATCTGCTTCTCCTTCGCTTATATTCGTACTATCTATTAATAGTTTTAACATATCTGCCCCTGAAGGAGCTCTTCCTGTTAGTAAAAAATACCAAATAGCTCCAACCGAATAAATATCACTTCTACCATCTCGCAACTTGTTCACCCGTTTTAGTTAATTTAGTCTGTCCATCTATCTCTAAAAAAGCACTAATTCCAAAATCAATTATTTTATATCCTGATTTTTTTGAATACATATAATTACTTGGTTTCAAATCTCTATGTATAATTCCTTTATCATGTGCATATTCAAGCCCTTTCAACAATTCAATAATCGGTCTTAGACTATTACTAAATGATATATTAGAGTACTCTTTTCTTAATCCATTCATATCATGTCCATCAATTAATTCCATTTGTATAAAAAACTTACCTTCTACTTTACCTACATTATATATTTGTATAATATTCGAATGCTGTAATTCAAAAAGCATTTTTGCCTCTCTAAAAAACCTTCTTTCACTTATGGCTTGTTCCTCATTGTCTACAAATATTGGGTCTAATACCTTTATCGCAAAGTCCAAATCTAATAATTCATGATGATATTTATATACTTGTCCAAATCCACCATGTCCTAAACGCTCACCTAAAACTATATTATTTTCATTTTCCACTTCAATTATATCTTTTCTGTTTTCTACACATAAAATTAATTTATTAATTTCTTCAGTAATATATCTTCTTCTGCTTGCATAATCTCCATACTGTCCCTGCATATAGCGTCTAAATTCTTCTGGTGACCTATGAACTTTTATAAATACAGGTATATCAGTCTTTAAATATTCAATATCTAACATTTGCGAACGCATTTTTTGATACTCTTGTAAATTAAATGCTCCATTAGTAGCACATGCCAATAAACCACTTTTTAAACTTTCTAGTAAAACTATTATTTCTCCTCTTATCATATAACGCTCCTATCAAAACATATAAATATACCTAATTATACCATTTAATTTATTCTATTTTTCAAATTTTTAGTATTTTAATTAACAAAAAAACCGCACCTATTTATGGTACGGTTCATTATTACTTATTCTAAACGCTCTATAAACTTGCTCAAGTAGCATCACCCTAAAGAGCTGATGAGGGAAAGTCATCTTAGAGAAACATATCTTATGGTTAGCTCTCTTAAGAACTTCATCTGATATTCCAAGACTTCCTCCAACTACAAATACTATATTTGAGTTTCCTGTTACTCCACATTGTTCTATAAACTTTGAGAACTCTTCTGATGTCATTTGCTTTGGCTTTAAGTCCATTGCTATTACAAACATATTATCTTTTATTTTTGATAGGATTAGTTTTCCTTCTTTTTCTTTTATCTGCTCTTCCTGTGCTGGAGATGCATTGTCTGGTGTTTTTTCATCTGGTAGTTCTATCATTGTTAGTTTGCAGTATCTTGTTAGTCTTTTTGCATATTCATCTATCGCCATTTTTAAGTATTTTTCTTTTAGTTTTCCTACTGATATTACTGTTATGTTCATTTTACTTCCTCCACTTATTTTTAAATTTATGTATGTATTTTATATCTATTTTTATGTTTTTTATCTTAATTTAGTTTTTCTTTTCTTTTTTCTTTTTTCTTTTAAACCACATTAAGGTATCTAAGTATTATATCATTTCCAAACATAACTGTTATAAATGTTGCTATTGTTATGTAAGGTACAAATGCTATGTATCTACTTTTATTACTTGTTAGCATACTTATTCCAGATACTACCCCGCCAAGTAGTAGTGAGATAAATAGATCAAGACCTGTCCCAACAATAGACATATAAAGTGCTATAAAGATAAATACTTCTATATCTCCGCTACCTAGCCCATCAAATTTACTGCTTACAATCTTTAAAAATCCAAGTATTAGAATTGGTATAAGTATCGAGATTATTTCTGTAACCACATCAGCACCATCAAATATGTTCAAAGTAGAAAATAATACACCCCCTACTATTCCTACTATTGAAACTATAAGATATACTGACCTTGTTTTTAAGTCTATTATTGATGAGATTATTAGAACTGCAAAAAGAAATGCAAATTTCCAAAACTCATATTCAAACTCAAATTTAATATATAAACTTCCATATATTATTAACGTTGTAACACTAGATAGAATTAAAAACTTCTTTTCTTTTTTAATTTTATCTACTGCAAAACTTAATGCTTCTTTAACTTTCATCCCTTTTGCTTTTTCTTCACCAACAAAGTCTTCTACTGCAATTACATAGGCTATAAGATTAAATACACATCCAAGTATTGCAGATATAATTAAAATGATAAAAATCATCTTTTTTCTCCTCTATAAAATGTGGTCAAATATACCCAGTTATATATTTAGGTACATTTATAACCAGTATATTTTATTAAACCTCCAAACTAATGATAAAGACTTCGTTCCATAGTTCCTGAAAGTCTTTCCATCTTTGGCGGTAAAATTGACATTACCATTATGTTTAATGGCTGTTATATATCCTGTATAGGATTCTCCATTAAGCTTTGTGTACCTAACGAAGTCCCTATGTTTATATATATCGTTAGTATTCTTTGCTTTTGACTGCCTTCTCATAGGTTTTATAATCCAATCTTTAATGTCGCACAAGCTATTGCTTACCTCAAGGTCAGTTATAACTATTGCGTCATTAGAGTGTGACTTTTCTATATTCCAGTCAATTCTTTTGTTAGCAGTGTCACCACCACTTGTAATGCATAAGGTTCCAAGGTCTGATAGCTTACTTCTGAGCCAAGCCTTACCTTGCATAACATGTTGAGCATAGTCAAGTCTTACATTTGTGCCACCTATCATAGATTGATAATGACTTATAAAAGTCTCTTCTTTGCCTTGTGTTTTCTTGTGGCATTTACTACATAAAGTTACTAGATTACCTTGTGTTGTGCTACCTTTAAGTCTTCTTGGAACTATATGATGAACTTCTAGTACGCAGTCCGTTAATCCACACTCCATACATTTACATTTATCTCGTAGGATAATTGCTTTTCTAATATTCTCATCAACCCTATTAGATTTTTGGTATTGCCATCTGTATAATCTACTCCCATCAGTCATAGCTCTAATATCTATTGCTACATCCTCAAGGTAATATTGTTGTATATTTACAAGTTTTAGTAGTCTATTTATAACTCTAATAGTAGATTGTCTTTTTTGTAATATACTAGGTGCAACCCTACCTTTCCTAGTTGATGCTTTTCTGTTTAGAAATCTAGATTTTCTATATCTTTTGTGACTTCTTTTATATCGTCTATATCCAGCTCTAGTCTCCATAAGACTTTTAACATCTTGTCTGAGTTCTATTGTGCCTTTGAATATAGGTTTATTATAAGTTAAACATTTTTGAACAAGTGATATACCTACAGATTATAGTGATAGGTAAGAATTTGACGTTATCTCCAACTTTTCCCCCACCTCACACCGTACGTGAGACTTTTATCTCATACGGCGTTCCAACATTTTGTATTTTACTCAATTAAATAACTGAATTTCCTACTAACTTACGTAGAGTATTAAGACGTTTTAAACCTTTTTCATCTAACTTCAATACTTCTAAGTATTTATTTATTGTGTCATGCTCTGTGGAATGTACCAACTTATGAGCCTCATAACATAACCATACTAAGTTTTTATATTCATCAGTTCCGCCTAATGATTTCGGTTTCTTGTGATGACATTCCATACTACATATTTCTAATTCTATTTGTGTAATAAAACAAACACCTTGCTGTCCTGCAATAAGTGATATGCTATTATCAAATAATTCTGCCGACATAAATTCATTTCCTTTACCTAAATATCTCATTATTAGTAGAGAACCATTTCGCAAATTGTTATGAATTATTTCTCTTCCTTGTTTTGTGTAATTGCATATTTCTTGCGTAAAACACATTGGTGCTTTGTTCTTACAACTATATATAGGAAATATAGTAATATCTTGTATAGTTCTAGTTTTACCATTGTAATTCCCGTATAACCGTTTATAGGTTTCTGAGTATCTTGGTTTATTTGTAATACTGTTCCTAAGTCTTATATCAAGGCTTTTTGTGACTAAGAAGTTGATTAATCCAAAATCTAAACTTACATTAGTAGCACTATTATAATAGTTTTGACTACCTAATATCATAGAATTTAATCTTGATATCTCTTTAACTGTTCTCGTTTTTTGAATTTTTCTAATTTGTTCTTTCAATTTATTAATAGTTGATTGAACTGCTTTATCACACATTCTACTTTGGCACACATATTTCTTTTTCTTAGGTTTTACCATAAGTTTAAATCCTAAGAACTCTGTATGGTTTTTTCTTAGATTAGTTATTTTAGATTTGTCTGGACTTACTTCTAAATCTAGTCTATCTTTTAACCATTCCTTAACTGCTACAAACACTTTTTGTGCTGTTTTGCTGTCTCTACAAAATATTTTAAAATCATCTGCATACCTTACTAACCATATCTCTTTGAGTTTTGTCTTTTTTATCGCCCTATATTTGTGCAACCCACTGTATTTGTGTTCAGTTTCAAAAGTTTCCCATTGAGAACTAATCCACCAGTCTAATTCATTTAGCACTACATTTGCTAATAAAGGACTAATTATACCTCCTTGTGGCGTTCCTTTCGTTGGTATTCCAATATCTTGTATTTCTGATTTTAATATTTTTCCTATTATAGATATTAAATTCCTATCTTGTATCCCTAATGACCATAGTTGTTTCTTCAATTTGCTATGATTAACATTATCAAAGAACCCCTTAATATCAACATCTACTACATAGTGTAGTTGCGATTTATTCATTAACTTCATACTTCTTGCAATAGCGTGGTCTGTTGACCTATTAGGTCTGAAACCATAACTGTGCTTATGGAATTTTGCTTCACATATAGGTTCAATTACTTGCTTTATACATTGTTGTATAATTCTATCCTCAATACATGGTATTCCTAGAGGTCTAGTCTTACCGTTTGGTTTTGGAATTTCAACTCTTCTTACACTTTTAGGAACATAATTATTTAAACTATTTTGTATCCTTTTAACAAATATCTTATTATTCATATCTTTATATATTGATATATCTAGATTATCCGTTCCACAAGTTGTAGAACCTTTATTTTTTTTATATTTCTATATGCTAGTAAAATATTATTTTCAGAAGATATATAGTGCATTAAGTCAGTAAAATTATTACCTTTACCGCTTTTTTCATACAAATTATCAAATATGTGTTGTATTGTGTAATATTCATTGTTTCTTAGCATCTGTCTTTTCTCTAACTCTAAGCGTTCCTCCAAGTCTATTACTTCCTCCTTCGTTTAACCGATATTGGTTTCATATCTCTTAGTCTTACTCGAACCTTGAAATTATTCAGTATTTAATTTTCAATATCAAATTGTCTAGTGGCTATTGCTAAAATATCATTACAATATTTGTTATAGCTTCATGCCACCACTCTCACTTAGATTAAGATAATTTATACGTACGTTTTCATTATCACTACTTCATAGGGAGTAAACCCTCCATATTCTAAGTTTTCCTTGTTCCATTATTACTATCTTTTCATATATCCTTAGGTTGTTAGTATAAGCCTGTAAGCTTGATAATGCCTGTAACATTATATGGATTTTCATAGGAGCAACTTTTACTAATCCACACTTACCCCAATCTTAGTTGTTATAACCATTTCTAGCTATTTGATGTTTAGACCTGTACATTCCCAACTTCGTCAGTTACCTCTGTAACATCCTAACCATAGATATTTTATAGAACCTAGCTCTATCACAACTCGACTGCCTCCAGTTCGCCTTTCGTGTAGGAATAGTATTTCTTCTACTTACGGTTGCTCTCAAGCCATTTAACGGGCTTATAACCCTTGATTATCTACTTAATCAAACGCTATCCGTATTCTTTGGTAAGGCATTTCAAGGCGTTACCCTATCATTCTACCTATCGTAATAATAGTTATAGTTTCCATATTAAATGGTTAACTACGCTAGTTTTTGCAATGAACCCACGCTCATCTTTGTTCTAGCAACAAGTCGCACTACTCCCATCATCTATACCACATACTATTTCTGTTTCGCAATCAGCATCAACTTCATAGGTAAGTTCTATAGCCATAGGATATTTTTGTAGTAACCTTGCCTTTTTCTTTCTAATTAGAAACCACGCCTTATTGTAAAGACATGGTGCTAGTGTATTTCCTCTATTATCTTTAACAAATGAATATAATTGCATTTCTGCTACCTCCTTACGGGGATTTTTCTTCTTGCCAATGACAATATATCGCACATGTGATTAGGTGTTTGACGTCAGGACAATAGAAGTCGGTCATCCTTCCTCACTCTTAGAGCCTCAAACTGAAAATACATTCAAGGGTAAGTCTTTAGCTAAACATATAATCGTAGTTCACAGTGCAACAAGCTTTCGCTACGTAGCACTCACTAAGGCTTGAAACCTACCAACAAGTATATAAATAAGTATATTTGCCCACACCTGTCTATATTTGCCTATAAAATAGACTACTTATTGATTAGTCCTTCGTGTAAAAGGACTTGTCAAAAGACAAGTCCAACAATTATTTTTGAACTATATATGGTTCTTTAACTAGGTAACCATTGCCATCAACTATGATGTCTTTTGCTGGTACATTAGTTAGAACCTTTAAATCGCCTAAAGTTATGTTAGGATTGTTTATTAGTATGCTATCTGCTTTAAACCCTTTTAACACACCTCTAAGGTTTAGAAAATTAAGTACATTAACTACCTCTAAACTATTAAAAACTTCTGCTGTGAGGTCTTGTGTACTTGTTACACCTAATGCTTGTAAATCACTAGCGTTTATATTTCTTTTTGCATCTTTTAGAATTACATCTGCCTGTGCTTGTATATTCTTCTGATTTGTCAAATTCCCTTTACCTGCTACTTTAGGAATTACCACTACCATAGCAAATGCTACAATTCCAAGCACAAATATCGTTCCTGTAATTCCAATACCTTTTTTCTTTTTGAACAAATTCATAATATCCTCCTAAACTTTAAAACTTTTGTTTTAAATACTTTATTTAGATATATTTTGCTCATAAGTTACACTTATTATAAAAACTTTTAAGATTCTTTTTACTCTATAAATCACTTAGCATTTTTACCTACGTAAAATCGCTGTCAAAGTATAAAAATAAAGGACAGACAGTGTTATTCTGTCTATCCATCTATATTAATTATTTTCCACAACACTTCTTGTATTTTTTTCCGCTTCCGCATGTACAAGGGTCATTTCTTCCAACTTTAACTTCGTTAACTACTGTTCTTGATTTTTTATAAGCTTTTTCAATTTCTTCTCTTTTCTCTGCTGAGAATATAGCTTCCCATTGAGGTAACTCAAATAAGTAATCAGCTTTAGCATCTAACATATTGAAGTATAGACCTTCAAAGTTAACATCTAATGTTATTTCTGTATTCTCATCAACTTGCTCTAAATCGTAAGGTGCTCTTAAGCTATCGTTGATTCCATCTAAGAATCCCATCATGAATTCGTTTGTTGTAGCAAACTCTTTAGCAAGAGTGCTTATTGTTGCAACTCTAACTTCTGTGTGCTTAGCTAATATTTCTTTGTATATTTTTGTTTCAACATCCATATACTCAGCCCAGAAAGCTTCTTCCCCTTTAGTCTTAACATATTCCACAACCATATCTGTCCATTGTTTGTATAAACTCATTTTTGTATCTCCTTTTGTATCATCATATTCTTAAACTAATTATATATTTTTAATTACACATATTTCAAGAGTTATTTAATATTAAGTAAAATACTTAGGTAAAGCACCCTCCTTAAAGTAAAGTGTAACGAAAAAAATATTTTTTATATTATATTTCTATGTAATTGCTTGGTTCATGTCTTTTAGCAATTGTTAGTTTTAAGTCTTTTTGATAGTCTAGTCCATTTTCATCTAGTATATTAACAACAGCCCTATATGCAAGTTCAGGCATATTATTAGTATTACTAAGGTGACCAAGAACCACTCTTCTAAACTTTCTATCAGCCATAATTCCAACGATTGCCTGTGCACAATCTTCATTACAAAGATGTCCAACTTCACTTAGAACCCTTCTTTTTAACTCATAATGATATGGACCAAATTTGACCATTTCTATATCATGGTTTGCTTCTAAAAGAATTACATCAGAATCTTTTATGTTTCTTCTTATTTCTTCTGTGAATGTTCCAATATCAGTTACAATACTACTTTTTTTACCTTCAAAATCAGTAATTGTATACCCCATTGCTGCAACTGCATCATGAGGTATATTAAAGGCTTGTATGTTTAAGTCATCTATTTCTGTCAAACTTCTTTTTTCTATGATTTTAATATTTTTTTCTTTTATATTTCCAATCTTAGATTTCATTTCATTCCAAGTTGCTTCATTCGCATAAATTGGTATATCAAATTTTCTTGATATAATTCCAACACCCTTGATATGATCACCGTGTTCATGTGTTACAAAAATCCCTTTTATCTCTTTTGGATTTTGCTTGATTCTTTCTAAAGCTTCTATAACCTTTTTACCAGGTACGCCAACATCTACGAGTACCTTTGCTTTTTCCGAACCAACCAATATGCAGTTTCCACTACTTCCACTATATAATGAGCAAAAAATCATCTTATTTTACCACCTAAACATCGATTCTTTTGATGTCAGCTCCAAGATTATTAAATTTATCTTCTATATGAGGATATCCTCTATCAATATGTGCTATATTTCCTATGATAGTATCTCCCTGTGCCATTATTCCAGCTATAACAAGTGCTGCCCCTGCTCTTAAATCAGTTGCTTCAACTTCAGTTCCAACAAGACCTTCAACTCCGCATATTACGGCTTTTCTGCCTTCAACTTGTATGTTAGCACCCATTTTATTAAGTTCATCTGCATGCTTATGTCTATTTTCCCATATACTTTCAACTATTACACTTTCACCTTTAACAGTTGTTAAAAGAGCTGCCATTGGTTGCTGTACATCTGTTGGGAAACCTGGGTATGGTGCAGTTTTTACTTTAATTCCTTTTAAAGGTGAGTCAACATACACTCTTATAGTGTCATCTCCCTCTTCAATTTTAACACCCATTTCTAAAAGTTTAGCACTTATAGATTCTAAATGTTTTGGAATTATGTTTGTTAGTGTTATATCACCTTTAGTAGCAGCTGCTGCTATCATAAATGTTCCTGCTTCTATTTGGTCTGGAACTACACTGTAATTACAACCTTTAAGTTCAGTAACACCTTTGATTCTTATAACATCTGTACCAGCACCTTTAATGTTAGCACCCATAGTATTTAGGAAGTTAGCTACATCAACCACGTGAGGCTCTCTAGCTACATTTTCTAATGTTGTTGTACCTTCTGCTAAAGTTGCTGCTATCATAACATTGATAGTAGCTCCAACGCTGACAACGTCAAAGAAAATGTTTGTTCCTATTAATCTATCTGCTTTAATATCAACTGCTGTCTCAGAAATTTCAACTTCAGCTCCTAAAGCTTCAAAGCCTTTTATGTGTTGATCTATTGGTCTAGCCCCAATAGGACATCCACCTGGAAGTTCAACTCTAGCTTTTTTGAATCTTGCAAGTAAAGCACCTATAAAGTAGTATGAAGCTCTCATTCTTCTTACGTCTTCTGTGCAAGCATTAGTGTTTGAAAGGTTTTCTGAATTTATAACTATTGTGTTATTTCCTGTTTTTTCAACCTGACATCCTAAACTTTCTATTATTCTTTCTAAACAATGTACATCTGCAATGTCTGGGACATTATCAATTGTACACATTCCTTTACTAGCCATTATTGCAGCTGGTAATATTGCAACTGCTGCATTCTTAGCTCCGTTTATCTCTACAAAACCTTTTAGAGAGTTTCCTCCTCTAACGATTAATTTTTTCATCCATTTCACCCTTACTATCTTTATTTATTTATAAAATAGTTCCTATTATATATACTTTTCCATTTTTTACTTTTTTATTCAATTTTCTCTGCTTTTTATCTGTTTAAATTTCCTTTTTTGGAAGGAAACTTACTTTCATAAACATCCACGTTTAACATTATATCAATAATAGGTCAATATTTAAAGTTATTTTTAGCACATATATAGGTAATAAGCCGAATTCTCCAAATATTATTTTGTTTTCTTTAACATTTTTAACAGTATAGTCAGAATAAAATATTAATTTGTTTTATCAATTATTGTTATGTTATAATTTAAACGTATAAATATGGTATATTTAAGTTTATTTTAAGTGAGGGTTAAATATGAAATACTACTTAGTAGCCCTATTCGATGATGACTCATATGAGCGAATAGAGCCAATAAAGAGAAATGTCCTAAAGAAATATCGATTACCAAGACATCAGCTCTCATCACATATTACTCTTAAAACATTAGATAACCCCGACCTTGAAGAACTTAACGCAGTTCTAAGTAAAATTTTTAAACCATACAAAAAATTTAAAGTAGAGCTTACTGGTGATATCTTTTCTTATGAAAATAATGCAAAGAATATAAACCTAAAAGTTGAGAATAAAGGTTATCTTAATAAAATCCACCGTTCGCTTAACGATATGTTAAAGCTACATGGATTTGTAACAAGAGATGATAGAAAATATCTTTCAGTAGCATTAAGCACTGGAGTGATATCTACTAGAGACAGAAAAGAGCATTCAAATGCCTTAGTGAACAAAGGAAATCATAATTGCGATACAGTAAAAATAGATAGAGTTGAACTTTGGAAAGTATCTAGTAAAAAAGAAACTATCCTAAACAGTTATAACTTAAGAAATTATTAATATAAGAAACGCTCTAAAATGTTGTTACATTTTAGAGTGTTTTTTTATTTTCTGTTAACAATCCTTTTAATATAGCCTTAATTTTAAAAATTTTTTGAAAATTTTTAAAAATACTTTAATCACTTCTATTTTTTAGTTATTTAGGCATACTAAAAATGAGGTGATTTAAATTGTTTGGTATTATTTTTTCTATAATCGCAGGACTCACTATGAGTCTTCAAGGAGTTTTTAATACAAGAGTTTCTCAAAAAATCGGACTTTGGGAAACCAATCTTATTGTCCAAGGAACCGCTTTCCTTTTTACGGGAATTGCATATCTATTTTTAAAAAATGGAAATATGAGTGCTTTAAAATCTGTAAATAAGCTATATTTACTTGGTGGATTTATAGGGGTTATCATAACTTATGCTGTTATGAAAGGAATTGGTGACCTTGGGCCTACATGTTCTGTGTTGATAATTTTAGCTTCGCAATTAATAAGCGCAGCTTTTATAGACTTTCTAGGTCTTTTTGGCACTACTAAAGTTATATTTCATTGGAATAATTATTTAGGCATTGTTTTTATGCTAATTGGCATATTCTTGTTTAAATTTAAAAAATAATAGATAGCAAATAAAAAATACCTACATATAATATAAGGAAATCAATTCAGGAGTATTTTTATGTTTTTTAAAAATAAAAAAATTTCATCAAAACTAAAAAGCTTTATGAAAGCAAATCACTATGAATCTTATAGAGTTTTGATAGAATTCAAAAAGTTCCATAAAGAATTTGATAAAACAATTCATAGTCTTGGTGGTAAGGTAATTTTTAATTTTAACCATATAAATTTAATATGTGCTGATTTACCACCACGCGCTATAAATAGAATTACTGAATATCCTGAGGTTTCCCATATCTCACTTGATGAATATTGCTTTTTATGTGGAGTAAGCTTATCTAGCGTAAATGGCATTAGAAGTAATTCACCTTATAACTTGTCTGGGCAAGGCGTAAAAATTGCTTTGATTGACAGTGGAACTTTTCCACACCCAGATTTATCATCTCCAAATAGAATCATAGCTTTTAGAGATATAATAAATGATCTTAGATATCCTTATGATGACAATGGGCATGGAACTGCAATTTCTACTCTACTTTGTGGTAGTGGAATTTCTTCAAAATTTAAATTTAAAGGAATTGCCAATAGAAGTTCTCTTATTTCTTATAAAGCTTTTAACCAAAGTGGCAAAGCAAACTTTTCAGACATACTATTTTCACTTGAAACATTAATCGAAGATATAAAAAAGTATAATATAAAGTTACTGTGTATGCCTTTTGAAAGCTTTAATTCTTCACTAAAACATATAAAATATTTTGATAATTTACTTAGCATCCTTGTATCAAAAGGTATAATTCCTTTAATGCCAACTGGAAGTAATGATTGTTCATATCCTGTGAATGGACTTGCAAATTCTGAGAATGTTATTCTTGTTGCCGGTGTTGATAATGATTTATCTGCTTTTAGATATTCTTCTAAATCTAACAATTGCAAGAAGATTAATGTTTCTGCTAAATGTTCTAATGTATCTTGTGGGGCAACCATAACTTCTTATATCTCTCAAAGAGGAGAGCATAAGATTTATCCACCAAAGCTTAAAGATTTTTATAATACTTACTCTGGTACTTCTATTGCTACTGCTTATATTTGTGGAATTTGCGCTCTACTATTAGAAAAATATCCTAGCTACACATTTAATGATGTAGCCTCTAGAATAGAATTATGTTCTAAAAAAATAGAAGATGTTGATTATCGAAATACTGGTAACGGCATTTTAGATTTAGATTTATTTTTACAATAGAAATAGCATTTCAATTAAAAAATTGAAATGCTATTTCTATTTAATATATTAAAAATCATAGCCCCGATTTCTACTTTAAATAAATTATTTGAAATATTTCATTGGATTTATTGCTTTGCCATTATTTCTAAGTTCAAAATGTATATGTGGTCCTGTACTTCTTCCTGTACTACCTACCTCAGCTATTTTATCACCTTTACTTACTCTTTGCCCTGTCGAGCAAGTTAGTCTACTAGCGTGAGCATATAATGTTTCAACTCCACTTCCATGAGTTAGTATTACAACATTACCATAGCCACCAAGCCAACCTGCATATTTGACAACCCCTTCAAATGATGCAACTATTGGTTCCCCTGTTCTTGCGCTTAAATCAATTCCAGAGTGATGCTCATTTCCCCATCGTGTTCCATAAGGTGACGTTATCATCTTATCTGCACTAGGGTAATTAAGAAATGCTGTTTCACTAACAACAGGGTTTTGAATTCCCTTATAAACTATATTATCAACTGGTTTATTTATAACACATTCATCTAATACCTCAGTTCTGACCAAACTTCCATCTACATAAACATTCTTTTTCTTTACTTCTTTTGAACCAAACTTCCCGTCTTTTTTAACAATCTCCCCAAGACAAAGATTTTCACTGACCACTTCTTTTGTGCTTGGTTTAATTTTCTCAACATCCTTTGTAACTTCTAAAACTTCAACATTAGCAATCTTATCATTTCTACTAGAATTTAAATTCTCTATATTATCTAAGATTTTGGTTGTACTACTAAGCTCCCCAAGCTTTACTTTTTCTTTGTTATAACTAACATCCCCTTGAACTGCAACACTTACAATAAGATCCTCATCAACAATGTTATTTTCAACCGCTTTTTTCTTTAAGCTGCCTATAACCTCATTGCCAAGGTCAAAATCTTCAACATACCCAATGTTGATATCATCAATATACATACCATAAGCCTCAACGCCAACATTTAAAACACTAATCATATTTTCTCTAAGCTCTTCACCAGATGTAATATTCCTTAAATCACCTGTTTCTTCAAACTTCAGAGTATTTTTGCCTTTGTCTATTTCTGAAAATTTATGATTCAAATCCTCAAATACTTCCTCATAAATTTCTTTTAAATCCTCCTTCTCCTGAATATACCCAACGAAAGTTTCATTAACGTAACCTTTATATAACTTTGTCATTCCATATCCACTTGAAAAAAAGATTAAAACCCCTAGAAGAAAAACACATCTTCTAGTGTACTTCAGAAAACTATCCATAAATAAAAAACTCCTTCTAAAATTATTGTGTGAAAAAACACAATAATTAATATTCCCTCCTTTTTATAAAACTATGCATTTAATTTTATCTCCTCATAAAATCAAATGTTTATTGAGTGTTATTTTTCAGTTTGTTATAATGAGAACAGACACTTCAAACTTATTATTATATGAAAGGTAGATTTACAATATGAGTACTTTTATGTTAAAAAACTCAAGCGCAGATTTCACGCCACTTAGCAATGTCTTTATAGATCAATATATGGCAAGTGCAAGGGGTGAATTTGTTAAGGTTTATATTCTTTTACTAAAATGCACTATAAGCGGAGAACCAGGTGTTAGTTCAGATATAATAGCAGCAAAACTTGGTCTGTTAGAATCTGATGTAAACAACGCTTTAAGATACTGGAACAACGAAGGAGTTATTAAGTTAATCGCAATAGATAAAATGGCAAATTTTGAAATAGAATTCATAAACCTATCACAAAAGGAATCAACTGAAAATGAAAAAGTTAACTTATTGAGTGCTTTAGAAAAAAATTCAAACAAAGATATGCTAAAAGATATTGAGTCATTACTTAATAGACCTTTATCAAATAAAGAAATTGAAATGTATCTCTCATGGACAAATGAACTTGGATTTTCACTCGAGCTTATACTCTTCCTTATAGAATACTGCGTATCAAAAGATAAACGTACAGCTGGCTATATTGAAAAAGTTGCTCTTGGTTGGCATGATTCAGGTATAAAATCTATCGAAGATGCTAATAAATATATGGCAAGGTTTGAAGATAAATGGGTCAAGATAAGATCTGTTCTTGAATATCTAGGAATCAAAAATGACGATATAATGAAACCACAACAAGACATAATAGAGAAATGGTTATTTACTTATAACTTCCCTATCGAAGTTATATTTAGAGGTTGTGATATATGTTTTGAAAGAATAAATAAGGCTAATTTTAAATATATAGAAGGAATACTTGCAAACTGGTTTAAACTAGGTCTTAAAACACTTAAAGATATAGATGCTAGGGATGATAAATCTCAGCAAAAATCAAATAATTTCCAATCAAAACCAGTTAATAGAGCATCAAATAAAGCTATGAAATTTACAAACTATTCTCAGAGGGAATATGACCATGAGTCTGTTGAGAATGAGTTGTTAGGATGGGATGATTAATGGTACGAGGCTACAAAGCTGATATAATGGATTACTATGAAAAAGTTAGAAATACAGAAAAAAAAGCATTAAAAGAAAGAGTTGATCAAATCAAAAAACTTTACCCTGAAATCATTGAACTTGATTCAAAAATAGGAAGTCTTTGCGTTCAAGTTTCTTTAATGGCAATTAGAAAATCTGCTAATAAAGAAGCTGAAATGAATAAGGCTAGAGATTTTATAGAGGATTTAAGAACTCAAAAATGTGAAGCTCTTGTTTCTCATGGATATCCAATTGATTACTTAAATCTTTATTATCACTGTAAAAAATGTAAGGATACAGGTTATATAGAAATAAAAAAATGTTCTTGTTATCAAAGACATTTAGTTAATATATACTATAAAAAATCTGATATAGCACAACTTCTTCGTGATAATAATTTCTCTAACTTTACACTTGCTCACTATCGTGCTAATAAGCTTGATAATGAGAGAATTTCACCAAAAGAAAATATTCAGATGATAGTAAATAACATTCAAGAAAACTACTTAGATAATTTTGATGCACATGATAGAAACTTACTTTTCACAGGAAATCCTGGTACAGGTAAATCATTCTTATCACAGTGTATTGCAAAAGATTTACTAGATAAAGGTTTCCTTGTTGTTTATAGAACTGCTGATGAGCTTCTTAGCGATTTAAAAGAGATTAAGTTTAAGAACAACTACGAGATAGAAAACCTTCTTGTGAACTGCGACCTACTTATAATTGATGATTTAGGAACAGAACAGATTACAGATTTCACTATTTCTGAGTTATTTACTTTTTTAAATAAGAAACTTTTAAAGCAAAAGAAAATGTTAGTATCAACTAATCTTTCATCTGAAGCACTACAAAGTAATTATGATGAAAGAATTTACTCAAGACTTATGGGTAATTTCACAACATTACCATTCTTTGGTGATGATGTTAGATTAGAAATGAAGAAAAAGAAAAAAAGAACACAAGCTTAATTTGCATGTGTTCTTTCTTTTTGTAGTTTTTTGTTTTTAAACGCAAAAAAAGCCTTCATAAATGAAGACTTCCTTTATCTCTTGTACGCTTTGGCGACTCAGAAGGGATTCGAACCCTCGACCCCTGGCGTGACAGGCCAGTACTCTAACCAACTGAGCTACTGAGCCATTATATGGTGGTCGCAACAGGGCTCGAACCTGTGACCCCCTGCTTGTAAGGCAGGTGCTCTCCCAGCTGAGCTATGCGACCTAGTTATGGTGACCCCTAGGGGAATCGAACCCCTGTTACCACCGTGAAAGGGTGGTGTCTTAACCGCTTGACCAAGGGGCCGCATAGTACTCTAATATTTAATTATTAAAGATTTTGTAAAAATGGAGCTAGCAATCGGACTTGAACCGATAACCTGCTGATTACAAATCAGCTGCTCTGCCAATTGAGCCATGCCAGCATGATTTAAATCAACTATTTTAAAATGGCGACTCAGAAGGGATTCGAACCCTCGACCCCTGGCGTGACAGGCCAGTACTCTAACCAACTGAGCTACTGAGCCACATTGAAAATGTGATTTATATATATTTAAAATGGTGGTCGCAACAGGGTTCGAACCTGTGACCCCCTGCTTGTAAGGCAGGTGCTCTCCCAGCTGAGCTATGCGACCTAAAATGGTGACCCCTAGGGGAATCGAACCCCTGTTACCACCGTGAAAGGGTGGTGTCTTAACCGCTTGACCAAGGGGCCAAGTAAAAAAATGGCGACTCAGAAGGGACTCGAACCCTCGACCCCCGGCGTGACAGGCCGGTACTCTAACCAACTGAGCTACTGAGCCATATGTGGTGGTCGCAACAGGGTTCGAACCTGTGACCCCCTGCTTGTAAGGCAGGTGCTCTCCCAGCTGAGCTATGCGACCAAATGGTGACCCCTAGGGGAATCGAACCCCTGTTACCACCGTGAAAGGGTGGTGTCTTAACCGCTTGACCAAGGGGCCTTATAAAAGACCTCTACCACATATGTTAAAAACATTTATTTACTGGACCGTCATGTCGTTTGTGCCGACCTGACATAGACTATCTTACCGAAAATACGCAGTACTGTCAACACTTTTTCTAAAGTTTTTTTCATTTTTTTGATACAACATCTTTAAAAATATCTTTATGTAACCTTCAACCCCTTTGATATAGCCATTTAAATCATTATAAATTTTATTATTTTTTTTATGTTTTTTCTTCACTAAAATATACTTTTTGGTGCTTTTTTAATGTATTCTTTAAAAAAAATTTGAATTTTTTTTATTTTTTTCTATAAAAAAACTTTATATTTTTTTTAATTTAATCTCTTTTTTCTCTTTTTTTCTCTTTTTTCTCTTTATTTATTTCATCTAATTTCTTTTAACCAATCATTCACTATGCTAAAATCAATATATAAATAAAAAATTTGATAATAAAAGGAGATCTTTTAATTATGATATATCACGATCTTATTATAGTTGGTGGTGGAGCATCTGGAATGATGGCCGCAGTAGCCGCTAAGGATTTTGGATTAGATGTAGCTATTATAGAGGGTACAGATAGAGTCGGTAAAAAAATTCTTATGACTGGTAATGGTAGGTGTAATGTAACTAATTCTACTATTTCTTATCCATTTGATACTTACCACAGTGAGAATGATGGTTTTTACCAAGATGTTTTAAGTAATTTCTCTGTTGAAGATACTAAGGCATTTTTCTTAAATCTTGGACTTCCTATGGTAGAACTACAAAAAGGGAAGTGTTACCCTAAATCTTTACAAGCATCTTCTGTTGTAGATATATTTAGACTTGCTTTAGAGGAAAGATACATACCCGTTTATACTTCTCACAAGGTTAAACAGATAGAAAAAACAAAAGATATATTTAAAATCATTTCTACTCATAAAGTTGATGATACTACTCAAACAACTGAAGAAATGCAATGTGAAAAGTTAATTTTAGCTTGTGGAGGAATTTCTGCACCAGTAAGTGGTTCTGACGGTTCAGCTTATGGAATAGCTGAAAATCTTGGACATAGTATTCTTAATCAAGTTGCTGGAATTGTTCAGTTAAAGCTTGATTATCATTCTTTAAAGACTATTACAGGAATTAAGTTTGATGGATACACAGAGGTTGTAAGTAATGGAAAATCTCTTAGAAAAGAATTTGGAGAGATTCTATTCACTAATTACGGTATTTCTGGTCCACCTATTCTTCAAATTTCAAGAACTGCTTCTTATGCAGTTTCTAAAGGAGAAGATGTTAGAATTATTGTTGATATGATGCCTGATAAAACAGAAAAAGAACTTGAGGAATACCTTGAGGAGCATTTTGGAATGCTTGCAACAAGAGAAGTTGTTAACGCACTTGTTGGTGTTATCAATAAAAAGTTAATTACTACTGTTTTAAGAGAAGCTGGTATTAGAGATATTCACAAACCTTGTTATGAGCTAACTTGGAAAGAGAAAAAAGCTTTAGTTAATGTGTTTAAGCACTGGGAATTTAAGTGTACAGATGCTAATGGATTCCTCGCAGCACAAGTTACCGCTGGTGGTGTTGATACAAAGGACATAGACCCTGTTACGCTTGAGTCTAAACTTGTTAAGGGCTTATTCTTCTGTGGAGAAGTAATGGACGTTGACGGTGATTGTGGTGGCTTTAATCTACAATGGGCTTGGAGCTCAGGATTTGCTGCTGCACTTGGTGCAACTAGATAATTATATATACAAAGAAGGTGCTAGACCTAATTAGGTCTAGCACCTTCTTTGTACATCTATTTTTTTCTTTCCCAGTATGATTCCATTATATTAACTTCTTCACCTTTGATGTTAGATATTTTGTGTTTCATTTTTATCATTTCATCATTTTCTTGGATTTCTATTTCAACTTTAGGCTTGTCCTCTTCGACTACTTCTTTAATAAATTTAATTTTCACTTCCTTTAATAAGCAATTATTTAACACCTCTGTTGGAATTACATCAAGTGACCATTCAAAGTATTTTGCATTGTTGATATGTCCATTGCTATCAAAGTCTGAAAATCTAATTTCTATATCTTTTGATACTGTGACTTCTTCTAATTTTTCTATTTTAAGTTTAACTGGTCTAATTTTTGTGTCTTTTGCTACTCCATGTCTTTCATAGTAATCATCTGGAACTTTAGCAAGCTTTCTTTTTTCTACATCTACCATTACTGCAAGAGAATTTGCCTTAGCTATAATTTCACCATCTTGAGATAGTACCTGAAAACTTCTTGATGCATAAAATTTTTGTATTGTATCTATATGTGTTTTTACAGTTATTTTTTCTTTGTACTTAGGATACCTATGTATCTTTAAATCATATTCAAAAAATACAAATACTAAGCCATAATCATTATCTGCCCTAATATTTACACCTACTGAATCTTCATGGTCTAGTCCTACATCTGTTAGACAATCCATTATTGATGTTACTTTACAGTTAAAGTTTTTATCTATATCTCTGTATAGAATCTCATATTCTTTTTTAAAGTCTATTCCACTCATTTTAAGTTTCCTCTTTCCTTTTGTTTATACTGCGTGTTACATATTTTATCTCTATCTACTATTATAAAGCAAAAAAAGAGGTTTCCATACTAAAATGGAAACCTCTTTATAAAACTTCGATCTTATTTAGCGAAGTATCTTTCTAATAATCCAGCGAAAGCTTTTCCGTGTCTAGCTTCGTCTTTACACATTTCGTGAACTGTGTCGTGGATAGCGTCTAAGTTTAATTCTTTAGCTAATGTAGCTAAATCTTTTTTACCTTGACATGCTCCGTGCTCAGCGTTAACTCTAGCTTGTAAGTTAGCTTTTGTATCAGCTTCTACAACCTCACCTAACATTTCTGCAAATTTAGCAGCGTGCTCAGCTTCTTCGAATGCTATTCTTTTGTAAGCTTCTCCGATTTCTGGATGTCCTTCTCTATCAGCTTGTCTTGACATAGCAAGGTACATTCCTACTTCTGTACATTCTCCCATGAAGTTAGCTTGTAATCCTTCGATAATTCTTGAATCAACACCTTTAGCAACTCCTACTCTGTGCTCATCAGCGAATACCATTTCTCCGCTTTGCTCCATGAATTTATCAGCTCCAACACCACATATTGGGCAAACTGCTGGTGCTACTTCACCTTCTGCTATATATCCGCATACTGTACAAACAAATTTTTTCATAATAAAAAACCTCCTAAAGTTTTAATTAAACAATATATTTTATATTTCTTTTCTCTAAGTTATCTTACGTTATGTGATTATTATATAATAATAATTCTTTTTTATCAACCCCTTTCTTCAAAGTTTTTTAAATTTATTTTCTATTTATTCTTTTTGTATACTTTTTGTCTATAAACCTAGTTATTTAGCTACTTTTAAATATACTATCGAATATTTAAATAAGAACTCCTCTGTTAAAAAGATTTAAAATTTCAATTATTTTATTTATCTCTTCTCTTCTAACTAATAATAATTCTCAATTGTAAACTTAATATATTATCTTAATGATTAAACAAAAAGCGAATGTAATATTATAAAATATTACACTCGCTTTTTGTTTGCTTTATCTAATTTTATTTATTTAAAGCTAATACTAATTCTTCTATGTTTAATCCATGCACCATTGCTGCTTCTTCTAATGTTTCTGCTTGAGCTGATGGACATCCTACACATCCCATTCCAAATGCCATTAATACTTCTGCTTTTGTTGGGTTAGCTCTTATTATTTCTCCGATTGTCATTTCTTTAGTTATCATACTGTTACCTCTTTCCTTATATATAAGTAAGTTTTATTTACTTAATATGCTTTTATTTGTATTATACTAAAGCGTTTCTTCTATTTCAATTTAATATAATTTCTTTCCTAAAACACATATATTAAATTTATGTTAATCTCTATATCATGTTTCTTTTTAGTAAGTCTTTTACTACTACTCTATCTGGTGGATTAATTTCTTTCATCTCTGGTAAATCTGCTTTTGAGTAAAACTTAGCATCTTTTGTTTCTTCTGGGTCCATTATTAATTCACCTGTATATGTGTTGTTACATTTATACACGCAAGTTGCTATATAAACTTCATGTCCATTTGGGTATATATAATGTAAATCTTCCCCTGAATATACATTAAAGACTTCTAAATCTGTTACTGTTAGTCCAACTTCTTCAAAAGCTTCTCTTGTAGCAGTTTCTTCAAATGTTTCTCCAACTTCCATAGAACCTCCTGGAAGTCCCCATTTGCTGTTGTCAGTTCTTTGTTGTAATAACACCTTACCTTCTGCATTAAAGATTAATACTCCTGCTGCTGGCATTATTAGTGGTCTTTTCTCATCTTTAAGTTCTTTTCTAAGGTCTAATATATATCCCATATCTTTTTTTCTCCTACATATGTTTTAATACTATTTGTTGAAGTGGTATTCTCCCTATTGCTATTTCTCTTTCTGAGAATTTGTACTCTTCACCATCTATTTTAAGTTTATTTTCTCCTACATAATCACATTTCTTACCTTTTTTCTCTAATGTTTTTACAGTTTCTTTTATCATATCATTTTTAAATTTGTACCTCTCATCAAGCTCTAAAACAATCTCTTCTGTTCCTTCTCTTGAGTCAAAGTTCCTTAATGCTATATATGCAACAAGTCCTGCAATTCCCATTGATAATACAAATCCACTCATACTAAAATCCCCCTAAAAATATGATATCTTTTCTATACCTTCATAATAACATTTGCAAGTAATATTTCAATTCTTCAATTCTAGCTTTAAAAGTCCTTTTCCCTTCTCTTATCTTCATCTGTTTAATTTATTCCTTTTATCCTTAGTAAAGCTTTACTTATTTAAGTTTCTTTTGATTTTCCATATTATACCGAATATCATATTGTTATTTTTTTATATTATCCGTAATATAGTTTATATAATCTAATTTTTAGGAGGAGCGTTTTTATGAATATATATGAAGAGTCTTTAAAATTTCACAAAGACTACAAAGGAAAAATAGAAATTAAGTCTAGAGTTAAGGTTGAGTCATCTAAGGATTTAAGCCTTGCCTATACTCCTGGTGTTGCTGAGCCTTGCAGAGAAATCCACAAAAACCCTGAAACTGTTTATGAGTATACAAGAAAATGGAATACTGTTGCAGTTGTATCTGATGGAACTGCTGTACTAGGTCTTGGAGATATAGGACCTATGGCATCTCTTCCTGTAATGGAGGGTAAGTGTGTTTTATTTAAAGAGTTTGCAGATGTTGATGCCTTCCCTATAATTCTTTCAACTACTGATGTGGATGAAATAGTTAATACTATCGTTAATATAAGTCCTACTTTTGGTGGTATAAATCTTGAAGATATTGCTGCTCCTAGATGCTTTGAAATTGAGGCAAAACTCAAAGAGAAGTTAAATATCCCTGTTTTCCATGATGACCAACATGGTACTGCAATCGTAGTTCTTGCTGGGCTTTTAAATGCTTTAAAAATTGCAAAGAAATCTCTTTCTGATATAAAGGTTGTTGTTAATGGAGCTGGCTCTGCTGGTTGTGCTATTACAAAACTTCTTTTACTTTCAGGAATTAAAAATATTGTTGTTGTTGATAAGGCTGGAATTTTAAATTCAAATAAGGAATATTCAAATCCTGCTTTTACAGAAATTTCAGCACTTACTAATCCTAATAACGAAACTGGGCTTTTAGTTGATGCAATGAAAAATGCAGATGTGTTTGTAGGAGTTTCTGCTCCAAATATTGTTTCTAAAGAAATGGTTTCTTCTATGAATAAGGATTCTATTGTTTTTGCTATGGCAAATCCTACGCCTGAAATTTTCCCTGAAGATGCACTAGAGGCTGGTGCTAGAATTGTTGGAACAGGTAGGTCTGATTATCCTAACCAAATAAATAATGTCCTTGCTTTCCCAGGGATATTCAGAGGTGCTTTAGATGCTAGAGTTCCTGAAATTACAGATGAGATGAAAATTGCTTGTGCTTATGCAATTGCAAATTCTATTTCTGACACAGAACTTACTGAAACTTATATAATTCCAAAAGCTTTTGATTTATCAGTTCAAAAGAATGTTGCTAATGCCATCAGAAAGTTTAAATAATTTGTGCTTTTTTTGCATAAACTAAATTTGGACAAACTTTGAGGAGGTATTTTTTATGTATAAAGATATTGAAGCTAAATGTTTCAAACCAAATGAAATTAAAGGTCTTACTGAGAGACAAATTGAGGAACATTTAAAACTATATAAAGGTTATGTTGCTAAGGTAAATGATATTTCTAAGGCAAGTAAAGATGCTGAGGCATATGCTGGTTCTAACCCAACATTCTCTGCAATGAGATCTCTTAAACAAGGAGAAACTTTTGCGTTAAATGGAGTTATCCTTCACGAGCTTTACTTTGAGAATATATCTTGCGTATCAGATTGTAAGTGTAATCCTAATAGTAAACTTGCTAAAATGATTGAGGAACAATTCTGTGGACAAAAATATTTTATGGATTATTTAAAGCAAGTTGCTTTATCTGTTAGAGGATGGGCTGTTGTTGCTATTGATAAAGTTACTAAAAGACTTAGAGTTATAGGAATGGATGCACATGATGTTGGTGCTTTATGGTGTGCTGGTCCACTTTTAGTTATTGATGTCTACGAGCACGCTTACTTTATGGATTTTGGAACTGATAGAGGCAAGTACCTTGATACTATTTTTGAAAACATAAACTGGACTATTGCAGAAAATAGATTAGAGAAATACTGTAATATGTGTGATAGTCTTCATAAATAGATTGATTCAATTGGGTAGTTATAATTATTTATAACTACTCTTTTTCAGTATTTTGATATAAAATTAACTTACATATTAAATTTATTTTTTAGGAGACAAGCGATGAAGAGATTTAGTGTTTTTGATATAATTGGTCCAGTTATGATTGGTCCATCAAGTTCTCATACAGCTGGTGCTGCAAGACTTGGAAAAGTTGCTAGAACAATTTGCGGTGAAGAAGTTAAGAATGTTACTTTCTTATTACATGGTTCATTTGCTAAAACTTATAAGGGGCATGGAACTGATAAGGCTCTTGTTGCGGGTATTCTTGGAATGGAACCTGCTGATAAAAACCTTAGAACTTCTATGGAACTAGCTAAAGAGGCTGGCCTTACTTTTGAATTTGTCCCAACTGATTTAGGTGAGGGTTATCATCCTAATACAGTTAAGTTCCTTATGGAGACTAAAAGTGGTACAACTTGTGAAGTAATGGGTTCATCTATCGGTGGTGGAAATATTGTTGTAAATGAAGTTAATGGTGAGTCTGTTGATTTTACTGGTCAATATCCAACATTAATAGTACCGCATAAAGATGTACCTGGTTCAATTTCTGCTATTACAACAATATTGTACAAGCAGAATATAAATGTAGCTTCACTTAGAGTTTTTAGAACTGAAAAAGGGAAGTCAGCGACTATGATATTTGAGGTTGATAATAATATTCCAAGTGAATTACTTGAAGAGATTAAGGCTATTGAAGCTGTTGATAATATTATTATGATAAACCCAGACAGCAGGGAGGTATAAATATGTTTGCTAGAAATGGAGAAGAACTTTTAAAAATCTGTACAGAGAAAAACTGGTCACTTGCTGACTTTGCTATAAACTACGAAGTAGAAAATAGTTCATTCTCTCGTGAAGATGTTATAAATAATATGCATAAAATTCTTGAAGCCATGAAAGATGGTGCTAATGAGGGACAAGAGAAAAAAATCTATTCTGTTAGTGGTCTTATAGGTGGAGATGCTTATAAAATAAAAAAATATTTAGAAAAAGGAAATACTCTTTGTGGCGAAACTATTGTTTCTGCTATTGCTAGGGCTATTTCATCATCAGAGGTTAATGCTGCTATGGGAAGAATTGTTGCATGCCCTACTGCTGGTTCTTGTGGGATTTTACCTGCTGTAATTCTTACTGTTGGGGAAAGATTTAATCTTTCAGATGACGAGCTTGTAACAGGGCTTTTTGCATCTTCTGCAGTTGGGCTTATA
Source organism: Sarcina sp. (assembly GCA_051650125.1). Taxonomy (GTDB): domain Bacteria; phylum Bacillota; class Clostridia; order Clostridiales; family Clostridiaceae; genus Sarcina. Next base: position 37,786 of record JBOFIK010000008.1, on the reverse strand, counting down.
ATAGCTCAAAATGCTACATTATCTGGTGCTGAAGGTGGTTGCCAGGCTGAGTGTGGTTCTGCTGCTGCTATGGCTAGTGCTGCCACAGTAGAGATGATGGGTGGAACTGTTAATATGGCTCTTAATGCAAGTGCGATAGTTATAAAGAATATTTTAGGTCTTGTATGTGACCCAGTTGCTGGACTTGTAGAAGTTCCTTGTGCTAAAAGAAACTTTGCTGGTGCAGTAAGCGCTCTTAGCACAGCCGATTTAGTAATGGCTGGTGTTTATAGCAAGATTCCTTTTGATGATACTGTTGAGGCTATGTATAGAGTTGGTAAGAGTTTACCTTCTGCACTTAGAGAAACAGCTCAAGGTGGACTAGCTACTACTAAGACAGGTCTTGAACTTAATAAAAAAATATTTGGTGATAAATAGTAAAAGTCCTCAAAACTGAAAGGTTTTGAGGACTTTTTACATATAAAATAATAATTCCTATTAATTCTATTGTTAATAGATTTATTTTCAATCTAAAAAGATAATAAATTATTGACAAACAATAAAAATAATTATATTATAGTGCTAAAGAAATTAGAACTGGAAAATTGGAGGCATACAAATGAAAAAATATAAAGCAGCACTGATATCATTTATTATAGGACTTGGATGTTTTATAGCATACAATATAAAAGGCGTAAAAATAGGTCCTAATGGAATTTTAGAAGAATCATTTTTTTTGATACCAATAGGTGAATTATTTATTTTTATTGCATTAATTATTGCAATAGTAGTATTTTTAAAAACACTGTTTAAAAAAAATAAATTTAAAAATATATAAGTAAAACAAAAAACAGACTAGGTTCTACTTACCTAGTCTGTTCTTGTGTATTGTTAATTGTTTTATAGGAGTTTGTTTGTTTTACTTTTTGTTTGTGTCGTCATATTGTTTGTTTGTATTGTTTGTATTTCGCTAGCTAGTGATAACTCATTCAATTGAAATTCGTTATCACTAACTCTTGTCTCTATTATAGCAGTAGTTGAGAATGAATGTCAACTACTTTTTTTGCATTTCTTTAGATTTTTTTTCACATGCTTCCATAGCTGTTATAATCGACTTTCTAAATCCCATATTTTCAAGCTCTGAAACGGCTTCAATAGTTGTTCCACCTGGTGAGCAAACTCTATCTTTTAGCATTGCAGGATGCTCTCCTGTTTCTAAAACCATTTTTGCTGTACCAAGTAAACTTTGTGCTGCAAGTTTATATGATTTATTTGCTGGAATCCCTGCTTTTATTCCTGCTGTTCCCATAGCTTCTATAAACATATATCCATAAGCTGGTGATGAACCACAAAGTGCTATAAATGCGTGGAAGTATTTTTCTTCAAGAACTTCACTTTCCCCAAAGCTATTAAATATATTTTGTACCTCTTCTAATTCAGAATCAGTAACATTTTTATTAGGGCATATAGCACTCATACCTGCACCAACTAAAGCTGGTGTGTTAGGCATTGTTCTTACAACCTTTAATCCATATGAGAACATTCCAAACATATGCTCTATATCCTCTATTCCAACTCCAGCTGCAATACTAACTATTATTGTTTCTGACTTAACATAATCTTTTATTTCTTTTATTATTTCTGAGAAAAAATGTGGTTTTACTGCAAGTATTAAGATATCTGAAACTTTAGCAACCTGTGTATTTTCTCCTACATTAACTCCAAACTTTTCTGAGATATTCTTTCTACTACTTTCTGATTTTGCACTACAAAAAATATCTTCTTTTTTTACAAGCCCTGCTTTTAGAATTCCCTCAAGCATAGCTCCTCCCATGTTTCCGCAACCTATAAATCCTATTTTCTTATTCATAAAATTCACTCCTTTTATTCTAGAAAGGCATACAGAATTTCTTCTGTATGCCTAATATTTAATCTATATCTGATAAATCTAAATTACCAAATCTACTGTATTGTCCAAGCCAAGCAAGTTTAACAGTACCAACTGGACCATTTCTCTGCTTAGAAACTATACATTCAGCTATATTCTTTTCATCAGTTTCTTTATTATAATATTCATCTCTATATAAAAACATAACAAGGTCAGCATCTTGCTCTATTGACCCTGATTCTCTAAGGTCAGATAGCATAGGTCTATGGTCTGCTCTTTGCTCTGGCGCACGAGATAGCTGTGACAGTGCAATAACAGGACATTTCATTTCCTTTGCAATAGCTTTAATATTTCTTGAAATCTCTGAAACCTCTTGTTGTCTACTTTCTTCTCCACTACCACTCATAAGTTGCAGGTAGTCTATAAGAATCATATCAACACCATGTTCTGCTTTAAGTTTTCTACATTTTGATCTCATCTCCATTATAGAAACCCCAGCTGTATCATCTATATAAATCTTTGCTGATGATAAGGGACCTGCTGCCCTTGCAATATTCTCCCAGTCTTTATCCTCAAGTTGTCCAGTTCTAAGACTAAGCATATCCACACTAGCCTGTGAACAAAGTAACTTGTAAGCAAGTTGTTCTTTAGACATTTCTAGAGAAAATATAACAACACTTTTTCCCTCTTTAAGTGCTGCATGTTCTGCTATGTTAAGGGCAAATGTTGTTTTACCCATAGATGGTCTTGCTGCAATTAGAACCATGTCTCCTGATTGGAATCCTGATGTCTTATCATCAAGGTCTTTAAATCCAGAACCAACTCCTGTTGTTACACCTTGATTCTTATAAAGTCTTTCAATTTCCTCGAATCCTCTTTCAAGAACTGAACTAATTGACTCAAAGTCACCTGAGTTTTTTGTTTCTGATATATCAAATATTCTTTTTTCTGCTGAATCAACAACTTTCATAACATCACTTTGCTCATTATAACAACTTGATATTATTTCTGTTGATGCTTTTATAAGTCTTCTTAAAGTAGCTTTATCTGCAACTATAGTTATATAGTCACCTATGTTCTCTGTACTTAGAACACCCGCTTCCATTTCTGCTATATAAGTAATTCCACCAGCTTTTTCAAGCATATCATTTGACTTAAGATATTCTATTAAAGTGACCTGGTCAACAGCATCATCTTTTTGGAACATCTCAACTATACCCTTAAAAACTATTTTGTGTGATTCTCTATAGAAATCTTCAGCTGATAAGGCTTCTGCACTTCTAGCTATGGCATTTCTCTCAACCATCATAGCTCCAAGAACTGCTTGTTCTGCCTCAATACTTTGAGGTAAACTTTTCATTACTGGTGCATCCATTATCGTATCCTCCTAATCTATAAATAGTTCTCCGTATCCCATTTTATTTCTCTTTGTTTATTTGATTAAACACTCTAAGTGTTAATTTACTTTATATGTATTAAGCATAGCTTTTAGCTTGCTTTCATCTAAAAATAAACGTATATCCCTAAATTTACTTTTAGTCAATCTTCTATATTATATCATTTATTATGTTTTTTAATCAAAGAAACGAACTATAAAATTATTGTTAAAATTTTTCAAAAATAAAATAAGGGTTATGTTTTACAACATAACCCTTATTTGCATCTTATACAAATGCTATTTCCATTAATTCTTCTATTGTCTTAAGAGGTTTAACCTCAACATCTAAAAGACCCTTTGGTATTTCTTTTTCATTATCTATTGGAACAGTTACAAGTCTTATACCTTTTCTTCTAGCTCCATAGATTTTTTCAAAAATTCCACCAACTGGCTTAATATGACCTCTTAAAGAAATTTCCCCTGTTATTGCAAGGTCCTGTCTTATAGGCTTATCAAGAAGTGAACTTATGATACAAAGTGTTATTGCAGCTCCTGCTGAAGGTCCATCAATTTTTCCTCCACCAACTACGTTGACATGTATATCATAGTCTTTAATATCTTTATCAGTAACTTTTCTAATAACTGATGCAGCGTTGAATACTGAGTCTTTAGCCATTGAGCCAGCAGTATCGTTAAATCTTATTGTTCCAGATCCTGCTTTTCTAGCTTTAAATGTTACAGCTTCAATTTCAATTGTTGAACCAAGGAATCCTGAAACTCCAAGTCCACAAACCTTACCTACTTCTTTATCATCAAGTTGCTCAAATTTTTCATAAGGAACAAATCTACCAATGCTTAGAACTTCATTAACATCTTTTAAAAGAATCTTAACTCTTTTAGGTTCTTTGCTCTTACTTCTTAGAAGTGCCTGACCATATGAGTCAGCAAGGATATTAACAGCCTTTCTTCCTTCTATTGTGTAGTTTGCAATTACCTTAGCTACGCCTTCTTCAAGAGTCGCCCCAAGTTTCTTTGCAGCATTTATAATAATTCTTTCTATATCTGGTGTACTAAGTGGCTCAAAATAAACCTCTGTACATCTTGATCTTACAGCTGGGTTAATATCACCAGGGCTTCTTGTAGTAGCTCCAATCATAACGAAATCAGCTGGTGCACCATTATCAAATAAATACTTGATGTATCCTGGTACGTTCTTATCATCAGGGTCATAGTAAGATGAAGTAAATTCTACTCTTTTATCCTCTAACACCTTTAATAATTTATTTTGAAGAAACGAATCAAGTTCACCAATTTCATCAATGAATAAGATTCCACCATGTGCCTCTGTAACAAGACCAGTCTTTGGTTCTGGAACTCCTATCTCAGCAAGATCTCTCTTACTTCCTTGATATATTGGGTCGTGAACTGAACCTAAAAGTGGGTTAGAAATTTCTCTTGGGTCCCATCTTAAAGTTGTTCCATCAACTTCTACAAATTTTGAATCATCATTGAATGCAGAATTTTTTATTTTTTTAGCAGCCTCTAATGCAATTCTTGCAGCAGTTGTTTTACCAACTCCTGGTGGACCATATATGATTATATGTTGTGGATATGGTGATACAAGTTTTGAGATTAATGACTTAATCGCTCTCTCTTGCCCAACAATATCCTTAAAATCTTGTGGTCTTAAAAGTGACATTATATTCTTGCTAGGTATTTTACTATCTAACTCTTCTAAATGCTTAAGTTTATTTAAAGTTCCAGCATTTTCTGGTCCTTTTTTCTTTCTTATAATCTCAAGTCTCATGTCATCCATGTACTTTTCTTGTTTTTCTTGAAGTGCTTTTTCAAGTTCTCCATTGATTTTTTTCTTTAAATATCTTTTAGCAAGTTCTCCAGACATATTGTTGCATATCTCTTCTAAAACTTCCTCATAGTTCTCTTCAGTTGGGATTGTTTGATTACACTGTCCCTCTGAAACTATCATATTTAAAGCATGTAAATTTTCATATAGATTTTCTGAATCCATATATTTTTGAAGTTTAAATCTTACTATTCTAGCTCTCATTGCACCATCATCTAACATTTTTGATGCAACTTCATTAAGCACCTCTATTTGACTTTCTAAACTTAATCCATCAGCCATTAAATAACTGACAACTTTGTTTTCATCTACTGATTTCAAATCTTAATCCCCCTTCTATGCAGGAACAACCATAACTTTCATTTTTGTTGTTATTTCTGGATATATCTTAATTTCAATTGTATATGTTCCAAGAACTTTGATTGTTTCCATTAAAATTTTCTTTTTATCTATTTTAATTTTATATTCTTTCTCTATAAGACCTGCAACATCTTTATTTGTGATTGCTCCAAATAATCTTCCACCATCACCTGATTTACCTGTTACTTTAACAACCTTATCTCTTAATTCTTCTGCAAGTTTTTGAGCTGCTTCAACTTCTGCAAGTTTTGCTTTTCTTTCAATAGTTTTTTTAGCATTTAAAATATGCAGACTATTGTCTGTTGCTTGCTCTGCAAGTTTTCTTGGGAATAAATAGTTTCTTGCATACCCATCTGATGCCTCTATTACATCACCTTTTTTGCCTAGATTTTTAACATCCTTTAATAAAATAACTTTCATTATTCGTCAACCTCCCTATTTTTTAAATACTCATCAAGAGCTTTTTTTAATCTATTTTTAGCTTCTTCTAAGCTTATATTAGCAAATTGGGTACCAGCCATAGTTCTATGACCACCACCACCTAAAGCTTCTAAAATAACCTGAACATTTATATCGCCTATTGATCTTCCGCTAAGGTATAATTTATTTTTAACCTTAACAAATACAAATGAACATTCTATTCCAACTATATTTATAAGTTCATCAGCACCTTGAGCTGCATACACAACCTCAGCTAAACTTTCTGGACAAACAGCTATTGCTATTCCCCCACTAACCTCTGCCGACTTAATAACTTCAAATCTTGCTAAGTAACTTTCTAAATCATTATTAAATATCTTCTTAACTTCTGTTGTATCAGCTCCCATTTTTCTAAGAAATGCAGCTGCTTCAAAAGTTCTAACTCCAGTTTTAAACGTGAAGTTTTTAGTATCCATAAATATTCCTGCTAGCAGTCCCTCCGCTTCTGTGATGCTAAGACTAGGTCTGTCTAACATATATTGAATAAGTTCTGTTACAAGTTCTGATGTAGAAGATGCATATACTTCTAAATAAGTTAATATAGAATTTTTAATATAATCCATAGACTTTCTATGATGATCTATAATAACTACTCTATCACATTTGTTTAATAAATCAATATTCGCAACATAACTCTCACTATAAACATCTGTTACTATAATTAATGTTTTTTCATTAATTTTGTTACTAGCATAAGCTTCATCTACTATCAAATCTTTATATTCATCTTTTGATTTAACAGTTTGTAAAAACGCATTAATTGAATTAGTGTCATCATTTAAAATAATATTACACTTAACACCAAGTGTTTTTACAGTACTAGCCATCCCAAGAGCTGAACCAAAACAGTCCATATCAGGGTTTTTATGCCCAACAATAAATACTCTGTCACTTTCATATATTAAATCTCTTAAAGCGTGGCCTATAACTCTTGCTCTTACTTTATTTCTTTTCTCTAAAGCACTAGAATTACCACCATATATTTTAGTATCATCCTTAGTCTTAATAACTAATTGGTCACCACCTCTACCAAGGGCTAAGTCAATAGCTCTTGTAGCAAGCTCTTGGTTTTCATAAGGCGTTTCACCACCTCTACCAATCCCAACACTAAGCGTTAGATCAATAGTTCTACTTAAATCTCTTGTAATCTCTAATATACAAAATTTATTTTCAATCGCTTTCTCAATTTCTAAATCAAGCATAGTTAAAATATATTTATCATAGTCATATTTTTTAACCATTGCTCCAACTGTGGATGCATACTTCATTACTCTTTTTTGTATTTCTGCAAGTAAAATTGGTTTTTCATCCTTATCAATATAAGCATCTAACTCTTTTAAGTTATCAATTTCAACTAATAAAACACATTGTTTTTGTTCATCATGCGACTTACTAACATCTGTAAAGTTAACTAGACAATATTCTTCTCCTGCCTCTGTTACAATAGATTTTCCATAAACATCATACTTTATATTATTAATGCTTATTTTCTGTGAAATCATTCTATCACAAGCAAGTACTTTATTAATATTTATTCCTCTAACAACTGCAATAATTCTATTATTCTTAAGATCATTATCTGGATAAAGTTCTCTAAAAACTTTATTAAACCAAAATAATTTTCCCGAAGAATCAATAATTGCTGCTGGATAAACTGAATCTAGTATATTATTTTCTATTGTAGTTTTTATCTCTTGTGCTATTCTTCTATTTTCTTCATCATTTATTTCTTGTTTTTTTAGAAGATTTATAACTATAACACTAAGAAAAATTATATAAACTACTGGTACTACAAGGCCAGCTATTAAATTATTTGATAAAAGTAAATTAATTACTATTACCAAACTAAAAACACCCATTATTCCAACTAGGTGGATTCTCTTTAGTTTAAAATACATAAAATTTTCTCCTGTATCATTACATCATTATTTTTTAGGATTAAACTTTCTTCTTATAAAACTACCTAGACTATTTTCATCTAAGTTCCTATAATCAAGAATTACATCCACAAGCCCTATTGGGACTAAGTATATAAGCATTCCTGATGTAATCAAAAATATAAAAATAACAACAACAACTATTTTATTAGCTTTTAATTTTTTTGATATGAAATATGCCACAAGTCCAAGTCCCTGTAATGCAAATAGTAAGAATAATATTCCCCATGTACCAACAAAGACTTCTTTCCCAAAAGGCACTCCATTAGATTTTAGTTCAATTCCTATAACAGCTATAACAATTAGTATTGCAACCACTTTAGGGCTTATATACCACTGTGAGAATCCCTTTAAAGGTTGAACTTTAAATTTTAATCTCACCATAATATTTCTAGCAATATTATAAATTATTATAGCAGTTATAAATCCTATAAAAACTAATCCAATAGGCAATGCTAACTTCATATTTTGAATAGTCAGATATGACATCATATGATTCATACTATCAGCTACTTGTTGATTTTTTGAACTTTTTAATATCATATCTGTCGCTTCTTTATATTGTACTAATAATGTATTTAAAAATGCATTAAGTGTTGTTCCCATTGAAATATAAATCGTCAATGCTGCTGAAATTATAAATGATATTGCACTTCCCACTACCATATAAAATAATGTAATTGTTCCTGATTTTTCAGCTCGTACTCCATACCCTAACGGAATTCCAACTAGCCCTGAGAATAATGCTGCATTAATCCCTGCAATTGGACCCATTAATAAACTTACCAAAATAAATCCTACTAATACCGATAGTATTGGTGTTTTCCATTTATGTTTTATGTAAAGTATAGCTACTGGTATTGGAACAAGTATATTTCCTAGTATATATAGTCCTGGCATGTTGGAAATCATCATAAGAATAAATACTATTGCTGTTAATATAGCCCCTTCAATCAAAGGCTTACTTCTTAGATTTTCCATAATTACTTCCTCCTTATCTTCAACACAGAAAGTAATTAAAGCTTTTTCTTGAAATGTCTTAAAAGCTTACTAAGACTTTTACCATCTTTCTCTAAAACATCATCTTCTACAATTGCCATCTTCAAGCTCTTTTTTACGCTATCATCGACCTCTACTGCTCCATATCCAAGCTTCTCAGCTAAGACATACAAAACTATTATAAGTGACGCTATGCAATCAACAACTACACCCTTAGTTGCGCTTGCACCCTTAGTTAATATAGTAAAAAGCTCACCAGTTATGCAAACTAACTGCGCCTTAAGTTCTTCAATAGCTTTTATATTACCCATTATATTAAAGTCATCTTTTCTCATAAAATCCCCCCTAAAACCCAAACTCTCTTATCTAATTGTAAATTTTTTCACTTATTTATGCAACAAAAGAAATAGATTAATAAAACAATATAATATTTTTCTACACAAATCACTTACATCTATTATTAGACTTTTCTCTTAAATATATTATAAAGCAGAAATGCCATAAGATTATTTTTTATAATCTTATGGCATTTCTACAAATTTTTACTTACGCTCTACAACATCCTAGCTTATTTAAAACTAACTTTAAAATAAAAAAAAACCCTGCAACGCAGGATTTTTTTCTATCTAAAACTTTATACTATTCAGTTGTGAATGGTAATAAAGCTATGTTTCTTGATCTTTTTATAGCTTCTGTAAGAGTTCTTTGGTGCTTAGCACAAGTTCCTGAAATTCTTCTAGGTAATATTTTACCTCTCTCAGTAACGTACTTCTTTAATTTAGGTACGTCTTTGTAGTCTATTTCAGTTGCTTTTTCAACGCAGAAAGCACAAACTTTCTTTCTGCCTCTTCTCATTTTGCCGCCGCCTCTTCTCATATCTCTACTCATGTTCATTTCCCTCCTTACTTATTTAAATTAAAATGGAATATCTCCATCATCAATTGGCATCATATCATCTGACATATTATTAGGTGCACTATTAAAAGAATCGAACGCTGAAGAAGATGAAGAAGATTGGTTTCCACCATCAAATGATGATGAACTACTTCTTCCACTTCCTCCACCGTTGTCACCTGAAATAAACTCGAATGAATCTACGATTACATCTGTTGTATATCTCATTTGACCGTCTTTTTCATAACTACCAGTTCTTATGTTCCCAGTAATCGCTAATTGTCTACCTTTTGTAAGATATTGTGCTATTGTTTCACCAGTCTTACCAAAGGCTATACAGTTTATAAAATCTGCTTCGTCTCTTTTCATTGGTCTATTTACAGCCATAGCAAATCTAGTAACAGCTTTACCACTTCCAGCTGCAAATCTTAAGTCTGGATCCTTAGTAAGTCTTCCAATAAGAATAACTTTGTTCATTACAATACCACCCTTTCAATTAGTTTTCTTTTTTAACGATTATGTGTCTGATTATTCCATCTGTGATTTTGAATACTCTATCTAATTCTTTAGGTAATTCAGTTCCAGCACTAAAGTTTACTAATGTGTAGAAACCTTCGCTAACTTTCTTGATTTCGTAAGCAAGTCTTCTCTTACCCCAGAAATCAACGTTCTCGATTGCTCCACCACCGTTCTCTACTATTCCTGTGAACTTTTCGATCATAGCTTTAACAGCTTCATCGTCTAAAGATGGGTTCATTACGAAAATCATTTCATAATTTCTCATTTTATTACACCTCCTCCCCATGGCCTCTGGCTGTACTCTAATACAGCAGGGATTTACAATACATTATTCTATCACTAAAAATTCACTTAAGCAAGTTTATTTATTTGCTAATTTGTAAAATTAAAAATGTATTACCAATTTAATTTTCTTGCACTGCTTTTTCCACAACTTTTTTAGCTGCTTTTTGAAATTTAACCCTTGGTATCATAACTATTCTTGCACACCCTGTACATTTTATTTTTATGTCTGCACCCATTCTTATTACTTCCCATAAATCAGTTCCACAAGGATGTATTTTTTTCATTTTTACTATATCACCTAAATCAAACTTATCTATCATTTAACTCCAATTCCCTCCCTACTCTCACTCAAAATTTGCAATTTATTGTAAGGTATTTCTATATTTGCATCATCTAGAGCTTCTTTTATTCTTTCTCTTAATTTAGCTTCTAAAGCCCACTGATTCATTGCTTTAACTTCACCTAAAACTTTAATTGTCATTCCAGATGAACCAAGTGCTGTTACACCAACCACAACTGGCCTTTTAGTTACATCCTCACTATACTCCTCAAAGTTCTCACAAGCCCTCTCAATAACTTCTTTCGCTCTATCAATACTTTCCCCATAGGCTATGCCTACTTCCACCTTAATTTGCATATTTCCCATAGAGTGATTTGTTACAACATTTATAATCCCATTAGGAATTATATGATAAGAACCCGAAAACTCCCTAATAGTTGTACTTCTAATTTCTATACTCTCAACAATCCCTGTATACTTATCAATAGTAATGTAATCTCCAACATTATATTGATTTTCAAAAAGTATAAACACTCCATTTATAATATCTTTAACAAAACTTTGTGCACCAAGACCTAAAGCAACACCTCCGACTGATGCAAATGCAAGTGAAATAGTTCCACCAACAATCACTCCAGCCATTGCTATAAGTCCTACTATATAAGTAAAGTATTTTAGAATGCTCTTAAGCAATGTACCTAGTGTATAGGCTTTTTTTTCACCAACACTAAACTTATTATTTTTATCAATCTGTTTCTCTATAATTTTATTAATTAGTTTATTTCCAATTTTTATAATAAAAATCATAGCCACAAGAATTATAAAAATCATTATGATTTTAAAAATTAAATCATTTATAAAATCTGCATTAAGTTTTATCCCAAATAGTTCAACTACGCCCTCTATCTTGTCATAGTGAAAAATATCAGTAAGCAACATGTATTTCCCCCTTTTTTAATTACTTATATAATTTAAATCCTTCAGCATCTCTGAAGTATATGTTTTTAAATTTAACTTTATCCTCATCTATAAGCTTATCAATAGCTTCTACACTATCATCATCAAACTTTAAACTTATCCCACAACTCTTTGTTATATATGTTGGTGTTGGCATTACCATTACCTTTATTGATTCTCTCTCCATTGTCTTTTCAGCTGCCATAGCCTCATGTGTATTATTAAATACCATTATATATAATTTCATAAATAAACTACCTCTCTTTTAATCTTTTTTTCTACTGTAATTAGTATATCTTAACTCCTCTAAGATTTAAATATAGTATCCCTCTTTAAATCTTAGAATAATGAAATTTATATGAATATTGTTCTTAACTATGATAATATTATCCTATATTGATAAATACAAATGAAAAGAGGTTCTTATGTTTATTTTAAAGGCAATAGCTATTGGCTCTTTAACAGGACTCGGTGCATCTATACCACTTGGTCCTGCCGGAATGGAATCAGTCAAAAGAGCAATTGATAAAGGCTTTTGGGGTGGATTTCAAATATCTATTGGAGCTATTTTAGCAGATTATTTATACATTTTTCTTATACATTTTGGACTCGATAAAATACTTGATTTGAATAAAAGTATCGAAGGTATGTTTTGGGTAATATCAGGATGCATACTTTTTATATTTAATAGATTATCAAAAACAAATTCAGAAAATAAAAAAACAAATGCTAATACAGGTAAAGTTCCCGGATGGGTTAATGGATTTTTAATAACTTTTCTAAATCCCTCAACTCCTTCAATATGGATAGCATTAAGTGGAACCATTATGAGCGTATGGATTGCAAAAGGACCTAAATTTTATTATGTAGCCCTTGCTTCAATGCTAATAACTACTCTTTTATGGTTTGTTGCCCTAAACTTACTGTCATCTCGCGGCTTAAAAAAAATAGCTGGTGAGAATATTACAAATGGTGCATCAAGTGCAATATATTGGGTTCTATACTTATTATCAATTGGATTTGTATTCTTTGGATTATTTAAAATTTTACACTAATAAGGGGTTTTTAATTTATGAATAAATCTATTTATTTAGATAACGCTGCAACTAGTTACCCTAAGCCTCAAGCCGTAATTGACAATATGATGGATTATATGACTAACTGTGGCGGTAATCCTTCAAGAGGTTCTTCTTCAATTGCGCTTGCTGGAAATAGAGCTATCTATAATTGCAGAGAAATAATAGCAGACTTTTTCAATTTTGATAAAGTTGAAAATGTGATTTTTACAAACAATATTACATCGTCACTTAATATAATACTTAATAGTTTAGCAAAAAAGGATTGGCACATCATTACAACAACTATGGACCACAACTCAGTACTTCGACCTCTTGAAAGACTAAAACAAACACTTGGAGTTGAAGTTGATTATGCAAAGGCTGATTCAGAAGGTTTTGTAGATGTATCTACTATTGAAAATTTAATTAAACCTAGTACTCGACTTTTAATTATGTCACATGCATCTAATCTTACTGGATCTATTCAAGATATAACTTCAATAGGTAAAATATGTAAAGAAAAAGACGTATTCTTTGTTGTAGACACAGCACAAACTGCTGGTGTAATTCCAATAGATATGAAAGCATCTAATATAAATGCTCTTGCATTCACAGGACATAAATCTTTATTTGGTCCACAGGGAATAGGCGGATTTATAATAGATGATAAAATCAATGAAGAAATGAGTACAGTATTTGTTGGTGGAACTGGTAGTTCCTCATACTCCCTAGACCACCCTACTGAGCTTCCAGATAAATTTGAATGTGGAACTTTAAACACTTCAGGCATAATTGGACTAAACACAGGCATAAACTTTATAAAAGAAGAAGGTATCGAAAAAATTAAAGATAAAGAAGAAAAGCTTTGTAAGTATGCCCTAACAGAACTTTCAAAAATAGATAACATAATTATCTACGGTTCTATGGATGCATCAAAGCGAACATCTACTATACTTTTTAATATAGAAAATATCGATTCATCTGAACTTGGCTTTTATTTAGACTTCGAAAAAAATATAGTTACTAGAACAGGTATACATTGTGCCCCTCTAGCTCATAAAACTGTTGGTTCATATCCAAACGGCGGCGTTAGAATAAGCCCTGGGTACTTTAATACTAAGGAAGATATCGACTTTTTAATAGAAGCTCTAAAAAATAAAATTTAATATTAGGAGAAGTTAAATGTATCTACACTTAAAGAAACTAGAAAATCTGGGTATATTCTTTGTATGCTATACCCTAGTCTTTATAATTTTCTTTGGTACATTACAATTTACCACTCCTTTTATTTTAGCCTTACTCTTTGCAGCTATACTCAAAAAACCAACTGAGTATCTTTCAAAGAGATTTAAAATAAAAGGATGGCTAGCTTCCCTTCTAACCACTACTATTTTTTTTATATCAATAATCGCAATAATATCACTTCTAATACTCTCCTTAACTCTAGAAACTATTGATATAACAACTGACCTAAAAAGATTAATCTCATCATACTCATCTGAAATAAATATTTTCCTAAACAACATTGAAGAACAACTTAATTTTTATAAAATATCTATCGATTCTGAGATTATAACCAATCACATAAGTACTTTAATTAGTAGTGTTTTTGAAACAGCTAGTGCAATTTTGCAGTGTCTAATAAAATTTATTGGCTATATTCCATTTACAATTAGCGCAACATTTTTCACAATCATTTCAACTTATCTTTTTACAAAAAGTTTTATTCAGGGAAATAATATTATAACTAAGACCACAAACAAATTTTCTTCATCAAGTAAACTTATTAAAGATATAAAAAAATTGGCTAGCGATTATTTCGTTTCTTATTTGCTTTTAATGTTTATATCAAGTGCTAGTAGCTTTATAATTTTTTCAGCTTTTGGACTTGATTATGCCTTGAGTTTATCTATTTTAGCTGGTTTATTAGATATTTTACCACTACTTGGAATGGCAATTATATATATACCTTTAATCATTTTTTACTTTTTACAAGGAAAACCACTGCTTGCAATAGTTTTATTACTTTGCTTTTTAGCCTTATGTGTTATAAGGCAAATCCTTGAAAATAAATTGATGTCTTCCTCACTTGGTATAACTCCAATTGAATCATTGATAGCAATCTTTGTAGGCATGCAACTCAATGGTTTTATAGGAATTATCTTTTGTCTATTCTTTATAGTTGGCTATAAACTCTTTTCAAAAGCAACTATAAAAGTTTAATCATTATAAAATTGTTCCACGTGGAACAATTTTATAAAAAAACCAAGAGAATTAATTCTCTTGGTTTTTTCTAATTATTTATTCATAGCTTCGCTTAAAGCTTGTAATTCTTCCTCTGATAAATCATATCTTGAAATACCTTTATCTATTGGCTTAGCATATGTTGTACTTTCCATTCTTCCGTAGATACCTGTTAACATAACTCCGTCATTCTTTTCATCTAAAAGAGCTATTGAGAAACTTAGGTCACTTCCAACATCTTCGAATGCTTTATATCTTACCACAGCAACTTTTTGAACACAGTTTTTAAGGTTTTCATCTAATCTATTAAACTTAGCAACTGCATCTGATGAGTTTAGTTCTATTGTTTCTACTTTCTTTAAATAGTCCTCTAACATACCTTCAAGGTTTTTGTTATTAACACCTCTCATCATTTTCTTGAATTTTGTCTTAACTCCACCAACTTTAGCAAATAGTATAATTATAAGAATAAATTCTAATATAGCAAATGCTACTATCCCAATCATTATAAATGCTGCATTTTGGTTGATTATTTCTATGATATTGTTCACTTTTCTTTCATCCTTTCTGCTTAAAATGTTCCACGTGGAACATTTTTATAAGTTAATTATGTCTAATATTCTTTGTAAATCCTCTTCTGAATAATACTCAATTTCTATTTTACCCTTATTCTTATTAGAATTTATATTTACTTTTGTTCCAAAATAATCCTGAAGCCTATCTTTTATATCTTTATAATAAGGATTCATTCTCTTTGGTTCTTTTTCCTTGCCCTCGTCACTTTTAGTTTGTAAGTACTTTATAAAGTTCTCAACATCTCTTACAGACAAATCATCATCTATAATCTTTTGAGCTACTTTATATTGCTCCTCACCCTCTAAAGATAAAAGAACTTTTCCATGCCCTTCTGATATAACACCTTCTATTATATAATCTTGAACTCTTTTATCAAGGTTTAATAATCTCATAACATTAGCTATTGAAGTTCTTGATTTACCAAGCTTACTTGCTAAAACTTCTTGTGTTAAATCATGTTTCTCTTTAAGTTCTCTATAAGCTAGAGCTTCTTCTATAGCATTTAAATCTTCTCTTTGTATATTTTCTATTAATGCTACTTGAAGTGCTACCTCCTCAGCAAATTCCTTTATTATTACTGGAATCTCCTTAACTTTAGCAAGTTTCGCAGCTCTCCATCTTCTTTCACCAGCTATAATTTGATACTTGTCCCCAGCTGCTTTCTTCACTATTAACGGTTGTATAATTCCATGTTCTTTTATAGATAGAGATAACTCCGCTATTTTTGCATCATCAAAAAACTTTCTTGGTTGATCACCATTTGCTTTTATAAGCTTAATATCAATTTTTTTAACACCCTCATTTGTTTCTATTACCTCTGTACTATCTCCAGGAATTAGAGCTCCTAGCCCTTTCCCTAACCCAAACTTTTTCACCACTATAATTCAACTCCCTGTCTTTTCAAGAACTCATTTGTAAGATTTTCATAAGCCTGTGCACCCCTACACTTATCATCATATAAAACAATCGGCAATCCAAAGCTTGGCGCTTCAGCAAGCCTTATGTTTCTTGGAATAGTAGTCTCATATAGCTTGTCTCCAAAATAACCTTTAACTTCTTTATAAACCTCATTACTTAAATTAGTTCTACTATCATACATAGTCATAATAGCACCTTCAACTTCTAATTTTTTATTTAAAGATTTCCTAACTAAATTAACTGTATTAACAAGTTGTGCTACACCTTCTAAGGCATAGTATTCAGCCTGTATCGGAATTAATACTGATTGCGAAGCAACTAGAGAGTTTATAGTAAGCATCCCTAATGATGGAGGACAATCTATAAATACAAAATCAAATCTATCATCTATTTGCAAAAGTTCCTTTTGTAATATAAATTCTCTTTCATTTCTAGCCATTACTTCTATTTCTGCACCTGCTAGATCCATATTCGCCGGAGCTATATAAAGATTCTCTACTAGCTGACTTTGAATTATTATTTCTTCTAAGCTTGTTGTTCCACATAAAACATCATACATAGACTTCATTATTTTTCTTTTATCTACCCCAAGTCCACTTGTTGTATTTCCTTGTGGGTCTATATCTATCGCTAAAATCTTGTAGCCTAATGTTGCTAAGTAAGAACATATATTTATGTTTGTTGTAGTTTTACCTACTCCACCTTTTTGATTAAAAATACTTATAGTTTTCATAATTCTCTCTCAAAATGATCCCTCACTCCGAGAATCCCACCTCCCTTCTCTAATAAATATTATATATTCTTACATATTATATTAAAAGTATAATATTATTACCTTTACATAATATTTTATTAATCTTCTAAAAATGTTCCACGTGGAACAATTTTAAGAGAGAACTTCTAATAAAATGTTCCACGTGGAACATTTTATGTTTGTTGGTTATATCCTGTTGAATCTTGAACTGTAAAATAAGTTGGCGAACTAAGATCTAAACTTGCACCTAGTCCAGTAAGTTGAACTTTAACCTCATTAATTGCATTATTCATCTCATCCATATTGCTAGATGCAAATCTTGGAAGGTTTCCAGCATTTAATCCACCAACCTTAGCTCCATTGTCTAAGTACGCATTTAGTGTATTTATGTAACTTGAAAATTCCTTCGCAGTATCTTGACCCGCTTTAGTTGAAAAGTAATTATTCTTTTTCCAATTTTCATCTATTTGATTCTTTGCTGTTTGAACTGCTTTTGCATCAACTTTAACTATTCCTGATGTCTTAGCATTTAAAAGACCTTTCAAAGTATTCAATGTTGTTTGGTCCACAGTTGAAATCTTTGAATAATCTGACACTAAAAATAACAATTGAGATTTATACTTAGCTATCTCTTTCTGTTTTGGTGTAAGATTAGCTTCTTGTTCATTTAAAATTTCATCCGGAGTTTGTACACTTTGTTTGACCTCATATTTTGTTTTTATGTCCGTACATACATGATATATCACCTCAGTAGCTACTACTACTGCAATAATTGCTGCAATACCTATTATTAGCGATTTTATCTTCATTTCTTATACTCTCCTAAAAATAATTAAAGCATCTTATCATTGATAAGATGCTTATTTCATATTAACATATCTATCATAAGATATGATTAATTAATTATTACACTATTTTTTATTTTTAGATATTGTAACAGTTATTTGAACTGAATCTCCACAGTCCTTTGAAACATATTTTGCAGGTATTTTAAATTTATCAAAAATCTGCTTTATAGAATTAACATATATTTTTGTAGGAAACGAACCTTTTATGTTTTTAATTTCCTTTTTACTATTTAAATCTTCTCCTGCAAGCTTTAATAATATTCTATTTATAATTTCTTCTGTCTTCTTAACATTTAAAGAATCTTTTATCACAATTTCTATAACATCTTTTTGTAGTTCCTCTGTTGGCAGTGACAATAATGCTCTTGTATGTCTCTCTGTTAAGTCACCTTCTAAGCATTTTCTTCTTATCTCATCACTAAGCTTTAGAAGTCTTAGTTTATTTGCTATTGTTGATTGCTTTTTACCCATTCTCTCAGCTAATTTTTCCTGAGTGAACTTATGGTCATTCATTAAATTATAATATGCCTCTGCTTCTTCTATAAAATTTAAATCTTCTCTTTGTAAATTTTCTAAAAGAGCTATTTCTGCTGATTCAGTATTTGTTATATCAACAATTGCACAAGGAACTTTTTTAAGTCCTGCTAGTTTTGAAGCTCTCCATCTTCTCTCACCAGCTACTAATTCAAATACGTTTCCGAGTCTTCTTACTGTTACAGGCTGAATAACACCATATTGCTTTATTGATTGTGCTAATTCTTCTAGTGCCTCTTGATCAAAATACTTTCTTGGTTGATAAGCATTTGGCGTAATGCTCTCAATCTGAACATAAATTACTTGGTTGTGCATAAATTTTACCATCCCTCACAATTAGTTATATTTTCCACAAATTACATAGTAATATGTTAATAAATAACTCTTCTGATGTCAATAAATCCATCTATATATTCAAAAAATTTTGCTTATTTTATATGATTTTCACCCTTCTTATAATCGAACTATATTATTTCTTCGTTCTATAAATAATTAAGGCAATTATTGCAAATAATACTATTACAGAATACATTTACGTTTTCTTTTAACTAAAGTGCTTTAATTAAAAAATTTATAAAAATGTATTTTCGCTAAAAATAAATAATCGGAGGTGTATGCAATGTTAGGTGCAGTACTTTTATACGTTGGTGTTGTTCTTATAACAAACGGTGTCGCTAGATTGACTAATATCGATCCTAAAGCCACAGCAATTATGAATCTATTTACTGGTGGATTATCTATTGTGATGAACTTTGGTAGTCTTCTTATAGCACAAGCTCAAACCCCTAATAATATGGGGCCATATTACGCTGGTGCTACTGGTTTACTTTTCGGATTTACATATCTGTTCATAGGAATAAACGGTATCTTTAATCTAGATGGTAGAATTTTTGCTTGGTATAGCCTATATGTTACTATAACAACTATCCCAGCTGGTATTTTGCAATGGGGTGATGGTACAAATAAATACAATGTAATGATGGCAATTATTTGGTGGTTATGGGGAGTTCTTTGGGTAACTGCTTGGATTGAAATTGTCCTTAAAATTGACCTTAAGAAATTTACACCATGGCTTAGTATTTTAGAAGGAGTTCTTACAGCTTGGATTCCTGGATTTTTAATCATGACTAATATATGGATTATGTCCTAAAACAAAATGGCTTAGTAAATTACTAAGCCATTTTTTACGAAAAAATTTATGTGGATTTTTCTGTTTAAAACTATTAACCCTAAAAAAGTTATCCACATTTTTTAAACAAAATGTTATTTAAGCGGAGCGTTTTTTATATTTTTCATTATTCTTGGGTATTTTTTACCACAAGATTTAATTTTTTTAACAATAACCAAGTTGTGCTTAAGGTCTGTATCTTCAACCTTAACCTCTCTTATTTCTTGTATCTCTCCACCGAGAATTTTCACGGCATTTTTTCCTTGTTCCATCTCTTCTTCTATACTAGGTCCTTTAAGTGGAATAAAGTGTCCACCTATTTTTACATAAGGCATACAAAATTCTGAAAGCATACTCATATTTGCAACAGCTCTTGATGTTGCTATATCAAAAGTTTCTCTAAAATCATCTTTTCTTGAACCCTCTTCTGCTCTTGAATGTATTGTAGTTACATTTTTAAGTCCAAGCTCTGCAATAACAAGGTTCAAGAAATTTATTCTCTTATTTAAAGCATCTAAAAGAGTTACCTCAACATCGTCTCTCATGATAGCTATTGGAAGACCTGGAAAACCAGCACCTGTTCCTACATCTATTATTGTAGATGCATTTTTAAACTCTTCAACATCAAATGCATTTATGCAATCTATAAAGTGTTTTTTTACAACTGCTTCATCCTCTGTTATAGCTGTTAAGTTTACTTTTTCATTCCATTCTTGTAATAATGCCATGTATTTCATAAACTTATTATATTTATCTTCGTTAAATTCCATAGAAACTCTATCACAAGCCTCTTTCATTAATTCATAATACTTCACTTTATTTCCTCCAGTATATTTATTTCAAGTTATCCAAGGGATAACTTTGTAACATAATTTTTCTATCTTTTTAAAGTTATAAACCTGTGGATAAATTTTCAAAAAAGTTTTCCACAGGTTTAGGATTTAAATTCACATTGTTTATAAGTCTAAAAATAATAGTAAATGGTTACTTAAAATATATAACCATTTACTAAATTGTCCCTATCTTATTTCTTTCCCTTTAACTGTTCTAAATGTATTAAAAGAACTGATACATCAGCAGGTGAAACTCCTGATATTCTTGATGCCTGACCTATATTTAACGGCTTGATTTTTGTAAGCTTTTGCACAGCCTCTGTTCTAAGGTTGTGGATTGAACTATAATCAATATCATCTGGTATAAATCTTCTCTCAAGTTTTTTAAACTTTTCAACTTGCTCTAGTTGGTTAGTTATATAACCTTCATATTTAGCAATAACGTTCATTTGCTCACCAATGTTTTTTGGCACATCAGGTCTTTGTACATCAAGTTCTGCAACACTAAAATAATCAAGTTCTGGTCTTTTTATAAGTTCATAAAGACTAATTGGTTTCTTAAGTTCTGTACTACCAAGGGCTACAACTAAATCATTAGTTTCTTTTCTTGTAGTAACTGAAACTTCTTTAAGTCTCTCTATTTCATTTTCTATATTTTGTTTTCTTTCCTCAAATACAGAATATCTATCATCTGTAACAAGCCCTGCTTCTCTTCCCATTTCTGTAAGTCTTAAGTCAGCATTATCTTGTCTTAATAATAATCTGTATTCTGCTCTTGAAGTCATCATTCTATAAGGCTCTGTTGTTCCTTTTGTAACAAGGTCATCTATAAGAACTCCGATATAAGCATCTGATCTTTTAAGAACTAAAGCTTCTTTTTCTTGAACCTTTAAAGCTGCATTTATACCTGCAACAAGACCTTGCCCTGCTGCCTCTTCATATCCTGAACTACCATTAACCTGACCAGCCGCAAAGAATCCTTTTATAGCCTTCATTTCAAGTGTTGGTAGAAGTATTGTAGCATCAATACAATCATACTCAATAGCATAACCAGTTCTCATAACCTGTGCATTTTCAAAACCTTCCATTGTTCTAATCATTTCAACTTGAACGTCCTCTGGAAGTGATGATGACATTCCTCCAACATACATTTCATCTGTATCTGAACCTTCTGGTTCTAAGAATATTTGATGTCTGATTTTATCTGGGAATCTCTTCATTTTATCCTCTATTGAAGGACAATATCTTGGACCTATACTTTTGATAGTTCCATTATACATTGGTGACCTATCCATATTAGCTTCTATAACAGCTTGAGTTTTCTCATTTGTATATCCAAGCCAACATGAAATTTGTTTCTTCTCATTTTTATCATTCATAAATGAGAATGGTGAAACTTCTGAATCTCCTGGTTGTTCTATTAACTTAGAAAAATCTATTGATCTTCTATTAACTCTACAAGGCGTTCCTGTTTTAAATCTTCTAAGCTCTATTCCAAGGTCTAAAAGCTTTGCTGAAAGTCTATTAGCTGGCATAAGTCCATTAGGACCTTCATCAAAGTTATTATCTCCTATATAAATTTTACTCTTTAAATAAGTTCCACTAGTTAAAATAACAGCCTTACAATTAAAGTATGCTCCATTTCTAGTTAAAACTCCTCTAACCTCTCCATCAACAACATCAACATCAGTAACCTCAAGTTGTCTTAATTGAAGGTTTTCTTGTCCCTCAACAGTTCTTTTCATTTCTTGTTGATATAAATTCTTATCAGCCTGTGCTCTAAGTGAGTGCACAGCTGGTCCTTTTGATGTATTAAGCATCTTAGTTTGGATATAAGACTTATCAATATTCTTACCCATTTCTCCACCAAGTGCATCTATCTCTCTAACAATATGACCTTTAGCTGTTCCCCCAATATTAGGATTACATGGCATCATAGCAACTGATTCTAGGCTTAAAGTACATAAAAGTGTCTTACACCCCATTCTCGCTGCTGCAAGTCCTGCTTCAACTCCTGCATGACCAGCACCAATAACAACTACATCAAAATCTCCTGCATTATAACTCATAATCTTATCCTCCATTAACTATTTACCACAACAGAATTCCATAAAGATTTTAGTAACTAAATCTTCCTCAACTTCTGCACCAGTAATCTCTCCTAAAGCCTTTAGAGCAGACATAACATAAATTGAAACTAAATCTAAAAACTCATTTCTATTAATTCCATCAAGTCCATTCTCTAAGTTTTCAATAGCTCTATATAAAGCCTGTTTATGTCTTGTATTAGTAACCATTAAACTTTCAGTATCTATGTTTCCACTAAAGAATAAATCCTTAATCTTAGCTTTTAAAACATCGATACCAATAGCTTCTTTTGCTGAAATCTCAATTTTATTAGTCAAATCAGCAATAACTGAATCATCTATCTTTCTCTCTAAATCAACTTTATTAAGTAAAACTATATATTTTTTATCTTTAATATAATTTATAATATCCATATCTTCTGTATCAAGAGTTCTACTTGTATCAAGCATGAAAATAACAAGGTCAGCCTCATCTATCTTCTCTTTTGATCTTTCAACTCCTATTTTTTCAACAACATCTTCAGTTTCCCTAATTCCAGCTGTGTCTATAACTCTAACAGGGATTCCATCAAGATTTATGTACTCTTCTATAACATCTCTTGTAGTACCTGCAATATCAGTAACAATGGCTCTTTTTTCATTTAAAAGAACATTTAAAAGTGATGATTTACCAACATTAGGTTTACCAACAATAGCAACACTAAGACCATCTCTTATAAGCTTACCTTCATCAGCACTCTTAATAAGAAAATCAACCTCAGAAATCAACTTCTCAACACCATCTTTAACATCAACATTGATACTTGGATCTACATCCTCTTCATCCTCTGTAAAATCTACTGCATATTCAATTAAAGCTAGAACATCTAAGGTTCCTTGTCTTAGCCTATTAATTTCAGTAGAAAGTCTTCCCTCACTCTGTTTCATAGCAGACTTCATAGAAAGCTCTGTTTTAGCAGTAATAATATCCATAACTGCTTCTGCCTGACTTAAATCTATTCTACCATTTAAAAATGCTCTCTTAGTAAACTCTCCCGGGTCAGCAAGTCTAGCTCCCGCTTTAATAACTTCCTGTAAAACTGCATTAGTAGAAACAACTCCACCATGACAGTTAATTTCAACAGTATCTTCAGCAGTAAAACTTCTAGGACCTTTCATAAAACTAACAATAACTTCATCTATATTTTCATCATTATTATTCACAACATGACCATATCTCATTGTGTAAGGTTTCATAGAAAACATATCTTTTCCATTAACAGCCTTAAAAACTTTATCCACAATTTCTACTGACTTTTCCCCAGATACTCTAATAATTGCTATTCCACCCTCACCAAGAGCAGTAGCAATAGCTGCGATTGTATCAAATTCTCTCATCACAACCTCCTTAAAACAAAATTTTCTATAATATAAGTTTTCCTAACAAAAACGTGTAATTCCTATTAAAAATCTAATACTTATTTTACCTAAGTAAAGTTAATAAGTCAAAGAACAATTACAGTCATAGCCAAACATCTCCCATTATATTCTCATTTCATAAAATTGCTAATTTAAACATAAAAAAAAAGAAGCCCTAAGGCTTCTTTTATTTAATACTTACTACTATTCGTCTGAAAGGCTCTTGCCCCTCACTCCTAGTAGCAATTTTATTATCATTTTGAAGTGTTGAATGGATTATCTTTCTTTCATATGGATTCATAGGCTCAAATTTCATTGTCCTTCCATATTTTTTCACTTTATATGCAGTTTTTAGAGCTAATCTTTTGAGAGTTTCCTCTCTTTTGACTCTATATTCACCAACATCTAAAACTACTCTTTTGTAGACACCCTTATTTGCCTTATTGATAAAGACGTTTAATAGGTACTGAATTGAATCAAGAGTTTCACCTCTATAACCAATTATAGTTCCTACCTCATCCCCCTTAACATCAATAAAAACTTTATCAACTTCTTCTCTAACAAGTATTTGTGCACTAACCCCCATCTTAGAAAGAATACCTTGTAAAAACAATTCACATTCATCTAGGGGAGTTTTCTTTATCGTAACGCTAATCTTAGCTGGTCTAGAACCTATAAGGCCTAAAAAACCCTTGCTACCTTCATCAGTAATCGTATATTCGACCTTATCATTAGAAACTTTCAATTCACTTAAAGCATTTTCTAAAGCATCATCAACTGTCTTGCCAGTAAATTCGATAGTCTTCATATCCTTTCACCAACCTTTGAAGTTTACACTAATTATTATTTTTTCTTTCCACCTTTTTTTGGAGTAACATCTATTGTACCTGTTTCAACTGCCATTTTAGCCATCTTTCTCTTTTTAGGTAAGATGATTAAGAAGTAAGTTTGAACAATTTGTATTACGTTACCAATTATCCAGTAGAATACAAGAAGTGCTGGGAATCTTAATGACATGAATCCAAGCATAACACCCATAACAATATTCATTGTTCCCATAGGGATTGGGCTATTTTCACCAGAACCTGATCCTTTTTGCATTAGGTATGATGATAAATAAGTTGTTAAACCTGATAATACAGGAAGTATATAAAGTGGATCACTACCATTTAAGTTGTGTATCCATAAGAATGATGCTCCACCAAATTGAGGCATTGCACCAACTTTGTTAAATACATCATATAAAGCAAATAATATAGGCATTTGTATTAAAAGTGGTAAACAACCACCAGACATAGATACCTTATTTTCTTTATAGATTTTCATAACTTCCATATTTGCTTTTTCAGGATTTCCTTTGTACTTTTCCTGAGCTTTTTTAACTAACGGTTGAACTTCCTGCATTTTTGCAGTAGACCTCATTTGCTTGATAGTTAACGGTAATATTAGTAATCTTACTAATAAAGTAATTAAAAATACAGCTATAACAAGAGCTGTACCAATTTCTACTTTTGACATATCCCCAGCCGTAAAGCCAGCTGCATTTATCGTAGATGCAACAAAGTTATAGAATGCCATAAATATTTTAATTAAAACATTAGTAATTGGCGCTAAAATTTTATACAAGCGTTGTATCCCTCCTAGAATTTATTTAATTATTTAACAGGGTCATAGCCACCCTTATGGAATGGATGACACCTGAGAATTCTCTTAACTGCCATGAAGCCGCCTTTAAAAGCTCCATATTTATTAATAGCATCTATCGCATACTGTGAACATGTAGGCAGATAAATGCATGTTGCTCTCCCTTTCATAGGAGATAAATATTTTCTATAAAACTTTACGATTGCTATCAATAACCTTTTCATTTTGGTATAATCCCGCCTTTTTAAATAGATGCATCGCTGCTCTCTCTACTTCATCGTAAGATTTCCCTACAATAGGGTTTCTAGCTATGAATATAAAATCATGTCCTTCTTTAAGAGATCCACAGTTTAATCTATAAGATTCTAAAATAAGTCTTTTAACTCTACTTCTCACTACACTTTTTCCTACTTTTTTACTAACGGATATTCCTACCTTATTATAAGGTAAATTTTTTTCATCTCTGTTTCTTCTATTTTTAAATATATATAAGACTAATAATTTATTTGAAAGAGATTCACCTCTTCTATAAACTAATCTAAATTCTCTATTTTTTCTCAATGATTGTATGCTCATTTAAAAGGTTTCACTCCTTAAATTTCTGCTTTTATTACAGATTTTTCTGTTTTTATTACAGAAAAAGACCACATTATAGTGGTCCTTATGCTGTTAATCTTTTTCTACCTTTTTGTCTTCTAGCTTTTAAGATATTTCTTCCAGCTTTAGTTTTCATTCTTTTTCTGAAACCGTGCTCTTTTTTTCTTTGTCTCTTTTTAGGTTGGTATGTCATGAACATTCGAAATGCACCCCCTTCAACAAAATATTTTTATAGTAAAAAACTATACGTATTCACTTTTAAAGTTTTACTGTTTAATTATATAGTTGAAACGCTAGTATGTCAAGAAAATACACCATTTATCATTTGGAACTTTATGTAAAATACGATTTAAATTTATATATTTTTACGTAAATATTTTTTATTTTCGTTAAGTTGCATATTTTTTTCATTTTTGAGTTATCCACAGAAATGTTGCAAGTTATCCACAGGACAAGCTTTTTTTACGCAAGACTTGTCCCTCTAATATTTTATCCACAGAAACATTTATCCACAGGTAAGCTTTTCTGTGGATAAGTTATTGCTATGCTATGTCTAATTATGTTAATATATATAAGTAAATCTATTAAATTGTGGATATTTGTACAACTTATCCACACCTGTGGATAAACCTGTGGATAATATGTTTATAACTTTTTTATATGGTTATACTTATATAGTGTAAGCCCTTTAATTAAGCAACTTTACATAATCTATAGAATGTGGATATATTTATCCACACCCTGTGGAAAACTTGTTATTAACATAAGTTTTTATAACTTTATCCACATGTACCTGTGGAAAACTTTTTTCATTTTCTTTCTGCTTGTCCCTATTGTGGATAAACCTGTGGAAAACCTGTGGAAAACTTTTTTTACAAGATTTATACTATGAATTTTTAGGAATTATTACAATTATTAGGTATCGGAGGATTTAGAATGGAAAATCATCTAAATAATACCTGGGAAAAAGCTCTGGATATTATAAAAAGTGAGCTAACAGAGATAAGTTTTAACACATGGATTAAATGTTGTAAACCAGATTCATTAACTGATCATGTTTTAAGACTTACAGTTCCAAATGATTTTACCCGTGGTATTCTAGATAAGCGATATAAAGATCTTGTTATTCAAGCTCTCAATATAGTTACATCTAAAAATATGGATGTAGAATTTCGCTTAGAAAGTGAAACAGAAGAAGAAATAGAAGATCCCTCTGAAGTTATAAAAACTGATGATTCAGACGATAGTTCTATTACTGTTAGTGATGAGATGTCTACAACATTAAATCCTAAATATACTTTTAACTCTTTTGTTATAGGTAACAGTAACAGATTTGCACATGCTGCATCACTTGCAGTTGCTGAATCTCCAGCTAAAGCATACAATCCATTATTTATATATGGAGGAGTTGGCCTTGGAAAAACCCACTTAATGCACGCAATAGGACATTATATATTAAAAGAAAATCCTAAAGCACAAGTAATGTATGTGTCTTCAGAAAAATTTACAAATGAACTTATAAATGCAATAAAAGATGACAAGAATGAAGAATTCAGAAACAAATATAGAAATATAGATGTTCTTCTTATTGATGATATTCAGTTTATTGCTGGAAAAGAAAGAACTCAAGAAGAATTTTTCCATACATTTAATGCCTTACATGAGGCAAATAAACAAATTATCCTATCATCAGATAGACCGCCAAAAGAGATTCCAACTCTTGAGGCTAGATTAAGATCTAGATTTGAGTGGGGACTAATAGCTGATATTCAGGCTCCTGATTTTGAAACTAGAATGGCTATATTAAAGAAAAAGGCTGATTCAGAACACCTTAATGTATCAAATGATGTTATGGTCTATGTTGCAACAAAGATAAAGTCTAATATAAGAGAACTTGAGGGTGCTCTTATTAGAATACTTGCTTATGCATCTCTTACTAATAGAGAAATTTCTGTAGAACTCGCTGCTGAAGCACTTAAAGACATTATTGCTAATAAGGGAACAACAGTTATAACTGTAGATACGATCCAAGAAGCTGTTGCAAATTATTTCAATTTAAGAGTTGATGATTTGAAATCACAAAGAAGAACTAGAGCAATCTCTTATCCTAGACAAATTGCTATGTACTTAAGTCGAAAGTTAACAGATATGTCTTTACCTAAAATTGGAGAAGAATTTGGTGGTAGAGATCACACTACTGTAATACATGCATATGAAAAAATTTCTGAAGGTTATAAAACTGATGAAGCATTACAAAATATAATTAATGACATAACTAACAAATTCGGCCATAAATAATCCACAGCCTGTGGATAACTTTCTGTGGATTAAATTATCACAAAAAAAGTTTTCCACAGTTTTAAATTTACCTGTGGAAAACTATCAAAGTTATCCACATACTTATCCACAGGCAAAAGTGTGTTCTAAGTAGCACTATTACTGGATTCTTTAAAGTTATCCACATAATCCACAGCCCCTATTACTATTACTATATATATATTTATATATATTTATCTATATTTAGGGGGTTTTTGAGATTTTATTTTTTGTTAAATTTTAAGGAGGATTTTACTATGAAATTCATATGTGAAAAAAATAAATTACAAGATGCTATAGCTATAGCACAAAAAGCAATAACAGGTAGAACAACTATGCCTATACTAGAAGGTATGTATATAGAGTGTAAGGGTAGTACTATAACATTTATAGGTTCAGATAAAGATGTCAGTATTGAAACTAAAACAGAGGCTAACATTTTAGAAGCTGGTAGTATTGTTGTTGATGCAAAGATGTTAGGAGAAATAGTTAGAAAACTACCTAATGCAGAAGTAACTATCAGTACAGAGGAAAATAATATTCTTAAAATAGAATGTCTTAAATCAGTATTTGACGTAATACACATGAGTTCAGAAGAGTTTCCAAGTTTACCAACAATAGATGTGGATAAGGCATTTAGTATTCCACAAGGGTTGTTGAAAAATATGATAAAAGGAACATCTTTTGCAACAGCACAGGATGAAACTAGACCTATACTTCAAGGAATACTTTTCGAAGTTAAGGATTCAAAACTTAATTTAGTAGCTCTTGATGGATATAGATTAGCATTAAGACGAGAGTTTATAGATAATATAAATGACATTGCTAGAGTAATTCCTGGAAAAACATTTAATGAGGTTTCAAAAATACTAGATGATGCAAACACAATAGTTGAAATTATGTTTACTAAAAATCATATATTATTCGATATGGGGAAAACTAGAATAATATCAAGATTACTAGAAGGTGATTTTATAAGTTACAGTTCACTATTACCTAAAGAACATAAAATTTTAGTAGAAGTAAACAAACAAGAATTACAAAATGGAATTGAAAGAGCATCTTTAATGGCCAAAGATGGAAATACTAATTTGGTGAAATTTAATATCTCAAATGACAATATGGTAATCACTTCTAATTCTCAGTTAGGAAAAGTTAGAGAGGAAGTGTCAGTTGAAATGCAAGGTGAAGATTTACAGATTGCATTTAACTCAAAATATTTAATTGATGTACTAAAAAGTATGGAAGAAGAAACAATTCAAATGAAATTAACAAGTAGTGTTGCACCTTGTATTATCAAAAATAAAGATAGTGAAGATTGTGAGTATTTAGTTCTTCCGGTAAGAATGGCTAAATAAATTTTATATAATAAAAAAAGGAGGATACTATAAGCCACAAGAGAAGTGGCTTATAGTAAAAAAAAAAAATATGGAAAATATTAAGATAGAAACAGAAATAATAAAATTAGATTCATTTTTAAAATGGTGTGGAGCTGTTAGTTTAGGCTCAGAAGCTAAATTTTATATCAAAGAAGAAACAGTGTTGGTAAATGGTGAGGTTTGTACACAAAGAGGTAAGAAATTAAGAGTTGGTGACGAAGTTGAATTTCAAGGAGAAATTTATAAGATAATTTAATAAAATCAAAGCCTTATAACCTGTAATATGTTATAATTAATAAAGGTGTTTTTATGTATATTAAGAGTTTACAATTATTAAATTATAGAAATTATAAAAACCTAGCGATAGAACTAGGTCAAAGCGTAAATGTGTTTATGGGTGATAATGCTCAAGGGAAGACAAATATCCTAGAAGCAATTTATTACTGCGCATTTGCAAAATCACATAGAACAAATAAAGATAAAGAACTTATAAATGTGAATGATGAAAAATCATTTATAAGATTAGAGGTAGCAAAAAATAGACTAGATAAAAGAATAGATATAAACATATTGAAAGATGGAAAAAAAGCAATATCAATAAATTCTATAAAGGTTTCTAAGATAAGTGAATTAGTAGGAACCTTTAATGTAGTTATGTTCTCTCCTGAAGACTTAAGAATCGTTAAGGAATCACCTGGTGTTAGAAGAAAGTTTATAGATATGGAGTTATGTCAATTAAACTCTAAATACTATTATAACCTTGTGCAATATAACAAGGTTCTTGTTGAGAGGAATACTATATTAAAACAAAGAAACGTAGATGAGTCTATGTTAGATGTTTATGATATGCAACTTGCTCAGTATGGTAAATTTATAATCAATTCGAGATTAAATTATATGGAAAAATTGAATCTTTACTCAAAAGATATCCACAGAGATATCACAAGTGGAAAAGAAGTTATAGAATTTAAGTATGTATCAACTATTAAAAATTTGGAAAATATAGAACAAGGCTTAACAGATCAATTAAAATCATCTAGAAGACGTGATATTGAAAAAAGAACAACATCAGTAGGTCCTCATAGGGATGATTTTACAATTTTTTTAAATAATATGGATTCTAAAATTTATGGTTCACAAGGACAGCAAAGAACAGCTGTCTTAACTATTAAATTTGCATCACTTAGAATTATAAAGGAACTCACAGGTGAGTTTCCTGTTTTACTTTTAGATGATGTTTTATCTGAATTAGATTTTAATAGAAAAGCATATGTTCTTAGGTCTATAAAAGAGATTCAAAGTATAATAACATGCACAGGGATTGAAGATTTAACTAATTATTTAGATGAAAAGTCTAGAGTTTTCAAGGTTAAAGATGGAATCGTTAATGCTTAAGAAGGAGGAATATCTGTGTTTCTACACTTAGGGGAAAATGTAGTTGTTCCCATTAAAGATGTTATAGGTATATTTGATATACAGTCAGCTATGGATAGTTCAGATACTATCCAATTTTTAAGAATGGCAGACGAAGATGGATTTGTTGAAAGAATAACAGATGAAAAACCTAAATCATTCGTTATTGCAGAGGTTGATAAAATGAGCAGAGTTTATTTATCACCAATATCATCAGCAACATTAACAAAAAGAACAGATGTAAATTATAATCAAAATCCTTAAATCTTAATGCTTTGGCCTTAATAGTTTAAGGGAAGTGTATGTATGTAGGAGGAATTATATGTTAGAAGAAAATAAGCAAAACTATGATGATAGTCAGATTCAAGTTTTAGAAGGTCTTGAAGCTGTAAGAAAAAGACCTGGGATGTACATAGGAAGTACAAGTTCAAGAGGATTACACCACTTAGTTTATGAGATAGTGGATAACAGTATAGATGAGGCTTTAGCAGGATACTGCGATACAATCAAGGTATATATTCATAAAGATGATTCTATTACAGTTACTGATAATGGTAGAGGTATGCCAGTTGGAATGAATGAAAAAATGGGTAAGCCAACTGTTGAAGTCATAATGACTGTTTTACATGCTGGAGGTAAATTTGGTGGTGGAGGCTACAAGGTTTCAGGGGGACTTCATGGAGTTGGAGCATCAGTAGTTAATGCTTTATCAGAAGAATGTATAGTAACTGTAAATAGAGATGGAAAGCAATATCAACAAACATATTCAAAAGGTAATGTTACTTCAGAATTACTTGTTGTTGGAACTTCAGAGCATACAGGAACTAAAGTCTTCTTTAAACCAGATGTAAGTATTTTTGAAGAAACTGAGTATGATTTTGAAATATTAGCTCAAAGATTAAGAGAACTTGCATTTTTAAACAAAGGACTCAAAATAGAACTAGTTGATGAAAGAGAAGAAGAAAATATTATTGAAAGTTTTCATTATGAAGGTGGAATTAAATCATTTGTTTCTTACTTAAATAGAAATAAAGAGGCATTACATAGTGAGCCTATTTATGTTGAGGGTGATAAAGATGAAATTATAGTTGAAGTTGCACTTCAATACCACGATGGATATAACGAAAATATTTTCACATTTGCTAATAATATAGACACAATAGAAGGGGGGACTCATCTTGCTGGATTTAAAACTTCTTTAACAAGAGTTATAAATGATTATGCAAGAAAGTTCGGCCACTTAAAAGAAAATGATAAGAACCTATCAGGTGATGATATAAGAGAAGGTCTTACAGCTGTAATTTCTGTAAAAATAACAGATCCACAGTTTGAAGGACAAACAAAAACAAAACTTGGAAATACAGAGGTAAGAGGTGCAGTTGAGTCAGTCTTAGGACCTGGAATTTCAGCATTTTTAGAAGAGAATCCAGCGGTTGGTAAAATTATAATAGAGAAAGCACTTGTTGCATCAAGAGCTAGAGAAGCAGCTAGAAAGGCTAGAGAGCTTACTAGAAAGTCAGTTCTTGAAAGAAGTTCATTACCTGGAAAGCTTGCAGATTGTGCTTCGAAAGATCCAAGAGAATCAGAAATTTATATAGTCGAGGGAGATTCAGCGGGTGGCTCAGCTAAGCAAGGAAGAGATAGACAATTCCAAGCTATTTTACCTTTAAGAGGTAAAATAATGAACGTTGAGAAACAAAGATTAGATAAAATTCTTGGTTCAGATACAATTAGATCACTTATAACTGCTATTGGAGCAGGAATTGGACCTGAGTTTGATATAGAGAAAATTAGGTATAATAGAATAATAATAATGACAGATGCTGATGTTGATGGTGCTCATATCAGAACTTTATTATTAACATTTTTCTATAGATACATGAGAGAACTTGTAGAAGGCGGACATGTTTGTATTGCGCAACCACCATTGTTTAAAATCGCAAAAGGTAAAAAAGAAGCATATGTTTATTCAGATGCTGAACTTGAGGTTAAGCTTGAAGAGTTTGGTGGAAAAGATAGTACAGTTAATATCCAAAGATATAAAGGTCTAGGAGAGATGAATGCAACTCAACTTTGGGATACAACAATGAATCCTGAGGAGAGAATCTTATTAAGAGCAAATATTGAGGATGCTATGGCAGCTGATGAAATATTTACAATTCTTATGGGAGATAAAGTTGAACCAAGAAGAGAATTCATACAGAAGAATGCTAATAAAGTTAGCAATCTAGATGTATAGTCTAATACGAGGTGAAGTAAATGAGTTTTAATGAGGGAAAAATTATACCCATAGATATTAAAAATGAAATGAAAAAATGTTATATAGACTATGCGATGAGTGTTATAGTAGGGCGTGCATTACCAGATGTAAGAGATGGTTTAAAGCCAGTACACAGAAGAATACTTTATGCAATGAAAGAGCTAAATCTATATCCTGAAAAAGGATATAGAAAATGTGCAAGAATAGTTGGAGAAGTTCTAGGTAAGTATCACCCACACGGTGACTCATCAGTTTATGAAGCATTAGTTAGAATGGCTCAAGATTTCTCAATGAGAGAAATGCTTGTTGATGGACATGGTAACTTTGGATCAGTTGATGGTGATTCAGCAGCTGCTATGAGATATACAGAAGCTAAGATGGCTAAAATAGCAAGTGAAATGCTTAGAGATATTCAAAAGAATACTGTTGATTTTATTCCAAACTTTGATGGTGAGGAAGAAGAACCAGTAGTTTTACCTTCAAGATATCCAAACCTTTTAGTTAACGGATCATCAGGGATTGCGGTTGGTATGGCAACAAATATTCCACCTCATAATTTAGGTGAAGTAATTGATGGTACTATTGCATTAATGGAGAATCCAGAACTTGCATCACTTGAACTTATGCAATATATCAAAGGACCAGATTTCCCAACATCAGGAATCATAATGGGAAGATCAGGTATTAGAGCTGCATATGAGACAGGTAGAGGTAAGGTTGTAGTTAGAGCAAAAGCTGAAATTGAAGAAGAAAATGGAAGAAACAAAATAATCGTAACAGAGCTTCCATACCAAGTAAATAAAGCAAGACTTGTAGAATCAATAGCGAATCTTGTTAAAGATAAAAAACTTACTGGAATATCAGATTTAAGAGATGAGTCTGATAGAGATGGTATGAGAGTTGTGATAGAACTTAAGAGAGATGCAAATGCTAACGTTGTATTAAATATGCTTTATAAACATACAAAGATGCAAGATACATTTGGTATTATTAACTTAGCATTAGTTAATAATGAACCACAAGTATTGAACTTAAAGCAAATGTTAAGTTACTACATTGAGTTCCAAAAAGAAGTAGTTACAAGAAGAACTATATTTGATGTAAATAAAGCACAAGAAAGAGCTCACATATTAGAAGGTCTTAGAATAGCACTTGATAATATTGATGAAGTAATTACAATAATAAGAAAATCTAAGACATCAGATTTAGCTAAAGCTGAACTTATGGAGAAATTCAATTTAAGTGAAAAGCAATCAACAGCTATACTTGAAATGAGACTTAGAAGACTTACAGGACTTGAGAGAGATAAAATTGAGACTGAATACAATGAGCTTATGAAGCTTATTAATTATTTAAATGAAATTTTAGCAAGTGAAACAAGACTTCTTGAAGTAATTAAAGAAGAGCTTTTAGCTATCAAAGCTAAATTTGCAAGTCCAAGACTTAGCTATATAGAGAAGCAAATGAATGAAATTGATATAGAAGATTTAATTCAAGAGGAAGATGTTGTTATAACATTAACTCACTCAGGATATGTTAAGAGAATACAAGCGGATACTTATTCATCTCAACATAGAGGTGGTAAGGGAATACAAGCAATGACTACTAAAGATGATGACTTTGTAGAGCATGTATTTGTTACATCAACTCATTCAGATGTACTATTCTTCACTAACCTTGGAAAAGTCTATAAATTGAGAGCTTATGAGATACCAGATGCAGGAAGAACTGCTAAAGGGCTTAATCTTGTAAACTTAATTCAGATAGATCCAGATGAAAGAATTGAGACAGTTCTTACTATTAAAGATAGTCAAGATATGGATGGATTCTTATTCATGGGAACAAAGCAAGGGGTGGTTAAGAAAACTCCAATAGCAGATTTTAAAAACATAAGAAAATCTGGATTAATAGCTATTAGCTTAAGAGAAGGGGATGAACTTCTTAAAGTTAAGGTAACTCGTGGAGATGCTAATATGATAGTTGTAACTAGAAATGGTTATGCAATCAAGTTTAATGAGCAAGATGTTAGACCTATGGGTAGAACAGCTTCAGGAGTTAGAGCTATAAAACTTAGAGGAGATGACTATGCAGTATGCTTAGATATTTCTGTTGAAGAAGAGAAACTTCTTGTAATTAGTGAAAATGGAATAGGTAAAAGAACACCACTATCAGAATATAAAGTTCAAAATAGAGGTGGTATGGGACTTATAACATATAAGAAGACAGAGAAAACTGGTAGCGTTATAGGTGCAACAGTTTGTAGAGCGGATGATGAAATGATGCTTATAAATACTAATGGTGTAGCTATTAGAATTAATGTAGCAGATATATCAATCACAGGTAGAGCTACAAGTGGGGTTAATCTTATGAGAACTATTAATGATGAATCAATAGTTGCAATAGCTAAAATACCAGCTAGTGAGAAAGAAAGTGCTTTAGATGATGAAAATGCACAAGAGGTAAATTTAGAAAATGTTGAAACAGTAGAAATTCAAGAAACTTCAAACACAGAAAATGGTTTAGAAGAATTAATTGAACGAGCTGAATCAGATGATGAATAAAATATAGTTTTATTGTATTTAAGCCACATTTATGAGTAATAATCATAAATGTGGCTTTTTATTTATAAGTATAGGGAACTTTGGTGCGATAATATATTTAAATAAGTTTAGAAGAATATTGCAAGGAGAGGTTTTATGAGAAAAATTTTAGTTAGTGATGTAGATCATACAATATATTTTTTAGATGAGAGGGATGTAAAAAATTCAAAAGCGATAAAAAATTTCAAAGAAAATAAAAATATGGTCATAGCCTGTAGTGGAAGAGGTTTGAATGGAATAATTGAAACTGAAGCAGAGATGGATATAAAATTTGACCATTATATATTATTAAATGGAGCATTTATTGCTGATAAAGATAGGAATGTATTAAAGCATGAAAAAATAAACTTTGTTTGTTTAAAAGGAATTTTAGAGGTAGTAAATAATAAGAAGTTAGGTGTGTGTATAAATGATGGTTATGACTATCATCTAGTACAAGGAGTACATAGTAGCTTAGATTTAGAGGAAGTTGCCTTGTTTAAAGAAAATATTTCAGCATTAGCAGTTGCCTATATGGGAAAAGATGATGAGTTTGAAGAGCTTTTAAATGATTGCGTAGATAAAATAAATAGTTTATATGGTGAGTATGTAGTGGCATATAAAAATACAAAGTATATAGATATTGTTCCGATAGGATGTTCTAAGGGACAAGCTATTAATGATTTAGAAGAAGATTGGAAATTAGATCATAAAGACATCTATACAATAGGAGATTCTGAAAATGATATTACTATGTTAAATAATAAATACGTAAGTTTTACTTTTAATAATTCAAAAAAGTTCTTGAAAGATATGGTTAATCATGTAATAGAAGAGTTTCCAGAGTGCTTAGAAATAATAAATAAAGAATAAAAAATTATCTAAGGTGATTGATAAATATATATTTATTGATTACTTTAGATAATTTTTTTGGTTTTAGGGAATAAAATTAGGTGAAAAATATCAAAAAAACAATAATTAAATTTAAACTCAACCAAGTGTATCTAAGCTTGAAAAAAGATGAAATAGGAAGATAATTAGAGAAAAAATGTTATTATACCTTGAAAATAAGAAAATAAGACCTATAAAGAGGTAAACTGAGATGATAAAATAAATCTTGTCGTTAAGGCAGTGCAAAAAACTTGATAAAAAAGTTTTAAAAAAACATTGACAATATAACGCAAAAATGATAATATATAGAAGTTGCTTAAAGCGACGGACGATAAGGTCTTTGAAAATTAAACAGAAGAAATTAAGTAAACCAGCAATTCTTTTTATGTTTTTAAGCTTAAGATTAAACTTTTTAAATTGAGAGTTTGATCCTGGCTCAGGATGAACGCTGGCGGCGTGCCTAACACAT
>JBOFIK010000007.1:0-67280 GCA_051650125.1 Sarcina sp. | reverse complement strand
ACCTTTTCAAAAAATGTTATCTAGCATTTCGGGCAAAACGCAAAGATTTTATATTGGAAAATTTAATAAGGACGAATGCATTAACATAAAGCATTCGTCCTTATTAAAAATTTATTTACCCAAAGATGAGTAAGAACCAGTTTTATACTAGTGCTTTTATTTATTTATTTATTTCATAATTCAAAGTATGAGCTGTTAAAATGGAGTTTACAATAACTTTTGTAATATCCATGATTAAATTTAAACGTATAGCTCTATTAGAAAATAAGTCTTTTTTTGATGATGAGTCTACAATTCCTATTATAGAAATATCACCTACGGAGGGAAGAGTCTTCCCTACACCTTTTCCAGGTTTTAGAGAATCTGTTTTTAAATGAATTTCTCCAATAGCGTTAACATCACCAAGACAAGCATCTATTGCAATTACAGTTGAGTAGGGATGCAATTTATATATTCTTTCAAGTTCAGTATCTAGGTTTAAGGCATGAATTGGTTTTTCTAGAGTTCCATAAACGGGCTGTGGGAAGTTTTTTTCAATTAATGCAGTTCCAACTAGAGGACCTAAACAATCCCCTATACATTTATCTGTACCAATACAAATTATAATTGAATCATTGATATAATCTTTTAAAAAGTGAGCTAATTTATAATAAGATAAAGAATCTTTATAGTAGCTTTTTATTTTATTCAAAAACTCTCCTCCTTCATAGTTAGTATGAGAAATAAGCAAATTTATTTTATTTATGATATGAGGTATAAAATTTGAATATATTGGCAATATTCAAATGTGAGGTGATATATTATATGAAGAAAAAGTGGTTATCGGGACTAGTTATTTTAATAACAGCAATATTAATTACATATATGGTAATTAATAATAAAAAAGCAGATAGTGATTATACAATGGTAGAAAATACAACTGAAAAAACAGATATTAAGAATGGAAATTTAGATGATTTTTTAGATAACGTAGAAAGTAAGGATGAAATGCTTAAAGAAGAGAAACAAGAAATAGAATCTAACAATATAAGAGAGAATGATGTTAAAGAGGAAGATAACATAGGTGAAATAAACAATACTAACGAAAAGAAACAAGAAATAGAAATAGAAGACTCACCAATAATAGAAGAGGTGAAAGAGGAAACTATTGCTGTATTTAAAGTAGATAAAAATCTCATTGTAAATAGTTTGTCATTTAGGGAGAAAAAAAGTTTAGTCAAAATAGTCAGTTCATTATCTATGAATGATTATGCGCTTATTATGGATAGTGTAAAAAATGATGGTGAATTAGAATGTGTAACTCAGGTTAATCAGATATTAAAAGAAAGATTAGGGGAAGAAGAATATAGTTTAATAAAAGAGATATTAGAACCATATATATATTTAGATATTTTATAAAAATGAAAATCTTAATAATACAGAGAAAAATGTAGCAATTAAGAAGAATAGAGATTTAATCTTTTTAAATAGTATATTATAAAGTTGAAATGTATTTTTGAAAAGTATATACTAACTATTGTCGGTTCGGCAAGTGCTAAGCGATATCAAACAGAATATGCTGGCATGGCTCAATTGGCAGAGCAGCTGATTTGTAATCAGCAGGTTATCGGTTCAAGTCCGATTGCTAGCTCCAAATAAGGTGGGGTTCCCGAGTGGCCAAAGGGAACAGACTGTAAATCTGTCGTCGTATGACTTCGAAGGTTCGAATCCTTCTCCCACCACCATTTTTTAAAAAGAATAAATTCTCAGATTAAGGTCGCATAGCTCAGCTGGGAGAGCACCTGCCTTACAAGCAGGGGGTCACAGGTTCGAGCCCTGTTGCGACCACCATAAAACTTTAATATGCTGGCATGGCTCAATTGGCAGAGCAGCTGATTTGTAATCAGCAGGTTATCGGTTCAAGTCCGATTGCTAGCTCCAAATGAGGTGGGGTTCCCGAGTGGCCAAAGGGAACAGACTGTAAATCTGTCGTCGTATGACTTCGAAGGTTCGAATCCTTCTCCCACCACCATTTTTTAAAAAGAATATATGTTATTTTATGCTGGCATGGCTCAATTGGCAGAGCAGCTGATTTGTAATCAGCAGGTTATCGGTTCAAGTCCGATTGCTAGCTCCAAATAAGGTGGGGTTCCCGAGTGGCCAAAGGGAACAGACTGTAAATCTGTCGTCGTACGACTTCGAAGGTTCGAATCCTTCTCCCACCACCATTTGTAGATACTAAATTTAGTATCTACAATTTTTTAAATAAAAATATTTAAACAAACTGTTAATAAGAATTGAATAAATAAAACTCTTATCAAGAGAGGTGGAGGGATAGGGCCCGATGAAACCCGGCAACCAGTTAGAAATAACCACGGTGCCAATTCCTGCAAGAAGAAATTCTTGCGAGATAAGAGGAGATTATTTTGTGATACAAAAAGTCTCTTCTTGAATGAAGAGGCTTTATTTTTTTAAGATAAATTAAATCAACAAAATAAAATGAACATCGAGAGGAGGAAGTTATCTACATAAATTTAATTTGTAGATGGCAAAAATATTATGAGAAGATTATTTACATCAGAATCAGTAACAGAAGGACACCCAGACAAAATGTGTGACCAAATTTCAGACGCGGTTTTAGACGCAATTATGGCTCAAGATCCAGAGGCTAGAGTTGCTTGTGAAACAGCTGTAACAACAGGACTTGTAGTAGTTATGGGAGAAATCACAACTAACTGTTACGTTGATATTCCTAAAGTTGTTAGAGCAAAGGTTAAAGAAATTGGATATGACAGAGCTAAATTTGGATTTGACTGTGATACATGTTCAGTAATGACAACTATCGATGAGCAATCAAGAGATATTGCTATGGGAGTTGACGAAGCTTTAGAATCAAGAGAAGGTCAAAAAGACGAAGTTGAAGCAGTAGGAGCTGGAGATCAAGGAATGATGTTCGGATTTGCTACAAACGAAACTGAAGAATTTATGCCTGCACCAATAGCTATGGCTCATAGATTAGCAAGAAGATTATCAGAAGTAAGAAAAAATGGTACACTTGCATACTTAAGACCAGATGGTAAAACACAGGTTACAGTTGAGTATGAAGATAATAAGCCAGTTAGAATAGATACAATAGTAATTTCAACACAACACGGAGAAGAAGTTACTTTAGAGCAAATACAAGCAGATCTTAAAAAACATGTAATAGAAGCTGTTATGCCAGCTGAATTATTAGATGAAAACACAAGATATTTCATAAACCCAACAGGAAGATTTGTTATTGGAGGACCTCAAGGAGATTCAGGTCTTACAGGAAGAAAAATCATAGTTGACACATACGGCGGATATGGAAGACACGGTGGTGGAGCTTTCTCAGGAAAAGACTGTACTAAGGTTGATAGATCAGCTGCTTATGCTGCTAGATGGGTAGCTAAAAACTTAGTTGCTGCTGGTGTTGCAGATAAACTTGAAATTCAAGTTGCTTATGCTATCGGTGTTGCTAAGCCAGTTTCAATCGTTGTAGATACTTTTGGAACAGGAAAAATTGAAGATGCTAAAATAGTTGATATAATCAACTCAGTATTTGACTTAAGACCTGGTGCTATCATCAGAGACTTAGAATTAAGAAGACCTATATATGCACAAACAGCTGCTTACGGACACTTCGGTAGAACAGACGTTGAGCTTCCATGGGAAAACTTAAATAAAGTAGAAGAAATTAAAAAATATCTTTAATTTTTAATTAAAGTTTTAAAGAACTAAACTAGAATTCTAGTTTAGTTCTTTTTTTGCAAAAAATTAATTTGTGAATTTTAAAATATGAAATAAAAAGAATCTAATTTTAGAAGAAATGGTTATGAGTTTTATTATTTTAAAAAATATAGATTAGAAAAATAAATAGGAATTAAAAAGGAGTATGAATTAAATCATACTCCTTTGCAAATTAGTTTTGGTGCACTAATTGACCATTTACAAATACTTTTTTTATTTCTATATTTTCATCAAATAGAAGTAAATCAGCATCAAATCCTTCTTTGATTTGACCTTTTCTATCATC
This sequence comes from Sarcina sp., assembly GCA_051650125.1. Classification (GTDB taxonomy): domain Bacteria; phylum Bacillota; class Clostridia; order Clostridiales; family Clostridiaceae; genus Sarcina. Next base: position 63,244 of record JBOFIK010000007.1, on the reverse strand, counting down.
AACTTTACAATGTTTAGCTGGATTATATGAAGCCATTCTTATAACCTCATTTAAAGGATATTCTGTATTTTGGAATACATTTCTTACAGCATTATCAAGTGTTAGTACTGAACCAGCAAGAGCTCCGTTAAGAAGTCTAGCAGCACCTTCAGCAACTATAACATCTTGTCCACCAAGACTATATTTTCCATCAGGCATACAACAAGCCATCATTGCATCTGTTACAAGTAATGTTTTATCTGTACCTTTATTTTTATAAGCAACTCTAAGGCTTGGATAAGCTATGTGAATACCATCTGAAATAGTTTCAGTTGTTATATTTGAATCAAAGATAGCTCCTACAACACCAGGTGCTCTGTGAGTAAATCCTGACATAGCATTGAATAAGTGTGTAGCATGTGAGCATCCACATTTAATTCCTTCCATAGCTTGTTCGTAAGTAGCTTTTGTGTGACCTATTGAAGCAACGATTCCTTTATTTGAAAGATATTTAATAAGTTCAGAAGCGCCTTCTATTTCTGGTGCAATTGTTAATGAAACAACAGCATCTTCACATCCACCAACTATTTTATTGAAGTTCTCAACTGAAGGGGTGATTAAGAAATTAGGATTTTGAGCTCCTATTGCTGATAAACTTAAGAATGGTCCCTCAAGGTGAGCACCAAGTACATTTGCACCATCTGTTCCGTTTTCTTTAGCTTGCTTTATAACTTTCATTGATTTAGCTATTGAATCAGCACCCATAGTCATTGTTGTTGGTGTGAAAGAAGTTGTTCCTCTTGTCACAATAACTTTAGCTATTTCATTTATAGCCTCAAAAGTTCCGTCCATTGTATCATGTCCACCAGCCCCGTGAATATGAACATCTATAAATCCAGGTGAAAGGAATAGACCTTGTGCATCTATAACATTCTCCTCACATGGGTTTACTGGATTTATTTGTGCTATTTTTCCATCCTTAACAAGAACAGACCCTTTTTCTACTTTATCTAAATAAATAATATTACAATTTTTAATTAACATATCTAAAACTCCTCCTTACTATATAAATATATATTAATTCATTTTGATAAAAGAAGTCAATTAGCAATGTTCATATAAATGATTTGAATTTTTAAAATATGATATAATTATAGTAATAAAATTTATTTTTAGGAGTTAAAAATGGAAGAATTAAAAGGAATCGTTGAAAGTATAGTATTTAAAAGTGAAGACACAGGATATACAGTATTAAAATTTAGAGAAGGAACACAAGTACATACTGCTGTTGGGTCAGTTCCTCATATTAAAGAAGGGCAAAATCTAAAGCTACAAGGTAGTTGGGCTGCCCATCCACAGTTCGGAAGACAGTTTAAAATAGAAGAGTGTGAGGAAATATTACCAACATCAAGAGAGGGAATAGAGAGATATTTAGCATCTGGTGTAATACATGGAATAGGACCTGTTACAGCAAAGAAGATAATATCAAAGTTTGGAGAGAAAACTTTAGAAATTCTTGATAATGATATACAAAAGCTTAAAATGGTTGAGGGTATAGGAAAAAAGAAACTAGAAATAATTATTGAATCATACAATGAACAAAAAGAGCTTAAAAATATATCAATATTCTTCCAAGAACATGGTATTAGTATGAATCAGACTCTTAAAATTTATAAAAAATATGGAAATATAGCCATTGATGTAGTAAAGGAAAATCCTTATGTACTTTGTGATGAAATAGCTGGGATTGGTTTTAAAACAGCAGATAAGATAGCACAGTCAATTGGAATAAAGGAAACATCTGCATTTAGAATACAAAGTGGATTAAAATACTTGATTAATAATTTCTGCGGAGCAGGAAATACATATATGCCAAGAGAAGAACTTATTAAAGAGGCTGTGGAAACATTAAATGTTGAGAAAAAAATTATAGAGGAAAATATAGTAAATGCAAGTTTAGATAATAGAATTAAAGTTGAAATGTTAGATGAGCATGAGGGCGTATTTACAATTCCGCACTATTATAGTGAACTTGGGATAACTAATAAAATACTTACACTTGCAATAGCTAATTTTCAAAGCATAAATGTTGATATAGAGGATTTAATTTCTAGATTTGAGCAATTTAATGAAATTACATTTGCTTCATCTCAAAGAGAGGCTATTTTAGGAGCTTTTAATAATGGGATAGAGATAATCACTGGAGGCCCAGGGACAGGTAAAACAACGATAATTAAGGCTATCATAGATATATTTGAGCAATGCAAAATGAAAGTAGTTCTAGCAGCCCCAACAGGAAGAGCGGCTAAAAGAATGTCAGAATCAACAGGAAGAGAAGCAAAAACTATTCATAGACTTCTAGATATGGTAGTTGCTGATAGTGAGGAAGAGAAAGTATTTCAAAAGATGGATTCAGAACCGATTGATGCGGATGTTGTTATAGTTGATGAGGCATCAATGATAGATGTAGCACTTATGAATAACTTGCTTAAATCAATTAAGGTTGGAACAAGACTTATAATAGTTGGAGATATAGATCAATTGCCATCGGTTGGGCCAGGTAATGTTTTAAGTGATTTAATTGATGCTAATTTTACTAAAGTTGTAAGACTTGGTGAAATCTTTAGACAGGGAAAAGAAAGTATGATTGTTGTTAATGCACATAAAATAAATAAAGGAGAGATGCCTTTACTAAATGAAAAGGGTAAAGATTTCTTTTTTGTAAGAGAAGAGATGCAAGATAGAATGATTGATACTATTGTTGACTTAGTCAATAGAAGATTACCAAAGTTTAATGGGAAATGGGATAAATATAAAGATATTCAAATACTCGCTCCTATGAAAAAAGGTAATCTTGGAGTCATGAATTTAAATCAAGAATTACAAAAGGTTTTAAATGAGAAAAAAACATATAAGCAAGAAAAAGTTTTTAGAGATATCACTTTTAGAGAAGGTGATAAAATTATGCAAATTAAAAATAATTATAGTTTAAAATGGACTAGAATTAATGGATTTGGTGATAATGAAGGTGAGGGTGTATTTAATGGTGATATGGGATTCATAGAATCAATAGACAATGAAGGAAAGACACTTGCAGTTATTTTTGATGATGAGCGAAGGGTTGTGTATGATTTTGCATTTTTAGATGAACTTGAACTTGCATATGCTATAACAATTCACAAAAGTCAGGGAAGTGAGTTCCCAGTCGTTATAATCCCAGTTTATATGGGTGCACCATTCCTTATGAATAGGAATTTACTTTATACAGGTATTACTAGAGCAAAACAAATGGTAGTAGTGGTAGGAGTTCCTAGAGCATTAAAGTTTATGGTTGATAATACAAGAAGTATGGATAGACATTCATCACTTAAGTGGAGAATAAAAGAAATTATAGGTAATGATGCATTTGAAGAAATTACAAATGTTGAAATAGTAGAGGATTAGATGATTGGAGGGGTAAAAGGTGTATCGAAGAAGGTATTATAAAAGTATAGATGAGGGGACGGTTGGAATTCAGGAAATGTTAGGTGAGGCAGGAAAGATTGTTAATGTAGCAATGGAACCTTATAAATCTAAAAAATTAATTGAAAACATAGTCTCTTGGGATGATAAACAAAGGGTACTATATTTGAGTTTTAAACCTATGGCATTAGATACAGAAATGATTTATGAAAGATTACTTTTTGGAAGTTTTGAAAAAATATCTAAGTCTTATGATTTTATAATAATTGATGATATAAGCTTTTACTCTAATTATAATAAAGCTGCATTAACAGAAATAATAGACTTAGCATATAAGATGGCTAAAAAGATAATAGTATTTTCTATTGATACAGTAATAGAAAAAGCCCCAACATTATATATAACAACGCAGAGAAAGGAAACTCACTTTAAGGAGCCAAGAATTATAGTTTCAAGATTTGATCTTCGAGAGAGAATACCATATATTTTTTATACTTATTTAGAATGGTTTTATAGTAAAGGCGAAAATGTAATTATATATGTTGAACCAGATAAAGCAGAAGGAATATATAGCAAATTTATGGAACTTGAGGCTCAATTTAAAGATATAGAGATTATAAACTATAAAGGAAAAAGTGCTGATCTTTATAATAGTTTAAATAATAGAAAAAATTCTGTTATAATCCATAGTAATATTCAAGGTCTTATAGATAATATAAAAAATACTAATGTAATAATGTACAATGATAGTAAAAATTTTTATTCATACAAAGAAATTGTGTTCTTATGTGGAAGATATTCTGTACTTACAGAGAAAAAAGAACTTATATTATTAAGTAAAAAAGAAAGTACTAACATTGATAAGGCGAAAAGAATAGCTAGATTATACAATGAAATAACTTGGAGGGATTGAGATAATTAAATATTTATTTAAGTGTTTATTAGAGGTTATTTATCCAAGGTCATACAGATGTGTTTCATGTGGGATAGAAATTGATGATGGAGTAATATGTAATAAATGTCTTTTGCAAAGTAGTAAAGTCAGTGAAAGCTATGAAATTTTAGATATGGATAAAGTATATAGTTGCAGATATTACTCTGATGCAATTAGAAGACTTATAGTTGCATATAAATCAAAAAGAAATTTTGAAGTTGCGGAGTATTTTTTAAGCTTATTAATAGAAAAAATAAAAGAAGAAGGTATAGAGTTTGATTTAGTTACATTTGTACCAAGTACTAAAGAAACTATAAAAAGAAGAGGTTTTGATCATGGCCTATATTTAGCAAAAGGTATTTCGGAAATATTTAAAAAAGAAGTAGTAGAACTTTTAAAGAAGAGTAGTGATTCAAAAGAACAAAAAAAGTTAAATTCAAATGAGAGAAGAAAAAATATGGAGAAAGCTTTTTATAGTTCAAAAAAAATAAAAAATATAGAAGGTAAAAGGATTTTATTTGTAGATGATATCCTAACAACTGGATATACTATAAGTATATGTAAGGAAATTATAGAAAAATCTTATAAAGTAAACATAATTCCCTTGACTGTTATAAAAAGTAGTATATAATAATATATGGTGCTAGGTCTGTGGTTGAAAGTCGATGCCAGTTGCAGGCAAAACGATCCACGTAAGCTAATCAAAGTATTAGTGAGCATGGTGCAGCTTAGAAGTAAGTCCTACCGAGAAAATCGAGAGGGTTAGTAGTGAGAGGTTGAATCCGGGTAGCAAAAGCTCCAGTAGGCGAGTGTGGGGTCAAAGATCAGGTCAGCTAGCACCTTTATAAAACTATTAGAATTTATTCTAATGGTTATTTTTTTGCGCCTTTTTAAAAATACCCCTACATTTTACTCTACTACGAAAATGTTTACATGTCAAACTTCAAAAAAATGTAAAAGCTAAAGAAAATCGTAGCTAAATGAGTTTTTTAGTTAAATTTGATATAAGTATGTTATTTTTTGGGCTTTGTAAGTGCAGAAATTAAAGAGTAAAATAAAAACATAATAACAATTAAATTAATTACTTACTTAGTTTAACTGTTTGTCGAAAGGGGCTGAGCATATGAAAGTAAAAATTCATGCAAGAAATATTAAATTAACAGAAGCTTTAAAAGAGAGTGTAGAGAAGAAAGTTTTAAAACTTGAGAAATACTTTATTGAAGATGTAGAAGCGAAGGTAACTTTAAGTGTTCAGAAAAACAGACATATAGTGGAAGTTTTAATCCCATTCAATGGTATGTGCATAAGAGCAGAGGAAACTACTGATGATATGTATAAATCAATAGACTTAGTTGAAGAAAAATTAGAAAGACAGATTGTTAAGTATAAAACAAAATTAAAAAGAGATGAGTATAGCTCAGTAAGATATCCAGAAGTAGAGCATGCGAAATTTGCAGTTCAAGAGGAAGAAGATAAAATTGTAAAAGTTAAAAGATTTGACCTTAAACCAATGGATGCAGAGGAAGCAGTACTTCAAATGGAACTTATAGGACATAACTTCTTTGTTTATAGAGATGGAGAAACAAACGAAACAAAAGTTGTGTATAAGAGAAAAGATGGTCAGTATGGATTAATTGAACCAGATGACTATAATTAAGAATGAACACTAAAAGTTGAATATAGAGGAAAGCAGTAGTGAAAATTTCACTGCTGCTTTTTGCATAGATAATATATTATACTTGTAAGTTTTTCTATAAAATGGTATATTGAATTAAAAATTCAAGTTCGTATATGCTCAATTTTTAATGGTTTGAGTGTTTCTACCGGGAGCCAAAATCCCGACTACGAATATATAGAGTTTCTATATGTTCTTATATTATATCGAATTTGATAAAGCATTTAGGGGGATACATATGCAATTATTAAAAGATAAAATAATTAAGGATGGAATATTAAGAGAAGGTAATATCTTAAAAGTAGATAGTTTTTTAAATCATCAAATGGATATAAAACTTTTAAATGAAATAGGGAAAGAGTTTAAAAAGAGATTTGAGGGTGAAAAAATCGATAAAATACTTACAATTGAAGCATCTGGAATTGGAATAGCAGCTATTGTTTCGCAGTATTTTGATTTTGTACCAGTTGTTTTTGCAAAAAAAACAGAGAGTTTGAATCTTGATAGTGATTTGTATGAGGCAAAGGTCCATTCCTTCACTAAAAAGAGGACTTATAGTGTTAGAGTTGGAAAACGCTTTTTAAGCGAGGGAGAAAACATATTAGTAATAGATGATTTTCTTGCTAAAGGTTGCGCTGCAAAAGGACTTATGGAAATTGTCAAACAATCTAAAACAAATCTTGTTGGTGTAGGAATAGTTATAGAAAAAGGCTTCCAAGAAGGTAGAGATGTTTTAGAAGCATTAGGGGCAAGGGTTGAGTCACTTGCAATACTTGATGAATTTGAAGATGAAAAAATAAAATTTAAATAGAATAATTTATATAAGTCATGGTAATTACTAAAATAGTAGATATTATGACTTTTTTTTATGAATTGTTAAGTATAAATTAGGAATAAAATTCAAAATTATTTTAAAATTGTTTAAATAAAGAAGTTTAATTGAAAATATGCTTATATAAGTGTTATAATTAACATTAAATAATAGAGAGAATTAAGGAGAATGATGATGGGTTTCTTAGATAAAATATTTGGAAGTTACAGTGAAAGACAAGTGAAAAATATAATCCCTATGGTTGATAAGATAGATGCTCTTATTCCTATAATGGAAAAACTATCAGAAGATGAATTAAGGGGGAAAACTCAAGAATTTAGAGACAGACTTGAAAAAGGTGAAACTTTAAATGATCTTTTAGTTGAAGCTTTTGCAGTTGTTAGAGAGGCATCAAGAAGACAACTTGGAATGAGCCATTATAGAGAGCAAATGATTGGTGGTATAGTTCTTCATCAAGGAAGAATTTCAGAAATGAAAACAGGAGAGGGTAAAACTTTAGTTGCTACACTTCCAGTTTATTTAAATGCTTTAAGTGGTAAAGGGGTACATGTTATTACAGTTAATGACTACCTTGCATCAAGAGATAGAGAGCAAATGGCAACTGTTTATGAGTATTTAGGGCTTACAACAGGTGTTATTGTTCATGGTTTAAACAATGACCAAAGAAGAGAATCATATAGTGCGGACATAACATATGGAACAAACAATGAGTTTGGATTTGACTACTTAAGAGACAATATGGTTATCTACAAAGAAGAGAGAGTACAGAGAAAACTTAACTACTGCGTAGTAGATGAGGTTGACTCAATTCTTATAGATGAGGCTAGAACACCTCTTATAATTTCAGGGCAAGGAGAAAAATCAACTGATTTCTATAAGATAGCTGACTTCTTCGTTAAAAGACTTAAGGTTGAAACACACTTTACAGTAGATGAAAAAGGTCATGCAGTTATGTTAACAGATGAAGGGGTAGAAGAAGCAGAGAAAGCATTTAATGTAGAAAACTACGCTGATGCTGATAATATGCAACTTCAACACTATATAACTCAAGGATTAAAAGCTAACTATTTAATGAAGCTTGATAAAGATTATATGGTTAAAGAAGATGAAATTATTATAGTTGATGAGTTTACTGGAAGACTTATGGAAGGTAGAAGATATTCAGATGGTTTACACCAAGCTATTGAGGCTAAAGAAGGTGTTAAAATCAAAAGAGAATCTAAAACACTTGCTACAATTACATTCCAAAATTACTTTAGAATGTACAATAAGTTATCAGGGATGACTGGTACTGCTTTAACAGAGGAAAATGAGTTTAGAGATATTTACAACCTAGATGTTGTTGTTATACCTACACATAGACCAATACAAAGAAAAGACCAAAAAGATTTAGTTTATAAAAATCAAAAAGGTAAGTATTTAGCTATTGTAGAAGATATTATAGAAACTAATAGAAAAGGGCAACCAGTTCTTGTTGGTACAACAAGTATAGAGAAATCAGAAATAGTTTCTACTCTTCTTAAAAAGAGAGGAATTAAGCATAAGGTATTAAATGCTAAGTACCACGAACAAGAGGCTGAAATAGTTTCTGAGGCTGGTTCATATGGTAGAATTACAATTGCTACTAATATGGCCGGAAGAGGTACAGATATTAAACTTGGAGAAGGTGTTCTTGAGGCTGGTGGATTAAAAATCATTGGTACTGAAAGACATGAATCAAGAAGAATAGATAACCAGCTTAGAGGGCGTGCAGGTAGACAGGGGGACCCAGGAGAGTCAAGGTTCTATGTTTCACTTGAAGATGATCTTATGAGATTATTTGGGTCAGATAGAGTTATTTCTATTGCTGATAAACTTGGTCTTGCAGATGATGAAGCTATTGAAAATGGTATGGTTACTAAAACAATAGAAAATGCACAGAAAAAAGTAGAGGGTAATAACTTTGATATAAGAAAGAGCCTTCTTGGATATGACGACGTTATCAATAAGCAAAGAGAAATTATCTACAAGCAAAGAACTGAAGTTCTTGAAGGTGAAGATCTTAAAGAAAGCGTAGTTGGAATGATTGATAGTATAATTGAAGAAGCTGTTGGAGCTCACCTTAATGATGAAGATGATGATTACGCAGATTCACTTAAACTATTCCTTAATTATTTAGAAGATTTATTCTTACCTGCTGATACATTTACAATTGAAGAGCTTCAAAATAAAGATACCGATGAGGTATTAGTTCTACTTACAAATAAAGCTCATGAGTTATATGAAGAAAAAGAAGCATCAATTGGTTCAGAACAAATGAGAGAAATTGAAAGAGTTATACTTCTTAAAATAGTAGATACTAAATGGATGGATCATATTGATAATATGGACCACTTAAAGCAAGGGATAGGACTTATGGCATACAAGCAACAAGATCCAGTTCAAGCTTATCAACAACAAGGTAGTGATATGTTTATAGAGATGGTTGATAGTATTCAAAATGATACAGTTAAATATCTTTATCATGTAAGAGTTCAATCAGAAGCACCTCAAAGAGAACAAGTTGCACAAGAAGTTGCAGCTACTCATGGTGGCGATAATGCTCCAGCTAAAAAAGAGCCTGTAAGGTCAGAAAAGATGACAGGTAGAAATGAACCATGTCCATGTGGAAGTGGTAAAAAGTATAAAAACTGCTGTGGAAGAGAAGTAGTTTAATATAGAAGTAGAGGTTATCTAGTAATTTAGATAACCTCTTTATTATTAGAAGAGTTGTTTTTATAATAAAAAAACAAGAAGTTATATATGCATAAAAAATACTAATTGTGCTATAATTAAGCAATTATTAATTAGAAGAGGTGGAGTAATGTTTCGAAAGTCAAAAATAGAAGATGTAGAAAAAATCATGTATATAATAAAACAGGCACAGGATTATCTTAAGTCACAAGGGATAGATCAGTGGCAAAATGGATATCCAAATGCACAAACTATACTAAATGATATAAAAAATGATGTTAGCTATGTCTTAGAAGAAAATGGTGAAGTGCTTGCTACAACTGTAATATCATTTGATGGAGAACCAACATATGATAAAATTTATAAAGGTCAGTGGCTTAGTAATTATAATTTTGCAGTTATACATAGAATAGCTGTAAACAATGATTATAAAGGAAGAGGCCTTGCAGGCAAAATAATAGAGGCAACACAAGAGTTTTGCACAGAAAAAGATGTAAAAAGTATAAGAATAGATACACATATAGAGAATATATCAATGCAAAATTCAGTTAAGAAAAATGGATTTAAATATTGTGGAATTATATATGTTTGTGATGGTAGTGACAGAGTTGCTTTTGAAAAGTTAATATGAAAAATTTAAAGGGTATCAGTTAACTGATACCCTTTAAATTTTGTCCAAGTTTATCAAGCATGTGCAAAACAGGGCAAAGGTTTAATCCAAGGGGTGTAAGTGAATATTCAACTCTTGGAGGGATTTCATTAAATTGTTTTCTTTGGATTATTTTTAGATCTACAAGTTCTTTAAGTCTTCTTGTTAGCATTAGACTCGAAATTCCATCAAGTTTTCTTTCAAGGTCATTAAATCTTATAGAGTCATGATATGAAATTTCCCAAATTATTTTGAGTTTCCATTTACCAGTTAAGGTTTTTAAAGCTAAATTTATTGTATCTTCGTCTAAAATTTCTTTTTTCTTTTTTACGTCTAAGTCCATAAAACCTCCGATACTTAACTTTTTGTAAGTGACTTAACAAAAAGTGCGTTCTTGTTACTTATTTTATTACCACGTATAATTACATTATAAATAGAACAGGATAATAAATAGGATAATTAAATAGTAAATTAAAAAATAGATATTTACAATAAATAAATGAGATAAGGCAAAGAAGGAGAATAACAAATGAAAAAGATATTATTAGTTTCAACAAGTCACAATGATATGAATGGTCACCCAACAGGGCTTTGGTTAGAAGAATTAGCTGAGCCATACAATATATTTAAAGAAGCTGGATTTGAACTTGAAATAGCATCAATAAAAGGTGGAGAAGTTCCAATTGATGTAGTTTCAATACCAGAAGGTGTTCCAGCAGAGTATGAGCATGTTATGCCATTACTAAAAACTACAAAAAAATTAGAAGACGTTTTAAATCAAGATTTTGATGCAGTAGTATTTGCAGGTGGACATGGTCCATTAGAAGATTTTACTAATACTAAATCAGTATCTGATATAATATTAAAATTAGACGAGAATGATAAAGTAGTAGCAGGAGTTTGTCATGGACTTTCAGCCTTCCTTAATGTTAAAACTAAGGATGGAAAAGATTTTATTGATGGTAAAAAACTTACAGGATTCACAAATACAGAAGAGGATTTAGCGCAACTTTCAAGCTTAGTACCATATGCACTTGAAACAGAGCTTGTTAAACAAGGGGCTAAATTTGAAAGAGCTGGAGATTTTGTAGAATATGTTGTTGTAGATAATAACTTTATAACAGGACAGAATCCTCAATCAAGTCATAAGATGGCAGTAGAAATAGTAAATAAATTAAAATAAAAATGAGAAAAAGCAAATTGATAGATTAAACTATCAATTTGCTTTTTTTAGTATTGTTCTTGACTACGCTTAAATTCATCAACGAAGCTTTGAGAAATTTTTCTAAGAGCGTGTCCGATTTCTCTATAAGCATCATCGTTAAGGTTAGCAAGTGATATTCTAACTGACCATTGAGGTCCTTGGAATCCACTTCCACCAAGTAAAACGATTGATGATTCTTTAGCAAGTCTGTATAAAACTTGAACTGGTTTGTAGTTAGTTTCTAGAAAATCTGCAAACTTTTGTCCATAGTTATTTTTAGCCCAATCAAGTAAATCAAATTCTGCATAGTAGTTAGCATTTAAATTGTTAACTGTAATTTCAAGTCCAAGACCGTCATATAAAAGTCTTTTCCTTTTAAGGCATATAGCCATTGTTAGATTCTTATATTTATCTTCACTATCAAGAACTGCAAAAGCACAGAAGAATGCCATTTGAACCTGTTGTGGTGTTGAAAGACCAGCAGTGTGATTTAAAGCAACTTGTCTGCTATCTGCAACAATTCTATCTACAAATTTAATTTCCTCTGGCGTTGTACTAAGGTGACCATATCTACTAGCTAGTTCTTTGTGACAACGAGGTGGAAGTTCTTTTATAAGCTTATCAAAAATATTATCTTCATGAACAGCTATTGTTCCAAGTCTCCAACCAGTAACTCCAAAATATTTAGAGAATGAATAAACACCTATTGTATTGTAAGGAATTTCTGACATAAGTGATTTAAAATCAGGTACAAAAGTACCATAAACATCATCAGAAATAACCATTAAGTTTTTATTATGATTTGTAACTATATCAGCAATATAACTTCTTCCCTGCGCATTAAGAGCGATAGATGAAGGGTTACTTGGGTTAACTATAAATAAAGCTATTATTGCTGGGTCTTTAAGCTTATCAAGTTCACTTTGAGGATATTGCCCAATAGCATCTCCACAAGAACTATCTGAGTTAGCAACGATAGGGACTATTTCAAGTCCATATTGAGGTAAGATAGGTATTTCTAAATATGGTGTAAAAACAGGAACCATAATAGCAATTTTATCACCTTTTACCAGTAGCTTGTTTGATTTTAAAGTATCAAATATATAGCACATAGCAGAAGTTGCACCTTCAACAGCGAATATATCAAATTTTCCACCTTTGCTTGTGTCATAACCCATTTCTTTAGTTAGGTAATCATGTACTAAAACTTCGATATGTCTAAGCATTCTGTCTGGGAATGGATAGTTATCTCCAATTATTCCATCAGCAAGTTCATGAACAAAAGCATCTTTATTAAAGCCTTTTTTTGAAATTCCATATTCTATAATTTTATCAAGAAGCTCAATTCCGGGAGTTTTTAGATTATCTTCTACATATTTTTTAAATCTATTATATATTCCATTTTTATGAGGCATTCCGCCAAGGTCTTGAGCTTCTAAAGTTCTTCTAGATTCAGTTATTGCAAACTGTCCAAAAGTGAAAAAAGCTTCTCTTGGAGTTGTTGAAATCCAGTTAGGATTTCCACGCCCAGCATCAAGTAATGCTCTCGTACTTTTTCTTTCTGATCTTGTCGCAAGGTCTATAAGTGCATCCTTGAACTCAAATGGACTAACTTTTCCGTAAATCTTCTCGATTTCTTCTTCTTGTATGTTTTTTATCATAATGTCCTCCTAAGTTGAAATTATCTAAATTACCGAAATAGGTTAAATTTTTGATAATTATACTATTGAATATATAGATATAATGTCAGGTTTATATCAAAACATGATTTTAAATTTTAAAAATATTATAACATATATAAATGACAGATTATTTTCATAAGTTTATCTATTTGCATAAAATCGTGCATAAAAATAATCAAATTTCTTTATTTGAGACAAATTATACGAATTGATTAAATGATTTTTAGAAAAAAATATCAAAAGTTTAAATTTGAAAGTTGTACACTATTATTTTTAGGAGGTTTTTAAATTAATATACTGGTAAAAATTATAGTGGAAATAATTATAAACCTTATATTATCGGTGACTATATAGTAATAATTTAACAAAAAATATGAAAATAGATGGATAAATCATTAATAAATAGTAAATTATGTTTATTTAGGGTATTTGTTTAAAGTTTATTTAGAAAATGGAAAAAGAATATCTATAAATGCCTGTTATAGTTTAACTAAATTAGAAACGACAAAATATGACAAGGCATAAGGGAGAAAATAACATGAAGAAAAAGGTTTTAGCTACAATATTAATAGCAGCAGGAATAGTAAATACAGCAGGAGTAGCTTTTGCAAGTGAACTAAATGAGTCAACACAATCAACGGGTGTAAAGGTAGAAATTGAAAGTGAAAAAGATTCAGAGGAAAATGATGATGAAATGGGAGTAGTTAGTGATACAGCAATAGATCAATTAGATTATGCAATTGAAGATATGAGAATAGCAGTTGATACTTTAGAAAAAGAAGGAATAACTGTTGAAAATAAAGATTATATATTGAGATTTGGAACTCAATCAATAGAGAGAGTAAGACCTTTCTTTGATGAACTTGCGGGTTCAAAGGAGACAAAGGCTCATTTAGTATGGATAAATGAATCATGGACAAGAATTTCAAAAGCAGTAGAGTCTTTTGAAAGTATAGCTGGAGATGGAACAGCAGAAGATAATATGGGTGTAGTTAGTGATGCAGCTTTAGAACAGTTACACTATGCAATTGAAGAAATGAGAATTGCGATAAATACTTTAGATAATGAAGGTGTAACAGCTGAAAATAAAGAAACTATCTTAAGATTTGGAGCAACAGCGATAGAAAGAGTAAGACCAATATTTGATGAACTTCAAGGTTCAGAAGAAACAAAAGGTCACTTAGTATGGATAAATGAATCATGGACAAGAATTTCAGAGGCAGTAAAGTCTTTTAACGGTACAGCTGGAGATGGAAGTGATGAAGATAACATGGAAGTAGCACCAGAGGAAGAAGGACCAGTATTAGATGGAAGTGCAGAAGATAATATGGGAGTAGACCATGAGGTTGAGGGGCCAGTATTAGACGGAAGTGCAGAAGATAATATGGGAGTAGACCATGAGGTTGAGGGGCCAGTATTAGACGGAAGTGCAGAAGATAATATGGGAGTAACACCAGAAGTAGAAGGACCAGTATTAGATGGAAGTGCAGAAGATAATATGGGAGTAACACCAGAAGTAGAAGGACCAGTATTAGATGGAAGTGCAGAAGATAATATGGGAGTAGTGCCAGAAGTAGAAGGACCAGTATTAGACGCAAGTGCAGAAGATAATATGGAAGTAGTGCCAGAAGTTGAAGCAGGAAAGTTTGAAAACTTAGGTGCTAATGTAGAAAGTGAATCTGATAAAGAATCAACAGAAAATATAGTTGTAACTGGAAATAATGTTACAAAAGAAACAAACTTGCCAAACACAGGAGCTGGAAAAGCAGTTGGGATAGTTGTAGCAGCTTTAGGATTACTTGGAATAACTAAATTTGCTATAAAAAAATAATATTAATAGATAGATAAGGTTCTGAGAAGTATATCTCAGAACCTTATCTTTGTTTAACTATTTTTAGTCTTATCAATAAGATTTGCATGTACAATTGTTTTTGCATCATCAAACTCATAACTACAAGTTATAAGAGTTAGAATATTTGAGGATAAAGTTATATCAGGTGATTTGAACATAGATTTTGCTTTTAATAAGTTTAAATAAGAATCTTTTTTTATATTTGTTATTTCAGAATTATTTATATCATAAAGATAGTCAATATTTTCTTTTGAATCTAGAACGTAAACTGAAAAAACTTTATATGTGTAAGTATACTCTTTATCAGTTATAGTGAGTTCATTATTATTTTTGAAGAAGTTTTCATCTTTAAATTTATTTAAATTTGAGAACATATTCGAATTTTTCATGTTGTGACCAAAGATAATATTGTTAAAATCTTGACCAAAGTTATTTTTATAATCTAAAAAAATACTGCCATCAGAAAGTGGTTTTTTATAAAAATCATTTTCTAGATAAAATGTATTATCTTTTCCTTTTACGACTGGGTAATCAATATTAGTATTGTTTATTTTGAGCCAAAATTTATAATCAGAATTTATAGATAAAAGGTCGTTATAAGATGTTTTTTTATCTTTTAAATTTGTTTTTTTGATTGGTGATAGTTGTTGTATTTCTGAATAAACACTATTTGATTTAACACTATTGAAAATTCCTTTTCCAATTAAAAATATTAATAACATAAAAGTTAGAATAAATAGTATGTTTATTATTTTTCTTAAAGTTTTTATGAAAATTCCTCCTTTAGTTTAACAAATAAATTTTAATTTATTATATAAAAGATTTAAGAACTGCGACTAAATTATGTGTGTACAAATAGTTAAGTGAAGTTTTATATGGTGTTAGTATAAAATAGTGGACACGTTTTAACGAACTAAGTACAATAATATTTAGTAAAAGAAAGGAAGTGTTCTACTATGGGTAGAGGTAAAAAATATACAGATGATTATAAAGAAATGATTTCAACTCTATATAAATCAGGAATGACAATTCCTGAGATAAGTAGTGAATATGGCATAGCAAAATCAACAATAGCTGGTTGGGTTAAAGATAACTCTAAAGTAAAAGTTTCAGATAATGAATTTATGACTATGAAAGAAGTTGCTCAGCTCAAAAAAGAGATTGCTAAAATCAAGGAAGAAAATGAAATATTAAAAAAAGCTATGGCCATATTTGCGAAAGAAAAATAGATGAAACTATAAAAGTTATAAATAACAACAAAGAAATTCATGGAGTAAAAAAGATGTGTTCCATCTTAGGAATACCACGTAGTACGTATTATAGTAAAGTGAATTCTAAAAAATCTAATAGAGAAATTGAAAATGAAGCAATCAAAGAAAGTATAGTAAGGATTTATACTGATAGCAAGTGTGTTTATGGAGTTCCTAGAATACATGCGGTCTTAATCAAAGAAGATATAAATATCTCTTTAAAGAAAGTTCAACGCCTTATGAAAGATCTTGGAATACGCTCAATTACTATAAAAAAATACAAACCAACATCTAGTAAGAAACCTAAAGAAGGGCTAGAAAACGTTTTAAAACGTGATTTTTCAACTACTACAATTAATGAAAAATGGGTTGGAGATATAACATATATTCACACTTTAACTGACGCTTGATGCTATTTAGCATCTGTACTTGATTTACACTCAAAAAAGATAGTAGGATATTCTTTTGGAAAAAATATGACCAATGAGCTTGTTACAACAGCTCTAAAAACTGCTTGTTATTTGCAAGGAATTACTAATAAAGCAAAAACAATATTTCATAGTGATTTAGGATCACAATATACTAGTAAAGATATGAAGGATTTATGTATTGAATTTAATATTTTACAATCTTTCAATAAGAAGGGATGCCCTTATGACAACGCATGTATAGAATCGTTCCACGCTAGCATAAAAAAAGAAGAAGTTTATTTGAATACTTATAAAAATTTTGAAACAGCTAAAATAGCTATTTTCAGATATATTGAAGGCTGGTATAGCAATAAGAGACTACATTCAGCTATTAATTATAAGACTCCAAATGAAGTAGAATTATTAGCTAAAAATGTAGCCTGAAAAAGTTCGACTTTTTGTGTCCAAGATATTGACATAAGACCAAACATATTTCACTATCTTCGTTATTTATTGAATTATTACAAACTAAAAATGATGTTATTTTATTTGATAAAGATTTAATCATATTGACTCCCTTAACATCCAATATTATATAATTAACATATTTATGGATTATTACGATAAATATGTATAACTAGTCATTATATAGTATAATTGGTATTAGTATTTTTATGATAAATCTGTCATCTGTATAATTTACTACAGTTTCACCATTATATTTTTTAACTGAATTTTTAATACTACTTATTCCCAATCCATGAGAAAATTTATTGTTTTTGTCAGTTATAAATTTATTGTCTTTATCAGTTATTTTATTATTCTTACTATTTTCTACCTTAAGAATAAAGAACTTTTCTACTATCTTTCCTTCTGCTGATATAAACTTATTATTTCCGTTTATTTTTATACATGCCTCTAGTGCATTATCTAATATATTTGAAAAAATGCTACATATATCTTCTGAGTCTATAAAATCAGACTTTGTAAAATTTATATTACTCGAAAACTTTATATTTTTATTATCACAAATTTGTTTTTTTTCATGTAATATAATATCTAATAATACATTTCCTGTATCAAATATATTTGTATAACTTTCAATATTTTTATTTATGCTTTCTAGATAGCTTTCATTATCATATCCATATTGATTAAGCTTACGCATACAAATAATATGATTTTTCATATCATGATTTAATTCTCTTATTTTATCCTGATTTTCCTTTATATTCATATAGTACTTATATTGCATCTCTAAGTTATTTTTCACCACATCCTTTTGAGCTAATAATCTACTATCCTTCCTAATTTTTCTTATAATTAAGATAATTGAGATGTTAGATAAAAACAGCAAAATTGATATATATAGTATCTCATTTGTGCTAATTAGTTTTAGTTCTGAGAATTTAAATATATATTTAAAAATAATGAAAAATGATACAATATTTGCAACTATAGGTATCCCCAAATATAAAATATCCTTTTTATGTAATTCAATCTCAAATTTTATTAATCTATATAAACCTAATATTGAAATTAAGACACTTTTTCCTAAAACGATTGATTGTAATCTATATGAGCTATTAATAAGTAACATATCCATACTATCCAATGAGTTAATCCATATTGATATACTCATACTTAGCCCGTCCGCTCCTAATAAAATCATCCAATAAATTAAAGTTGTCATTATTGCTGTAATAATGCTCGCAGTATAATTAGTTACAAAAAAAACAAAAGTTATAATAACTGCTATGCCAATTCTAATATTAGGATATGCATTTATTTGTAATAGAAATAACATAAAAAATATTATTAAAATCAGTATTAAATTTATTCTTATATTGCTATATTTTTTTTCACTTGTATAATCAAATACCTTTTTACACGCCACTAACTCTATTATAGAAGAAGTTAAAATCAATAAATCCCAAAATCCCTTGCTATCTAACATAAAAAATCTCCTAATAAATTAACTAATTTTATTTTTAAAGCTTTATATCTTGTTCTACTTACTGGTATTTCCTTATCACTAATAAAAATAGCCTTATCTCTTATTTCATTTATCTTCTTTAAATTAACTAAGTAACTATGATGACATCTAAAAAAACCATAATTAAAAAGTTTTTTTTCTACTTTTTTCATACTAGTTTCAATAATGTATACTTTAGATTCTGTATATATAGTAACCTCCTTTCTCATAACCTCAGCATATAAGATTTCACCTATTCGAATTTTAACTGTACTTTTATTAGAGTCTATTGCTATAATATTATTTTTATCTAAATAATCAGATATACAAAGTTTTACTTGTTTTCTAAGTTCTTTATATTCTATTGGTTTAACTAAATATCTATACGCTCTTACTTCATATGCTTCAAAAACATACTGAGCTATAGAGGTAGTAAATATTATTTCAACGTTATTATCAAACTCTCTAATTCTTCTAGCTACATCCATTCCTGACAATTCATTCATTTGAATATCTAAAAATAACAAATCAACTTTATCATAATGATGTAATAAGTCTTCACCAGAACTATACTCAATTAAATCATATTCTAAAAGCTCATCATTTAAAATAGTAATTAAAAACTCCTTTAAAATTGATCTATGTAAAAACTCATCATCACAAATAACTATATTTAACCCCATAAGAAAATCCCCCTAAAAAACCAATACCACATATTTATAAAATTCAGTATCTTTTACTATTGCTACTCCTATTCAAGAACTTAATGATTTAGTTATTTTACTTTGGCTTAGTCCCTGTCCTTTTAATTTTTTAATATTATTTATATTCCCTTTTTGTCTAGTTGTTAATCCATTTTCATTTCGTCTATTCAATTTTCTTTTTTCATTGTATAAATGGTCACAAAAGTATATTATTTCCATGAAAAATCCTTTTATTTCAGTAAAAATCTTCGACTTTATATGACTTAAATAAAACTAAGTATAAGGAGTTAGGAATAAGTCGACCAAAACTTAAAACATTCCTAACTTTTTGTCAGTTTAATTTCGATTTATTTAACTAAATTTTAACATAAATAGATTTATTTGTATATATTATATACATTCAGATTTGAATACTAAAAAGGATATTGTAGAATATCCTTTTTAGTGTTGCATAAAGTAAGTAACCCACTAGTATAAAATTTCATGAAAATAAGCAGTCTTTAATTATACAGAAAATTTATTGATTTTATAATAACTGGAGGTTATTAGTGTATGAGAAAATTATCTGAAATTATTATGGATAGAGGTAAGAAATATATAGATTGAATATAAAGAGATGATTACAAATTTATATAAGTCAAGAATGACAATACCTGATTTAAGCAGCGAATATGACATCGCAAAATCAACAATATCTGAAAGATAATACTAAAATAAAGGCATCAGATGATGAATTTATGAGCATGAAAGAAGTTGCTCAATTAAGAAAAGAGATAACAAAAATTAGAGAAGAAAATGAAATATTAAAAAAAGTTATGGCCATATTTGCGAAAGAAAGAAAAATTAATAAAAGTTGTTAAAGATAATAAAAAAGTGCATAGTATCATAAAATGGAACCTATAAAGTGGACACTTATAAAAAAGAATATTTTGAAAATTTACATTGAAAGCAAATGTATTTATGGTGCATCTAAAATATGTGCCATGCTTAGTAAATGTTTTAAAACATGATTTTACAACAACTTCGATTAATGAAAAATGGGGTGGTGATATAACTTATATTTATACTCAAGCTGATGGGTGGTGTTATCATAGCAATATAATATTTCATAGTGATTTAGGTTGACAGTATACAAGTTATGATTTGAAGGAGTTATGTGAAAACTTTGATATGATACAATCTTTTAGTAAAAAGGGATGACCTTATGATAATGTCTGTATTGAATCATTCCACGCAATTATAGAAAAGAAAAAGTTTATAGAACTACGTATAAAAATTTTAAAAAAGCAGAAATGACTATTTTTCCTTATATAGAAGGTTGGTATAACAGTAAAAAGCTACATTCAGGATTTGATTATAAAACTCCAAATGAAGTAGAATCACTAGCAAAGAATGTAGCTTAGAAAAAAGTTCGATTTTTTATATTTAAGATATTGAGATAAGTCCATTATAAAGTTTATTTATAAGTTAAAAATAAATGTAAAGCATCTCCTAAATCTTCTCCATTCAGAATTTTTAAATTTAATTTACTGAAGTGATTATCTGTAGATATTTTTATTAAAGATGGTATTGTTGTTATATTATATTTATTTAATATTTTTTGAAAGTTATCATTAGGTCTCCAATACTCAGTATCAAATTTATAAATCATTAAATCTTGATTTTTTTTAAATTCTTTTTCTAAATAACTATTAAAATGTAAACATACTTCACAGGTATCTCTACCAAAATATACATAGCCATTTATTTCGTCATTTAATAATGTTGTAATATCTTTTATTGGACTTGTAAAATAATCACTAACTTCATTTAATGAATCTTTATTAGTAATTAAACTAGTATTATTTTTATACATAACTAATAAAAATACCGTCAATAATATTAAATTTATAGCAATATATTTATTTTTCATTAATACTCTTATTTAAGGGTTGCACCCTGAGAAAATTACATCTAAATAACTTGAAGCTGTTCTATGTGGTTCTATATTCCAATAATCTTTATTTTTTGCAAAGCTATAGTGACAATTAAATTGCCAATGCATTACTTGTGTATTATTCTAGTAAGGATCTGAGATAAAATTATTTTCAGGGTCCACTAAAAAATTCCATACACTATCTCTAGATGCAGATTTAGTTCGAACATCCTTTGTTGGATCTAAACTTAAAGAAACTATACCACCTCTACTAATCCATCCCACATAATTAAAATACTCTTGTATATTATTATTTATTGTAGTCGATGATCTTTTTTTACAATATAGTCATGATCTGATAGTTTAGATCCAGCTTCAAAAATAATATTTTCCGCAAAATCTTCACCTATATTATTATAAATAGTCTCGATAATTATAGTTTTTTTTGTAGGTAATGCCACAACTGTAACAACAAAACAATTCAATAAAAAGAAAAGGAATAAAAACCCCGTTTTTTTATTTATTTTAATAACAATCACCCTATTTATTAATTTTTAACTATAATACCATATAAACTATATTGTACAAATATAAGGATGTATAATTGTGATTAATAAATAACTACATATTTTGTAGTTAAATTTATTTTTAAAAAGGTGTTGTATGAGTTATGTATTAGAAGCAAAGTCTTTAACCCCAATTTATAAAGGACAAAATATAAATAAAAATATTTCGATTTTTATAGGAGCGAAATTATCATTTTTCAAATATCAAACAAATTATTTACAATTTATACTATATATTCACCACTTATACTATACACTTTAATTTCCAGTAATTAGGTGATATATATATATTATACTAAACAAAAGACAAGCTATTAGAATATAGGTTATTATCCAAATAAATAATTTTAATTAGATATTGATTATATGCAAGTAAATAAGTTATAATTGAATCCATAATAACGACCAACCTTTCATGAGGATTTTGTTTTGTGGTGATTCAATTTTAACATGAAATTAAGGGGGGCGTTATTTTTTTTATAAAAAAAGTTCTGCAACCCTTGAAATATAAAGAATAAATAACAAAAAGGAGTGTAATAACTTTACACTACCTATTAAAAGTAAGGAGATTTTATATGAATGATTTTATAATTGAAACGAAACAACTGACTAAAAGATATAGAAAGCAAATAGCTGTTAATTCAGTGAATATCCATATAAAAAAAGGTCGTATTTATGGATTGTTAGGGCGCAACGGAGCAGGAAAAACCACTATTATGAAAATGATTTTAGGGTTGACTCCAATCACTTCTGGGGAAGTAGATGTATTCGGCCAGAATATCGAAGGTCGAGAAAAACAAGTATATCCCCGTATCGGTACTATTATCGAAACACCTGGGTTTTATCCAAATTTGACAGGAACAGAAAATTTAGAAATTTTTGCAAAGTTACGTGGTACAGTTGCCCCGAACGCAGTTGAAAATGCATTGAAAGTAGTAGGATTACCTTATAAAAATAAAAAGTTGTTCGGTAAGTATTCGCTCGGAATGAAGCAACGCCTTGGTATTGCCAATGCTATTATGCATGACCCCGAATTACTGATTTTGGACGAACCTACAAATGGTCTTGACCCTATTGGCATTGCAGAAGTAAGAGATTTTATTAAATATTTGAGTGTTGAACAAGGAAAGACAATTCTTATTTCTAGTCATATTCTTTCAGAAATCGCGTTATTGGCTGATGATATTGGAATTATTGACCACGGTGTTCTTTTAGAAGAAATCACATTAAGTGAACTGAAAAATAAAAAACTTAATTATATCATGTTGCAAGTTTCAGATATTCCGAAAGCCTCACTAATTTTAGAAGGTGAATTTAACACGAAGGATTATTCTGTTGGAGATAATCAAACTCTACGACTTTATGACACTACTTTGAATATAGATAAAATTATTAAAGCCTTTGCAATGCAGAATATAACTGTTATCAGTTCGAGGCTTTGTCATGATACCTTAGAGGAGTACTTCAAAAAAATTACAGGAGGTGAAGGCATTGCTTAACCTCATTCAAACAGAATTTCTTAAACTACGCCGCAAAAAGTTTATTTGGCTCATGTTGTTAGCTACTCTCATTATGCCATTTTTCGCAGTATTATATTTTAATTATTTTGGGGATAAAGGTGTTGACCCAATACAGTTTTATAGATGGTCTGCACTCAGTCATACTATTCTTATTATCTTACCTGTTATTTTAGGAACACTTAGTACCATGCTTATGCACGAAGAAAATCAGTATGATATGTTAAAACAACTTTGGATTGTTCCTATTAGTAAACTAGGATACTTTTTTAGTAAATTTTTTGTGGTTTTGGTTTACTCCATTTGTTTCATGCTAATTACATTCGTAGCATCCGTTATGTTTAGTGTGATTTCGGGATATGTTGTATTTGAATGGGAAAGCGTATTATATTTGCTAAAAAAATGTTTAGAGGTTGGTGTTATTCTTGCTTTTGCAATGTTGCCGATTTTAGCAATAGCTTCATTACAAAAAGGATATATTCTCCCGATATGTATAACATTAGTTTATGTTTTTTTTGCATTTTTTATAATGTCTGTAAATATGTATATACACCCCTTATCCAGTATGTTAGTTATAGTCATGCGAAATAACGATATGCCGGGTATAGTTTGGCCACAAGGAATTAACGTTTCGTTAGCGTTTCTTTGTATTTTCGTTTGGAATATTATCGCAGTTTTTCTTTCAAATATCGCATTGAAAAGAAGGAAATGAGGTGTGAATAATGCAAAATTTACTTTGGGCTGAACTTCAAAAAATTCGCCGTTCAAATATTGTTTGGATTGCAGTGTTCGCAACAATTATGGTAGCGGTTAGTGTTTTTATAGAGGGATGGTTTACGTATAATGGTTCACGGGCTATAGACAGTGCAGGATGGTATATGACTATGGCTCAGCCTTTGGCAACATTTTTTATTCTTCCCGCAGTCATTTCTCTTTTGGGAAGTTATATGATTTGTCGTGAAGAAGATGATGACACTATAAAATCTTTGTTACTTATTCCTGTAAATGAATCAAAACTAATCTTTACGAAAATGATTATTACTTTTGTATTCAGTATTTTCATTTATTTAGTGCTATTTGCAGTAGCATTTTTGGCTGAGGCAATATTACATTTTTCCGATTTATCGGTAGGAATGATTTTAGATTTTCTGAAAATATATTTTCTTCAAGGTGTAGGTATATTCCTTGCTATCTCGCCTATTATTGTCTTGGTAGCGTATATGAAAAAAGGCTATTGGATTGCATTGGTATTAACTGAAATCTACTCTTTTGCTGGAATATTCATGAGTATGTCAAATATTCTAAAAACATTCTATCCTATTACGGCAGCATTTGGTGTTTCTGGTTACTATGAAGCTACTGCCCCAAATCGAATAGGAAGTATTATAATTTTGCTGCTATGTGGTTGCCTTTCTGTTTTTATGCTCAAAGATTTGAAATATAAGTGAACAAAAATTAAATCAATACTACTAGGGGTATCTTCCGGAAAATGAGGGATTCGTACGTTAAGCTAATTTAACCCACTGTTTCCAACGGGTTGAGAGTTTTATATATTTAATGGTCTTATTATATTTGTATCATTATCTTCATCAAAATTAAATGTATATTCGCCTAACATATTTATATGACTCCAACTTAATGGTGATATATTTTTCAATAAACTTTCATCTATATTTTCACCAATAGAATTTTTATAATTAATACTCTTTTCTAAATAAATAGTATTCCAAATACTAATAGCATTTATTATTAAATTAAGTGCAATAATACTATTTATAACAGAGAGATTACAGTTTGAAAATTAAGTAATTTTTGTTTGAAGTTAGGCTTAAATGAGGAGTATAATAAAGTAATAAAGTTAGTATTAATATGAAAATTTATAATATAAATAACTTATGATAAGAAATGAAAAGAGAGGTCTAGAAATGGAAGGTAAATTAAAAGAGTTAAAATTAGAGCTTAAAAAAATAGCTAATATAAATAGAGCACTTGCTGTACTTGGTTGGGATATGCAAACTAAAATGCCTAAAAAGGGAGTAATGCAACGTTCTGAAGTTATAGAACAACTTTCAGCAGATGCATTTAGACTTGGCACTTCAGAGAATATGGGAAACCTTATAAATGAAGCTTTAAAAGAATTTGACACTTTATCAGACGCTGATAAGGGAATAGTCAAACTTGCTAAAAAATCATATAATGAAACTGTAAAAATTCCAGAGGATAGATATAGAGAATTTGTTGCAGCAACAGCACTTTCATTTGATGGATGGCAGGAAGCTAAAATGAAGAATGATTTTGAAATCTTTAAGCCACACTTAAAGAAAATGATAGATTTTAAAAGAGAATTTGCAGAATATATGGGATATGAGGGAAGCAAATATAATGCTCTTTTAGGTGAGTTTGAAGAAGGGCTTACAGTTGATATTTTAGATGAAACTTTTAGGGAGCTTAGAGATGGAGTTTTAGAACTTTTAGGGAAAATTAAAAATAGCGAAAAAGTTATCGATAAGAGTTTTCTAACAGGTAACTTTGGTAAAGAGCCTCAAAAGAAATTTGCAGAGTTTGTTTTAGAAAAAATGGGATATGACTTTGAAAGAGGAAGACTTGATGAAAGTATGCACCCATTTACAACAGGTTTTGGAAATGGAGATGTTAGAATAACAACTAATTATAACCACCCAGATTTAACATACTGCCTATTTGGTTGTATACATGAAGGTGGACATGGAATTTATGAGCAAGATATTCCAGATGAACTAGAGCAAACAGGTCTTGATTCAGGGCTTGCAATGAGCATCCATGAGTCACAATCAAGATTTTATGAAAACTTAATTGGAAGAAGTCATGCATTTTGGGAATACTTCTTAGAGTATGCAAAGTATGAGTTCCCAAGTCTTAAAAATGTTTCATTAGAAAATTTCTATAATGCTATAAACCTTGTAGAACCTTCACTTATAAGAACAGAGGCAGATGAGTTAACTTATAACCTTCATATAATTATTAGATATGAAATAGAAAAAGGATTAATTACAGGTGAAATTGATATAGATGATGTTAAAGATGCTTGGAATAATAAATATAGAGAGTACCTTGGAATTGAGCCAGATTGTGATGCAACTGGAATACTTCAAGATATGCACTGGTCAGATGGGGCATTTGGTTATTTCCCAAGTTATGCACTTGGAAACCTTTATGGAGCACAAATGCTTGTTAAAATGAAAGAAGATTATAAAGATATGGAAGCGGATGTTAGAAAAGGTAACTTAAAAGGAGTTCATAACTGGCTTGAGGAGAATATCCATATTCATGGAGCTATCTACAACCCCGGGGAACTTATAAAACTTTGTACAGGTGAACCACTATCAGTTAAACCATTCTTAGATTACTTAAATGATAAGTATTCAAAAATATATGATTTAAAATAGAACGAATAAAAGGTCAGTTTGAAATTCAAACTGACCTTTTTGCTATTTAATTTTAATTGTTTAAATATAGATAATATAAATAAATTTTTGAATATTATATTTTTCTATAAATATTTAATTAAAAGAGTGATTTAAAAGTAATGTTATAGTATCATTATTATAAAATGGAATAAAAAGGAAGTATAGATATGTTTAAGGTTTTAGTTGTAGAGGATGATAGTGACATAAATAATCTACTTTGCAATATATTATCAAAGAATAATTATGATGTTAGGGGAGCATATTCAGGTAGTGAGGCTATAATGTGTATTGAAATGTTTGAGTATGACATTATACTTTTAGATTTGATGTTACCAGGAATGACAGGTGAGGGAATTATAGAGAAAGTTAGAGAAAAAGATGAGCTTGTACCTATAATAGTTATTTCAGCAAAGACAGAGCAAAATGATAAAATTAATGTTTTAAGAATGGGAGCAGATGATTTTGTTAGCAAGCCTTTTGATATAAATGAAGTTTTAGTAAGGGTTGAAGTTCAACTTAGGAAATCTAAGAGAGAAAAAGTAGCTGCTGAAAGTGTAGCTAATATAGTTAGTTTTAAGAATATTAATCTAGATGTAGAGAGTAGACAAGCTTTTATTAAAGAGAAAGAAATAACTCTTACAGGAAGAGAATTTGATATTTTAAAGCTTTTTATTAGCAATCCACATAAGGTTTTTACAAGAGCAAATTTATTTGAATCAGTTTGGGATAATGAATTTTTAGGTGATGAGAATACTGTTAATGTTCATGTGAGTAACCTTAGAGCAAAGATTGCAAAGGTAGAGACAGGAACTGAGTATATAAAAACAGTTTGGGGAATTGGTTTTAAACTTAATGAGAGTTAGTTTTAAAGGAAGTAGATAGAGATATTTACTTCCTTTATTTTTAATAAAGAAAATCTTTAGACTTTCTTAATATTTGATTTATAGTATTTTATAACTTTGTGACTAGAATAATATTATAGGATAACACGAGAGGGGTTAATGAAATGAATGAAATAATATTAAAAACAAATAAATTAACAAAACAATATAAAGAGCAAAAGGCAAATAACAATATAAGTATGACAATTAAAAAAGGAGATATATATGGGCTTATAGGAAGAAATGGAGCGGGTAAAACAACTATTATAAGACTGATTACAGGACTTGCTCATAAAACAAGTGGAAGCATAGAACTGCTTGGGAAAAGTTCAGATAAGGAACTTGAAAAAGCGAGAGAGTATGTAGGAAGTTTAATTGAAACACCAGCTTTTTATACAGATATGACAGCTAAGGAAAACTTAGAGGTTTCAAGGCTTGTAAGAA
Source organism: Sarcina sp. (assembly GCA_051650125.1). GTDB lineage: Bacteria > Bacillota > Clostridia > Clostridiales > Clostridiaceae > Sarcina. The sequence goes on along the minus strand of JBOFIK010000007.1, from coordinate 35,155 downwards.
ATATAGCAGGTAAAAAGTGTATAGATGAAGTTTTAGAGCTTGTTGGTCTTGAAAATGTTGGGAAAAAGAAGTTCAGAGATTTTTCACTTGGAATGAAACAGAGATTTGGAATTGCAAATGCACTTCTTGGAAATCCAAAATTCTTAATCTTAGATGAACCTATAAATGGACTTGATCCTATGGGGATTATAGAAATAAGAGAGTTACTTAAAAAATTAAATAAGGAAAAAGATATGACAATACTTATATCAAGTCATATACTTCCAGAACTTGAGGAACTTGCAACTTGCTATGGAATTATAAATAATGGGGAACTTGTAGAAGAAATTTCATCAAAAGAACTTACTGAGAAGTGTAAGCAATATATAGAACTTGAGGTTGATGATGCAAGTCTTGCAGTTTCAATACTTGAGGCAGAACTTAAGATTACTAATTATGATGTTTTAGAGGGAGATAAGATTAATATATATAGTGATTTAAACGAGGTAAGTAGAATAAATTCAGTTCTTTCAAGAAAAGGTGTAATGGTTGAGAGAATAGGAGTTAAGGGTGAGAATCTAGAAGAATACTTTATGGGGAAAATAGGAGGACAAATCAATGGGTAAAATTATAAAATCAGAATTATTTAAATTAATTAAAAATAAAACAGTTATTATTTTATGTTGTATAAGTATAGTGATTGGAGGGCTTACAGCATTTATGTCATCAGATATTATGAGTGATATGATGACAACAGCAATGGGAGAGTTGACAGCAGAACAACAGGCAATGATGGAAAATATGACACCAAAAGAAGGAGAGCTAGTAACACCAGGGAGTATGGGAATTCAAATGAAAGCAGAAGACATGACAAATCCAACTATAAAAGAAATATTTCACTCATCATTTGGTTCAGGAGTTATAGAAATTTTAATAGGGGTACTTATAGCTGGAGTTTTAGTTAAAGAATATACACAAGGAACAATTAAAAATACACTTGCTTATGGAGTGAGTAGGAAGAAATTTTATTTTGCTAAGTTTATAAGTTCAGTAATAGCAATAACAATATTTATGCTTGTAATGACAGGTATTGCAACTTTAGGAAGTATGATATTTACTGGAGAAAGTGTTGGAACAACAGAAATAGTAGGAATACTTACAACTTTTGGCTCAGCAGTACTTGCAGCATCATCAGTAAGTGCAATTATAATGCTTATAGGAATTTTTACAAAAAGTACAGCAGCAGTAATAGGAAGTGCAGTAGGAATATTTATGTTATTACCTAACCTTTTAGGGATGTTATATGGAAAGTTTGAATGGTTTGATAAAATATTTGAAATAACACCATATTATAATTTTTCAGCAGCAACATCAGTTTACGCAGATAACTTAGATAAATTATTAACTGTTGGAATATCAATAGTAACAATAATTATATTTATGGCAATTGGAAGTGTTGTTTTTGAAAAGCAAGATATTAAATAAAAATGTAAAAATGCTCTATGATACTAAAAGAAGTATGATAGAGCATTTTGCTTTTATAAGTAAATTTCAGTATATGAACCTAAAGCATTAGAAATTTTAGAATCTCCAAAATCAATCTGATTTTTGTTAAGTGTTATGTTTGAAAGTTCTTTTTTTGAACCAGTATATTCACTACCTATTGAAATATAAGTAGGATTTTCAGTAGTTTTTCTAATGTATGAACCAATACTAAATTTTTTTATATCAGTATCAGGTTTACTAAATGTGTAAGCTATAAGATTCGGAGTAGAGTGAGTTTTACCACCACCATGACAAGTAATCTGATTATCTGTTGTAAGTAAATTTATCGCATCATTTTGACCTTGTAAAAGACCATTATTAGTTGTTAGAACTAAAGTGTTTATTTTTTCAAAGTCAGTATTTTTATCAAATTGTATATCTCCTTGAACCCAAGGCTTTCCTTTTTTATCATATCCAAAACTCATACGAACTTGTGGAATATCTAGAGTGCTTACTTGTATTCCAGTTAAGGTTTTTTCATTCTGTGAATACTCTTTATAAATATCATAAACTCTTTCTTGTTCTAATGATGGTAAAGTTTCAAAAAGTTTTAGACTGTTATCAAGTGAAGCCTTATAAGCAGATGCCATTTCTTTTGAAAATTTATGATAATCTAAAACTTTATTAAATTTCTCTTTATTTACTTCAAGTTCAAAAGTATTATTCTCTTTTAGTATGTCAAAAGTAGATAAATCAAGCATAGTAGAACCATTAAGATTTATGGGAACTTCACCATTTTTGTTGAATGCAACAAGTGGTATGGAAAAATTACTATCTTTATTTACTGTTGAAGTATCACTATCAAAGTTTTTATTAGTTGATATAGTTTGTATGGGAGTGGGTATATTGCTGTCTTTTGAATCAAGTGAATTATAAAAAAATAATCCAGAGAGCGTTGTGGCGGTTAAAACTGAAATTAATAGTATTTTCTTCATAAATAAATCTCCTAAAATAAAATCTTAATACTATTATAAAAGATTTTATTGTAAAATTTAGGAATTAAGTATGAATTTAGTGAGAATAGTTTTAATGTTAAAGTTTTTTGATATATAGAAAGTAATTGTTAGAGTGCCTTGTGCAGTTGATGATTTAAGTAGAGGAGAGTTGCGAAAAGTTTCAAGAGGCTTAGATTTAGATTTAAAAGGTGAGTTTGAGGTTGTAAAAGTAATAGGTTGTCCTATTTGTGACAGAATAAGACTGATATTAGGAGATGTAAAGAATTATGAAGAGGTAATAGAAAATAATCTTGAAATAGATTTATCTAAAATAGAGGTTAGTGCAATAACATAGGAAATTCATTATAGCAATAAAGAGGCAATGAGAACAGAAACGTACAATATGATAGAACTTCAAAAAAAGCGAAGGTATAAATCTTTATGCAATTGAAGGTGCAGATGAAGGGTTAAAAGATCATATTATTTATGAAAAAGAACATACAAATGGAGAAAGTTTGATGAGAACACTTGTTAGATTTAATAATATGAGTAATTCAAATGAACATGAGTGCACAAGTGATAAAGAACCAAGATAGTGAAGTTTTGTATGTTTCGTTTAAATACAAAAATTGATATAATAGAAATAAGAAAAAGTGATAATAATTAAAGTAATAATAGGAGGTAGTGGACATGAGAGGTTTATTAGATCCAAAAACAGATTTTATTTTTAAAAAGATTTTTGGTAGTGAGTCAAATAAGAATATTTTGATATCATTTTTAAATGCAACGTTAAAGAGTAAAGATGAAATAAAAGAGGTTACTTTAGAAAATACTGATGTTGAAAAGAATTTTGTTGAAGATAAGTTTTCAAGGCTTGATATAAAAGCCACAACTAATAAAGGTGAAAAAATTAATATAGAAATACAACTTAGAAATGAAAAGAATATGATTAAAAGAACTCTTTATTATTGGAGCAAAATGTATGAAGAACAATTAACTGAAGGAAGGAATTATTCAATTTTAAATAGAACGGTATGTATCAATATATTGAATTTTGATTATTTAGAGAATAATAAGTTCCATAGTATGTTTAGATTAAAGGATGTTGATACAGACAAAGAACTTACAGATATTATGGAGATACATTTTATAGAAATACCAAAACTTACAGAAGAATGTGAAGAGAAAGATATGCTTTCAGCTTGGGTGGAATTTTTAAAGAATCCTGAAAGTGAAAGAGTTAGAAATTTAGAAAATGATATAAAAATAATTAGAGATGCAAAGGATGAACTTGTGAAAATTAGTGCAGATAAAAAACAAAGAGCTATGTATGAAATGAGGCAGAAGGCATTACATGATGAAGCTAATGCATTATATTCTGCTAAAGAACAAGGAATAGAGCAAGGGATAGAGCAAGGGATAGAGCAAGGTAAAATAGAGGCAGTAAAAGCATTTCTAGATGTTTTTGATGATGAGGAAATTGCTAGAAGATTAAACTTAGATATTAGCATTGTTGAAAAAGTAAGAAATGAAAATAGATAGTTATTAAATGTAAATGCCCATGTTAGAAAAACTAACATGGGCATTTTTTTATCTTAATACAGGTAACCCTAAATCTAATATGTTCGCAAATAGATTTGTATTTTTAGTTGTAGGGATTACATTATTTTTGATATCTACAAGTTTAGCAAGTCCGTAACCAGTGTACATATTAACTATTGGGAAATCTACATCTGTTAAGTCACAGATTATATCTGTTTCTGCAAGGTTAACTGTGTTTCCTTTTGCTAGTGTAAGTACTTCATAAAGTCTACGTGAGAATTGGTATCTTAGTACAACAATTTTATCAGAAACTTCAATTTTAGATTTTTTATTTTTTATATCAAATTTAGATATTGAAGCAAGTGTGTTGTTTAGTACAAAGAAATCAATGTTTCTTTTGTAATCAACAACATCTTTAAAATCTGCAAGTCTTTCAAGGTTTGTTTTTATATCTACATTAACTATTTCTTTTTCAAGATTTTTAAATCCATAGTTGATGTAAGTAAGTTCTTCTTCATCACCAAGATTTTTTGCAAGTATTTCAAAACATCCATCATAGATATCTTTAAACTGTCCATATGGAAGTGCATATTTAATTCCATCTAAAACTACAAAAACTTTAAGTTTTGCAGAACTAGCACCAGTCCTTGATACGTAGTTAACATCTACAAGTAGAGTGTTGTTAAGTATAGCTGTATTGTAAGTTTGTTTTTCTATTCCATTTTTAACTTCTACTGTGTAGTTTTCATTTTCAAATAAGTTTTGTGTGTTTTGATCAATTATATATGTAGTTTTAAATCCTTTATCATCTATTGAACCTTTTCTTATAGCAGTTTCTGATGATAATTTTTTTAGGTTAATATAAGGTCTATCAAGACACAAGATGTTTTCTGTTATTACTCTCATAGGAATCTCCTTTTTATTAAAATATTGAAGTGAATTTCAATACTGATTATTTCTTTTAGTATGCTACATTATAACATAATCATAAGCTAAGTTCCGTAAATATTTGATTTTTAAAGGATTCTAGGATGTATTACGAGAATATAAATATAAGAAGAATTTTATAAAGATTTAGGGAGAATAAAATGAGTGTATTAGTTATAATTTTGGGGGTAATAATTATTGGATTAAGTATATATATTTCAAAACTTAATAAAAGTATCAAGGAGATAAGTAAATCTATTGAGGAAAATAGAGGGGAATATATAAATATTAGAACAGATTCAAGCAATCAAAATTTAGAGTTATTAGTTGAAAGGGTAAATGATTTATATGATGAATCTCAAAGTATAAATGCAGAGAATAAAAGAATAGAAGAGGAAATCAGAAGAAGTATAGCTAATATGTCACATGATTTAAGAACACCACTTACTTCTGTTATGGGATATATTCAGTTATTAGAGGATGAAAATTTATCAGGGGAAGAAAGAAAAGAGTATACGAAAGTTATAAAAAGAAGAACTGAAAACCTTCAAAAGCTTGTTACAAGTTTCTTTGATTTATCTAGGCTTAATAGTGGAGAATACAAGTTTAATTATAAGAAAGTAGAAATTAAAGATATTTTATGTGATACAGTTGCTACTTATTATAATGACTTTGTTTCAACAGGAATAGAACCAACAATAGAGATAGATGAAAATATAAGTGAGATGATTTCTGATGAGGGAGCTATAAGTAGAGTGTTTTCTAATTTAATTGGGAACATGATAAAACATGGAGATGGAGATTTTAAGATAGAATTAAAAGAAGAAGAGGGATATATTTTATCAAGATTTTCAAATAGAGCAAAGTATATTGATGAAGATAAAGTAAATAAGCTATTTGATAGATTTTATACAGCAGATAGTTCAAGAAATGATAGAAATACAGGCCTTGGGTTATCAATAGCAAAAACCTTTGTAGAGAAACTTGGAAATCAAATTAATGCAAAGTACATTAAGAAAAATTTAGTTATAGAAATAAGATGGCAAAAAAAGTAGTTCTAGTAATAAGCTAGAACTACTTTTTTTTTACCCATTAGGATTTTAAATTTAATGTTAAAAAAATTAAAACACTGTACATAAAAAATTTGTTTTATTATGGTATAATTTCTAGAAATAATACTTTATAAGTGAAGTTAAATTCACATAAAGCAGGAATAATAAAAAATTATATGCAATAAAAGGGAGGAAGAAATTTGACAGTTTCAAAGTCTGGTTCAAAGAAATTTCTTACAGGTTGGCTTATAGTTGTTGGATGTATGCTTATTCAAGCCGTGCCGTTTAGTGTAGCATCTAATATACAACCACAATTTATGGACTATGTTGTTAATGGAGAAGGCTTTACAGTGGTTGGTTTCTCGTTAATATTTACAATATCAACTATTATAGGTGCAATAGCATCACCTATGATTGGTAAAATGTATTCAAAGTACAATCCTAAAATATTACTTATAGCAGGAGCTATTTTATCAGGCCTAGGGTTTATGAGTTTTGGACTTGCAAGTAGCCTTTGGCAGTTTTATATAATTGGTGGAATAACTCAAATAGGAACAGCGGTAATATCTTCAATAGGGGTGCCACTTTTAATAAACAGTTGGTTTGCAGAAGAAGTAAAAGGAAAAGCACTTGGTCTTGCATTTGCAGGTGGAGCTTTTGGTAATATGTTTTTGCAACAAATGACTGCAATTTCATTAATGAATTTTGGGCATAGTAAATCTTACTTTATATTTGGAGGACTTTCACTTGCAGTGAGTATTCCGGTAGTTTTATTTATACTTAGAATGCCAAAAGGTGATAGTGAGATAGTAAAATCTAAAAAGCATGAAGAAAATAATACGCAGCAAATAGTTGATATAAGCTATACTTTTACAGAAGTTAAGAATAATAAGTTTTATTGGATGTTTGCAGTAGCGTTTATAATGATAGGGCTTTATATATCTGCAATAATGGTTCAATATCCAGGTTACTTAAAAAGTAGTGGACTTGCACCAGCTTTAGTTGGTTCAGTAGGGGCAACTATTGCAGCATTTTCACTTGTGGGGAATTTAGTTGGTGGAACATTATTTGATAAATTTGGAGTTACAAAGTGTATTATATTAGCAGGAATATCAGCAACTATTGGCGCGGTATTACTTTTATTTGCAGGAACAAACACAACACTTGCATTTGGATTTGCAGCTTTCTTTGGAATAGCGATATTCTCATATATAATGGGTGTAGCTTATATGACGGGAGTATTCTTTGGTAAAAAAGAATACGGAACAATCCTTGGAATTACAAACCTTATGTTTGCAGTTGGATTTGCAACAGGTTCAAGTTTATTTGGAGGAATAGTTCAAAAGTTTGGATACAATGTAACTTGGACAATAGTAATTCTACTTATAATAGGTGCTTATATATTAATAGTACTTACATCAATAGGAATGAAAAAATTAAATGAAAAAAGAACAGAAGAATTTAGAATTAGAGATGCAAAAATGAAAGCTGTTTAATATATTTAAAAATGGGATTATTTATGAAAATAATCCTGTTTTTTTTGCTTAAGTTCGAGAAACTGTGAAAAAGGAGTGTTTTAAAGTTAGCAAAAGTGTATACTAAACAACACTTTTTTGAACTTCCATAAAATTGAAGCTTATAGGGGAGGTCAATATTATAGTGCATAAATATATGTTTAATTTTTATTTTTTCCATAAAATGATATACTAAGGTTGTATAAAATTAAAGAACTTATTAGAAATATTAAGTTCCGTAAAGAGGTGAATGTAGTTGAACGTAGAACTTGAAAGTAAATTAAGTAAACTTCCAGATTTAAAATCAACTTTAGAGGAAATGGGGGCTTTACTTTGACTTTGCTGGATTAGAAAAGCAATATCAAGAGTTAGAGCTTAAAATGCAAGAGAATGGTTTTTGGGATGATGTTAATAAGGCACAAGAAATCACACAAGAAAGTAAGCAAATTAAAGATAGAATTGATAGTTTTAGAAGTCTTGTTAGTAAGATTGATGATGTTGAAGTTTTGAAGGAACTTATGGATGATGGGGATGAGGACACAGAAAATGAAATTATCTCAGAGATAAGTTTTGTTGAAAAAGCAGTAGAACAACTAAAAATTGAAACTATGCTATCTGGAGAATATGATAAAAATAATGCAATTTTAACTCTTCATACAGGAGTTGGAGGAGCAGATGCTAATGACTGGACTTCTATGCTTCTTAGAATGTATACAAGATGGTGCGAGAAGAAAGGTTATGAAGTGGAAATTCTTGATTACCAAGCAGGTGATGAGGCTGGTGTTAAGAGTGTAAGTTTAAGTGTTAAGGGTGAATTTGCATATGGATATCTTAAAGCAGAAAAAGGAATCCATAGACTTGTTAGAATATCACCATTTAATGCTAATGGTAAAAGACAAACATCCTTTGCATCTGTTGAGGCATTGCCTGAACTTACAAAAGATCAAGATATAGACTTAAATCCAGTAGATTTAAGAATTGATACATTTAGAGCTAGTGGGGCTGGTGGTCAACATATAAATAAAACTGACTCAGCTATAAGAATTACTCATATCCCAACAGGGATAGTTGTTCAGTGTCAAAATGAGAGAAGTCAGTTCTCTAATAAGGATACTGCTATGGGGATGTTAAAAGCTAAACTTATTGAGCTTAAGGAAAGAGCTCACAAAGAAAAGATAGAGGATTTAACAGGAGATTTAAAAGATATGGGATGGGGAAGTCAGATAAGAAGTTATGTGTTTCACCCTTACTCACTTGTAAAAGACCATAGAACAAATGTAGAAAATTCTAATTTAAATGCAGTTATGGATGGAGATATAGACGGATTTGTAACAGCATATCTATCTGAAAATTAATAAACAAGTAAAAGAAATTTAATGTGATGGGAGCAAGTTTAATGAATAATATAAATTTAACTATAAGCAAAGAACTTGGAATCTCTTTAAAGCAAGTTGAAAGTGTTATAGAGATGCTTGATGAGGGGAACACAGTACCTTTTATCGCAAGATATAGAAAAGAGAGAACTAATGGACTTACAGATGAGGTTTTAAGAAATCTTTTAGAAAGACTAACATACCTTAGAAATCTTACAGAGAGAAAAGCGGATGTTTTAAGAATTATAGAGGAACAAGAAAAGTTAACTCCAGAACTTAAAGCAAAAGTTGAGGGTGCAATCACTTTAACAGAGGTTGAGGATTTATATAGACCATTTAAGCAAAAGAAAAGAACTAGAGCTACAATGGCTGCACAGAGAGGTCTTAAGCCACTTGCAGAGTTAATTCTTTCAGGAACTTTTAAAGGGAATATAGAAGATGAGGCATCAAAGTATCTTAATGAAGAAAAGGATGTTAAAACTTTTGATGATGCTTTAAATGGTGCAATGGATATTATAAGTGAAACTATATCAGATAATGCTGAGTATAGAAAATGGATTAGAAGACTTTTAGCTAATCAAGGACTTCTTGTTACTAAAGGTAAAAGTGATGAAACTACTTCATATGAAATGTACTATGAATATAGTGAATCAGTTGCAAAAATTCCTTCTCATAGAATACTTGCTATCAATAGAGGAGAGAAAGAAAAAATATTATCAGTTAATGTAGAAGTTGATAATGATAAGATTATAGAATATCTTAAAAAACATATTTTAACTGGAAACACAGTAACAGATAAATATTTAGAACTCTCAACAAAAGACTCATTAAAAAGACTTATCTACCCATCAGTAGAAAGAGAAATAAGAGCAGAACTTACTGATAGAGCAGAAATTGGTGCTATTGATATATTCAAAGCTAACCTTAAATCACTTCTTATGCAATCACCTATAAAAGGGAAAGTTGTTATGGGATTTGACCCAGGGTTTAGAACAGGATGTAAAATTGCAGTTCTTGATGATACAGGCAAGTTCCTTGAAAACATAACTGTGTATGTTACTCTTGGAAAAAACAAAATTGATGAGTATGTAAGTCAAATGAAGAAACTTATTAAAAAGCATAATGTTGAGGTTATTTCAGTTGGGAATGGTACAGCTTCAAGAGAGTCAGAAGAAGTTATAGCTAAAATGCTTTCAGAAATTAAAGCAGAAGAGGGAAGAGAATTATTCTATGTTATAGTTTCAGAGGCAGGGGCATCAGTTTATTCAGCATCAAAACTTGCAAATGATGAATATCCAGACTTAGATGTTACTGTAAGAGGAGCTATTTCAATAGGTAGAAGACTTCAAGACCCCCTTGCAGAGCTTGTTAAAATAGAACCTAAAGCAATTGGCGTAGGTCAGTATCAACATGATATAACACCTAAAAAACTTGATGAATCTTTAAAAGGAATAGTTGAGGATTGTGTTAATAATGTTGGAGTAGACCTTAATATTGCAACACCAGCACTTCTTAGCTATATTTCAGGAATAAATGGCACAATAGCTAAAAATATTGTTGAGTACAGAGAAGAGAATGGTAAGTTTAAAACTAGAAAAGAACTTTTAAAAGTTAAAAGACTAGGTCAAAAGGCCTACGAGCAATGTGCAGGATTCTTAAGAGTTGCAGAAAGTAAGGAAGTGCTTGATAATACAGGAGTTCACCCAGAGTCATATGATACTACTAAAGCTTTAATAGAAGTTTTAGGATATGCAGTAAAAGATTTAAAAGCTGGAGAGCTTACAGATATAGACTCAAGAGTTAAACTTAAAGGGATTTCAGACCTTGCACAGAAACTAGGAGTAGGTGAGCCAACTCTTAATGATATTGTAAAAGAGATTAAAAAACCAGGAAGAGATCCAAGAGAAGATCTTCCAAAGCCAATATTTAAATCAGGTGTTGTAAACATGGAAGATTTAAAACCAGGTATGAAACTTATGGGAACAGTAAGAAATGTATCTGACTTTGGAGCATTTGTTGATATTGGAGTTCACCAAGATGGACTTGTACACAAAAGTCAGATGGCAGATAAATTTATAAAACACCCACTTGATGTTGTAAGTCTTGGGGATGTTGTAGAAGTTACAATACTTGAAGTAGACATAAAAAGAAAAAGAATATCACTTACAATGAAGTAAGAATATTTATAAATTCAAAAATCCTAGTAGAGAAAAATCTACTAGGATTTTTTTGAAAATTATTGTATTGTTAATTTTTTAAATAATAAAAGCATAATAGGTACTAATTTAAAATATTTCTAAATTTTAGGTAAAATAAACAAATAATAGTGGAATATAGGGAATATAAAAAGAAAAGGCAAAAAGAAGAGTGGGAAATTAAAAAAATATACATAGAAAACAAAAAAAATAATTAATTAAGTATTTTCAAAGGTTTTACTTAAATATCTGATAGGAGTAAATTAAAGTTAGAGAAAAAAGAGATATTACAAAGGTGAAAAGTTGGAGGATAAGTTTAATGTGTACAACTATTTTAATTGGGAAGAAAGCATCCATAGATGGGTCAGTTATTATTGGGAGGAATGTTGATACTTTTAGTGTAGATACACCAATGAGATTTTATGTTAGAAAGCATAAGGATAATCAAAGTGAATATTTAAAAGGAATTTTAAATGATTTTAAAATAAAATTACCTAAAGTAGCATATAGATGTCAGTTAGCACCGCAAGTAAATATTGAAAAATTAGGAAGATTTAGTGAATGTGGTTTTAATGAAAAAAATGTTGGTATGAGTGCAACAGAAAGTTTCTATGCAAATAAAAGAGTTTTAGCATGTGACAGATTAGTGGAGAATGGGATTTCAGAAGATTTTATCACAGATTTGATTTTACCATATATAAATTCAGCTAGAGGTGGAGTTGAATATCTTGGGACATTAGTAGGGATATATGGTTCAAGAGATGGGAATGGAGTTATATTTAGTGATAAAAATGAAATTTGGTATATGGAGTTATTAACAGGACATCACTGGGTAGCAATGAAAATTCCAGATGATGCATGTTGTGTTATTTCAAATCAAATATCGATTGAGGAAGTGGATTTTGATGATAGAGAAAACTTTATGTATTCAAGAGGAATCAGAGAATTTGTTGAGGAAAATAATTTAAATCCAAACTTAAAAGGTTGGAATTCTAGAAAAATTTTTGGTACAGATTCAGAAAAAGACCGTCATTATAATACACCAAGAGTTTGGTTTGCTCATAAATATTTAAATAAATCAGTAGAAGAGTCACCGGTATCAAGTGACCTACCATTTGTTTTTTATGCAGATAGAAAATTGAGTGTAGAAGATGCACAGTATATTTTAAGATCACACTATGATGAAACTAAGTATGACCCATATTCAAGCAAAAATGATGATGAAAAAATGCTATTTAGACCAATAGGTGTAAATAGAACACAAAATTCTCACATAATGCAAATTAGAAATTCTGTAAGAGAAGAAATTTCTGCATTAATGTGGCTATCATTAGGTGGACATGTATTTTCACCATATGTTGTTTTCTATGGAAATTCAAATGACACAGATATATCATTCAGAAATACAGAACTTAAGTGGGATATTAATGATGCTTTTTGGATGTACAGAACACTTGCAGCGTTAGTTAGTAATAATTATAGAAAGATGATAGAAAAAAATATTGATTATAGAGAGATATGTAATTTTGAGCAATTTAGAATAATCAAATCAATTGATGAAGAGTCTAAAGAAGTTAGTGATGAGGATTTAAGCAATTATTTAACTAAAAAGAATTATGAAATTACTAAAATGATAAAACAAGAAACAATGAAGTATATAGGTGAACTTGTAACACAAAGCTTAGAACTTTCAAAATTAACATTTAATATGGATGCAAATTTATAAAATAAAATAATTAAAGTTTAATATTAAGTAAGGCTTTTTAAGAAGTGCTAGAAAATAATTTAAAAAGGCAGGTGTAGCGTTCTACACCTGTCTTTTATTAATTCATTTGATGAACTTTTTCTTTCTTAGGGAAAAATTCTCTCATAGTTTTCATTAAATCAAGGTCTTTAAATCCTTTTCTAAATAGAAGGAATCCAATTACAACATAAATTAACGAAACAACTATTTTAAAACCAGTTGTTTCTGGCATTAAAACAAAGAATGCAAAGAAGTTATTTGCAGCGTGAATCATCATACAAGCTAAAAGTGACCTTGTTTGATAATATACAATTCCAAATATTATTCCCATTATTGTTGCATTTATAAATTGTGGAATATTCATATGCATAATTCCAAATAAAGCGGCTGATATAAATATAGCAACTTTAGGGGAATATCTATTTAAAAGACCATTAAGCACAAAACCACGACACATAATTTCTTCTACAATAGCAGCTTCAATAACCATTGAAAATACTATAAAGACAATATTTTGTTCCATAATAGTATTAAAAATTTCAGTTATTTCAGCAGGCATTTCCACATTTGATAAAAGGTGCTCAAGAGTTCCAGAGTTTATAAGTAAATAGCCTAGTCCAAGGAATATACAAGCTCTAACAATTTTTTTGTTTATTTTGAGAGGAGTTTGTCTAGGTACAACTGATTCTATATCTTCAATATATTCATACCCAAAGTTTGGATCTGTTTTCTTTTGTCTTTTTTTCCCTGAAAAAATTTTAATTGTTATAAGTAATCCAACAAAAGAACCAATAGAAGTAAGTATTGATTGTATAACAAAGCTTTCATTTCCAGTAAAGACGATATAAAGTCCATAGATAAAAGAAAGTCCAAATATAATCATAAATACAATTATATTTTGTACGATATATGCTAGTATAAGTTTAAAAATAGATAATGGCTTAATTTCGATTTTATTATTAATTAAGTCTGCTATGATGTTTTCTTTTAGAAATTTCATTTTGTCCCCCTTGAAATTCAGTATATAAATATTATAATGTAAATCAATAATAAAAGTATAAAATTGTAAAATATTTAATTATTTTGTAATTGAATGTACAAATTAGAAGTTGATAAAGTGGAGTTTAAAAGAACATATAAAATGTCCTTTTAAATTTTGGGAAATATATTGAGTTTTAATGATAAAAATTATATAATAAAAATAGTTCAATAATTAAATATCTTCAGGGCGGGGTGAAAGTCTCCACCGGTGGTTATAGTCCACGCGCTAGAAATGGCATGATTTGGTGAAATTCCAAAACCGACAGTTATAGTCTGGATGAAAGAAGGTATAAGCAATCTTTTTATTGCTTTGTTTACGATACCCTGGTACAAGTGCGTACTAGGGCTTTTTTTATACTTAATTTTATAGAAAATGGACATACTATATTTAATGATTTAAATATAAAGCAAAAAAAGATACTTATAGCCTAAGAAGTATAGTATTAGGAGGAAGAAAAATGAACACAAACAAAAAATTAAACATTTCCATTAAAATAGCCATACTTAGTGCAATTGCATTCATCTTAATGATGTTTGAATTCCCTATAATACCGGCTTTTCCATGGCTTAAAATTGATATAAGTGATATGCCAGCACTTATGGGAGCATTTGCTTTTGGTCCTATTGCAGGGGTTATAATAGAACTGCTAAAAAATATAATATTTATTTTATTTAGAGGGACATCAACAGGTGGGGTTGGAGAACTTGCAAACTTTTTAATAGGAGTTTCATTTATAGTTCCAGCATCAATAATTTATCAGAAGAATAAAACAAAAACATCAGCAATAATAGGAATGGCAGTAGGAACTATATTTATAATAATAGTAGGAATACTTGCTAATATTTATATTTTATTACCGTTATTTGGTATGAAGATGAATAGCAGTCAACTTATGAGTTATATATTTATAGGAATTATACCTATAAATGGACTAAAAGCTATTTTAAATTCAGTGCTTACTTTAGTTTTATATAAGAAATTATCAACTACTATATTTAAAGTTCAACCAATGCTTACAACAAAGGATTTACTTAAAAGAAAGAGTAGTGCAGAAAATAAAAAAGCAAGTTAAAATAAGAAGTTAAAATAAAGGCAAGATTTTATAATTAAATAAAATCTTGCCTTTTTAGCTTATTAATTAAAAATAACAATTGAAGTTATAAAAAAAGAAAGTACCAAAATGGCACTTTCTAAAGTAAAGATTTAATATCTCTATTACTCATAAGAACAGCAGTTTCACCATTGCTAGAGTAGTAGTTTTTTCTTTCTCCATCAATTGTAAAGCTATGTTTTTTATAAAGGTTTTGAGCTATTACATTTGATTCTCTAACTTCTAGAGTTATTTCATTACAGTTATTTTCTACGCAGTACTCTAATGTACCTTGCAGTAAAGCACTACCAAGTCCTTTACCTCTAAGAGTTTCATTAATAGCAAAACTATTAATATTAGCCTCGCCAACAACTATCCATATATTTGCAAAACCACAAATTTTATTATCGTCTAACAAAACTAAGCAGTGTGCAAGATGGTTTATTAGTTCAGTTTCAAAAGAATCAGCATCCCAGCTTTCATTTCCTTTAAAACAAGAGTTAGTTATTTCAAGAACATCAGAGATATCTGCTTTTTTCATTAATCTTGTTTCTAACATCTATATACCCATTCTTTGTTCGTATTCTGTTTCTGCTTGTGATTTTCTAAGATAAACAGGAGCAAACTCATTAAGTGGGCTTGTTATTCCTTGATTTAGTCTATCTATTGCAATTTCACCAAGTGAAGAAGCTTTAGGGTATAGGCAGTTAAGTGGAGCAAAGATAGATTTTGAAACTTCCTTAGAAATTCTTTCTCTATGTTTAGCAACACCATCACCAACAAATATAACTTTGTCATCTCTATTATTTAAATCTTCTATAAGTTCTGTAAGGGATAAACAAGCAGGCTCTGATATAGCTGTAAGTTTGCCATCAACATTCTTATAAAGGTTTGTATAAACATTATCTCTTAATGCATCAATTATAGGACAAATTATTCCATCGAAATTAAATACATTATAAGCAAGTGCATCAAGAGTAGAAATTGATATACAAGGTTTCTTTGTACTAAAAGCCATACCTTTAATTGTAGCCATTCCTATTCTAAGACCTGTGAATGAACCAGGACCTTCTGATACTGCAAAAGCGTCAACATCATTTATACTAAGTTTGTATCTACCAAGAATTTCTTCTATAAGATCCATTATTATAACTGAATGTTCTCTTTTACTATTTAAATTTATTTCACCAAGTATTTGATCATCTTTAACTAAGGCACAAGTAGCTGTTGCAGATGAAGAGTCAACACTTAAAACTAACATACTGTTATCTCCTTTGCGTAATCATATTTAGAACCATATGATTCAATTGTGATTTTTCTAAAGTTCTCACCTTTTTCAGGCATTTTCTTTATATTTATGTAAAGATACTCATTTGGAATAAGTTCCTCAATGTAATTAGCCCATTCTATAAGACTAACGCCTTCACCAAATATATATTCATCAAATCCGATTGCATATATCTCATCTGGATCATTAACTCTATATACATCAAAGTGATATAAAGTTAATCTTCCACTGTGATATTCATTTACTATATTAAAAGTAGGGCTTGTTATATGTTCACTAATTCCAAGACCTTCTGCTATACCTTTACTCATATGAGTTTTTCCAGTTCCAAGATCACCTGTTAAACAAATAATATCTCCTTTACTTGCAAGTTTTCCTAGTTGCTTACCGATATTCATAGTATCTTCTAATGTATTAACGATAAATTCCATAATGTCATCTCCTTTTCGTATTTTTGCTTTTGTTAATATTCTATACAATATTAACGCAAATTAAAAGAGGCGAAGAGAGATTTTAAGCCATTTTAATAGGGTTTTAAGAATAAAATTTAAAAAAGTTTGAATTTTTTTAAAAAAACTTGAAAAAAGTACTTGCATTATTTTTGTTATGTGTATATAATAACATATGTAGTCACCAAGTGGGTGGCAAACAAAACAATATAGGGGCATGGCTCAATTGGTAGAGTAGTGGTCTCCAAAACCATTGGTTGTAGGTTCGAGTCCTACTGTCCCTGCCAACTAAGAAGATTTAGAATTTCTAAATCTTCTTTTTTTTTGTATATAAAAGTAAAAAAATGTTTAAAAGTCTTTTTTTATACATTTTTCATTATAAGTGATGTATATTGCTTGCGATGTAACGATATAGATGTTAATTGTACTTTTTTTTATTAGTTTCAAAATAGATAACGTTACAATGTTTATATATGGAAACTTATTTTATTTGTAAAAAGTGAAAAATGTTGATAATATTTGTCTAAAAGGTGGGATATCTATGACTGATATTAAAATTTATAGAGAAGCTGATGAGTTTAAAAAAATAGGTTTCATATTAATAGGCATTATAGTTTTATTTTCATGGTTTATATATAAAGAGTTTAGATTTATGACTGTGGATTATAGACGTTCTGATTTAATGGTAAATATGGCAATAACATTTATTGCTGGTGTAGCTATAATGGTTTTATTTATATTTTTAATAAAACTCGCAAATAAAATTCTTAATAATGACCCCTTTTTAGTTTTTGAAGATGATGAAATTATATCTAAAAGACTAGCAGGTAACACTATTGTTAAGTGGGAATACATAAAGTCATATAAAGTCAAAAAGTTTATGGGCGACGAGAGTATAATTTTAGTATTAAAAGAAGATTGTGAATATAAAAAAAGCTTATCAATAATGAGATCACTAATGTATGCATATCATAAAGTACAAACAGGTGGCGAATTTATTTTGACAAAGTCGTTTTTAGGGAATCAATATGATTTAGTTTTAGAATTAGTAAAAGAAAAAGTTAGGTGAGAAAATAAAAATGCCTTTATAAAGCTTTGTATAATTCAAAGTTTGTAAAGGTATTTTTTTATGGGAAAAATTACTATGAATTATATTTTAGTATGCGGGCAAGATATTAGTGTAGGAGGGAGAGAAACAAAAACTTCTCAAAAGCCTACAAAATTCAAACCAAATCCCAAGGAGGGAATATATTATGTGAAGCACATATAGTCCAGAACTGAAAAGGAAAACAATAATTTCAAGGAAAGAACTGGATAACAGTCTTGGAGTACCATTACAGGAGTATAGTTCGATTTGAAACAATAGGTTAATAACCCGGAGTGACAAACTGGAGCGAAGCGACGAGATTAGATATCGGAGAGATAATTAGAATTATGATTTAATAATCACAAATGAAAATTAATCAAAGATTACGCGCAGATCGGAGTGAGAAGCTATGAACATATCAAGACAAATGCAATATAGTAGTTCCATTATAGGTGAAATGGTGAGATACAGGATAGAAGAACAAATAATAAGTCACCGAAAATAAAGATTTCAAGCTACGTTATGGTGAAGTAGATGAAAATACAGAGCCAAACGAAAAAATTAGTTAAGGAGTGTTTATTATGGAAGGACCACCCAAAAATTAATAGTAACTTAAAAGAGAAAATTATTAATTAAAATTCTTCTATCTAAAAAAGAATAGACTGCCTAATGAATAATTTATATTAATCTTTAGGTAGTCTTTTTCTTTTTGTTTAAATGAGAAAAATAATTAGTTGACAAGAATATTTAAAGAAAGTATCATAAAGGTAACAGATGCGAATTGTTTGCATTAACAGAAATGGAAATTGAGGAGATATAAATGAAAAAGAAAATAATTTTTGGGGCAATAATAAGTGTTTTAGTATTAGGGTTTGCAGCATGCACAACAACTACTAGTGCTAAAGTTGATGATAAAGAAGATTTAGGGAAGATAAAAGTAATGACAAGTATTTACCCGGTTAAGGAATTTACAGAGATAATTGGTGGTGATAAAGTTTCGGTAACTTCAATGGTTCCAGATAATGCAGAGCCACATGATTTTGAACCTAAAGCTAAGGATATGGTAAAGCTTAGTAAAGCAAAATTATTTGTTTATAATGGGCTTGGGATGGAACCTTGGGTAGATAAGGTTCTTGAAACAGTAAATCAGGATGATATTACAGTTGTTAATACTTCTAAGAATGCAAAAATTATTGACGTTAGTAGTGAAGAAGAAATGGGTGGACATGACCACGAGCATACAGAGGGGGATGGACATGACCATGGTAGAATAGATCCACATATATGGCTTAGTTTTACTGAAGTTAAGAATCAAGCTAAGTTAATTGAAGAAGGTCTTATAAAAGTAGACCCAGCTAATAAAGATTACTATACTGCAAATTACAACAAGTTTGTAGGAGAACTTGACTCTATTTCAAAAGAATATGGGGATAAGTTTAAAGGTGTTCCAAATAAAAACTTTGTAACAGGTCACGCAGCATTTGCATATCTTTGTAGAGATTTAGGATTAACACAAAAGAGTGTTGAGGATGCTTTCGGAGAGGGTGAAGTAACACCGCAACATCTAAAAGAACTTTCAGAGTATTGTAAAGCTAATAATGTAAAAGTAATATTTATGCCAGATTCAGCAAGCGAGAAAATATCACAAACTTTAGCTAACGAAGTTGGTGCTAAGGTTGTGAAAATTTCAAGTCTTGAAACTAAAAATGGAGATAAATCATATATAGACACTATGAAAGAAAATTTAGAAACTATATATAATAATTTAAAATAACTAATAGAAGAACTTGCAAATGCAGGTTCTTTTTTTGAAGGATGATAAATATAAATTACATATAAAAACTTTACATAATAAAGTATAAGTTAATTAATGAGAAGAAAGGTTTATAGTTTGTCTAAATTAAAAAAGAGTATTGCATGGTATAATTTAGTTAATAATTAAGTAAACTATAAACGATTAAAAGGGGGTAGTATTATGGTTGAAAAAATAGAGTTTTATAAGAAAAGAATAGAAGAGAGAGAAAATGAATTAAAAGGATATAAAGGTAAATATAACTTAGTGAGTTTTTTAAGGTTTATAGATTGTCTTGTACTGATTGTATTTGGTGCAAATTATTTCTTTAGTAGTAATTTTAAATTTATATCTGTTACATTTATGGCTATTTCTGTTATTGTATTTTTTGCTTTAATAAAATGGCATAATAGTATAGAACAGGATATGAATGAAGCACAGAACTCTGTGGATTTAAATTCAGATGATATAAAAAGAAGTAATGGAGAGTGGAAAACATTCACTGATACAGGGGAAGAATACCTTGAGGCGGGGCATGGATTTTCTGGTGACTTAGATGTGTTTGGGAAAAAATCATTTTTCCAATGGATAAATGCTACAAGGACTATTTATGGAAGAGAGGCACTAAAAGATAAACTCCTTTTTAAAGATGGACTAAGTAAAAATGATATTTATAGAAATCAAAAAGCATTACAGGAACTTTCAGGTAAGTATAAGCTACGTGAAAAGTTTTTATCGGCTTTAAAAAAATCTTATGTGCAAGATAAAAAAAAGAAAGATAGAGATGTAACAAAGCATTATTTACTCAATTGGGTAGAGATTGATAATGGTCATTTTTTATCAACAGGAATAACTGTTTTAAAGTTTGTTGCACCTATCATAACTTGTGCAAGTATAGTATTTATGGCACTTGGAATGTTAGATTTTAAAGGTGTACTTATACTTTTAGCAATCAATCTGTTTATAGTAAGTAATGCAGGAAAAGAGGCAGAAGAAGGTGTTAAACTTTTTGATGAATTAAAAGGTGAACTTTCAGGTTACGTAATTGCTTTAGAACTTTTAGAGAAAGAAAAGTTTTCATCAGAGAAATTAAATGAAGTAAAAAGTTTAGTTTTAAGAGGTGGAAATGCAAGTGAGGAATTTGGTGAACTTTATAAAATAGGTTCATGGCTTAATGATAGACAAAATGCATTTTATAAAATATTTAATGCCATTTTTTATTGGGATTATCATCTTTTAGCAAGAGCGGAAAAATGGAAATTAAAGAATAAGGATAATGTTAAAAATTGGATGAGAGCACTTGGTGAATTTGAAGCCTTAGAAAGTTTAAGTGTTATTTCAGGTGATGAATATATATTACCTACAATTAATGATGATTTAGTTATTGAGGCTATGGAAGTTGTTCACCCTATGTTACTTGAAAGTGGAGTATCTAATAGTTTTACACTTGATACTAAAAAGAGAGTTGCACTTATAACAGGGTCAAATATGTCAGGAAAGAGCACTTTTCTTAGAACGGTAGGATTTAGTATGTTCATGTCATATCTAGGACTTGGCGTTAAAGCTAAGGAGTTTAGCACACCGATAGCAAACATATATACTTGTATGAGAACTGCTGATAATTTAAATGAAAGTATCTCTTCATTCTATGCAGAAATTTTAAGAGTTAAAAATATAGTTGATGCATCAAAAAGAGGTGAGAGAATTATATTCTTACTTGATGAAATATTTAAGGGAACAAACTCAGTTGATAGACATGAAGGTGCACAAGTTCTTATAAATCAACTTTTAGAAGGTGAGAGTATAGGTCTTGTGTCTACTCATGATTTAGAACTTTGTGATATGGAAACAGAGAGTAACCAAATTATTAATTATAATTTTAGAGAGTATTATGAAGATAATAAGTTGCAGTTTGATTATAAACTAAGAGGTGGTGTTTCAAAAACAAGAAATGCTAGATATCTTATGAGAATGGCAGGAATCGAGATAGAATAGCATCCAAATGGCGATACTTAGACAAAAATATGTAAATCTGATATACTGAAGACATAATTAACATAATAAATAGAATCAAGCCTTTTGATAAAAAGGCTTTTTTTTTTGAGATTCAAAATCTCAAAATGTTTAGGAGGAAGAGAATTGTTTACGGAAAAAATTAAAGCAAAAGAATATTTTATAAAAGATCTTTTAAGTCCTAAGTTCTTGTTTGAAATCCCAGATTATCAAAGAGCTTATTCATGGACAACAGAAAACTTAAAGCAATTAGTTGATGATATCAATGATTCTATAAGATTAAACGAGGGAAAAGACTTTGAAAACTTTGAGCCATATTTCATAGGAAGTATAGTTCTTTGTGGAAAAGAATATAGAGAAGATGGATTTGGTCGTTATGAGGTTATAGATGGACAGCAAAGACTTACATCATTAATAATGCTTATAGCAACTATTAGAGATATAATAAAGAATGATGAGTACAGAAAAGTATTAACATCATTAATTTACCAAGAGCCAAGTGAGCTTATGGGAATACAAGAAAACATAAGAGTTAAAGTAAGAGGAAAAGAAAGTGATTTCTTTAAAAAGTACGTTCTTACAGAAATGGGAACAAACCTTGTTACAGAACTTGAAAAATCAGAGCTTTCAGAAACTAAGTTAAATATGATAAATGCTTTAGAAATATTTAGGGCTAGTTTCACAGATGAAAAAGGAATTTTACTTGAAACTAAACTAAATGATTTCATAAAGTACTTACTACAAAAGGTTGTTTTAGTTGTTATAACTACTAACTCATTTGAGTCAGCATTTAGACTATTCAACGTTATTAATTCAAGAGGTTTACCTCTTACAAATGCAGATCTTCTTAAGAGTGAAAATCTTAGAGTTATACCTTTAGAAGAGAGAAAAGAATACACAGATATATGGGAAAATGATGAGCTTGATTTAGGAAAAGACACTCTTGAGATGCTTATAGGATTTATGAGAACAACAACTCTTAAAAAGAAAGCAGAGGCATCATTATATGATGAGTATACAAAAGTTATCTATCCTGAGAAAAAAGGATATAAAGGTAAAGAATTTACAAATCACATGCACAATATCAAAGAGATATATAGCAAGTATGTTGTAGATGCAGACCTTGGATCAAATGATAAAAAGAAAGATGTATACTATAAAAACTTACTTACAGCTATGAGAGAATTCTTACCATATGAAGATTGGGCAGCAGCTATAATTAGATTTATTGAGAAGTTTAAGCCTAGTGCAGATGAAGTTTTAGAGTTTGTAAAACTTTTAGAAAAAAGAATAGTAATAGATTGGGTGAATGGGAATTCATTTGCTGATAGACTTGCAAGAGTTTATGATATAATTAATGTTATAGATGCGGCGAATTCACTTGATACAATCAGACAAAGTGATGCATTTATTGCTGACCTTGAGAGAACAACTGGATTCTTTAGAAATGCCTTAAATGATATAGATTTTTATAGTAAGGGTAGAATGACAATTCCTAAATATGTGTTCGTAAGAATGGATATTGAAGCAAATGAGGGTGAAGTTGTGGATTACTATACAAATAAAGTAATGGTAGAGCACATCTTACCTAGAAACGCTAAGGATACTTACTGGACTAGTAACTTTAAAGCAGACCAAAGAAGAAACTATTCTAACAAACTTGGAAATTTAGTTCTTATAGCAGGAACTAAAAATACAAGACTTAGTAATAAACCATTTACTGAAAAAGTAGAAGAATACTTAAGTAAAAAAGGGCAATTTAAAATTACTGAGGAAGTATTTAAAAATGAAGATTGGAATATGAATGTTTTAGAAGAAAGACAAAATACTCTTGCTGCAAAAGCATTAGAGTTATGGACAAAATTCTAATAAGACTTAGATAGTTTTAAGAAAGCTCTAAGGAGAGTTACATAATATAATCTCTCCCTAGGGCTTTTTAAAAAATAAAATAGGAAAGGAGCATAGTTATGGAATTTAGTAGAGGACAATCAAGATTTTTAGATAGTAAAAAAGCAAAAATTCAAGTTCTAAAGGGTGAACTTGGTACTGGTAAGACTACGGTATCTTTATATAAGGGCGTAGATTTTGAAAACAATTATTGTATATATAACAATGATAGGGTAGCCTTTATAACTTCATCAAAAGATAAAGTTAAAGTTGCAAGTGAGATTTACAAGGATGCAAAAAGTGATATGAAAGATGAATTTTATTCACTATTTACATTAGAGAATAAATCAAAATTTGATATTGTAACTATAAATGATTTAGTAGAACTTTATTCTAAATCTTATATGAGAGAACAAAAACTTTCTCTTAAGTATTCAAAGAAAAGCCTTAGAATTAATAAACTTGAGAATGTTTATAATTTTTTTAAGAAGGAAAATAAACTTAGCAGATTTTTAGAAAAAGTCAGTTTAGACTATCTATTAGAAGAGATAGAGTGGATTAAGTCTTGTGCATTTGTACTTTCAGAATACCTTGAGATTTCAAGAAAAGGAAGAAAGAAAAGTATAAGAGTAAATTCAGTTACAAGAGAACAGATTTTTAGTATCTGTCAAAAATATAGTTTTGAGTTACAAAACTCTGGGTATATGGACAAGTATGATGAAGTTTTATTTGCAATTGAAAAAGCAAACAAAATGAAAAAAGAATATGCACATGTAATTTTAGATGATTGTGAAAATCTTATAAGAGCAGAGTTTAAATTTGTAGAATCTATAAAAAATAATAAATATGGAATGTATGTATTTATATTAAATAAAATTAATAGTACAAGAGAGCATATATGGCTTGCAAAAGGTAGAAATATTTCAACTGTTGTAAGTGCAAAAACAAAAAACTTTATTTTAAAGAATAAGTTCAATGTCAAAAAAAATGTGGTTTCAACTATTGAAAATTATCAATATAAAGATATAATTCATGGTAAAAAATTTGATTTTATGATAGATAATATGGAAGCAACAGCTGAAGTTATATTATATAAAGATGGTGTAGAAGAATCAGTTAAGTCTAAAGATTTGATTTCTGTTCCTGTATATAGTAACATAGCAGCTGGAAATCCTATTGAAATGAATGAGTTAGCAAAGGCTAATATGAATATTCCAAGGAGATTTCTTAGAAAAGAAAATGAAGTATTTATGTTATCTGTAAAAGGTGATAGTATGATAGATAAAGGAATTGATAGTGGTGATTTTGTTGTAGTAAAAAAACAAGCAGCAGCCTACCACAATGAGATTGTAGCAGTAGATATAAACGGTAGTGCTACACTTAAGACCTTAAATCTTAATGCACCAAAACCACTTCTTATGCCAGCTAATGAAAAGTATGAGCCTATAAAGCTTGAAGGTGAAGAAGTTAATATATTAGGTGTAGTTCTTGGGATATTAAAAAAACAATAAAAAATTAGCTATATATTTGTAGTTTAATTGATATGGATGTAATAACGAAGGGATATGAAAAATGGGATATGTAATACTAGACTTAGAATTCAATAATATGCAGAATATAACTAAATTTTATCCGCATATTTATGAAAGAAATAGACATCTTAGAACTTTAGAAGTTCAAAATGAGATAATACAAATAGGAGCTGTAAAACTTGATGATAATATGAAACAAATAGATTCATATAAAGCATATACAAGATCTTGTGCTTTTCCAGTTTTAAATCCTAAAATTACAGATATGACTGGGATAACATTTAACAATCTTAGAAATGCAAAAAGTCTTAAAGAAGGACTTATAGGGCTTAAAAATTTTATTGGAAAAGATGATATAGTATGTTCATGGGCAACAGATGATATAGCAGAGATTGTTATAAATGCTAAATATCAAGGGTATGACGATGTATTTTGGATAAATAGATATTTAGATTTACAGGCTTATTGTACAAAAATTTTAGCTTATAAAAAACCGATTGGACTTAAAGTTGCTCTAGCAGAACTTGAAGTAGAAGTTGACAATAGTAAACTTCATGATGCTTTAAATGATTCAATTTACACTGCTGAGGTATTAAGAAAAATATATAAAGAAGATGTTATAGGAAAGCACATAGTTGACGATGTATATGCACTTCCAACTATCAAGATAAAGGATTTAAGGAAACAAGATCCAACTATAATAAATTTAGAGTTTAAGTGTGAAAAATGCAAAACACCTCTTACAGTAGTAGAGCCACTTGCACTTTTAGAAACAAGATTTAATGCACTAGGAAAATGTGAAGCTTGTGATGGAAAGTATCTTCAAGATGTTACACTTAGAAAAAATATTGCAGGCGGAATCATATATAGTGATGAAATTACAACTTTAGATGACTATGAGTATTTTAACTATTCATACAAGTTTAAGAGTAGTAGAAAGTAATTTTGAAAAGTTAATTGATATGTAATAATTAAGGTAATCAAAATGAATTTTAGATATGGTAAAATATAAGGGATGATAAAACTTTATTATCATAAATTTTGAAAAAATGAGGGATAGATTAATAATGAATATTGCTTTTTTCTTAACTCCAAAAATTGAAGTGGTTCATGAAAAAGAAAGTGCAACTATGAGAAGAGTTCTTGAGAGAATGGAACATCACAGTTATACAGCAGTGCCACTAATAAATGATGAAGGGGTTTATATAGGAACTCTAACAGAAGGAGATTTACTTTGGAAACTCAAAAATACTGAAGGCTTAACTTTTAATAATACGAGTGAAGTTTTAATAAAAGATATTGAGAGAAAAGTAAATCATAGAAGTGTTACTATAAATTCAGATATGGACGGTTTAATATCACTTGCTATATCTCAAAATTTTGTTCCGGTAGTGGATGATGATGGGGTATTTATAGGGATAATAAAGAGAAGTGATATAATTGAATATTGTTATTCAAAATTAAGTGAGAAAAGACATGCTAGTTTGAAATAAAAAGGAAAAGCTCTAAAACGAAAGTTTTAGGGCTTTTTTTGAATTAAGTTATCTATTTATGTAATTGAGACTACATTTATTTAAAGCACTTTGTAATTGCATCTGTTAGCAGTTTTTTATTTTTAAGTTGTATTTCAATGCCTAGAGGTTTGTAAAACGATAATAATCGTTTATTACTACTCTCGAAAATGATGTTTTGATTTAATTTTTTTTTGCGAAGTTCAAGTTCATAAAACTTGTTTATGGAATCTATCAACTTTAGGGAGTTTCCAAATAGATTCTGTTTGTTATTTTTGAGGTGTTTCTCTAGGCTAGAAATACTTTTCTCTATTATTATGTCCATATTTAAAGTATTCCATTCAATGAATTTTTTATCCATATTTTTTAGCATAGATTTTGAATTTTCGCTTGTAAAGTTAATCACTGGATATTCTCTTGAAAGTTCGGCCCAAAGAGAGTTATCTTTTCCTTTATCAAAAACAACAAAGTACCCATAATCCATTTCAGTTCGTATAAGTCTTCCAAAACATTGTTTAAAGCTAGTTACAACTCTTGGGTTATTAATAGCACTAAAGCTTTTTCCATTTTTCATAAGTTTTGAGTATAATGGGTCACTTGGGTTTATAATAGGAAGTTTATCCATTAGAACACAACTAAGTGAATCACCAGGGATATCAATTCCTTCAAAGAAACCTTTTGAACCAAGAAGTACAGCTCTTTGAGTTGTGTCTTGAAGTTTTTCTATCTCTCTCTTGCCCTGATAAATTTTTATATTATTAGTAGAAAGGAATAAAGCAATTTTTTCTTTAAAACGCTCAAGTCTTTTTTTACTAGTAAATAATATAAGAAGATTACCAGGAACTTTTTCAAGTATATCAAGTGTTGCTTTTACCATAAATTTATTAAAATCTTCATCATAATATCTAGGTGAATCTGATGGAGATGCTACTATTGTTCTGTTTGCTAAATCAAAACTATTATCTACATCTTTAACTTCATTGATATATCTATTTTCAACTTTATCTATTGCAAGAGATTTTTTAAACTCATCATATTTACCTTTATTTTTTAAAGTAGCAGATAAGAAAGCACAACTATGTGTGTTATTTAAAAATTTCTCAAAGAATATCAAAGGTGAATTGAGGTCTTTTATATAAGCTTCAAAACCTTTTTTGTTTTTAGAACAATAGAATCCATAACAGTTTGATTTTTGGTGGTCAGCAGTATAAATTTCTATGAAGTCTATATAATCCTTAACTCTATCAACTTTTTTAATTAAAACCTCACCTCTGTTTTTAACCTTAGCATCTTCAAGGTTATTGCCATCTATAAATAATTTTAAATCTTTATAAATATCTAAAAGGTCTTCTTTTAAAACTAGAAGTTCATGTCTAACATCTTTAAAGTTTGGAAACTCTGGGTTGAAAGTTACATCAAGGTCATATTCAAGGTTAAGAGATTTTAAAGAAACATAAGGAACTCTCTCTAATGTACTAAAAGAGGTTTTTATTTTATCTCTAAGTTTTTCTCTAAAGTTACTTGAACGATTTTGAGTATGTTTCCAAACATAGTTTATGTAACCCTTCTTTTTTTCATAATCTAATATTTCAAGCAAAAGCCTTTTAAGCTCACGTGAAGATAAAGCACCAGCATAAGCATCAAATATAGAGTCGCTAAGATTATGTGCCTCATCTATAATTACATTTTTAATTTCATCATCATAGCTCCATTTAAGTAAAAGAGCATGATTAAGAATAACAATTGTACTATCTTTTAATTTCTCAACAGTATTTTTATAGAAACATTTTTTGTGACAATTTTTAATATCACAACCATCACTATCAGAACTACAAAAATGTATGAAGCTATCAAGTTTAAAGTGTTCTCTAACAAAGTAGTTAATCTCTTCAAAATCACCATAATTTCCAGATTTGCTATATCTATCAAGATAAATTAAAGCTAGTTTTTCTATTGTAGATTTGTTTTGGTCAAAAACAGTATCCTTTAGAATATCTTCAAGGACTTCTTGGCAAATGTAATTCCCCTTACCTTTGATATTTACAAAATCAACTTTGTGTTCTAAATCAAAACTTTTCAAAAGGAAAGGAATATCTTTGTGAGTTAATTGTCTTTGAAGTTCTTTTGTATTAGTTGATATAAAGATTTTTTGTCCTGTTTTATAAGCTTTAACAATAGAAGGGAGTAGGTAAGCAATACTTTTACCTGTTCCTGTTGGAGCTTCAATAATTGATATGCTACCAGTGTCTAAAGTTTTTCTAACATTTTGCATAACATCGTATTGTGCTTGCCTAAATTTATATGTAGGATTTATAGCTTTAAAAGCTTTTATATCTTTTAAAGAATCTTCGCAGTTTCTTTTAAGTTTTATAGGGATTATACCTTCTTCCTCAACATCAATAATCTCAATTTCAGGCTTGATTTTCATAAGCTCCTCATTAAGGTGATACTTTTCAAGGTATGGTGCAAAAGCCCAGTCGCCTATAAGCTGAGTATATTGTGCAGTAAAATCACCAATATCATTTCTTTCAAGAATTTTATTTATAATCTCAACAGTGTAAGTAACATTTTCACTAGCTCTGTTTATAAAATCTTTTCTTAAAATATTTTGAGTGAATGATTTGAGTGTATATTCTCTATGATAAGGCTCAATAAGAGCAATAAGTTCTACTGAATCTAAGAATTTATTTTTTATAATCATATTACTTTTAAAGAAGGCTATTTCAATAAATTCTTTCTTAAAGTTTGCATTGTGAGTTATGATAGGAAGATTACCAATAAAAAGCTTAACTTCATCAAAAACTACATCAAGTTCTTGGGCTTTAGCAAGGTCAATTGCTTCAATCCCTGGTAGGTTTTCCATAACAGTTTTACTAACTCTATTTTTATTTTTTATAAGTCTTTGGAAATAAGATGGCTTTCCCTTAGAAAACTTTATACAAGCAATTTCTAAAATCTCTCCATCTTTAGAACTAAGGCTACTTGTTTTTATATCCATATAGACTACGTTGTCAAAATATGAGTTCATAAGTTTTGCCTCCTTTCAAATTTTTTTGCTAATTTATATTATATCCTAGAATTAAAAAATATAGAACGTAAGTTCTAATAAGTGATTTATCAAAATTCTTAGATATTGCAATTAAGATTTTAGAAATAATTAGATGGATTTTAATTTTATTATAAGAATTTAATTACAAACTATAATAGTGCGAAAATACTTGAATAATTTTACAGTTGTATAAAACAAAAAAACATTTGTAGTAAATCCTTGTTATAATTAAGTTCCTACACCAAATCCAACAAAAGAGTTGTTTACAAATGTTTCAGGAACTTATTATATCAAAAGACTTATCAATAAACAAATTTTTAAATGATTTAAAATGTGATTTTTATTTAACTAAACCACAATTTAAAAACTTAAAAATAATTTTAACAAAAA
Source organism: Sarcina sp. (assembly GCA_051650125.1). Classification (GTDB taxonomy): domain Bacteria; phylum Bacillota; class Clostridia; order Clostridiales; family Clostridiaceae; genus Sarcina. The sequence continues at coordinate 5,219 of JBOFIK010000007.1, read as the reverse complement.
TGATTACAAACAGGTATAGCGGGAAAATATCTCAAATAGCAGAATATTCACTTTCTCATAGGACAAGTATAGGAAGATTTATATCAAATAGTTCATGGGATGAAAATCTCATAACTACTTCAATGCAAAAAAATCTTATAAATACCATGACTGTAAGATCTGAGAAATCGAAATAACCTGTCTATTTTATAATTGATGATACAATTTCTAAAAAACTAAGCCCTCGTCACAGGCAAAAAAACTATAGAAGATTGTAAGTATGCTTACTCTCATTTAGAAAGTAAGCATACTTACGGACATCAAATAATAGTAACTTTATATTATCCGGTAATAGTCTAACATTGCCTTATTCAGTAGAGGGTTATGATGAGCAAAATAGAACTTGCTAAATCTTTAATAAACGGATTATCGAAAAAACTTAATAGACTTATTGTTCTTGCTGATAGTTGGTATAGCTCAAAAGCTATTTTTGATGCAACAGTATCTAATGAAAATCATAATTATATAGGTGTCATAAAAACTAATAGAGTAGTATATCCTAAGAGTCATAATAGCCTTGGTAAGGATACCTATGTTTGCAAAATGATTACGATTAAAGACTTTCGACCTAGTCACAGTCAGAAAGAAAAAGTATTATGTTTATAAATACGTAGGTGATTTAAATGATAGAAAGAACGTTGCTATAGTTTAAAATTATCCTAAAGATTCTTTGTATGAGAACTCTATATTAAAAGCATTTATTTCATTAGATTCTAGCCTCTCAATTCTAGATATTTTAAGTCACTATAATTTACGTTGAGAGATAGAGCCTTTTTTTAGGGAATATAAGGCTAAACTTGGTTTTAAAAAGTGAAAAATGAATTAGAAAAAGAAAAGGTACAAAGTATCTTCAATACAACTAAAAATGGAGTTTCGTTAACCGAAATTTTCAAATTATTAAAGATAGCTTAAAAAGACTTATATATAACTGTAAAATTATTCAAGTTAAAATGCACTACTATAGTTACAAAATTAAAAATGCAATTTTTTTGAATATTTTTTGACATTTTGAATATTTTATAATATTTAATTTAAATTAATATATATAATTTAAAAAATATAATATTAAAATATTAAAATATTAAAATATTTAATAAAAAAGGTTTATTTATACAATATAGGTTTATTTTAAAAAGATTATAAGAGTTTAGTAGAGTAAATTGTGGGATAAAGTAGCATTTAATAGACATTTTTAATTATATTAAAGTTTTAAGTGAAAAAATAAAAAGAAAATAAACTATAATAATAAAGTAGTATTACAAGCTATTAAATATTATAAATTATAAATTATAAAGGAGAAGTATAAAATATGATAAAACGTTTATTAACACTAGGAATAATTAGTGGAATTTTAGTTGCAGGAGGTTTTGCTATTAGTAGAAATATGAATCATGACCCTTCAAAATATCAACCTCTTTTAGCAAAACCAACACAAAATAAAACTTATGAATTTTCAGCTTTAAATGGTAGCACTAACTTAGCTGATTCCGAAGATTTATGGACTTATGGATTAAGCCCTAATGGAGGATCAGCTGTGTCTATTGTATATCCTAAGAGATGTCCATGGGATCAATATGTTGGATTTGTAATATCAGGTGTCGTTAATGGAAATGGACAAAGTTCGTATTCTCCATTAGAATTAAATGTTCCGGCTGATGCAAGTGTTCCGAATGTTGCTGGACCTAATACGTATGAAGCAGGCTCACAAGGCTTTGTTGGAAATAGTCAAAATTATATGCAATGGTACAATGAATTTAATAACTCAGGTCCAGTACAGACAGAATCAAGATACCCTATGAGTAGTTATAATTAAATTATCATTTTAAAGAGTGAATAACAGGGGGAAGTGTGAAAGTATCTTTAAAATATATAAATTTATAATTTTAATTATAAGACAAACTATAAATATAGTTTGTCTTTATAATTATTACAGAGAGGATTTAAAATGAAAAAAATACTTTTTATATTAATAACTATATTTTATATTTTTATGTCATTTACCTATATCAAAGTATTCTCATTTAAACAAGTAAATCAAATGCTTTATAATAATACATATAAAATTGAGATATCCAGTTGGAATCATACTTTAAAAAGTTCTGAAATATTCAATAGTATAAATGCTTTTTCTAAGAAGCAGAATATAAATATCTATAAGGTAAATTATAATAATAGTAATTATTTACATCAGAATATAAGTATAAATGCGAGTGTAGGTAATATTAAAGCTTTAAATCAAAAGTTTAATATGAAGATTACAAGTGAAAACTCCCTAGTAAATTTTAAGATTAAATTATTTGATAAAAATATATCTATGGATATAAAAAAAATGAATAGTAATAATATACCTGTTGAAGGAATTTACTATGTTAATGGTGCTAATTATAATATAAATGTAGTAGCAAAATATTTTAAAAGTATTGGGTTAAATATTTCAAGTATAAGTTATGTAAGTTCATTTAATTCGAATAAACCGTTAAATGAAAATCTAAAACTTGTTGTAATAGTCCTAACTCTTTTAATTTCTTTAACAATTTCTTATTATGCTATTTCTAAATATAAAGAATTTGCAATAAAAAAATTATTTGGGTTTACTAATAAAAAAATATTTCTATATTTTTTAGAGGAAATTTTACAAGTTTATGTGGTAGCATTTCTAGTAGCATTTAGTATAATTATAATTTATTTATGTTATTTTAATAGATTTTTATATGTTGTAGATTATTTAAGCTTTTGGATAATTAATATAGGATTAATATCAATTATATTATTTATATGTAATATACCAAGTTATTTATTATTATTAAAAATAAATATAAATAATATGATAAAAAATAAGAAACCTCACTTAATAATACAATTAATAAGTTATGTTACTAAAGTTATATTTTCTATAATATATATATATATGGTTATAAATATTTTCAATAGTTATTTAAATTTAAATGTGAAATATAGTGACAATGGATGGCAAGTAGCAAAAAAATATTGCTACTTGGAATACAACAGCTCTTATATGACCACTATTGGAAGTCCTAGATATTATCAAGAAACTATAGAAAGTGAAAAGCTTTTTAAAAAACTAAGTCTGTCAGGTGCTCTATTAATAAAACCTTCAACAGGAGATTTTTTAGAAAATCAACATATAAAGAGTCGTAGTTTTCAAAAATTTGGAAGTGGTCCTTGCTTGAGTTCGGGAAATTCAATAACTGTTAATAGTCATTATTTAAAATTAAATCCTATATATAATATAAATAATGAAGTTATAAATATTCATAGTTTTAATAATACAAATGAGATACAAATTTTAGTTCCTGAAATGTATAAAAGTCAAGAAAACCTTTTACTTAAAAGCTATGAGAAATGGTATTATAATGCTAAATATGCAAATAAAATTTATCATTATAAGGAGATGGGAAAGAAACTTCCAAAATTGAAACCAGTGAAGGTTAAAATTACTTTTATAAAAAATAATCAAAAAGAATTTTTATACAATACTAGATTAGAAAATAAGATGAAAGGGTATAGTATAAATGCTGTAATAGCTGTGGTTAACCCTTATAACCTAGGTGGAGATAGATATTTATCTTATTTAACTGGTGGGTATATGATGCCTTATATCGGTGGAGAAAATGGATGGGTAACGCTTAATAATCAATTAAAGAGTTTGAATATTAATAAATATATTATAGGAATGCCTTCTGTTTATTCTAAAATGTCGTCTTATATTTATGAAATAAATAAGCAAATTAATTTTGATTATTATCTATTAATATTATTAATTTTAACTGAATTAATAGTATTGATATTTATAGCTTTAAATTATATAGAGAAAAATAAGTATATTAATGCGGTAAAATACATTCATGGATATTCGTATCTAAAATTATATAAATATTATTTATTATCTATTTTAATTTTATGGGGAATGGTTGATATTTCAGCTATTTTTTTATATTCCCAATATTGGTTGCTTATAATCATTATTTCTGGGGTTTTCTGTATTTTTGAAATGATGATAAGTTTATTTGTTTTTAAACTTTATTTAGCGAAACAAGTTAAAAATATTTTAAAAGGAGAATAATATAAAGTGATAAAGTTAGTTGGTATAAAAAAATCATATGGAACAACTAAAATCTTAGATGATTTTAGTTGTTCCATAAAAGAAAATGAAATGGTAGCTATAATGGGGAAAAGTGGTAGTGGAAAAACTACCATCCTAAATTTAATAGGGTGTTTAGATAAGGCTGATAGTGGTGAGGTTATTATAAATAAGATTGTAAATCCTTTTGTAAATAAAAAAAAAAAAATAGACTTATTTAGAAATGAAATAGGTTATTTATTTCAAAATTATGCTTTGATTGATAGTCAAAGTGTAAGTGAAAATTTAGATATAGCTCTAGAATATTGTGGAAAAAAGTTTAAAGAAAAAGAAAAATTAAAAATATTATCTTTGGATAAAGTTGGTTTAGCTAATAAAATAAATTCCAAAGTATATTCGCTAAGTGGTGGAGAACAACAAAGGATTGCTATTGCTAGGTTATTTTTAAAAAAATCAAAAATAATTTTAGCTGATGAGCCAACGGGATCACTTGATGTAGAAAATAGAATGAATGTGTTAAATTTATTAAAGGAACTTAATAAGTGTGGAAAGACGGTAGTGATAGTTACACACGATAAGGAAGTAGGAAGTTTCTGCGATAGAATTATTAAAATATCTTGAGGGTGTATTTTTAAATTTTAAGATTCTTATTTATTTTAGTAATTAATTGTAAAAATAAAGCTATATAAAGTGGAGTGTGCAGAAGGAACTTAAAAAAGACTTATAGTTGGGTGATGATTAAAGTGGACCCTATGTCAAGGACAGAATAAAAAAGAGGGCTATGAAGCTAGAAGATGATTAAAGTGGACCCTATGTCAAGGACAGAATAAAAAAGAGGGCTATGAAGCTAGAAGATGATTTCGGTATTGAACCGGGGTCATCTTTTTCAAATTCCACTGACATCTATGATAATTATAATAATCAATAGCCTTAATTACCTTAGTTAAGCTTTGTAATTCCTTAAATATAATTTCATCTTTCATATGCCCGAAAAAGGATTCTTGTGGCGCATTATCCCAACAGTTTCCACGACGAGACATAGATTGCCCAAGTTTATTTTTCTTTAGAAGTTTTTGGA
>JBOFIK010000006.1:0-10479 GCA_051650125.1 Sarcina sp. | reverse complement strand
TTGACTCATTTTTGTGTACTTACCTGTTTTAGTTTTTGCAACTGTTACTGCCTTTTCAAGATTATTTGTATTTGCTTTTAATGCATTTTCAGCATTGTTAATAGCTGTTATTTCTTTTGCAATATTACTCTGAGTTGCATTTGGATCCTTAAGCATTTGCTTTGCAGCATCTATTACTTTTGTTAAAGCCTTTGATGTAGCATTTGTATAACCTTGGTTTCCATTCGAACTTCCCTTTGTTAATGTTTTTTCACCTTCGTTTATAGCATTTGTTAAAGCATCTTTTTGAACTATTGTTGCTACATTTTGTAAAGTTTTAATAGCATTGTTTATTGCTATTGTTGCTACTTTAACTTCACTTGGTGAAGCACTTGCATTTTCTAAAACTTTATTTCCACTTGCAATTGTATTTTCTAATGCATTCTTACTGTTTGATGTGAAATCTCCACTTTTAACTTTTGCGTTTGCACTAGCTATTGCATCTGAAAGACCAATTGTATTAACTTTTAATCCTTTTACTGCATTGTTTATTTCATTTATAGCTTTTGTTATATCAGTTGGTGTAGCATTTGGATCTCCTATAAGTTTTTTCGCGTTAGTAATAACATTTGTTAAAATAACTTTTGAAGAATCTGTATATCCTAGATTTCCATTTATACTACCATTAGTTAATACTTGTTGTGCTTTATCAATCGCATTTGTTATTTCTTGATTTGCATTACACCACTCAGCTAAACTAGCAACTGCTTGTTTTATATTCTCCGTAGCATTATTTATCTGAACCTGTGTTGATTTTGTATTTTTTAATACTTCTTGCCCACTTGCTATTGCACTTTTTAAAGCATTTGATGAATTTTCTGTATATAAAATACCTGAACTTAATTTAGCTTTCGCAGTTACAATTTCATTTTGTAATTCTGTAGTATTTATAGAATTAATTTTATTTACTAAGATTTCTATTGATTCATTTTTAGCATATTTTTTCTGTGCTATAACAAACTGTGCATCAGTTTCATTATCTCCAGTATAAATTACACTTCCATTGAATAATACAGAATTCAATTTGTATCCTGTTGGAATCTCTAAATTTTTACATACTATTGATGATCCCATTTGACCAGTCAATGTTTCCCCTTGTTTAATAACTTTATTTTCACTATCTTTAATGACTACTGGAACTGAAACTTTATCAGATAGACCACTCTCTACCAAACTTAATCCATTTTTAGTTATATAGAAAGTTGTAATTGGTTTATTTACTTTCATTGAAGAAACTGTTCCATCATTTGAAATTATCTCATTAGCTGTGATATTTGATGAACCTACATAATTTATTACTATTTTATCACCAAAATCAAACTTCACATTATTAAACTCTTTTTCTAAAGCTACTCCTGGCTTAGCTTCCTGATGATTAACTACTAATGATTTTATTATTGTTCCATCAGCTTTTTCAAGAGATATTTTAAATGCTTCTCCCACTCCATAAGGGTTTGTAGAAGAACCTGATGGTCTTACCTTTATTTGCTTAGTTGTTCCATCAATACTAATGTTTCCTATTTGCTCTTCCCACACATTTTGAATATTGATTGATCCTGGTATAACCACATTGCCAACAACTAATCCATCTGGTTGCATCTGTCCAAGCATAGCTTTGGCTATAGAACCATAATTTGGCATATTCTGTTCTTTCGTTAATATATTTTTTATAGAAGTTACATAATTATTAAAATCATTTTCTGACCCTTTATCTATATACGTATTTTTTAACTGATAAAGTAAATCATACATAGGCATTGGATACTCTTTAAATGTCTCAATAATATTATTTTCTAGAGTATTATATTGTTCTATCGTTGTGTTAGGATTTGATTTATATAAATTAACTAATGCTATCCAAGCACCAAGATTTAACTTATTTTCCTTTATTGCTGCATTTATCGCTGCAAGTTTTGCAGTATATGTTGTTTCTGTATTAGCAAGATATATATATAAATTAGACTTTGTTAACCCCATTGTATCGGCTACTTGATACAGTAAGTTATAACTCGCAATCATATCTTTATTAGGTGCAATTGCATTAGACCAACTACTCATGTCTGCATCATAAGTCTCACTCCAACCATCAACTACATTTCCTATATTCCAAGAATTATTCTTTGCGTTATACCATATGAATGCATTATGTCCAGGCTGTGGTGTTTGAACTGCTGGAATTCCAAATACCTGTTCTCCTGCCGCTCCCATACGTCCTGCTGCACCACAAACTCCGCCATCATACCAAACTGTTTTAATTCTTGGATTATTACCATAGAAATTTGGTCCAAACACACTCGCTCCAGTATGTGGATTATTGAGGTTATAATGTATTGTATAAGCTATATTATTTAAAGCATTTTCCTTAACTAATCCATTGTGATTTTGTAAAATAATATTTCTCATTGGAATAATTTGGTCATTAGCTATTGGTACATTTGTAATGTAACATAAATGACTGACATCTAAAGTTTTAAATTCTGGTAACATACCACCATTAGCATTTAGAGTTTCAAATATATTATATCTTTCTACTGGACTTCCAACTGGTCTTCCACTAGGAAAAGCATGTATTGTTCCTCCATTAGAAAGTGCTGTTGCAATTGCAAGTTTTAAATTAAATCCAGTATGTGAATTTGTATAAGTATTCCATATATTTGACCATACTTGTAAGCATTCTGAATATGATGCTTTAGGTTGACCCTCTGGTGTATGACCTGCAGGGCTAGGTCCACTTAGAAACTCTTGCATTGCATTAGAATTATTTAGAACCCAATTTATAAAGTTTGCATTTTCACTACTTTTACTATACAAAGCTTCTATATTTTTAGCCCCTATCCTTGTTATAAACTCTGCTGCTAAAATTTGATTTTGGTCAACTAAATTTGTAGTTAACGTACTTGTGGATATATTTGATACATTCTTAATAATTCCATCTAGGTATGAACTTATCTGTGTAGCATTGTTTAAAGTAACATAATTTTTATTCTTTAAACTTATCCCTAATTTATTTCTAGAACTTCCACTTAATAAATACATATCTGAATTCGGAACATTTCCATCTACATATAAAGGCATAATAGTTCCATTTATATCTAAACCTATATTATAAGATTCATTAGCTTTTATTTTAGCTAAATCGCTTGAATTAAGACTCCCTGACACTATTACATTTCCATCTGACATTTTTGTAGTTGCATTTTCTGATGCTAAAATTTTATTATCACTATTTACTAGAACAATTTTTTTATCTGCATTTAAAATACTTTCACTATTTCCAGTTGCTATATTAGCACTTATGTTTAATGAACTACCATTCCAAGCTATATTTTTTGTTGTAGCACTATTTCCAAAGTCAACCCTTACAAGACCATCTTTTGTTATTTTAAAATATTCCATCTCTCCAGATATATTACCAATTACAGTATTCGCATTGACTACCATTGGCTTATAAATATCTGGATTATATTTTAATCCAATAACATCTCCATACTTAAATGTTTTTCCATTTATGAATGTTGATAAATCACTTGTTGATTTACCTGTAAATGCTTTACTATCAATAACTTTTCCTTGACTGTTATATAAATATAAACTAAAGTAATTTGAACTTCCAGTACCAAAACTATCTTTATAGTTATTTACAAAGAAAGTATTATTCTCTACATCAAACCCTATACTCGAACAAAGACTAGTTGCCTCTGAGTTAAAACTATTTTGATAAAAGTTTACATAACTATTAACTAATTGAAGATTTTGGCTAACGCTCGGCTTTATAGTACTTGGTATATAACCATCTGCTGATAGTGTAATAGTTGTTTTATTTGTAAAGCCTTCGTTATCTTGAATGTTTATACTAAATTCTCCACTAGCACTCGCAGCAGCTTTAAACTCTTCTCCATTAATAGTTGCTGTAACTACTTTATTAGGACTAGCTTTACCTGTTACCGTAGCTTTCGTAACTTTTCCATTTCCTAGTATATTTAAAGGTTGTACACTTATAAATTTATTAGTTATATTTATTAAACCTTTATTAGTAATTTCAAAATATTCACTAGCCCCAGTAGTATTTCCTATTTGCTTTTTATTATCAATTACATTTGCACTAACTAAATTTTTATCGTATTGAATTTTTACAATGTCGCCTTGTGTATATTTAAAATTGTTTAATTCATCTGAAAAACTTTGTATTTCTCCTGCTTTTTTTGAAGTTACACTTTTTAGAACCTCACCTGTTTTAGGATTTAATATACTTATATTCATTCTATTTCCATAGAATACTCCAGCATAAGTTTTATCTCTTGGATATACTAATGATTGAATTGTGCTTGTTGCAGGAGAAAATGTAATATTTATAACAGGGAATGCCTCGTTATTTATAATTTGAATGCTATTATTTGTATTGAACATTTTTGAATCATATTTAACTACAACATTTTTAAGATTTTTATTATTTATAAAAATTCTAACTTCTGAACCTACATTTGCATCTTCTAGTGGTATATCTGTTGAAAATACTCCTTCTTTATTTGATGTAATTGTGATTTCTTTATTATTTCCATAATATAATTTCATAGCTGTATTAGGTGATGTTTTACCTGTAACATTTACTACTGAATTACCTTTAAATAAAGCACTTACATTGCTTAATTCTTTATTTTGAACTTGTACTAATCCTTGTGGAGTGATTTCAAATGATACAAACTTACTTATTGCATCTACATCGGTAGTTTTCTTTCCATTTATCAGCATAACTTTACCATCTGATAAACTAGTCTCTTCACTTTCATATATAGATATAATATCTCCATATCTAAATTTTGCACCATTTAAATCATTTTTTGATGTAAATGCATTAAAGTTCCCAGTTGATAAACTAGCTTTTACTTTACCAGTAGTTTGATCTATTAATTGTCCTGCAAAAGAATTCCCAGTATTAATAATCTCCATAGTAGCTGGATCAAATGTCATTGTTTGAGCTATTCCTAAAGAGTTATCATTAAGTTGTAACTTACTTTGAGAAATCCCTAGATTTGTTACTGCCACTGGATAAATTACATTTGTAAGTTCACCTTGTGTTGAAACTGAAATCTTTGTTGTACTTTCAAAACCACTTGAATTTGTTAATTTTATAGAATACTCACCTTTTGCATTTGATTTTGTTGTATAATTTTTATTATCCATTTCTATATTAACCGTAGCATTTGGTTTTAAAGTTTTACCTGTTAAAGTTCCACTAGTAACTGCATTATTACTGCTTCCTAATATATTAAAAGCATTTACGTTAACTGTTTGTAAATTAACTTTTTTAAATCCATCCTTTGTAATTTGAAATTGATTATTACCTGCAACGCGATATGATTTTTGATTATCAAAATTACTAATTGTAACTTGACTTGATGTTTTATAATCAATCCTTATAATATCACCATATTTATATGGAACATTATTAAAAAATGTTGCTAAATCCTTTTCTGGGTAAGTACTACCATACACTTTCATAGAATTTAAAAGTTTGCCACTCTCATCGTACATATATATACCAAAAGCTTCTGAATTTTTTGGTAAATATGGATTAATTCCTGCTGAGCCTGCTACAAATTCTATTTTTTTAGTAATAGGATTAAACTTAACAGTTCCTATATGCATATTCCATACATTATTTATATTTATCTCATTATTTTGTATTTTAATGCTATTATCTAAAGTTGGTGATATTTTTACAATACCCTCATTAGGTGCAAATACATTTATAATTGTTGAAGCTTCAAATCCATTATCATCAGTTATAGGAATAGAATATTCACCTTTTGCATTTGCTACTGCCTCGAAACTTTTTCCATCTATTGTAGCAGTAACTTTTTTTCCTGGGTCTGTTTGACCTGTTAATGTAGCTTTTACTACTTTTTGTCCATTTAAAATTTGTAATGGATTAACTTTAAGCTTTGCTACATATGGAACTAAACCTGCTTTTGTTAGTTGATACTCTGAAGTTCCTTTTTGTGCATTTAAATTAGTTGTCCCATTTAATAATTTTATTGCACTACTTGAATCAGTTGTTACTTTTAAAATATCACCATAGGCAAAACTTTTACCATCAAAAGCTTCATTAAACTTTGTTGCTGTTGTATTTGCATTTGCATCAAAATCACTTAAAACTTTTCCTGTTTCATTACTATAAATAGAAATATTAACATTAGTTCCTATATTTAACTCACTATAATTTTCATAAGTTTTCATCTTCATAGTTGCAGGGTTAAATTTTATCCCTCCCGCACAATTATTCCACTGATTCATAAGTTCAATATTCGAATTTTGTAGAACTATTCCTGATTTTATAGATGGTTTAACAACAGTATTTAATTGATTTTCAGCCCATACTGTTATTTCTGTCATATTTGTAAAACCAGCATCATCTTTTATTAGAATCGAAAATTTCCCATTTGCATCTGCATTACCAGTAAACTTTTCATTTCCAATTGTTACATTCACCACATTATTAGGAGTTGTTTTCCCTGTTAATGTACCTGATGTAATTGAACTTGAACTACCTAAAACATCAAATGGATTAACTTCAACTTTTTCTAACGTACTTTTTATAATTCCATCCTTAGTTATTTCAAAACTTTCTGTTTTTCCATCTGTATTCATTTCATTTTCATTACCATTATCGATTTGTACTTTCCCTTGAGAATTATCATATGAAATTTCAATTATATCTCCATAGGCAAATTTTTTCCCATTTAATAATGATTTTAATGCTGATGTATTATCATTACCTTTTAAATTTGCTGAATAAAGTACTCCGTACTTACTAGGGTTGTAAACTTTAATATTTAAAAAATCATTAGAATTTTTTCCAAGATATTCATTATACTGGCTTACATTAAACTCCATTGTATTCGGATTAAATGTTATACATCCAGCTGATGAACCCCAATCATTAATAACTTGTATTTTTGAATTTAAAAGACCTTCATCAGTAGCTGTACTAGATTGTAAATTTGTAGCTTTCCTAATAGTGTCTACATTTTCACTTATTGTTTTTGAACCTATATTTTGCCCTTTTTTTTCTATGTTACTTGCACTTTTTTTCTCAGGCTTTTTTATTTCAGGCTTTTTTATTAGAATAGGTTTTATATTTTCAGTAATTGCTCCAATTTCTGATTGCATTGTTACATTTACTACCGTTTTTTCATTAAATCCATTCTTATCATTTACCTTGATATTAAAATCACCGCTATTATCAGCCTCTGCGCTAAATGACTCTCCATCTATTTTTACTAATATTTTAGTATTTGGTTTTGCAGAACCTGTTAATAGTGCATCTTCTTTGCTACCATTTGTAACTTTAAGTTGATTTACTACCACATCTGGTGTGTAAGGAACCATTCCTTTTTTTGTTATTTTATAATAATTCATTTTATTATTATTAGGAATATTTATTCCATCTGATGTTTTAGGGTTATAATTTTCTTTAAAATCAATTCCTATAACATCTCCATAATTAAAACTTTTACCATTCAAAATTTCACTTAAATTTTGTGTGTTTCCATCTAGAATTGACTTATCTACTTCTACTTTGTTATTTTTTGAATTATATAAAAATAACCTCATATAAGTATTTTGTCCATTTCCTAACTTATCATTTTGCTTAGCCATTTCAATCTTCATAGTTTGAGGATTAAAGTCAAGCTTTAACGCTTGTTGCCCTAAATTACTATAAAATTCAATGTTGAAATCTTTGTCTTGTGTATTAGTCTCACTAGAGCTCTTATTACTTACTTTTGCACTGCCACTAGGTGCTGCATATGCAATATTAGAACTATTCGCGGTGACTACTAAACTAAGTCCTATTACCGCTATCATTTTTTTCTTCATTTGTAATTCCTTTCTTTTTTCTTTATTTTTATATTCCTACTTAACCTTGTGTATTTAAAATTAAATTCTAAATCTACATATTAAGTAAAGAATTTAATTCATATTATACATAGTTTTTTAATAAACATCTCATTGTTTTTTTTCAAAATATTCCTATATATATTAAATGTTATTATTTAAGCATAAAAAAATTCAATTAATATCAATTAATAATTATTTGTGCTAAATAATTATTAATTGATATTAATTTACGGTTAATATTTCATTTTTTCTAAATAAATACATCTCAAAACTATCCAGTATTTTTTAACTAATACAGGAATTTTTTTTAACTATTTTATTATAAAATTAAACTTCCTCCTATGAACTAGGTAATTTGATGAAAAAGTGCATTTCTATTTTTAATGGAAAATTTATGAATTTTATAAAATTTAAATAGTAAAAATTTATATTATTATTAAATTTGTATTCTACTCTCAATATAAATGCTAAACTTACAAGAACTAAAATACTTAAAAATATTAAAACAAATGGGGGATATGATGATTTCAACAAAAGTAAAAAGAATATTTAGCACTTTAGCAAGTAATCTATTTTCACTATTTCTATATACAATATTAATGTGTTTATTCTTATCAATATATCTATTTTTAAATCTTAAACAAATAAATATATTTTTAGGATTGATACTTTTAACACTCTCTATTCTAACAATAGTAGGAATCATAAAAGCTCTTAAAGCTTATAAAAATAAAATAAAATTAAATATTTTCCCAATTTTATTAAATATATTTTTCATAGTCCTTTATTGCTTAGCCCAAAGTATTGTATATGATGCTTATGTTGATAAAGATACAAATTTAAAATTTCTTCATGTTTTCTTAGATGAACAAACTACTGCTTATAGAAATAAACTTGATAAGTATGAATATAGTAATGTTATTATTTATCATGATGGTATATCTACTGATGCTTTAAAAGATATTGAAAAATGCATAGATAAAGCTATTTCTAGAAGTTCTAAGGTTTATACAAACCTTGGGCATGAAAAGCTTAATTTTATACTTCATGCTAATTTAGATAATTATATCCTTTCTAATGATGGTGCTTTTGCAGATGGGTATTTTGATACTTTTGACAAAACTTTAAATATGCCATTCTTTGAAGATTCTGTTGTAGATGAAACTTTTGAAAATGTTTTTGTACATGAATATAATCATTACTTAATAGACAAGCTTAGAGTAACTAATAAAATTAATCCTCATTCGCTTCCTGGGTGGTTTGATGAGGGCGTATCAGAATACTTTGCATATGGTGATGATTTTTCTAATATGATATTTGACTTTATAAGTTTTGATAAGCTTGATACTTATGAAAACTGGAATCAAACTCTTGAAGAGGGATATAATGCATATGCTCAAAGTCATTATGCTATTTGTTACTTAGTAAAAAAGACAAGTGTAAAATCACTTGAGAATATCATAATTAATACTAATAAATTAGGATTTGAAAAAGCATTTGAACAAGAAGTTAATATGACTCTTGATGCTTTTCTTACTGAATTTGAAAAGCTACTTGTAGATCATTTCTACATTGAAGAAGAAAATATAGTAAAGTAATTTAAAAAGCCTATTGCAAGTTAATTTTGCAATAGGCTTTCTTGTTTAATCTCTTTTTCCTGTAATAGTCTGCTCAATTATACTTTCCATCTGGCTTTTGCTAAGCATTCCTGGTACATACCCAAATATCTTCCCATCTTTACCTATCATATAAGTCGTAGGATAAGCATTTATAAAGTAATTATTTGTAACTTCTCCTGTTTCATCAAATACTGTTGGGAATGTATAGTTATGTTCTTTTAAGAAATCACCTATTCTTGCGCTATCTGCCTCTCTTCCCCCTGGTCTTTAAGTTCAAAGTCTGGTGCTGGTAATACTTCTGATTCTATTCCATTCTCAGTATTAGTATTTCCACCTGTGTTAGCACTGTTGTCTTTTACGGTTTCATTTTGATTATTATTTTCTTGTGTTGTGTTAATTGTAGAGTTTGGTGAGATTGTATTAAGATATCCTGAAATATTATTTATCCAACCTGTGAATGTCATAATACCAAGAACTACTAGAATAACTCCACCAACTTTTATCATTCCATTTAATAATTTCTGATTTTTCTTTATAAAGTTTAACACACTTGTTGTAAACATTCCTACAAACAAAAATGGCAACACAAAGCCTAGTGTATAAACTAATACTAATAAATTCCCTGTAAGAGCTGTTTTAGCTCCTGATGCCATAACTAGAACTGATGCAAGTGCTGGTCCAACACAAGGTGTCCAAGCAAAACTAAATGTAAATCCTAAAGCAAAAGCTTTAAAGAAATTCATTTTGTTAAGCCCTAAATTCAAAGCAAGTCTTCTCTCTTTTTTCATCTAAGAATCGCAAGGATACTCCCACCTCAACGCAGTAGGTAGGGGAGGAATTGCTCGCAAGCTTTAGCTAAACGATAACTCTTCGAATCCTTGCTCAAACCTCCTTTTGGTTAATATTTCTTGTATAATTTAGC
>JBOFIK010000005.1:0-18771 GCA_051650125.1 Sarcina sp. | reverse complement strand
TGTTTCTACTTTCGTACCATCATATAGTGCTTTCGCCCATATTGTGGTGTAAGGCTTTAGGTAGTACCTGCAATTAAATCTGTGTCCTACGCAAATTTCTCTACGTACGCAGTAATAGTTTATATTTTTATAATCTTTTCATTAAGATTTATAAACTATTTGTTACTGTATAATTTGGTGCATTAACATCACTTGGGTCTCCTGCATGAACTACTATATACTGTGGTACAACAGGCTCTGATAAGACAACAGTATTTGATGCCTGCGGAAGTGGTTTCACTTCATCTTCTGGAATTTTAGCTGGAAAATCTCCTCCTACAAGTCTATTAGGCTTTATGTTTATAACTTCTGCTCTTTCTCCTCTAGCTCCAGTTTGATTTAGATTGCATTTTTGAATCCCTATTCTATTAGGATAAATTTGCACACCATTGACTTTTAACAAATCAAAACCTGATTTTTCAATTGTTATATCATATAAACTATAAGGTGTCATTCCCGGTTTTTGTGAAGCTGCTATATCAGGAGTATTTAAAATTATTGACTCTGTTGCACCAGAACTATTAGTATAAATAACCTTATTCACACTCTTATTTGCATCTGTTAATGTTATCTTTGCATTAGTTAGTGGTTCTATTGAATTTCCATTAAAACATTCACATTTTAACTTACCTTTTGTACTCAAAATTCTATCCCCTAAAAATTTTTATCTATTTATACTATGCTTTAGAAACTTAAGAGTGCTTAATCTTGAGGCTTTCTAATATATAACCCTTTATACGTAAATTCGTTTGCACTATTATCAATTTCTTCGACCTTATTATTAGCAACACTTCTTGAAATGCTATTTAATGAAAATTCAGCATCTGAATAACCTTTAGGACTTCCTATTGCTGAACCACTCATCTGCGTAATAAGTTCTTTCATATTCAAAGTTCCATAGCCTATTATAGGATTAGGATGAATATCTGATTTTCTTTTATCAGTACCCCTCATAAGATATGTCTGAACTTTAGTTGCATACATAGTTTTATCATTTCCATTTACAATTCCCCATTGTAATAATTGCATACAACATCCAGTGACCACTGCCCCTGCTACACTTCCACCCGAAATAACTCGTTTAGAATTTCCTGGTGAGCCTACAACAGCCTCCATGCCTCCTGCTGCAATAAGAGGTGCTTGTCTTCCATCTCTAGTCAATCCTCTACCAGATGTAGACATCATTGAATTATTATTTTGATTATAACTTGCAGTTGCAATTATGTTATAAGCAGTTGATGGTATCGTTAAAGTTGTATCCGGCGTTGATCTTACAAATTTCGTATTCGGATCTAATAAATCTCTTTGCAATAACCATGCATGATATTTTCCATGAATGATATACTCACCTTTTAATGTAAATGTCCAAATCCCTGCTCTAAGATTCTTAGCTGTTATTACGATTACTTGATCTCCTGTGAGCTCAGATGGTTCTATAAATAAAACTGTCATAGAAGTTCCCTCATAAACAAAATTAAGGTTTATTCCTGATTTTTGTTTAGGACTTATATTAGGAATAAGTTCTCCTGATGGTGATAAAATAGATAAATCATAACGATCAGGGGCAAGTGAATAAATTGTCATAAAAATAGCATCTTGTTCATCACCAACTTGCAGTTCAATATCCTCATGTTCGCCAACTTTTTCTATCTTTCCAGAAGTGTGATTTTCTCCAATACCCTCATTTCCAGTTGAAGTAACAAATAAAATCCCACTTGAATCTGACAAGTCATCTATATATCTTTCTATAACCGAACTTCCATCATGTCCTCCCACAGTAGTTCCTAACGGAATATAGATAACCATAGGCATATTTAATTCTCTTGCTAGTCCAAATAAATATCTAATTCCTAGCAAAATATCAGTATTTCTATACTGATTTTCGCCATATTTTACACTTGCATAAAATTCCTTAAATCCATCATCAGCTGGTTTTAATTTAACCATGGCAATTTTAGCATCTGGTGCAATCCCCTTTATGGAGCCTTCATTTCCACGTCCTGCAATAATTCCTGCCATAGCTGTACCATGACCATCTTTATCTATTGTGCTAACAAGTGAATACGGATCTTTTCCTTCAGCTTTTAATTTTAGAGCTTGGTCTATTTCTTCCTTTTTATATTCCACACCAAAAAAAATGTCACTACTCGGATTTATCTTTCTTTGACTTTGATCCCAAATTCTAATTATATTACTTGTATTATCCTGATTTATAAATTCGTTATTAAGATAATCTATTCCCGTATCAATTATTCCAACTATTGTCCCTCTGCCAGTCAAATTCAAATAAGGATTATAGTGAAAGTTCACAGATTTTGAAGCATCAATAGGACTTATTTTTTGTAAGGTATATACTCCACCACTATCAACATATATAATCTCTTTTAAAGTACTTATAAATCTTATTTTATCTAATTTAGCAGATACAATAGCGTAACTTTCATCAATAGTAAACGCTGATGCAAAATCATTATATTTTTCAATTGCACCAATAATGTCAGATTCATATTGCACCAAAAAATCAATATATCCCTCATTTAAATAATACTGTTTTTTTGTACTTTGAGTTTTTTTGCAATTGTAATAACTGTTTTCTATTGGTTTTTTATAAAAAGTTTCTCCTGCTAATTCATCCGCCGATTTTTTTTCTCTGATTTTTTTATATTTTTTTTCTCTCTTGTCTTTATTTTTATCTAGATATTTTAAAACTTCACCTTCTAACTCTCCATCTTCAACTCTCATCCTCACCATTCCTTTACTTATACTATCTGTATCATCTACATCCCTTGATTCATCCCCTGTTTCACCCGATAAAAGTTGTAAAGATTTATTTAAACAAAAATATCCATACCCAAAATTTCTGTTAGGATATTTTATCTCCTTATTCACCCTTCTTGCACCTTTTATAAGATAATATTTTATTTTATCCCCAAATAAATAAACATCATTTCTCTCAACAATCCCCCACTGCATAAGAAGTGCAGCACCACCTGCTACCTGCGGGGCTGCAACAGACGTTCCTGTTTCTGGTTGAAACCCGCCACCCGCTAATGCAGTGTTTATATTCTCTCCTGGTGCTAAAAAATCAGGCTTAATAAGCTTTCCTAATTGTTCTACTCCTCTTCCTGAAAAATAAGAAAAATTATCTAAACTTGAATTATAACTTCCAACAGATATAACAGTCTTCACAGTTCCTGGAATCCCTAAAGTATTATAAGGGTCTGGATATAAAAATTTTGTATCCGATCCTACAATTGCAGTTATAGGTAACCACACATCAAAATATCCATCACTCTCATTTTCTTTATATATTTTTAATACCCATTGTCCCGTATCAACATACCCATTTTTGCTACTTATATTAATTGTACATTCCCCATCTATATCAAAAGGTTTAGGTCCACTACAATAAAAAATCACATTATTTTTCCCAATACTTATATTGTTCACACTTTTTATAACCTGAATTGTTCCACTGCTTTTTCCTGTTGGTGAAATTAATTCTAAAGATATATCTAATAATAAAAACTTATATATTTGCAAACGAACATTTTTTTCGGCTGCTCCTACATTAAAAAAAACATTATTTTCATCTTGAATCTCTGCACTATAATGATGTCCTTGTGAAGCTTCATTCCCTGCTGCAATAACAATCGATACTTTTTCATTTTTTGCAATTTCATCTATATATCTTTCAACAAGTGTTCTTCCATCATGTGCACCATCATTTGAACTAAGACTTAAATTAATTACAAGTGGCATTTCAAGTTCTTTACTTTTATCTATTAAAAATTTAAATCCTCTCATAACTTGAGTGCTAAGTGCAATTTTAGAGTTTGTACTTTGAGTAATTTTAACCATAATTATAGAAGCCTCATATGCAACTCCATAATTTTCTCTTGGGACTCCCTTTCCACCACCAGCCGCAACAGAAGCAACAGCAGTTCCATGTCCTATTTCATCTCGAACTGGAATTACTAATTCTGGTGTTCCTGACTTTAGTGCCTTTTTTATATCTATATCACTATAAACTTTTTCATTTGCTAAATCATAAATGTATTTTATTCTAGTATTTCCATCACTATCAGTAAAACTTGGATGCATATAATCAATTCCTGTATCTATAAAACCAATCAAAACACCTTTTCCAGTTAAACTATAATTCTCCCAAACACTATTTACGCAACTTGCTATGTTAGATTGAATATCATTAGTTCTAAAAACTTTTGGAAACTCTATATACTGTATTCCATCAATTTTTTTTAACTTATCTAGTTCATTTGCTTTAAGACCAAGAATCCCAAATCCATAACCTAAATTAGAACATTCAACATTTTCTTTTATACAAGATGCCTCAACTTTATCGTAATTTCCTCCAAACAAAATAATAAATTCTATTTTCTCATTAATTAGTCCTTTTGCTTCAATGTAATCCTTAGTAATATCTAATATTTCATCTGGTACTCCACTTATAAATTCTCTATAATCAAAATTTTCTATAGTTCTCACCTCAAAAAATTATTATCTAAGATTAAAGTATTCTCCTATTATGCTTTTAGTTATTGAATTATCTCATTTCCTGTGTTAAATTATATAAGTATTTCTAAAGTACGGTTTTTAATTTCTAAAGAGATTTCTTAAATCTCCCTAAAAACTTTCTCACAGCTTCTTTTCTCTCTAAATATCCCCAAGTAAATTTTAAAATAACTATCCACAAATAAGAAAACAAAAAGTTATCCACAGGCAGATTTCTTTTTTTCACCTGTGGATAACTTTTTACTTTCAAAATTTGATTTTTAATATTTTTTTCAATAAAAAAAGAGGAGAAAAATCTCCCCTAAAATTATTTTAAATTAAATTCTACTCTATATAAAGTAGCTATTGGTTTTAATTCTTTAATCGTAGCAGTTTCAGTCATCATACTTCCACCATTACTAACTAAAAGAACTTTCATACTATCAAGTTTTTTGATTTGTCTAATCATTCTTTTACCTTTATGCTCAACTAAAGCTATTGTATTATTTTCAGCTACATTAGTTTTATAACATAAAGCTATATCACCTTTTTGAATTCTAAATCCAGTCATATCATTTTCTTCAATTTTCACATAGAAAACTTTATCTGATGTATGACCATCAATTTTATTAGAACTCATAGGTAGCTGTCTATGTCCTAAAGCCTTATTTAAATCATAATTATAAATAGGCACATTTTTTAAGTTTGAACCAAAAGCTTGGCTCCATAACTCATTAACTTCAGGCTCTTTTTTTCCTGATTTTGATGTAGTAGGTACATAAGTGTCTTTTGCTGCTTCTTTTTCTCTATCAAGGTCAGCATCACTTACAACCATTCCAACATCATTAAGGTCTACTCCAAGAACTTTACCTATTTTAGAAATTAAAGCCTCATTAATGATTTTTCTACCTTGTTCAACATCATTAATAAACTTTTCATTTACACCAAGTTTTTTTCCTAAAGCTTTCTGAGTAAATCCTTTTTCAGTTCTTACTTTTAAAATTTGTTCCCCTACTCTATTCTTGCTCATGCATAGCACTTCCTTTATTAGTTTTATGCCATTCTCTTTCTTCCATTAAATGTTCAACTAAATACTCAAAATCCCAATCCATTGAAGTTTCAGTAGTAGTTGCAAGAATTGGCTTTTTCTTTAAAACTCTTTTAGTTAGTGACATTATCATATCTAAATGCATACCCGGAACGTTGTGGAATACTATTACCTTCTCATTTTTAGGAAGATTTTCTCCTGCAACCTTTTCAGTCGATTCATCAATAATATCTTTAACTTTCATCTTACTCATATCTTCTGTTACTCTAATTATTTTCACTTTTGCTTGTTGTAATTTCATGATTTCCATTACATCTAAACCATAAACTAAAAGACATCTTTTTGTTCCTAACATTCTAAATTCCTCCTTTGTCTATAAGTAAAGCCTAACTTAACAATAAGTTAGGCTTTAAATTCTATTCTAAAAACTAGAATCTGCTTGCCATTGTTTCTGGCTCGCCTATGTTTTCAGCATTTTCAACTGTCATTGACTCTATTACTTGTGGTTCATTTGGTCTATCTTCTCTGTTTCTTGGAACTGCAACGATTTCTCTAGCAATCTCAAGACCTTCGATTAACTTACCAAATCCAGCGTAATCTCCATCAAGGTGTGGTGCTGCTTCAACCATTAAGAAGAATTGGCTTCCACCTGAATCTCTTGCAAAAGCTCTAGCCATTGAAAGAACTCCAGCCTCATGTCTTAATGTGTTTTGTTTGAATCCATTTCCTCTGAATTCTCCTTTAATTTGGTACCCTGGGCCACCTGTTCCGTTTCCATCTGGACATCCTCCTTGAATCATAAATCCTGGGATTACTCTGTGGAATATCTTTCCGTCATAGAATCCTTTTTTAACTAAACTAACAAAGTTTGCAACTGTGTTAGGTGCCATCTCTGGGAATAATTCTGCCTTCATAACTTTACCTGAAGCCATTTTTATTGTAACTATTGGGTTCATATTAAAATTCTCCTTTCGAATTACTAATGATAAAATTTACTCTCATTAGTATGTGTATTAAGTTTATTATATATTATTTTGTTAATATTGTTAATTACTATTCATATTCTTCTAGTTAAATAAAAAAATAAAAGCAATTAAATCCCCCAATTTAATCACTTTTACTCTCTCTATATTAAAACTCTCTCTAATTTTAAATACCCTTTAAAGTTCACCCATTTATATCTATACTCAACTTTTTTTATTTAAGACTACTTATCCAAAAATTATTGATAGAAAGTTGTACCCCTTACAACTCTTGAATAATCACTTCTATTTGATAAATTTTTAACATTTATTTGTTCAATAACTGCCTCTCTACCATTTCTGTAAATAAGATCATTAAATAAACATGATAAGAATGTTGTTGGAACTCTATCTATTCCAGCAAAATCTAGTTCAATTTCACTTCCTAAGTTATTATTTATAAGACCTCTTAAAATTATTGCATCCTCGTTGTTTAATGTATTTCCTAAATACTCTTTAACTCTTATTTCCATAATGATTTCCTCCTAAATGTTTTATTTTTTATAATTTTCTGAAAATTCACTCTTGTTGATATTATAATAACAAGCAATTGCGATTATGTCAATAATTTCACAAACTTACAACTAATATTTTCAAAATATTCAAAAATTATTAATAATTTCCTAAAATATATGTGAAGGTAAACATTTTCATATATATTTTTTTAAAATAAAAAGACATCTTATTTCTAAGATATCTCTTCTCTACCTATAAGTTTATAGCTTAAATCAATTAAACTTTGGTTTTCTGATGAGTTATAAACTTTTATATTTCCAATTTTATCACTATTATTTAAAAGATTTTGCTCTGCAAGTCTTCTTTTCATCTCTTTTGATGTGCCTATACTTCCATCTATAATTTCAACATCTTCACCAACTATTTTAGCTAAAGTTTCTTTTACGAATGGATAGTGTGTACATCCTAAAACTATTGTAGCAATTTTTTCTTCATTAAAAACAGAAAATTTTTCTCTTAAAAATTCTTCTATCTCTACCCCATCAAATCTTCCTTCTTCAATAAACTCAACAAGACCTGGGCAAGGTAATGGTACAACATCATTTCTTCTATCTCCTGCTAATCTATCTAAAAGTCTATTAAACTTACCTTCTGCAAGCGTCATTGGCGTTGCCATGATTACAATCTTTCCATCCCTATGTGATTCTACCGCTGGTTTTAAAGCTGGTTCTATTCCTACAATAGGAAACTTTGGATACTTTATTCTAAGTTCAGCAACTACTGCTGAAGTTGCTGTATTACATGCAACAACTATCCCTTTAACACCTTTATTAAGAAGGAAATCTACAACATCATAAGATAGTGTTCTAACCTCTTGCACAGTTTTTGTTCCATAAGGTGCATTTTTTGAATCTCCGTAATATATATAATTTTCATTTGGCATAACTCCTAATGCTTCTTTTAAAACACTTATCCCGCCAACTCCAGAATCAAAAAAACCAATAGGACTATTTAAATCAATAATTTCTTCCTTCATCTCTTATGCTCCTTGTTTTTTACTCATAAAAAATTATGTTAATATCTTTAATCTCAACTTTCTTTTATCTGTAAATTTATTTGATTGACTGTAAATATCAACTGTGATAAAATTCTTCTAATACGAACTTTGTTAAAATTATACAAAAAATTGTTCGTAAAATTATTTAAAGAAAGGATGTGACCATAGATAATGCTATTTTTATATTTACCAATATTTAAATAACTTCTTTACTATATTATAGCACTATCTAAAAAATTATGAGAACAGATTTAATTTATACAATTCCCAAAGAAAATCATAATGAAAAAGATCTTAAAGCAATTTTTGCAGACCACTCAGAAATCAAGTTTATATCACTTGTCGGGGTAGATCTTGCTGGTAATGATACAGATGAAAAAATCCCATTAAAAATATTTTTAGAGTCAATAGATGACTTCTTATTTGGAACAGCAGTCCAAACAGATGGTTCTTCTGTCGTGTTACCAGGGATAGCAACACTTAATAACGCTAAAGTGGATATGGTTGCAGATACGCAGGTAAATTGGTTTATTGATTATAACTATGACTTATGTGATATTCAAACAGATAAGCCCATAGGAACAATTAGAATACCTTGTTTCCTTATTCATGATGGTAAAGCAGTTGATTCAAGAAGAATTTTAAGAAATTCAATTGATTTCCTTGAATCTAATTTATTGAACATTTTAAATGAAAATGAAGAGCTTTTAGATGATTATCAAATAGAAGCTAACAACATAGAAAAAGTTCTTTTAACTTCAGCAACAGAGCTTGAGTTTTGGGTTAAAACTCCAAATGATAAAGCTCACATAGAAGAACTTACAACATCAGAAGTTTTACAAGAACAATATTGGACAAGAACAAAAGGTGCAGTTAGATCTG
Organism: Sarcina sp.; assembly: GCA_051650125.1. Lineage (GTDB taxonomy): Bacteria > Bacillota > Clostridia > Clostridiales > Clostridiaceae > Sarcina. Next base: position 9,752 of record JBOFIK010000005.1, on the reverse strand, counting down.
CTATGGAAGAATCACTTCTTTTAATGGAGTTATATGGATTTGAACCCGAGATGGGGCATAAAGAGGTTGGTGGTGTTAAAGCTACACTTACTTCTGATGGACAATATGACCATATTATGGAACAACTTGAGATAGATTGGAAATACTCAAACGCATTACAAGCTGCCGATAACGAGCTATTCATTAGAACTCTTGTAAAAGAAACTTTCAGAAAACATGGACTAGAAGTTACTTTTCTTGCTAAACCAATATCTGGAGTTGCTGGTACAGGTGAACACACTCATCTTGGTCTTGCAGTAAAACTTAAATCAGGAAAAGTAGTTAACCTATTCCATACAAACGATAAAGAACACTTCCTAAGTAAACTTGGATATGGTGCCCTTATGGGAATACTTAAAAATTATGAAATACTAAATCCATTTGTTTCATCAACAGCAGATGCATTAAAAAGACTTAGCCCTGGGTTCGAGGCTCCTGTTTGTATAGTTACATCACTTGGACAAAGTCCTAGTAATCCTTCAAGAAATAGAACTGTTTTAGTTGGTCTTATAAGAGATCCTAATAGTCCTCTTGCTACAAGATTTGAACTAAGATCACCTAACCCATTTACAAACACATATTTATGCATAGCTGTAAGCTATCTTGCTATGTTTGATGGGATAAAATTTGCAGTTCAAAAAGATGTGACTAAAGCTCAACTTTTAAAAGAAATTTCAAAAGAGCCTGGTGAAGATGCAGTATATCTTGAAAAAGATAGAGCATACAGGAGCGAGGAAGATATTTATGAATTTTTCACACCAGAGGAAAGAGATAAATTCTTTAGCAAAGCACCTGCAACAGTCTATGAAGTAATCAATGTCCTAGATCTTGATAGCCCTGCAACTGATATGTTAAAGGTCGGTGAGATTTTAGATAATAAACTATTAAATAGTTTTAAATCTTCAGTAATTACAAGATGGACTACTGAGATTGCTTATAGAACAATACCAAAATATACAAGACACATCAGAGGATTTAAGCAGTTACACTCATCTGAAAAAGCTTTAGACTTAGATGTTTCTAATTGGGACGCTGTAAATGAATTAAGACATAAAATAATGAAAGATAGCCATAGTAAAAAAGGACTCTTTACTAAACTTAAATTAGCTATTGATTCAAATGACTTACAATTAATATCAGACCTACAATTAGAATTACAAAATGATATGAAAAATCTTAGAGAAAATTATAGTAATTATCAAAAAAATCTACTTGATATATAATCTATTAAAATTTATGAAAGAACCTATTTCTCTATGTGAAATAGGTTCTTTTTTTAACTTTATATTAATTTATATTCATGACTATAATTCATACGATGAATAATTATTCATTTATTTTCATTAAAGTTTTTTGTCATATCATACGATAAATCTATAAATACCATTTATTTACTTATAAAGAAAGTAATTGAACTTATATATTTAATATATATAGATTAAATAATAATATTTTTATATCAAAATGCTAGAAATTACGAGGTGCTTAATAAAAATGAGAATTATTCCAATAGAATGCATAAAAGAAAACACTTTTTTAGCCCGAACCCTTTATGATGCTGAGGGACGAATATTACTTAAAGAAGGAACACAACTTTCAGCATCTTTACTTAAGAGAATAAAAAAACAAAAAATTTATTCATTATACATAATTGACGAGTATAGCGACAAAGAAATTAACGATGTTATTTCTCCTGAACTAAGACAAAAATCAGTTAAACTTATAAAAGAAGTTTTTGAAAATAATGATGCTTTAAAACTAGCAAATTCAAACTTTAATTCTTCTGGTAAAAAAGAATCACTTGCAGAAATGAAACGGAAAGATGAATATTTCAATACTTTAAAAAACTTATCTGAAGATTTATGTGAAAATATTTTAGAAAATAGAGATATTTCTGTTGGCCTTGTTGATATTAAAAGCATGGATATCTATACATACCAACATTCTGTTAACGTAGCAACTTTATCAGTTGCCTTAGGAATAGGCATTGCTCTGCCTAAAAGTAAGTTAATAGACCTTTGTATTGGTGCCCTACTTCATGATATTGGGAAGGTATTTGTTGGTAAAGAAATAATACAAAAGCCTGCTGAGCTTACTGAGGATGAATTCAATATAATCAAAATGCATCCTAAAATGGGATATGATTATATAAAAAATATAGATAATATAAAAACAGCCTGCAAAATGATAGTTTTGCAACACCATGAGCGAATAGATGGGACTGGTTATCCTAATTCTCTTGTTGATGATGATATAAATTCATTAGCTAAAATAGTATCAATAGCCGATGTATATGACGCTCTAACATCTGATAGACCCTATAAGCGTGCTATGTGTCCTAATGATGCATTTGAATTTATACTTTCAAAAGCTGGTACTATGTTTGATTTTAGTCTTACAAAAATATTTTCCAGGATTATGATTCCATATCCTGAAGGGACAATTGTTAAATTAAGTAACGATTCAATTGCCATTGTAACTAAAACACATCCACTTTATCCATTAAGGCCTACTGTTAGAATATTGAAAATGGATAATAATCCTGCATTATTAAATACACATATAGATTTATCTGAATCCTTATCTATCGTAATACATGGAATTGAATACAATCTTTAATAGTCCATGTAACTCAGATAGAAGTATATTCTTTTTTTAGTATATACTTCTATTTATATATATATTTAAATTAAAGTTTTTATCCTCATCAGACGATAAATTTATAAATAACTTTCTCTTTTTTAAGGTTATTTGTAAAATTTTGTTCTCTAAGATAGTCGCAATATTTAGCAAATCAAACTGAACTTATAAATGTACTTATAGATAATAGGAAAGCTTAGAGAAAATTATAGCAGTTATAAAAATTTATTTACTATTACAATACTATTAATTTATGAGGTGCAAAGTAATGAGATTAATTCCATTAGAATGTGTAAAAGAAAAACAAACTATGCCAAGTACCGTTTATAATACTAACGGTAGAATCTTATTAAGAAAAGGGATAGAACTAAATGATTCTCTAATAAAAAATTTATCACTCCATTCCCTTTATGTAAAAGATGAATACAGTATAAATGAAATACCTGATGTAATTTCACCAGCACTTCGAAATAAATCTGTTACTCTTGTAAAAGATATTTTTGAAAATGCAGAAATGCTCAAACTTGCTAATGTCGATTTTAATTCTCTTAGCAATAAAGAATCTGCTACTATTGTGAAAAAAAAGGAAGCGTATCTAGATACAGTCCAAGATTTATCAGAAGACCTTTGTCAGAGTATTTTAGCAAATAAAGATATCTCAGGCGGTCTAGTTGATATTAAACGAATGGATACCTATACATACCAACACTCCGTTAATGTAGCTACATTATCAGTTATTATTGGGATTGCTATTGGACTTTCAAAAGATCTTTTAGTAGATCTTTGTGTCGGTGCTTTACTACATGATATTGGCAAGGTTTTTATTAGCGACGAAATTATCCAAAAACCTGGAAAATTAACTGATGAAGAATTCAACACAATAAAAAGTCATCCTAAACTTGGATATGACTATATTAAAAATATACCAACGTTAAAAACTAGATGTAAAATGGTCGTTTTACAACATCATGAAAAAATGAATGGTGCCGGATATCCCAACGCTCTTTTTAAAGATGATATAAGTATTTTAGCACGTATAGTATCAATTGCTGATGTTTATGATGCTTTAACATCTGATAGACCTTACAAAAGAGCTATGTGTCCTAATGATGCATTTGAATTTATACTTTCAAACGCTGGGACAATGTTTGATTTTCAACTAACAAAAATATTTTCTAGAATTATAGTTCCATATCCAGAAGGAACTTTAGTTAAACTTAGTAATGATTCAATTGCTGTTGTAAAGAGAACAAATCCACTTTATCCATTAAGACCTTATGTACAAGTTATAAAAGCTGAAGATGACAGTATAATAAATTCAAATATAGATTTAGCAACATCATTATCAATCGTAATACAGGCAATTGAATATGTTGTTTAAACTCAAAAAGAGTCCACCTCAAACTCGAGGTAGACTCTTTCTTTAACTAACTTTTAATTTCTTTGATAATTTAGCTTTTCCTTGTAGAATTCATATTTTTAAGAAACCTCTAAAAATTTCTTTCTATCTAGTATTTCACATGAATAAAATTTGCTACCCATAAACGGATTATTTAAAGCTAATTTTTTAGCATCTTCATATGTATTTGCTTCAACAATAAGAGATCCACATCTTCTTTTATAAGTCCCAGCCCATAGTTGATACTTTGATGAATCTAAATCTAAGTAGGTGTTTTTATTCTCTTTTCTGTACCTTTTCATTTCCTCATCAACTCTATAATTAATCTTTAAAATAACATTTGTTCTCATAACAAATCCTCCCTGTAAAAAACTATATTTAATATATATTATGTAACCCACAAGTTTATGTCTAAATCATCAAATCTTTTTATTTCGAACACTCGTTCTGTAATATACTATATAGAACATCCGTTCTTTTGTCAACAATATATGTAATTTTTTTCTATATTATACTAATTTTCAACAAATAAAAAAGCATTTAGACTAGTCTTGAACTAGTCTAAATGCTACATTTTTCTACATATTTCACTAAACACACTCTTCATATTTTTTTCTTGCATAACTAAAATAGACTTCTTTTAGCAATTAACCTCTTCTTCTACGTCTACTCTTCTCTCTGCTTCTAAGAATATATTTTATTATATGTACTATTATATAACCAGAAATAATACCTGCCATGTTTGTCATAATATCGCACACATCAAATACACCTCTTCTAGTTATATGTTGGCTCATTTCTATTGTAAACTCCATACAAAATGACACAAGTAACATTATAAAGAAATTAAGTTTTCTAAATAAATATCCAAACGGTACAAAGAATAAAATATTACCAACAAAGTATATTTTATTTCTCACCCCATGTAACTCATGAACTATTTTAAACGGATTAAGATTCACTCCACCATACTGTGTTTTCCTTGCAAACAGTAGTAAAAATATAGTTCCAAGATATGCTATCCAAAGTACTGTCTGAGCTGGTTTTGTTACTCTTAAATTAACTGATAAAAGTAATAATGCATAAATTAATACAACCGTACCCACTTTAAAGAAATCCATTATTATCTTTCCTCTTTGGTCACTCAATTTTATTAAAATAAAATTAGTAACACCCCATTTTACAAATGTTTCATAAATAATAATCGCAATAAATATCGATACAATAAAAAGCCCTGCTCTTGTTAATACCTCTTTCATCTTCATATTAAATTTCTCCTCTTTTGTTCTGTTCTTTTTTCTATTTTATCACCTTTTGTTTCGTTTTCCTTTTCTTTTTTGGAATATAAAATACCCTATACAAACACCTATCATACTAAATAAAATCTCATTAACATTAAATGTTCCGAGTTTAAAAGTATATTGTGATAACTCCATTGTTAAAATAAATAATAACATAAAACTAAAACTTTTAATAAACACTTCTTTCCTAACTAGGTAACCAATTGGTATAAATAAAGTTACACATTTCAAAGCTGTAAGTGCATATTCTCCTCCTGTATAATCAGGATTTTCAAATGGATTTATTATAAATGCACTCTCTCCAACATCAAAACAAAAAAATGTTATAACAAATAGTGCATAGTAATGAGCCCATAAAACATACCTAAAAAACTTAGGCATACACCTCTCTAGCATGAAATTTAATATCATATATATAACAGTCATACAACTTGACATAAAGAACACTCCTATAAAACCTGCTATCTCCTTATTGTCTATTATATCATCAGCTATATTACTTCCTACAAAGAAATAAATTAAATAACCTACCATGAGAGCGAACATAAACACCCAAAAGTCACTGAATCTTTCTTTTTCATTGCTACTAACGTTCATAATTCTCTCCTTAAAAACATATACTAATAATTAATATTATTTTACCATTATTTCCCATTTTATAACAGATGTTTTTAATTAAATTCTATAAAAATACAAAAAAGAGTTTATGCTTAAAAACTCAAAGCATAAACTCATATAAATTATCTTCCTATTGTAGCAACCATTACAGCCTTAATTGTGTGCATTCTATTTTCTGCCTCATCAAAAACTACTGAATTATTACTTCTAAAGACTTCATCATCAACTTCTCTTATATCAATACCAAATTCTGATTTAGCCTCACTTGCCACCTTTGTACTAAAGTCATGGTAAGCAGGAAGACAATGCATGAAAAGACACTCACTATTCTCAGTAAGGCTCATCATTTCCTTTGTTACTTTATAATCCTTTAACAGATTATATCTTTCAACTATCTTATCCTCTTCACCCATAGAGCACCAAATATCAGTATAAATAGCATCAGCACCTTTTACAGCATTAATATCATTTGTCACTTCAATCTTAGCTCCTGTGCCTTTTGCAACATCATTTGCCTTAGCTATAATATCTTCATCAATAACTAAGTCCTTTGGCCCAAGTGCAACAAAATGCATTCCCATTTTTGCAGCCCCATACATAAGTGCATAACTCATATTGTTTCTAATATCCCCAACAAACACAAGTTTTGTCTTATTAAGTGGCTTATTTATCTTTTCTTCAATGGTCATAAAATCTGCAAGTATTTGAGTAGGATGATCCACATCTGTAAGACCATTCCAAACAGGTACTCCTGAATATTTAGCTAGTGACTCAACAGTTTTTTGTTCAAAGCCTCTAAACTCTATACCATCATACATTCTGCCAAGAACCTTTGCAGTATCCTCTATACTTTCTTTTTTACCCATTTGCGAGTTAGATAAAAATGTAACTCCTGCGCCCTCATCCATTGCCCCAACTTCGAATGCGCATCTTGTTCTTGTTGATGATTTCTCAAACAACAACACAATATTTTTTCCCTCAAGTAAATCCCCTTTGATGCCTGCTCTTTTTTTAGCTTTTAAGTTATGAGATAAATCTAGAAGATATCTTATCTCACTTGGCGTAAAATCCATTAAACTTAAAAAGCTCTTACCCTTTAAATTAATAGCCATAGCTTTGCACCCTTTCTTTTTATTACTTATTGCTTTTTTATACCCCAATCCTATTTATAATTATACATCTAATTTCCATATATTGCAAGTTATTCGTATAAATATTAATTAAATAATTGTTTTATTCTATTTTTATGCACAAACTAAATTTATTCCCCCAAAAATAAACAAAAAAAATAAGCCATCACCTAGGTGATTGACTATAAAAAAACATTTGTAGACCTATTATTAATCATACCAAACAAAAAATAAAAGCAGATAACTACAAATGTTATACCTAAATAATACCACTTTTTTGATTTTAAGCTTTACCTTAATAAACTTTACTTAGTTTTAAAAAGATATTTATAAGAAGTCCTCTTTGAGGTCTAATAAGCTCCCAAAACTTCTTTGTAAGTCCATCTTCTCTCTTCATTGATTTAAACTCAGCTTTTTTAGTAAAAGTAATAATAACACCTGTCTAAATCTCAAAAAAATCCTGAGGAGAGTACTTAACAATTCCCTTCCTAGGATCAGCAACAAGTATATATTTTTTAGTTATCTTATGTATCACCACATAATGCTCATACTTCTTATCCATAATCACATGAGCAATTACAGGTAATGGAATATCTTCATATATCTGCTCTGGATTCGTTGCTTTAAATGCTTTACAAGAAAAACCAAGTTCTTCTCCTGCATTCATAATTCCCATAGCACTAGTACACATTTTATCGGTTTTAGTTATTTCTCTAATTTTCTAAATAGCAGCTCATTTTCCATGGCTGAAAGACTACGCCTAAGAACTTTAGTCTCTAAGAAAATTTTACCTTTCTGCAATTCATTTGATTTCAAAAAAATATCAATACTTCTATTATCTAAAAATAATTTTATTCTAATCCTATTTTTAGATATTGGAATTATTTTAATACCTTTAATATCCGAAATTTTATATTCTTTCATATAAAATGCGTAAATAAGTGAAGATTCAAGAATTATATAATTATTATAAGATTTTAAAGTTGTAAAAAAAACTAAAACAAAAAATATTATTATTAACTCAAAATAAATTTGCAAATTAACCAAAGAAAAGCTTCCCAATAAAAATATTATTAGAAGATATAACATACTTAATAATATAAATTGTTTTTCAGCTAAAAAGTAACTGCCTTTTTGAGACTGAAAAAGAATTTTTTGTGTTTTTATATATTGAATTATATTTACTAATTTAATATAATATATCGATATAAAAACTAAAAATAATAAATTAACTGTACCGATTAAAAGTTTCATTGTATTACTCCTTCTAATTACATATTATAAATAGCTACTCCAGCTCCAATTATAGCACCGGCTACTCCACCAACAACAGCAACTTTTGGGCCGGCCCATGCACCTGCATCAAGTCCAACTTGCCCCCAAGATCCACCATTAATATTTTCTAATTCTGTTATTTGTAATTCTTTCATACAAATTACCTCCTTTTATTTTTTATTCACTATGCCTAAAGTATATAAAATTGTTCTTATAAGATATTTGAAAATTTTAAATATACTCTATTATATATATCAGGTAGTATATTTATTGTAGGTAATGGAATATCTTCATATACTTGCTCAGGATTCATTTCCTTAAATGCTTTACAACAAAATATCTTTATACCTTAACATAAAATTTCATACTTTTAATTACTTCAGTCTCTTTCCCTTCAAAGGAAGATAAATTAAAAATAAAACCATTTCCTTGTATGAAGTATTTATTTAATTTATAAAATATTTTCATCATTACACTGTATTGTTTATATAAACTTTTTTCATTTTTTAAATAAATTCTTAGCATATCAACTCCTCTAAATTTAATTACTTCATATTTTTCTATAGTATCCCATTCTAAATTTATTCCTCTGTAAATTCCCTTAAAATAAAAGCCCTGTTCACTTATCATATAATACGGTTCCTGTCTTTTCTTTTTTAAAATTATACAGATAATAATTTGAAATAACCATAATTCTATTATTATAAGTATTATTAGTAATAATAAATTCACATTTAAAAATTTAGTGTTATAACTATCATTTTTAATATACTCATATATATTAAAAATGAAATAAATATTTAAAATAATACCTATTCCAAATACATAAAAAACTCTTTTATAATTTTCTTTTATAATCGTTAATTCAAACTTCATAATAAAAAAATAAGCCAATAAATATTAGCTTCTCCTCATCTAAAAATTCACACTTTTTGCTCCAAGATAGCCACCAGTTAATCCACCTAAATCTCCCCAAAATGTCCCACCATTAATATTTTCTAATTCTGTTATTTGTAATTCTTTCATTGTGAACTACTCACCACTTAGAACAAGTTCTTGAAGTGGGAGCTTCTTGGTCAATATTCCTACTGGAACAAGTTTACCCAAGCTCAAAAGGTCGCACCGACCTCAATAGAATATCAATAGCTTATGCTATCAACTTTTCTAGGTTCTTACTAGCGTTTATGTCCCTATCGTGTTCCGCATTGCAGTTCGGACATATCCAGTTTCTAAGACCTAGATTTTTCACTTCTTTATTTTTATATCCACAACAAGAGCATAACTGTGAACTAGCATAATTACTTGGTGCAACAACTATATTTCTTCCATACCATTCTGCCTTATATTCTA
>JBOFIK010000004.1:0-141346 GCA_051650125.1 Sarcina sp. | reverse complement strand
TGTTTCTACTTTCGTACCATCATATAGTGCTTTCGCCCATATTGTGGTGTAAGGCTTTAGGTAGTACCTGCAATTAAATCTGTGTCCTACGCAAATTTCTCTACGTACGCAGTAATAGTTTATATTTTTATAATCTTTTTATTAAGATTTACAAACTATTTGTTACTGTCTTTACCACCTGATAAACCAAGACAGATCTTGTCACCATCTTCTATAAGGTTATATTCAATAATAGCTTGACGAGTTTTACTTAAAAGTTTTTGCATTATATTCATAAATTACCTCCAAAATTAGATTTAAGACATATAACTATATAAGTATATATTAATATAATTATCTGTTTCAACTACATTCAGTAAATAAAATAGTTTTATGACAAGTTGTTATTGACTTAGGATAGAAGTTAACTGCATTTTCTTTTTTTATTGAAAATAAATTTTAGATTAAAGAGGAAGACTAATTTATGATTAGAAATTTTAGAGGAAGGTGAGATTTAAAATGAACTATGGAAGAGATGAATTAAATGATCCTATGTATAGAGAATACATAGAAACTATTGATGAAGACAGAATTTTAGAGAGCATAGAAAATAGAGAGTTAGAAAATGAAATTTTTGAAGAAGAGGAAAATGTTGAAATTAGAAATGAAGATAGAATTATAGGGATCGAGGGATTTAATCCTATAAATAATGAGCTAGTGATAGATAATGGATTAATAGAAAATAGAATAGTTGAAGCTGATGGACTTTATAGTTTTGAAAAGGAATTAGAGCTTGAAGAAGATATGGATATTATTCAAGAGGATAGAGGAAATGGTTGGTAATTAAAAGCAGAATAGAGCAAATAAAAAATTTAACGTTAAAATGATGAATTTTTTATTTATAAATTATTTTGTTTTATAGATGAATTTTTAAAGTAATCCAAAATAAGGTTTAAGTTAATAGTAAGTTGATGGTTGAAAGCCTTAGTTTATACATAAAAAAAATTAGTAATACAAAAGTAGACAAATAAAAAAGGAGATTTAATAAAAAAGGAAATATTCATAAAAAATATGTAATAAAAACTCGGAAAAAATGTTTTTAAGTAAAGAGTAACGAGTGATATAATTCATTGTGAAGAAAGAATCTGAATAGGACTGAAAACCTTTATTTAGAATAAAAGTATTAAGCAATAAAAGATTAAAATGCCAAGTAGGATTATACGCCTACTTGGTATTTTATTTTTTTGTAAAGTAATTAGTATAACTAAAAATTTTTTAAACTTACTGTAAAATGGTAGTCTTTATAAATTTATAAATGCTAGAATAACTTTCAAGGAAGTTAAATAGTAATAAATAAGTATGAGAGTGGATTTATAGGAGGATATTTTATGCATAAGTTAGAAGGGTTAAAGATTGATGCAATTTTAGATGATATTTTGGGAGATATGGGAAGTGATACAGATATTTTAGATATGTTACTTAGTGAGAAGTGTGAAGATGTAAAAATATCAATAGAGATTGATTTAATGAGTTTAGAAGAAATATTTTATGATGAGGCGTATTATAACTTTTTAATAGTAGAACTAAGAAAACAAAATGATATAAAAGATTATGTGAATAAGTACTATATAGGAATGGAAATTTTACTTAGTATAGCATATTACAAATTATATGATGGACTAGAACATGTTATTACAACTTATATGAAGGCTCTTGATTATAAAGTTAATATAAATGATGAGATAGTAAATGCAGGGAAGTTAGATGAACTAGTGGCTATTATGAGATGTGATTATACAGATAAAAGAGCAATAATAGATAGAGCTAGTAAAGCTTTTGATGTAGATAAAAAACAGGGATATACAAAAAAAATAAATGATATAAACAATAAATTAATACAAATACAAAAAGCTCAGATGAATGATGAAGAGTGTGAAAATGAAGTTGATATAACACCAACAGATTTTACAAAGATTTTAGAGATAATAGATGAAGTCGTTTTTAGAATTCAAAATGCATTTAAGGTTAACTGGAAGTTTATAGTTAAAGAACTAGAAAATAATTAATTATAAATTAAGGTTTACTATCAATAATTGAATAATTTACCAAAGTATATTAAGATTTATGGTAAATGCTTTTTTGAGAAAAAGCGAAATGAGGTGGTTTGTTGGATAGTAAAAAAAGGTTTTACCCACCTTATATTATTTTGATAGGAATTTATATTTTCTTTGTTATTTTTGCATTTATTGTTGATAGTCCTAGTGAGATTTTTAATGGTTTCATTAAAATAGTAAAATCGCCAGATATTTTAATTAGTGATTATATGGCAATCGGAGGACTTGGGGCAACATTTGTAAATGCTACAATTACGGGAGGTTTTTGTTTAGGACTACTTGTAGTAAATAAAGTAAAACCTAATGGTTCTACTATCATGGCTATATGGCTTGTGACGGGATTTTCTTTTTTAGGTAAAAACATTTTTAATATAATACCAGTAATAATAGGAGTATATTTATTTTCAAGATATCAAAAGGAACCTTTTTTAAATTATATACTTGTAGCATTGCTTGGGACTTCTCTTGCACCGGTTGTAAGTCAATTTAGTTTTGGCTCAGTATTGCCAGTGAATATTTCAATAATAATAGGTATTCTTTTAGGTGTAATTTTAGGCTTTATTCTACCTCCAATAGCGTCATATTCGATTAAGGTACATAATGGATATAATTTATATAATATTGGATTTGCTAGTGGGCTTGTGGCTACATTATTAATGTCATTTTTACGAGGTCTAGGAATAGAGTTTGATATTAGGCTTATGTGGCATACTGGTGATAATAAAATTTTATTTTTATTTTTATTTATAATTTCAATATCACTAATTGTAATTGGTTTTGTAAAGGGGACAGACAATAAGGCAAAGTTTAAAATGTTAACTAGTCAAAGTGGTAGACTTATTAGTGATTTTTATCTTTTATTTGGTGCAACTGTATATATTAATATGGGATTATTATGTATATTTTCAACATTTGTAGTTTTAATATTAGGTGGAGATTTGAACGGAGCTACTATATGCGCAATTTTTACAATAGTTGGATTTGGAAGCTTTGGTAAAAATATAAGAAATGTTACACCAATAATAATGGGTGCAATAATAGGTGCAATTTTTATAAACGAGCCAGTTAATGCACCTAATAATATGCTTGCTATATTATTTTCAACATGCCTAGCGCCTATTGCGGGTAAATTTGGATGGAAGGTAGGAATTATAGCGGGAATAGTACATTTAAATATTGTATCTAATATAGGTTACATTCATGGGGGATTAAATCTTTATAATAACGGTCTTGCAGGTGGATTTGTTGCTATGATTTTAATGCCACTTATAACAACTTTTAAGAAGGAGTAGTGCGTTATGAAGTTTACGATTGAAAAAAATATAAGGATATTAGATGAGCTTGTCACTTATTACAATAAGCTTGGAAATACTAATGTGCATATTGATATGAAGGAAGAAGATAGTAAGCATTATTTTCTTATTTCAGGAGTTGTTGAAAATATATCTGAGGATGAACTTTTAAATTTAAAGGTTTTGCTTAGTACACCAAGACAACATGAAATTGAAGAGTATTATTGGCAACTTGGTGGAGAGATAAGTTTTGATTGTGAGCTTACACTTGTCGGAATGATGATAGATGAAGCTCAGATAAGCTATAAGGAAAATATCTTAACAATAAAGGTAATGAGACGAGATTAGCAGAGCATTTGTAAGATTATATTATGTTTATAATTTTAATTAAATAAATTTAAAAAAATGTAAAAGATTGTTAACTATAAATTCTCATATATAATCTTGTTTTTAGTTAATATAGTATATGGACATAAGAAATAAAAGGGTAAAGGTAAACGATATGAGTAAAATAAGGAAAGCAATAATACCAGCGGCTGGTCTTGGAACAAGATTTTTGCCAGCTACAAAGTCACAACCAAAAGAAATGTTACCAATTGTTGATAAGCCAACAATTCAATATATTATAGAAGAAGCTATAGCATCAGGAATAGAAGAAATTTTAATAATTACAGGTAGAAGTAAAAAGTGTATAGAAGATCATTTTGATAAGTCTGTTGAACTTGAACTAGAACTTGAGAAGTCAGGAAAAGAAGAACTGTTAAAAATGGTTAGGGAAATATCAGATATGGTTGATATTCATTTTATAAGACAGAAAGAACCTAAGGGACTTGGACATGCTATTGGATGTGCAAAGACATTTGTTGGAAACGAACCATTTGCAGTTCTTTTAGGTGATGATATTGTTTATAATGATAAAAAACCATGTCTTGGACAATTAATGAAGTGTTTTGATGAATATAAAACTTCTGTTTTAGGAGTTCAAACTGTGGCAAATGAAGATGTTGATAAATATGGAATAGTAGATTGTATTCATATAGAAAATAGTGTTTATAAAGTTAAAGGACTTGTGGAAAAACCAGATAGAGAGGTTGCACCTAGTAATGTAGCTATACTTGGAAGGTACATAATTACACCAAGGATATTTGACTTATTAGAGAAAACACCAGCAGGAAAAGGTGGGGAAATTCAGCTTACTGATGCATTATTAAGACTTGTTGAAGAGGAGGCAATGTATGCTTATGATTTTGAGGGAAGAAGGTATGATGTTGGATCAAAGCAAGGCTTCTTAGAAGCAACAGTTGAATATGCACTAAGAAGAGATGAACTAAAAGATGAATTTATGGATTATTTAAAAACTGTAATAAAATAAATTATAATATAAAATATTGATTTCATATTATATACAAAATGAAAAATATTAAACGTGTGAATTCAATAAAGCTCCTATTTTTTATTATAGGAGCTTTTGTATTTAAATAAGTTTCGGTGAAGATAAATTTGAGGGAGAGAAATAAGGTATGGAAAATAATACATTATTAGAAGAAATTATAGAGAATTTCAAATTTAAAGGTAAAATATATAAGCACAAACAACATCATGTTGGAAATATCAATGATACATTTATACTTACATTTATGGATGAGGGGAAAAAGAATAAGTATATTGTTCAAAGAATAAATCATCATGTTTTTACTGAGCCAGAAAAACTTATGGATAATATGACTAAAATAACAAATCATATTAAAAAGAAAGTAATAGAAGCTAGTGGGGATGTTACAAGAGAAACTTTAAAGTTAATTACTACGACAGAGGGAAAGAGTTTTTATCAAACAGAATCAGGAAATTATTATAGAGCATTTCCATTTATCTCAAAAGCTAAAACATACATGAAGGTTGAAAGTGATGTTCATATATATGAAGCAGGAAAAGCGTTAGGGAAATTCCAAAAGCAATTATCTGATTTTAATCCCTCGGAATTATTTGAAGTTATAAAGGATTTTCACAATACACCAGTAAGATATCTAGATTTTGAGAAAGCTATTCAAGAAGATAATGCAGATAGAGTAAAACTTGCTATGAACGAAATAAAGTTTATTATGGATAGAAAAAAAGAACTAAGTAAACTTACAGATTTGTTAGAAGAGGGAAAGTTACCTCTTAGAGTTACACATAATGATACTAAGTTTAATAATATTATGATAGATGATGAAACAGGGAAAGCTATTTGTGTTATAGATTTAGATACTGTTATGCCAGGATTATCATTGTACGACTTTGGAGATGCAATAAGATCCGGTTGTAGTACAGCAACAGAGGATGAAAAAAATCTTGATAATGTAACAATAGATATGAATCTTTATAAAAGATTTGTTGAAGGGGTTATAGAGGAATGTAAAGATACATTGAATTCATATGAAATAAAAAATATAGCATTTTCAGCAAAACTTATAACAATGGAACTTGCTATGAGATTTTTAACTGATTATTTAAATGGAGATACTTATTTTAAGGTTAACAGTGATACACATAATTTAGAAAGAACAAAAAATCAACTAAAGTTAGCTTTTGAAATGGAAAAAAATATAAATTTAATGGAATCATATTTAAAATAATCAAAATGCCACTCTATTATATGGAGTGGCATTTGTTGCACTTTTTAGTTAAATATTTTACTTGATTTTATTAATACATATAAATGCTATAAAAAAATAAAGTTATTTAGGGTAATGATTTGTTTTGTAAAAGTATTTTTTTCATATAAGTTTATTTAAATTAGACATAAATATTAAAAAAACTATAAAAATATCCAAAAAAAAAGAATATTTAATAAATTATTCAATTATAGAACATTCTTTATTAAAATTTATACAATATAATTATAATTGTCAGAGGGAAGAGAAAACCTCAAAGACATTCGAAAAAAAGTAACTTAGGTCTTCTTGGTGAAAAGAGATACATAAGGGTAAAGAGAATAAGTTGATGAATTGTTGGGGGACAAGGAATTAACAAATTAGTTTAGCTACAAATATGGACGGATTATAATAGAAAAAAGGAGTTTAAACTTTTAAACTCTAAATTACCTATAAATAGGACGCAAAAATAGAATAGATGTGTGTGATAGTTTTAAAGTCTAATAGTAGTGTGTTAGACTTTATTTTTTTATGGTAAAATAGCAGATGATTTACAAAGTACATAAATCATCTGCTATTTTTGTGGGATTACAATATTTAAAATAAATTCAATTGCAAAATGATAAAAAGAAGTATCTGAAATTTAACTAAAAAGACTTTTTTAAAAAGAATAAATTATATATATTATATTTATATAATTAGAGTACATATAAAAACTTACATAACATTAAATAGCATAAACAGCTAATCCAATATTAGATAAGGAGAGGCAGATAGATGAAAAAAGTAGCTATAATTGCAATTATAATAATTGGAGGAGGTATTTTTGGAGGATATATGGTAGAATCCCACAGTAGTTCTAAAGTGGAAGGAGCTAAGGTTCAAGCAATTAATGTTAGTAAAACTACTACAGATGTAGCAAGTAAAAGTAGTGATAAAAAAGTGGAAAAGTTACAAAATAACAAAAACGTAAATATTAAGGTGAACGCTGAAATAAAAAAGGAAGTTATAATGCCGGTTGCTAAAGAAAGTAAAGATATTACGGCAACTAACAATGGTGCAAAAGATATTTTAAAACCTGAAAATACAGGCAGGAGTGCTAAAAATCCTGTTAAAAATATTGATAACACAGAGAAAACACGTATAAAAACTACTAGTGATAGAAATAATAGCAATAGTTCAAACATTATAAATAATATAAATAAAATTAGTAATAATAATAACGTGACGGTGAAAAAAAAGAGTGATATTAAGACTTCAGTACCGGTACAAAAGAATGTAGTGAATAATGATACACAAGCAAGTATTTTAGTGAAAGAATATTATATGAAAAAATATCCTAAAATGGATCAAAGTGATTGGTCAACTGATGTATCAGACAATCAAGTGATAGATAGCAAAACAGGATATTTAGTTAGATTGTACAATTATATGAATGGACACTCAAATAATATAGCGTGGATTTTAGTTTTACCAAGTGGGAAAATGTATAGTACACAAGTTAGTAACGGACCGTTATTAGCAATGAATTAAATATTTTAGAATAATTGGAGGCTTTTTATGAATGGAAAAATAAAAACAATATTATTAGTAGTATTATTAGTAGTAGTAGCTGGAGTTGGTTTATATAAAACTGAAAAAAGTCATGAGGCTAAGCAGAAAGCACTAGTGATTCAGGAACAACAAGTAGCTGTTGCAAAAGAAAATAAAGCAAAAGCATTAGAAGCTCAAAAAGAAGCTTATGAGAAACAACAAGAACAAAATCAAGGTTCACAAGTAGTAGGGACACAAACATATCCAGATGGTGAACTTATAAATATAGCAAATGAGAATTATGCACAATTTATGAAAAATAATAATAATTATAACTTTGAAAGTATTTTAAATAGGCAGTCAAATGGAGATCTTTTGACAGTTACATTTTCTGCAACATGCAATGGAAACCCACAAACAATAACTATGACTTTTAAATCAGTTAATAGTGTTGTAAGAATAGTAGGTAATAACGCATAGGGATAAACGAAGATATATTAGTATTTTAAAAGGTTCTTACTTATCTTTGAGTAAATGTATTTGTGCAAATTGAATAAACAACTTCTTCTTAGATATAATTTAGATATCACTAAATTATAAGAAGGAGTTGTTTTTTTTATTATTGTGTTTTTTTGAGTAATAAAAAAAGGTGATAATTCAAGTTAGGATGGTCAAAAATTCATATATAAAGCGACTTTAAAAAAGTTGTTGAACTAAAAAATATATCTGCTTTAGATGCAATGAAGTACTTGGCCATAACATTGATAGCACGTGCATCTAATGCAAAGAAAAAGGCTGTTGTAAAAACAATATATATTTGAAAAAGTAGTTTTAAATGGAATAAAAAATCTAGATATAAGAATAAAAAATCAAATGTAACTAAACTTTTAATATAATTAAAAATATGTTATAATAACTCGAAAAGTTTCGAGGAAGTTCATATAAATATTAACAAAAAAATCGGAATTGAGTTGATTAATAAATTTTGAAATTAAAATAGAATCAGGAGATTTATTATGAAATCAAAAAGTAAAGTAGTAATGGTTGCCAAAATCTGTGAGTATGCAGGGATAAACAAACTTTTTTACTACTTAAATAGAAATAGAAAAAAAATAATAGCATATCATAATGTTATTGATGATAAATATTGTGATGATACATTACAACTAGAATTTTCTACGAAAGAGAGTTCTTTTAGAAATCAAATTGACTTAATAAGTAAAAAGTTTAAGGTGGATTTAGACTTTTTAAATGATAAGTCAGTTCAAATAACATTCGATGATGGTTATATAAACCAAGTGGAAAAAGCAACTAAGATATTAGATGAATATGGAATCAAAGGGATAGTTTTCTGTGTTGCAAATTTAATTGATAGTAAAGAACCGTTAGGTATGGATAAAATAATGTATTGGTTCAGTTATGTTCCTAGGGGCGCTTATGAAATAAAGTATAGGGACATTAAGTTTGAAATAACAGATAACGAGAGTTCAAGAACAAATGCAGTGAGATATGTTGAAGGTTTTATAAATCAACAATTTTCTTTAGGAGATTTGTCTAAGGAACTGAATAAAATATATAAATATGATCAATTAAAATATGAGGGATATGAAGAGCGATTTAAAGGTGCTACTAGGAATGATATTGAAAATATGAAAAATAGAGGACATTTATTAGGAGCGCACTCAAGTAATCATGAAAAATTGGTCAATCTTAGCGAGGAAAATTTGAAGAAGGACATTGATAAGTGTGGAGAATTTTTAGAACGAGGGATTTATAATACAAATATGTTCTGTTATCCTTATGGAGGTATTAATGATGTGCCTGAAAGTATGCCAGAATTATTGAAAAAAAATAAATTTACACATGCAGTAGCTTATGATAATACAGCTAGATACCAATATAATGAATATTACATCCCAAGAATATTTTTACCTGATATAGAAGATAAAGCTGTTATAAACTTTATTTTATCTGGTTTAAGACATTTTCTTTTATACAGAAAGCTTTTGCCAAAATGGAAGTAGAGAAGTTTGATAATTGTAGATTAGATGGTAGGAATAGATAGTTTAAATGAGTAAATGGGGATATGATAGAGAGTTCTAACATATCCCCATTTACAATTTATAAAGATAAATACATAATTCTTAAAGATAAATACATAATTCTTTTGCAGGAGAGTTTACAAAAGATAAGGTTAGGAGAAGTCAGATGAAGAAAATTTTATATGTTGCAAATATGAGTAGAACTGTGAATAATTTTTTTATTCCACATATGAATATGTTAATTGAACGTGGATATAGTGTGGATGTTGCTTGCAAATCAAAAAAGGGTCATATGATAGATAAAACACGATTAAGTGATAAGGTAAATGTTATAGAGGTTCCATTTACAAGAAGTCCGCTTAGTTTTAGTAATTTTATAGCATTTGTGAAACTTTATAGAATACAAAAGAAAAATCACTATGATATTATTCATGTTCATACACCTATTGTTTCTTTTTATACAAGGGTATTAAAGTTATTTTTTAAAGATATAAAAATGATTTACACTGCACATGGATATCATTTTTTTAAAGGATCCTCAAAGCTTAGTTGGTTAGTTTTTTACAATGCTGAAAAGTTTATGTCAAAATATACTGATGTTCTTATAAATATAAATGATGAGGATTTTGAGGCATCAAAAGACTTTAAAGCTAAAAAGCTAGTAAAAATAAACGGAGTTGGAGTTGAGAAGGGAAGATATACAAGTGAGGAGTATGGAGACAGAGTAGCATTAAGAAAAGAACTTGGATTAGAAGAAGACGACTTTGTTTTTATAATTGTTGGAGAACATAATAAAAATAAAAATCAGATAGAACTCATAAGAGCTGTTGAAAACTTGAAAGGACAATATAAAAAAATAAAGTGCCTAATAGTTGGTGATGGAGAGTTACTAGAAGAGAATAAAGAATATGTAAAGTTGCATAATTTGGATAAAGAGTGCAAGATATTAGGATTTAGAAAAGATGTAGGGAAACTTATGTATATTAGTGATGTTTTAGTATCAATGTCATATCGAGAAGGGTTACCTAAAAATCTTATAGAAGGTTTAGCAGCTGGAAAACCAATAGTAGCTACGGATATTAGGGGAAGTAGGGATTTAGTTGAACCTGGGAAAAATGGGTATTTAGTTAAAGCTGATGATTTAACAACTTTAGAGGAAGATATGATTAAGTTATTAACTATGAGTAAATATGAATTCGAAGAATTTTCAAGGGTATCTTCAGAAAAATTTAATGGATATGAGATGAAAAGTATATTAGAAGATTTGTTACAAGTTTATGTTTAAAATAGAAAATCTAATTAGATAATTTACAAAAGAGGAGGCGTATTTATGAAAAAATTAGCATTCTTTCATGATTTTCGAGCTTATAGAGATTTAAATAAAGATTATTATACGGTAGGGTTTGATTATAGCCTGTGGGAAAAATATCTTAAGTCTTTTGATGAAGTAACTGTGGTTTCAAGAGTTTTTAGCTATGAAGAGAAAGAAGATAAAAATAATTTGAAAATTTCAGAAGGTCAAGGTGTTAAGTTTATACCAATTGAAAGTTATAAAGGAATAAAAGATTTTATTACTAATAAAAAAAACATAGTTTTGGAAATACAAAAAATATTAGAAAATGTGGATTATGTAATTGTGAGATTGCCAAGTATAATTGGTAATTTAGCATACTCTGAGGCGAAGAAAAAAGGAAAGAAAATAATAGTTGAAGTTGTAGGATGTGCAAAAGAAGCATATTGGAATAATAGCACAAAGGGAAAATTTGTAGCTCATATACTAGAAAATAAAATGAAAAATATAGTTAAAGACTCAGAGAATGTAGTTTATGTAACTAGAGAGTTTTTACAAAAAAGATATCCTAATACTAAAAATAATATAGGGTATTCAGATGTGTTTATTGAATCACTTAGTCCTGAAATTTTAGATGAGAGATTAGAAAGAAATTTAAAAGAACAGACTGTTATAAATATTGGATTAATAGGTGATGCGGTAGGTACTACAAAAGGTCATGGCGTAACTTTACAAGCACTAAAAATTTTAAAAGAAAAGTATAATGTAAAATTAAATCTTTTAGGTCATGGGGATGCAGCTGAGTTAAAACAAAAAATATCAGAACTTGGACTTACAGACAGTGTTAACTTTGATGGTTTTAGGACAGCAGGAAAAGAAGTTTGGCATTGGCTTGATAAAATGGACATATATATACAACCAAGTGTTCAAGAGGGTTTAAGCAGATCAACAATAGAAGCAATGAGTAGAGCGTGTCCAGTTGTAACTAGCACAAGTGAAGGGTTTAAAGAATTGATAGATGAGCAATTTATGGTGCGTTATAGTGATTATCAAGGCCTTGTAAAAAAAATAGAAGATTTTATAGATAATAATAGAATCTACAAAGAAGCCTGTATTAAAAACTTGGAAAAATCAAAGAAATATTCATTTGATATTTTATTTAAAACAAGAGTTGATTATTTTAATCGTCTTTAACAAATGATAAATAAGTAAGGAGATAGAAGTATGTTCAGTATGAGTTCGAGTAGAAGGGAATTTAATAAATTAAAAATGGTTTTTATAATAAATATACTTATAGGGATTTTAACGACAGTATATATATTCTTTGGAAATACTAGTCCATTATATGTGGATTTTTATGTATTACCATTAGCATATTTAGTTTGTTCAGTTATATTTGGAAAGTGGATTTTTCAGATATTGATGGAAAAAGGTTGGGTAATGAAAGTTGTATTTGGTGTTATTTTCATTAGATATATATTAACACCGATATCAGTTGTATTAACTAATAATTATAGTGGATTTGGTAATGACCCAGCGGTTAAATATATGAATTTTGCATACGTATTGATGATTATAGAACTTGTCACTACTATAATTGCAATGGTTATTATAAATTACTTTACTAAGAGAAGTTATTCAGGAAGACATAGTACTAGATATAACAGAGAAAATAAAGATATTTTAAAAAATAAATTTTTAATTAGCATATTTATAATTTTAGCAATAATAGCATATTTTTTACATATTCTAGATTTTTTAGCTGGTTTTAAAGCAATAGTTCTTTTATGTCTAAAAGTATCAATATATCTACTGATAGTTTCATACATAAAAAAAGGTTATGAATATAGAAGAGGTTTTGTTTATCATATAGCATTTATAGTTGTTACTATAGGATATTTAGCAGCTATTTTCAGTGATAGTAGATGGAATATTTTAATAGCGATATTAGCTAGTGCGATTTTATACATTGATATATTTGGAAAAATAAATAAATATTTAATAATTTTAGGATTATGTATATTTGGAGTATTATTTATGATGATTTCAATGAAAAAGTTCCATTGGGTTACAATAGTTCATCCTAATGAAAATCCAGTCTTAGCAGTTGTTAAAATGATGATGGGACAATTCCAATCATATTTCTCAGGTCCTAGAACTGTTGCCTTAGGAATACAAATGAAAGAACATTTTGGTAATGCAATAACATATTCAACACTTAGTAATGATTTCTTAGGATCAGTACCTGGTCTTGCAAGACATGTAGATCAAGCAAACAGAATAAATTATTTCTTTAACTGGTTTATATTTGGATTTAAAGGTAAACTTACACTTATTATCCCAATGGTAGCAATTGGATATGTATATTTTGGTGTGATTGGATGTTCTATTTTTTCTATAATTTGTGTAGTAACAGTTATGCTTTTAGGGCAAAGAATGGAGAGAATTAGAAGATTAGAGTATAAATATGTTCTTGTAACAATTGCATTTTTACTTTCAATGTATGGTGGTTTTAATACTCAGATAATATTTGGAAACTTGGTTAGTCAGGTTATTCCGGTATTATTACTGTTCTATTTCAACGATATCATTACACTAGAGCGAGTAAAAAGGATCTTTAAAAGAAGAAGGAGTAAATATTAATGAATAAATTCAGTATAATTGTGCCTATATACAATATAGAAGGATATATAGGCACTTGCATAGAGAGTGTATTATCACAAGAATATAGAAATTTTGAAGTATTATTAGTAAATGATGGTTCAAAGGATACGTCGGGTAATATCTGTGAGGAATATGCGAAGCAAGATGAGAGAGTGGTTTATCTACCTAAAACAAATGGTGGGTTATCAGATGCAAGAAATTACGGTCTTAGCAAAGCAAGTGGAGATTATGTACTATTTTTAGATGGAGATGATTTTTTAGAACCTGGTGTACTTAAAAAAATAAATGCTAAATTGGTAGAAAATAAAAATATTGATTTCTTATTATTTAACTATAATTACTATGTAGATAGTAAAAATGAGAAACAAAAAGAAATTTTCAATATTAATGAACTAGCATTAACTAAACCTAAAATAGAAAGATTAGAGATTTTATTTGAAGAGAATAGTCATACAACTTTATGGAGTGCGTGGAGAGATGCTATAAAACTAGATTTTATAAAAGAACATAATTTAACTTTTGATAAAAATATAGTTGGGGCTGAGGATTGTGATTGGTTCCTTAACTGTATGCTATTATGTGAAAGTTTTACAGCTAGTGATATTGTTGGTCTAAATTATAGAGTTGATAGAGAAGGGTCTATAACTAAAGAATTAAAATACAGTGCAATAATAGGACAACTCAAAATTTTCTATAAATGGTTTAAACATTTTGAAACAAGTTCTGAGTACTTACAAAAATTTATGGCAGATAAATATTTGAATACTTTACCTTTGATCAATAGATTAAAAGGCGAAGAGTTAGATAAGGCTTCGAGTTATATTAGTGAGCGAAAAGAAGTCCTAAATTTTGCTATGGGAAAAAAGCAAAAAATGGCTGCGAGTATAGTAAAAGTTTTTGGTGTTAAAAATGGAATTAAACTAGTTGGGAAACTTACAGATTTAAAAAATAAAAATAGATAACATATGAGAAGGTGCTATTATGACTGAAAAAATAAGTATTGTTGTCCCGGTATATAATAATGAGAGTTATGTAGGGGAAACATTAAAAAGTATTTTAAATCAAAGTTATAAAAATATTGAAGTGATAGTTATTAATGATGGTTCAAAGGATGGTACTTCAAAAATAGTAAGTGAATTAGCAAAAGTAGATTCAAGAATAAAGTTTATTGAAAAAAAGAATGAAGGTGTTGCTAAAACGCGAAATCTTGGAATAAAAGAATCGACAGGTAGTTACATAATGTTTGTTGATGGCGATGACTATATTCTTGAGGATACTTGTTTAGAGCTTATGAATAAGGTTGTTTTAGAACAGGTTGAAATTGTTATGTACAATTATGATAAAGTTACAAAAGAATCTATGGTAGCTGAAAATAATGAAATAGAAGAAAATGTTGTTTTTGAAAAGTTACAAATAGAGAATATCATAAAAAATATAATAGCGAGAGATGATATAAATCAAGATCCAATTATGGGGTCAGCTTGTAGATTCTTATTTAAAAAAACAATTTTAGATGAAAATAATATACTTTTTGATGTTAATTTAATTGATAAAGAAGATATGATTTTTTGCATACAGGCTTTAAAAAAAGCAAAAAACATGATTTATATAGAAAAATCATTTTATAAATACAGAATGAACGATAGTTCAGTTACTAAAAATTATAAAGTTGATTTTTGGGGAAATAATATTAAAGTAATTGAGTATCTAGAAAATTTAACTAGTGATTTAGAATGTGAATGTAGTAAGCGATTATACAATAGATATTTACAAATAATAATATCTTCAGTTTATAATTCAGCAATGAACAAGAAAAAAACTAAATCTGAAAGAGTGAAAGAAGTTAAAGAAATACTCAGAAATGAAAAAACTTCTAAAATTATGGAAAGTACTGAGTATAAAAAGTTAAACATAGGATGGAAAATTAGAGTTAAACTAATTAAACATAAGTTAGCAAGAATTCTTGTTCAATATTACGGAAGATAAGTTTAAAGAAAGGGCGTTAGAAATGAGTGTTAAGTTAAGTGTGATAGTTCCAATATATAATGTAGAGAAATATTTAGCAGAGTGTATTGAATCATTAGTAAAGCAAACTATGACTGAGATGGAAATAATATTAGTAGATGATGGTTCAACTGATTCAAGCGCTAAGATAGCAAAAAAATATAGTGAGACATTTGAAAAGATTAGTTTTGTAAGTAAAAAAAATGGTGGTTTATCAGATGCAAGAAACTATGGGGTTCAATTTGCTAAAGGGGAGTACATTACATTCTTTGATAGTGATGATGTAATTTTAATTAATGATGCATATGAAAAAATGTATGATATTGCAAGAAGAAGTGGTAAAGATATTATAAATGGGAATAGTACAAAATTATTTTCAGATGGAAGACAAGAGAAGGAAGTTAGAGAAGATGGATTTAAAACAGGAGATACTGCTAATCCAGAAGAATATCTTATAGCAGAAATAAGCTCAAATAGAGTTTATGTTTCAGCTTGCATAAGTATTTATAAAAAATCATTTATAGAAGCTGAAAATTTAAAGTTTAAAAAAGGTTATTGCAATGAAGATGAAGATTTTGCACCAAGAGCAATTTTAAAATCCAATGGTGTTGCTATCTATAATGAATACTTTTATGGATATAGACAAAGAGAGGGTTCAATTATGAATTCATATAATCCTAAAACTAGTAGGGATGGTTTAGAGGTTTATTATGGATTAAGTGAGCTTGTTGATCAGGTGAAAAGTGAAGAGTTAAAGGAGTTGCTTAGAAATTATTTAGCAATGAGAAGCATATATGAAATTGATAAAATGAAATCTAAAGATATTTCTAAGAAGATTAGAAGAAAAATCAAAGAGAATTCAGTAAGACCAAAACAGAAGATAAAAGCTTATATTATGAATATAAGTATGAGTCTATATTTATCAATTTTTAGAGTGGCAAAATAAAAATAAGAGAGTTGAAGAAATAAAATGAGAGTAAAAAATGCTTTGAATAATATAAAGTTTGGAATGATATTTTTTGTTGTAAGTACAATTTTATCATTTGTTTCTAGGACTGTACTTATTAAATATATAGGTATAGATTATGCTGGGGTTAACTCAGTATTAAAAAATATTATAGGAATTATGAGTGTTGCAGAACTTGGGATAAGTGTTGCAATAACATATTCACTATATAAACCATTAAGAGAAAAAAATAATGCTAAGGTGGGAGAGTTATTAGTTCTATATAAAAATGTGTACAGAATAATAGCAGGAATAATTTTAGGTATATCAATAATTTTAGCATTTTTCTTAAATAGAATAGTTAATAATGCCAATTTTAGTTATAAGGCGCTCCTATCATATTTCATAATATATGTAGTTATTACTGTAACATCATATATATTTAACTATATTCAAATACTTGCGATAGCTGATCAACAGAATAATATAGTAACTAAAATAACAGGGTATGTAAATCTTGTGAAAGTTGTTTTACAAGTTGCAACAGGAATTTATTTTAAAAGTTATGAATTATGGCTTATCATAGAACTTCTATTTACCGTTGCAACATATATCTATGTAAATTTAAGTATCAAGAAAAAATATTATTATATAGAAATGAAAACAAGCAAAACATTTAAAGAGTTGTGCACAGAATATAAAAGTGTATTTATAGATACAAGAGATTTATTTATTCATAAAATAGCAGGAATAGTGGTATTTCAAACAGATAGTATTGTATTAGCGATATTTACTAACATTCAATTGGTGGCGATATATGGTAACTATATAATGATAACAACAGTATGCTTAACTTTTGTTGGGAACTTTATAAATGGTATAAGTGCTGGTGTTGGAGATTTGATTGCTGAGGGGAAAAAAGAAAGAATAATTCAAGTATGGAGATATTTATTTTATTTAAATTCTACGATAGCCCTAATCATAAGTTATTGCGTTTTTATAAATATTAATAAACTTATGGATGTATGGATGGGAAAATCATTTGTTTTTGATAGAGATATTGTGTTTTTCCTATGTATTAACATGTATATAATGATTAAAAGAGAAGTAACAGAAACTTATAAGAGTGGGTTTGGGATATTTTGGGACAATTGGGCGGCTCTTATAGAAGCACTAGTTAACTTAATATTTTCAGTGATATTAGTTCAATATATAGGTGTCGTTGGAATTGTTATTGGAACATTTTTAAGTAATATACTAATTATATCAATATGGAAGCCGTTTGTTGTATTCAAATATGGATTTAAAGTAAATCCAACTATGTATTTAGTAACATGGGGAAAAGGTGCAATAGTAGCAATTACAGCAATTATATGTAGTTATTTTTTACAAAATTATCTTGTGTTTGAAACAGGAAGTCAGCTTATAAACTTTATAATAAGCTCATTTGAAAGTTTGATATTTATAAGTTTATTTTACTTAGCTTTTTCTTCTGTATATAGAGAATATAGAGAATATAACAAAAATATTATCTTTAAAGTTTTAAGGATTGCAAAAATAATTAAATAAATAAGAGTTATTTTTATTATTTGATATGTAATTTAAAAAAAATAGAAAATGATAAAAATAACTTTTTTTTAGAGTAAATAAGTAATAAGATTGAAAAAAACTTAGAACATTAACATATATTTAATGGAAAAATTAGTGTTTTAATGAATTCTTTTAATAAACCATGCTTTAATAAAAAAAAAAGAGATGTTATAATTATTCGAGAATTTAGGGAATAAAATACTAAAAATATTGATAGAGGAGGCTAGAGAAGTAGTGGAAAATGAATATTTATATAAGGATTTTTTTTATACTATAAAAAAGAAGTTTCTTCTAATTATTATAGGGGTAATAGTAGGTGCGATTATTCCATTTTTTTATAACTTCAATTATAGCAGTGTGGAAAGTAATATACATTTAAATAGAGTGCCTGCTAGTAGTCAAGAATCAAGTATTATAGGATATAAAAATTATATTATCAATTTAAATGATATATCAAGAAATGTACATATTATTATTGAAAGTGATGCAATGGAAAAATTGGGTGATTCTACAACTAGAAGCAATATAAGCAAAAATATAAAAGTTGTAGAAAATGCTTATAATGGGAATATTAAGTTAGAATATAAAATTAAAGGGGAAAATACACAGGAAGCAACAAAGGTACTAAATGAAATATCTAACAAACTTGTTGTTTTTTTTGGAATTGGAGCTAATGAAAATTTACTGAGTTACAAGATGAATGGCATAAATAATTATAAAATATCTAATGAAACAAGATTTGTATATTCTGCTTTAGGTGGAATAGTTGGTTTCGGGGCAGCTTTTGGATTAGCTGTTTTTTTAGAAATAATATTTAAAACCAATCGTTAGAATAATTAGTGAATAAGAATAACTTAAGATAAACGTGGAGGATAAAATGAAACATAAAAGTAAAAGTATAAATAAAATAGAGAAGGTAGGAATATCAGGATTTTATTTAGCATTTAAAAGAACTGTTGATTTAATAATAGCAGTAATAGGCCTTATTTTTGCATTACCAATTATTTTAATAACATGTATTATAGTTAGATTAGAAAGTAAAGGTAATCCAATATATAAGCAAAAAAGAGTAGGATTAGAGAATAAGGAATTTTATATATATAAAATAAGGTCCATGGTATCTGATGCAGAGGCTTGTGGGGCAAAGTGGGCAACTAAAAATGATGCTAGGATAACTAAGGTTGGGAAATTTATAAGAATGACGAGACTAGATGAGTTGCCACAGTTTGTAAACATATTAAAAGGTGATATGACAATAATTGGACCAAGACCAGAGCGTGAAATTTTTTATAAAGAATTTGAAAAAGATATTCCTAATTTTCGAGATAGACT
The DNA here is from genome assembly GCA_051650125.1 of Sarcina sp. GTDB lineage: Bacteria > Bacillota > Clostridia > Clostridiales > Clostridiaceae > Sarcina. The sequence continues at coordinate 121,926 of JBOFIK010000004.1, read as the reverse complement.
ACTAATTAAACCAGGGTTAACAGGATATGCACAGGTTCACGGTGGATATGATGTTACGCCTAAAGAAAAATTAGATTTAGATTTATACTATATTAAAAATGTTAGTTTTGGATTAGATATAAAAATAATTTTCAAAACAATGTTTATAGTAATATCAGGTGATGGAGCAAGATAACATAAAGTTGTGGAGGGAATTAGATGATATATTTAATATTACTTACAATATTAGGTGTGCTTGCATTTACAGATTATATTAATATTGATGCTAAGCATAGCGGATTTGTAAAAAAAAGAGCTATATATAGAAATGTTTTGTATGTACTGATGATTGTAGCACTTATTGTTGTTGCAGGATTTAGATATTATACGGGGTTTGATTATCAAAACTATACTAGTATATATCAGAGTCTATCACTAGGGATACCTGTTCCTAATATAGAAATTGGTTATAAAATTTTAAATGAATTTTTATCAAAGTTTTCAGTCGGGGCATGGTCTGTGTTTCTAGTGGTAGCAATTATGACATTAGTTTTAAAAGGTATTGCAATAAAGATGGAAAGTGAAAAAATATTTTTATCATTGTTAATTTGTTTTTGTTTATATTTCTTAATAGGAGATATGGGACAAATTAGATCAACTTTAGCACAATCAATAGATTTAATTGCACTAGTGTTCTATTTAAATGGAAGAACGGTTTCAAAAATTATAGCATTTATACTTATAGTAGCAGCATCATTCTTCCATGTTTCTTCAATTATACTACTAATTATATTTATTTTAGGTGCAAAAAATATACCAATAAAAATGTTTATAGGGACATATATTGTTATAGCAGTAGCGGGACAATTTTTAGATTTAAAAGTTATATCTGAATTTGGTCAGCATATAGGTGGTTTCTTAGGTGAAAAAATGTATGCATATACAACAAATCAATTATTTATAGAGAAGGTTGGATTAAGTTCTAATGTTATATTTGATTTTATTATGATGGTGTTCTTATTATTTATAAAGTATAAGAATAGAGAAAAGCCAAATAAGAAGTTTAATTTATTATTTAATATGTATTTTGTAGGAATATGTACATATTTAATATTCAATAATTATTTTGTATTAGCAACAAGATTTGCAAATTATTTTAGATTATCATTAATCTTCTTAGTGCCAATAGCCATAAGTAGCATAAAGAATAAAAAAATTAGGATATTAACTTTAATGGTTATTATTGTAGCATTTTCTTTAATGGTTCTAAGTCTTTTAAAATCTGATGGATATATGTATTTACCATATAGAATGGATTTATTTGGTCATGTAATAGGAGGTTAGGTAGATGAAAAAAATAGCTATTATAATTCCATCCTTGTCAGATGGTGGAGCTGAAAAAGTTGCGGCAAATCTTTCTATTATATATGAGGAACTAGGATATGAAGTTTATATCATTGTGTATGAGAATAGGGTGAGTTTTGACTATAAAGGTGAAATAATTAATCTTGATATAAAAAAACGAGGTGGCTTAGGGAAACTTGCTAAGGATTATGAAATTTATTCTAAACTTAAAAAAGTTAAAAAATTATATGACTTTGATATTGTAATAAGTCATCTTCCTAAAACAGATTTAATGAATTGTCTAACTAAACAAAATGAAAAGGTTATAACAACAATTCATAATAATATTGATGTAGATTACCCAAACTATATGAAAAAAATGCTAAAATATATTATTAAAAAATCTGATTTAATAGCATCAGTTTCAAAAGTTGGTGAGGAATATCTTGAAAAAAATTACAATGCGAAGAATGTAAAAACCATTTATAATCCACAAATGCTTGAGGCAATTAAAAAAGCATCTAAAGAAGAGATAACAGAAGTTGAAAAGGAATTTTTAGAATCAGAAGTGATTGTTAATATAGGTAGATTAAGTAATCAAAAAGGACAATGGCATCTTATTAAAGCTTTTGCTGAAGTCTTGAAAAAAAGACCAAATGTAAAGTTAATTATTATTGGACGAGGAGAGTTAGAACAAAAACTTAAAATTTTAGTGAAAGAACTTAATTTAGAAAATAATGTGATATTTACTGGTTTTAATAAAAATCCATATAAGTTTTTGAGTATCGCAGATTTATATGTATCAACATCTATTCATGAAGGATTACCTATGACATATATTGAAGCTATGTCACTAGGTGTTCCTATAATATCAACTGATTGTATATCAGGTCCAAGAGAGATAATTGCACCATCTAAATTTGAAGGGAATTTGAATTATGAAGAAGTACAGGAATTTGGAATACTTGTTTCAGATTTCGCGAGTATAAAAAATATTGAAACTCTAGAAATTAATAACGAGGAAAAAATGTTAGCTAAAAAAATAAATATGGTTTTAGAAGATATAACTTTAAAAAATTATTTATCAAAACAAGTAGAAAAACGAAGTAGAGGTTTTGATTATGAGAATATTAAAATGATATGGAAAATGGAATTAGATATTTTATTAGGAGATAAATAATGGATAAAATATTAGTAGTAGATCTTTGTGACACATTATATAAGTCAAATACAACTCAGGATTTTTTTGATTTTATATTTAAAGATGATGTTACATATAAACGATTGAAAAAAACAAATTCAAGTTTAATTTTTAAAATAGTAAATAAATTAAGCAATAAACTTTTAAAAATTGATATGAGCAGAATTCTTATGACTAAGGTTTTGAAAGATAAATCAACAGTAGAAATACAAGATTTAGTTATAAAATTTATAGATGAATTTTTAGAAGTGAGAAAGATAAAAAAAGTTCATGAGGTAATAAAAGGATACAAGGACGATGGATATAAAGTAATAATAATATCAGCATCCTATGATTTTATAGTAAAGCAAATAGTCGGTAGATTAGGTTTTGATAGCTATATTGCATCGCAGGCAGATGTTTTAGATGGAAAGTATACGGGTAAGGTCAGTAAGGATCTTTTATATACAAAGTTTAATTCTTTCAATGGATTATATCCTAACCATAAAAGTTTAGTAATGATTACTGATAACACAACAGATTATGACTTTGTAAAGAAAACAAAAAAATCATACATAGTCATAAATAGTAGAAACAAAGAGTTTTGGTCAAAGAAAAAGACAAATAAGCTTGTATTTATGGAGGATTAACTAATGACAAAGTATACTATTCCATTCTTTTATACTTTTTATACAAGAATAAAAGGTAATGCAAAACGAGTAGCGTATTTATTTACGTTCATAATACCAATTTTTATATATGGCATCACAGTTGGAATTCACCAAAAGATTGATTTAAGTGGAATTATCTGGACTATAATTGGAAGTGTAATAACTTTAATTGGAACAATGTCAGTATATGAAATAGGTTATATTAGAAATGATGTATTTACTATAAAGAAAGAAAAAAATCCTACTTTAAGACTAAAAAAAACAGAGTTATTATACGTTGAAAAAAATATAAAAACTGTCGTTATAATAAAATATTTAATTGCAGTAGCAAGTGTAATAATTTTATTTTTAATAGGATATAAAATAGCGTTGTATGTAATAGGACTACTTTTAATTGAAATATTTTATTTTATTCATAATAAAATTAGAGGAAAACTTTCAATTTTAAGTTTTTTTATTTTAAGTACATTAAGGTACGTTGTACCATTAACAATTCTCAATATTAACATAGGAATTACATTATTAGTATTTATACTAGTTATATCAATCCCTAGAGCTACTGAGAAAGCTAGTGAGAAGAAATTTAATATTAGATTCTTATCATTTATAACTTATGGTATAAATTTAAATTATATTAGAGCTATATACTACTTAGCATTAACTGTAATTATTTTTGCTCAATATATAACTTTTAGAATACCAATTATGTATGTGGTTCTTAGTTTATATTATTTATTCTATCGAGGTGGAATAGCAGCAAAAATGTTAGTAGACTATAAAAAAAAGACTAAGTAGATTTTATAAATATAAAGGAAATGATGTGATATGAAGTTTTCAGTTCTAATGTCTATTTATTATAAAGAGTCACCTTTGTTTTTGAGAGAGGCGATTGAAAGTGTGTTAAATCAGACAGTAATTCCGAATGAAATAGTTTGTATAAAGGATGGTCCCCTTACTGAAGAATTAAATTTAGTTTTATATGAATTTGATGAAAAATATAAAAATATGTTTAAATTTATTGAATTTGATGAAAATAAGGGGTTAGGAGAAGCTTTAAGAGTTGGTGTACAAGAATGTTCTAATGAGATAATAGCAAGAATGGATACTGATGACATAGCAGTTAAAGAGAGATTTGAAAAACAGTTAAAAGTTATGGAAGAAAAAAATTTAGATTTAGTAGGAAGTAATATTTTAGAGTTTGAAGAAAAAATTAGTAATGTGGTTGCAATGAGAAATGTACCTAATACATTTGTGAAAATAAAAAAATTTGCTAAAAAAAGAAATCCATTTAATCATATGACGGTGATGTATAAAAAATCAGCAGTTTTAGAAGCTGGGAATTACAAGAATTTTTTGTGGTTTGAAGACTATAATTTATGGGTAAGAATGATTCTTAACGGTTCTAAAATGTACAATATACAAGAAAATTTAGTATATGCAAGAGCTGGTAAAAGTATGTTTAGTAGAAGAGGTGGAACAATATATATAAAAAGGGAAGTTGCTATGCAAAAAGATATGCTAAATCTTAAATTTATTAATATCATTAGATTCTCACTTAATATCTTGACTAGAACAACAGTTAGAATGTTGCCTAATAATTTTAGGAGAGTCGTATATATAAAAGTTCTGAGAAAATAGAATTTTAATGAGTAAGGAAGTTAAATAATGAAAGAAAAATCATACTCAAGCAATATGAAATACAATCTTATAACTCAAGCTATAAAAATTTTTATAGCGGGAGTTAATACTATTTTGTTTGCGAAGGTTTTAGGGGCTGAGAATAGAGGGATATACAGCTATATAGTTCTTATAATAGGACTATGCTATGACTATGGAAACTTTGGGATAAATATAGTGAGTTCAATATATTTAAAAGATAATAAATTTAGAAAGAATGAAGTATATAATACGAATTTAAAATTTTTGATTTTGAGTTCAGGTATTATATCCATAATTTTAATTGCACTAAGAGTGAGTAATATATTTTTAGTTACATATCCAACGTGGACAGTAGTTATAGGTGCGGGGCTTATAGTTGTCACAATGCTTAGTTATTATATGATTAACTGTTATATTGCAGAAGAAAAATTATATTATGTAAATAGATTTATGATAGCTCAGGCGGTTATAGAATTTAGTATAAATATAATATTAATTTTCTTAGGGAAGTTTGATGTACAAAACATATTGCTAAATAGATTTATAACTTATTTAGTGATGTTAATAGTTATAACATATAAGTTAAAGATAATGACAAGTATTGAATATAAGTTAAGAAATATTTTCAAAATTAATATTTTACAAGCTGAATTTTCTAATAGTCTTGCAGCTTATTTTGCAGCAATATTAGTTTATTTAAATTATAGAGTAGATCAGTTTATGATAAAACCAGAGCTTGGATTAGAACAACTTGGAGTTTATACGCTAGGTGTAAGTCTTGCAGAAATGGTATTCCTAATACCTAATAGTATAGGAAGTGCTTTTTTAGGAAGACTTATGAATTGCAATGATGAAGAAAAAGAAAAAACTATAAATGCTACTGTAAAGCTAAGTTTTTACTTGAGTTTGTTCATAGTTGTAGGCGGAATAGTAGTGTCACCCTTGATACCATTTGTTTATGGAAAAGAATTTGCTCAGTCAGTAAGCGTTACAATAATATTATTGTTAGGAACTGTAATGGCATCATTTGGGAAAATATTATCAAATGTGTATATGTCAAGAGGGCAAATGAGAGTAGAATTGAAATATGGATTTATTAGTTTTGTAATTAATCTTATCTTAAATTTTGTTATGATACCTACTATGGGAATAGTTGGTTCAGCAATAGCCTCAACTATTTCATATATTATTTATGGACTAATGTACCTTTTAAGATATTCAAGAGAAACGGGAAAGAATCCTTTTTATGTTATAAAAATACATAAAAGTGAGATTGAAATGTTAAAAGCAAAATTAAAACGTAAATAAGAATAATATTTTGGGTGGGTGGTAGGCAAACAAAAGATAAAAGGAGAGTAAGTCAAATGAGCGATATAGGTAATACGCAGTCATTTCCAGATGGTTTGATTCCAGAAGATAATAATGGGAGAAACAACAAAGACAAAAGAAATAACAAAAAGCGCAAAAAGAAAAGCTCTAAAGGAAAAGTTGCTGGGATTATAATAGCGATAATAGCAGTTCTATTTATAGGAGCCATAGGTGGTGGATATTTATATGTAACACATTCTCTTAACAATTTAAATCGTGTTCAACTTAACCCTAAAGATTTAGGAATCAACAGTCAGGTTGAAACAGAACTAGGTAAATTTAAGGGGATTACTAATGTAGTTATATTTGGAGTTGATGAACCAACAGGAACACCAGGTAGATCAGATACTATTATGATAGCTACGATTGACTCAAATAATGATACCCTTAAACTTACATCGATTATGAGAGATTCATATGTGAATATACCAGGTTATGGAATGAATAAAATAAATGCAGCATATGCATTTGGAGGTCCACAACTTGCATTAAAAACATTAAATGAAAATTATGGAATGAATTTAAAATATTATGTAACTCAAAACTTTACAACTTTACCTATACTTGTTAATAAACTAGGTGGTATTACAGTAAATCTTTCAGCAGCAGAAATTCATGCTATGAAAGCACCACAATGGCAGTTAAATCAAATATTCCATGAGAATGTTCCATATGTTACAACTCCAGGAGAGCATACACTTAATGGAATACAAGCTATGTCATATACTAGAATAAGACACGGCACAGGTGGAGATTATGCTAGAACATACAGACAAAGAGCTGTAATGCAGCAAATCTTTACTAAAATAAAAGCAATGCCAGTAACTGAAATACCAGGACTTGTTAATGAATTATTACCAACAGTTCAAACAAACCTTAGTAATTCACAAATAATGAGTATGGGAGCTGAGATATTAAAGATGGGTACATCAACAATAAATCAAGCAAGACTTCCATTAAATCAAGATAGCCACGGTGAAATGATTAGTGGGCAATGGTATCTTGTATTTAACCAAGCAAAAACAAATCAACAATTACATGACTTTATATTTGAAAACAAACCATTACCAAATGAAGATTTAGATAGTTAAGTAGGATATAAAAGTATCTAAACATACTTTTATATCAAGAAAGAGTGTTATATATCTAAGCAAAAAAATAAAAAATAAAAAATAAAGAAAGGGGTAAGCTACTTGAGTACCGATGGCTAGTCGGAATCTAAAGACTGTGGAGTTCTATATCAAATTGGAGTAGTGTATGCAAAACAAGGGACTAAGAAGCAGTAGTTATCTTGATATGGACATTTTTGTCTATATTTTAAGTAGCAGTTTATTAAAATGAATAAGAAAATAAGAAAAGCTATTATTCCAGCAGCTGGACTTGGAACAAGATTTTTACCAGCTACAAAGGCACAGCCAAAAGAAATGTTGCCAATAGTTGATAAACCAACAATTCAGTATATAATTGAAGAAGCTATCGCGTCTGGAATAGAAGAAATACTTATAATAACAGGAAAAGGTAAGAAGTGTATTGAAGATCATTTTGATAAATCGTTAGAACTTGAGATGCAACTTGAGAAATCAGGAAAGGATGATTTGTTAAAAATGGTTAGAGAGATATCAGATATGGTTGATATCCACTTTATTAGACAGAAAGAACCAAAAGGGCTTGGGCATGCTATAAGTTGTGCAAAAACTTTTGTTGGAAATGAACCATTTGCAGTTCTTCTTGGTGATGATATTGTTTATAATGATGAAAAACCTTGTCTTGGACAATTAATCGAGTGTTTCAACGAGTACAATACAAGTATACTTGGTGTTCAAGAAGTTCCTCATGAAGATGTTAATAAATATGGTATAGTTGATGGGGTTCATGTTGAAAATGGAGTTTATAAGGTTAGAAATCTTATAGAAAAACCAGCGGTGGATGAAGCACCAACAGATGTAGCTATATTAGGAAGATATATAATAACACCTAGAATATTTGAAATATTAGAGAATACAAAGCCTGGTAAGGGTGGAGAAATCCAATTAACAGACGCGCTTTTAACTTTAATAAATCAAGAAGCTATGTATGCATTTAATTTTGAAGGCATCAGATATGATGTTGGAGATAAGCTTGGATTTTTAAAAGCAACAGTTGAATATGCTTTAAGAAGACCAGAACTTAAAGATGAATTTAACGAATATTTAAAAACAATAGTAGAGTAAAATACTGTATAATAAGTATATAGATAGTAAGTTTCTATCTATATACTTTTTAAATATATTTATAAGAAAGGAAGTTTTAGAATGAATGTGTTAGTAACTGGTGGTATGGGCTATATAGGAAGCCATACTTGCGTAGAATTATTAAAAGAGGGACATAACGTAATAGTTATAGATGATTTAAGTAATAGTAAAGAGCTTGTTAAAGATAGAATAAAAACAATAACAGGTAAAGATATAAAGTTTTATGAGTACAACTTACTTGATGCAGCAAATGTTGAAAAAGTATTTGAGGAAAATAAAATAGATTCAGTTATACATTTCGCAGCATTTAAGGCAGTTGGAGAATCAACACAAAAGCCATTAGAGTATTATCATAATAATATAACAAGTACTTTAGTGTTACTTCAAATAATGAGAAAATTTGGAGTTAAGAACTTTGTATTTAGTTCATCAGCAACAGTTTATGGAGATAGTAAAGTGATTCCAATACATGAGGGGTGTGATTTATCAGCTACAAACCCTTATGGAGCTACAAAACTTATGATAGAGGATATCTTAAGAGATTTATACAAAGCAGATGATTCATGGAATATAGCATTACTTAGATACTTCAATCCAGTTGGAGCACATGAGAGTGGTTTAATAGGAGAAGATCCATCAGGAATTCCTAATAACCTTATGCCTTATATAACAAAGGTAGCTATTGGTGAGCTTAAAGAACTTAGTGTATTTGGAAGTGATTACGATACTAAAGATGGAACAGGGGTAAGAGATTACATACATGTAGTAGACTTAGCAATTGGTCATATTAAAGCATTAAGCAAATTAAATGAAAATTCAGGACTTGTAACTTATAACCTTGGGACAGGAAATGGATATTCAGTTTTAGAACTTGTTGAAGCATTTTCTAAGGCTAGTGGAAAGAAACTTCCATATAAGTTAGTAGAAAGAAGAGCAGGCGATGTAGCAGTATGTTATGCAGATCCTAAAAAAGCTAATGAAGAACTTGGATGGTTCGCTACAAAAAATGTTGATGATATGTGCGCAGATTCATGGAATTGGCAAAGCAATAACCCAAAAGGTTATAACTAATAGATGAAATAACAGTCCCAATTAAAAAATAAATACAAACTTTATGTGAAAGCATAGCAATATCTTTGCATGACTAGTTATAATTAAATTAATTTAACGATAGGGGGATTAATTTATGAGAATTAGAATGTTAAGAGAAGCTATGTTTTCATTAGGTTTAGATGCAGTTATTATTGGTGGGAAAGCAAATAAAATATACTTTGGTGCATTAAGTGGAAGTGGTGTTAAATTTCTTGTAACTAAGGATAAGCAGTATCAAATTATGGATTCAAGATACATAGATGAGGCAAATCAGAAATCTAGTGAGTTTATAAACATTGACTATAAGGGAAGATTAAATGAGGTTTTAAAAGAGATTTTTGAGAAGAATAATATTTTTGTATTAGGTCTTGAAGGTGGACAAGTGTTAGCTAAGGACTATCTAAATTATAAAAGCGTAATAAGTGATATAAGACTTTTAAATGATGAGATTGAATCTATTAGAGGTATTAAAGATAGTAATGAAATTGAAAAAATAAGAAAAGCATGTGAATTGACAGATTATATATTTAGTGAGGTTATAAAAGAAATAAAAGTTGGCGTGAGAGAACTTGATATAGCAGCAAAGATAAATTATTTAGCTATGAAGAGTGGTGCTAGTGGTATGAGTTTTGATACCATAGTTGCATCAGGTTATAGAAGTGCAATGCCTCATGGAAGACCAACTCTTAAAAAATTAAAAAAAGGTGATGCTGTTGTATTAGACTTTGGTGTAGTGTTAGAGGGTTATCAATCAGATATGACTAGAACTATTTTTGTAGAAGAAGTGAGCGATGAGATGAGACATATATATAATATAGTGTTAGAGGCGCATTTAAGAGGCATAAAAGAAGTTTGTATTGGGAAGTTAGGTAAGGATATAGATATGGTTGCTAGAGACTATATAGAAGAAAAGGGCTATGGAGAATATTTTGATCATGGTTTAGGTCATGGAATTGGCATGGGAGGAGATATGCCTATACTAAATTCTAAGTCAGAGCATATGTTAGAAGAAGGTATGATTATGTCTATTGAGCCAGGAATTTATATTTCAGGATTTGGTGGAGTTAGGATAGAAGATGATGTAGCTATAATTAATGGAAAGCCAGTTTCTTTAAATGTAACAAGCAAAGAATTGCTAATAATAGGATAACTAAAAGAGCTGTATTATCGGAATGTATAATACAGCTCTTTAGACGTAAATTTTTTTCATTCTTGTGGGTAAGAATGGTTATATCAAGTAAACTATTTATAATATTAGAATACCACAAAAGTCTTTTAAAACAAATTAGATAAAAGTAATAAATATTAGGGTTTTGTATCTATTTATAATGTAAAAAGGATAAGTTAAAGCAAAATTTTAGAAGTATTAGTATTAAATTAAGCAATTTACTTTTTTTAGTCAATATTTTGATTGAAAAAGAAAAGAGTGGTATATATTTAAAATTAATATGGTAATTAAGAATATTTTTATACAGATGGAGAAATAATAGTACAATGAGATTTTATAGATGAAACTAAAATTGACAATTGAGGGAAAAGTATTTAATATAAACTAGAAGTATGTGGATATTAGGTAAGCAAGACTAAGTTTATGAGAGAGGATTTCTTCTTAGGACTTAGTCCGATTTATTTAGTATGTAAAAGTGTAGATATTTTAGTTATAATAAGTTTAGAATATATACGCAATACTAGTAAAAAGTGAAAATTTACAAGAAACTTTTTGTTTGGAAAAATGAAAGGTAGGACAAAAGAAGAAGTTTACCTAAAGGAGGTAATTACAATTAACGCTAAGAATACGTCAAGAGGTGTTCTTATATTAACATTTACGAATGTGCTTTCAAAAGTACTTTCTCTAGTTTATATACCACTTCTTATAATAAACATAGGTGGAGCTGGATACGGAAACTATAATTCAGCTTATCAAATATATACTTTTATCTATATGGTAACAATAGCAGGGTCATCAAGTGCTATACCAAAACTTATTTCAGAGTATAGTGCAACAGGCCATGAAAGAGATGCAATGGCAAGTTTTAAACTTGGTAGAACATTCTTAATTGGAATGGGAGTTCTTATGACCATTCTTCTACTTATACTAACAGGACCTTTCGTTCATATGACAGGTTTCCAAAATAGTAAAATCGCTATATATGTACTTATACCAGCCATTTTAATTACAGCAGTTAGTAGTGCTTATAGAGGATATTTTCAGGGGAGAAACAATTTTGTTCCGCTAGGGATATCACAATTTATAGAACAATTTATAAATGTTGTTTTAAGTTTAATTTGCTCATTTGCATTCATGAAGATAAGTCTTCCATGGGGAGTTGCAGGGGGAGCCATAGGAACAGCAGTTGGTGCTTTAGCATCTGTAATTTACTTAAAAATCAAGTATGATAAAGATTTAAAATCAAGAGGAAGAGTTAAATCTGAGCCTAGAAAACATAGTAATGACCATATTTTAAAATATATCTTTAAATATTCATGGCCACTTATAGTTTCAGCTTTAATTCTTTACGCAGGAAATAATTTATTTGACCAAACTATTATAAATAGAAGTTTGCAATATTTAGGATACAACCAAGTAGATGCAAGTACAATGTTTGGTGATTTAGGTAAGTACACACAACTTATAAACCTTCCAATGATTCTTATAAGTTCAATAGCTTTATCGGTATTCCCTATGATTGCAAGAGAAAATGCATCAGATGATAAAACTAAGCTTCGGGAAGCAATTAATAAGTTATTTAAAATTGGATTTATGATAGGGCTTCCATCAGCAGTTGGACTTTCAGTATTAAGTGGACCAATTTTCCATTTTATATTCTTTAAAGTAGAAAACACAGGTGGAGCACTTCTTATGCAATTTGGTGGATATGTATTCATATTCTCATCTGTATATCAACTTACAGTTACTATGATAAATAGTCTTGGTAAGGTTAAATCAGGTACTGTTACAGCATTTATTACAGTAGCGGTTAGACTTATTGTAGATATTATATTCATAAGAATTGCATTTATAAATATTTACGGAGCAGTAATTGGATTACTTCTTTCAAATTATATAGGAATGTTACTGAACATGAAGATTGTAGAAAAGCATACAATGTCAAAAGAATCATATTTAAGAAGTATAATAAAACCAGCTATATCTGCAGCAGTTATGGGAGCAATAATGTACTTTGTTTTTATTGCGGTGGGTGCTATTATTGGAATGGTTCTAGGAGCGCCTACAAATGGAGGACTTATAGGATACATATCTAATGCTATATCACTTGGAATAACAGGCTATATAGGTGGAGTAGTATATCTTCAAATGATGGTTAAAATAAAAGGGATGGATAGTGATGACTTAGCTATATTCCCAAGAAAAGTAAGAAGATTATTCTTTATGTAAGAAAAAACACAACCTTTGATAATTCAAAGGTTGTGTTTTTTTGTAGCTAATGTTTTATGGATTATGTGAACTGAGTCTATATTTATCTTTCTATAAGGATTGCCACTTCGGACAGGTATTTACTTTCAGTTGTTATATAACGTTGTTCTAATAAATAAGTTTTTCCATCAAGTCTTAAAAGAGGGAAATTCCCATATTTTTCACCATTGTCTTCGCAGATAATCCCAATACTTCTTAGGTAAATTACAACAGCCTCTTTAAAATCTATTTTTTTATTAGAATATTCTTTATCAAATTTTATCGTGAATGTTTCTTTGCCTATACTATACATTGGTTTGATTAAATCTTTAAATAATGTACCCAAATAATACCCTCCCTTTAAACCTTTACATTGAACTTAAAATTATTATATACCAATTAATAATATATGTAAACGTTATATGGATAAAAAAGTAAATTTTTTTAAAATTGAAATAAAGATTATAAAGAGACTTATCAAAATCAAAAAATATTATAGTTTTTTTGAAAATATTTAAGATTTAAAGAAAAATAAAGTATAAAAATCAACAAAAAGCCACCCTAAGAAATAAGGATGGCTAGTTCAGTTCTGTTTTCAAGATTTAATTTATCTAAAATTTTACTTACATAGTTTTTTACAGTTCCTTCTGAAAGAAATAGTTTTCCACAGATCTCTTTATTTGAAAATCCTTGTGCAACAAGCAAGGCAACATCTTTTTCTCGCTCTGTAAGTGATGATAAATTTAATTCTTGTTTTTTAGGTTTTGTTTGTGCTTTTGAATTTAAAACAGCACTAAGTTTTAAGGCTATTTCAGGATGAATTAGCATATTGCCTTTATAAACACTTTTTACAGCAGAAATTATTTCATCAGGGTCAGCATCTTTTAATAAGTAACCAGATGCACCATTCTTAAGTGAATCAAATATATAGTCATTATCATTAAAGGTTGTTAAAATAATGATTTTTATATTAGGAAATAGGTCTTTAATTTCAAGAGTAGCATCAACACCATTTTTTAGTGGCATTCGTATGTCCATCAAGAGAACATCAGGGGTATGTTCCTTGCAAAGAGAAATAGCTTCTACACCATTTTGACCCTCTGCAAGGATATTTATCTCATTATCAAGAGAGAGGATCATTTTAAGTCCTTCTCGTATGATTTTTTGGTCATCAATGATTAGTAAATTAATCAATTTTATCTTCCTTTCTTACTGGTATAGTTACCTCAACTAAGAAGCCATCAGTCAAGGGTTTGAAGTTAGAAGTTCCCCTTGCAAGCGAAATTCTTTCACTTATACCGTTTAGTCCATTTGATTTAATTATATCACGAGGTAGGATTCCAAAATTTTTGATTGACAAATAAATGTTTTCAGTAGTTACAACTAAATTAATATTAAATTTTGTAGCCTTCCCATGTTTGATTCCATTAGTTATAGACTCTTGAACTGTTTTATAAATAATACTCTTTATAAATGGAGAGAAAGTTTCTATTTGATTATCTATGTCTATATTAAATTCTACCTCAGATAGTGGAGCTGTTATTTTAGCAAGTTCTTTTATTGAAGTAGATAATACAGTGGAGTTTTTCATTTCTTTAAGTTTAAAAACTGTATTTCTAAGTTCCTGTATACTTTCTTTAACTATATCTTTAGTTTTATCTAAAAGCTCAGCTGATTTTTCAGATGAACTATTTAGCTTTTTTAATATGTCTAAATGCATAGAAATTGCCATAAGATAATGTCCAAGTGAATCATGAAGTTCTTGTGCAACTCTAGTTCGTTCATTTGATAAAGTTAAATCTTCAATTTGAGTAGCATATTCTTGTAACTTTTTATTTTGTACTCTAAGTTCTTCATTAAGCTTAGAGATTTCTTGTCTTGAAGTTCGTCGATTGTATCCTAAAAGAATAAAACCAATGCTAACAAGGTATGGAAAGATATAAGCATACATATGATTCATATAAGTTTGTAGTGATATATATGGAAAATCTCTAAATGTAATTATTAGAAAGAAACCTAAAAATAACATTCCAATATAAAAATAGGTTTCTTTTTTTCGCTCTTCATATATTGCTAAATATGTTAAGACATAAATATATGCATAAATAATTGTTGATGTATAATCAAAATACATAGTTGTAAAAATAAAAATTAGAACAAGGTATTTAAATGTATATTTGATAGGTAAAGATAAATTATAAGTAGAAGCGATTTCAAAGACTAATGTAAGTAGAATTAAAACAACAAGAATAGCGCTAATAGGTGAACCTGGTTTAGAAATCAGATTCCACAGTATTAAAGCTAAAAGTATGTATTTTAAAATAGATTTTTTTTTACTAAGCTTATAAATATCTTTAGTATAATTCATAGTTATATAATATCCTTATCGTTTGTTTTTTTTGATTTCGTTAATCTATGTTTTAATTATAAGATAATTTAGTTGACATGTATTGTTACTAAAGTAATAGATTTGCTCTTAACATTAAAATCCTATTCTCCTAGGAAGTATATTATATATTCTTTAAAGAATAGGATTTTATAGGTATTAGAGTCTTTTTTTTATGTCTCTATACTTTAAGAACATAGCAATTCTACGAATAGCTATTGAAGCTGTTGCTAGAATAATCAAGGTTGTGTTTGCAAGAACAAAAAGATTAGCATCATAAGTTTTAAAAACATATCTTGTTAGACCTTCAATTATTAGAAGAATTATAAGAATAATAGAATCCCAAATTTCTTTTTTATAAAAGACATCACCATCAGCATTTACTGTAAAGGAATATGATTTTGATCTTGTAAATCCAATTAATCCACCAATAATTATTGCAATTACAAATATAAAGTAGTAATAAATAGGAAGATGAGATGAGGTTTTAAATATTCCGTATAAATAAATTAGAATTAGTATAGGCAAAAAAATAAAGGAACTAGCTTTAACTCTTTTTTGATATCCACTAGAATATCTTTTTATGTTCTTTATAAGTATGATAAGTATTATTATGAATGGTAAAAAATGCGACATATTATCCCTCCGGTTTTTATCTTAAGTTTAAATTCAATACATAATATTATTATAATTTATTTTTCAATAAAATTCTTGCTATTAATTTAACATGTATTTATATATATATATAAATATTTTGAATTTTAATTGAAAAAATACTACAAAATAATGGAAAAAAGATATAATATTGGTATAATTTATTTATAAGTGTTTTAAGGAGAGGATTAAATGAGTGGGGTTGAGAGAGAGAAAATTAAAACTTTAATAGAATCTAGAGAAAAGTTAGAAAAATCTAGAATTTTGATATTAGGTGAAAAAAAATCAGGAAGCAATATTATAAGAAATTTATTTGATAAAAATTTTAATGAAGACGATTTATGTCACAATATTGCTAGTGTAATAGATTTAAATATTGGAAAAGAAGCTAATATTATATTTTCAGAAGAATTTGAAAATAAAAAGTTGAATTTTTTAAATTATGATTGTATTATTTGTGGAATTTCTTTACTAAATAAAAGAGTTGAAATGCATACGTTAGATAAAATAAAGAGAATTTTGGGTGAAAATAAAAATACAATAATTGTATTAACAGATACAGAATTTTTAGATTTAAGAGAATTTGAGGAAATGAAAGCTATTATAAGTGAGAATATTAAGGAAACTCAAATACTTAGTGTTATGGATTGTGATATTAACTCTGAATATAATGAGTGGTTAGGGTTAGTTTTATGGATTAAGAATAATGTAAGTGATGATAGTAAAGTAGGGTTTATGAAACTACAAATTGTCGATAACTCATTTAAAAATGATATTTGTGATGAAATTGTAGAGTTTTATATTAATATACTTGAAAAGCTTGAAGTTGAAGGTTTGCAAGAGGCAGATTTAGTATATATAGAGACTAATATGGTTAGTGAAATACTATCATTATATCCACATGGAGATAGTGTAAGAGAAGCTACAACAAAATTAGTTGAAAGAACAATATCTAAAATAGTATCAATTAAAAAGTCGAAAATAGAAGCTATATTAAGAGCAGAAGAAGAGGCTAGATTAGCAGAGGAAGAAAGGTTAAGAGCAGAAGAAGATGCTAGATTAGCAGAGGAGGAGCGTATAAAAGCGGAGGAAGAGGCTAAAAGATTGGCACAAGAGGAAAAGAGATTAGAAGAAGAAAGATTAAGAAGAGAAATAGAAGAAGCTAAAATGAAAGCAGAAGAGGAAAAAAGACTAGAGGAGGAGGCTAGAATAAGACGAGAAGAGGAGAAGAAAAAAATAGAAGAAGCAGCTAGGGTTGCAGCAGAAGAAAGAAGGAAAGCAAAAGAGGAAGAGGAAAGAAGAATTGAAGAAGAGAGAATAAAAGAAGAACAAGAGCGTATAAGGAAAGAAGAAGAAAAAAGAAAAAAAGAGGAAGAACAAAAGCTAGCTGAAGAGAAAAGAATTTGGGAAGAGTTAGAAAAAATAAGATTAAAAGAGGAAGCAGCGAGAGCTAAGGCAGAAAGAGAAAGAATAAAAAGGGAGGAAGAAAGACTAAGACAAGAGGAAGAAAAACGTATAAGACAAGAAGAGGAGAGAAGAAGAGAAGAGGAAGAAAGGTTAAGAGAAGAAGAGAGGTTAATAAGAGAAGAAGAAGAAGAGAGAATTAAAGCTGAGGCTGAGAAAGAAAAAAGAAAAAAAGTTGAGGCTGAATTAAAAATTAAAAAAGAAGCTTTAAAAAAACAAAGAACAGATTTAATTGAACTTAGAAAATTTGAAGAAGAAAGAAAAATTTTAAATGAAAAAATTAAAAAGTTAAATAGAAGTCTTAGAAAAAATGCAATTCGAGATTCAGATTCAAGTATAGAGGATATGATTATTGAGGCTAGTTTTACAGTGGATGATTCAGATGAAATACAAATAAAGCACGCTGTGAATGAGATGGAAATAAGTATTGATGGAATCATTGAAGAGGCAATTGCAACTAAAATGGAAGAATTGATTGAACAGGTTAGAAATCAAATAAAAGAAAAGTTAAAAGATAGTAGCATAATTTAATGCTTTAGGAGGGTTATTATGTCAAATATAGATTTGAAAAGTATATCTATCGATAAGGATATCGCAATTAGTATGACTAAAGAACTTGGTGCTAAAATATCACAAATAATAAAAGCAAACTTTAGTGTAGATAACAATGAAAAAACAGATAGCAAGAGAGATGAGGAAATTGTAGAAGAACTTGAAAAGGTTAAAATAGAAGAAATGTTTATATTAGAGGAAGAGAGGTGATTATATGGCAATAGCATTAAATCTTTTAATAATAGGGAAAACAGGAGTTGGAAAGAGTTCCCTTGTTAACTATATTAGTGAAAATAATATAGCTAAAGTTGTGGCTGGAAAAACTAAACAAAGCAAGGTTCTACAAAAATACGATATAGATTATAAAGGCTCGAAAATAGGTGTTTTTGATACAAAGGCAATTAATATGGAAGAGGATATAGAAACAGAAATATTAGCTTCTTTTAATGAAAATAAAAAAAGAGCTGATTTTGATTTAATAGTATATTGTATATCATCACTTCAAGAATCTATTAAAACAAAAGAAGTGGAGCGAATAGTAGAAATAAGAAAGAAAAATAAAAATATGATATTTGTTATTACCGCAGATGACATAAAGAGAGTGAAAAATAAAAATGTATTGAGTAAACTAAAAGATTTAGGGTTTAAGGATTCTGATTTTGTAAGAATAAGCTCAGAACAAAAAGAGTATTTGTCGGGTAAAGTTGGAGAACAATATGGGAAAACAAAGTTATTTGAAAGCATAAAGGTAAAGTTAAGGGAGCACATTGCACGAAATATAATAAATGAATTTACTATTGTAATTGAAAGAAGAGTTCCTATGTGGAGTTTAAGATGTAAAAGTGAGCTTAAAAACAATAAAAGTTTATTTGTGAGAAAAAATGAAAAAAGAACAGAAGAAGAACTGGTAAAAGACTTTAATTTATATCTTAAAGAGACAGAAGGTGCGTTAAATGAAGAACTTTCAAGTATATTAAAAAGCATATATCGAAAATATAGATTTATGTACAATGAAGAGGTTTTAGAGTATTGTGAAGAAATGAATATAAGTTCGCAGTTATACCTACCAGATAAATTAAAGAAAACTTATAATTTTGCTATTTTAGATAAAATAGAAAAAAATTTAGTAAGACACTGGTCCGATGCAATGAAAGAAGTTATAAGGAAATTTGGAGTTTAGAATTAAGGGTGCACAGAATTGTGTATCCTTATTTTTATAAAATATTAGTTTTTTATTAAGAAGTGGTTAATTACAGTTATATTATAAGAAATTTTGATAAAATGGAAGATGCACTACATACAGTAAATACAGTAAATACATAAGAATTAGTTGGGGGCGATTAAGATTAGTGGAAATAGACAGGATAGAAACAAAGCTAAGGTGGGCAAAGGAAAAAAGATAATAATTAGTATTTTTTTAGTAATTCTAAGTTTATTTATAGCAGGGGGAGCTTATGTTATAAATCTATTAGGAAGCATAGAACAGGTAAGTATCAATGAAGAAGAACTAGGTATTAGTGAAAATCTTACAGAGGAACAAAAAAAGATTAGAAATATAGCATTGTTTGGAATAGACTCAACTGGAGATACAGGGCGTTCAGACTCTATAATGGTTCTCACATTAGATGAAAAACATAAGAAAGTTAAACTTACTTCTATAATGAGAGACTCATATGTTGACATAAATGGTAAAAAAGATAAGATAAATCATGCATATGCTTATGGTGGACCAGAGCTTGCAATAAAAACTATAAATAAAAATTTTGGACTTAATATAAAAGATTTTATATCAGTTAATTTTGATTCACTCGGATCAATAATTGATGAACTTGGTGGAGTTCAATTAAAAGTTGAAGCAAATGAAGTTAAACATATTCCAGGGATTTCAGGTCCAGGGGTGCATAATTTAAATGGTTCACAAGCACTTGCTTATTCAAGAATAAGATACGAAGTTGGTGGAGATTATCAAAGAACACAAAGGCAAAGAAATATTATGCAAGCAATATATGAGAGTTTCAGATATACAGAGATAACAGAATATCCAGGACTTATAACTTCATTCCTTCCATATGTGACAAGTAACATACCAGCAACTGAAATGATTGGGATAGGAACTGAATATGGAACTATAATGAGTTCAGGACTTGATCAATATAGATTCCCAAGAGATGGTGAAGGGGAGAATAAAATGATAAATGGTACGTATTATCTAGCATATGATATTGATAGAGCTGGAGATGATATGAGAAAATATATTTTTGATGATGAAAGAGTTCCATTTGAAAATAAGTAAATATAATAATTGAATTTAAAAGACTCACTATGATGTATAGTGAGTCTTTTCTGTCTTTATGTAGACTAAATAATTTGAATTTTATCTTTTAAAAAAGAAAAATCTTTCTTTAAAATCCAACCTCTAGAATTTATATTATCTTCGGAATCCAATTCTACATAAAGCCAAATTTCATTTGCAATTACGCATTCCTGTAAAATAGGAATATCAGTTGCATCAGAGAGCTTACAAACAATTTTACTTTTATCGACAGGGGTAAAGTATACGCAAATATTTTCTTTAGTAATTCCAGAAGAGAAAGAAGGAAAAACATACTTTACTTTAAGGTTTTTAAGATTTGTAGAAGGTGGAGACATCTTTCCTTTTAATGATGTATATTGCTGACTAAGAAGTCTATATTGTCTTCTTAACTCTCTAAGTTTTGTATCAAAAAAGAAAAATTCGAGTATAGCAAGAGAAATAAGTGCTAGACATAAAATGAGTAAAAAAGTAGTCATATAAAACCTCCCAAAAGATTGTTTATATAAATATATATTTAAGCTAGTGCTTGATAATAACCAATTTAATTTATTTAACTTAAGTTGAGAGAATTTTCCCATCCTCAACCGTAGGTAGGTGGTGAAATGAATCGACGGGAGCATAAGCGATACGAAAGTAATTTGTATTGACTATACCTATTGCTTTTATTATTATATATTCAATAGTAATAAAGGTAAGGAGGTGATTATAATAATAAAGTGCTTAAAAACAAATTTTAGAACATCTAAAGCAAGTCTTGATAAACTATATGACTCTAATAGAATATCAGCTATTATTTGGAATGACTGTCTTACTATTGCAAAGGAGTATTCCTTAAATAATAACGGGAAATGGATTAATAAATCTATGCTTCAAACTGCGATTAAAGGTAAATATCCTTTACATAGTCAATCAGTTCAAGCGGTAGCACATAAATATATATTTTCAAGGGATAGCGCTTATAAAGCAACGCTTAAAGGTTATAAAAATAAATATCCTTGGAAAATGAAAAATAACTTCAACACTAAATGGGTTGATAAAGCTTTCAAAGTTTTAGAAAATGGGAATATTGTACTTTCAAATGGTGTTGGAAGAGAAAAAATATTAATAAAGATTTCAAAGGATATTTCTGATATTGAAATAAAAGAAATAGAACTTATATATGACAGAAAACTTATGATTTCTATTTCTTATGATGACGGACTTGAAACAATGACTAATAATAACACTAATACTTGTGGTGTAGACCTTGGAGAGATTCATTCTATTGCAACATATTGTGATAATGAACAAAATCTAATTATAACAGGGCGTAAAATGCGTTCTATTCATAGACTTCGAAATAAACTTTTAGGTTCTATTCAAAAAAAAATGAGTAAATGCATTAAATACTCGAAACGTTGGAAAAAACTAAATAAAAGTAAAATGTACATATTATCAAAATCTGATAATCAACTTAAAGATTGCTTACATAAAACTTCAAAAGAGTTTATTAATTGGTGTTTCCTAAATAGTATTAAAGAAATAGTTATTGGAGATATTGACGGAGTTCAAAGAAATACTAAAAAGAAGAAAAAGAAAAAAACTACTCAAAAACTTAGCAATTGGAATTTTGGAAAGTTGCAACAATATATAGAATATAAAGCAAAAGAAAAAGGAATTGTAATAAAAAAGCAAGATGAAAGCTATACAACACAACAATGTCCTTGTTGTGGGAGAAGGAAAAAACCTTCTGGTAGAATATATAAATGTAAATGTGGGTATATAGCACACCGAGATATACATGGGGCTTACAATATATTATCAAAATATAAATACAAAAAAATACAATATACCACAGGATTTGCAAAAACAACGTATCTACGAATAGTGTAAAAACGAAAGTAGTAGAAGGTTAAGAACCGATCCAAAGTAGCTATTTTAGATAATTCTATAAAAATAACCGCTTTAGCCGTAGATAAAATAGCAAAACTATTTTATTGCCATTGATATAGAATTATTAGAAAAATAGAATCCCCTACTTCAAACGAAGCTAAGTGGGGGCGGGTTCAAGTAGTATAATAATTGATTTACTTTCAAAAAATAAATCAAGACTAAAAAATTAAGTTAGGAGAGAGTGATTTGAAGCACATAGAAGTATTTTTCAATAATTTAGTAAGATTATCATTTAGAGAAATTGCCGTAGCAGGATTAATACTGCTTGTGTTTATAATAATAAATAAAATAGTGATAGATAAGATACTTAGATTGGTGGCTAAACTTGTTAAGAGAACAAATAATAAGTTAGATGATAACATAGTGAAAGCCATAAGTAGACCACTGAAGTTCTTTATTGTTGGAATTGGAATATATTTTTCGTTGAAAAGTATAAATATAGATATAATGCCAAGTGATATGCTTTCAAGTTCTAAGTATTTAAAAATTTTGATAGTAGTTACAATATGTATGTTTTTATATAACTTAACATTAGAAAATTCAATACTTCATTATGGTACGGCAGATATTAGAGGTGATAATAAAGTTGTATTTCCTTTTGTTGCAATTGTAATGAGAGTTTTAATTATAATTGTTGCTATTGTAACTGTTGCACATGAATTTGGATTGACAGGTTTTTTAACAGGACTTGGAATTAGTGGAATTGTAGTTGCATTTGCAGCACAAGATACTTGTTCTAATCTTTTTGGTGGAATGATGATAGTGTTAGATAAACCTTTTGCATTAGGTGACTGGGTTAAAACACAGGAAGTTGAAGGTATTGTTGAGGAGATAACGTTTAGGAGTACAAGAATAAGAACATTTTGTAAGTCATTAGTGACAGTTCCAAACTCAAAATTAACAAATAATAATATAGTTAATTATACCAAAAGAAACAAATGGCAAATAACTTTTAAATTAACAATAGACTTAGATAGTACAGCAGAAGAAATAGAAAAGATAATTGACGGAATAAAACAAATTATAAATTCTAAAGAACAAGTTGAAAAGGAAATGATAATAGTTAATTTTACAGAAATAAGTTTAAATGGATACGAGATTTTTGTTTATTTTTATACTGAAATGGTTAGCTTTTTTAGGCATCAAGAAATACGAGAAGAAATTAATATTGCGATTGTTTCTGTATTAAATCATTATGAAGTTAGATTAAGTCGGGGGACTTTAATAGATGTGAAGAAGGGAGAAATAGTTAAGAATTTGAATGCACAAAATAAAAATTAAGTGGAAATTAAAAAAAAAATATATATATAAATTTTCGAAAGTGAATAAAAGTTAGAAATAATATTATTAAAAAGTAAAAAATAATAAAAATTACTGTGTGAAAAGGTTGCTTTAAAAGTCGAAAGCAATCTTTTTTTCTCTTTAGAATTAAAGTTAAATATGAATATTCATTAAATAAGTTGATTTTTTTGAAAGATAAAATATAAATTAAAAAGATATTAAAGAATTTTAATTGTTAAAAATACTAATCTTATGCAAAAATATACAAAAATAGAGCGTTTTGAGGTGTAGAAACAGCAATTAACAAAAAATTAACAAATACTAATGGTGTTTATATGGTAAAAAACAGGAAGTGTTTACAAAAGGTGGTAATATATAATTAGAAAAAAATGGAATTTGTTATAGTGTAATTATAAAGAAATGTCGAACAAATTAAATAAAATTTTGAAATCAACCATAGACATAAGAAGAGATGACTATTTAGAATGGAAAATTTTTATAAAAGGGAGAGTGTCTATGAAAAAAACTAATTTAAAAAGAAAACTAGCAATGTTAATGACAGGAATTTTATGTGCAAATATGGTTTGGTCTAACTTAGCAATAGCTAAGCCGGTAGAAAAAAGAAACTCAAACTGGCCAGCAGAAATGGATAGTTTAGGTGATTATAAAACTTATAATGCAGTTGCATGGGGAAATCATACAGCATCAGGAGCAGATATAGAAGGAAGGCTTGCTGTAAAAGGGGATATAAATTCACCAACGGAGACAAATTCATTTGATATAGGAGCAGCTTTTGATCCAGGCGTTGGAGTTGGAAGTAATTTAGAAGATGAAGAGGGGAATATAACACCAGGATTTTTACTTGGGGGAGACATTATAAACACGAAAGGTAATTTACAATTATGTTTTGGATATGGAGCTATGACTTTTGATAATAATCCTGAAAAATTATTTAATGGTAAATATATGAAAGGAACTTTTATTGAAGATAAAGAAAATATAGATGCAATTTTCAATAAAATAGCAGAGGATATAAATGATAAAATAAGGATTACTCAGAAGCTTACACCAGGAACTAATGAAATAAAAGGTTCTAGTTTTGGAATTGGTCCATCTAAAGATAGATCGGATATATTAGTAAACAAAGATGGACGAGATGTATCTGTTTTTAATGTTGGAAATCCTGTGGTTGAAAGCAATTATGAGGAGGATCTACTACCATTTTTAACAGGAAATCAAAAGATGATAATTTATTCAGATGCAAAGGAAGTTAATTTTAATAGAGGGGTTAATTTTATAGGAAAAGGTGAGATTGGAAGTGGAAATCCATTAATAAAAACTTTAGCGCCTAAAATAGTATGGGTATTTCCAAATGCGGAAAAAGTAACTGTATTTAAAAATGATGTTGTAGGGACAGTTATAGCACCAAAATCAAATTTGTATATACATGGTGGATCTATAAATGGACAAGTATTTGCAAAAAATATAAATCAAATAAAAAAAGTGATAATGGGACCTAATGGAGAGTTAGTAGGGGATAGAGGAGAGATTCATAATTTTATATTTAATTGGGATATATTTGATGAACTAAAAGAGAAAAAGGGAACTTTAGATTTAACTAAAATGGACGAAAATCAAAAGCTTTTAGAAAATGTTGAATTTGTAATAAAAGATAAAGTAGGAGTAGAAGTAGCTAGAGGTATAACAGACAAAACTGGAAAAGTAACGTTCCAAGATCTTCTAGATGGAACTTATACCTATCAAGAAGTAAGAGCACCAGAGGGTTATGTAATAGATGAAAAAGAGTATGAGTTTGAAATAAAAGATGGAAACGTAGTTTCTAAAGAAGTTATAAATAGAAAAATAAAATCTGACGTTAGTATTAAAAAAGTTGACTCAAAAGATAAAAATATAACACTACAAGGAGCAAAGTTTGTTATTAAAAATTCTGAAAGAGAAATAATTAGAGAGGGTCTAGTTACAAATGCCGATGGGATTATTGAAGTTGGTGAGTTAACTTATGGAACTTATTATTATCAAGAAATAGAAGCACCAGATGGCTATATTTTAGATAATACAGAATATAAATTTGAAATAAAAGAAAATGGAAAAACAATAGAAATTACAGTTGAAAATACAAAAGAAAAGCCAATACCACCTACACCGATTAATGGATATCTTGAAATTACAAAATTAGATGCTGATAATAAACAAATATTAGAAGGTGCTATATTTGAAATTTATAAAGATGGAAAGTTAGTTGATAAGGGTGAAACAAATAAAGATGGAAAGCTTAGAATTTCTAACTTAGAAGATGGAAAATATATAGCAAAAGAAGTTCAAGCACCAGATGGATATCAAATAGGTATAAATAGTGAGTTTGAATTTGAAATAAAACTAGATGGTAAAGTTTATACAAAGACAGTTTATAATAAAAAAATAGCGAATGGACCATTTGGAAGTATAGAACTCAAAAAAATTGATAAAGAATCTAAAGAACCTTTAAGGGGAGCTACATTTGCGATAAAAATTCCGAAAAATGAAAATATAGGAGAGCAAGATAGGCTAGTGGCAGTAGGTGTGACTAATGAAAAGGGAATAGTAAAATTTGAAGATATTCCTTTTGGAGAGTACATTTACCAAGAAGTAGAAGCACCAGAGGGATATGTGTTAGATACTACTGAATATCCAATTACAGTAGAAAAAAATGGATTCTTATGGTTATCAAAGACAGTGGATGTAACTGTGACAAATGAAAAAATAGAAAAGCCGATACCACCAACACCAATCAATGGTTATTTAGAGATAACAAAGGTAGATGCAGATGATGAGAAGAAATTCTTAGAGGGAGCTGAATTTACAGTATACAACGAGCAAGGTGAAAAAGTAGCAAAGAGCATAACAGATAAGAATGGAAAGATAAGAATATCAAATTTAAAAGATGGAAAATACACAGCAGTAGAAACAAAAGCCCCAGAAGGGTATGAGTTAAACGCTGAAAATAAATTTGAGTTTGAATTAAAAGCAGGAAATAAAGTAGAACAAATAACAGTAACAAACAAAGGGATAGAAAAGCCGATACCACCAACACCAATCAATGGTTATTTAGAAATAACAAAAGTTGATGAAGATGATGCAAGTAAATTCTTAAAGGGAGCTGAATTTACAGTATACAATGATAAGAATGAAGAAGTGGCAAAAGGTGTAACAGATGAAAAAGGAAAGATAAGAATATCAAACTTAAAAGATGGAAAATACACAGCAGTAGAAACAAAAGCCCCAGAAGGGTATGAGTTAAATGCTGAAAATAAATTTGAGTTTGAATTAAAAGCAGGAAATAAAGTGCACCAAGAAACAGTAACAAATAAAGAAATAGAAAAGCCGATACCACCAACACCAATCAACGGATACCTAGAAGTAACAAAGGTAGATGCAGATGATGCAAGCAAATTCTTAGAGGGAGCTGAATTTACAGTATACAATGATAAGAATGAAGAAGTGGCAAAAGGTGTAACAGATGAAAAAGGAAAGATAAGAATATCAAATTTAAAAGATGGAAAATACACAGCAGTAGAAACAAAAGCCCCAGAAGGGTATGAGTTAAATGCTGAAAATAAATTTGAGTTTGAATTAAAAGCAGGAAATAAAGTACACAAAGAAAAAGTAACAAACAAGAAGATAAGTAAACCAGAGCCACCGGTTGACCCAGAGAAGCCAGAGCCACCGGTTGACCCAGAGAAGCCAGAGCCACCGGTTGACCCAGAGAAGCCAGAGCCACCGGTTGACCCAGAGAAGCCAGAGCCACCGGTTGATCCAGAGAAGCCAGAGCCACCGGTTGATCCAGAGAAGCCAGAGCCACCGGTTGACCCAGAGAAGCCAGAGCCACCGGTTGATCCAGGGAAACCAGAGCTACCGATAAATCCAACGAAGCCAAACGATAAATATCCAGCAACTTCTGATGAAGGATTAATGCCAAATGTAATAATGATATTGATTGCAATTGCAGGGTTATTTATGGTAAATAAAAGAAAATATTAAATACGAAAACATCTAAGAAAAATTTTCTTAGATGTTTTTTGTTTAAATACTTTCTGTATTTATAAGTTTAGCATGAACAATATTTCTTACATCAGAGCTTTCATAACTACAAGTTACAAGAGTTAAAAGTTTATCAGAAGGTGTAACTTCTAAAGTTGAACTATGCATAGATTTCTTTTTTGCAGTATCTATATAGTTTTTGATTTCAGAAAGTTGCATAGATTCATTGATTTTAGTGTGTGTGCTAGCATCAATTTTTCCATCAGCTACATAAGTAGAGAATACCTCATATGTGTATTTTGAATTCGCATCAGTGAGTATAATTTTATTGTTTTCTTTGAAAAATGTAGGATTTTTAAACTTTTCAACATTATTAAATATAGTTCCGTTTTTCATATTATGTCCGTAAATAATATTGTTAAAATCACTTTTAAAAGTGTTTTTATAGTCTAAAAATACTGTACCAGAAGAAGATTCGATTTGATAAAAATCTTTTGTTAAATAGCTAGAATTATCAGTTCCTTGCACAACAGGATAGTTAACATTAGTGTTTTCTATTGAAATCCAAAAACTATAGTCGGAGTTTAGTTCTTTTAATTTGATATATGGATTTTCAGTAGTTTTGGTATGGTCTTGAGTATATAATTCTTCTATTGAATCATAAGCTAAAGATGCTTTTTTGTAATCCCAAAGTTTATAGGTTATTTGGTAAATGCTAAAACATAAAATCGCTACGAGTGCTAAATTAATAATTTTTTTTAGTGTTATATTCAAAGTATGCCCCCTTTTTTTTATTTATACAAAATATTCCATTTTATTATATTATACTAAAAAAATAGGATTAGGATTAGTTATTACTGAAAATTGTTCATTTAAAAAAGGTTGTAGTGAATTTAAGGTTCTTACTCAAGTATGGGTATAAAAAATACTTATATAACAAAAGAGAGGTTGTTAAGCCTCTCCTGTTATGAACCTATTTATTTATATTTACCCAAAGATGAGAAAGAACCGAATTTAAATTGTACTTTTTAAATTTTAAAATGTGAACAACAAGATATAAATGTGTAAAAAATAGTAAATGAAATAAGCGTTTAAATATTCAAAATAAAGGGATTTAGATAATTTTTATACATTGTATATTCAAATAGAAATTCTAAGTAGAAAGAAGTCATATAAACGCGATAAATGGTGAGTGGAGTGCTAATTTATTTTGAAATAAGGTTTAATAAAAATACATCAAAAATGCAAAGAATTTTGAAAACATTTTATAAATTATGTAAATTCTTCCTTGTAAACATTTTCATTAGTACAAAAATAGTATAAAATGGTATTAATTAGAAAAGATAAATGGGGGACAGGAATTATGGAAATATTATTTGGTACAGTTTTATTATTATTAGTTTTAGGATGCTTTACATTATTTAGTTATAAAGCACCACATGGGATGAAAGCAATGGGAGCATTAGCAAATGCTGCTTGTGCAAGTTTTTTAGTTGAAGCATTCCATTTTGCATTCTTTGGTGAAGTTATGGGAATAGAATTTTTACAAGGAGTAGGAGCTGCAAATGGTGGACTTGGTGGAGTTGCCGCAGCAATATTAGTACCACTTGCACTTGGAGTTTCACCAGTGTATGCAGTTCTTACAGGTATTGCTTGCTCTGGTTTTGGAATTTTACCAGGATTTATTGCAGGATATCTTGGATCGTTTGTAATAAAATATTTAGAAAAGAAAATACCAGCAGGACTTGATTTAATAGTTATCATACTTATAGGAGCACCTCTTGTAAGAGGGCTTGCAATGGTTTCAAATCCAGTTGTTAACTCAACACTTGAAAGTATTGGTGGAGTTATTACAGCCTCATCTTCAGCTAGTCCAATAGTTATGGGAATCATACTTGGAGGAATAATTACAGTGGTGGCAACTGCACCACTTAGTTCAATGGCTCTAACAGCTATGCTTGGTCTTACAGGACTTCCAATGGCCATAGGAGCATTATCAGTATTTGGTTCATCATTCATGAACTTCGTATTTTTTAAGAAAATGAAATTTGGTAGCAAAAAAGATACTATAGCAGTTGCAATAGAACCACTTACTCAGGCTGACATTATTTCTGCGAATCCAATACCAGTTTATGTGACTAACTTTATAGGTGGATCTTTATCGGGTATAGTAATTGCTTCAATGGGACTTGTAAATAATACTCCTGGAACAGCAACTCCGATTGCAGGTTTTGCAGTAATGTTTGCATATAACCCGGCGGTTAAAGTTTTAATAGCAGCAGGGATAATAGTTGTTCTTAATATAATATCAGGATATGTTGGTCATATGATATTTAAAAATCATAAGATTATGACAGCGGATGAAATTAGAGGAACAAAGGAAGGGGTAAAAGTAAATTCTAAAAAAGAGACTTCTACTGTAAATTCAAATGAGGATATTGTTACAGCATAAATATATCAGAAAGCTAGGGCGGATTTTCTGCCCTGTTTTTAATCTTAGTAATGTGAAATACTCTCAACTTAGAAAATAAATTTCTTTAAATGGGAAATTATCTTAAATTTAGTTGAATTAGAAATATAAAAATCAGATATATTGTAGGAAAGGCGAGGAGAATAAAATGGATAATGTTTGTGTTTTTGATATATTAGGTCCGATAATGGTAGGTCCATCATCATCTCATACAGCTGGAGCTGCCAGGCTTGCAAAAGTAGCAAGAGTTGTTGCGGGAGAAAAAATAGTTGATGTTAAGTTTATATTGCATGGTTCTTTTGCTAAAACATATAAAGGGCATGGAACTGATAAAGCATTAGTTGCTGGGATTTTAGGAATGAATCCAGATGATGAGAGATTAAAAGTTGCATTTTTATTAGCTAAAAAGGAAGGTCTGAAATATGAATTTATAGAAGAAGACCTAGGTGATTATCACCCTAATACAGTTAAATTTGTCATGACTGGTGAATCAGGACGAGTTTCAGAAGTTTTAGGATCCTCCGTAGGTGGTGGATGCATAGAAATAGTTGAAGTTAATGGGAAAGGGGCAGAATTTACTGGCTCATATCCAACTCTTATAACATGCCATGAGGACAAACCAGGAACGGTAAATAAAGTTACTAATATTCTTTATGAAAATAGCGTTAATATTGCATTTATGAATCTTTCAAGAACCCAAAAAGGGATGGATGCAACAATGACTATTGAAATAGATAGTAAATTTGATGATTCAATAATCTCAAAAATTGAAAAAATAGATGGAATAAAAAAAGTTATAGTTATAAATATTGACGAGGATGGTGAATAACAGATGAAAATAGCAAAAACAGGAGAAGAACTTTTACAAATATGTAAAGAGGAAAATATAAAACTTAGTGAATATGCACTAAGATGTGAGATGCAAAATAAAAACCTTACAAGAGAAGGTGTTTTAGAAAAGCTAGCAAAAACTTTAGCAGTTATGCGAAGTTCATCAAGTGAAGGGAGAGAGAAGGAGGTATATTCACTTAGTGGACTAATTGGTGGAGATGCTTATAAGCTACAAAAATATTTAGAAACAGGAAAATCTTTTACTGGTAAAGGGACTATTTTAGCAATGGCAATGGCACTTTCTTCATCAGAGGTTAATGCTTCTATGGGAAAAATAGTTGCCTGTCCAACAGCTGGGTCCTGTGGAATTTTACCAGCGGTAATGCTTACTGCGAAGGAAAGATTAGAATTAAATGATGACGAAATATTAAATGGATTACTTGCCGCATCAGCTGTGGGAATGATAATTGGAAGAAATGCTACTTTTTCAGGGGCAGAAGGTGGATGTCAGGCAGAATGTGGTTCAGCATCAGCAATGGCAGCTGGGGGATTGGTTGAACTTTTAGGGGGAACTCCAGAGATGTCACTTAATGCAGCTGCAATAGTTATAAAAAATATATTAGGACTTGTTTGTGACCCAGTTGCAGGGCTTGTAGAAATTCCTTGTGCAAAAAGGAATGCCTCAGGTGCTGTTAATGCACTTTGTGCAGCGGATTTAGTTATGGCTGGAATTGAATCAAAAATACCTTTTGATGATACAGTAATAGCAATGTCACAAGTAGGTAAAGCATTACCAGAAAGCCTTAGAGAAACAGCACTTGGTGGTGTGGCTATAAGTAAGACTGGACTTTTAATGAAGAAAAAAGTATTTGGAGAGTAGGAGTTAAAAAGAGGTTGTATCATATTGGTTTTAAATCAATAATGATATAACCTCTTTCTTTGAGTTAATTTAAAAATTATTCTTTTTGAATTTTTCGGTTTTACCTTTTTCATTAGTATGCTCCGATTATGAATGAGTACTGATTATACTATATAATGGGTAAGAAAATGATTAGTAGTAAAGTTGAAATATTATCTGTGAGCATAAGTTTCGTTAGCTAGAAGTGTTGCAGCAGGAATACTATCAAGACATTTACCAAGATTCATAGAAACTTCTGCTATTAGACTTTTATCAGTATAGTTAGCAACAGCTTGTACAATGGCTTTTGCTCTTATTTCAGGATTTTCAGACCTGAAAATTCCAGAACCTACAAATACACCGTCACATCCAAGTTGCATCATTAGTGCAGCATCAGCAGGAGTTGCAACACCACCAGCAGCAAAGTTAACAACAGGAAGTTTTTGATTATCTTTTACATATAAAAGTAAATCTAGAGGGATTTTATATTCTTTAGCTAAAGCATTTAAAGCAGCTGGAGTTTTTGTTTTTAATGATTCTATATCCTCATTCATTGTTCTCATATGTCTTACAGCTTCGACTATATCACCTGTTCCAGCTTCGCCTTTAGTTCTTATCATTTTAGCACCTTCATTAATTCTTCTAAGTGCTTCACCAAGATTTCTTGCACCACACACAAATGGAGAAGAGAAGTCAGATTTATTTATGTGATATTTATCGTCAGCTGGTGTTAGAACTTCACTCTCATCTATGAAATCTATATTAATTGTTTCAAGCAATTGTGCCTCTACAAAATGTCCTATTCTAGCCTTAGCCATTACAGGTATTTGAACTGCATTTTGAATTTCTTTTATCATATATGGGTCTGACATCCTAGCTACCCCACCTTCCTTTCTGATATCTGAGGGAACTCTTTCAAGAGCCATTACTGCTCCAGCACCCGCGTTTTGAGCAATTAGAGCCTCTTCAACATTTGTAACATCCATTATAACTTTTCCTCTAAGGGTTTCAGAAACCTCGCAAAATATTTTATCCATTATCATTAGCCTCCTTGAATAATTTAATTATTATTTCCTAAATTTACCATTTAATTAATTCAGAGGCAAATGTATGGATACAAAAAATGCTAAGGTTTTTAACTAAATTGAACATTTTATTGGTAAGTAATCCCTTATAATATTAAATTAGCGATTTATATATTAATTAGGAGGAATAGAATGTGGGACTTTGGGAAAAGTTATTTTCAGTAAAAAAAATAGAGCATAGAGAAGGTATTAGTAAAATTGAGCATAAAGAATTTCATTACCCAGATGGAAGTGCTTATGTAGGTGAATATTTGGACAATGAAAAAAATGGACATGGAACATACAAATTTGCTAGTGGAAGTGTATATGAAGGAATGTTTTTGAATGATAGAAGAAGTGGATTTGGAGTTTGTACATATGAAAATGGAGAAAGGTATGAGGGGGAGTGGTTAAGAGATAAAAAACATGGTGAGGGAGAATATATATACGAAAATGGTGATAGATATGATGGGCAATGGAAAGAAAATTTAGCAAGAGGACATGCTATTTTTCATCATTCAAATGGTGATGTGTATGAAGGTGAGTATTTGAATTGTGAAAAATGTGGTTTTGGAACTTATTACTTTAGTGATAGATTTAAATTTATGGGGCATTTTAAACATAATAAGAGAGAGGGGCATGGTTGTTTATATAATCCTGATGGAAGCTTAAGATATGATGGGTTTTGGAAAAATGATGAAAAATTTGGATTTGGGAAGCTTTATTTAGAAAATGGCAGATATGAGGGGAATATTGAAAATGGAATTATGGTAGGGCAAGGTACATATTATTTTGATGATGGATATAGGTATGAAGGGAATTGGCAGGATGATAAAATGCATGGACTGGGAATGTTGTATGATGAAACAGGTGAATTAGAATTTGCAGGAGTGTGGAGTGAAGGGGAAAGACAAGAAGATATTAAAACTGTTAAAGAGAATAACGAAGTAAAAGAAATAAAATTATCAGTACGTAATCTAGAAAAATAAGTATAAATGTAAATATCCTAGTGAAATTTTTTCACTAGGATATTTTTAATCAAAAAGCTCAGAGAGTTTTTTACTAACTATTGGAGTTGAAATTAACCCAGTAGGATGTATGTTCTCAAAACTTTTAAGTACACTATTATTAATTGTATTTGAATTATGTGAAAAGATATGATTTCCATTAGTATTAATTGTAAAACCATTAAATGAATTATTAATTATTGGAGCGTTTTGTGTTTGTGGTTGCCCTTGATTTTGATTGTTTAGTGGATTAAACATTTTAGTGAGTGTTTTTCTATCTTGTTCTTCATCAGCATCAAAATCATCTGCAATACTATGGTTTAATAGTTCAGTATTTTCATATTTCATATATTTTACCTCATTAAATTTATAAATATATAATTACTATATTCTCCTATAAAAAAGAATGTTCATTATATTTATATATATTAAAAGGGAAGAGAATATATGATATAAACTTTGTACTTTTATAAAATTATGTTAGCTATATATTTTCTATTTGCCAGTTGATAGGTTTTTGGTTTGACTCTTTTAAAAATTCATTAGCTTTAGAAAAAGGTTTTGAGCCAAAAAATCCTCTAGAGGCAGAAAGTGGACTAGGGTGAACAGATTTTATTATAAAATGTTGAGGATTTGTTATAAATTTTTCTTTTGAAATAGCATTATTTCCCCAAAGAATAAATACAACAGGTTTTTCTCTTTGATTAAGTTTTTTTATAATTTCATCAGTTAAGATTTCCCAACCTTTACCTTTATGAGAATTTGCAGATGCACCCCTTACTGTAAGAACTGTATTAAGCATTAAAACACCTTGTTTTGCCCAATCTTCAAGATACCCATGATTAGGAATATAACAGCCTAAATCAGCATTAAGTTCTTTGTACATATTTCTAAGTGAAGGTGGAGTTTTAACTCCGTGCATAACAGAAAAACTAAGTCCGTGTGCTTGACCTTCACCATGATAAGGGTCTTGACCTAATATTAAAACTTTTGTATTTTCATAGGAAGTATAGTTAAGAGCACTAAAAATTTGATCCATAGGTGGATAAATAGTTTGTGTTTTATACTCATTAATTAAAAATTCTCTAAGTTTTAAATAATATTCTTTTTCGAATTCAGGATTTAAAATTTCTTTCCAATCAGTAGTTATGTTAATAGTCATATTACCTCACCTTTCATAATTTACTTAATATTTAAATATTAACCGTGATATAGATTAATTATACTTTAATTCAGAGATTTATAGGAGGGGGGGATTTTAAGCTGTGCTAAGTGGTGAGTAGTTCACAGGAAAAGTACTAAACAACAAATAATAAAAGTGAAAAAACAAATATATTTAAAATAATGTTAAAAAAGACTTTACAATAGTATGGAATGGAGATATAATAAAATATGTAAGTTCGTCTTATATATGGCCCGATAGCTCAGTCGGTAGAGCAGAGGACTGAAAATCCTCGTGTCACTGGTTCGATTCCGGTTCGGGCCACCAGCAAAGAAGTTTGGTTTTTACCAGACTTCTTTTTTTGTATAAAAATTTATATAACATTAAAGAGTATTTTTATGAATTCTCTTTTTTTTATGTCTAAAAATCAAAAAAAGATAAATTAATACTATTGGAGATATGATATTGATTTTTT
The DNA here is from genome assembly GCA_051650125.1 of Sarcina sp. Taxonomy (GTDB): domain Bacteria; phylum Bacillota; class Clostridia; order Clostridiales; family Clostridiaceae; genus Sarcina. The sequence continues at coordinate 86,459 of JBOFIK010000004.1, read as the reverse complement.
CTTTGTATTAAGGGTAATGATGAGTTTTTGTGGTTTGATGTTAAGAGTGGTAATATATGATATTATTAATTGAGTTATTAACAAAAGATGATTTAAGTTTGGAGGAAAGGTATGAAAAAGGGACATGTCATTAGTTTAATTATTGTTGTTTTAGTTATTCTAGGTATTGGGGTAGTAGCAGGAGTAGCTTATTTTAATAAAGAAAATAATGCACTTACAAGTAAGGTAGCTAAGAATGCACCAATAGAGGAAATTAGCGTGAAAAAATTAGAAAATAGTAAAGAAGTAATTGTTAATGCAACAGGAGACAAAAATATTAATAATTTAGTCATAGCTGAAGTTCTTAAGGAGAATGATATCGAAGGGGTAGAAGTTGATATTAAGGTAAATAGTGAGGCTTATGGTGGAGTAAGTGGAAGTGAAATATTAAAAGCTTGTTCTAAAGCTCTTAATATGAATATTCCGACAAATAATTATAAACTTGCAAATATTCTTATAGCAAGCTCAACAGGATTAGATATGCTAGATAATAAACAAAATGTTTATAAGGTTATAACACTTACAAATGAGCATTTTGAGGAAAATTATAGTAATAAAGGTTTATTCATGGGGGTTCCAGATAAAATACTTAATGAATACAGTCCTAAAATTAAAAATAATGATGGTGCTAATTCACTATATGTACAAATGTGTATATTCTTAAATCAGTATTATACTAATTTAAATGAAGAAAATACCAATCAAAATTAAAAGTAATTTTGATTGGCATTTTATATTAAGTTAGTTTTATATTATTATTTAAAAAAACTTGACAGATTAGCATTGAGGTTATATACTAAGTAAGTAATTTAGTTACATATGGCCCGATAGCTCAGTCGGTAGAGCAGAGGACTGAAAATCCTCGTGTCACTGGTTCGATTCCGGTTCGGGCCACCAGCAAAGAAGTTTGGTTTTTACCAGACTTCTTTTTTTGTATTTAAAAATGAATTATATATCAAAGATAAGTATTGTTAGCAATGTGTTATATTTTTAGTTATAGTTTTTTTGCGTAATATTAGGAAATATAAAGAATTTTAGAGAAAAGTAAAGTTATGTATATATAATTTCTTTTTAAGGCTAAATTTGTATGAAATAATACTTTACAAATTGCTTGTATGTTTATATAATAAATAAGTAAGTTAGTTCTTACATATGGCCCGATAGCTCAGTCGGTAGAGCAGAGGACTGAAAATCCTCGTGTCACTGGTTCGATTCCGGTTCGGGCCACCAGTGTAAAGAAGTTTAGTTTTTACTAGACTTCTTTTTTTTATATAAATTTAAAAAAGTTTTGAACTTTACACTAATAATTGTAAATTTTAGGAATTATATTATATATCGTAGATAGTAAATAGAAAATATGACATTTTACGTATAAAGTTTAGAATTATGCATAGAATTACTTTTATAGAAAACTTTTTAAAAAGTATTTAATATGGTATTATATTATTAGTTTAATATAACAGAAAGAAGGAGATTTTTAACATGGAAAATAAAGTTTTAGCAGTAGTAGCTGGAAGAGAAATTACATCACACGATATAGATACTATAATAGCAAAGTATCCTGAGCAGCAAAGAGCAATGTTTGCTAATGAAGATGCTAGAAAAGCTATCTTAGAGCAAGCTATCGGATTTGAGCTTATGTACCACAAAGGACAAGAGCTTAAAATAGAAGATACAGATGTTTATAAAGCACAACTTGAGATCTTCAAAAAAGAATTATTAATTCAAAGAACAGTTGAAGATATATTATCAAAAGTAGTTGTAACTGATGCAGAAGCAGAAGATTACTACAACAATAATAAAGAAGAGTTCCAAGAGCCAGCAAGAGTTTCTGCTAAGCATATCTTAATGGAATCAGAAGATGAAATCAAAGCTGTTAAAGCTAAAATAGATGCTGGTGAAATATCATTTGAAGAAGCTGCAAGAGCTAATTCAACATGCCCTTCAAAAGAGCAAGATGGAAATCTTGGTGAGTTCTCAAGAGGAATGATGGTTCCTGAATTTGAGAAAGCTGCTTTTGAATTAACAGCTGGAGAAGTAAGTGAGCCAGTTCAAACTCAATTTGGTTACCACTTAATCAAAGTTGAAAACAAAATGGAAGAAGCAGTTCAATCATTTGAAGCTGTTAAAGCTGCTGTAATCGAGAAATTAATGGTTACTGCACAACAAGATAAATATCTTGGAATCTTATCAGAACTTGAGAAGAAATATCCAGTAGATAGAAAATAATTATCTTTTATATTGAAGAGGTGTAGAAATACATCTCTTTTTTTATTATCTATAAAAAGTAGAAATGAGTACAGATTTTATTAGAAGAAACTTTAATTATTTAGAGTTTATTAAGGTAGTCGATTTATTGGGTTCGAGTATTGAATTTGTGTTATAATAACATATGTCAATTTAAAACAAATTAAGTTGTTAAAACAAATTAAATATTAAGTAATATTTATAGATATTATTTAGTATTTAATGTTTAAATGATTAGAGGTGAATTTTTTGAGAAAATGGATTGAATTAGAGAAAAATGTATTCTCTAATTGGAAAATGATTCTAAACATATCAAAGAAAGAATTCAAGAAGGAATTCGCAGGTTCAAGACTTGGTATAGTTTGGGCTCTTTTAAGACCTATCGCAATGATACTTGTATTCTGGGTAGTTTTTGGAATGGTATTCTCAGGTGGAGCGCAAGAGGGAGCCTTGCTACCTAGTGGTAAGCATCAGGAAGTACCTTATTTAGTTTGGCTTGTTGCAGGATATGTACCATGGATATTTATTTCAGATTACATAGTTGCAGGAGCAGGTTCGATAAGAAATAGTGCATTCTTAGTTAAAAAAGTTAAGTTCCCTGTACAAATATTACAAAGTATTAGGCTTATGCAAAGCTTCTATACTTTCTTGATATTCCTTGGAATTAACTTTATTATTATGGCATTTAATGACTGGCTTGGTTATATAAATTATTTATTATTAATATATGCGATAATTATCACTCTTGTTTTTATGTCAGCGCTTGCAAGACTTTTATCTACTTGGGTTGTTATGTCAGTAGATTTTATGCACGCAATAGGAATTTCTATGCAGTTCTTATTCTGGCTTAGTCCTGTAATGTGGGCTATGAGTCAAATGGTTAAACCTATGATGGCAAATGCACAATGGATGCATTATACAAATCTTGCAGTAAGCTTAGTTAAGTTAAACCCTTTAACATATCTAGTTTTGATGTTTAGAGATGCTTATCTTGGAACAAGTTGGGTTAGTATGGACTTCTTTGGAATGCCAGGGTGGACATACACAGTATACTTCTTTGTTATAACAATTATTTTATTCTTAGTTGGAACAAAGGTATTTAATAAATTTAGACCAGAGTTTGATGATGTTCTATAAAAGTGAGGTTAGAATATGTCAGTAGTTATAGAGGCTAAAAATCTTAGGAAAATGTATAAGATGTATGGCGATCAAAATGAAAAATTATTCTCTTTTGGGAAAAGAAAGTATGAAGAATTTTATGCTTTAAATGATGTTTCTTTTGAGATTAATAGTGGAGAGTGTGTTGGTATTATCGGTCATAATGGTGCTGGTAAATCAACACTTCTTAAAATTTTAACAGGGGTTGCATTTGCAACTACTGGAGAACTTAATGTTTATGGTAAAGTTTCTTCATTACTAGAACTTGGTTCAGGGTTTAACCCTGAACTTACAGGGGTAGAGAATATTTACTTTAATGGTACATTAAATGGATTAAGCACTCAGCAGATAGATGCTGTTAAGGATGGGATTATAGAATTTGCTGATATTGGGGACTTTGTTTACCAACCAGTTAAAAGCTATTCAAGTGGGATGTTTGCAAGACTTGCGTTTGCAGTTGCTATAAACATTGACCCAGATATCCTTATAGTAGATGAAATACTTTCTGTTGGAGATGTAGGTTTCCAAGTTAAATGTATGGAAAAATTTGAGGAATTTAAAAATTCAGAGAGAACTATTATTTATGTTTCTCATGGACTTGGTACAGTTAAAAAGTTCTGTGATAGAGCTATTTGGCTTCAAAGAGGTGAGGTTATGGATGATGGTAACTCAGTTATTGTTGTTGAAAGATATTATAATATTAATTTCAACCCTGCAACAGTAGAGAATTTAGAAGATGGAGTTAGTGAAAAGCTTAAGACTTTAACACTTACTTCAGATAAGAATGTATTATCTTATAGAGAAGATTTAAATCTTAAATTTGAGTATGAATTACTTGAAGAATTAGATGAACCAAGAGTTATATTTGAGCTTAGAAAAACAGACTACGAACCAGGTACAACAAGAGGTAGTGACCAGTTTGTTTGTGCTTTTGATAGTGTGGATGACCAGCTTAATGTAAAAGGACTTAAGGGCTCAAATAAATTTAGTTTAAATCTTGAAGATATTAGCCTTGTAGCAGGAGTTTATTACCTTGATGTTATTATAATGAACAAGGGAGAAACTATTTATAGAAAGGTTAATGCTTTTAACTTTACTATGGAAGATAAATATAGAGGTGAAGGATTCTTAATCCTAGAGCATTCTTGGAATAAGTAAGTAGTTAGGAGGACCCTACGAGTGGGAGTTGTATTTGATAACTTTAAAAGGACTGTAAAAGAAGAGGGATTACTCGCTCTTCTTAAAAAAATATGTATGGATATTGGTTATAGGTTTTATTGTTTAAGAACTAGATCAAGATTTACATACAATAGAAATTACAACAAGTATTATAAAGAATTTATAAAAATACTTAAAGAAGAGAAGTATGAAGCAGTAGTTGTGTTTGATTCAAGAGTAGGATGGAATATTCCACTTTTCCAAAGGTCACAACATATGGCTAATGAACTTACAGATAAGGGATTACTATATTTTTACCGTTCATCAGAACAATTTGATAAGGATATAACTGAGTTCAAAAAACTAAAAGATAGGCTACATATAGTTAATATGGCAAACTATGCGCTTAACAATGCTATGTTTGATGTTTTAAGAGAACATAAAGGACCAAAGTTCCTTTCATTATATTCAACAGATGTTTATCTTGATGAACCTTATATAAAAGATAAATATACTAATGCAGGGTTCCATATAATTTATGAGTATATTGATGAGATGTCAGACCAAATTTCAGGCTGGCTCCCAGAGTTTGTGTATGCAAGACATCAACATATTTTAGAAGATACAGAAAACTTTGCTATTGGTTCAGCAGATAAACTTATTGAAGAAATAAGAGAAATTCGTGGCGATAAAAATGTAGCTATGATAACAAATGGAGGTCAGTATAAAGATTGGATTAAACATGAGATTGAAGTTCCAGAAAAAATTAAAAATATAGTTGCAAAAGGGAATTCTATAATGGGTTACTTTGGAGCACTTGCTAAATGGTTTGACTACGAGTTATTAAGAGAAGTTGCAGTTCAAAGACCAAATGTTGAAATACTTCTGATTGGATTTTTATATGATGAAGAGTTTAAAAAGAGTAAAGTAGAGGAACTTCCAAATGTACATTATATTGGAGTTATAGATTATAAAGAACTTCCTAGATTTGGAAAATTCTTTGATATATCAATTATTCCATTCTTACTTAATGATATAACTGAGTCTACAAGCCCAGTTAAACTATTTGAGTACATGGCTATGGCTCACCCTATTATTACAACTGATATGAGAGAATGTAGAAAGTATAAATCAGTTCTTATAGGAAAAGATGCAGACGATTTCGTCACTAAAGTTGATGAGGCGCTTAAAATACCAAAAGATAGTGAGTATTATGAGTGGCTTGAAAAAGAAGCTTTAGAAAATACATGGACTGAGAAAGCAGAAGTTCTTTATGAACTTGTGAAGAAAAATATAAAGTAAAAAGGTGATTTAATTTTATGAGTATATTAAAATCTATACAAAATTTCTTTAGACCAGTAGCACTTCCTTTATATCACTTAATGAGGTCAAGAGGACATGAAGGTCAAAAGGATGATTTCTTTAAAGAAATGAAAGAAGTTTTAGGTAGTAAAAAGTATGATGCGGTAGTTATATTTGATGTGTATTTTGGTTTTAATGTTAAGATGTTCCAAAGGCCACAACATATAGCTTTAAATATGGCAAAAGAAAATATATTATATCTTTACAAAGCATCACCTTACGTAGAGATAGACAAAGAAGTTAAGGTAAGTCAAAAAATTAAGGATAACTTATATCTTGTGAATACTGACCTTTACTGGTTACAAGAAGGTCTTTTAGATATGATAAAAGAATCAGGAATACCTTGCTTTGGTCAAATATATTCTACAAGTTTCACAGAGTATGATAAATACATGAAAAAATTTACTGATAGAGGGTTCAAAGTTATTTATGAATATGTTGATGATTTATCAGATGAAATAGCAGGATATAAAATACCTGATTCAGTAAAAAAAGCACATGATGGAATGTTAGAAAATTCTGATGACGTTTATGTTGTTACAACAGCAACTAAACTCTATGAAGAAGTTGTAAAAATACGAGGTAGCAAAAATAGAGTAGAACTTGTAACTAATGGTGTTGAGTTTGAACATTTCTCAGATATTAAGTGTGAGAAAGTTCCAGATGAGATTAAAGAAATAACTCAGAGTGATAAAAAAATTATAGGGTATTTTGGTGCTCTTGCTAAATGGTTTGATTATGAGCTTATTAAAAAGATGTCAAAGGAACTTCCAGAATATGAGATTATGCTTATAGGAATTAACTATGATAAATCTTTAGATAAGAGTGGAATATTAGAACTTTCAAATGTTCATTATTTAGGTACAAGAAATTATACGCAGCTGCCTACTTATGCAAAATTCTTTGATGTAGCAACTATACCGTTTGTGATAAATGATATAACAGAGGCGACAAGTCCAGTTAAGTTATTTGAATATATGGCTCTTGGAAAGCCAATAGTTACTACTGCACTTCCGGAGTGTAGAAAATATAAGTCAGCATTAGTTAGTGAGTCACATGATGAGTTTATAGCTAACATTAAAAGAGCCAGTGAGCTTGAAAATGATGAAAAGTACCTTGAACTTCTTAAAAAAGAAGGGCTTGATAATACTTGGAGACAAAAGGCAATAGATATGAAAGAGCTTATTTTAAACTCTTAATTGGAGGTAAGTAAAAATGTCTTATGCGGTTAAAGTAGAAAATTTAACGAAAAAATATAAAATATATGGTTCGCCAGCTACCAAAACATCTATGTTAGTGAATCCTTTTTCAAAAAAGAAACCAAATGAATTTGTAGCTTTAAAGGATGTTTCTTTTGAGATTGGAAGGGGAGAAATAGTTGGTATTATAGGTAATAATGGAGCGGGTAAATCTACACTGTTGAAAATATTATCAGGCGTTGCTTTCCAAAATGAAGGTGATGTTGATGTTAAGGGAAGAATATCTTCTCTTATAGAACTCGGTGCAGGATTTAACCCAGAGCTTACAGGTGTAAGTAATATATATTTCAATGGAAGTATTATGGGAATGGAAAAAGCAGAAATTGATGCAGTTTTTGATAAGATTGTAGAATTTGCAGATATCGGGGAGTTTATACACCAACCTGTTAAAAACTACTCAAGTGGTATGTATGCAAGACTTGCATTTGCAGTTGCTATAAACATTGACCCTGATATTCTTATTGTAGATGAAATACTTTCTGTTGGTGATGTAGGTTTCCAACAAAAATGTATGGAAAAATTTGATGAGTTTAAAAAACAAGGTAGAACTATTATTTATGTATCTCATGGGCTTTCAACTGTTCAGACATATTGTGAGAGAGCAATATGGCTTGAAAAGGGATGTGTAAGAGATATAGGTCCAGCATTTGATATAGTAGAAGATTATTATAGAAGTATGATGGATAAAGGTGAAGAGGTAGTTGAAAAGAAAGCCTTCGTTGAACTTTCAAAAATAGAAATAGCAAATGGGATAGAAGAAGTGTCATATGGAGAGAAGATTACTTTTAATCTTGAGTATGATGTTTTAAGAGATGATATAAAAAGTCCGGGGGTTAGTATAGAACTTAGAAAAGCTTATAGGGAGCCTTGTGAGTTTAGACATGTAGATCAGTTTATATGTGCTGTAAATAGTAATGTAGATGGATTCTCTATACCTTGGAAAAAAGGGATTAATAAGCTAGAGTTTTCATTTGATGACTTAAGAGTAACAGAGGGGTTATACTATCTTGATGTGATATTCTCAGAGAGTCAAGATTTAGTTCCTCTAAATTCAAATGAAGGTGCAATAGCATTTAAGGTTAAAGGTGATAAAAAGTCACAGGGATTTGTGTTCCTAAAGGATAAATGGGAGGATTAAAATGTTTTTTAATAGTCAAAAAAATAAAATGGAAAAGCAACTAGCAGAGGATTTCAAAAGTGCAGTTGATAAAGGGTATGAGAATCTAAGTGATGAAGAGAAGATAGGGATAAATAATCAAATTCTTCAAGTTTTTCCACAGGTAACACAAGATCCACTTTATGGTGACTATAAGGGTAATTTCTCAGAGAGTGTTTTAAGTGGAGAGTTTTATCAGAGATATCTAGATATTATGAAACTATTAGATGGGGCTTTAAATACAGTAATTTATCAAACACAACATGAGCAGTTTAGACTTGGAATCGAAAAGATATTTGACACAGAAGAATATGATTCAGTTGTTGTGTTCCATGCAGGGTTTGGATGGAATATAGAATTAAAACAAAGACCACAACATCTTGCAGAGGCTATGGCAGATAAAAAGATACTTTATATTTATAGAGCGAGTATTGTTCAAGATGAAGATGTATATGGAATTAAAAAAGTTAAGGATAATCTTTATGTAGCTAATATTGATATGGGATTACTTAGAGATACATTATTTGAAGTAATGGAAACTAAAAATATAAAGAATAAATTTGTTCATGTGTATGCTACTTGTCTTTATGATGTAACATATAAAGATATTAAAAAGTATATGGATAAAGGATTTAAAGTATTATATGACTTTGTAGATGAAATTTCGGAGGAGATAAGCGGAGTTGAAGTAACTGAAGAGCTTATAGAGGACCATAATAGAATTTTATCTAATACAGAGGATGTTTTAGTAATCTCAACTGCTGACAAGCTTAAACAGCTTGCTGATAAGGCTAGAGGATGTGAAACGTGGAGTATACTTGCACAAAATGGTGTAAATCTTGATGATTTCAATAATTTAGGCTCAGAAGTAGGTAAGAAGATTAAAAATATAGTTGAAATGAAAAAGCCTATAATAGGTTATTATGGGGCACTTGCTAGTTGGTTTGATTATAAAAAAATAATTAAGCTTGCAAAAGAAAGACCAAACTATGAGATAGTTCTTGTAGGAATTGACTATGATAAAACTTTAAAGAGAAGTGGAGTGCTTGATTTAGAGAATGTTCACTACCTTGGAATTGTAGAATATAAAAATCTTATAAAACAATATGCTTGTCACTTTGATGTATGTCTTATACCATTTATAAAAAATGAAATAACTGATGCAACTTCACCAGTTAAATTATTTGAATATATGGCACTTGGTAAGCCAGTTGTAACAACTGATATAAATGAGTGCAAAAAATATAAAAGTTGTAATATAGCATCAACTGATGAAGAGTTTGTGGAAAAGGTAGATTATGCACTTACATTACAAGATAATGAAGATTATAAAAAAATTCTTAGAAAAGAAGCAGAAGAAAATACTTGGCTAAATAGAGCTCAGGTTATTAAAGATGCAATGATGAATAAATAATATGTTAAAGAATCCAACTACTAAATGTAGCTGGATTTTTTTGTTATTGAGGCATTAAATAAGCTGCAATAGTAGTTACATCACCTACTTTGAGTTGGAGGTTTTCTCCAAGTTCATTTTTGTAAGTTACAGTATAAGCTATTTCTGTTTTTGTGTTAAAAGGGGGAGTACCATCAAGGGCAAGAGTAACGCTATAAACTGGTGTTCCATTAACAGTAAAAGGAGTTGCAATTGCATATTCAGTTGTATTTAGAGTTACACCATCAGCAGTTGCGATATTTATAAATAAAGAATAATTTTTATCAGCTGTGCTTGTAGTTAATGGTGTGATTATTGCTTCAGGAGTAGTTGTAGTAATAGTACTAGCAGTAGCACTTATACTAATTGAAGCTGTGTTTTGAACTCTGCTAAGTGGGCTTATTTTAATATTAATTCCCTGTCTTAGAGCCAAAATATCACCAGCAGATACAGTATTAGTACCAGCATCAAATGATAAAGTTAACTTTCCATCACTACCATCACCTGTAAATGCATAACTTGTTATAGGAATTGATGTTATAGGGTCATCAGAAAGGTTTTCTAATATGAGCATATCAGTAAAAGCACTAGCAGGAGTGAGGGTACTAACATCTATAGAACCAGATAAATTATCGGTATATAAAGTTATTTTTAAACTTGAAGAAGCACCGTTTAAGGCAGCTTCATTTATTTTAATTAACATAAAAATCTCCTCTAAAAGACATTTTGAATTTATTTCATAATATATATTATGTTAAGTTAGAATAAGTTGTTACATGGTATAATTATTTTTATTAAATATTAAAACGTTTAGAACTAAGAATTAGATTAGCTTTAGGTTTGTCTAATATATTATGTTTCTTAGACATAGAAACTGTTCCTTTTCCATTTTCCATATGAACTTTAAAAAGTATTGATTTGACAGGAACTGTAATACCATAATCAGATTCTAAAATATCTATAATTTGCTCGGAAGCTATAACAGAGTTAAATGTTTCATTAGTAATATTTTGGAATTTATTTATAGTAGATTTTGTAGAGACTATCAAATTAATATCAAAATCACCCTCAGCATTAAAATTTTCAATAGCACCATTAATAATAATATTTTTTGTGTTTGTAGATTTAAAATTAATTGATAAAGGAACATTGTTTTGAGTATCAAATGAATTTATTTTAAAAAAATCATTTTCATTTGATGCTGCGTTAAGTGTTAAGTTAATTGTTTTATCAGTTTTATTAGTAGATGATATTCCGCATTTAATAGAAATATTATTATCAGAAATTATATTTAAATCAGAGCTTATAACCTGTAAGTTTCCAGTTAAAATAATTTCTTTTTCTTCATTATTTTCATTTAGTAAACTAAGTGCCATCCCTTTTAGAATAAAGTCATTATTTAGATTTAAATGGCAATTGTTAATTATATTAACTTTAGTCTCAAATTCTCCAGATAATATACAAAGTGGAGTATTTAAGTTTAAAGTGTTAATTTCAGAATTGATATTAATTAATTTTGATGTGATTTTAGAATTTGTGTTAATTTCTTTTATTTTACTGTTTTTAAAAGTGTAAGTATTCATTTTTACTCTCCTGTTATAATTTCGATTATATATTCACCATCAGGTACAGGTATTTCAAGACTATCTAATAATGTGACTTCAAATGTTTTATTATCAGATGTTGAAGACTGAAACTCTAAATTTGAAAGTGTAGAAAGTCCATTGCAAATAATTAAAGGAATAGAAGGACTTGTTAGAGTTCTATTGTCAAAGGTTAAAAAAGAAAATATATAGTTAGAACTTTCAATATCGCTAGGAATTGCAAGGTTAAGTAAACTTAGAGGCTGGCTAAATTCAAGTAAGCCGATATCATAATAAATATAAATTATTCCGGAAAAGTGCGTATGAGTAGTTATAAAGAAGTATAAAGTTCCCGTTAAAGCTAAGCTTGGTGAGATAATTAATGAGTAATTTTGTTCAGACTTCTCTAATGAAAATTCATTAATTAATATTTTAGAATTATCTATATAAATAGAAAAATCATTTTTAGTAAGAGATAAATTCTCAGATAGGGAGAATGTAATTAGGTTAGCATTGATAATTAAATTTTTAATTTCTATTAAATTTTTCATTAGAACCCTCCTCATAAAATAATTGTATTTTCAAATTCACAAGTATCAAAGTTAAAAGTGTAAGCATCATCTAGAGATATATATAAAGTACCACCCTTTAGATTTAAAAAATTTATTGTAGCAGTTCTAAATTTAGCTATCTCAGTAGTGTTTTTTATATGCAAAGAACTAAGAAACGTTGTTTGCAATTCTTGTGAGCCATAGATAAAGCTATTATAGTTTTTATTAACGAGTAGTGTTACAGGTTGTGCTATTTCTTTTCCAAGCAGAGTCCAAGAATCACCTTGATTTTCAGGTTCACAAATTATATCGGTACTAATAGTAAAGTTAGTTGGAATTTCTATACTTGTCATAGGGATAGTATAATTATAAGATTTAATTTTATTAAGTGGGATTACTTCGATATACTCGGTGCTATTTAAAAATAAAAAATCACTAGTGCTAAATTCTATTGCACATTTTTTAGAATAACAATTAACTTTTACATCATTTATTCTAGTATTTAGAGGCGTTTTAAAGGCTGAAGTGTAGAAAAATATTAGTATTAAGTCTTCGATATAAAAGGTAATTAAATCATCATCAATTTCATTAAAGTGAGTGCTGTGCTTAAATATAGTTTTTGAGAAAATTGTATTTTTGAAATTAGACCAAACTGCTAAAGTTCCTGTTGTATTAAAAGTATTTTTAAGAAGGTAGTCATTAAAATTAAGTTCTAAAATACCTTTTCCAAAGGTAGTTGTTGTATCAAAATTTCCAAGTATTCCATATAAAAGATTTGAGCTCATCTTTGTAATCATTTGAATTGGTTTTAAATTTTTATCAAGCGTATATGGAGTTTTGAGATTTTTATAAAATATAGTTACAGGAGTATAGTCAAAGTCAAAGTCGAACACATCATATATAAAAAAATAAATTATGTCATCCTTTATATATCTTTCCCGTCCTTTAGCGTTATATCTTTTCCCATTTATACTAAAATAAAAATCGTCAGAGTCATATCTTTTAAGTTCTCCACTAAAGTCAAGGGCAAGTCCTAGAACATCATCTACATATGAAAAAATACTTAAACTAATTGGAAATGTAGGAAGTATAATTTCAATTTGAGTAAAATCATTAGGTGTGATTTTATTTCCTAAGACGTCAGTAGAATTACAGTTATAGTTTGTTTGAATATATAAAATCTCAGTATCTTTTTTTACAATTTCAGTTTTGAATTTAAATATATATGAGTTATTATCAATAGATTGAATTTCATAAGGACTATAGATAATTCCATTCTTTTCAATATAAAAATCATTAGGTAATAGTTTGTGATATTTGATTAAATTGTTATTTTTTAAAGTTAAACAGTTATTTGAGTGTAGTTGAGCCGAACAATTAGAGAGTGTTGTAAGCTCAGAGTAATAAAAAAGTTCATTAAAACAACTAAAATCATGAATGAAATTTTGAGGGTCAACTATAAAAAACACATTTTTATCATTTACATGTCCACAATACAAGTAGAGAGTTTCATTGATAGCTAAAGATTTTTTAAATTTAAATGAAACAAAATCTACTCCATAGGAATAAACTGAATCGACTAAGGTAGCAAGACTGCGAGGAGCTTTGTCACAAGTTAATGTATTAATTACATAATTTTGTGGATATAAAATTCCATTGAGTCCTGTAATTGTCATTGGTCTATTAAATTTTATATAAATACAGTGGGAATTAGTGTAGCAATAGTCTACAAAATGATTATTGTAGTAATAGTCCACAAAATGATTATTCAAAATTACAAGTCCTCCTAAAAATATTCTTATATATTATATTAAGGCAATGTGTTAGATGTTATTAATTTAAAAGTTTATTTTTCATAGAAAAAAAGGAGAATTTCTGAAATAGAAATTCTCCTTTAGCTTAATTTTAAAGCAAAAGTTCAGTATATGATTCTATAAACCTATCAGACTTGTTCATCATTGCTTCTTTATGATGTGCAGAATATTCATCATAAACACCTATAACTTTAAAGTTACCTTTTTTAGCCCCTTCTACTGCAACGGGGATATCTTCAAAGACTATAATATCTTTTGGCTTTACACCAAGTCTTTGGGCTGAAAGTAGATATACATCTGGGAAGTTTTTACCTCTAGAAACTTCACTAGTGATTGTAATACTATCAAAAAGGTCTAAGATTTCGTTAGATTCAAGACAGGCTTTAGCAAGTTCTATTGAGTTGCTAGTAGCTAGTCCTATTTTTTTACCAGAAGCTTTAAGTTCATTTAAAAACTCTAAAGCACCTTCTTTGAGTTTTATATCTTTATTATACTTTTCATATGCCATATCATGCCATCTAGCACATATATCATCAACAGAACAAGGAAGATTAAATTTCTTCTTAAAATATTCTGCTGTACCTCTATAACTAAGATGATTGATTTCCTCTTTTAGCTTTATCAGATCAACTGTTTCAGTGTGTCCTATTTCAGCTATGTAATCAATATCTATTTGTACCCAGATACCCATTGAATCTACTAAAGTTCCATCAAGGTCAAATATTGCTGCTTTCATATTATTTATCATGAAGCCACCCCCTATTCCTATTTAAATTAATTTTAACATAAATATTTGTAGTAAGGGCTTTAGAAAATAAATTTCTAGCACAAAAAGTCAATTTCAACACGTGGTTGTAAAATAAAGAATATATTATGAATGTATAGATAACATAATCTTAAAGATGGTGTTATTGATTAAAATATAGCGGATTGACAATACTTATAGGAAGAGATTTTAAATCTTAAGGAGTGAATTATATGAAGATAGCTATAATAATAGGAATTCTTTGGATACTAGGAATTTTGTTTTATTTATCACTATTTAAAGCAGCGGCTAGAGGAGATAGGATGCTAGAGAAAGATTTTAAGGAAAAAGAAAAAGAAGATGAGTAACATATTTTGAAAAATGAATGTTAAAAATAAATAAACTATAAATAAAAAGCATTATTTTATGGAATCTTTAATATATTAGGATGATAACAATTTTTAAAGGTTGAGGTAAGATGGTAGATGTAATTTTAGATGCAAGTCATGGTGGGGATGATACTGGAATAGTAGGTCTCCTTGGTACTAAAGAAAAAGAATGTACTCTTTACATAGCAAAAGCATGTAGGAATATATTAGAAGAGAGAGGGATTGTAGTTAAGTTAACTAGAGAACACGATGAATGGGTGGAAGGTGCACAAAGAAGTAGGATTGCAAATGATAGCGATGCTAAGTGTTTTGTAAGTATACACTTAAATAGTTCAGATGATAGAAGAGAGAGCGGGGTAGAAGTAGTTTCATCAAATAGTAGTAAAGATGTTTCAAAATTATCATTTAGCTTGTTAAGTTCACTAAGTAATAGCACTAAACTTAATAGCAGAGGAACAAAGTATAGTGATTTAATACTATTTAAAGAAATACAAGTACCAACAGCTATGGTTAAGGTATGCTTTTTAACAAATCCAAGAGAAGAAAAACTTTTATTAGATCAGAATTTCAACAAAGAAGTTGCAGAATTTATAGCAGATGGAATTATAAAATATATCTCGAATGAAAATAGTAATATGAAGGTTGAGGATGAAGAGTTGGTAGAAGATTTAAAAAAAGTAGGAAGAGAACAAGCTGTAGAAATTAAAACAGAAATAGAAACACTAACGTCAATAATTGGTGGTGAAATTCCAGATAAAAATCAAGCTAAACAATGGGCTAAAAATAAAAAATGCTCGGATGATTTTATAGGACTAGTAGATTTATACTGGAATTTATATGAAAAAAGAGGTGGAGTTAATCCGGCAATAGCATACTCACAAGCATTAATAGAAACAAATAGAGCAAATTTAATTACTAGTGATGCAAGTAAAAATTTTAATCCAAGTGGATTAAAAGAAGATAAAAGTGAAAAGTATAAGAAATTTACATCTTGGAAAGAGGGGGTAGAAGCTCATTTAGATCATTTAGCTTTATATGCAGGAGCTAAAGGCTATCCTAATAAAGAAAGTCAAGATCCAAGACATTTTTCGTATCTTTTTGGAGTTTGCAAATATGTTGAAAACTTATCGGGTAAATGGCATTCAGATCCAGAATACGGAATAAATATATTAAAGTTTTATTATGAAATATTAGAGACTCAACCAAAAGATATATTTAGAGAAAGTATAGAAAGTATAGATGGTTTAAAGACTCAAATTGGAGAGTTTAAATCTAAAGTTGTTTTAATGGGAAGGACTCTAGAAGAGGTTTGTAAGGAGTATAATCAAATTTATAAGAGTTTAGAGATATTAAAAGATGAAATAGTATCTTTAGAAGTGGATAAAAAAGATTTAGAAACTAAAAACGTAGAACTTAACAAAAGTGTGGCTGATCAAAAGAAGGTTTTAAAAGATATTGTAAAAATAATTGGAGGAACAGTAGAAAGAAAATAAAAAATAAAGAAATCCTAACTTGTAGCGTGAAAGTTAGGATTTCTTCTATTAAGGATGTTTCTGCAAATAAAAAAAGAACTGCAAATTGCAATTCTTAAATGGTCGGGGTGACAGGGCTTGAACCTGCGACCTCATGCTCCCAAAGCACGCGCGCTCCCATCTGCGCCACACCCCGTTGACATTTATTATTATATATGCATTAAAGAAATAAGTCAACAGAAAATTCATATTTTTTTCAAAAAGTTTTAAAATGATGATATTATTTGAATAAAATGTTGCTAAATGTATTATAATATAACTTCGGAGGTGTACAAAAGATGAAGACAATAAGTATAGTTTTAATAGCAGCAAGTTTTATTATGATATTAATGGGAATATTTTTAATAGCAATGAGCACAAGGTACTCTGGTAATACAGGGAAAATTTCAAGGGTAAATGGTATAGCACAAATAATATTAGGTATCTATGGGACAACACTTGGAGTGATATATCAGTTTGTTGATATGAGTAGAAATTTAATGTTGATATTATTTATAATCGGGATAGTAGTGATAAATGTATTCCAAATAATGTACAAAAAAAAGTTTAATAGTTTGAAATAGATAATAAAAAAAGTAAAAAAAAGTAAAAAAAGTATTTGAAAATGAGATATAAGTATTGTATACTATTACATAAAGATTAAGAATTTATTACAAATTTAAAAAATTAGAGTGCATTAAAGAATTTCATACGAGAATTTAATTTTTAAGGTAAATCAGTTTGTAATCTTAAATCAAAGTATGGGGAGGGACATCCTTTGAATTATAGTTAGGAAAAGCTAAGTTTAAGGGGAATTTTAATTATGAATAAAAAAATAATATCACTAATATTAGCAGGTACATTTGTAATGGGTACAAGCTACCAAGTATTTGCGACTCCTGTATCAGATGGACAGAAAAAAGAAATTGAAGCTACAAGAAATGAATATAATGAACTTAATTCTAAAATTACAGAACTAGAGGGGCAAGTTAATAAATTAGCTGGAGAGATGAATCTTGTTTTTATAGCAAAACAAGAAAATGATAAAAAGATTAAAGATCTTATAGCTAGATCAACTGAAATTGAAGTTGAAATACCACAACTTCAAAAACAAATAGCACAAAAGCAAGAAGTTTTAGGTAAAAGACTTAGTGGAGTTTACAAGTCAGGTGGGCAAATGAATTATTTATCACTGCTTTTAACATCAGAGAGTATTGGTGATTTTTTAGGGAATATGAATGCTATTAGCACAATAATGAAAATTGACAATGATGTTATAGAGGAAATAGAGGCTGATAAAAAAGTTTTAGATGATAAAATTGTAGCTTTAAAAACTCAAAAAGCCGAGTTAGACAAGCTTAATACAGAAAATGAAACTAAAATTAAAGAATTTGAGGAAATGGAAGCTAAGCAAAAAGCTTTAATATCAGATCTTAATAAAGAAATGGCAGATGTTAATGTCGATCTTACAGCTTTAGAAAAGCCATTAGCTCAACCATTATTAGATGTTATTAATAGTTCAAGTAGTACAAAAGAGCAACTTCAAAGAGCTGTTGATTCATTAAAAGGATTAAGAAATCAAATAGTTAGTCCAGTTGTTGATAAAGAGATAGTATCAGCGATAGAGCAAGGGAAAAATAGAATTGAAGAACTTTCAAGACCAGTAATAGTAGCGCCTCCAACAACAGGGGGAGGAGCTACTAGCGGAGAATCAGGAAATCAAGGTGGTGGTGGTGGAACAGTAGCGCCACCAGCAGCAAATGCTGTTGAAGCTGCAATTGCAGAAGGATATAAACATATAGGTAAACCATATGTTTATGGAGCAAGTGGACCAAATGCTTTTGATTGCTCATCATTTACTAGACAAGCATACAGAGTAGCGGGTATAGAGTTACCAAGAGTTACAACAGGACAAGTTGGAGTTGGTTCATATGTACCAAGAGATCAATTAAGAAGAGGAGATCTTGTGTTTACAGAGGGAAGTGCATCTGCACCATCACATGTGGGTATTTATCTAGGAAATGGACAAATGATTCACGCCTCTTCAAGTAGAGGTATTGTTGTTGCTAGTATGTATAGATATGTTACAGCTAGAAGAGTAGTATAAAATATCATATAAGCAAAGAGCAGACTAGGGGGAATAGTCTGCTCTTTTATATTAAATAAAAGTTGGGGTTTTATGGTTTTTAATTAATGAAAAGGTTTTAATAAATAATATGAGAAAGCTATTAAAAGTGTTACACTATGGTATTATTTTTAAGTATTTTATATAATAGGTATTAGAGTCTAATATAAAGTGAGAGTGAATCTATGAGTAATACTAAAGAAATGGATATGTCTATATTAAAAGAGGGAGAAAGTTTAGATGATTTACAACTAGATGGAATTCATTTAATTCAAAAGAATGATGGATTCAGATTTGGAGTTGATGCTGTTTTATTAGCTAATTTTGCTAATGTAAAAACAAAGCATACAGTTGTAGATTTGTGCACTGGCACAGGAATAATACCTTTTATTATTAAGGGAAAGAGGAAGCCTAAAAAAATAATAGGTGTTGAAATACAAGAAGAATTTGTTGAGATGGCAAATAGAAGTATAGCAATTAATGGTTTTGCAGATGATATGGAGTTTATAGAGGGAGATTTAAAAGATATTAATCTTATAAAAAAACTTCCAAGGGCAGATGTATTGACTGTTAATCCACCATATAAGCTTAGAAATGCAGGGATTGTTAATGAAACGGATAAGTTATCAATAGCAAGACATGAAATAATGTGTACTCTTGAGGATGTTATAGCATCTTCAAGAAAAATATTAAATGATAATGGTAGGATATTTATTGTACATAGACCAGAAAGATTAGCAGATATTTTTACACTAATGAGAAAATATAAAATTGAACCTAAAAGAGTTCAAATGGTACACCCTAATACTAAAAAAGCGGCAAATATAGTTTTAGTTGAAGGGCAGAGAGATGGAGGAGCATTTTTAAAATGGGAGGCTCCGTTATTTGTCTATGATGAAAATGGAAATTACTCAGAAGAGATAAATAAAATCTATGGAAAATAGATTTTTAGGAGGAGTTTGATTATGATAGGAACTATTTACTTAGTGCCAACACCAATAGGAAATTTAGGAGATATAACGCTTAGAGCACTTGAAACACTAAAAAAAGTTGATGTTGTAGCTGCTGAGGATACAAGACAAAGTTTAAGACTTTTAAATCACTTTGAAATAAAAAAACCTTTAATAAGTTATCATATGCATAATGAGCAAGGTAAAGGTGAAGAACTTATTGAGAGAGCAAGAAAAGGAGAGAATATAGCAGTAGTGAGTGATGCTGGAACTCCAGGAGTATCAGACCCCGGGGCTGTAATAGTTTCAAAATGTATTGAGTATGGTATAAAATTTGAAGTTTTACCAGGTGCGACTGCATTTACAACGGCATTAGTTTATTCAGGGCTTGATACAAGTAAATTTATGTTTAAAGGATTTTTCCCAAGAGAAAATAAGGATAGAAAAGCTTTCTTAGAAGACATAGAGGGGAGAACAGAAACTATAATTGTTTATGAATCACCATATAGAGTTATAGAGTCGCTTGCTTCAATGAAAGAAGGTCTTGGAAATAGAAGAGTTGCAGTTTGTAGAGAACTCACAAAATTATATGAGAGTATTTATAGAGGCACATTTGAAGAGGCAATTGAATTCTTTGTTGAAAACGCACCACGAGGTGAGTTTGTAATTGTAATAGACGGTAAAAGTGAAGAGGCAATTGCACAAGAAGAAAAATCAAAGTGGGAACACATGAGTATAAAAGAACATATAGTTTCATATGTAGAATCTGGAGAAAAAAAGAAAGATGCTATTAAATTAGTTGCTAAAGAAAGAAATATGGCAAAATCAGATGTTTACAAACATTCATTAGATTTATAATTTTATAAAAACCATCCTTTAATAAGGATAGTTTTTATATATTTAAATTTAGATATAAAAAAAACCCCTAAATTGCGATTAGGGGTTTTTTTTATCTAAAACTCTATAAGTTTTGAGATATTATGTTAAGTTAAAATTATTTTTTTAACTCATCAAGACAGTTTTTACAAATGTTTTTACCTTTGTAGTTAACTACATCTCTAGCATCTCCACAGAAGATACAAGCTGGCTCATATTTTTTTAATATGATTTGCTCACCGTCTACATATATTTCTAAAGCATCTTTCTCTGCTATATCTAATGTTCTTCTTAATTCGATAGGAATAACTATTCTTCCTAATTCATCTACTCTTCTTACTACACCTGTTGATTTCATTCTATTAAATCCTCCTTGCAAACTACATCTTTCGACAAAATATATTATTATGTTAACAATATTTACATAATAAGTCAACACTTTTTTGGAAAAAGAAATTTCAAAATTTCAAAATTCTTACTTTAAATATATTATATATTGAATATACTACCAAAAATTTGAAAAGTCAACATATAAAATGATAAAAAACACTTTTTTTGTAAAAAAAGTAACAAAACTTGTACATTTTTTACTATTTAATAGATATTTTTTTTGTTTTGCACCAAACTAATATAAGTAAATGATAGAATGTTACTAAAAAAATAACATAAAAAGGCAAAAGAACACCCTAAAAATTAGTTAAAATACAATTTTAATACTGGGAATTATATTTGATTAAAATTTATGTAATATTTTGTTTTTACTTTTAAAGGAAAAACTATGAAGGGAAAAGTGAATGTAAATTAAAAAAAGAAAAAAGGGATTTTAAGGAAAGCGAAGTGCGTGATTTATAAAATATTTGTGAATAGTGTATAAAGAAAGGCAAGTTAACTTGTAATGTGATTTATTTTACTATATAATTAAATTAGTAAGTAATTGAGAGGTGTGTACATGGATTCTAAAAGACTTGATAAGGAATATTTTTTAGATTTGGCAAATGAGATGTCACATAATACAATTGTTCCATATGACGAATTACCAAAATATGATCTGTTTTTATCACAAGTAATTGACTATTTAAATGATGCTTTTTCAGGTGATAATTATACTAACAATATAGTTCAAAACTATATTAAGAGTGATATAATCTCTAAACCAGTTGATGGTAAAAAAAGAGGGTATACAAAAGATCATCTAGCTCAACTAGTTCTTTTAAGTTATATGAGACCAGTTTTGACAACAGAGGAAATTAAAAATGTCTTTAGTTTAGCATTTAATGATATTAATGATAGAGATGATGATATTATCTCTTGGAGAGAAGCTTATAAGATATTTTCAGAAATACAGCAAGAAAGTTTTAGTGACTTTTCATCAGGACCAGTCTACAATGATGAAAAATTAAATGAAAAAATGAAAGAATTAAAATTAGAACCAAATGATGAAGAAAGAATAAGAGTATTTATACTTGTTATGTCTCTTGTAGCACAAGCTAGTGCTATAAAAAATATGGTTCAAAAGATAGTTAATGATTATTCAGATAACATTTAATTAAAAACTCCGTTCTAATAGCATATATATGTTATTGAAAGGAGTTTTTTTTATGGAAAAATTGATAGAAATGATTGCTAATGTAGGTTTTCCAATAGCTATAGCCATGTATCTTTTAATGAGAATAGAGGTTAAGCTTGATAGACTTAGCATTAGTATCGAGAAATTATCTAATGTTTTGAATAAAAACTAAAAAAGCTGTGACTAATTTAGTCACAGCTTTTCATTATTCATTTATAGTTACTGTATATGAAGCGGAGAACTCTTTGTTTACATCAAGTTCTAAAATTCCAGCTTTCTCATTAAATGAACCAGTGAAATCTTCAAAGTCAGCATGTCCAAACCAAGGTTCAATACAAACAAATGGCGCACCTTGTGCAGGGGCCCAAAGACCAAGGTATGGGAACTCAGAAAAATCAAATGATATTGATTTTTTGTGTTTATCTGTTTTTATACTAACAGTTTTTGAACTAAGTTTTGAACAATCAAATACTAAGGCATCATCTTTAAATAATTCTTTTGATAATGTTATCTTATTTTCGTTATTTAATAGCTCTCTAGTATTGTGAGTAAATAGTCCTGTTGATGTGTTAAGCATCATTAATGATGTTGTTTCTTTTTTATTGAATTCAAAATAATAATCAGTAAGATTTTCATCATCTGATATAGGGCACATATAAGCAGGGTGTGCACCCACAGAGAAGTTTATCTTCTTATTATCTAAATTTTTAACTGTATAAGTAGTTTTTACAGATTTATCCACAAGAGTGTAAGTTATAGTTAATAAAAACTTATAAGGATAAACCTTTAAACTATCATCTGAATATTTAAGTTCGAAACTTATGCTATTTTGAGTTTGTGTTCCTAACGTAAATTTAGATGTTCTAGCTAATCCATGTTGTGGTAAGTTATAAGTTTCATCATTAACTTTATATTGACCGTCCTTTACCTTTCCGATTATAGGAAAAAGTATAGGTGCGTGATATTTCCAGTATTCAGGATTTCCATTCCATAAAAATTCTGTCTCATCTAATTTTGATTGTATGCTGTGTAGCTCACCACCATGTTCATGTGCAGTAATGTTTAAAAATTCATTTTCTAAATTGTAAAGCATATTTTTCATCCCCTTTGATTAACTTCTATAAAAATATTATATAGTTTATTTTATTATTTTCAAAGAATGAATAGAAAATAATAGAAATTAAATTTTATGCTTAACAATTAATAGTATGAGTATAATATATGATATATAATAGAATTTGAAATGATAAAGAGAATAGGAGAAAATATGATAAAAAGAATTTTTCAAAATATTATGATTTTCTTTAATAAGATAATTGAAGATGATGTATATGCACTAGCATCACAACTAGCATATAATTTAATTTTAGCATTTTTCCCATTTCTGATATTTTTAATGACATTAATAGGATTTAGTAATTTAAATAGTGAGGCAGTTTTAGAACTTTTAAAACATATAATGCCTCTTGCAGCATACCAACTAATAGAAAGTACGGTGATATCTATAATTAGTACGCAACAGACAGGGCTTTTATGGGTGAGTATACTTCTTGCAATATACACTTCATCATCAGGATTTTCAGCTGTTATTAGAGGGTTAAATAAAGCATATGGAGTGGAAGAGGATAGATCATTTATAAAAGTAAAATTGATTTCAATATTTTCAGTGTTGATGCTTGCAATTATAATAATAGCTACTTTATTTTTATTTGTATTTAGTAATACAATAACAAGTGTAATAAGAAAATACATATCAAATCCAGAGATAATTTTAGATATATGGTCTATTGCAAAAAATATAGTTTTGATATTCATGATGGTTTTATGTTTTGCCATAATGTATCAGATGATACCATGCAGAAGACTTGGATGGCTAAATGTTATTCCGGGAGCAGCATTTACAACTGTTGGATGGATAGGGGCATCAGCTGCTTTTGGGTATTATGTTAATAATTTTGGGAATTATTCAAGATTTTATGGTGGACTTGGAGCGGTATTTATATTTATGACTTGGATGTTTTTAACTTCGTTTATTCTTATACTTGGTGGTGAAGTTAATGCTGTGTTAGTAGATAAAGAGTAAAATCTTTTTTGAAAATATGAATATAAAATATTGATATGGCTAGAATCTAAATATGTTAAATTTAGGAGGCGTATCAATATGAATAAAATTGTATTAATGGGAAGGTTAGTTAAGGACCCCGAACTTAAAAAAGTAGAAAATAGCGACAAGGTATATACTAAATTTACAATAGCAATTAAGAGAGATTATAAATCACTTGATGGAGAAAGAAAATCAGATTTTATTCCACTTATAATGTGGGAAAAAAAAGCAGAACTTGCATGTAAGTTTTTACAAAAAGGTGATTCAATAACTTTAAGTGGAAGACTTATAACAAGAAACTATGAAGAGCCAGATGGAAAACGAAGATATTTTATTGAGGTTTCAGTAGATGAATTCAGAAAGATAAGTCCTTATAAAAAGGTTGAAGAAAATAGTTGAGAATTAAAAAATCCAGTTATCATTTGATGATAACTGGATTTTTTTGCTTTTAGTTCTTCTTTAATATAGCGTTTGCTATTGTACTACCAAAATCGAAACATTCTTTACAATCAGCCTCGGAAGCTTTGAAATGAATATTTAAACCTTCTGCTGGAAGTTTTGTTTTTAGTTCTTTTAATCTTGATTCAATTCTTGGAACAGCTTCACCACTCCAACCATAAGAACCAAAAGCACCTCCAATTTTACCACCGTGAACAACAGGGTTTAATTTAGCAAGAAGTATTCTAACAGGTTCAAGCATATCTGCAAGAATAGTTGGTGAACCAACTATAATACCATCAGCTTTAGTTATTTCAGAAACAAGGTCTGCATCATTATGTTCAGTTACATCATATAATTTTGCAATAAGACCTTGTGCTTTAACACCTTTTGCTATTTCAGCGGCAATTTCTTTTGTATAGCCATAAGCTGAAACATAAAGAATAACAACTTCTTTTATTTCATTTGCAGGTGTAGGCTGTGACCAACCTTTACAAATTTCAACTATTTTCATAGGATTTTCTCTTAATATTGGACCATGTCCAGGACATATAATATCAATATCAAGTTTTTCAATTTTATTTATAGCTTTTAACATATAAGGTTTGAAAGGTCCCATTATACAATCGAAGTAGTATTTTAATGCATCCATATATCCATCTTGATCTTCAACTAAATCATTGAAAATCTTATCACTTGAATAGTGAGAACCAAATGAGTCGCAAGTTATAAGAGTTTTATCTTCTTCTACATAAGTATAGATAGTATCAGGCCAGTGTAACATAGGCACAGATAGGAATTTAAGAGTTTTATCTCCTAATGAAAGCGTACTACCTTCTTTAACTTCTATATAATCAAATTCTTTATTAACGATACCTTTAAGATATCCAATAGCTATTTTTGAACCAACAACCTTTGCATTAGGTGCAAGTTCTAATAGTCTTTCAACAGATCCAGCGTGATCGGGCTCTGTATGACTAACAACGATATATGAAAGGTCACTTAAATTAATTTTTAAATCTTCTAACCTAGCAAGGTATTCATCAAAGAAAGATGCCTTAACTGTTTCAAAAATAGCTGTTTTTTCACTACCTTTAATTACATATGAGTTGTAAGATGTACCGTACGGTGTAGTCATTATAATGTCAAAAACTCTTAGTTGTGGGTCGAGTGCACCAACCCAATAAATATTTTTTTTAATTTCTACATAATTCATAAAACTGTAGTTATCAATAAATGATAACTGCCCCCTCTCTTAATAGGAATTTTTTTACAAAAGTAACAATTAAGAAATAATTATTACACCTTATATTATATTATAAGTTTTTGTAAACAAATATTAACAAAAAATAATTTTTTTATTAATACTTATTTTAAGTTTAGATAAAAAGATAAAAAATGGAAGTAAATACATGCAGTTCGACAAAAAAACACTGCTTTTATAAAAAAAATCATATAATAGGTACCCTATTCGTCAAAAAAGGAGATAAATGTAATTTTAAGAGTTTTTTTTCTATTGAAATCTTTAACACAGTTTGACACTATTTTTTAAAATCAAGTGTTATTATTAGTTTAAATACTGGATTATTTAGAGTTTTAGGTGTTTTAAGGGGGAGAATAATGAAAATTGTTAAAAATTTAGTGAGTACTTTAAGGTTAGAAGAAATTGTATATGAATATGCTTATAGAATTACAGAAACAACTTTTGAGAATTTAAAGTTATACGGAATAGAAGTTGAAAGAGTTGACTATATTAAAGAAGTAGTGGTAAATATAGAGAGAGAATCTATCGATAAAATATCAGAGGATATAGTAAAGGTAGAAGAGTTACACAAATTAGTATCAACTAATTTAGTTTCTCCAATTCATTTACTTGATATTTTAGGCTCATATGCCGATAGATATATTGAAGAAATGAATAACGAAAGGGCTGTAGTTTATAACTAAGCTAGAGTATTTAGAAAAATGATTATAGGAATTGGAACTGACATTATAGAGATAGACAGAGTAGGCAAGGTTTTAGAAAGAACAGAAAAATTTTTAAGTAGAAATTTTTCAAAAGATGAAATAGAGTATTTCAAAAGTAGAAATTTTAAAATAGAAACAATAGCAGGGGTATTTTCAGCTAAGGAAGCAGTTAGCAAAGCTATGGGTACAGGATTCAGAGGTTTTTCATTAGTTGATATAGAAATCCTAAAAACTAATTTAGGTAAACCGTATGTAAGAATTAACAAAAAGGTTGAAGATATAATACTTAATATGGGGATAGAAAATTATAAATTTAACCTTAGTATATCTCATAGCAAAGAAAATGCCATTGCTTATGTTATTTTAGAAGGTGATGAAATTGAAATACTTTAAAATAAAAAACATAAAATAAATAGATATTGCATAAATAGATTACTTTAAATTTTTGTGCGAATAAAGTGATATTAAATACATAGAAATAAAGAGATACTTTTAGAGTTAACAAAATGTTTAAAAAGTGCAGGTGTAATTATTGATAGTATTTTAGGAGTAGGGGTAACTAGAGAGAGAAAAGGCTATTTAAAAGCGGCATAGAAGAAGTTAACGATACAAGTCAATATGCAATTGGTGCAAATTTATCAAGTGGCATTAATAGTTATGCTAATGAGGTTAAAAGGATTTCGACAATCTGTAACACAACGGTAACTTTTCGATGTTATAAAAAATGTATGATAGAAAGCAAGATAAAAGATTTCTTAGGAGAGGTTTTTAACACTATAATGTGTTATTGAAAAATTTCATGAAAGTTGCTTTTTATCGGGTATACATTCAATAAAGAAGCTAATACTAAGACGAAAATCACAAGGGCATAGGGGGAAGGTTGCTAGAAGAAGAGAATCAACAGGTGTAGCAGTATTATCACACAGCTAGCAGTAAGAACAGGCAGTGGACTTGTAACTTTATGTTCGGATGGTTATACTCAAAGTATAGTTTCAAATAAAGCAGTAGAGGCTATGAGTTGCGATTATAATTTTGATGAGATAAGATTTGTTGAATTAATAAAATTTTGTGACTGTATTGAAAGAGAATATGACTTTAGAATTTCTTAAATTAATTTTAAGAATATATACATGTAAACTAGTTATAGATGATGATGGATTAAATGTTTTGAGTAAGAATTTAGAAGTTTTAAAAAAATAAAATCTAAGCTTATAATTAAATTGCATCTAGGTAAGATATTTAAGACTGATAGGTAGAGATATTTCTTGTGTCAATAAAAATAGAGAAGAGGCTTCTAGAGAATTAGCACGAAAATATAACCTAATAGTTTTACTTAGAGGACATTATACAATTACAACTGATGGAAAAAGTACTTATAGTAATCTAACTGAATTAAAGTGTAACATCATCAGGTGAAATAGGAGATTGTTTAACTGATAAGATAGTGTAATTACTTGGTAAAGGCATTAAGCTAGTAGGTCTAGCAGTTGTAGGTGCATAGAGGCATAAAGCAATTAGATATGAGTTGTCAAAGAAACAACATTCAGTACAAGCAAGGGATATTATTGATAAAATATCTAGTTTCATGAACATAATTTTGATGAAAAGTAAAATTATGTAATAAATAGAATTGGAATAGAATAGGTATATAATGTAAAGTTCGTTACATTGGGGGATAATATGAAAAATAAAATTCTAGTATCTATTGTTGTTCTAATTCTAATTGTTGTAGGTTCTTTAGCTTTTTATACAAGTTATAAACAAAATAATGATCCGCAAAAAATAGTACAGGATATTTTGATGTCAACAGAGTATGAAGTAGATATTTCATACACTACTAAAAATTCACGAGGTGAATTTACAGAAGAAGCAAAAATATCATATGCTAATGATGAAACAAAACTTGTTTTAAAAGACAAGGAACAAATTTTTTCTAAGGATAAAATAAAGATTAATTATTTTGAAGGAGACAAGCATTTTACTGTTGCCAGAAGCTATGATGAATTTTATAGATTTTTCTTATTAAATGAATTGCCACAATACTTAAATAAGAAAGGCGTAAAATATAATCAAGTAGAGGATAAGATGGTTATTGATTTTAAAACTGATAGTTTAAATAAGAATTTTTCTGATGCAAAACTTACAGTTAATTTAAGAGAAAAAGAACCAGAAGAATTAATTATATTCGATAATACAGGAAAAGATAGGGTTGTTGTTAAATACAAAGAGTTTGTTTCAAAATAATTTTTAATTTTAAGTTATTATTATACAAATTTGAAGAGGTGTATTTATGGAAAGCATAAGACCTGTTTGGGCAGAGATTAATTTAGATAATATAAGAAATAATATTAGAGAAATTAAAAAATTAACAAAAGATAAAAAAATAATAGCAGTAGTTAAAGCTGATGCATATGGTCATGGTGCTGTTGATGTTGCCCCTGTTCTTATAGAAGAGGGTGCAAGTAAATTAGCAGTAGCAATGATTACAGAAGCATTAGAACTTAGAGAGGCAGGAATAAAAGCAGATATTCTAATATTAGGCTATACACCATTAACTTTTAGTGAAAAACTAATAATAGAAAATATCGAGCAGACTGTTTATAGCTTAGACTATGCACGAGGCTTATCAAGAGAAGCATTAAAATTAAATACCAAAGCCAAAATACATTTAGCAATTGATACAGGGATGGGAAGAATAGGTTTTTTACCAGATGAAGACTTAGAAGATATTATAAGAGTATGCTTACTTCCAGGATTAGAGGTAGAAGGGATATTTACTCATTTTTCAACAGCAGATGAAGAAGACAAGACATATACAAATGAGCAGTTTAAGAAATTCAGAAATATATGTAATGAACTAGAAGAAAGAGGAATACATATCCCATTAAAGCATAGCTCTAATAGTGCCGCAATAATGGATTTAAATGAAACATATCTTGATGGAGTAAGACCAGGGATTATAACTTATGGATATTATCCATCAAATGAGGTTCAGCTTGATAAATTAAAACTTAAACCGGCGCTAACTTTAAAGACGAATGTAGTACATCTTAAAACTCTTAAAAAGGATATGTACATAAGCTATGGAAGAGCTTTTAAGACGGAAAAAGAAACTATTATTGCAACTTTACCAATTGGATATGCAGATGGATATACAAGACTTCTAAATGGTAAAGCAAAGGTTATAATAAAAGGTCAATTAGCACCTGTGGTAGGTAAGATTTGTATGGATCAATGTATGATTGATGTTACAGATATCAAAGGTGTTAAATTAGGGGACGAAGTGATTTTAATTGGTGAAGAAAATGGTGTGAAATTTAATGCGGATGATATAGCTCAGTTAATAGGAACTATTAATTATGAGATCATATGTATGTTAAAGAATAGAGTACCGAGAATTTATCTTGAAAATGGAGAAATATCAAAAGTGCGAAATTACTTATAAAAAACAGAAAATTTTGCAAAATATTTAATAACAAAGGAAGAATTCTTTGACTTTGTGACAAAAACTATAATATAATTGAACATACATAAACTCTTTTTAGCAACATATTACAAAAAGGAGAGGTTCTAATGTCACATAGGCAAAATAGTAAGGACTTAAAAAACTTAGAAAAAAACTTAGAAAAATGTCAATTAAATGATGACATATTAATATCATATAGTATAGAGATGTTAGAGATGATGAAACAGGGGTATGAAGAGATGGGAGAACTAAATCTTCAGTTTGCCAATGAGGCAAGTACTTCTGATTATAAAGATAGTGTATATTATGAGATGTGGCTTTGCGGAGTGTGATATATAAAATGACGAATGTAAATGTAAAAAGAGGAGATATCTTTTATGCCGATTTAAGCCCAGTTGTTGGTTCAGAGCAAGGGGGAATTAGACCGGTAATAATAATACAAAATGATATCGGGAATAGATATAGCCCAACTGTTATAGTTGCAGCTATTACATCACAAATAAATAAAGCTAAGTTACCAACGCATGTTGAGATTTCTTCAGAAGAGTATGGTCTTAATAGAGATTCAGTAGTTCTATTAGAACAGGTAAGAACTTTAGATAAAAGAAGACTGAAAGAAAAAATAGGTCATATGACAGATAGTGATATGAAGAAAGTTAACAAGGCTTTACTTATTAGTTTGAACTTAGATTTGAAATAAGAAAATTATTTTTATAGACAAGGTTATTTAATTACTTAAATAACCTTGTTTTTTTGTTGTATAAAAATTGAACTTTTAGAAATTAAAAAGGGGATTTTTTAGTACTTTCCTTTAATCAGAAATAACTTATGTAAAGAATTTCATGAAATTTAAAAATGTAAATAGTATAGCTAAAAAATACATATTATATGCCTATTGGGAAGTATTTAGTACTAAATAATAGTATTTTATTTTGAAGAAGGATTTTTTTTGGAAAGTAAGTTATTTTAAGAAACTAAATAGAGTAGCCTAATGAATTAATGTGATATATTAAATGTGTATAAAAAAGACAAAAAGATAAACACAATGGTTAATTTTTATAGAAAAAGTATGAAGAATATGATAGAATAAAAAAGGAAAAATAAAAGTGTTTAAAACAATTTAATAAAGTCACAAGAATTTAGATTATAAATTACTCATAGGAGGGTTAATATGAATAATAAAGTGGAAGAATTAAAGAGCATAGCGACAGTCATAAGAAAGGACATAGTTACTATGTTAACAGAATCAGCATCAGGTCACCCAGGTGGATCATTATCAGCAGCTGATATATTAACAACATTATATTTTCATGAAATGAATGTAGATCCAAAGAATCCAAAGGATCCTAACAGAGATAGATTCGTTTTATCAAAAGGGCATGCAGCACCAGTTTTATATAGTGCTTTAGCAAGAAAAGGGTATTTTGATCCTAAAGAGTTATTAACTTTAAGAAAACTTGGATCAAATCTACAAGGACACCCTAATATGAATGATGTGGCAGGAATAGATATGTCAACAGGTTCATTAGGGCAAGGAGTTTCAACAGCTGTTGGAATGGCTATTGCAGGAAAGCTTGATAAGAAAGAGTATAGAGTTTACTCAGTTCTTGGAGATGGTGAATTAGAAGAAGGTCAAGTATGGGAAGCAGCAATGTGTGCGGCTCATTATAAATTAGATAATTTAACAATATTTGTTGATTTCAATGGATTACAAATAGATGGAGATATAACAAAAGTTATGAGTCCACTTCCAATAGATAAAAAGTTCGAAGCATTTAACTGGAATGTAATAGTTATAGATGGACACAATTTTGAAGAGATAATCGGAGCAATTGAAACAGCTAAAAAAACTAAAGGACAACCAACTTGTGTTGTTTGTAAAACAGTTAAAGGAAAAGGTGTTTCATTCATGGAAAATGAGGCTGGATGGCATGGAGCAGCTCCAAGCAAAGAGCAGTGCGCACAAGCTATAACAGAATTAGGAGGGGACAAATAATGGCAAAGATAGCAACAAGAGAAGCTTATGGAAAAGCATTAGTAGAGTTAGGAAGAGTTAATGATAAAGTAGTTGTTTTAGATGCTGACCTTTCAAAGTCAACAAAAACAGCAGATTTCTCAAAAGAGTTCTCAGAAAGATTTATAAATATGGGAATAGCAGAGGCTAACATGATGTGTGTTGCAGCTGGTATGTCAACATGTGGAAAAATCCCATTTGTAAGTACATTTGCTATGTTTGCAGCAGGAAGAGCTTTTGAGCAAGTTAGAAACTCAATCTGTTACCCAAACTTAAATGTTAAAATATGTGCTACACATGCTGGATTAACAGTTGGTGAAGATGGAGCATCACACCAATCAGTTGAAGATTTAGCATTAATGAGAGCTATACCAAACATGACAGTTATTTCACCTTCAGATGCAGTTGAAACTGAAGCGGTTATTAAAGCTATTGCTGAGTACAATGGACCATGTTATGTAAGACTTGGAAGAGCGGGAGTTAATGTAATAAATGACAATCCTGGTTACAAGTTTGAAATTGGTAAAGGTGTAGAACTTAAAAAAGGTACTGATGTAACAATAGTTGCCACAGGAATCATGGTTGATGAAGCTATTGCAGCTGAAGCAATTTTAAAAGCTGAAGGTATAAGTGCAAATGTTATAAACATACATACATTAAAACCTTTAGACAGTGAGTTATTAGTTAAAGCAGCTAAAGAAACTAAAGCGATTGTTACAGCTGAAGAGCATAACATTATTGGTGGACTTGGTTCAGCAGTATCAGAAGCACTTTGCGAGGTGTACCCAGTTCCAGTTATAAAAGTTGGAGTTATGGATACATTTGGGGAGAGTGGTCAGCCAGCTGAATTATTAAAAGCTTACGGTTTAACAGCTGAGAAGATTGTAGAAGCAGCTAAAAAAGCTATATCAATGAAATAGTAAAATAAAAGTTAATATAAATTATGAATATAACAGTATGGTTTTGACTATACTGTTATATTTTTTTGAAGTATTACTAATTTATTTGAAATTAAGTTATAATACTAAGTGTTAATTTTTTAGAAAAACAGGGTATCTAGATAGTAATTAATTCATAAGGGGGCGATTAGTTTTGGGTAAAGATGTTTTGAAAAAATATCTTTTAATAACTATCGGAGTTGTTCTTTTAGCAGTATCTTTGCAGTTTTTCTATTATCCAAATGACATTGCAGCAGGAGGGGTTTCAGGACTTGCTCTTATAATTAATAGTTATACAGGGATAGCTCCTGGCATAGTTATGAATATATGCAACGTTGTTTTATTTACATTAGCTTTAATATTTATAGGGAAAGAATTTGCGGCAAGAAGTGTTTATGCAGCCTTTGGTATATCAATAGCTCTAAGTATTTTGGAAAAGATTTTTCCAAATGTAGTTATAACTACTGATCCAATACTTGCTGTGGTTTTTGGTAGTGCGATAGCAGCTTTTGGTATAGCTATGGTATTTGATCAAAATTCATCAACAGGTGGAACTGCGATAGTTGCAAAACTTTTAAATAAGTATTTTAAGTTTAATATTGGAAAATCATTATTGCTAGCAGATTGTGTAGTTGTTATACTTGCATTATTTGCATTTGGAGTAGAAAAAGGTTTATATGGAATGCTTTCTTGCTTTATAATGGGATTTATGATTGATAGGATAATTGAAGGGTTTAATGATTGTAAGCAATTAATGATTGTAAGCTCAAAACATGAGGAACTAAAAGAATTTATATTAACAACAGTTGACAGAGGGTGTACAAAGATAACAGGAACTGGTGCATATTCAAATGATGAGGTTAATATATTATATGTTGTAGTTAATAGAAAAGAATTTATAACTTTAAAGAATGAAGTGAAGAAAATAGACCCAAAAGCATTTGTTACAGTTAGTGATGCGAAAGAGGTTTTAGGTGAGGGATTCACTACTCTTATCGAAAAACAATAGCAATATAGTTACAAAAAATTTCAACTTTTTCATAAAAGTATGATATAATATTTGAGAATGATGGATAATGTAATAAATTATTAAGAATTTGAGTTTAAAAAATACTATACATGAAAAAGTGTTAGGAGTGTTTAGATGATAGAATTTAAAAATGTCTCTAAGGTTTACAATAAGAATGTAAAAGCTTTAACGAACGTTGATTTAGAAATTGAATCAGGAGATTTCGTATTCTTAGTAGGACCAAGTGGAGCAGGAAAATCGACATTTATAAAAATGTTACTTAAGGAAGTAGAGCCAACATCAGGAACAATAATGATGAGTGGAACAGAACTTGCTACTGTAAAAAGAAAAGAGATACCATATTATAGAAGAAAAATAGGGATGATATTCCAAGATTTTAGACTTATACCTACTTTAAATGTTTATGAAAACGTAGCTTTCGCAATGAGAGTTGTTGAATCATCACCAAAGGAAATTAGAAAAAGAGTTCCTATGGTTCTTTCATTAGTAGGATTATCGAATAAATATAAAATGTTCCCTAATGAATTATCAGGAGGAGAGCAACAAAGGGTTTCAATAGCTAGAGCTATTGTTAATAATCCACAGGTTCTTATAGCAGATGAGCCAACAGGAAACTTAGATCCTGATACATCAAATGAAATCATGGCATTAATTGATGATATCAATATGTCAGGAACTACTGTTATAATGGCTACTCACGCGAAAGAAATAGTTGATGACATGCAAAGAAGAGTTATAGCTATTGATAAGGGTGAAGTTATAAGAGATGAAAGAAAAGGAGGATATGAGGATGAAACTAAATAGTTTTTTCTACTTTATCGTAGATGCCTTTAAGAGTTTAAAAAGAAATTTAACTATAAGTATAGCATCAGCAGCAACTGTTTTAACTACATTAGTAGTTTTAGGAGCATTTTTATTAACGGCTGTAAATGTAAATTTAGGAGTTAAAGATGTTCAAAATAAAGTTGAAATTAAAGTTTTCTTAAATAATGATATTACAACAGCGCAACAAGAAGCAGTACAAGCAAAGATAAAATCAGTAGATGGTGTTAAGGCTGTTGAATATGAAACAAAAGCACAAGCTCTTGTTAATTTTAAAGCTCAGTTTGCAGATGATAAAGAAATATTAGAGGGTTATAATGAAACTAATAACCCATTACCAAACTCATTTATAGTAAAACTTAATACACCAGAAGTAGCAGATACTGTTGAAAAAGCACTTACACCAGATGGAAAGCTTATGGCAGGTATTAATGATGTTGGTAATGATCAAGAGATGATTAAGACAATCACATCATTCTCTAATACGGTTAAATGGGTAGGATTAATTCTTTTTGTAGTTCTTATAGGAGTGTCATTATTCTTAATTATTAATACAATTAAGATTACTGTTTATTCAAGAAGAAGAGAAGTAGGAATTATGAAATTTGTTGGAGCAACAGATTGGTTTATAAGGTGGCCTTTTGTTATAGAAGGTATTGTTATTGGACTAGTTGGTTCGATATTATCGGTAGCAGTCATATATGGGGTTTATTCAGCGATATTTAAATCAGCTGTTCAAGGTGGCGGATTCTACGCGGTAGATTTTGTACGTCCTATGTATATATTAACTAATATGTCATGGCAGTTTATCGGGGCAGGAATTCTTATCGGTGCGATAGGAAGTGTAATTGCATTAAGAAAGTTCTTAGATGTATAATTTAGGAATATAGTATATAATAAGCTTAAAATACTTACAATTAGAAATAAGAGGAAGTATTTTGAGCTTTTTTATATTTAAGGGGTGGATTTTTTTGAGAGAAAAAGAAGAAAAAGGTATTTATAGCACGCGAGGGTATACAAAAAATTGGAAAGTAATTCTTATGGTTATGGGTTTTTCAACAGTTTCAATATTTGTAGGGAACAGATTGACGGCTGAGGGTTTTTTGCCAATTACAACAAAAAAAGATGTTCAGGAAAGTTTTAAAGATATAAAAGATATTGATAAATACTCAAAATTATTCTCGGTAAGAGATCAAATTTATAAGTACTATGATGGAGAAATTGATGATGAAAAACTTTTAGAGGGTGCAATCAAAGGAATGTCAATGGGACTTGAAGACCCCTATACATATTATATGAACAAGGAGGAGTTTGATGCTTTTATGGAGCAAAACTCTGGGGAATATATGGGTGTTGGGATAAGAATGGGATTTGAAGGTGAAAATCTTTTAGTAGTTGAGGCACTTGAAGGTGGTCCGGCTTATAATGCAGGAGTTAAAGCAGGAGACATATTAAAATCTATAAATGGTACTGTTGTAACAGCAGATGATATGGAAAAGACTGCACAAATGCTAAAAGGAAAAGAAAAAGAAAATATAAAACTTACTGTTGAAAGAGATGGTAAGGAACTAAATATAGATGTAATGAGAGATGTAGTAAAAACTATAAATGTTAAAGGATATATGATTGATGGAGAAGTGGGATATATTAGTGTCAAAGCTTTTGAAGAAAATGTAGCTGAAGATTTTACTGCAAAGTTAGAAGAACTTCAAAAAGAAGGTATGAAAGGACTTATACTTGATTTGAGGGGGAACCCAGGTGGGTATATGAGTGAATGTGTTGGTCTTGCATCTAACTTTATAGATAAGGGAGAGCCAATAGTTACTACTGTTGATAAGTATGGAGAAAAAGAAAAAAACTTATCAAAAGGTGGTATTGCTAAGGATTTACCACTTGTAGTTCTTATTGATGGTAATTCTGCATCTGCATCAGAAGTTGTTTCAGGTGCTATAAGAGATTATGAGGCAGGAACATTAATAGGAGAAACTAGTTTTGGAAAAGGAATAGTTCAAATTCCTGTTGACCAACCAGATGGTGGGGCACTTAAAATTACTATTTCAAAATACTATACACCAGATGGAGAAAATATTCATGGTACAGGTATAAAACCTGATATTGAAGTTAAGTATCCAAAGGAGTTAAAAGGAAAACCATACAATAGAGAGTTAGACCCACAGTTTGAAAAAGCTATGGAAGTAATAACAGACAAAATTAATTAGGGGTTTATTATATGAAATTTTTATATGAGAGTGCATTAGAATATTCAAGGGTTCTTATGAACCCGATTTTCTTGCTTGCTTTAGCGATTATGGGGTTTAGGCTTCATAAAAAAAATAAAAATATAAAAAAAGGTCAAAGGTTGTTTGTTAAAGGATATCCAGAAAGAGCTTTAGATATGACGTTATCGTCAATAGCTCTTGGTTTAATCTTTGGTTTTATAATTCTTGTAGGGTATAGAGTGATTGTGGGTGAAATAGACTTAATGAGTGAATTTGTAATAATGTTTTGTATCTCAATACTTGCAAGTAATTTATCTAGTAGATTCATTTGCTTTGCATATTCAGGAAGTGTGATATGTTTAATTTTATTGGTTATGGGTCGACTTATGAATAATTTAGAATTAGCTCAAGTTGTAGGTGAAAAGGCTATGAACATAATTGTTTTAGTTGGAATTGTCCATATTATTGAGGCCATATTAGTATTTTTTGATGGAGGAAAAGGTATTATCTATTATTATAGAGATACTGAGGGTGAAATTATTGGGGCATATAAGCTATCGAGGAGATGGGTCATACCATTGCTTTCACTCTTTATTTGTGTTGGGTATAGTGGGATGAGTTATACAATGACTAAAAGTCAAAAACTTAAAGATTCAGCTTTGAAAACAGGGGTGTATGGAATTTTTATAATAGTACTGGCTAGACTGTCAGAGGGAATTTATATATTAGAACTTATCACTACTTTTTCAATGGTAATAGGACATGAATTTGTTGCAGGATATATGTTTAAAAGAGAAAAAAACAATAGTGAAATATTTATATCTAATGATGGCATAAGTGTTTTAGATTCTCTTAAATGTGGGAAAGCTAAAGAGGTAGGTATCAATCAGGCTGATAAGATAACACATATAAATGGAATAAAGACAAATGATGTTAATTTTTTAGAACAAGTTATAAATGCAAAGGAAGAAAGTTACATAAAGTTAACTGTGAAAAAATATAATGGAAATATAGAAGAATATGAATTAAAATTAGAGAGTATAGAAGAACTTGGTGTAGTACTTGTACCAGCAAAACTACCAAAGACAGATTACAATGACTATAAATCTTTAAATTTTAGTTTTAAAGAAGTATTAGAAAATATAGAAATTTAAATAAATTAAAAGTCAGCTATACATTAATATAGTTGACTTTTTTTATAAGGAGGAGTTGTCATGGAAAAACTTAAAATACATTCTAAATTTAGCCCAATGGGGGATCAACCTAGGGCAATTGAGAGTTTAGTTGATGGTTTGAATAAAGGATTAAAAGGGCAGACGCTTTTAGGTGTAACTGGGTCAGGTAAAACTTTTACTATGGCGAATATCATAGAAAGGACTCAAAAACCTACATTAATACTAGCACATAATAAAACTCTAGCAGCACAACTTTGTTCGGAGTTTAGAGAGTTTTTTCCAGATAATATAGTTGAGTACTTTGTGTCATATTATGATTACTATCAACCAGAGGCTTATATTGCACAAACAGATACATTTATAGAGAAAGATGCATCAATTAATGATGAAATAGATAAACTTCGTCACTCAGCAACAGCAGCACTTTTAGAAAGAAGAGATGTTATTATAGTTGCATCAGTTTCTTGCATTTATGGACTTGGAAATCCAGAAATGTATAAGAGTTTAACTATATCTTTAAGACCGGGGATGACAAAGGATAGAGATGATGTTATAAGAAAACTTATAGATATTCAGTATGAGAGAAATGATATAGATTTTGCAAGAGGAACATTTAGAGTTAGGGGAGATGTTTTAGATATTATTCCAGCTAACTCATCAGAAACTGGAATTAGAGTTGAATTCTTTGGTGATGAAATTGACTCTATTAAAGAGTTTAATGTTTTGACGGGAAATATAATAGCTACTAGAAAGCATATTGCTATTACTCCAGCATCTCACTTTGCAGCATCAGAGGAAACTGTTAAAAGAGCTATTGGGCAAATAGAATCAGAACTTGAGGAAAGATTAAGAGAACTTAATGCAGAGGATAAGTTATTAGAGGCTCAAAGGTTAAAGCAAAGAACAAATTATGATATTGAAATGATTAGAGAGATGGGATATTGTCAGGGAATAGAAAACTATTCAAGAATACTTGATGGAAGAGCTCCGGGGACTGCACCAGAAACACTTATGGACTATTTTCCAGATGATTTTCTTATGTTTATAGATGAAAGTCATGTTACATTACCACAAGTAAGAGCTATGTATGGTGGTGATAGGTCTAGAAAACAAAATCTTGTTGATTACGGATTTAGACTTCCATCAGCAAAAGATAATAGACCACTTCAATTTAAAGAGTTTGAAGAAAAGGTAAATCAGATTATATATGTTAGTGCAACTCCAGCAGATTATGAAATAGACCATTCTGATAATATAGCAGAACAAATTATTAGACCAACAGGTCTTTTAGATCCGGTTATAGAGGTAAGGTCATCAAGAAGTCAGGTAGATGATTTGTATGCAGAGGTTCAAAAAATAACTGCTAGAGGATTTAGAACGCTAGTTACAACTCTTACAAAAAGAATGTCAGAAGATTTAACAAAGTATTTTAAAGAACTTGGAGTTAAGTGTACTTATATGCACTCAGATATAGATACCGTTGAAAGAATGAAAATTATAAAAGAACTTAGAACTGGTGAGGTGGATGTTCTTATAGGAATTAACCTTTTGAGAGAGGGGCTTGATATTCCAGAAGTTGCACTTGTAGCAATACTTGATGCAGATAAGGAAGGGTTCTTAAGATCACAAACGGCACTTGTACAAACAATAGGTAGGGCAGCAAGAAACTCTGAAAGTAGAGTTATAATGTATGGAAATAATATAACTAAGTCTATGGAAAAAGCAATGAAAGAAACAGAGCGAAGAAGAGTAATTCAGATGGAACATAATAAGAAGTTTGGAATTACTCCGACTACTGTTACAAAAGCTATTAGAAATATTCTTGAAGTTTCAGAGGAGATTGTCGCTCAGGAGAAGACTGCTTATGAAGTTATAAAAGAGTCAGCACAAGAAAAGAATGTATCAATAGAAGACTTAATAGTTAAGTATGAGAAAGAAATGAAAGATGCAGCTAAAAATATGCAGTTTGAAAGAGCAGCAGAACTTAGAGATTTACTTATAGAATTAAAAGATAGCATAAAGTAATAATAATTTAATGAGGTGTGAAATAATGAAAAAGTTTATAAATGTATATTCCTTAAGAAACAATGATAAATTTACTATCAATATAGAGAATGATGGAAAAGAGTATGAGTTATTCTATACTGATAAAGCGGAAATAGATAGTGAATTGAAAAGTGTTTTGAAATCAGATAAGTCAGAGATAGAAATAGAAGATCCTGTTAAAGGTAAGAGAACATATTTTGTTGTTAAAATGGATGGATTTGAAGATGAAATTTTTGCAGAAAGAAGGTTGCCGTTAAAAGGTGCTTGTAATTTTAGAGATTTAGGTGGATTTAAAACACAGGATAATAGAAGAGTTAAGTGGAATAGGTTTTATAGATCGGATGCTCTAAATATTTTAACTAAAGATGATATAAAGTATTTAGAAGATATGGGACTAAGGGGTATTTTAGATTATAGAGCTAAAAGTGAGGCAGAACAGGAGAAGGATTTAGAGATAACGGGTGCTATGTACTTTAATATACCAGCCATGAAAACTTTAGAGGATGAGGATGAGAATATGAAAGGAAACTTTAATATGGAGTTTCTGCTAAAAAACATAGATAAAATACCACAGTTTAAAGATCCAACAAAGTTTATGGTAGACAGTTACAAATCTATGGTTTTTAAAAATAAGGCCTTTGAAAAAATGATAGAAATGATGGAAGTAAAAGCTGAAATACCATTTGTTCAACATTGTAAATCAGGTAAAGACAGAACTGGTATAGGTTCAGCTTTAATATTACTAATGCTTGGGGTTTCTTTAGAAGAGGCAAAGAAAGATTATTTAGCAAGTAACGATTATAGAAAAGAATATAATGAAATGATAAAAGCAAAGTTTGAATTAGTATTTAAAGATAAAAGATGTGAAGAAATATTTAGCTTTATGATGGAAGTTAAAGAAGAGTATTTTGATGCTACATTTGACTTTATTTTTGAAAAATATCCAACAATAGAAGAATATTTTGAAAAGGAATATAACTTAACAAGTGAAAGAGTAAATAATTTAAGAGATGATTACCTTTATTAATTTGTAGTAGTAAAAATTAAATAAAATTACTTTAAAATGGAGATAGAAATATCTTCATTTTTTTATTTAGGAATATTTTTAAGAAAAATGTAATAAAGATTTCATATACCCTTTTAGGAAATTAGGAATAATTCGATTTTATAAAATAAAAGCAAAACTGCTTTCATAGAAATGTACAGTAGATCAAAAATATGAATAAAATTAGTCATAATAGTGAAAGATTTTTGATTATATGGCAATAATTAGAAAAGGGGGTATAATAAAAAAAGAGAGGGTTAAGGAAGAGAGGAAGAACTATGGATTTGAAGGAAAAAACAGGAATTAAAGTGGGCGGAATTGTAGTAGTGGCAGCAATAGTATTTACAGCGGGTACTGCTTATTTTGCTGGAGGTGGACAAATAATGTCTAATAATGATAATAGTGCAAGTATAAAAGATAATGTTAATTTAGAGGAAAGTATAGTTGAAAATGAGGAAATTGAAGAACTTTTAGATGAAGAGACAGCAAGTGTATATTCAGCAGTTAGAGAAAATAAAAATGATTTAATTGTTCTATGTAATAAAGAATTTATGCTTGGTGAAAATTATGTGCCGAGTGATTTAGTGGTTCCTAATGTTCCGCTTACACATCCGGCAGGGAATGAGCCAAGTCACTTAAGAAAAGATGGAGCAAGAGCTTTAGAAGTTATGTTTGAAGATGCAAAAAAAGATGGGCTTGAGAAATTATATTTAGTTAGTGGGTATAGGTCATATAATTATCAGTATAATATTTTCCATACATCAATGAAAAATAGAGGAAAAGAACATACGGAAAAATATATGGCAAAACCGGGGCATAGTGAACATCAAACTGGGCTTACAGCAGATATATCAATAAAAAGTGCAGGCTTTGGGCTAGAAGAAAGTTTTGAAGATACTAAAGAAGGTAAATGGCTTGCAAAAAATGCACATAAATATGGATTTATTTTAAGGTATCCAAAGGAGAGAGTTGAGACAACGGGATATGCTTATGAACCATGGCATTTTAGATATGTAGGTAAAAATATAAGTGAATATATGTTCAAAAATAATTTAGTATTAGAAGATTTGCATGAGGATGTAGTAGCTAATACTGATGCAGTTGGATAGAAAAAATAGGAAAGAATCATCTAAAGTTTAGACAATTCTTTCCTATTCTTATGTTATGAATTTTTTTTACCTTCAAGAAGTGCTAATGAAATAGCACCTAAAACACCGGCGTCTGTACCGAGTTTAGCATGGACAATTTCACAGTTATCACTCATAACTTTAAAGTTTCTTCTTTTTACAACTTCTCTAACTTTTTCGAAGATTGCAGGGCCTGCATTTGAAACACCACCACCTATAATAACCATAGCGGGATCAAGCATAGTAATAACATTAGCAATTCCTATTCCAAGATAGTTTAAAGCTGTATCAATTATTTCAGTTGCAACTGCATCGCCGTTAGTAGCTTCTACAAAAACTTCATAAGATGTTACTTTATCATATTTTCTAAGAGAAGTTTCTACTTTACTTCCAAGAGCTTGGTTAGCTTTTTTAGCTATAGCAGTTCCAGAAGAAAGAGCTTCAAGGCAGCCATAGTTTCCACATCCACAGATAGGACCATTAGCATCTATTGTCATATGACCAACCTCAAGAGCATTAGAAGTATTACCTCTGTAAAGTTGACCATTCACGATAGCACCTCCACCAACACCAGTACTTACAGTAACGAAGACCATATTGTCTTTACCCTTACCTGCACCAAGTACATATTCACCGATAGTTGCTACGTTAGCATCATTATCAAGATAGAAATCAATATCAAATGATTTTTTCAATTCGCTTATAAGTTTAAAATTAGCGAATGGGAGATTAGGGCTAGCTATTATTTCACCTTCAGCTAAATCAAGAACTCCAGGAGAACCAATACCAATACAAAGAATTTCATCTAAGTTTGATTTTGCTTCAACGATAACTTTCTCTATTGAAGTAACAATGTTTTCTATAACTTTCTTTTCCCCAAGATTAGCATCTGTTGGAACGACAAATAAACTTTGAACTTTTCCTTCAAGATTAGCAATTGCAGTGCTTATTTTTGTTCCACCAAGATCTATTCCTATAACATATTTTTTCATATTAAAACCCTCCTTAAAAAATAAATTAAATTAAGCTAATTGTTTATTCTGAAACTTAAGTTTACCTGCACCTATTATTATACACGCAACTACAAGTGAAACAACAGCAAATGGGAATAAAAGTCTTTCATGTCCACTACTTAATAAGTGTCCACCAACTTGGTTACCTATAATTTGAGGTATACAAAGAAATACGTTGTTTATACCCATATATTCGCCAAGTTTTTCTTCTGGTGCAAGATCTGGAATAAGAGCATAGAATACAACTTGAAGTATAACGAATCCTATACCAGATAATAAAGTGAATACCCAAAGTACTGGTAATGAAAAAGCAAATATACCAACAAAGAACCCGATTCCATAAATAGCACAGGCTACAAATAATATGATTTGTTTATTTGCTTTATCACACCATCTACCAACAAAGTATGAGAAAATTAGTCCCATAAATGTAAATACTGCAAGAGCAGCACTGATATTTGAACTTGAGAAATGACTTACTTTTTCAAAATAAGGAATCATAAATGGCATAACAAGTCCATATCCTAAGTAAAAGAAGAAAGCAGTCATAAAGACTCTCATAGCAGCTGTATTCTTTAAGAAATCTAAGCTGATTTTTGAAGGCTTCTTGAATTTTGAATTATCTTCTTTTATTAAGAACATAGCAAGTAATGTTGGTATTAAAAGTAA
Organism: Sarcina sp.; assembly: GCA_051650125.1. Taxonomy (GTDB): domain Bacteria; phylum Bacillota; class Clostridia; order Clostridiales; family Clostridiaceae; genus Sarcina. Next base: position 42,463 of record JBOFIK010000004.1, on the reverse strand, counting down.
GATTAAAACAAGTATAAATGGATATATAGGATTTATATTATATAAAGAAACTCCAAATAAGAAGAAGATTACTCCGCCAAGTGACATTAATAATTTTCCCCAACCATTTACAAGACCAATTTGATTTTTTTCAACTGATTCTGGCATTAATGAGAAGTAAGGTCCTACATAGAAATTTACAACTCCATAAAGTAGAGTAGCAAATATAAACATAGACATATATTTAGTAGAAACACCTAGGGCGATCAAGAATATTGCAGCAAGGATAGTACCAAGTATTACCCAAGGCTTTCTTTTCCCAATCTTACTAGTAGTTCTATCACTTATTATTCCAGCAATATATGGCATGAAAATACCTGTAATAGGTGCCATCATAACAATATTAGCGATTGCATTAGCGGAAGTTGTTGTAGTTCCTATTAACATAGGAATTACAGTACTGTTCATATTCCAAATGATTCCGATACCCATACTCGGTAGAGCAATTAAAAAAGGAATCCATGGGCTTTTTTTAGTTTTTTTCATTAAATATGTACCTCCAAAATTAAGTCGAAACGTGAAAACGTTTCACTCTAAGAGAATATAGTAATTACAAATTAAAATCAAAAAGATTAAATTAATACATTAATAATTTAATTAAAGAAGATAATGGAAAAAGATATTAAAATAAGAAAAAAGTAAATAATTGTTTAGTTAATTGGGCATGAACTATGAAAATTATAAAAAGAATAGTTTTTAAATAAAAAAAGAAACCATGAAAATTCATGGTTTCTAAAAATTAAAGAAGTTCTTTTCTAAGTTCAGCTGGTGACTTAGGTGAAAGAAGACCGTATGGAATGTCAAATACTGTTTTAGCACCTGAAACTCCATCTTTTGATAACTTATAAGTTGCTCTAGCATAAGCTACAAGAACACTTGATGTGAACTCAGGGTTACTATCAAGGTCAAGTGAAAATTCAATTTTTTGTTTTGTTCCTTCACTTGTTTCTCCAGTTCTTATAACAAATCCACCGTGAGGCATTCCTGAATGATTTGCTTTTAATTCTTCAGCAGATATGAAGTTAACTGTTGTATCATAATCTGAGAAGTAATTTGGCATTTCAACGATTTCTTTTTCTATTTTAGATTTATCAGCACTTTCATTGACAACAACATAACAAACTCTTGAGTGTTTGTCTCTTGTTATAAATGAAGGATTTTCGCCATTTCTTACACTCTCTAAAGCTTCTTCTTTAGGAAGTGTGTATTGAATAGCATTTGTAACACCTTCAATTCTTCTAATAGCATCTGAATGTCCTTGGCTTACACCTTTACCCCAAAATGTGTAATCTGTACCATTTGGTAACACACAACTAGCTAATAATCTGTTTAAAGAGAATAAACCTGGATCCCAACCTACTGAGATAAGTCCAATCTTACCTGATTCTTTAGCAATTTTATCTATTGCGTCAAAGTACTCAGGGATTTTAGCATGTGTATCGAAACTATCAACAGTATTAAACATGTTAACAACCATAGGTCCTTGTTCAGGAAGGTCAGTTGCAGAACCACCGCAAAGAATCATTACATCTATTTCATCTTTATAGTTTGCTAGTGTTGATATGTGTAGCATTGGTAAACCATTTGCCTCAACTTTACTAGCATCTCTTCTTGTGAAAATTCCTTTAAGCTCCATATCTGGATTAAGTTTTAAGGCATTAACAACGCCTCTACCAAGGTTACCGTAACCGATAATACCTATTCTAATTTTGTTCATAGTATAGCCCTCCTAAAATAAATATTGAATATCATTATTTTACCATAATAGAGAGTAAATAATAACCATTATAGATGATTTTTTTTAAAATATTAAAAAAGTAGTTACTTTATTATAAAGATTTTTTCTAAAGTAAGAAAAAAAAATTAAAATTTCATTTATGAAAAGGTTTTAATTTCTTTTTGTCGAATATATATAATATAGAGAAGTAAAAAATATTATAAAACTTAGGGGGTATTAATTTTGAATCAAAGAGTTTTTCCAAAAATAAATATTAACAATATAAGCGAGAAAGAGTTAGGAAATTTAATTTTTACTTACGAGAATTGTAAGTACCCAGGTGGAGTAAGAAGAGTGAAAAAGAAGACAGTTAAAAATGTAGAAATACCAAATAAACACATTGATTTCACGACACAATTAATAATGGTTCATAGAGATAAAGAAGGTCATAAGCAAAAGTATATGATAGAAGAAAATTTTAATAAAGAATATAACAAAGAAATAAACCTTAATATATTTGATGTAAGCGATTTCGGAGAAATTGAATTTAATTTAGAGAAATCTTAAAAAGAAAATCCTGTGAAAATTTCACAGGATTTTTATTTTTTGTTTTAGATTTTAGCTATTTCAGCATTATATGTTCCGTAAAGTACACCTTCACCAACTACATGACCTTCCATAGCATTGTATAAATCATTAATTCCATAACCTGCTTTAAGATTTAAAGTTGTATCTAAAGCGTAAACAGTCATTGTGTATTTATGAGCAAAGTTTACAGGAACCATTCCACCATAGTGGTATGCATTAGCTCTAGGAACTTGGAATCCTTTTAATCCAGGTAAGTCTAATGGGTAACCATTTGCATAACTATTTACACCTTGAATCATACTTGATGCCATTGTTGTACTAGCATTTGCTGGAAGTGAAGTAGTTGTAGCTGGAATATCAGCAGTCACCCAGTGAATCCAAGGGAATCCCATTATAGGAACAGTATCATAGTCTACTATAGTTATTGCATATGTTTTAGTAGATGTAGGTGCACCAGACCAATTCAAAGGAATTGATTCAAGTGGCATAGCATCTAATTTATCTTTAGAAGCAGCACCATATTGAGGTGCGATGATACCATTTTGAATACCAGTAGATGATAAAGTCATCTTTGTAATTGGAATATAATTATTAGGATTTTGATTTTGATTTGTTTTAGTTGTAGTTGTGGTTGTTGTTGTAGTTGGAGTTGGAGTCTTAGATTTAGTTGTACAAGCAACACCAGTCATAGAAAATAGACTTAAACTAACTAATAATAATGAAAGTGTTTTCATTTTAGATTTTAAAAATTTCATAGTTAACTCTCCTTTGAATTTTAATTAATTTATATTTACATTAATAGTAATTCCCTAAAAGTCCTAAAATATTTATTTTTTTATTTATTAAAAGTTAAAAGAGTGTTAGCTATATATTAATAAGTAAATGGTACATTTATAAGAGAAATATAATTAGGAGTTGTGACATAAATGAATTGCTTTAATAATAGAGAGACAGTTGAAAAATTTTTAAAAGGACATAAAAATTATGATGGTAGAATTGCACTTATACTTAGAAGCTATTTAAAGAAAGGTGCTAGTGTTTTAAATATAGGATTAAATAATGGGAAAGATTTTGAAGTTCTCAAGCAAACTTATGATACGGTAGCCATTGATGGGTCAGAATTTTTTATAGATATATATAAGGAGAATAATAAGGGGTCAGAAGTATATCAGCTTAACGATATTAAACTCGATATATCAAAAAAATTTGACTGTATATTCTCTAACAAGCTAATAAATCATTTTACAGTGGATGAGCTTACAGAATCGTTGAAAAATCAAGCTAATTTATTAGAAGCTGGTGGTAAAGCATTTCATTTCTATTGTGATGGAGAAGGAGAAATACTTTTAGGAGGGGTCACTCTTAATATGTACGATGAAAAAATACTAAGAGAAGTAGTTCCAAGTGAATTTGAGATAGTTAAATTTAGTAAATATTTGTTAGATAATAGATTTTCATATGTATTACTAAAAAAGATATAAAGTAGGTTTTAGGAAGAAAGATAGAGATGTCTTTCTTTTTTTATGCTTAAATATGAATTAGGGATGTGATTTCAAGAGATAATATTATAGATAGGAGGGAAATGAGGAGAAAAAACATTTTATTTGCAACAAAAAGGGAAAATTACTTTTAATTAGTAATATTTAAAAAAAAATTGACACATTTTTAATAGAGTTTTAAAATGATAATAACTAACTTTAATTTGAATATTGAATACTTAGAATGATAAAGACTGCTTGTCAGTTTTTTCGATAACATAAGGAGAATTTGTCATGAAGGATAAAATTGTAGTTAAAGGCGCAAAGGTACATAATCTTAAAAATGTAGATTTAGAGATCCCTAGAGATAAGTTAGTTGTTTTCACAGGACTTTCAGGCTCAGGGAAATCATCATTAGCATTTGACACTTTATATGCAGAGGGTCAAAGAAGATATGTAGAATCATTGTCAGCATATGCTAGACAATTTTTAGGACAGATGAACAAGCCTGAAGTTGAGTCTATTGACGGTTTATCACCAGCAATTTCAATAGATCAGAAAACAACTTCAAGAAATCCAAGGTCAACAGTTGGTACTGTTACAGAAATTTATGATTACTTAAGACTTTTATATGCTAGAGTAGGGAAACCACATTGCCCTAAATGCGGAAAAGAAATAAGTCAACAATCAATAGATCAAATAGTTGATAAAATAATGGAACTTGAAGAAAGAACAAAAATTCAACTTCTAGCACCGGTTGTTAGAGGGCGAAAAGGGACTCATGAAAAGGTCTTAGAAAATATAAAGAAAAATGGATTTATTAGAGTAAGAGTTGATGGAGAAATTTATGATTTAACAGAAGAAGAAATTATTTTGGAAAAAAATAAAAAACATAATATAGAAGCTATTATAGATAGGTTAGTTGTTAAAGAAGGAATTGAAAGAAGACTTTCGGATTCTTTAGAAACAGCCTTGAAGTTAACAGAAGGACTAGTCATTGTAAATATAATTGGAGGAGAAGATACTTTATATAGTGAACATTTTGCTTGTGCAGAGTGTGGAATAAGTATAGAAGAACTTGCACCAAGAATGTTCTCATTTAATTCACCATTTGGAAAATGCGATTACTGTGATGGGCTTGGAACTCTTATGGAAATTGATGAGAAACTTGTTGTTCCAGATAGAAGTTTATCACTTAAAGGTGGTGCTATAAGTAGTTGGGGAGATGGAAGATTCAAAGATGATTCTTGGACATTTGCTATATTACAAGCATTAATGAAAAAATTTGATTTTGATTTAGAAACACCATTTAGTGAACTTTCAAAAGAAGTTCAACATGCTATTTTATATGGCCTTGATGAAAAATTAATTGTTACCTATAAAAAAGAAGGAGTAACAAAAAATTATAACCATTCTTATGAGGGAGAAGTAAATAACCTTAGAAGAAGATATATGGAATCAAGTTCAGATTACATGAAACAAGAGATAGAACATTATATGAGTGATAATAAGTGCCCTAAATGTAAAGGTGCTAGATTAAAGCCAGAAAGTTTAGCTGTAACAGTTGGAGATATCAACATAAATGATTTTACAAAGCTTTCAATTAGAGATGAATTGGAGTTTGTAGATGGAATTAATTTTTCAGAAAAGGATAAAATAATTAGTGAACAAATAGTTAAAGAAATTAAGTCAAGACTAAGCTTTCTTATTAATGTTGGTTTAGATTATTTAGACCTTGCTAGAACAGCAGGAACTTTATCAGGCGGGGAATCACAAAGAATTAGACTTGCAACACAAATAGGTTCACAACTTATGGGAGTTCTTTATATTCTAGATGAGCCATCAATAGGGCTACATCAAAGGGATAATGACAAGTTAATAGAAACTTTACAAAGACTTAGAGATGTTGGAAATACATTAATTGTAGTAGAACATGATGAGGATACAATGAAAGCAGCTGATTATATAGTAGATATTGGGCCAGGTGCAGGTGAACATGGTGGTCAAATAATGGCTGTTGGAACTATTGATGAAATAATGGCCAATAAAAATTCCCTTACAGGTCAGTATTTAACAGGTGAAAAATTTGTTGAATTACCTTTAGAGAGAAAACAGAGTAATGGAAACTTTATAACTGTTAAAAATGCTAAGGAAAATAATCTAAAAAATATAAATGTTGATTTTCCATTAGGAATACTTACAATGGTTACTGGAGTTTCTGGCTCAGGAAAAAGTACACTTGTTAATGAAATATTATATAAGGGACTTGCCTCAAAAATGAATAAGAGATCAAAACTTATTCCAGGAGAGCATAAAGAGATAGAAGGACTAGAGTATATTGATAAAATAATAGAAATAGATCAAAGCCCGATAGGAAGAACTCCAAGAAGTAATTCAGCTACTTATACAGGAACTTTTGATGTAATAAGGGATTTATTCTCACAGACAACAGACGCAAAAATGAAAGGTTATAAACCAGGAAGATTTTCATTTAATGTAAAAGGTGGAAGATGTGAGGCGTGTAGTGGAGATGGAATTATAAAGATAGAAATGCAATTCCTATCAGATGTTTATGTCCCATGTGAAATATGTAAAGGTAAAAGATATAATAGAGAGACTTTAGATGTTAAATATAAAGGAAAAAATATTTCAGAAGTTTTAAATTTAACAGTAGAGGACTCCTTAGAATTCTTTGAAAATATTCCGAGAATTCATAAAAAATTACAAACATTAATGGATGTTGGTCTTGGATATATAAGACTTGGGCAGCCTTCAACACAACTATCTGGTGGAGAAGCACAAAGAATTAAACTAGCATATGAATTATCTAAGAGAAGTACAGGGAAAACACTGTATATTTTAGATGAACCAACTACTGGTCTTCATGTAGATGATGTAAATAGGCTTATTAAAATATTACAGCGATTAGTTGAAGGTGGGAACACAGTTGTAGTAATAGAGCACAACTTAGATATGATTAAGTGTGCTGATTATATAATAGACCTTGGTCCAGAAGGTGGAGATAAAGGTGGGATGATAGTAGCTACTGGAACTCCAGAGGAAATAGTTAAAGTTTCAAAGTCCTATACTGGTAAATACTTAAAAAAATATCTTAAATAAGAGCAAAATTTTATAACAGGTGTATCTTCAATAAGGATTGAAAGATTTATAAAAATAATGATTTTTTTGTGAATTGTGATTGTTTTAAAATATCATCAAAATCTATCTTTTGTTAACAGATACATCTGTTTTTATTAAAATAAAAGAAAAAATATCAATAAAATCATAATTTTCTTAAAAAAGAAATACTAAAGATATAAAGGTGTAATTTTTTTAGTGTATAATCAGTATATAATATAAGACTATTAGAATCAGAGTACAAATAAAAAAAATGTAGAGGTGACATTATGGATTTAAATAAGTTAATGGGTTATGCTTTTAACATATTTTTTGTTGTTATGCTTTTACTTATTATATTCTACTCACTTAGAATCATGTCTAAGGATGTAGGAAATAAGGATAAAAGTAAAGAAAGCAAAAATAAGGCAGATAAACCTGTGAATAAGGTTAAATCAGAACCTAAAAGAAGCCCAGAAAGGCCAAGTGCCAAAATTTCGACAGAAGAAAAAAGATCATATGGATTAGAGATTGTAGCAACTATGACTGAAGGTAGACTAAAAGTTGGAACAGTTATCCCTATGAAAAACATAACAACATTAGGAAGAAAGGAAGAAAATTCTATAATACTTAATGACAAATTTGTATCATCTAATCATGCAAGAATTTACGTTAAAGATAATAACATTATTTTAGAGGACTTAAATAGTACAAATGGAACTTTTGTTAATGAGCAAAAGATTACAGGTAAGATAAGGGTTGGAGTAAATGATAGTATCAGATTAGGAAGTACAGTATTTAAGATTATAGGATAATTGAGGTGAAAGAATGAATACTGTTAAGTATGAAAGAAGACTATTAAGGCTTGTATACTTACTTTGTATAGGTTTATTTACAAACTTAGCACTTTTAAAGACGCCAGTTGATAAAATGGCTTTTGTAATGGCAGCAGTAATTATAGTCGTAATAGGATTTTCACATTATATTATAAGAAAATTCTATCCAGAAGGAGATAAGTATATATTTATACTTGCATCCGTACTGGCTGTAATTGGAATGGCAATATTATATTCTATGAATATAGAAACAGCAGTTAAGCAACTAGTTTGGTTCTGTATAGGAATAACAGCATATATGCTAATTGTAATTATAGTCCCTAAATTCAGGAATTTTGCAAGATATAAAAATATTTATATGATTGGAACAATTATATTTATGTCTTTAGCAGAGATATTTGGTACTAATATAAATGGTGCTAAGAACTGGATTAGATTTGGAAGTTTTACATTCCAACCATCTGAGATAGGGAAATTATTTATTATTTTATATCTAGCATCAGTTTTAATGAATTATCAAGCGAAAAAGAAATTAAAAGATGATTTAAAACAACTGATAGAACCAGGAATTATAGTAGCTTTATCAATTGGGTTCATGGTGCTACAAAGCGACCTTGGGTCAGCATTACTATTCTTTATATTATCAATAACAATGCTGTATATGGCAACTTCAAATAAGATGTATATAATAGTCGGACTAATATTATTTGTATTAGGAGCGGTAGTAGCAACATTCTTATTTGCCCACGTTAAAGAAAGGGTTGTAATATGGTTACATGTTTGGGAGTATGCACAAACGCAGAGTTATCAGATTGTACAGGGGTTCTATTCAATTGCCGCGGGAGGCGCATTTGGGCAAGGACTTGGTCAAGGTATAACTGGATTTATACCATTTGTTGATACTGATTTTATCTACTCAGCAATATGTCAAGAACTTGGAATGATATTCTCAATAGGAATGTTATTCTTATACTTCTTAATATTCTATAGAGGAATGAGAGCAGCACTTCGTACAGAGGATAAGTTTGCAAGACTTTGTGGAGTTGGGTTTAGTACACTTATAGTTGTTCAAGTTCTAGTTATTATAGGTGGTATATTCACTATAATACCTCTTACAGGAATTACATTACCACTTGTGAGTTATGGAGGAACATCAATGCTTACTATGTTCTTTGCCCTAGGATGCTTACAAAAGATATCAGAGGAGGGCAGCAACTAGATGGCTGATAATAATAAAAACAAAAATAAAAGTGGATTCTTTGATAAGTTTAAATCAAACAAAAAAGAAGCACCTAAAAAAGAAGCTAATAATGTAAATGATGATACGCTTAGTAATAAGAAGCAAGATCCTAAGAAAAACATTAAAGTTATAATGGGAGTTTATTTAGTATTATTATTTGGATTAATCGGATATATTACATACTTCTATTTATTTAAGGCACCAGAAATAAACAAGATGCCAGCAAATGCTATTACTATGTCTAAATCTAGCAAGGTGTTAAGAGGTAGTATCCTTGATGCTGAAGGTAGACCAATTGCATATAGTGAGAGAACAGATGCATTTAATCAAAAGAGAATTTATCCTTATGATGATTTATATGCAGCGGCTATTGGGTACGCAAGTTCAAGATATGGAACAACTGGAATGGAGAATATATACAATAAACAATTAACATCATATGATCCATTGACACTTTCTGAATATATCAAAACTTATGGACTAAAAAAAGCCTTTGAAAATAGAGGCGAAAACTTAGCACCACAAGTTGGTGATAGTATAGTTACAACACTTAATACTCCACTTCAAAAAACAGCATCAGCAGCAATTGGAGACAATGAGGGAGCTGTTGTAGCAATAGAACCTAAAACAGGTGCAGTGTTAGCTATGGTTTCAAAACCAACATTCAATCCTAACGACCTTGGGGCTGAAATGAAATCAGTTGCAGCAGATGAGGCAATAGGGAAACCAAATAAAACATTGTTAAACCAAGCAACACATGATCCAACAGCACCAGGTTCAGTATTTAAGACTGTAACTATAAGTTCAGCACTTGAAAATATTCCAGGGATTCAAAATAGAATATTTGATGATAAGGGAAGTATTAAAATAGGTAACTATACACTTCCAAATGAAAACTTTAGAGCTTTTGGAGAAATATCACTTGCTAGGGCTTTATCAGTATCTAGTAACGTTGTATTTGGAACTATTGGTATGGAACTAGGAAATACTGCTCTTAAAAATACGGCAGAAGCTTATGGTTTTAATAAGGGTATTCCTACAAATGGATTCTATACAGGAATAAGTAATTTCCCAACATTAGAAAGCTATGATAAAGGTTCAATGGCACAAAGTGCAATTGGTCAGGGAGCTACAACGGCTACACCATTCCAAATGGCAACAGTTGTAGCAACAATAGCAAATGGTGGAGTTATGATGGAACCTACTATGGTTAAAGAGATTGTAAATAGTAGAAATCAAGTAGTTCAGACTTTTGAACCAACAGAATTAAAAAGAGTTATAAGTGCACAAAATGCTGCAACTATAACACAAGATATGAGATTTGTTACAGAACAAAGAGAAGGTGAACCTTCAGGAGTTTGGGATTATATGGATCCTAAATATCAAATAGCATCAAAAACTGGTACAGCTCAAAAAGAAAATGCACAAGGGCAATTACTTGTTGATGCTAATGCATGGTTTGTATGTTTTGCACCAGCAAATGATCCTAAAATTGCATTAGCTGTTAAAGTTGTTAACGGTGGTGCAGGTTCAAAAATTGGAGCACAAATAGCTTATAAAGTAGTTAAAAACTATTTAGACCAAGTTGGTATATAAGCTAGAATAGAAATGAATTATAAAATAAGAAAAGGCTCCTAAAGGAGCCTTTTCTATATTTTTAAAAAAGTTTTTGATATAATGCAAGGGGATTAAAAAAATTTTATTGGAGGAGAATGAAAAATGTTTGATTTTGCATATCAACTAAAAGTATTGCCAGATAAGCCAGGGGTTTATCAAATGAAAAATTCACTAGGTGAAGTTATCTATGTTGGAAAAGCAAAGATATTAAAAAATAGAGTAAGACAGTATTTTCAAAATTCAAAAAATCATCCTGAAAAAGTAAAAAAGATGGTTTCTAATATTTCAGAGTTTGAATATATAGTTACAGATTCAGAGATAGAAGCATTACTTTTAGAGTGTACATTAATTAAAAAATTCAAACCTAAATATAACATTCTTTTAAAAGATGATAAATATTATCCTTTTATAAAAATAACGGTTAATGAAGATTATCCTAGAGTTTTTGTTACGAGAAAATACATAAGAGATGGCTCAAAATATTTTGGACCATATATAAATGTTCATGCAGTGAATGAAGTTATGTACCTTATAAGAAGGCTATTTCCAGTTAGAACTTCTACAAAACCTAGCAAGGAAACTCGAGAGTATATAGATGCTAATGCTGGATTTCAAATGCATTTTTGCGAATTGCCAGAAGATGGTTTTATATACAAAGATGATTATAAGAAAATGATTGATGAAATAATAGATATTTTAGGTGGAAAAAATAAAAAAATAGTTAATGAAATAAAAAGAGATATGGAAGAGGCATCTGAGTGTTTAGAATTTGAAAAAGCGGCAACACTTAGAGATAGACTAAAAGCCATTGAAACAATATCACAAAAACAAAAAATTATAACACCACAGTCTGGAGATGAAGACTACATAGATGTCTATTCAGATGATAGAAATACATCAATTCAAATATTTTTCCATAGAGAAGGAAAGATATTTGGTAGAGAACATTTCCTGATAGACAACTTAGCTACTGTCAGTAAAGGGGCTATAATACATGAATTTATGCTCAGTTTTTATGGTGGAACAGCTCAAATACCAAAAAATATTTATGTTTCTGAAATTGAAGATTCTGAACTTCTAGAAGAGTTTTTATCAGAAAAAAGAGGCAGTAAAGTTCATATAAAAGTACCAATCAAAGGTGAAAAAAAAGAAACGCTAGATATGGTAGCTACAAATGCAAAAGTTACACTAGAGCAATTTAGAGATAAAATAATAAGGGATCAAGAGAGTAATGAAATTGCACTTATACAACTTCAAAATATCTTAGGACTAGATATGATTCCACATAGAATTGAGGCTTATGATATTTCTAATATACAGGGTGTTGATTCAGTTGGTACTATGGTTGTATTTGAAGAAGGCAAATCTAAGAATTCTGATTATAGAAGATTTAAAATAAAAACTGTATACGGACCGAATGATTATGATAGTATGAGGGAAGTACTAAGTAGAAGATTTGAAAGAGGTCTTATAGAAATTAAGAATATCAAAGATGAAGAATTACATTATTCAAAAGGAAAGTTCTGTCTTTTCCCAGATATTATAATGATGGATGGTGGAAAAGGTCAGGTTAATGTAGCGATAGATGTTTTAAAAGAGTTTAATATTGACATACCAGTTTGTGGTCTTGTTAAAGATGATAATCATAGGACGAGAGGTATAATATACAATGGTGAGGAAATTTCAGTAGGACGAACATCAAAACTTATGCATATGATAACTAGGATTCAAGATGAGGTGCACAGATATGCAATTAGTTATCATAGGTCGCTTAGAGATAAAACAACGTTTAATTCTGTATTAGATGAGATTCCTAAAATAGGTCCAAAAAGAAGAAGAGAACTTCTTATTAAGTTTGGAAGTATAGAAAAAATTAAGGATGCAACATTAGAAGAACTTTTAGAAACACCTTCGATAGATAAAATTGCAGGTGTGAATATAATGAAATTTTTTAGTTCTGTTAAAAAACAGGAGAATAAATAATTAAATATATAAATTATTTATAAAATACAGATTAAATGCTTGATAAGACAGGTATAATTAATTATACTAAAAACTGATAATAAAAAAGAGGGAGTTGTATCATGAACCAGTACAAGGATTTTAAAGATATATTAATTAAATATTGTGGTCAAGAAAATGTTATAGTAGATGCTCTTATGAAAGAACATACATGCTTTAAAGTTGGAGGACCAGCAGATATATTAGTAACTCCATCAACAACAGAAGAAATAGCAAATGTTGTTGCTGTTTGTAAAGATAACAATATTCCATATTTAGTGATGGGAAATGGTTCAAACATCTTAGTTAAAGATGGTGGGATTAACGGAGTTGTTATTAAATTAGAAAAAATGAAAAACATAGAAGTTAATGGAAATAAAATAAAAGCTGATAGTGGAGCTATGCTTTCAAAAGTATCAGCAATAGCTGTTGAAAACTCCTTAACAGGAGCAGAATTTGCTTGTGGAATTCCAGGGACAATAGGTGGAGCTGTATTTATGAATGCAGGGGCTTATAATGGTGAGATGTCATTGATTATGGAAGAAGCTGAAGTTTTAGATAAAGAGGGTAATGTTATTACGTTACACAAAGATGAACTAGAACTTGGTTATAGAACATCAGCAGTTATGACTCATGGTTATATAGTGCTTACAGCTACTATTAAACTTGAAAGTGGTGAAAAAGATGCAATAGTTGATAGGGTTGATGACTTAACTCATAAGAGAGAAGATAAACAGCCTTTAGAATATGCATCAGCAGGAAGTACGTTTAAAAGACCAGAAGGACATTTTGCTGGAAAGTTAATACAGGATTCTGGGCTTAAAGGATATGCAGTAGGTAATGCTTGCGTATCAGAAAAACATTCAGGATTTATTATTAACAAAGGTGGAGCATCAGCAAGTGATGTTTTAGCAGTTATTAAACATGTTCAAGATGTTGTTAAAGCAAATTTTGATGTTGAACTGCATACAGAAGTTAGAATAGTAGGAAAAGACAAATAAACAAAGACATTAAAGTATCCTTATATATTTTGAATATATAAGGATATTTTTTTATATAAATATTAAAGCGAGAGAAACAAGGGGGCTAAAAAATGAGTTTTAAAGTAAGGGAAGAAATTAATAATGTAGCAAAGTATATTGCTGGAAAGCCAATTAGTGAGGTGAAAAGAGAGTTAGGGCTTTCAAAAGTAGTTAAAATGGCATCAAATGAAAATCCATTAGGCTGTTCAAAAAAAGTAAAAGAGGCTATTGGTAGTTTAGTAGAAGAAACATATTTATATCCAGATGCAAGTAATCATGAATTATTAAAAATTTTAGCTGAAAATTTGAAAGTTAAACCAGAGGAATTATTTTTAGGTGGGGGTTCAAGTTCACTTATAAAAGTCATTTGTAATACAATGCTATCAAGAGATGACGAGTCTATAATGGCAGATTTAACTTTCCCATTATATGAAAACTACACAAAACTTATGGGAGCAAAAGCTATAAAAGTTCCATTAAAGAATATGAAATTAGATTTAAATGGAATAGTTGATGCTATAACTGAGAAGACAAAGGTTATATGGCTTTGTAATCCTAATAATCCTTCAGGTACTATATTTACTCATAGTGAAATTAAAAAGGCTTTAGGACAAATTCCTAATGATGTATTGGTAGTTATGGACGAGGCTTATATTGAGTATGTTACAGATCCAGCATTTCCTGAAAGTTTAGAAATTAGAAAGAATAGAAAGAACTTTTTAATTCTTAGAACTTTTTCAAAAGCATATGGACTTGCATCATTAAGAGTTGGATATGGAATTGCCGATAAGGAGTTAGTTGATTATTTTAATCGAGTTATAAATCCTTTTGAAGTTAATTTGTATGCACAAAAAGGAGCAATTGCAGCACTTAGCGATACTGAATTTCTTTGTAAGGTTATAATGTATAATCATGTTGAACGAGAAAAAATATATAAAGGTTTAGATTTACTTAGACTTGAGTATGTGAAATCACAAGCAAACTTTATATTGTTCAAAAGCATAGGTGATGATAAAGCATTAGCGGATTATTTATTAAAGAATGGATTTATAGTTAGACCAGGATATCTTTTAGGATGTAATGGGTATATAAGAGTTAGTATAGGTAAAGAAGTTGAAAATGATGAATTCCTAGAGCTTTTAAAAAAATATAAGGAAGAATACATTGAGTTAAATAAAGAAGAAAAGTAAGAGTGTAAAGCATTAAAAAGAGCGAGATTATATTAAATGATAATCTCGCTTTTTGCTTATATTAAATTAGTAGTTAGAATACTAGTTACATCTTTATTGACAGGTTTAAAATTTAAAGTAGATAAATTATCACTTAGGTTTATAAGATTTTGCTTTATTGTATAAGGTGATTTAACAACCATATTCATATAAGTATTAGGTTGATTATATACATTCATAGCATTAGTTAAAGCTGAACTATTAGAAAGTGTTTTTAATGCACCTTGAATAGCAGTTACTTGTTCTGTTGTTAATTTCCCACCTTTATTCATTATAGTTACTAATGGCTCAAAAGTTGATTTGTAGCTTGCAACTTCCTGAGTGAATTGAGTCATATAGTTGTAGTACTCGGCTTTAGTTATTTCACGATTTAAAATATTTTTACTGTTTTCAGTGTTAAAGAAATTTTTAGCATTATCTTTTAGCTGGGTAGTGGTATTAGTAAAGCTAGTTTCATAAGTTTTTGTAAATGTTGGATTAAGGTATTCTGCATTTTGACTAATTCCAGTTTTAAAACTTGCAATATTAGCATTTAAAGTAGCTATATTTGAGTTAACACTTGTATAGAATTTGTTATTTTCATATCTATAAAAACTAATAGAAATAATTGCTAGAATTATTATACCTACAATTGCGCTAGAAATTATTTTTGTATTTTTTGAAATTTTGAAATTTTTATCCATAAGGTTATTCCTCCAAAAATTTATCTTTTGTATTTTAAATTTATTATTACATTTAGATATTGTATAAACAATAGATTATAGAGGAATTTCACATACTTCATATACTCTTTAGGTTAGATTCAAATACAATTTATAAAATTTTCACATAAAATTCAAATTGCAAAAAAAATAGTAAGTCCAAATTTACTTACTATTTTTGAAAGGTGTTGTTATATAAGAATTAACGAATTTAAGTATGTTTTCTATTTTTATTTGCTACATGAGAGGAGGTTTGTAGCAAAACATATTTGAAATATGTACGAGGGGGTTGGACTCAAGAATCAGAGGAATGAACTTGAGTCCGTATATATTAAAATAATGGAGGTTATTTTAGTTAGTTAATTTTATTTATTGTTATATTTATTTATATGACCTATGAAAACGATTTATTCTGGCTTAAAAAAATTTTTTAATTTTATTTTTAAACTGAAAAATCTTTCTAAGTAATAAAAAGTATTTCCATTTGCTTTGTTAGTCTATATATATGCACATTGAAAACGATTTAGTATAGATTTGAATTAATAATATTAAATTAAATTTCTTAAAGTTAATTTAATATATAAAAAGAGAGCTTTTAGCGTAGTTAATATTAACAGAGTTAACTTAGGAAATGGTAATTATGTATCAGGTGAAGATTTTGATGGTGGAAACTATGATATCGTTGCAATAAGTGGCGGAGGAAATGTAAGCTCTAGTAACTTATTTAGTGGTGGAATAAATGCTGTAATGGGTGTAGAGAATGATGGATTCTATGAAAAAGAATATAAGAATATAAAATTACCAACAGGAACAACTTTAAAAGTTGATGGTGTTAAAATACAACTTATTCCTAGAGGATAAGAATAAAAAAAGTAGGTTGCAAAAGTGCAACCTACTTTTTATTCTTCCACGAATTCTATTAGACCTTTTTCATTTAGATAATCATCTTCTAAATCAAGAATAAGGTTAACAACATCTTCAGACACTTCAACACCTTGCTTTTTAGCTTCAGCAATTATATACTCAGCCATTTCAGTCATATCTATATAAACTTCATCTTCCATAATAGAATACCTCCTTAAATTTAAAATCTTTATAGTTATATTGTTACATAATTTTGGATTAATATTCAAGCTTAAAATAAAATGTTTATGACAAAAGAGTACTAAGCATAGTATAAACTTTTAATTTAAGCTATTCTTTTATAAAAATGTATCTTTAATGACTTTTGTTTAGAGAAAAAATTTTATATATTAAAGTAAATAGATAAGAACTTAAAGGGGTGTAATAAAATGAAAAAAGGACCAAAAATATTTATAGGTATAATAATTTTTATAGCAATAGTAATAGCTATATTGGTTGGAATATATTATGCAGAATTTAGACCTAAAGTAGAAACAACAGCAGTCAGTGGAGTGAGTGAAGTCAGTGTTAGTTCAGTGGCGCAAAAATTTACACCACAAAGTATTGGAATTAATACAAAAGATTTAAAAGAGAATAAAGATGTGAAGTTAAATTCAAAAGATTTAAGTAATCTTGCAGCATACGCGGTATCAAAATCTCCATCAGCATCTAAGTATATTACTGGTGTAAAGGTACAACCAGCTAAAGATAATAAGTTAGATGTTTATTTAACAGGAAAGGTTAAAGGGGTAGAATCTCAAGCAAAACTTACTTTTAATGTTAAATCAGAAAATGGTAAAGGTGTTCTACATTATGATGGAGGGAAAGTTGGATTTATATCTATTCCTCAAAGTATGATTTTTGATAAGCTTAGAGATAATGGATATATCAATGTTAATAAACAAACAGGAGATATAACTATCAATTCTACAACTGCTAATGGGCTTAATATAGACAATATGCATGTTAGTAATTCAGAGTTGAATTTAGCTTTAAATAAGATAAATCAAGAAAAGGGAAATGGTCAGGCAGCGTAATGCCTGACTTTTTTCCTTTTGATAAGGTAAATAATATTCGTAGCTTTTCAAGAAAATTTAGAAAGGGAATAAGTAACTTGAAAATTTATCAAAAAGAAAATTTCATTCAATATATCTTTTAAATATTTAGTTATATTGGATTTTTTTTATTAGAAGGTATAAAGAAAAGGAGTTGAATTTATTAATTGTAAAATTTATAATATAAACTTTACAGGTGTTTTGTGGTAAGGTGAATTTGTTTAAAAACTTACAAAGGTATAAATACTAAAGCTTTTAGTTTACTAGTGTTAATTTATTAATGAAAGGATTTGAGGTAGATGTTTGGTTTTGTATCTAGAGATTCAAAAATTGTGCAAGGTATAACTGACAGAGATGGATCTTATGTATTAAAATTTATCAAAAAATATAAAAAAATCATATTTAGAAACATAAAAAATGGTGATAAGGATTATATTTTTTCTAACATAGTTTTAGAAATGGTTCAAAAGATAACAAATGATGAGTCTATAAAGCTTGGTCTACTAGTAAAAGAATATATAGAAAAAATTAAAGATGATAAGTTAGATATAAAGGGTTTTGAAATTTATAATGATAGAGATTTACTTAAACATATAATTAAAGAATGGGAAGATGCTAAGGATAGGGGTTATGATTATTGTGAAATATTTAATTCCTTATTAGAGAATGAAATACCTGAGGCTGGAAATGAACCATGTTATTCAATGGTTAGTATACATGGAGATATTATTGATATAAAACAATTTTCAAATGATTTTTCAGTATATTATCAAGATGAGGATGATTGTTATACTAGCGATTTTAAGAATATTGATCATATGGAAATTAAAAAAAATACACAGGGTCAAGCAACAGGTGAAGATATATTTTTCAAAGATGATTTTTCAACTATGGTATGGGCACAGACAATAACGGATTCGGAGAATATAGAAAGATTACAAATATTAGCACAACAACATGGTGTTATAAAGGGTGAAAAAAAGGTTTTTAAACTGTAAGTCAATAGTATTTTTATTTAGGATTTCTTAATTATCTTTAGAAAAGAAAGAAGATTAAGAAATCCTATATGACGTTATAGGGGTATTTTATTATTTGAAAAATTTATATTATATGAGTATGTTATCTTAAGGAATTAGAATACTTAATATGCTATAATTGAATATAAAGTAGTAAAGAAATTAGGGAGGATATTGCTATGAGATTTGTAATAGTTACAGGGCTTTCAGGAGCAGGAAAAACAGAGGCAACAAGAAGTTTAGAGGATTTAGGATATTTTTGTGTAGATAATTTACCACCAAAATTAATACCTAAATTTGCAGAGGCTTGTGGACAAGGACAAGGCAATATTGATAAGGTAGCTTTAGTGATAGACATAAGGGGAGGAATATTCTTTGATGATTTATTTGAAAGTTTAACTTATTTAAAAAATAATAGTTTTAATTATGAAATATTATTCCTTGACTCAAATGATGAGGTTCTTGTTAAGCGATTTAAAGAAAGTAGAAGAAGTCATCCTTTATCACCAGATGGAAGAGTTTTAACAGGTATCAATAATGAACGAACAAAACTTAGAGAAATTAAGGATAGAGCTGATAATATAGTAGATACTTCAAAGTATGCCATCAAAGATTTAAGAGAGAAGCTTAATGTTTTATATGGTGATGGTAAAGAACCAGAACAGACTATTTCAATCACAGTTTTATCATTTGGATTTAAATATGGAATACCAATGGATTCAGATTTAGTATTTGATGTTAGATTTATACCTAACCCATTCTATATTCCAGAGTTAAAACCATTCTCTGGTAAGGATGAACCGGTTAGAGATTATGTTTTAGAACAAGAAGAAACTAAAGGATTTATGACTAGGAATTTAGATATGCTTGAATATTTAATACCGCACTATGTTAAAGAAGGTAAAAGACAACTTATTGTTTCAATAGGGTGTACTGGTGGAAGACATAGATCGGTTGCAATAGCAGAAGCAACATACAAAGAATTATTAGAGAAAGGCTTTAATGCATCAGTTGAACATAGAGATATGAATGAAGATGTAAATAGAGGTGCTAAAAAATTATAAAATAAAGAAAAATATGGTTAGTTATTATCTAATTGCAAATACTAGATAATAACGAAGTATGAACTATAAGATAAAATGGGAGTGAGTAAAATGCCACAAGAATATGATGAGGCAATTGATGGACCAAAAATTGTAGTGATTGGAGGAGGAACAGGTCTTTCTACTATGCTTAGAGGGTTGAAAAAACATAGCTATAACATCACAGCAGTCGTTACGGTTGCAGATGATGGGGGTGGCTCTGGAGATTTAAGAGCAGATTTAGGAATGTTACCACCAGGTGATGTGAGAAACTGTATTTTAGCTCTTGCGAATACAGAACCAGTTATGAAAGACTTATTAAATTATAGGTTTAAGGATGGAAGGTTAAAGGGTCAAAGTTTTGGGAATTTATTTCTTGCAGCTATGAATGGAATTTCAATAAATTTTGAGGATGCTGTCCAAAAAATGAGTTCAGTTCTAGCAGTTAGAGGAACTGTATTACCAGTTACACTTGATTATATGGAACTTGAAGCAGAACTTGAAAATGGAAACATTATTAAAGGTGAATCTAATATTCCTGACGCCGTTATTAAACAAGGAAGTAAAATCAAAGAACTAAAAATAATACCTGAAGAGGCAGATGCATTAGGTGATGCCCTTATAGCAATTGAAGAGGCGGATGCAATAATTTTAGGACCGGGAAGTTTATATACAAGTATACTACCTAATCTTTTAGTTAAAGATATTGCAAAGGCAATAGAGTTTAACAATTGTCCTAAAATATATATTTGTAATGTAATGACTCAGCCAGGAGAAACAACGAATTTTACGGTATCAGATCATATTGCTGAAATTATAAAGTATTGCGGTAAGGATGTTATAGATACAGTTATAGCAAATGTTGAGGAAATAAGTGATATTTTAGTTACTAGATATGATGAAAAAAATTCTCAGGTTGTTAAGCTTGATAGAGAAAATATCGAAAATATGGGAATTGATATTGTTGAAGGAAATTTAGTGAAAGTTAAATATAATTATATAAGACATGATGCTAATGCCTTGTCAGAACTCATTATAAAAACTATAATGGAAAAGCAATAATAAAAAGATAATTTTAATAGGAAAAGAGAGGATCGCTCATGTCGTTTTCATCAAAAGTCAAAGGAGAAATTTGTAGATACACTGGTATATCTAAGGATGAAGCCTTATCAGAAATAACTGCTATTATGAAAGCTAGTGGAACACTTGCTTTCAGTGGTAAGGGAATAAAATTTAGAATAACAACAGAAAACCCAGCATCAGCTAGGCTTGCATTTAGTTTATTAAAGGACTTCTTTGGTATACATTCAAAGCTTATGGTTAAAAAAAGCAACTCATTAAAAAAGAATAATATATATATGGTTGTTATTGATGAAGAAATGGGTGTAAGAGAATTATTAAAACTTGCGGGAATACTTACAGAGATAGATGGGATTTTATCTTTAGACTATTCAATAAATAACAAGTTTGTAAATACAGAGGATAAAAAAAGAGCATTCATAAAAGGTGCATTTATAGGTGGAGGAAGCATAAGTAATCCAGAAAAAACATATCACTTAGAATATGTTGCACATTCAGAAGAATTTGCTAATGATTTAAGAGATATAATTAACCACTATAAATTAAATTCAAAAGTAATTAAAAGAAAAAATAGTTTCATAGTTTACATTAAAGAAGTTGAAAAGATACAAGATATGCTTAGTGTTCTAGGAGCGCATACATGTCTTCTTGAAATGGAAAATATAAGAATTGTGAAAGAAATGAGAAATAATGTAAATAGACTTGTTAACTGTGAAACTGCGAATTTAAGTAAAACTGTTAATGCAGCAGTTAGACAAGTCGAGAGTATAAGATATATAGATTCAACAGTTGGAATTAAAAGACTTCCAAAGAATCTACAAGAAATTGCATATCTAAGACTTGAAAATCCAGAGGAGTCTTTAAAGGAACTTGGTGAGATGTTAGAGCCACCTGTGGGGAAATCAGGAGTTAACCACAGACTAAGAAAGATAGAAAAGATTGCTCAGGAATTAAAAGAAGATGGTATGTAATAAAAAAGATACATTATAAAGAAATGTGTCAATATATATGATAAAATGCTAGGTGAGGGGAGAAGAACACCTAGCATTTTTTTATATGTGTTGAAAAGAAGTTGCATTAGGTTTATCTAATAACATTCTATGAAAAATACATAAAAAGGTGATTATTTTTCTCAATTTTTGTTGAAAATTTAAAAAGAAAGGAAGTGAGTAATTTGTCACAAAAGAAGTTTGTTCACTTGCACGTCCATTCGGGATATAGTCTTTTAGATGGTTCAGGAAAAATAAAAAATATTTTAGAAAGAACTAAAGAACTTGGAATGGATAGTATAGCACTTACAGACCATGGTGTTATGTATGGGTGTGTAGATTTCTATAAACAAGCAAAAAAGATGGGGATAAAACCTATTTTAGGGTGCGAAGTTTATGTTGTTCCGAAATCAATGCATTTAAAGCAGAATGATTCGGAGAATAAAACTTATCATCTTGTTCTCTTAGTTAAGAATGAAAAGGGTTATCAAAATCTTATGAAGATAACATCCGCTGCATCAATAGAAGGTTTTTATTATAAACCTAGAATTGATAGAGAGTTTTTAAAAGAACACTCAGAGGGATTAATAGCTTTAAGTGCTTGCTTAGGTGGAGAAGTTCAAAGAGCTATTGTTAATAACAATATGGAAAAGGCTAAAGAAGCAGCACTTTTCTATAAGGAAACATTTAAAGATGGATTCTATTTAGAACTACAAAACCATGGGATTGAGGACCAAAGAAAGGTAAATGAAGTTAATATACAACTTTCAAAGGAGTTAGACATTCCTTTAGTTGCTACAAATGATCTTCATTATATTTATGAAGAAGACTTTAAAGCTCATGATATCCTACTTTGTATTCAAACAGGAAAAACAATTCATGATGAACAGAGGATGAGATATGGTTCAGACCAATTTTATATAAAATCTCCAGAGGAAATGTGGGAGATATTTTCACATGTACCAGAAGCACTTGAAAATACAGTTAAGATAGCAGAAATGTGTAACTACGATTTTGAGTTCCATGTATCTAAATTGCCTGTATATCCATTGCCAGATGGAGAAGAACCATATGAGTACCTTGTAAAAACTTGTTTTGAGGGTCTTATAGAAAGGTATGAAGTATTTGAATTATTTAGTTCAGGAAGTCAGTACAAGGAAATTATTCAATTCGCAGAATCAAATGACGAAGCAAAAATACTTGTAGATAGACTTTTATATGAGCTTGGAGTAATTAAGCAGATGGGATATGTAGATTACTTCCTAATTGTTTGGGACTTTATAAAGTATGCAATAGATAGTGATATACCAACAGGCCCAGGAAGGGGATCAGCAGCAGGGTCAATAGTTGCATTTACACTTGGAATAACAAAAATAGATCCAATAAAATATAGCCTGCTTTTTGAACGTTTTTTAAATCCGGAGCGTGTGAGCATGCCAGATATAGATTCAGATTTTTGTTATGAGAGAAGACAAGATGTAATTGATTATGTTGTAGAAAAGTATGGAGAAACAAATGTATCTCAGATTATAACCTTTGGAACAATGGCTCCAAGAGCTTGTATAAGGGATGTAGGAAGAGCTATGAACTATACTTATGGTGAGGTTGATAGAATAGCTAAAATGATTCCTACAATGCTAGGAATTAGTATAGATAAGGCATTAGAACTTAACCCGGAGTTTAAAGATGCCTATAATACAGATGAGAGAATAAAGGAACTTATTGATGTAGCAAGAAGGCTAGAAGGTCTTCCAAGACATTCATCAACACATGCAGCAGGGGTTGTAATAGCCTCTAAGCCACTTGTTGAATATGTTCCATTACAAAAAAATGATGAATCAATAGTAAGTCAATATGATATGACAACTCTAGAAGAACTCGGACTATTAAAGATGGATTTCCTTGGGCTTAGAACGCTTACAGTAATGGCTGACGCAGTTAAAATGATTAAGCAAAACAGAGGAGTTACAATTGATTTAGATGAAATAGATTTAGATGATAGAGAAGTCTTTAAAATGATTGGTGAAGGAAAAACTGCTGGAGTATTCCAATTAGAATCAGCAGGTATGACATCATTTATGAAGGAGTTAAAGCCTGATACCTTTGAGGATATCATAGCCGGTATATCACTTTATAGACCGGGACCAATGGCTGAAATTCCTAGATATATAGAGGGAAAAAGAAATCCAGAAGGAGTTCAATATCTTGATAAAAAATTAGAAGATATCCTTGATGTTACTTATGGTGTAATGGTTTATCAGGAGCAAGTAATGGAAATAGTTAGAAAACTTGCAGGTTATTCTATGGGAAGAAGTGACCTTGTAAGAAGAGCTATGTCTAAAAAGAAACATGAAGTAATGGAAGAGGAAAGAAAGAACTTTATATATGGAGTAACAGATAAAAATGGAAATGTGGAAGTTCAGGGATGTGAAAGAAATGGAATATCCGCTGACGTAGCTAATAAAATATTCGATTCGATGATGGATTTTGCTTCGTACGCATTGATATAAAACAGGAATAAAAAACTATTTATTTGGCAAAGATATCTATTGGTGGTTTTATGAGTATAAAAAAATACAATGATTTGGATATTTTTGATAAGGAGAAAATAGTAGATTATTACTATAATCATAAAGAATGTACATTTAGTATAATTGCTAAAGAACTAGGAATTTCTATTAGAAGTGTTTCACGAGTTTTGATAGAGATGAATATAAATACTAAAAGAAAAAACAGATATACTTTAAATGAAAATTATTTTAATAAGATTGATACAGAAAAAAAGCTTATATATTAGGATTTATTTATGCCGACGGATTTGTTGGTGATAGTAAATTTAATAATATAGCGATTTCATCTATTGATGAGGATATAATAATTAAAATTAAGGATGCAATAAATTTTTCGGGTGAAATAAGAAAAGGAAACAAAGGGAACTTTGAAAATTCAAAAATTTCTAATGTCTTGAATTTTTCATCTAAAATAATGGCAACAGATTTAAGGAAGTTAGGTTTATATCCTAATAAATCTATGAGTATAGAACACACTCCTAAATTAAAAAAGTCATTGGAACGACACTTTATAAGAGGATATTTTGATGGAGATGGGAGCGTTATTCTTTCGCATAATTCAACTTATCATATTGTAAATGGAGTTAAGAAAAAATATGTTTATCCAACTTTTGGATTTGATATGCTTGGAACAGAGTCAATGTTAAATGAAATAAAAGACATTATGAAGTTAAAGCATCACACACTTTTAAATACTAAAACAGAACGTATAAAAAGATTAGTATGTAGAGCAAAAGGTGAAGCAGAGTATATTTTTGAGTATTTATATAAAAATAGTACAATTTTTATGGATAGGAAATATGAAAAATGGAAACTTGTTTTGAGTGCCATTAGGAAGTGATTTCTAATGAAAATAAGGTGAATTGCGGGAAAAACTTTAGAGTCTTAAATACTAAACTATGGTAGTAATATTCGTAGTGGCTTAGAGTAATCATCTAAGGTATAGTAAAAAGTTTAAGAATTAGTCAATCCGCAGCCAAGTGACCTAGAAATAGGTTGAAGGTTCAGAGACTAGACAAACTATCCTAAGTAATAAAATTATAAGGAGAAATGTCCACGAGTGCCTTACCCTCTTGAGTTAGAGGTGATTATATAGTCCTATCTCAGTAGAGATACTGAGTACATATCATTTAAATTTGATATGGAAAAAAATGTCAATAAGAGCCATGCGGCCGCATATGCAGTTGTTGGTTATCAGACTGCATTCTTAATGAGGTACTATCCAGTCGAATTTTTAGCAGCTATGCTTAACTCAGTAATGGGGACTAGTGAAAAAGTTGCAGAATATATTAGAACAGCTAAAAATCTAGGTATAGAGGTTCTTCCACCTAGCATAAATGAGAGTTATTCAAAGTTCACAGTTAAAGGAAATAGTATAAGATTTGGTCTTGCAGCTATCAAGAATGTTGGAGTTAACGTTGTTGATGCAATTGCTGAGGCGAGAGATGAAAAAGGAAGTTTTACATCTCTTATGAATTTTTGCAATAAGATGGAACTTGGAAGTATAAATAAAAGAGCGGTTGAAAGCCTTATAAAAGCTGGGGCTTTTGATGAATTTGGAATTTATAGATCACAACTTGTAAGTGTCCATGAAAAGCTTATGGATGGAATAGCATCTCAAAAGAAAAAAAATATAGATGGACAAATGACCCTTTTTGGATCTCTTCAAGCAGAAGATACTAGTCATTTAGAAATTAAATATGAGAATATAAAAGAATTTCCAAAGAAAATGATGCTTGCTATGGAAAAAGATATGACAGGACTTTATATTACAGGTCATCCGCTTGATGAGTATGGACAGAGTTTAAAAGAGCAAACATCAATTGAAATAGGTGAAATCTTAGAGGAAAAAAGAAAGCTAGATGATGCAACTGATGAAATGATTGATCTAAATCTATCTTTAAATGATGGAGATAAAGTTGTGATAGGTGGAATATTATCGGGTGTTTCAAGAAAAGTTACAAGAAACAATACGATAATGGCATTTGCAACAATAGAGGATTTATCAGGAATGTTAGAACTTATTGTATTCCCTAAAACATTAGAACGTTGCAACTCTTTAATGCATGATGATTTATTAGTTGTTGTAAGAGGAAGGGTATCCTTTAAAGATGATGAGGAAGCAAAGATTTTATGTGAAGAAGTGAAAGTTTTAGAAAATGTAAATGCAACAAAACTTTACATAAGAGTAGAAGATGCACAAAAAGCTAGAGAGATAAATAAGGTTTTAAAACATGTTTTAGAACCATTTAGAGGTGACACACCTCTTTATATTGTTGCTGCTAAGGAACGTCAAAGTTTTAGACTAACTAGAGAGTGTTGGGTTGATACTGAAAAAGAAGTTCTAAAGTTCCTAGAAAATAAATTTGGGCAAGATAATGTAAAGTTAGTAGAATAGCCAATGTTAACTTTTTGTTAACAGCTTAACACAAAATTAACAGGGGTGAAATTTATATTTTTTAAATTCACCTTGTTAGTTTAAAAATATTGCTAATAACTTCTGAGAAAATCTCTTAGACTATTAAATACGCAATTAAAAGGATGTTTAACAAGAAAATAAATAAATCATAAATCAGAATGTATTTTGTACCTTTTGATAACAAATACCAATGATAGACCTTTTTTTTAATCAATTAAATATAAAAAAACTTGAAAATAGCTTGTACTTTAAGTAGAATTAAGTTGTTAGAATTTTTCAATAAAAGAATAGGAAAACAATGACTTATAAAGTCTTGGATAAAGTTTTTCTGAATTTCTTAACAAGGTGGGTAAAAAATAGCATCAATGGGACGATAATAGACCCGGTGGTGTGAAGGAGGAATATCATGAAAAAAATAGCTATTTTAACAAGTGGTGGAGATGCTCCAGGAATGAATGCTGCAATTAGAGCAGTTGTAAGAATGGCACTTCACAAAGGAATCGAAGTAGTTGGAGTAAAAAGAGGATACAGTGGATTAATAAACGGTGAGCTTATAGAAATGAACAGAGGTTCAGTTTCTGATATAATTCACAGAGGTGGTACTGTATTAAGAACTGCTAGATGTCCAGAGTTTAAGCAAGAAGAAGTTAGAGAACATGCAGCTAACCTATTAAGAAATAACGGTGTAGATGCTTTAGTTGTTGCAGGTGGAGATGGATCATTTATGGGAGCTAAGTTGTTATCAAAACTTGGTGTTAAGACTATCGGAATACCAGCTACAATAGATAATGATTTACCTTATACAGATTTCACAATAGGATTTGATACAGCTTTAGAAACAATATCAGATGCTATTAATAAATTAAGAGATACTTCAACATCACATGATAGAGTATCAGTTATAGAGGTAATGGGAAGAAGTTGTGGAGACTTAGCTTTATACGCAGGTATAGCAAGTGGAGCTGAAGCAATAGTTGTTCCAGAATTAGAATTTAACAAAGATGTTTTATGTGAGCAAATCCTTGAAGGAAAATCAAGAGGGAAAACTCATACAATAGTAATTGTTGCTGAAGGTATTGGCGGTTCAGAAGAACTAGCTAAGTACATCGAAGAAAAAACAGGTGCTGAAACAAGAGCTACTATTTTAGGACATATCCAAAGAGGTGGAACACCAACTCCAAATGATAGAATACTATCATCAAAACTTGGAGCAAAAGCAGTAGAACTTCTAATTGAAGGGAAAACAGCTAGAGTTGTTGGAATTAAAGACAACAAAATAATAGATATGGATATTGATGAAGCAATTGCAGTTCCAAGATCATTCGATATGGATTTATATGAAATGGCAAATGCAATCAATAAGTAATTAGTTAATTAACTTATATTTATATATATTCAAAATTATAATTAAGGTTTTATTAAAATCAATAAGACAGGAGTGGATGTAAAATGAGAAAAACAAAAATGGTATGTACAATAGGTCCAGCAAGTGAAAATGAGGAAATATTAACACAAATTATTGAGGCAGGTATGAATGCATCAAGACATAACTTCTCACACGGAGACCATGAAGAGCATAAGGGAAGAATGGTTAAAGTTAGAGAATTATCAGCTAAATTAGGTAAAGAAGTAGCAATACTTTTAGATACAAAAGGTCCAGAAATCAGAACAGGTAAATTTGAGCCAAACAAAGTTGAATTAACAATGGGTGATAAATTTACAGTATACGCTGGTGAAGAAGTTATCGGTGGAACATCTCAATGTTCAGTAACATATGCTGGTCTTGCTAAAGATGTTAAACCAGGAAACATAATCTTAATCGATGATGGTTTAGTTGGATTAGAAGTTGAATCAATAGAAGGAAACAAAGTTCACTGTGTAGTTAAAAACACAGGAATAGTTGGAACTCACAAAGGTGTTAACGTACCAGGAGTTTCAATCAAGTTACCAGCTATGACAGATAAAGATAGATCAGATTTAGTATTCGGTTGTGAAATGAAAGTAAACTTAGTTGCTGCTTCATTCATAAGAAAAGCTGAAGACGTAATAGCTATAAGAGAAGTATTAAACGCTAATGGTGGAGAAGACATTCAAATATTCTCTAAAATAGAAAACCAAGAGGGTGTTGATAATATCGATTCAATCATCGAAGTATCAGACGGAATCATGGTAGCTAGAGGAGATCTTGGAGTTGAGATTCCAATGGAAGAAGTTCCTACAGCACAAAAAATGATGATCAGAAAATGTAAAGAAGCTGGTAAACCAGTTATAACAGCTACACAAATGTTAGATTCAATGATCAGAAACCCAAGACCTACAAGAGCTGAGGTTTCAGACATAGCTAACGCTATATTAGACGGAACAGATGCTATCATGTTAAGTGGTGAGTCAGCTAACGGAAGCTGGCCAGTAGAAGCGGTTCAAACAATGTCTAAAATCGCTATGACAGCTGAAAAAGAGTTAAGATATGAAGTTGCTACTTCAGATGCTAAAAACCACACACCAGCTATCTCAGGTGTTATATCAAGAGCTGCTTGTAATGCTGCTGCAGAATTAAATGCTTCAGCTATCATATCAGCTACAAAATCAGGAGCTACAGCTAGTAGATTATCACAATGTAGACCTGTAAGCCCAATAATAGCAGTTACACCAAGTGAAAGAGTTGCTAAGAAATTAGCTTTAAGATTTGGAGTTAAAGCTATCGTTGCTAATGAAATGACATCAACAGATGAAATAATGACTAAAACTGTTGAACTTTCAAAAGCAAACGGATATGTTCAAGCAGGAGACACAGTTGTAATAGCTGCTGGAGTTGCTAACGAAGTTGGAACAACAGATTTATTAAAAGTAAGCGTAGTTAAGTAATTTAACTTACTATAAATAGAATAAGCTATCTCGAAAGAGGTAGCTTATTTTTTTATTAAAAATAACACTTGAATAAAAATTTACAAAATGTTAACATTTAAAGAGGCGATTTTACAATATAATAGTGTATATTGTCTTATCTTATATGAAAGACTATAAATAGGAATATAATGGCAACTGTTCCTTACTATTTGCATTAGCACCAATTCTTTGAACTGGTGCTTTTTCTTTTTTTTATAAATATTAGATTATAGATAGATTAAATATCAAATGTTGAAAAATTTGGTAGTATTAAAATTTTTCTATGGAGAAAACTAATAAGGAAAAAAGAAAAAAGGAGTTGTTTATTATGCCAAATAATTTAGTTTGTAATGCAGCTAGTTGTGCTAGTAATGGTGGAGGTATCTGCCAAGCAAATAAAATACACATAAAAGGTGTGGGTGCACACGTTGAAAGTGAAACTAGATGCGCAACATATACAGAAGATAATGTAGGAAATAATATTAAAAATATTTTCAATACTAATTACTCAGGACTTGTGAGTCAAGATTTATTTGATGGGTCACCAGCACATCCAGCAGTATCATGTTCAGCAAATACTTGTAAGCATAATAATTATGGAAACTGTGCAAAAAATTCATTACAAATATATTCACCAGCGCAAGGAAATACTAGTTGTTCTAGTTTTGATATGAAGTAGAAAATATTGTTTTGTTGTAAAAAATGTTCTAATTATGTTAGAATTTAATAACTGAAATAAAAATTGATGGGTGAGTGCAAAATGATAGAAAAAAATAAAGAGTATATATTAGATATAATTTCACAAGGATATGAAGGTGAAGGAGTTGCTAAAATAGATGACAACTTTCCAATCTTCGTTGAGGGTGCATTAGCAGGTGAAAAAGTTAAAGTTGTAATAGTTAAAGCAAAGAAAAAATTTGCTTATGGAAAGATAACAGAAATATTAGAAAAATCTCCAAATAGAGTTGAAATGAAGTGTAAGCATAGAGTATCAGGTGGATGTAATTTACAACACTATTCTTATGAAGCTCAATTAGATTTTAAATATAATAGAGTGAAAGAGTGTATGAGTAGAATTGGTAAACTTGATGATAGTATTGTTAAACTTCCAATTGGTATGGAGAATCCTGATAAATACAGAAATAAGGTTCAACTTCCAATAGGTCTTAGAAATGGAAAGCTTAACATAGGTTTCTTTGCTGCTAGAAGTCATGATATTATGGATATGGAAAGTTGTATTATACAAGATGAAACTGCTGATAGAGTTATTTCTTTAACTAGAGAGTGGGCAAAAGAGTATAATGTAAAGCCATATAATATTGACGGAGAGTATGATGAAACAGGAATATTAAGACACATTATGATTAGAAGAGGCTTTACAACTAATGAAGTTATGGTTGTTATAGTTACTAATGGTAGAAAATTACCTCATGCAGATGAGTTTGTTAAAACTATAACTGAAAATGTTGAAGGAATTAAAAGTGTAATTCAAAATATTAATTCTAATAAGACTAATGTAATACTTGGTCAAGAAAACATAACTTTATGGGGTGAAGATACTATTTCTGATTATATTGGTGAGTTTAAGTTTAATATTTCACCAGAATCATTCTTCCAAGTAAATCCAGTACAAACAGAAATCTTATTTGGTAAGGCTCTAGAGTATGCTAATTTAGGCGGAGAAGAGACTGTAATAGATGCTTACTGTGGAACAGGAACAATTACTCTATTCTTATCAAAGAACGCTAAGAAGGTCTATGGAGTAGAAGTAGTAGATAAGGCAATAGAAAATGCTAAAGAGAATGCTAAGACTAATAATGTAGAAAATGTAGAGTTTATAGTTGGAGAATCTGAGGTTGCAATTCCAGAGCTTATAAATGATGGAATAAGAGCTGATGTAATAACTCTTGATCCACCAAGAAAGGGTTGTGATGTAAGACTTCTAGATGCGATTACAAGCATTGGAGTTAAAAAGATAGTATATGTTAGCTGTGACCCTAGTACACTTGCTAGAGACCTTGCTATCCTTGCAGAAAGAGGATATAAGACAGTTGAAGTTCAACCAGTTGACATGTTCCCACACACACCACATATTGAGAACGTAGCTTTGTTAATCAAGGAAGCGTAGCGACGCAGAGGAACAATATAGCACGTTCCATGCAAGAGTTATCCAAGAAACCAAGCGTGCGCAGGTTGATTGGGAATAACTTACTGCTAAGAACGTAGCTTTACTTGTCAGGAAGCGTAGAATCTCAGTATGGGATATTTTATAACAATAATAAATATGATGTTAATGGAGAGCCAGAAATGGCTCTCTTTTTTGTTGAAAGAAATATTTATCATTTTCAGAAGTTTTGAATATACTAATAATAATTAAATTTTATCGAGGTAATAAATGATGAATAAAAAAGAATTAGACTATACAGAATCTCTTATACAGATTCTTAGGGACGGTATGCAGGAGAGATATTTAGCAGGTACTACAAAAAGAGGTGCACATCCTAAAACATTAGGCATTCTTAAAGCGGAATTTAAAGTTATGAATAACTTGCAGAATGATTTAAGAGTAGGCGTTTTTAAAGAGGCAAAAACATATAAAAGTATTATAAGAATATCAAGTTCATCCTCAGAAGTTGAAGGAGATGAAAAAAAAGATGCAAGAGGTTTTGCAATAAAATTGTTAAATGTAGTAGGAGAGAAGTTTTTAAGTGAGGAAAAAAACAGTCAAGATTTTATACTTTTGAGTAGTGAGATTTTCCCATTTTCCACATTGAAATCTTTTCATGATCTTGTATATGCAAAGGAGAATAATAAAATATTGCCTTATTTAGCTAAGAGTACAATAAATGGAGATGTTTTTAACTTAGTTAAATTATTAGGATTACCTAAAAATCAAGCGAGTCCACTTTCTATAAGTTATTTTAGTACAACGTCATTTAAGTTTGGAGATAATATTGTAAGATATTCAATAGTTCCTAAAATAGTAAGTAAGGTGAAAGTTCCAAAAGATATGACAGCAACTTATTTATCGACTAATATGCAAAAGCAACTTGATAAGGGAAAAATAGTATTTGATTTTAAAGTTCAGATTCAAAAAGCTGGAATGAAGGATGATCCATCAGTTATTTGGAATAAGAAAAAATCTCCGTATGTAAAAGTAGCTGAAATTATAATAGATAAACAAGACATTATGAATAAGTTCAAAAGTGATATAGCAGAGATAGCATCATTTAACGTTGGACATTCGCTAATGGAACATAGGCCGGTAGGAGAGTTCAATGTTGCGAGGATGAAAATATATAGTGAGTTATCAGAGTACAGGCATAGAAGAAATGGAATAAGTAAAAAAGAACTTACTGAAAATGAATATTATAAAATGAGGTGATATTGATGAGTTACTTTAAAAATAATTATAGATGTGAAAAGTGTAATGGAAGCAAATTTTACATAGAATTTTTAGCAAAAGAAATAAAAATAATTTGTGTGAATTGTGGAAAAGAATTTAGCGAGAAAACAGAAATTAGGGAGAAAAAGAGTAAAGATAAAAGATATGATAACACTGTGGTTATGATTTCTGCAAAACTTGATGAAATAGAAGATAAACAGAGTGTCCTAATTGGCAGAGTTGATGAATTAGAGCAAAGATTTGAAAAAATAGAAAATAAAAATTAAAGTGGAAAGTTAAATTATATAAGAAGGTTACTAAAAGAATAAAAACCCTTAAGTAGTAATAAAATTAAATTATGTAAAATATTTAGGGGGCAAAGATATGAGTGAATTAAAAAGTGATGAATTTTTAAATATAGATTGGGATTATGAGGTTATTAAAGAGAATCTTAGTAGAAATTTAGAGCCATATAAAAACTTGATTTATAATGCAGAAAATATAAAACTTGCAAAGGCAGATAAAGTAAAGCTTAATAAACTTAAAAATTCTATTGAAGACAAGAAAAATGCGATAAAGAAAATATATTTAGAGCCTTTTAATGAAGTGGATAAGCAGTCAAAGGAACTTATAGCTTTGGTTACAGAGCAAATTAAGTATATTGATAGTATTGTAAAAGAGGCTCAAGGGAAAGAAAAAGAAGCAAA
The DNA here is from genome assembly GCA_051650125.1 of Sarcina sp. Classification (GTDB taxonomy): domain Bacteria; phylum Bacillota; class Clostridia; order Clostridiales; family Clostridiaceae; genus Sarcina. The sequence goes on along the minus strand of JBOFIK010000004.1, from coordinate 8,786 downwards.
GAAAAATGAGATAAAAGAATATTTTGATAGTAAGGCAGGTTGTTTTGGTGACTTTGCTAATGAAATATTTGAAAATAAAAATTTCTATATAGTGGAATGGGAAAATAAAGGTGCAAAAATAAGTGATATTAAAGAAAATATAGATGATAAAATAAATAAAATTTCGAATGATATTACAATAATTAATGAAAGTGATTGGGAATATAAAACAGTATTATTAGATGAGTATTTAAAAAATTTATCTATTGATGATGTGAATTATAAACTTTTAAGACTTAAGGATGTAGAGAATAAAAGCTTTGGTGAGCTAACAGATGGCGTGTGTGAGTATATCATACAAGATTCAAAGATATTAAAAGTATCGGGAAGTGAAACTAATATATTAAAACTTATAAATTATAGTAAGATTTTAGGACTTGAGATAGAAGAGCTAGATACAGGAATAGCAAAAGAAATGTTAGAGCTTACAGAGCCTAGTTTTGATTCATTTGTTGCTTTTGATTTAGAAACAACTGGAACATTTGGTGCAAATAATGGTGATGGGCCAGCGGAGATTACTGAGATTGGAGCAGTTAAAGTAGTTAACGGAGTTGTAACTGAAAGATTTTCACAGCTTATAAATCCCAAAAGAATGATAGTTCCAAGAATAGCACAGATGACAGGGATAACTAATGATATGTTAGTAGATAAACCTTTTGTTGAAGAGGTTATTCTAAAGTTTAAAGAGTTTGTAGACGATAATGTTTTGGTAGGGCACAATATTAAGAGTTGTGATATACCAAAAATCAAAGATGCTGCAAAGCGAGCAGGATTTAAGTTTACAAACAAGTATTTTGACACATATCTCTATGCAAAGCAATTTAAAATAGAGAATGAGTGGGAGAATGTAAAACTTTCTTACCTTTCAAATTACTTTGGGATTCAGCAGAGTGATGCACATAGAGCTTGGTGTGATGCACAGGCGAATATGACTTTGTATTTCAAGCTTAAAGATTTAATATAAGAAAAACTCATGAAGGTTAGAGTTATAAATCTTCGTGAGTTTTTTTGTGTATAATAGCTAATACTAAAAGAAAATGTTGAATAAAATCAAAAGTCATGTAACAATAATATTTAGTGTAATAAATCAGAAGTAGATTTTTACGTAATACATATTTAAGAGAAATAGGAGAATAAGATTATGCAAAATAATAAAAACATGGAAATGTTAAAAAAGCTTATAGAAGAGAAAAAAGCAAAAGGTAAGAAAAAAGGTGGCAAAATAGTTCCAGATAGATATGGTAGACAATCAGCTGGTTCAGGAAATCTTTAATTCTAAAAAAGCCCAGTATGCAAAATGCGTACTGGGCTTTGTGATTTCAATATCTAATTAAAGTTCAATAGCTGTGTCTAAAGCAACTTCCATCATTTGAAGGAATGTTGTCTGTCTTTCAGCTGGAGGAACCGCCTCACCAGTTATTATATGGTCGCTTATTGTTACCATAGCTAAAGCATCAGCTCCGTATAAAGCAGCAACTGTGTATAATCCAGCAGCTTCCATTTCTACTGCTGTTGTTCCAACTTTTGCCCACATATCATAGTTTTCTAAGTAGTGGTTGTAGAATGAATCTGAAGTAAATAAACTTTCCATTCTTGGCTCTATTCCATGTTTTATTGCATTTTTGTGAGCAAGACTTGCTAATTTAAAACTTGCTGTTGGCGCAAAGTTAGCACCTTTGAATATATGGTTAGTTATAGCTGAATCAGTATGAGCTGAAACTCCTATTACTAGATCTCTTAATTTAACATCTTTATTAATAGCACCTGCTGTACCGATTCTTATAAGGTTTTTAACACCATAATCTTTTACAAGCTCAGTTGCGTAAATAGTGATTGATGGCATACCCATTCCAGTTCCTTGAACTGATATTTTTTTACCTTTGTAAGTTCCTGTGAATCCAAGCATTCCTCTGATGTTGTTGTAACAAACTACATCTTCAAGGAAAGTATCAGCTATAAACTTAGCTCTAAGTGGATCTCCTGGAAGTAATACTGTTTCTGCTATTTGGCCTTCTTTTGCTTCTATGTGTAAACTCATATTATGATACTCCTTTAAATTCAAGTGATTTATTTAATCTTATTTTAACACCTAATTGTATTCCTTTACAATTAAATTTTGAAATATAAAACTTGATATTTTTTAACATTTGTGAATTTTATAGCAATATTTTTGACGAATTTTTAAAAATAAATATAAATGAATAAAAAAAGAATTTGAAATTATTAGTTCTATTTAAATTTTGATATAAATTTGATGTTGTTGATAGTATGAGATTTATCATTATTTAACTAATAAAATTTACTTAAAAAGGAATAAAGAGACTTAAATATAAATTATAAAATGAAAAATAGTTAGATGATATAAAGTATTGTTGACTAATTGTAAAAATATGGTAAAGTTTATTTGGGTGGTATTTTAGAAAACTACACCAAGAATTTTATATTTAATTTGAAAAAAGTTTAAGAGGATTATATCAGTTTTGAGTAATACTATGGTTAAATTACTTTCGCAATGGAGGTGATATATTATGAAGTTTGGATTTGTTGGAGCAGGAAAACTAGGTGTTTCACTAGGAAAATATTTTGTTTCAAATAACATAAAAGTTAGTGGTTATTGTAGTAAAACAGTAGACTCTGCAAAAAGAGCTAGTGATTTTACAAGTACAAAATGCTATGAAAGTCTAGAAGATTTAGTTTTAGAAAGTGATGCTATTATCATTTCAACACCTGATTCTGCTATTGAGTGGGTATGGAATGAGTTAAAAAAACTTCACATACAAGGCAAGGTTATTTGTCATTGTAGTGGGGTGATTTCTTCTGAAGTTTTTTCAAATATTGATAGTCTTGGAGCTTATGGTTATTCTATCCATCCTATGCTTGCTATTTCTAGCAAGTTTGATTCCTATAAAAATTTTTCTAAAGCTTTTTTTACTGTTGAAGGGAATGTAAAGCACAGATACTATTTTCATAATCTTTTTAATAAGCTAGGAAATGAGCATTGTATTATACCTAGTAAAAATAAAGCTAAGTACCATTTATCTTGTGTTAGATCTAGCAATCTTATATTAGGACTTATAAATAAGAGTGTTACAGAGCTTGTTGAGTGCGGGTTTACAGGGGAAAAAGCCATCAAAGCTATACTTCCACTAGCTAAGCTTAATATTAAGAATATTAAAGAAAAGGGAATAGTAGAAAGTCTCACAGGTCCTATTGAAAGAGGAGATTTAAAAACTGTGAAATCTCATTTTGATGTATTAGAGGATGCACAAAGTAGAGAACTTTATAGACTTTTATCAAAAGAAGTTTTAAATGTTGCTTTAGAAAAAAATAAGGATAGGGATTATACAGAAATAATTGATTATTTGGGGGAATAGTTTATGAAAAACACAACAGTTACTTTTAGAGATGCAAAGGGAAATAATAAGTTAACTATGCTTACAGCATATGATTATTCTATGGCAAAACTTATTGATAATGCTGGTATTAATGGTATTTTAGTTGGGGATTCTTTAGGGATGGTTTGTCTTGGGTATGATGATACTCTTTCTGTTACTATGGAGGATATGATTCATCACACAAAAGCAGTTGCAAGAGGTGCGAAAAATTCTCTTATAGTTGCTGATATGCCATTTATGTCTTATCAGACTTCACTTTATGATGCAGTTTATAATGCAGGCAGACTTATAAAAGAAGGAAGAGCACAGGCTATCAAACTTGAAGGTGGACTAGAGGTTTGTGAAAAAATAGAGGCAATTACAAAAGCATCTATACCAGTTATGGCACACATAGGTTTAACACCTCAATCGGTTAATGTCTTTGGTGGATTTAAAGTTCAAGGTAAGGATGAAGAGAATGCAAAAAGAATTATAGAGGAAGCAATTGCAGTTGAAAAAGCAGGGGCTTTTGCTATTGTTCTTGAATGTGTTCCAGATATGATTGCAAGGCTTGTATCAAAGAAAATAAGTATACCGACAATAGGAATAGGTGCTGGGAATGGCTGTGATGGTCAAATACTTGTTTATCAGGATATGCTTGGTATGTATAGTGATTTTACTCCAAAGTTTGTGAAAAAGTATGACAGTATTGGAGAAAGAATAGATAGTGCATTTAAAAAGTATATAGATGAAGTTAAAGATGGTGTGTTCCCAAGTAGTGAACATACTTTTAAGGTAAAAGATGAAGTTTTAGAAAAGTTATATTAAGGGTGATGAATATGATATATATAAGTGAAATTAAATACATTAGAGAAATAGTCAAGGAGTGGAAAAAACAAGGGTTTAGAGTAGGGTTTGTGCCTACAATGGGATATTTACATGAAGGTCATGAAAGTCTTATAAAAAAAGCATCTAAAGAGAATGACAGAGTTGTGGTTAGCATATTTGTTAATCCTACTCAATTTGGAGTTAATGAAGATTTAGATAGTTATCCTAAAGATTTAAAAAGAGATTCAGAAATTTGTGAGAGAGCAGGAGCAAATCTAATATTTAATCCTGAGGTAAATGAAATGTATTTTGATAATGCTACAACATTTGTGAATATGAATGGACTTACAGGAGAACTTTGTGGAAAAAGTAGACCAGTACATTTTCAGGGGGTATGTACAGTTGTATCAAAGTTATTCAATATAGTAACTCCAGATAGAGCATATTTTGGAGAAAAAGATGCACAGCAACTTGCAGTTATAAAAAGAATGGTTAGGGATTTAAATATAGATGTTGAAGTTATAGGATGTCCAATAATTAGAGAAAAGGATGGACTAGCTAAAAGTTCAAGAAATTCTTATCTTTCAAAAGATGAGAGAAAAGCAGCAATTATTTTAAATAAAGCAATGACAAGTGCAAAAGAAATAATAGTAGATGGTGAAAGAAATTCAGAGGAAGTTAAAAAACATATAAATAGCATAGTAGAAACAGAAAAATTAGCGAGAGTTGATTATATAGAAGTAGTTGATAGTTTATCAATAGAAAAGGTAGAGGTTATAGATAAGTCAGTTTTAGTTGCAATAGCAGTTCATATAGGTAAGACAAGACTTATAGATAATTTTACATTTGAAGTTTAAAAAGGGTTAAGTGGAAGTTGAGGGATTTAAAAATGAGAGTTAATATGTTAAAAGGAAAAATTCATAGAGCGAGGGTTGTGCAAGCAGCTTTAGATTATGTAGGAAGTATAACGGTTGATGAGGATTTATTAGATGCAGCAGGGATATTAGAATATGAAAAAGTGAGTATAGTTGATATAGATAATGGAGCAAGATTTGAAACATATACAATAGCAGGAGAGAGAGGGACTGGTATGATATGCTTAAATGGAGCAGCAGCAAGGTGTGTTCAGGTTAATGATAAGATAATTATTATGTGCTATTGTGATATGGAAAAAGATGAAGCGATAGATCATAAACCAAGAGTTGTCTTTGTAGATGAAGAAAATAGGATTAAAAAATAAGTTCTTATGAAAAACATGGTCAATTATCGGAATAAATCCAAAAAATATAAAAGCCTATCTAAAGAGATAATACAATTTAGATAGGTTTTTTTTGTGTGAAAAATTTAAAGCAAGAAATTGTTTGAAAAAGTTATATTCGATAAATATAAAGACCAAAATAGCATCTGATTAATAAATTGATATAAGTAAATGTTTTATAATAACAATTTATCAATTATTGAATAGTATTATAGGGTATATTGATAATAAAATAGCTTTTTAATGATTTGATTATTAATAATATAGTATGATATTTAACAAATAATAAAGTTTACCAATTTAATTTATATAAATCAAAAAAAGTAATAACAAGGGGGCGATTTTGGTGAAGAAAAAGAGAGAACAGTGGGGCTCAAAAATGGGTTTTATACTTGCCGTTATAGGATCTGCGGTAGGTCTTGGTAACATATGGAGATTTCCATATATAGCTTATGAAAATGGAGGTGGAGCATTCCTGATACCATATTTCATAGCAATATTTACAGCGGGTATACCATTATTAATATTAGAGTACACTATGGGGCATAAATACAAAGGTTCAACACCACTTGCTATTGCTAGAGCATCTAAAAAGTGGGAGTGGATGGGATGGTGGCCAACTATTACATCAGCATTTATAGTTGCCTATTATTCAGTAATTATAAGTTGGTCAATGAATTTTTTTGTACTAGCTTTCAAAAAAGGATGGGGTACAGATTCAAATGCTTTTTTCCATAATAATTTTCTACAACTTACAGACTCACCATTTAGTATAGGGGGACCAGTATGGTACATACTTGCAGGGGTTGCATTAATTTGGACAATAAACTGGTTTGTTTGTTATAAGGGAGTAAAAAAAGGTATAGAAAAAGTAAATAAAATATTGCTTCCAACATTGATTGTTATTATGATTGTTATTGCAATTAGAGCAGTAACTTTAGAGGGGGCAGCAGCAGGGCTTAATGCATTATTCACACCAGATTGGAGTATGGTTACACAACCAAAAGTTTGGATAGCAGCTTATGGACAAGTTTTCTATTCACTTAGTATCGCTATCGGAATTATGATGACTTATTCAAGTTATTTACCTAAAAAGAGTGATATAAATAATAGTGCATTTGTAACAGCGTTTGCTAATTGTGGATTTGAGCTATTATCAGCTATTGCGGTATTTGCAATACTTGGATTTATGGCAACAGCTCAAGGAGTTGGAGTTTCAGAGGTCGTTTCTAGTGGAATAGGACTTGCCTTTGTAGCATTCCCACAAATATTTACTACTATGGGAACAGCAGGAACATTTATAGGGGTTCTATTCTTCCTTTGCTTAATATTTGCAGGGATAACATCATCAGTATCACTTACAGAAGCAGTTTCAGCACCGTTCCAAGATAAGTTTGGTTGGAGTAGAAAAAAAGTTGTAACTATAATGTGTCTTGTAGGTGTTTGTATGAGTTCAATCTTCGCAACTGGGGCAGGGCTTTATATTCTTGACATAGTTGATGCTTTTATTAATAATTATGGAATAGTTGTAGTTGGATTATTAGAAGTTATTTTAATTGGATGGATATTAACACCAGCGAAATTAAGAGAATATACAAACGCAAAATCACACTTTAGCATTGGAAAGTGGTGGGATATCGCTATTAAATATATAACACCAGCAATATTAATATATATGATAGTACAAAATATCATTATAGAAATTAAAACACCATATGGAGGATATCAGTTATCAGAGCTATTTGCGTATGGATGGAGTGTTATAGGATTTGGAATTATAGCAGGTATAGTCCTTGCTAGGAAACCATGGAAAGATAAGGTTATAGAAAATTTTGAAGATTTAGATAAAGAAGAGGCTATTGAAGAAGAAGTAACAATAAAATAAATAATTTAACTTTGGGAAGTAATACTAAAGGGGGCTTTGAATATGACACTAACATCAATAATATTTTTCGCAATAGGAGCAACAGTGCTTTGGGGCGGATTTACAGTTTCATTTATTATGCTTATAAAGAACGAAAAGAAAAATGCCAGTAATTAATTTAATATAAAAAGATTTTGATGAATGAGTGCATCAAAATCTTTTTTTTAGTAAAAAAATTATATTTAAGCATAAAATATAGTGAAAAGTGGTGATATTAAATAAAAAAAAATAAAAAAAGTTAATAAACATCATAGATGGAAAAATATAGATATCTAATTAATAGAAAATTGTTAAAAGCTATGAATTTTGTTATAATCGCAGTATGATTTTAAGAAAAATTGAGGTAAGAAAATAATATGAGGAAAAAAATAGTTGCAGTGGCTATTGGGATAGGAATTATTAGTTTGATGCATGTACATAAGAATAGTATTAGTATTGACAATCATATTTTGTTAACAGCGAAAAACACAAATAGTTTAAGTAGTACTAATTATGACAAAAATGATAGTATTTGGTGGTTTATTAGTACAACTGTTAATATTGAGACGGAAAATGGGAAAGTACTATATAATCAAACTAGGGTGGGCCTAAGTGGCATGAAAATAGATTTTAATTCTTTCAGAATTCCATCATATTATAGAATTGTTGGGGTTAAGGTAAATGGAAAAGAATTGCCTGAAAATGAAATGAAAAAGTTTAAAGTACCAGCAACATTGGGAGAAAACAATGAAATTGTAACATATATAGTTGCACCAGTTGAGTATCAAGCAAAAGTGAAACTTATAGAGCCAAATGGAAAAGTTTTAACTAGTGTATCTAATGGTGAATCGGGAGAGAAAATTAAGTATCCAAGTGTACCTAAGGGGTATAAGGTAGTGGATGTTAATGTTAATGGACAACATTCAGAGGGGAATATGGTTCCAGTATATTTCACTAATAAGAATTTGAATATAGTTGCAAAACTTGAGAAGATAGTCCAAGTAAAAGATTATAGTATCAATGTTAGTATCAATGGCGGAGAAAAGACGGTCGAAAAAAATATAATTGGGATAGACGGAACTAAAATAGTTATTCCCAATATCCAACAAGGGTATAAAATAGATAGTGTTTATTTAAATAATAAACAGATTAAATACAGTGATATACCCAAATATATTAAAGGTGAAAATCTTGATATAAAAATAAATATATCAAAGATAATAAAGCCGGATGTAAAACCAAAACCAGAAAAACCAATAATAAAGCCGGATGTAAAACCAAAACCAGAGAAACCAATAATAAAGCCGGATGTAAAACCAAAACCAGAGAAACCAATAATAAAGCCGGATGTAAAACCAAAACCAGAGAAACCAATAATAAAGCC
>JBOFIK010000003.1:0-3617 GCA_051650125.1 Sarcina sp. | reverse complement strand
ATTTCGTCTCCCCGTTGATGTAACTTTAGTTTAACCAAACAACAAAATATAATAAAGAACTTAACAAAAAAATGGCGTCCGAAAACACCATTTTTATTATTTAACTATTTTTGAAATACCCATACTTGAGTAAGAACCGTTTTTACAAATGCTCTGCTTTTTTATGTATTAGTATGTGAGTTATTATTCCGAGTGTAAATGGAATTATAAGACTTAAAATAGCTGAAATACTAAATCCACTTATTTTAGTTGAAAACATTAATAGTTTAATATTAAAAAAGTGTGCTAAAAATTCTATTATAATAAAAACAATAGAAAAAATTATAACAGGAAAGTTAGATATTTTATGTTTATAGAGACCATAAATACCAAAAGCTATACCAATAAATATAGCATTTTGTCCGATTATGTAAGCTGTCTTATATGAAAATATCAATGCAATGCCATACACAAAAGATCCACCGAACATTAATATTTTAGAAAAAAATATATTAGCACTGTATCTTGTAAATGAAAGCATAACTACATTTAATACAATTAATGCGAAAATAGAAGAAATAGTCATACCGAGTTTCATTAGAGTACCCCCTATTGCTTTTATGTTACTATTTGTTTAGTACCTAAAGGTTTCATTGTGTGTAGCTAAGTACATTAGAAAACCCTAGTTATTAGATAAAATAATAAGGAGATAGAAACAAAGTCTATCTCCTTTAGAGATTAATTTTCCCAGTTAAATATATATGGAACGTTTCTGTAGAAATCTCCATAGTTTAATCCGTAACCAACAACGAATAAATCTTCTATTTCAAAACAACAATAATCAGGTTTTAAAGATTTTGTTCTTCTTGAAGGCTTATCAAGAAGTGTACAGATTTGAACAGAGTTTGCACCAAGTTTTTTTACATGGTTTATAACAAAGTCCATTGTAATTCCAGTATCAATTATGTCATCAACTATAAGAACATCGAGTCCTTTAATATCATCAGGGATATCATTAACAACATTAACAACTCCTGTACTTTCCTCACCATGACCGTAGCTTGAAGTAGTCATAAATCCTACCTGAACTTGTCCATCAATAGCTCTAACAAGGTCTGCTGCAAATATAAAACTTCCTCTTAATAATGAAAGCACATATATTGGCTTGTCTTTATAGTCATTTTTAATAACTTCTCCAACAACTTTAATTCTTTTTGCAATTTGTTCTTCTGTAAGAAGAATATTTCTCTCTTTATTTTCCATGTGTAAGTCTCCTCCAAGAGTTTTTATAAGATAGATATTATATTACGTCGGAAATAGAGTTGCATATTAGGTATACATACTCTATTTACAATATTGTATTTATATTATAAAATTAATAGAATATTGTCAAGGATATATCTAGAGAGCTTTAAACACAGTAAAGGAGTGATTTAGAATGATATATGGAAAAGTTGAAGGTATCAGAAATAGTACCTTAAATGAATTAGAACAAATTTATGATATTGTTGTTCCAAAACATGCTATCTATACAGAAGAGATGGTAAAAATAATATCAAAAGTAACAGGTGACATTGATAGAGAAGTAAGTGTTGCTATTACAAGAAAAGGTAAAGTAATTAGTGTAGCAATAGGAGATTCAACAAGTGTAGAAATTCCTATTATAGATATTAATGAAAAAAAATTATCAGGAGTTAGAATAATACACACACATCCTAACGGAATATGTAGACTTTCAGCTCTTGATGCATCAGCGCTTTTAAAATTAAAGCTTGATGCAATTGCAGCTATTGCAATAGAAGAAAAAGAGATTAAAGATGTTTCTCTAGGATTCTGTACAGTTCAAAATGATGTTCTTTTATGTGAAGAATATCCTTATTTAACAGTTGAACAAACTTTAGGTGTAGATGTACTTGATAAGATTAATCATATTGAAGAGATAATTAAAATAACTGATGCAATAGAAGATGATAGTGAGAAAGCTATTCTTGTAGGAACTGACTCAGAAGATAGTCTTGTTGAACTTAAAGAACTTGCAAAAGCTTGTGATGTACCAGTTATAGATACTGTTTACCAAAATAGAAATAAAGTTGATACTGCATTTTATGTAGGAAAAGGGAAGGCTTTTGAAATAGCTAGACTAAGACAAGAACTTAGAGCTAATCTTATAATATTTGATGATGAACTATCAGGTTCTCAGGTTAGAAATCTTGAAAATGTTACAGGTGTTAAGGTAATTGATAGAACTACTTTAATTCTTGAAATATTTGCAAGAAGAGCCAAGAGTAGAGAGGCTAAGATTCAAGTAGAACTTGCACAACTTAAATATCGTTCTGCAAGACTTATGGGACTTGGGACAGTTCTTTCAAGAACAGGTGGAGGAATTGGAACTAGAGGACCAGGAGAGAAGAAGCTTGAAATAGATAGAAGAAAAATTAGAGAAGAAGTTTTTGAACTTCAAAAGGCATTAAAGAAAATTAAAAAGACAAGAGAAGTTCAAAGAGAGAAGAGAAGTAAGCAAAATATACCACAGGTTTCACTTGTAGGGTATACAAATGCAGGGAAATCAACTCTTAGAAATACTATTTGTGATTTAGCAGCTCAAGATAAGATGATAAAAGAAAAAGTATTTGAAGCGGATATGCTATTTGCAACTCTTGATACAACAACAAGAGCTGTAAATCTTCCAAGTAATAGACCTATAACACTAACAGATACAGTAGGGTTTGTTAAAAAACTTCCACATGAACTTGTAGAAGCATTTAAGTCTACACTTGAAGAAGTTATATATTCAGATGTTCTTTGTCATGTTGTTGATTCAAGTTCTGATGAGGTAGAACTTCAAGTTGAGGCTGTTGAAACTGTTTTAGAAGAACTTGGTGCTTTAGAAAAAACAAGTATTTTAGTTTTAAATAAGATAGATTTAATATCTGAAGAAAGACTTAAAGAACTTAAAGAACTTTATAAAGAAAAGTATAAGATTGTTGCTATATCAACAATAGAGAGAAGAAATCTTGATGAGCTTTTATTAGAAATAGAAGAACATTTACCGCAAACTTTATTTATAAAAGAATATTTAATTCCATATACAGATCAACAGTTAGTTGCATATCTTCACAGAGGTGCAAATATTCTAGAAGAAGAGTATAGAGATATGGGAACTTATATAAAAGCGCAGGTTGATGAAGAAGTTAAAAATAAGTGTGCGAATTTTGAGTTAGAATAGAAAAGAACAGAAAGAACTAGGTGTTTTATGCCTAGTTCTTTATTTTTTATTTTAAAAAATTATGAATTGTATAAAAAAATATTGACGTTGAATGCAAAATTAATTTATCCATCTTTTTTTAAATTCCTTGAAGTTATATTAAGACCTTCTCTAGATAACATTAAAGTCTCTTTATACTTCGCATTAGCTGTTTTAGCTTTATAATACTGACGTATAAACTCTATAATTCTTCATAAATACTTTATAATTTTCATAGATTTATTTCCTTTTTCATAGAATCCGATTTTGTCTAAAGACTACTTTCGTTTGATATAATTCTCCAAAGGCTTAAATTCCGATTCGCCAAATCGTACATATTAACTTAATCTTTTAATTTGATTTTCTAAGCTAATTTATATCACTTGGTTTTCGT
>JBOFIK010000002.1:0-2038 GCA_051650125.1 Sarcina sp. | reverse complement strand
GCGTGAAAGTTACGAAAGTAGAAAAAATTAACTAGATGGCATAAGGTTAAATCCTAAGTGTTATGCAATGGATAATCAGCAGCGAAGCTCCGAACAGGAGAACGTTCAACGACTAGAGAGAAATCTCGTACCTGCAAGCGTGGGGAAATGGGGAGCATCTAATTTGAAATTTTAATTAGATGGTGATATAGTCTGTGCTCATATGAAAGTATGAGAAGTTCATAAAAGAACTGGTAAGGTAGTAGCGTACTTTATTGAACACTCTAAAATTATATACAGATACTTATTTTTAGATAAAAAGGGAATCGTAGCCCTATTTATTAAGTTTAAAATTCAAACTAAAATCTTATTTTATAATAATTTATCCCATTGTTGGAAATAATAATAGTAATAAAGTAAGTGAGGTGAGTTATAAGTGGCAACTATGATTAAAACTGTTAAACAGTATTCAGAAGAAATATCACAAGGTGATTTAGATGAATTATTGTTTATAGGAAAACATTATAGAAATGCTAAAAACTATATATTTTCAAGATATAGTGGCATTAGTAGTCTTCCGCTTATAACGAGTGAGAGGAAAATAAGAGATGAATGGGTTAAGACTTTATTTTATGAGCAGTGGAAATTACCAGCTAGGTATTGGAAACTTGCTTTAACTGAAACTTTTGGGCAAATTAAAGCACAATGGACTCATATAAAAAATAAAGTTAAACAAAAGTCTTTTAGAAATCCTAATTTAAATGATGATGATAAACATTATATAAATTATATGCTTAAATCAAATATTCTTTATCATAAAATTCTTGTAAAAGAAAAATTTGAGCTTCCAAGTAAGTTTAAAGATAAAAAGCTAAATATTAAAAGATTAAATATTATAATAAGACGCTTTACAAGAAAGGTTAAAAATAAAATACCTTATACGTTTAAACGAACTTTTTCAATAGATACAGGACTTTATAGATACAAAGATGATGCTATAAAAATAACCTGTGCTAAAAAGGGAAAACGAGTTTCTATTAAACTTAGAGATAACAATGTTTATGATAGAACTATGATTGTTAAATTTAATGGTAATAAAATAGAAATTCATTGTCCGCTTAAAGTAAAAGCTAAAAAAAATAATAATGAAAATATAGTTGGTATAGACAAAGGGTACAATAATTTACTTGCAACATCTACAAATCATTTTTATGGAGAAAAGCTTAATGAGTTTCTAACGAAAGAAACTGAAAGATTAAACAAAGTTAATCAAAATAGAAATAGATTTTATGCTTTATATAAAAAGTATATTAAGGATGGAAATTTTAAAAAAGCAGAGAAAATTAGAAAAAATAATTTAGGGAAAATTAGATATAACAAAAACAAGAAAAAACATGAAGCTAAAATTAAGTCTTATATAAACTACTCATTAAATCAATTTTTAAAGGAAGAAAAACCAAAAGAAATTGTAATGGAAAATTTAGATTTTGTAAATTGGGATAATACTTATCCAAAGCATATTAAAAGAAGAATTTCTAGATGGATAAAAGGTTATATAAGATCAAGACTTGAGTATAAATCGGATTTGAATCAAATTATTTATACTTATATAAATCCAGCTTACACAAGCAAGATTTGTAGTATATGCGGTAAGTTTGGTGTAAGAAGTTTCGAAGTTTTTGAATGTTCTAATTGTGGTAAAGCTCACGCTGATATAAATGCAAGTAAAAATATATTAAATAGAAAAAATGATAAAGAAATTAATTTATACACACCTTACAGAAAAGTAAAAAAGATTTTAGAAAATAGAATTTTGTAATTATAGAAAAAAGATTATTTAATCACAAGTATAAGTATCTCTTAAATTTTAAGAAGCTTATATTTTCATCCTAGTGGAGGGTTGAATAAAACTTTTAATAATAAATTTAATAAATAGGGTTGTGGGATAGTATAAATTTATTTATACAAACTGGTCCAACCTTGGCTTAAATGATATCAGAAGATATTAAAAGCACAAATTATCTAAAATAAGTACATTTGTCTATAATTTTAGAACCAG
>JBOFIK010000001.1:0-9950 GCA_051650125.1 Sarcina sp. | reverse complement strand
GGAGCAGAGTTTACTATAACAAAAACTGGAGATAAATCATTCAGTAAAGTAATAACAACAAATAAAGAGGGAATAGCAACAGCTACAAACTTAGCATTTGGGGATTACGTAGTAACAGAAACAAAAGCACCACAAGGCTATGAAATAACAGCGAAACCACAAAATGTAATAGTAAATGCAAGCAATGTAACAACAGTGCAAGCATTAACATTTAAGGATACTCCGCTAAGTAACGGTTCAATTAGCATAACTAAAACAAATGAAGCAGGAACGGTAAAACTTGAAGGAGCAGAGTTTACAATAACTAAAGATAATGATAAAACATTCAAACCTTTAGTATTAACTACAAATGCAAATGGAATTGCAAAAGTTGAAAACTTAAAGTTTGGAACATACACAATCACAGAAACAAAAGCACCACAAGGTTACGAAATAACAGCAAAAGCACAAAAAGTTGTGATAAATGCAAAAGACGTAACAACAGTTCAAGCATTAACATTTAAAGATATTGCAAAAACAGGAAGTTTTACAATTGTAAAAGAAGGAACAAATAAAGAGAAGCTAGCGGGAGCTATTTTTGAAGTATTAGGACCTAATAATTATAAAAAGTTAGTAACTACTGATAAAAATGGAGCAATAGATTTAACTAGACTCGAGTGGGGAAATTACCAGGTTAAAGAAGTTAAAGCACCAATAGGATATAATATTGATGCAAATTCTATCAAGGTAGTGATTGACTCAACACATTTAAGTTATGCTAAACCTTTTATATTTGTAGATACAAAGATTACAGGGACAGTTAATATATTTAAGACTAATGAATCTGGAAATGCACTAGCTGGTGCGGTCATTGAAATTGAAAATGCTGATGGAAAAGTAGTCTTTAAGGGAATGACACCAGAGAATGGTACAATAAGTATTAAACTTCCATTTGGATCTTATACTTACAAAGAAGTTGTAGCACCTAAGGGATATAATATAAATAATTCAGTAGGAAGCTTTAATATTACAAAAGAAAATGAAGTGATTAACAAAACAATTGTAGATAGTAAAATTTCAGTAATTACTGATAGTAAAACTAAAGATCACACAGTTAAAAAGATTCATGAGTTACCAGATACAGGTTTAAGTGAAGTTTTTAAAACTAATGTGAGTAATATTTTATTTTTACTAATAGTAAGTATAATGGGGTTATTAGGCTACAATTTTAAAAGAAGAAATTAGATGCAAAGAAAAATCATAATAATAAATTAGTATTAAAGTTTTTTCTTTTAATAGTATAATTAAAAATATGAATAGAGCAAAAATCTTTATGAAAAAGCTTTCTATAAAAGTTTAAATACTTTTATAGGAGGCTTTTTTAGTTATAAATATATTAAGAATTTTAATTAAGAAGGATTAGAAGAGTAAAAAGAGAATATAAATTTAAGGGAGCTAAATTTATTTTAGAGGTGATTATAGTGAAAAAAAGTAAAATTGTATCTATGTTTTTGTGTTCGATAGTAGTGATTAACTTTTTTGCTTGTTCGAGTGAATTTTCAAATAAAGGGAAGGCAGAAAAAGAAGAAATAATTTTAGATAAAGAAAAAGATGAGAACAATGAAGAAAATAAGCAAGATGGCGATCAAGAAGAAAAAAATGAAGAAGATAAAGTAACGCAAGAAGATAAAGGAAAAGAAGAAAATACTAATGAGGAAATAATAAAGACAGGGGATAAATACAAAAAATATTATGATGGAACAAATAAATTAGCAGTTAATTATGAAGGAGAAGGTATAGGTGATGCTTTTTTAGAGTATGAATTTGAAGTGCTTAAGTCTGGTGCGATGCAAGTAGAGATATCTTCTTTAAGAGGGTCTTTTAAAGGTGCATTAGATGCAATGCCAATTGAAGGACAATGGGCGGGTGAAATCAAAAATAATGTAGAAGAAGAAAAGATAAGCATTGGTTTGGTGATAACTAAAGATGCTATAAAATTAATGGAGACTGATAATAAACAAACACAAGAAATTATATTTTATTTAGCAAGTCAAACATTTGATAAAAGGGAAGATGGGAAAAATATAGAAGGTGGTAAAGGGAATTTTAATTTAGAACAAAAATAGTATGATAATTTATTTATTTTTTAAGCTAGATATGTGATGAAGCTTAGTTGCAAAGAATGTAATAGATAAGTAAAGGTAAAATAGTAGGTATATTTGAGTTGAGAGAAAATAAATAAAAACAGAAGTTTATAAAAGATTTATTTATACAATATATGTATAAAATTATGCACTAATATTTAATTTTTATAAGAAAAAATATCTTTAAATATTCCTTTTAAACCCATAAAAACTAAAAATAAGTATAAAAGTAAGGTGTTAACTATAAAAGATGTATAAGTTTAAATTCACAAAATTAAAAAATGTCGAAAAATATCATTTTATTTTTATCGAAAAATTCTTTTCAAGATGATAAAATACAAAATGTAATAATAATTAAAGTGTTTTAGTTAAGACAGGGGTAGTTTTCGACTAAGGTAGAGGTAATCAGGATAATTTGAGAGAGATTAATGGGTAAGAGTCATATCAAGGGATTGGTATGGCTCTTTTGTTGAATTTTTTATACCATTAATGGTAGGATAGAAATCATTTATATGATTATTGGTTTTTTTTAGTATAATAGGGTCTTCTATCATCAATTTATGCGCTATATCATTGGAGAAAGATGTGTAGAAAACAAAAGTTAGAAGAAAATAGACAAGGTGTCCTAGCAGGAGAAGTTTAGTAACTAAATAAATGTAGTAAAAGGTATTTTTACACATGTGTAGAGACATCTTTTTTATAGAAAGTTATATTTAAAAAATTTAATGTAAATCAGGTTAGAGGAATTCTAAGTTTTATTCATAGAGTGAGATCAGTGGGGAAAAATAGTAGCTGTTTTAAAATATTACTTTACGTATTCTTAATAATTGTTTTCATATTGCTAAAGTAAATTTAAAGTTCTAGTCACAAAAAGTCAAATAAGATGCTATTTTTATATGTTTTAATAAGTTATAGAGTGTTTTAGATATTAATAGAGGAACAAATAAAAAAAATTAGTAGTAAGGAGTTATATTTTATGAAGTATATCGAGGGGGACATAAGCTTAAAGTTATCTAATATTTTAGATAAAAAGTTAGAAACAATGTTAAGCTTAATTTTTGAATTTAATAGTGAGGTCATAAGTGAAATAAATTATGAGTTTCCAAGCGTAGCATCACAAAGTACAGAGTTTAAAGAAAGCTTAATTGAAAAGATAATTTTATACAGTGAAATGTACGAGAAGATAAAGATTAATGAGGTATTTGATTTAGAAATAGATAAAAGTCTTGTTCTAGATTTTAATAGGGAACTTGATGAGTTTAAGTCTGTAAGTGATGGAATAGTTAAAGGAATAGAAAAATCAGATGTAGATTTAATAAAAAAACATATGGTGAGTTTTGAGAGTATTTGTAAAGAATATAATGAAGAAATTATTTTAGCTGGGGATTATGATATATTCTAGTTATTTAGGGATACTGTTTTAATATGGTATCCTTTTTGTTATAAAAAATTCAAATATAAGACTTTGAAAAACTTAAAAATAAAAGGGAGTAATTTATGAAGTTTAAATTTTTGACAGTATTAATAGGTGCTTTTTTTCTAGTTGGGTGTGGAAGTAAAATTGATAGCCAAGTTGAAGCGTTTAAGATGAATTTAAGTAGTGAAAAGTATAATGTAGCTAGTGAAATTTATAAGAAAAATAAAGAGGATGAAAGTTTTTTAAAGTATGCAAATGAATTTATAGAAAATGATATTATTAAAAAAGAAGAATATCTAAATAGGGGTAGTTACGTTGAAATAGAAGAAGATATAAATGGTATTTTAAGTTTTTATAATAGTGAAAGTTTAATTAATGTAAAAAATAAAATAAAAGATTTAAAGTTAGAAGTAGTTTTAGAGAATAAAAAGCTAGTTCAAGAGAAGAAATATTTAGAGGAAGAGTTAGAAAAGTTTCAAAATTCAAATGTTTCAGACGGAACTTTTTCATATCAAGCATACAATAACGAAAAATATGGATTGAAAGTTGAATATCCATCTATATTTACAAACGTAGAGGAAAACGAAGAGAAGAGTAGTTTGAAGATTTCAACTTCGGATGGAAATGCAAGTATGTTATTTGAAGGCTGGGAAAAGTCTAAAGGTGAGAATGTAGATGATATGTACGAAAATGCAATTAATACAATTTCAAATATGCCATATAAAGAAAAAGGAGAAAATACTTATGTGATTTCATGGAGAGAAGGTGAATTTGTGTATTATAAAAGTGTGATTGTTAAAGAAACTGTGGTAAATAGCTTTATAATGAAATATCCTGTTAGTGAACAAAGTTTGTATAATCCAATACTAGATAGTACATATACAAGTTTTGTGACAAGTGATTCAAATGAATTTTACCAATAGAGTAGAGCGTGTTTTAATAGGCCCTACTTTATTTTTATTTGTGAGAAAATACGGAACTAGCAAATTGATTAAGAAGATTGTAACATTCCATTTGAGTAAGTCTGATTGATAATCTTTGCTTAGCAAGGTTTTGCTCAGTTTTGTTAGAGTACATTTGAGCTTCTAGGTTAACCATTTCAGATTTATAATTAAGCCAAATTTTATTGTATTCAGATGGTATTTCAGATTGTTTGCTTACATTACTGAGTTCTTGATAAATATTATTAAGAGTAACGGTCCAAGCTTTATTAATATTTGAATAAGCGGTTGAAACAGACATTTTATTTTCTTTCACTAAAGTCATATAATTATTTGACTTTTCTTGTGTTAAGTTAAATTCATCTTTATATTGCTTTATAAAATCAAGTTGTTGTGGGGTATAATGATTTAAGTTTCCGTTATCAGCAGAAAAAATAGCTTGATTGCTAAAAGCATATTGATTTGATAGTTGAGGATTTATACCATTGTTGATTATATAGTTAAATAGTAAGAAGTTAGTACTTCGACCACTCATATATAAAGCTTGCGTAGCAGAATTCAGGTATTGAATTTTTTCACCACTATTAACACTTTGAGTTTCTTTAATTTCATTAATAATAAAATTTTTACTAAGAGCTACTTGCTTATTAAATATTTCAAGTTGATGAGTAGTTAGATTAACTTTTATAAATTGTAACATTTTATGTATCTGATTATCCCAAATTTGAGAAGACTCTAAAAGTCCGTTTACCATTGAGTTTGTAGTCCCTGTATTTTTTATAACACTTTGCAATTTTTGAGTTATTTGATTTTCTAGTGTAGAGATTTGTGTTATGTATAAATTACTTGAAGATTCAAGTTGGGCAGTTTCGGATAAGTTTATGTTTTGAGCTGCTGCAATTTCATTAGTTGAAGATACAGTAGTTGGTGTTTTAGAAATAGAAGTAGATGTAGATGTAGTTTTAGTTGGTGTAGCTAGATGGATTTGATTATTAGTTTGTATATTTCTAGTTGGTATAGCTAAATTTGAATTGCAAATAGTGTAATAAGATATGCCACCGATTAGTATCGTAGCAGTTAGTAGTATACCTACTAGTTCTGTTTTTTTCATAAATATTCTCCTGTAATAAAAAATGTAACTTTAAATTTAGTTTAATTTTACTCTAATCAGTAATTTTAAAAGTTACAAAAAAGTCTTGAAAAAACTAAAGTTTTTTTAAGAAAGTGACGATAATTAATTACTATAATATATTTAGATGTAAGTTAAATGATAGTTAGCTTACTAGGACATTTAAGGGGGACAATATGAAAAAATATTTAATATTAGGGTTAGTTTTAGCTACAATATTTACAGGAATTGCTTGTGGTAGCAATGCAAAAAACGATGAAGGTAAAACTTCAAATATGCTAGAGAAGGCTAAGATAGCATTAGCATCTGATGAGTATGATAAAGCTAGAAACTTATTTAAGTTAGCTAGTGATGAAGTAGAAGGTAAAAGTAAGGAAGAAGCTTTAGTAAATTATAATCTTTTACATACATTTGTATTAGCAAAAAATGCTTTAGCAGATGGTGATATTGAGGCGGCAAAGATAGAATTAGCTAAAATAGAAGAAGATAATACATATGAAAATTTAGTGAAAGACATACAAAATTTAAAAAAGAAAATAGAAGAGAATGAAAACTTAGATTTAAAAATAGAAGATGAATTAAAAAAAGTAAGTAATTTTTTAGAAGAAGAAAAGTTAGAAGAAGCTAAAAAAATATTTGATGAAATAAACCTAGAAGGATTATCAGAAGAAGCTAATAAAAAATATTCTCAGATGAGCATAAGAGTGAAAAAATTAGAGGAAAAGTTAGCTGATAAAAAGAAACTTCAAGAGGCTAAGGAAAAAGAAGAGACTAAGAAAAAAGAAGAAAAGAATAACTTATTTAATGGAAGAAGTAAGCTATATATAGATTATGAGGATGCAGGTGTTAATGATTCGTTTGAAAGCTTTGGGTTAAATGTATTAGAGAGTGGAGAACTAGAGGTTAAAGTAGGTACAGAAAAGGCTTGTCCAACAGGAAAGTTAAGAAAAATCTCAGAAGGTTCATGGACTGGGAGTTTGTATGATGGAGCTTTTGGAGTAGATTATTTTTATGATGTAGTTGCAACAAGTGATGCTATAAAGGTAATTCAATCTAGTGATGAGAATGTTAGAACTATAATATTCTATCTAGAGAGTAAAACATATAAAAGTGAAAATACAAATTCTGAAATGGTAGATAAAGGAAGCTTTTCTTTAAAATAATAAAAATCAAAAGGTGCATATCAAGCGATTGAGGTGCACCTTTTGATTTTATAAAGCTATATGGAAATAGCGGCTTAATAAAGCGGCACTAACACCTAGGACTGCAAGTATTAATAGCACTATTAATTTAGTATTTGATTGTTTTCCAACGCACATTATAAAATCACCTCTTTAAGTCGATAGTACTTGATATAAATCAAGTGATTATGAAAAAAATGAATTACATTTTTCTAACAATATTAGTATCCCACATAAACATTTGCTCGGAGTTAGTTAAAGATTTAAATAGATTCTTTTTAAATCCAGGCATTTCTTTATCAAGTTTTCTTATCAGGAGTTTTATATCTTGTCTGTTAGTTTTACCATCAGCAGGGCAAGGATTTGTGATAATAGGATAATTGTTTTCTTTTGCTTGTTTTATAATCATACTCTCATCTATAAACACCATAGGTCTAATTAGTGTAATTTCATTTTTATGCATATAACTTTTAGGTGAGAAACAGTTAATTCTACCTTCATAAGCCATAGACATAAAGAATGTTTCAAGAGCATCATCTTTATGATGTCCTAATGCGACTTTATTACAACCAAGTTCTTGGGCTTTAGAGTTTAAAGCTCCACGACGGAGGTTTGCACATAGAGAGCAAGGGTTCTTTTCCTTTCTGATATCAAAGACAATTTCTTTGATTTGTGTTTGAACTTCATGAAATTCAACGTCAAGTTCTTTGCATAATTCGTGTAATGGGGTATTATCAACACCACCAGGATTAAGAGTTACTGCAACAAGTTCAAATTTTTCAGGTAAGAACTTTCTAAGATTATTTAATATATGTAATAAAGTTAAACTGACGTATAAACTCTATAATTCCTTATAAATACTTTATAATTTTCATAGATTTATTTCCTTTTTCATAGAATCCGATTTTGTCTAAAGACTACTTTCGTTTGATATAATTCTCCAAAGGCTTAAATTCGACCTCGTCATTGTCTACATATTAGCTTAATCTTTTAATTTGATTTTCTAAGCTAATTTATATCTTGCTAAATTAAAACTCGCATTTTTATCTCTGTCTATTACAAGATTACACTTATCATTTATACATATATAAGTCCTATCTTTTAATCGCAAGTCCTTTTTAATAGTTCCACAACAAGAACACATTTTACTACTTGGAAAGAATCTATCTGCTTTTACAAGTTCAATTCCTCTCCATTTGCATTTATGACCAAGAATAGTTATAAATTTATTAAAACATTGTTCTGAAATCGCTTTAGCTAAGTGTTTGTTACGTAACATCCCCTTAACATTTAAATCTTCTACAACAATTCTGCTAGGTTTGGTTTTCACAATAGCATTTGTGCTTTGATGTATATGATTTAATCTAATATCTGCAATTTTTTTATGAACAAGTTTAATTTTCTTTTCAAGTTTTATGATATTTTGAGTTTTAATAAGTTTTTGACCTTTTTCAAAAACTTTGCCATCCTTCAACATACCATATTTTCTTGAAACTTGTCTTTGTAGTCTTTTAAGTTTCTTATTTAATCTTCTCATTTCTTTAGATTTATTAATGTTTTTAAAAGGTTTTTCAAAATTAGAAACTATTGCTAAATTCTTAACGCCTAAATCTACTCCTACACTTTCGCCTGTTAGTTCTTCCTTTGTATTATCTTCACACTCAAAAGCAAGTGCTAAATACCAAAACTTTCCGTTATGTTTCACTCTAGGATTTAAGACTTTAATTTTATCTTTTTTATAGTTCCCAACTGGCAGTCTACAATCATCTTTCATTTTTACATAGCCTATTTTTTCTAGCCTAATAAAGTTATCTTCAACAACAAATTTATTGTTTAGATGATAAAATGAAGTTTGACATTTACCTTTCTTTTTAAATTTAGGATAATCAGATTCTTTTTTAAAAAATCGTTGAAACGAATCTCCTAAATCTTTAAGTGCTTGTTGTGGTATTTCGGAAGAAACTTCTTTAAGTCACTTATATTCTTCTGATTTTCTAATCTCTGTAAAGACTTTTCTTAAATTCGCTATTGATAAAGATTTTTTATTTTCTTCATAATAGTTATTCAAATAGTCTAGTCCCCAATTATAAGAAAATCTAGCTACACCAACACTTTTCCACATTAACTCTTCTTGTTTTTTAGTAGGATATAATTTTACTTTAATTGCTTTAATCATTATCTACCAACTCCTTAATCATAGCTTTAATTTTCTTTGCTCTTTTATCTTGCAATCTACAACTAAATACTGTGATTATTTGAATTAAATCTTCTACAACCTCTTGCTCCTCTGATTTTTCGGTATTGTCGATAACTTCTAATTCTACTGATTTAAACTCACATAGATTTTCTATAAGTTCAAATCCAAATCTAACTAACCTATCTTTATACAATACAACAACCTTAGAAACTTCATCTTGCAGGATAAGTTGAATCAATTGATTAAGTCCCTTTTTATCATAATTTATACCACTACCAATATCAGTTATTATCTTAAATTGATAACCTTTTGAAATTAAATAAGTTCTTACGTTCTCCACCTGTCTTTCTAATGCTTCTTTTTGCTTAGAACTAGAAACTCTACAATATCCTATAACTAATCTTTCTTTATTTGCAATTTCTCCGTAAAATTCTTTAAGTTGCTTTTCTGTGTAATATCTATACCCAGTATCAGAATCAACTATTTCTGGTTTTAGCTTTCCATTTTTATCCCAGTTACGGAGAGTTTGTTGTGTTTTATTTATTTTTTTAGCAAATTGACCTATCGAATACTTTTTCATTATGACCACCTCCTACAAATATAATAACACATTTGTATTAAGAAGTCTATAAAAATTATAAAGTATTTATATTTTTTATAAAGTTTATATCGTTTTACCATATAACGCTACTTATATGATGTCATTTCGCTCACGCTAATGACCACCTAGTTTCCTAGAGTGCAAAGACTATTTCTTCACCTACGACATTACTCGTTTAGGGCAGACCTTTTCTTCCACCTATCGCTTGTGGCTTTACTCGGCATTTCAACCGATAGTCGTTGAAGTTTCTCCATATCCTCTGACTTAGGAGCTTACCTGCATGAGCAACCATTGTTTACGACATTTAGGATTTAACCTTGTGCCATCCTTACGTTGTTTCTACTTTCGTACCATCATATAG